>JBCCGL010000020.1:0-1511 GCA_039029275.1 Pseudomonadota bacterium | reverse complement strand
GCACAGGCTGTTGTCTGTGCCTGGCTTATTACGAATGACCCGCAAGTTTTGGTTCTCGCTACACAGCTGGTGCGGACTCAACCTGTCCGTGCTAATGAGCTTTGTGCTTGTCACCGGTACGCTGGCGACGGTGTCGGCCGAAATCGACTGGTTGGCGTCGCCGGACTTTCGCGCCGACCTGTCAAATCAAGGTGACATTGATTGGGGAAAGTCCTACGAGCACGCGCGCACGTATGCACCGAATGCGCAACTACTCAACATTAACGCGCCGATTGATTCCTGGTTTGCGACCACGGCTATTGCCATCGATGAAAATGGCGAGCGATTTCGCATTTTCCTGGACCCGGCCACCAGCAAGGTCAACGGTTCGGGGCGTTGGAATAACTGGCAGCGATTTTTCAGACAAACCCATCGCCACCTGATGC
This sequence comes from Pseudomonadota bacterium, assembly GCA_039029275.1. Lineage (GTDB taxonomy): Bacteria > Pseudomonadota > Gammaproteobacteria > JBCCGL01 > JBCCGL01 > JBCCGL01. The sequence continues at coordinate 1,086 of JBCCGL010000020.1, read as the reverse complement.
TGCCCATCAAAGTCGGGGTCACGATCGTCGGTCTGCTGGCCATTCCTTTGTTAATCGCTGCGTACAGCGGCACAGTGATCTACAAACGCTGGTGGCGCGGTTTTCTCGTCAATCCCCTCGCACGAATCGAAGTGCGAAATGACGGCCAAGACTCAGTGAATAGTCGTCGGCGATACTGGGGCAATGTACATCGCTGGGTGGGGGTTTGGAGCCTCTGGTTTGTTCTGCTAATGGCGCTCACCGGTCTCTGGTACCTGCTCGAACAATGGGGTCTGCAGCACCGCTACAGCGCACCGGAAATCGCAGATCTTCCGATAACAGCGGGTACCGAAAGTTTGTCTGGAAACGACATCAATCAATATGTCGAGCGCGCAGTGGCCGCGAGACCCGACTTCTCGATCACATCAATTGCGCTGCCGTCCGAGAATCGTCCTTTGATTCAGATTCGCGGGCAGCTTGACGCCGTATTAGTTCGGCCACGCGCCAATCAACTAACGTTTGATGTCAGAAGCCGGGGATTGATCGAGTCCAGAGACGGCACGTTGCCATGGTATCGATACATGTTAGTTCCGCTGCCTGAAGAAAAGAACCCCCCTACAATCAGGCCAGGCTACGGGCCTGACATGTAATCGCTGCATGCAGGTCACGGAAATAGAATGGAGAACTTTCAACATCGGCTTCATGTAGCAAGCCATGAGTTCAGACTTGAGGGAAGGAAATAGAATCAAAATGGATGATTATATTCTCTTTCGCGAAATCCTTTTTTGAAAATCACTCGAAATGCCTTTGCTGTATGAGTCATACTCAGAACTCCTGGATAAGGCTAAATGAAGGAGGGATATATCGTTCATGAAGTGCAAAGGCTCTTTTGATTGATTGCTAACAAGCAAATTTTAAGCATGCTTTTTCTACCAACCGATGCATTGCTCTGGAAACAAAGTGCCGTTTGCAACCAGTCCAGCACTTCCTTCGCGGCCTCGCCTGGATTGTACAGGTGACATGCACAACTCGGTCTTTGGCCTCGCGCGTGCGACTCACTGAGAATCTGATAACGATCATCAAACTATTATGAGTGACACTTTATTT
>JBCCGL010000019.1:0-23751 GCA_039029275.1 Pseudomonadota bacterium | reverse complement strand
GGCTGGGGGAGAGGGATTGTCGATCGCATCCCGCGATCGATCCTACGGACTCGCTGCGCTCGCTCAAAAGTGTTCCCGACACGTTTGTCGAACCCGGGGTTCTCATGCCGCTCTCCCTGGCCACCAATAAAAAATCCCGCTCAAGGCGGGTTTTTGTGGCTGGGGAAGAGGGATTGTCGATCGCATCCCGCGATCGATCCTACGGACTCGCTGCGCTCGCTCAAACGTGTTCCCGACACGTTTGTCGAACCGGGGGTTCTCATCAAGCTCTCCCTGACCGCCAATAAAAAAACCCGCTCAAGGCGGTTTTTATGGCTGGGGGAGAGGGATTGTCGATCGCATCACGCGATCGATCCTACGGACTCGCTGCGCTCGCTCAAACGTGTTCCCGACACGTTTGTCGAACCCGGGGTGCTCATGCCGCTCTCCCTGGCCGCCAATAAAAAAACCCGCTCAAGGCGGGTTTTTATGGCTGGGGGAGAGGGATTCGAACCCCCGTTGACGGAGTCAGAGTCCGTAGTCCTGCCGCTAGACGATCCCCCAACGGGTTGCAGAACCAGGAGCAGATTCTGCTGATGTTGAAAAGGTTAGCGTTTCGAGAACTGCGTTGCGCGACGTGCTTTGCGCAGACCAACTTTCTTACGTTCGACTTCACGCGCGTCGCGGGTCAGGAAACCTGCCTGACGCATTGTGGCGCGATTTTCTTCGTCATAAGACACCAGCGCGCGAGCGATGCCATGGCGAACAGCGCCAGCTTGTCCGCTGCTGCCACCGCCTTTTACAGTGACGTGGAAATCGAATTTATCCAGCGACTCGACTGTTTCCAGTGGTTGACGTACAACCATGCGCGCGGTTTGGCGACCAAAGTATTCATCCAGCGGACGGTTATTTACCATGATGCTGCCAGTGCCAGGCTTCAGGTACACGCGGGCGCTGGATGTTTTGCGACGCCCGGTTGCATAGTGCTGCTGTTCTGCCATGAGGTTCTCTATTGATTAATCCAGTTAATATGGAAAGATTAGATTTCCAGTGCTTCGGGCTGCTGAGCTGCGTGTTTGTGCTCAGAACCACCGTAGACTTTAAGTTTGCGATACATTTCCCGACCGAGCGCGTTTTTTGGTAGCATCCCTTTCACCGCTTTTTCAATAATCTTCTCCGGCGCTTTTTCACGCAACTTATCGAAATTAATTGACTTGAGGCTACCGATGTACCCGGTGTGATGGTGATACATCTTATCCTGGGCCTTGTTGCCGGTTACGCGCACTTTTGCGGCGTTAACCACAACAATGTAGTCGCCCGTGTCGACGTGCGGGGTATATTCAGGCTTGTGCTTGCCTCGAAGCCTGCGAGCCACTTCGGTGGCAAGACGACCCAACGTCTTGTCAGACGCGTCGACGACAAACCACTGACGGCGGACTTCTGCGGGTTTGGCGCTTACGGTTTTCATCAAATTTACCCCGGCTCAAGGCCGACTTATCCAAGAAAAGCCGGCGATTTTAAACTACGGCGAGAAGCGAAACAATACAAAATATGCGGAGATTCCCCGCGCAGACATTTTTTTATTCTGATCGGTGAAAAGTGTTGCATCGAGGGTTACACGCTGGTAAAAAAAGGCGCGGTAACCGTAGCGGGCCGCGCCTAAACCACCAAAGGAGGATGGAGGAGGAAACTGGTTCAATCAGCTCGATGTCAAAAGTAGCTGAATTACATAACAAATATAGTGCCGTATTACTCCTTTACAACAATAAAATCCAAAAAAATAACAAAACTTGCAACGTGTCACTTCATTCAGAGAAGAAGACCTACACACAAAGGGGCGTTTAGCCCCTTTTTCTTGCCTGTGTCCTCTTAGTCGACAAGTATTTGTCGTTCTTTAGAGTATTGGGTTAATACCTAGCACTTTATGTGCCATTTTCAAGTATTTCGTATTCGTGAGTAACTTCGACAGTCGCTTCGAGCATGCGCGAAACCGAACAGTACTTGTCTGCGGAAAGCGAGACAGCCCTGCCAACGTGCTTGTCTGACAAGTCATCTCCCTGAACGCGAAAGATCATATGAATTTTGGAAAACACCTTTGGAACGGATTCGACGCGTTCGGCTTCGAGCATCACTTCGCAATTGGTCACACTTTGACGCGATTTCTTGAGTATGCTGACGACATCAAAGGCACTGCAGCCACCTAGACCAAGTAACACCATCTCCATCGGGCGCACTCCAAGATCGCGACCACCGGCTTCTGGCGCGCCGTCCATCACAATCGAGTGCCCACTGCCAGACTCGCCGACAAAGCTCATATTATCCAACCACTTAACTCGCGCACGCATGTCCTGCTCCAAAACCGGTTTAACGCCTGTGCGGCCATATATTGCCGACGATCAGCTGCATATAGAAAACAAAAGGTATAATATATTCAAGCAAATAGATTACAATACTAAGAATCTGGCCGAACAATTGGTTTCAACACCGCCAGAGCAACCATCGGAGAACACGGACATGCTGCCCCCAAGAAACATCCCCCAAGAAGCAGAGTGGGTTGAAACGTTCCTCAAGCACAGCCACCGCCGCCAATACGCTTCGAAAACTACGATCATTCATCACGGCGATAAACCGGACACCTTGTACTACATCATGGACGGTTCGGTCAGCGTCGTGATTGAAGACGATGAAGGCCGTGAAATCATTCTCGCCTACTTGAACAAGGGTGACTTTTTCGGAGAAATGGGGCTTTTCGACGAGGAAAGCAATCGCAGCGCCTGGGTTGTTGCACGCAGTCAGGTCGAATTAGCTGAAATCAATTACGATCAGTTCAAACGACTGGCGCATCAGGCACCGGATATTCTTTTCGCGCTGACCAGTCAAATTGCTGCTCGCCTGCGCAAAACCAGTGCAAAAGTACGCGACCTCGCGTTTCTCGATGTTACCGGGCGGGTTGCCGCGACGCTGGTCGATCTGGCAAGCCAGCCGGACGCGATCACACACCCTGACGGCATGCAGATTCGAATCACGCGCCAGGAAATCGCACGGATTGTCGGATGCTCACGCGAGATGGTTGGCAGAGTCCTTAAGGAACTTGAAGAACGTGGTCTGATTACCGCGCGCGGCAAGACCATGGTCATATTCGGTACGCGATAACAAACCGTTCGGCTAATTACCTACCTGCTAATCCTGCCTCCCAGACGGGGGATCGCGCGCCCGGCCGCGGTCTGACTGAGCTCACGCGACTGTACGTCGTCTGCGTGACCGATTCATCGACGCTCAGAATGGCTTTGACACTGTCTTAATGGGTCGTGACAAAACGTCACGGGAGGAGTCGTCGAGGCTACCGAATCAAAAGTGTGCCCAGGCGAGGAACAAAACTAAAGCACTACCGTTTCGTTTTCCAGAACCTTGCCCCATAACAGCAAGCGATAGCGCCGATACTGGGGATGAAAGTACGGATCTGCCTCAACCAGCTGCTTCGCTCTCTCCTTAGTTGAAACTTCCATCACCCACATACCGCCGACAAACGCGCCGTCTTCGTCTTCGCGAAACCCACCGCCAATCAAAACTTCTGACTGGTTTGCGCGTATGTAATCCACATGGGCCTGCTTGTGCTCAGCTCGATGCGCCATCATCTCCGGGGCATCATCAAATAGCGCAACAATCCGCATAGTCGGGCCTAAACGCCTCCGGAGTTTGCAATTGATAAACGAACCCCTCGCCGCCTAGGCGAGGGGTTGGGGACGAGATTTAAACGAAGTCTTTGTACTTGTCCAAATGACGAATAGGCTTCGATAATGCGTCACGGCGGAAGGGGTCGCCCAACTCGCGCGTACACATGATCTCAAGCACGCAGGTTTTACCACCATTCATTTGCATATCGATGGCTTTGTCGAGCGCACCACCAACGTCATCCAACTGGTCGACGGTGATACCTTCAGCACCCATTGAACGTGCCATATCGGCAAAGCTTTCGTCGCCTTTCTGATTCAATTCTCCCGCGACGAAGCGACGACCGTAGAAGTCGACCTGGTTCTTCTTCTCTGCACCCCACTGGCGGTTGTGGAAAACAACGGCGGTGACGGGGATATCGTGGCGCACCGCGGTCAGTACCTCTCCCATGCTCATGGCCCAGGCACCATCGCCTGCGTAAGCGATACCGGGGCGATCCGGTGCGGCAGCCTTTGCACCAATCATGGTCGGCAGCGCGTACCCGCAGTTACCAAAACTCATCGGCGCGAAGAAGCTGCGCGGTTGATCGAAGCGCAGGTAGCTGTGCGCTACGGCGTTGATGTTGCCGATATCGGTGGAAACCATCTTGCCTTCCGGCATTGCATTTTCCAGCTCGCGCAGAACCTGACGTGGGTGTAACCAGCTGCCGTCTTCACCCGCTTGCTCTTCGATCATATCGAGAGAGTAGTCGTCTTTCTCATGAATCCAGGCGCTGAGCTCTTCTTCCCACTCGGCTTTTTCTTTCGCGATATCAGCCAGTCGCGCGTCGCGCGTTGCGTCACAGGCCAGTTCGCGACCTTCAAGGCGATCTTTAAGCGAGATGGCAGCCGCTTTTGCGTCACCGCAGATACCGACTGAAATCTTCTTCACAAGGCCAAGCATTTTATGATCGGCGTCGATCTGAATGATCTTCGCGTCTTTAGGCCAGTAATCCATGCCGTGCTGCGGCAGCGTACCAAACGGGCCCAGACGCGAACCCAGGGCAACGACAACATCAGCTTTGCTCATCAGGCGCATGCCTGCTTTGGAGCCTTGGTAACCCAACGGGCCGCACCACTGCGGGTGGCTTGCAGGAAAAGAGTCGTTGTGCTGGTAAGAGTTAACAACGGGGCAACCCAGACGCTCGGCCAGTGCAACACACTCGTCCACTCCGTCTGCCATGACCACACCGCCACCCGAGAGGATGACCGGGTTTTTCGCCTGCGCGAGAAGGTCAGCCGCTTCACTTAAGGTCTTTTCGCCGCCGGGGCCACGATCGAGACGCATCGGCTGCGGGATTTCGACATCGAGATCGCCGTAGAAATAGTCGCGTGGGATGTTGAGCTGGGTCGGCCCGATTTCTGACATCGCGCGGTCGAATGCGCGCGCGGTGTATTCAGCCATGCGGTTTGCGTTGTTAACGTGCGCCTGGTACTTAACGAACTCCTGGAACATCGGAAGCTGATTGGCTTCCTGAAAGCCACCAAGCCCCATTCCCATGGTGCCGGTTTCAGGCGTGATCATAACGACTGGCGAGTGCGCCCAATACGCAGCGGCAATCGACGTAACACAGTTGGAGATGCCTGGTCCATTTTGCCCGATGACCACGCCGTGCTTGCCAGAAACTCGCGCATATCCGTCGGCCATGTGCCCGGCACCTTGCTCGTGTACCACCGGGATCAATTCGATACCCGCGGGAGCAAAGATGTCCATCGCGTCCATAAACGCGGAACCCATGATGCCAAAGATTTTAGTCACGCCTTGCGCGACCAGCGTTTCGACAAACGCTTCACTGGGGGTCATACGAGCCATCGATTTCTCCTGATTCAAGTTCAGCCGTTATACGGCCATAAAAAAAATTTAACTGTTTCTGAATGCAAAACGCCCCAACTCATGTAGATGAGCTGAGGCGATTCCCAGCACTATAAAGTACTTGGCGCTACTTCGCCATAGCGGCCATTGGCTCGACATAATCGTAGCCAAGGTCGTCGGCAACTTCCTTGTAGGTGATATCACCACAATGGACATTGAGGCCGTTGCGCAAGTGAACATCGTCAGCCAGCGCCCGTTTGTAACCTTTGTCAGCCAGCGCCAAACAGCCCGCCAGCGTCGCGTTGTTCAGCGCAAACGTTGAGGTGCGCGGTACCCCGCCCGGCATATTGGCTACGCAGTAATGAACGACGTCGTCGACAACGTAGGTCGGATCACTGTGAGTTGTTGCGTGCGAGGTTTCAAAGCAACCGCCTTGATCGATAGCAACGTCAACCATCACCGCACCCGGCTTCATTGCGCTGACGTGCTCAGCGGTAACGAGCTTGGGTGCCGCAGCACCCGGAATCAAAACACCACCGATGACCACGTCTGCTTCGATCACATGACGTTCGATGGCGTCGCGGGTCGAGTAAACCGTGTTAATCGAGCGGCCAAAATGTCGCCAAAGTCGTTCCAGCGAGTCATTTGAGCGATCAAGAACCCAGACATCCGCCCCCATGCCAACCGCGATGTGCGCCGCGTGTGTACCGACCACGCCACCACCGATCACGACAACCTTGGAGGGATCTACGCCTGGCACACCACCCAACAGCATGCCTATGCCACCGTGGGTTTTCTCGAGGCTGTGCGCTGCCGCTTGAATCGACATCCGTCCGGCAACTTCGGACATCGGACGCAGTAACGGCAAGCCGCCATGCGGTGAGGTCACAGTTTCGTAGGCTATGCAGATTGCGCCGGAGTTGACTAAATCTTTGGTTTGTTCCGGATCAGGTGCCAGGTGCAGATAGGTGTACAGGATTTGTCCTTCACGCAGCATGGCGCGCTCAACCGCCTGAGGTTCTTTCACCTTGACGATCATTTCGGCCGTGGCAAATACGTCGGCAGCATCGCCGACAATCTCGGCTCCGGCTTTGCGGTATTCGTCGTCGCTGGCACCGATGCCGCCACCGGCGTTGGTTTCAACGATCACATTGTGGCCATGCGCGATCACTTCGCGGACGGACTCGGGCGCGAGACCGACGCGGTACTCGTTATCTTTAATCTCTTTGGGTACACCGACTAACATAGACCACCTCTTCGATATCTGTGGGTTCAAATAATTCGCTGCATGGAGTCATCCGCGGATGGCGTATGACCCAGCTTGTCCATTTTCGATGGCACAGGTTAACCACCGGCAGCGCCGTCCGTGGGGCGCAATTTAGTAGTCCAAGTGTAGCTGCCCTAGTACCAGCAGCAGGGATTTGGATAGGCCAGATTTAGAGGAGACAATCTGAGTGCACGGCAGAGATAGCACAAACGAATTACGCCGCACTATTTTTCATCGCATCAGACAACGCACATTTTGCCTGATACAGGGTGGTATCGAGTTTTAAGTCGCGAGGATATGCCATGTACGCTCCCCGGCCAGTGGCGATCGATTTGTCAGTTAAAGCGACCAACTGATTCTGCGCAATCAGCGGCGCCACTATGTAGTTCCACCCGAGCGCGACCCCCGCGCCTGCCATGCACGCATTAACGACCAAAGCGTAGTCGGCATAAACGAGATTGTCGCGACGCAGATCAGGCGAGAATTCAAAATACTCGAACCAATGCTGCCACGAGTAAAACTTGCGCATATTGACATTGCTCGCCTTAGGGGGTTGCCAAAGCCATTCGATCAAATCCAGTTCAGCGAGCTGTGCCAATGTTTCAACGCTGCCTTTTTTGGCAAGGTAATCCGGACTGCATACCGGAATTAAATGTTCATTGGCTAACAATTCATACTCGTGATCAGGCCACGGCAAGTCCGGAATGCTTAAGTCCAGATCAAAGATCGCCAAATCCTGAGCGGTAGGAAGAAAAGCCTGGTCGTTATGAATGGTATACGGGCTGCTGTACAAACGAAATTCAACGTTAGAAAAATCACCTTTGATCTCGCGCAAACAAGGGGATATCCAATATAGCAGCGAGCAGGTACTTGCGAGTATTGACACGCTGTCTGATCGGTTGTCCAGCGACGCAATGTCATCTAACCCTCGGTAAAGCGTGTGCAACCCTGAGCGAACACGGTGGGTGAGCTTGGCCCCTTTTTCGGTCAGTGTGACTCCCTTGCCGTGACGATAAAACAACGTGCAGTTCAGCCGTTGTTCCAACGACAATATCGTTCGGCTAACTGCCGATTGACTGAGGTGCACTTCATCGGCTGCTTTGGAAAAACTACCCAAACGCGCGGCCGCTTCAAAAATAACCAGTGCGCGGGTTGATGCCATATTAATACTGTTGTTTATCACGATTATTCAGGCACCTAAAAGACAAAGCCTAAGTGACTTGTACAAGAGGCTGTAACTGCCTCCACAGTGTCCGCCAAGTTATTCGCTCTATGCATAATGGGTATTTGTTTTTCTCAACCACAGGAGTTCGTCACAACACTATAGTAATGCGCTTTCCCAGTCACAAGAAAAACAGGGCAAACAAATGTCATTCTGTGAGTTGAAGTTTCCCGCCGGCCTTCGTTTACTTTCACGCTGGCAACAGGGCGAAAGCCAAGCGTTCGAACAACTAAAGGTGATTTTTGATGCGGCACTGTCAGGTCAATTGGATGACAGTTTCCGCGAGCCGGCGCCAGAAGATGCTGTTCACGCTTGCGGTTCGATCGACTTAATGACACTGACGATAATGAACAGCTTATACGGTTTGACTACGGCTCAATTCTATAAGGGAGATCCACTTCGCTACGTTCGGTCAGTTCTCGTGTCGTTACGTTTGTTAGGCATGCCAAAAACGTATTTGAGTTGGCCGGTGTACGGTTTCACCGCCGAAGCACTGGGGCAAATCATGATTTACTCGGACAAATTTTCACCGGGGACTGATCCGGAGCAGGCGCTCGTCAATCGTGAAAACTGGCGAGATGTCCGTTTACCCAATTTAGACGAGGGCATGCCCGCCTTAATCGCCAATTACCTCGACTGTTACGTGCTATTGACGGGGCACCGCCCTGTTATGCACCTTGCCGCTCCGTACAGCTTGGCGGCAGAAATTTACGGTCAAGAACCTCTGATCGCAGCGCTGACGCATGAGCCTGAATTCGCCAATCAGTTTCTCGATCATTTGGTAGACGAAATCCACTCGCCGTGGCTGGATCGATTCTTTCGCAAGCACCCTGACGCCTGGGCAGAACTATCCGACGCTTCGGGTTCGCCGTTCTTTATCGGTCCGGGCAACTGCAAAAACATGGCGATTCGCTCTGTTCAGCGACTGCGAGATACAAACCCTTGGGGCAGTCGAGTCTATGTCGCCAACTATCGCGGCGACTATGTGATCGAAGCTTCCAGCAAAGGCGGGAGTAGTCGGCGCGGACGACAAAAAAAACCGCCAGCCTCTGCTCTGCAGTTGCAGGATTTATTTGATCTCAAACACAGCGTGTGCCGCGACTACACGATTCGTCTTGCTGATGACCGCGTGCCGATTTCCCACCACATTGAACAGTCGATTAAAAACAACATCCCCCTGTTCACAGGAATCGGCGCAAAACAGATCGACAGGCATGCAATCACCGATTTGAGTGCCAGTCAGGGGCAAACCAAAGCAATGTCACTGGACTACGTTGATGCCATCAAAACCGTTGCACACACAATCACACAAAATGGTTATCAACCCGACGGTCCGCCGTGGCCGGGCACGATGTATTTTGAGGACGTCAGTGCAGAGTCGAGCTTCGAACTGGTTGAGGTTATCGTTGGACAAGTATTAGAGCACGGAAGCCTTGCGTCGTAGCGGTATCGGTTCCGACCTTTAATATATGCCACTTCATTCATATAAATCACTTTCACGAGGACCTGTACAACGAGCCAAATGCGAATGCGCGTCGAGAAGATCGCGGAGTTGCAGAATAAACTCAATTTGCAAAACCTGGTGGTATGGAGCAACTTTCCCAATGTACCGCACGCCGCAGCGATGAACAGCATCAAGCTTTTCACCGAAGAGGTCATGCCGCGATTTAATCAAAACGAGGAAAAACAAAGTGCCGCTTAGTATTCGCAAACTGGTCAACTACACCGAGGAAACCCGTATCGAAGGCGGGCGTATTGCTGATCCGCCGGTGATCATGTCGGCGGTGGCAGCAGTAATCGCCAACCCGTGGGCCGGGATGGGGTTTGTCGAAGACCTGCGCAGCGAGATCCTCGCAATCGGCCCTGAGCTGGGCGATGTCATGGTGCCGAGGTTACTCGACACCGTGGGCGGTGCCGATCACGTTGAAGCCTACGGCAAGGCTGCGATGGTCGGGCTTAACGGCGAAATTGAACACGCCTCTGGCATGATCCACACCTTGCGCTTCGGAAATAAATTTCGCGACGCGGTCAAAGGTACGTCGTATTTATCATTCACCAATACCCGCTGCAGCGCGGGCAGCAAGATCTCTCTGCCGATGATGCACTTGCACGACGCCGGTATGCGATCGCACTACCTTACGCTGGAATTCAATATCGAAGATTCGCCGAATCTTGATGAAATTGTCGTCGCGCTTGGGGTCGCCACGCGCGGCCGGCCGGACCATCGGATCGGGGATCGCTACAAAGATATGGAAGAGATGGGTTTGACAAAGAATCACTCGCACGGCTAATTTGGGTTTTTGGCGTAAAATAACGATCCCGTTCGGCAGTTGGCAGCAGTCTCTTCATAGAGCGTTAACGCGGCGATGTGTTTCGCCGCGCTAAGGAGCACCTCAAATTAACGGCAGTGGAATTTTAATCAACCTTATCGGCGGAGTATCCCTGTTACTCTGGGGACTGCGCCTCGTGCGAATCGGCGTGCAAGACGGCTGGGGATCTGAAATCCGCACGTTCCTGGGCAAAAGCCTGGGCAATCGCTTCAGCGCATTTTTCTCCGGCGTCGGCGTGACTGTCTTGTTACAAAGCAGCAGCGCGACAGCCTTGCTGACTGCATCATTCAGCGGTCAAGGGTTACTCTCAACCATGCCCGCGCTGGCCTTATTGCTCGGTGCGGACGTGGGCACGACTCTGGTTGCTCAACTGTTAACGTTCGATCTTTCCGTGCTGTCGCCGGCGTTGGTCACGTTTGGCGTCGCCTTGTTTACCTATTCAAAAGGCGGGCGCATGCGCGACTTGGGCCGCGCGTTGCTCGGCCTCGGGCTAATGCTGCTCGCTTTGAGATTGATCGTGGACGCGTCTTCACCGATGCGCGATTCAGCCGTCGTCCAAACCTTGCTGGGTGCGCTGGGCAGCGATGTGATTCTTGCGACTGTCGTCGCCGCTCTGATTGCATGGGCAGCGCACTCAAGTTTGGCGACTGTATTGTTAGTCATCTCCTTAGCCGGCACTGGCGTTATCGAGTTGCCACTGGCATTTGTCCTGGTATTGGGAGCCAATGTGGGTGGCGCGATTCCGCCACTGATGGCAACCATGCGCGCCGAGCCGGAAGCCCGACGTCCGCCCCTTGGAAATATGCTGTTCCGCCTCACCGGGGTCGTGATCGCGTTACCGCTGATTTCATTTTTCGTGGAATGGATGCCCGTAATTGGAGAAGACAGCGCTCGGCAGATCGCCAACTTTCACACCGTTTTCAATCTTGCGCTGGCTATCGCGTTCCTGCCATTGGTCGGAACCATGACAAAAATAACCGAATCGATCTTTCCCAAGGAGGACAAAAAAGAAAGCGAATTCAAGCCGATGTATCTGGATCGCTCCGCACTCGACACTCCGCCGGTCGCGCTCGTCAACGCCGAGCGGGACGCGCTGAGAATGGGCGAAATGGTCGAGCGCATGTTTCGCAATGCGTTTATTGCACTCAAAAAAAATGACAAGGACCTGGCGCGTGACACGCATCAACTCGACGATGTAATCGACGATTTTTACGAACAAATAAAACGCTATCTGATCAAACTGAGCCGCGAATCACTGGGAGAAACCGACAGTCAACGATGCTCTGAGATTCTTACCTTCACGACTAATCTCGAACACATCGGCGACATAATCGCGGTCAATATGATCGATAACATCGTGCGCAAAAAAGTGAATCCAGGCTCCAAGATGTCGTTGCAGGATCGCGAAGACATCAACAGTTTGTACCACCCTGTGTTGGAAAATTTTCGTCTGTCACTCGGCGTTTTCATGAGTGGCAACGTGGATATGGCGCGGCAACTGGTTGCACGAAAATACAAGTTTTCAAAACTTGAACGCAATGCCACCAAAAACCACCTGAAAAAAATCAAAGCCGATGTTACCTACAACCCGGAGCTCAGTGCGATGCAACTCGACGTCTTGCGCGACTTAAAACGTGTGAACTCACACCTGGTCGCTGTGGCATACCCTATCCTCGACAATGCGGGCCTGCTGCGTAGCTCACGATTGCGGAAATAGCGTTAACGATTATGAACGACCACAAACACTGCCGCTCTTCGCGATCGATGACACAGATCAAGAAACGATTTGAAAATGAATGAAATCGATAATAACTGGAGTCATCTCAATGCTGAGTTAATCGGCGGCCACGTCGTTAAGGGCACCGCTTGCAGCATCTCGGGCAGCGGCAAGGTGCTTGTATTGATCCACGGCGTAGGTCTCGACCGAGCGCTTTGGGATCAGCACGCCGAAGAATTAAGTCGCGATTACTGTGTTATTCGACTCGACTTGCCCGGTCACGGTGACAGTGCTCCCGCTCCCGAAGGCGCCACTATCGAAACTTTTGCCGATCAACTCATCGCACTGCTCGATCATTTTCAAATCGAACGCGTCGCAGTAGCAGGATACTCGCTTGGAGCGCTTACGACGCAGAGCATTATCAATCGATACCCTCATCGCTTAGCGCGCGTCGCCCTGCTCTACTCCGTTTACAATCGCAACGCGGAATCACGCGCCGCCGTGGCGCAGCGGTTGGCTCAGGCAGAATCGGAAGGCACCGCTTCGCTAATCAACAACGCACTGGCGCGCTGGTTCTCGCCTGAATTTATTTCGAACAATCCCGCAGTCGAAAGCAAAATACGTGCTCGCTTGTTGAACAACAACACCGAACACTTTCTGACTGCGTATAGAATTTTTGTGACCAGCAACGTGTCTGTGGCGAACACAATTGATTCTCACATAACGCCCGCTTTGGTCATGACCGGTGAACTCGATCCCGGATCAACGCCGGACATGTCCAAACAAATTGCCGCCGATATTCCCGGCTCAAAGCTTGTTGTGATACAAGGAGCAAGGCATATGGGCATCATCGAATACTTCGACGACACCATTCGACACTTGCGCGATTGGCTTGCCGTCGACCCAAAGCAAAACTGACTGAGGACTCCCCATGCAACATTATCAACTGTATATCGACGGCGACTGGTGCGATGCCGCTGACGGCGGCAAGCTGGACTCCGTCAATCCTGCAAGCGGTGAGGTTTGGTGCACCTGTGCCGTTGCCGGTGAGTCAGAAGTCAATCGCGCAGTTGCTGCCGCCAGGCGCGCGATGAGCGAAGGCCCATGGGCAGAAATGACGGCGACTGCGCGCGGAAAAATGTTGCGAGCGCTCGGTGACGCTGTAGCCCAAAAAGCCCAGCATCTCGGCGAGATTGAAACCATCGACAGCGGCAAGCTGGCCAAAGAAACCAAAATGCAGACCGGCTACGTTTCAGACTACTACTATTACTACGCTGGCCTTGCCGACAAGGTGCAGGGCGCGACCCTGCCAATCGATAAACCCAACATGCACGTGTACACAAAGCGCGTGCCGATTGGCGTGGTCGCAGCGGTTGTGCCGTGGAACGCGCAAATGTTTCTGACCGCAACCAAACTGGGTCCGGCGCTGGCTGCGGGCAACGCGGTGGTACTCAAGGCATCCGAGCAGGCGCCGGCGCCGATGTTCGAGTTTGCCAAAATCGTCGAGGAAGTTGGCATCCCACCCGGTGTCATTAACGTCATCACCGGCCACGGTGAGCCCTGTGGCCGTCTGCTCACCAGCCACCCTGACGTTGCACGCGTCGCTTTTACCGGCGGGCCGGAAACCGCGAAACACATCGTGCGCAACAGCGCCGAGAATTTCGCGATTGTCTCGCTCGAGCTTGGCGGCAAGTCACCGATTATTGTGTTTGAAGACGCCGATCTTGAAGGTGCGGTTAACGGTGTGATCGCAGGCAACTTTGGCGCAACCGGTCAAAGTTGCGTTGCCGGCTCTCGCGTCTTTATCCAATCCAGCATCCGCGATAAATTTCTGGAAAAACTGGTCGAGCGCGCCGCACAGATTGTCATCGGCGATCCCTTGGGTGACGACACTCAAGTCGGCCCCTTGTGCACACAGGCACAGGTCGATCATGTCAGCAGTTCGGTAAAAATGGCTGTCGATGAAGGAGCAAAACTGCTTCACGGTGGTAAGCAGCCAGACGGCATGGCGGGCCAGTATTACGTACCAACGATTCTCGATTGTCCGCATCAGGATATCCAAACCGTGCGCGAGGAAATGTTTGGCCCGGTGTTGTCGGCACTCAGTTTTGACACCGAGGACGAAGCCATAGCACTCGCCAACGACTCCCGCTTTGGCCTCGGTGCCGGAGTGTTCACGGAAAACCTCGCACGCGGCTTGCGCGTTTCTGACGCGATCCACTCCGGAATTGTGTGGGTGAATACCTATCGCGCAATTTCACCGATTGCGCCGTTTGGCGGCTTCAAGCACAGCGGTTCGGGTCGCGAGGCGGGTATGGAAGCGATGAACGAGTACACCGCGATTAAAACGATCTGGATCAACACGTCATCTGAACCGATGGCGAATCCGTTTGTGATGCGGTAGTGCAGTAAGGTTAATCATTTAAATCAGGATGACTCGCTCGGATTGAGAGAGTCATCGAATTCAGTTGCAGTCAGTCAACGGCGAGGTCTTTGTCCTGATCGCCGATTTTGAATAGTCGTTTAATCGTCTGCTGAAAAACAGGTGCGATCAACACCAACGCAGTGATGACGACAATTGTCAGCGTAATCGGCCGTTCCCACAGAAAGCTCAAACTATCGTCGTTGACCAGCAACGCGCGTCGAAGGTTGTCCTCCATCATTCCACCGAGAATAAATCCCAAAAGTAAAGGCGCCATAGGAAACGTGAGCAGCCGTAATATGATCGCCAATGAACAAACAATTGCCATGATCACAATGTCGACCGAATTAAAAGACACAAGGTAGACACCAGTGATCGAAAAAAGAAGAATCATTGGTACAAGTATTGGCCGGGGAATGATCAGCAAGCGCGAAATATACGGGATCAGTGGAAGGTTCAAAATCAGAAGCACAATATTGCCGATATACATCGAAATAATAACCGACCAGAACACTTCCGGATTGTCGACGAAGAGGCGCGGCCCGGGCTGTATACCGTAGGAAATCAACGCACCGAGCATGATCGCCGTAGTGCCCGAACCCGGTATTCCCAGCGTCAGGAGCGGCACAAAAGAGCCCGATGAAGCCGCGTTGTTCGCGGCCTCCGGTGCCGCTAATCCACGCAAGGATCCCTTGCCGAATTTCAGCTTGTCCTTGGCTTTCGCGATGTTGCGGTCGACACCATATGCGAGAAACGCGGCGATGGTCGCACCCGCACCCGGCAATACGCCGATCAAAAACCCAAGGACTGACGAACGCGCGATCGGTGGGGCGATTTCTTTCACCTCTTCCCGATTCAACTTCATACTGCCGAGTTGGCTCATATCAGTGACGTTAGAATCACTCTCCTTGTGCTCACCATTGAGCACCGACATCAGGGCTTCGGCCAGCGCGAAAGTGGCCATTGCCAGCAACAGAAAACTGATGCCGTCGAGCAGATCGATTGACCCGAATGTAAAACGCTCAACGCCCGTTGCCCGGTCGGTGCCAACCGTCGACAACATCAATCCGAAAACTGTCATCAGGATTGCTTTTAGCACCTGACCTTTACCGCTGAACGCCGCAACGGCGGATAACCCCAGCACCATCAGCGCAAAATAGTCGGCGGACTGAAAACTCAGCGACACCTCGGCGAGCATCGGCGCGGCGACAAGTAAAAAAATCGCTGAAATAGTACCGCCGGTAAACGATGCGTACGCAGCGATCGCCAGCGCCTTACCTGCCTCGCCTTTCGCCGCCAGCGGGTAACCGTCAAACGACGTGACGACAGTGCCGGAACAACCCGGTGCATTAATCAATATTGACGAAGTCGAACCGCCAAAAATTGCACCGTAGTACACGCCGGCCATCAGGATAATCCCGGACGAGGGGTCGAGACTGTAGGTGATGGGTATCATCAGCGCGATGGCTGAAATCGGCCCTAGCCCGGGCAACATGCCAATGAAAGTGCCAACAAAACAGCCAAGCACGACCATCACAAGGTTGGTTGGCAGCAAGGCGGTTGTCAGTCCGGTATAAATTCCTTCCAACATGATTTGCCCCTGTGCCTAGAAACCTTCGAATAGTCGCCCGGGTGCCAGATAGATATCCAGCAACTGGGTCAGACCGAACCAAAAAATTACAACGAATGGAACTGCGATCTGCAGCAAAACGCGCACGCGACGTTCGCCCAAAATCCAGAATCCGCACATCAGGAAAAGCGTTGTCGAGACTAAGAATCCAAGCCAGTCCAGCGTGAGGCC
Source organism: Pseudomonadota bacterium (assembly GCA_039029275.1). Lineage (GTDB taxonomy): Bacteria > Pseudomonadota > Gammaproteobacteria > JBCCGL01 > JBCCGL01 > JBCCGL01. The sequence continues at coordinate 7,490 of JBCCGL010000019.1, read as the reverse complement.
GTAAAGCAATGTGAGGAGGATCAGTAACACCACCGGCAGCCAATCATACTTTTCGGCGGAGAGAATCACGCGGGCAGACTGGCCCGACTTGGCGAACAAAATTATGGAAAGAAAAATCCCCAGACCCGACAGCACGTATGGCAGCGTGCGGGCAGTCATGGGTTCAAGCTCGTCTCCGGGGTGCAAAACTATCTGCCCGCCGTAGTAGCCGTAGATCACGGACAAGAGCAGAAAAATCAGTGCGCCCACACGCTCTTTGGACATCTGCATGAGTCACCTCTTCGTGAATGCGGCGCGACCGGAATACCGGCCTCGCCACAATCTAAACACCGGATCAAAGCGCTACAGAAACCCCAGCTCGCGCATCAGGTCGCCGACCAATTGTTCCTGCTCTTCGAGAAACTTGTAGAACTCGTCGCCGGGCTTGTACACGTTAACCCAGCCATTGCGGGAACGGACAGTTTCCCATTCAGGGGTGTCATACATTTTGCCGAGCACGTCGGCATAGGCGCTGGCTTTCTCACTGGAAAGGCCTGGCGCGCCGAAGAATCCGCGCCAGTTGGCGAATACCGTGTTGTTGCCCATTTCCTTCAGCGTCGGCACATCGGGCGCGTCAGCGAGACGTTCTGGCGCGGTGATACCAAGAATCCGCACCTGCCCGGCCTTGCTCATTTCGAGCGCCTCGCCAAGGCCGGTCGACAAGAGTTCGGCCTCGCCAGACAACAATCCTGCCATTGCCTTACCGCCAGCGTCGTAGGGAATGTAACGCAGTTTGGTTGGATCAAGCCCTTCGGCTTTGATCGCTGCAGCAGGCACGAGGTGATCAAGGCTGCCCTTGGACGATCCGCCGGCAAATTTCATCTTGCGCGGATTTTCCTTGAATCCGGCAACTACGTCTGTCCACGACGTAATTGGTGAATCATTTTTGACCACAAACGCACCGTAATCGGCAATCGTTCCTGCAATTGGTGTTAAATCGCGAAACGATTGCGGAAAGACTTTAGTCAATGACCGCACAACGATCGGCGTTGAGTTGACCATCAGGGTCCCCTCAGACTGCTTCGCAGTTTCGATTAGATGCGCAATCGCTTTACCACCACCGCCACCTGAAAGATTTTGGTACGACGCGGTGTCGATCAGACCGGATTTGGTCAAGGCTTCGCCGGTTCCGCGCGCGGTGCCGTCCCAACCGCCACCGGCCCCTCCCGGAATCAAAAAGTGAATCGAGTCGATGTCGCCGGCACTCACAACGCCGGTGGCACTCACGCTGAGCGCGAACGCGGCAGCTTTAAAAAGATGCGTGTGTTTCATTTTACCCTCCAATGAGTGGCAGTCTGCCAACTGTCTGTTTATTTATTGGTCGCACAATAACCAGATGGCTCGGCGAAAACAGTATTGTGGATTTAACGGTTTTTAAGTGCATAAACCGAATAAAAACCATATTGTTCACGGGCGCACGCGATAGGTATTCGCTAACATGAACATGCAATAGAGGCAGGTAGCGCGCAGAACCATGTCACTTCGAAAGCTCAAATTGAAAACCCGCATGATTCTGATACTGGGTATCGTCGCGCTGCTTCAAACCGGGCTGATCGGGGTATTTGCACTCAACTACCTCACCCAGGCGCTGGACAAGCAAATCGCAACGCGCGCCCTCCATTTAGCAACGACGATCGCCGCAATCCCTGAAATTGTCACCGCGATAAGCAAACGCGATACCGACACCCTGCAGCCCCTGAGTTTGACGCTCGCCGCTGAAGCAGAAGCGCGCTATGTCGTGATTGGAGACGCGCACGGAATTCGCCTGGCGCACCCCAACCCTGAAAACATCGGCAAATCGATGCAGGATGACGAGACATCGCCAGTCGAGCTGCAGTTTCCGGAAAAGCGCGGTTATTCCTACACCGCTTTGGGTAGTCTCGGCTGGTCAATGCGCGCGCGTGCCCCTGTATACGCAGACAACGATGAATTAATCGGCGTCATTTCGGTCGGTTATTTGCGTGACCGGGTTGACGCCGTGATTGAGCGTTATCAAGTCACGCTTGTGCTGGTAATCGTTGTTTCATTCGCGATCAGCGTAATCATCGCGCTCTGGTTTGCCAATCACTTCAAGAAAGCGATTTTCGGACTGGAGCCGGAACAAATCGGGCTGCGCTTTGAGGAGCAAAACGCGACACTGGAGTCGATTCGCGAAGGCATTATCGCGACCAACGCGACTGGCGTGATCACAACGTTCAATCGTGCAGCAACCACGAATCTCGGGCTAAAGCCAGATACCCAGCTGATCGGTCGCCACGTCAGCTGCGTGGACATCGACAAACTGATGCTCGAAACACTGGAGTCCGGACATTCGCAGTTCGACCAGGAAATCTGGCTGCACGACAAAAGTATGATCGTCAATTGCCTGCCGCTAGAGCGCGAAGGCGAAATTCTCGGCGTCGTCGCCAGCTTTCGTCCTAAAGATGAAGTCGACCTCGTAAGTCGCAAGCTCACGCGCATTCAACAGTATGCCGATTCGCTGCGCAGCCAGTCGCACGAACATGCCAATAAATTGCACACCATCGGCGGTCTGATACAGATTGGCGCTGTCGAACAGGCGCTTAATCTCATCGGTCAGGAAACCAAAGCGCATCAGGCGCTGATTGAACTGCTGCTGAACGCCGTGCCCGATCCTGTCTTGGCGGGTTGCCTTCTGGGTAAATTTAACCGCGCGCGCGAATTGGGTCTGCACCTTGCAATTGACAATGACAGTCGAATGGCCGAACTACCCGATCATCTGCCGCGCGAAGAGCTGGTCAGCATTCTCGGCAACCTGATCGATAATGCGCTGGAAGCAACGCTTAAACACAGCGGTAAAACCGGCGAAGTTTCGTTAAGCATGACCGACCTTGGTAAAGAGCTGATTTTTGAAATTGAAGATCAAGGGCCGGGGATACCGACGGAGAATTACCACCAGATTTTTGAAAAAGGGTACAGCAGTAAAGAATCGCACGGGCACGGCTTTGGTTTGCATCTGGTCAAGAGTCAACTCGAGAGGCTGAACGGATCGATTACGCTGGAGCCCGGAGAACTTGGCGGCAGCAGGTTTACGGTTTACATCCCAAAAACTGCAGAAACTTCGGAGTTGAAGCATGGTTGACGCCATTCGCGTAATCATCGCCGAAGACGACCCTCAAATCGCCGAAATTCAGCAACGGTTTCTGCAGCGAATCGAGGGTGTTGACCTCGTTGGCGTCGCGCATTCGCTGATAGAAGCGCAAGACTTGATTGACGTCTTTAAACCCGAACTGCTTTTACTGGATATTCAATTTCCCGGAGGAACCGGGCTCGAGTTGTTGCGTGATTTGCGAGCGGCAAACAGCAGCACTGATGTCATTTTGATCACAGCCGCGAGTGAAGTGAGTACATTTCGCGAGGCGCTGCGCGGCGGCGCGTTTGACTACATCTTGAAACCGCTCGTTTTTGACCGACTGAAAGAGTCCATCGACAAATACATCGAACATCATCAAAAGCTGCGCGACATGGAATCGCTGCAGCAGCGGGATGTCGATGATTTATTACCGCGCGGCGGTGCCGATGCACACTCGAACCAAGAAGCTGACGGGGCGCGCCTGCCTAAGGGCGTCGACGCACTCACACTTAACAAGATCCGTGAATTGTTTACACACGATGTTTCAGTTCTCAACGCGGAACAAACCGGCGACGCTATCGGCGCGAGTCGAACAACGGCGCGCCGTTACCTTGAGTATCTGGTGAGCAACGGCGAGCTTAATGCAGAGGTCAGCTACGGCACGGTTGGCAGGCCGGAACGACGATATATAAAACGCCAGTAGTTGCCGGCACAACAACATCGTGCAAACCTCGACCGTGCGGTGTCAGCTTGATGCAATCAGCGATTCGATGAAATCCGCATAGCGCTGCTCGGGCGAAAATCCGAGGAGTGCTTCACCGTCAGCGACAAAATTCGAGTACGGATTGTAGTCGTAGTACCAGCGCTGACCGCTTTTGGTGTCGATAAAATATTCTACGCCCCCGACATCTGCACCACAGGCGCGCACAATTCGTGCTGCGTCGGCCACCACGTCTTCGTTTGCGTCAAACGTTTCGATCCGCGCCGCGTTTCCAAGCACGCACAAATCTGTGTCAACGTCTGGTGAAGCAGGTTCAGCGTCTGTCGAGATGCTAACACCGCATGCGGAGTACCTCAGGCTCGGGGTGAGCGATGGCGAGCGTCAGAAAAACTATAGAGCGATGTTTGACGCTCACACCGACAATGCATTACTGAATGATATTCAACTTTCGTTAAATCGAGGGCTTGTACTGGGTACCGACCGGTTTAAGGATCAAGTAGAAATTAATCTGGGTCGTCGTGCTCGCCCCGGTTTCGCTGGCCGACCCGCACAAAAATAAGGCATCACGAAATGCTCAATCAATAGAAATTTTAACCTGACCCCGATTATTTAGAAATTTTAACCTGACCCCGATTATTTACACTTGATATTAATGATAATAATTCGTATTGTCGTTATGTTGTTATAATAATAAGAAGCAATTCGATGAATATTTTGTTAAAACAAGAAGAAAAATACTGCGGGATCATAGATGCTCTTGGTCTTGCAGAAACGTCAGGGTGGCAACCCCTTAAGCAACTAAAGACACTCGATACGCGATTACTCGCAATTCTATTGTGCGCCACGCTGTTCGGTTGCGGCGGTAGCAGCACAACAACCAACAACGACGACAGTGGTGGCGACGATACCCAAACAACGGCCGTGGACATCACCAACGCGGTATTCACCGAGAACAGTTTCGACTGCGCAGACTACGAAGGTGCGTACACGAGCGCGGTGGTGTATGTGAACGGCAGCCAGGGCTTTGACGGCACGGTCGATATCACCGCTGGTGAGACTTCGTGCCTCATTGCCAGCAATAACATCCCGAACCACGACTTCGTGGACAATCCCGATTCCAATCCGGGCGACCCGAGCGAGCAGGATCTATTGTTCACCGTTTCGCGCTCACCCGCCTTGACAGGAGACATAGTCTGGTTGTGGGATCTGAACCAATACTGGGACGCGGTTTTCTTAAACGGCACAGTCGTGAACATTCTGACAGCGGGGTGCTGGAATGGTACTGCAAACGTCCCGGGCGGCTGTGATTTCGACGACCCCTACCTGATTCTCGGGCTCAGCTCCGCAGAGAACGGGCTAGAGCAATTCATCATGGATTCGCACAACGGACACGTCCAACCAGGAAGTGGCGCGTACCACTACCACGGCGAACCGATGGCGATGTACGATGACAACCCAGGCCCCGATGGCTCGCCACTGATTGGATTTGCGGCCGATGGCTTCCCGATTTATGGGCCGTACTTCCTCGACGACGACACAGGACAGGTGCGCGAAGCGGTGCCAGGATGGACGCTGAAAACAGGCACGCGAACGGGTGGCCCAGGTGGTGAATACGACGGCACCTACGTGTCAGATTGGGAGTTCACCGACGCGGGCGACTTGGACGAATGCAACGGCATGACCGTAGACGGTAACTACCAATACCACGTGACCGAAGCGTTCCCGCATACCGTCTGGTGCTTCAAAGGCTCGGTGGATCCGAGCTTTGCGAAGTAGTTCTAACATTACGGATTCAGAAAGGGTTTATGTACTAAACCCTTAACCAAGACCAAGAGGTCGTACTGTAAAATATTAGTAGTACAGCTGGAGACCGGGATTTGCATGAATTTGCATGAAGTCGTTTATTGATTGTACGCTGCATAAAAACACAGGATGCAAAGGAATGCGTCAAGCGCTCGGCAAGGATCGCCGGCGGGTTGGGCGGTCCGACGTATCAACGCCATCAGCCGGAAAAAACTCTTCTCTACCAGATTATCACACAGCACTACCCGGTATTTAAGGAAACCCTTGAAGCTCAGGGGCGTTCGCTACCCAAGTATGTTCAACGTGAATTCGACGAATTTCTTACCTGCAGTAGACTGGAGCACGGCTTTCTGCGGATCCGCTGCGAGGATTGTCACCATGAACGCTTGATGGCATCTAACTGTAAGCGCAGAGGCTTTTGCCCAAGCTGTGGGGCACGACGTATGGCCGAGAGTGCCGCCCTCTTGGTGGATGATGTCTTTCCCAAGGTGCCAGTTCGTCAGGGGGAGCTGAGTTTTCCTTTCCAGCTTCGCTTTCTCCTGGTCCGTTACCCTGAGCTGATGGGCAAGGTTTTGGGCATTGTCTACCGCACACTCTCGACGCACCAAATCAAGCAAGCGGGGTTCACCAAGTCTACCGCGCAAACCGGTGCGGTGACTCTGAATCAGCGTTTTGGTTCTGCGCTCAATCTCAATGTTCACTTTCACATGCTGTTTCTAGATGGCGTTTACGCAGAAGATGCCGATGGCCAACAGCGCTTCCATCGGATCAAGACACCCACTCAACAAGAACTCAATGCGCTCGTTAACACCCTCAGCCACCGGGTCGCTCGTTGCCTGGAAAAGCGTGGTCTGTTGGAACGCGATGCAGTGAATGCCTGGTTAACAGTGGAGCAGTATGAAGACGATGTGTTAACTCAGCTACACGGCCACTGACGTGAAAGGAATCACTAATACCGCGAGCGCATGGATGCGAAGGAGCGGCCAGTTACTTACCGCATTGCTACTGGTCCTCAGCAGGGTCGCAAGGTATTTGCCCTGCAAGCCCTTGCCTGTGCGAGAAGATCAGCCAACAACCAGCAGTCGCGTGGCCAACCATGCCGGTTTTTCCCTGCACGCCGGCACGCGAACCGTCAATCACGCGCACACCGAAACTTTCCAAAAAATTCAGGTAGTGCAGCGTGTGAAACACGACATTTGGTCTCCGCTCCGCCGATGGCATCATGTTGACAAGGTTGATCGCAAAATCGAACGCCGGTTTGCTGCCCGACATCGTATTAAAAGCAAGCTCCCCAAGGTTGATTTTTTCAAGCGCAATTCCCCGACGGTCAAATTCCTCAAGCAGCGCGTCTGACCATGTGGGATGTTCGTAAAGAAAGGCAATTTTTTCATCGCATCGCAAGGCGTGCTGAGACTATGGCATGATGCTACAAGACAAACGTAACTGCGAGCGTTTACTCGCGAGGTCCTTATGCACATGATGATTGGCGGATCGAATGCCGGCACCGAACTGCAAAAGTTCGAATCGCAACGAGACCGCGCGCAGCCGATTTCCGTATCCGAGTACCAGCAACGACTCTCGAAGTTGCGTGAGCTTATGCGCGAGTCCGCTGTTGATTGTGTGTACCTCGATGCCACCAGTAGCCTCTACTACTTCACTGGTTTGCGCTGTCATCGAAGCGAGCGCTTGCACGGTGCGCTGATCACAGGTGACGCGCTTATTTACGTTTGCCCGGCATTTGAGGAAGAGAAAACCCGCGCAGCATTGTTAATCGAAAGTGACTTCCTTTTGTGGCAGGAACACGAAAGTCCAACCGCACTCATAGTGCGATCGCTG
>JBCCGL010000018.1:0-87655 GCA_039029275.1 Pseudomonadota bacterium | reverse complement strand
GGTTGCATTTTGCGTCAGGCCGCCCCCGAGCGACACGGTGCTGGCGTCTCGGAGTTCCTGATCCGGATAGCTGAGCTCGCCAACTCGGGCGAACATGTTTATGCGCTGTGTTTGCGAGGTTTCGATACGCCAGTCCGCCAGCAACCCGGCAGTATCACGAAACGTATCGCCATCAAGCGAATAGCTCCGACCGAGCAACGAAATGCGAAACCGGTTGGTGTCGTCATAGAATTTAAGACCGGTATTAAAGCGAACGTTGCCTGTGTTGAAGTCGGATTCGTCTGAGTAGTCGAACTGATCTGCACTGAGTCCGATAAAAAAAGCACTGCCGACTGCAAATGGAGCGTTCACCGAGATACCGCCGCTGAGAACGGTGTAGTTGTCGTCTATAGCTGGATTGTCCAGAGTCAGTTCAAGGTCATCGATATCGTCGGGTGCGTTGTTCACGTTGCTGTTATGCCCAACGCCAAGTTCGGCAAACCCTTCAAGACGGGTCTGGTAACGCCCCTCATGCCGGCGAATCGCACGTAAATATCGATCGATGCGCTGCTTGATGGAGGGGGGTGCGCCAACTTCAATTGCGGTTTCAAACTCCGCTCGCGCGCGCGCGTACTCTTCCAATTGGAAATATCCCCGAGCAAGCTCGACTCGCGCGGCCAGATTTTGCGGCACGACGGCAAGTACGCGCTCCAACGCAAATACCCCCTGACTGGCACGCCCGGAGTTAATTGCAGCGACTCCATAGTAAAAATCAAAGTTGGGATCACCCGCCATGTCGGCGAAGTGTTGAGCCGCGTACATGTAGGTCGCGTCGGGGTCTCCAGCCTCGTGCAGGTCGCGCAAATTTTCCATGCTGAAGCCCCAACAAACCGCTGGTAGCAGGGCAAAAATCAGGCAGGTGTGGCGCCAGACGGTCATGTATTTCCCAGGTGTTTCGCGCTAGCCGCTAAGCATAAAAGACGGTAAGCACTTGAATGGCCGCAGATTATCATTGTTTTGGCGGGTACATCCAAACGCAATAGCAGCTTCGTTTGTGCGTCAATTCACAATAGTTGCTTTCATTTTGAGCCGCATTGGCCGCTAAAACAACAACGGCGGTTTTCGCATCGCCGATTAAGGGTGTCTGCTTCAGACTCCGCTTTTTTGCGACGAATAATCGCAAAAACTTAACACGAAAACAAATAGATAGGTAGGGTTTTTGTCATTGGTCTTTAAGAAACATCACGATCCAACCCTGGGTTCGGGAAATTGGGGTTTTCAACATGAGTATTAGAAACATGCCACTTCAGGAAATCCCTGAGGGGGCAATTTGTCAGTCTGACATCACGGATGCAAAAGGCAATCTGATCGCAGGGCAGGGACAACCCCTGACTGCGGTCAAACTAAAAGCGCTTGAAAAAACAGGAGTTCCTGCCGCAACTGTCGCAGTGGAAGACGGTAGAACATTGTCTGTGGCACCCAGCGAGGTGAACTCGACCTTAGATCGATTTATGCTGAACGATACGACTCAGCCACCGTTTCCAACCTTGATCGCGTTGTGCGAATCAAATGACGGGGTGGGCGGATGAGTACTGCGCCAAGCGTTGATTCGCTCGTCGACGACGTCACGCAATTGGTTTCCCAGCCGGACATCTTCCACAAACTGGAAGAGGCTATCGAAGATCCCAACATGTCACTGGATTCTGTTGCGAATTTGCTGGCGGGTGACCCAGACCTGACTCTGCGTCTACTCGGAATCGCAAACAGTTGCCTTTTTGGTTTTCCAGCAAAAGTTGAATCTCTGGACCGCGCGATTACCTTGATTGGCACACGTCAACTGCGCGACATCGTACTGGTCACTGTCGTGGTTCGTAATCTGCGGCAACTGAATGTGGAGCTGATTGATATGGATCAGTTTTGGCGCCATAGCGTCGCGACCGGCGTACTTGCGCGTGCGATTGCCGTGAAACGAGGAGAATCTAACGTCGAGCGGTTCTACGCGTTGGGCTTGTTGCACGATATTGGCAAGATACTGCTTTACCTGAAGTTGCCGGAAGTGATGATCGCGGTAAACGAACAAATGGACTCGGAATTTTCCAGCCAATTTCAAGCGGAACGCAGCGCCCTTGGCTTTGACCACGCAGAACTCGGAGGAGCGTTGCTCGAGTCGTGGGATCTGGCAGAAACCTTACACTGCGTGATCGCGAGCCATCACGCCCCTATGGCCGATCAAGATTGGGCCTCTGATGCCAGCATATTGCACGTGGCCGACGTTATCGCCAATGCGATGAATTGGGATGAGTGCGGTGCCAAACTCGTTCCGCCAATGGAGTCGGGTAGTTGGGATTGCCTGGACCTTTGCGAGAGCGAGTTGCCTGAGATAGTCGAGCGTGGCCATGAACAATACAAAGATGCCGTTCAATTGATGTTGAATTGAACGCACGAATCGATCTCCAGTTTGCCGATTCACGAATGGTCCAAGGGCTAAAAGGCCTGTGAGTGCTCTTGATAATGCCGAATCCGGTCCTCAGGGGCCGGGTGGGTACTGAGGTAGTCCAATAAACGATTGTCTTGGTCATCGTCGTTGTTGTCACCGCAGGTATTGGTCTTAATGCAACTTCCGTCACGCGAAAGGCTGCGCATAATGTTCACGAAGTGATTCGGGTCCACATTGTTGATAGCCATTTGCTCACTGGAGTAGCGATCCGCCTCGAACTCGAAGTCTCGCGAGTAGGCGAACTGCGTCAGTAACACAGGTATCGTAAGGAGCGATTCGGCCGCCGCTCCTGCGTCCCCGAACATAAGCAGTGTGGCGAGTGACAGGATTGATCCCTGCACCACCGATCGCACGCCGTGGCGTTCAACAACGTGACCGATTTCGTGCGCAAGAATTGCTAGCAGTTCATCGTCTGATTCCGACAGATTAACGATTTCATCGGTAAAAATAATGCTGCCATCGGGTAAAGCGAATGCATTAGCACCCAGTGCGTTGCCCTTTCGAAACATGACACGGATATCGAGCGCTGAATGTTGCGCAATCAAGTCGGCGAAATGCGTCTGAATGCGGATTTGCACATCGTGGGACAGTTCGCTTTCGTCAAAATACAGTTCGTCTAACAGGAGTAGGTTTTCCTCCGACGCCGAGCTGATAATGTGTTTTGGTAGCGCCAGCGAAATCCAGTTGGCCACCGTTGGTGTGCCGTGCACGGCAAACCACCACCCGAACGCGATGACGCCCACAACCGAGAGCAAAGCGTAACGCCAACGGCTCTCCAGAATATGCGCAACAGAGCCCGATTGCGCAGGGCGCAGTTGGAGCAGTATTGCGTCAACGCCATCGTTGTCGCTGGTTTCGAATCGACCTTGATCTTGCTTGGACAAAAATCGCGGGGTGTTACCGATCCGGTCCGAAATGATCAACTGATCAAAAGTCGTCGCGAGAATTGTCGCTCCGGTCTGCGAATCAACGACGTTTACGCTTCCGTCTGCACTCACAGAAAATTCTGCAGCGAGCCGATTTGAGCTGCCTTCGCCGTACCAGAATCCTGAAAGGGTCATCGCCAAATGAGTCACCTAAATTCCGAAATCCCAATCGAACACCTCAGCGAGTTCTTCGCCCATTGCTCTCGATGACTCCTGACGCGCGGCGATGAATTCGTCCATGTTTGTTCCCGCGATAAACCCGGTGTGTTCTGCTTTGTATTTGGCCGCACGCACTTTGGCGAACGGTATAAACAAGCCCAGCGTACAGATAACGCCAAGCGTATTCGTAATAAAAAGAACCGCGTAGGATTTCAATTCATACTCACCCGTAAACTGGTTCAACGCGAGTGTGAGATTGTTGAATACCAGATTAGTCAGCAAGACAGCGAAGAAGACAAAGGTGCACAGATAAAACGTCAACGCGGCAAGCAGTCCTGCTACGCCGATCACCCAGCCAATAATCCAGGCAACCAACGCGGCGACGAGCGATGCGCAAAATCCGGTAATAAACGCGATGAAAAAATCCCTGGTTGACGCATCGACTTCGAATCGCGATTGACCAAACTCATGATTGCCGGCAAAAAAGTAAACTTGCTTTTTGTACGCAAGGGGTGCAAGCAAGCCAAGCGTAAACGCGGCCAAAATCGGGTAACCGACAAACGCTGCGAGCGCTCCGCCGTACGTGCCGTTAAAGCGAAAGCGTACGCCGCGATAGGCGCTGTAAAATGCGTTAAATGCAAATGAGCGCACCATAACCCATGGCATCAAAATCATGAACGCCAGGGCGAGTACGGAACCGACGATGGGATAAAAATGATTCACCGCAGCATAGCTGCCAAAAACGATGATTGCGACAATACGGCCTTTAAGAATGGTGATTGGTGAGGCGAGATATTCAAAGCTGCTGCCGTCGAGTGTCGTGTTTCCGTAAAAATAGCGCTTGTTGCGCACTTTGGCCCAGGCGGAGTAAATGCCCAGTGTCACAATCGAAAGACAAATGTTAACAATCCAGATTTTGAAATATTCAGCGCCGTTTCCGTGGAACTGAAAGTACATTTTTTGCGGCTGATCACGCGGTCCAGAATCATCTTTAGTATCAGAAATACCGCCTGATCCATCGGCGCTACTCGAGGATAGATCGGTGGGGGAGGTGGTTGATTCAGTCACAAGGACAGCGTCAACGATCACCCCCGCCGCAAACAGCTGCTGCACGTAGCGGTCGGTGTCACCTTCAGCAACGTCATGCTTGAACACATGGTGTTGTTTTGTCAGCGCTTTACGAATGCGTTCTTCGCTTCCGGCAGTGCGTTTGCTGAGCGCACGCGCGGCCTCGTCGACGCTGAAACCCTCGCGGATCTGCCCGTTGAAGACGATGTCGTAGCGTAGATCTGTCATACGAATCTCCTTGTTGTTGTGAACGCGTTTACATGCACTATGACGTTTTGAATGAGTTTGATGCTAGCGCATATCGAGCGTTTGATCCACGTGGCATGTTTCATCGATTAGGTTTGAAACGACCTTGCGAGCAGACCGCTTTCGTTCAAAAAAGGTGGTAGACTTTCGCGCGTTTGGGAATGCCCAAAATTCGAGACTCAGACAAGCGCCATCGATGTTACAACACCCGCAAATTGACCCTGTCGCGCTCAGCATTGGACCTGTCGACGTGCACTGGTACGGGCTTATGTACCTGCTTGCTTTTGGACTTTTCTGGCTGGCGCTGACCCATCGCAGCCGCCAAACAGGATCGATCTGGACCGCGGAAATGGTGTCGGATTTTCTGTTTTACGGTGCGCTTGGCGTGGTGCTGGGTGGACGCATCGGTTACGTGTTGTTCTATGTGTTTTCCGACTTTGTCGCGAATCCGTTGATCCTGTTCAAAGTGTGGGAGGGCGGGATGTCCTTTCACGGCGGGATGCTCGGTGTCGTGGTGGCAATCTTTTGGTACGCCCGCAAAACCGGACTGGGGGTTTTTGCGATTGCGGATTCGATTGCGCCGGCGGTGCCGCTTGGTCTGGGAGCGGGACGCATGGGTAACTTTATTAACGGAGAGCTGTGGGGCAGGGTCACCGATGCACATTGGGGAATGGTCTTCGCCAACGCGGGCCCCGACCCACGTCACCCCTCGCAGCTATACCAGTTTGCGCTTGAGGGCGTCGCTTTGTTTCTGGTTCTGTGGTTTTATTCAGCCAGGCCGCGCCCGGCGATGGCCGTAACAGGATTGTTTTTAATGTTATACGGTGCGTTTCGTTTTATCGTCGAGTTCGTGCGTCAACCGGACAGTCACCTCGGCTTTGTCGCATTCGACTGGGTAACGATGGGGCAAATTCTGTCATTACCGATGATCATAATCGGTGCAACGTTTATCGCGCTGGGTTACAGGCGTGCGGCCGTCAGTGCCTGAGAACGAAAAATGAAGCAGTATCTCGATCTCATGCGACATGTGCGTGACAACGGAACGGATAAATCCGACCGCACGGGCACCGGCACGCGCTCGGTGTTCGGTTATCAGATGCGTTTTGATTTGGCGCAAGGGTTTCCGCTGTTAACCACCAAAAAACTGCATCTTCGTTCGATTATTTACGAGCTGCTATGGTTTCTTCGCGGTGAGACCAATATCGCCTATCTGCGCGAAAATGGCGTGACTATCTGGGACGAGTGGGCTGACGAGAACGGCGAGCTGGGGCCGGTCTACGGGTCGCAGTGGCGCAGTTGGCCATCACCCTCGGGCGAGCGTATTGATCAGATCAAAAACGTGCTCGATCAGATCCGCAATGCACCGGACTCGCGCCGCATGATCGTGAGCGCGTGGAACGTCGCCGAAGTGGAGAACATGGCACTGCCGCCGTGCCATGCGTTTTTCCAGTTTTACGTGGCCGACGGAAAACTCTCTTGCCAGTTGTACCAACGCAGCGCGGATATTTTTCTTGGCGTGCCGTTCAATATTGCGAGCTACGCATTGCTGACCCTCATGTTCGCGCAGGTCTGCAAACTGCAGCCGGGTGAGTTTGTGCATACGCTCGGCGACGCGCATTTGTACAAAAACCATTTTGATCAGGTTGATGAACAGCTTGGGCGCGAACCCCGCGTTTTGCCAACGATGACGTTGAATCCTGCCGTCGTCGACATCTTCGGTTTCGCCTTCGAAGACTTTACCCTGAGCGATTACAACCCGTACGCGCACATTGCAGCGCCGGTCGCGGTCTGAGCATGCGCGTAGCAATGGTCATGGCGATGGACACCAATCGCCTGATTGGCAGCGATGGTGGGCTGCCGTGGCGCATATCTGCGGATCTCAAACACTTCAAACGCGTCACCATGGGCAAGCCGATAATTATGGGGCGAGTGACCTGGGACTCGATTGGGCGCCCATTACCGGGACGCCCAAACATTGTTATGACACGCGACTCTGAATGGAGCGCACAAGGCGCGATGGTTGCAAATGATATCGATACTGCTTTTGCGCTGGCAAAGCAGCATCTTGGCGAAGCGGAGGAGTGTTGTGTGATTGGCGGCGCAAAGCTGTGTGAATTAACCATGCCGCTCACCGACCGCCTGTATCTGACCTTAGTTCATCACGAGTTCGCTGGCGATACCTGGTTGCACAGTTATCGCAGCGCGGAGTGGAGTGCGTTAAGCAACGAGACGCTGGAAGTGGGCGAAGGCACGGACTATCGATTGACCTTCAGCACGCTCGAGCGGATTCAATAACGCATCGCGCCGTCGCAGTCGACGCACGTCAACTCACCGGTCTCAATGTTCCAGGCGGTCAGCGACCCACCCCAAACGCAGCCCGAGTCCAGCGACAAAAAACGTTTATTGCCGCTTGGGCCAAGGGCCGCCCAATGACCAAATATAACGTGTAAGTTTTCCGGCAGTTTATTCGGCATCTCGAACCACGCGGTGAGCCCTTGCGCTTGGCTGCCGCGCGGGCCGGACTCGCGCATATCCAGCCGCCCATCGCCGTCGATAAAACGCATGCGGGTGAAACTGTTGACGATAAAGCGCAGGCGGTCGTGGCCAGTTAGCGCGTCATCCCATCGGTCGGGCTGGTTACCGTACATGTGCTGAAAATAATCGGCGTAGTCGTGATCGCGCAGCACAGTGTGAAACTCCTCGGCAAGCGCCTGTGCCTGCGTAAGCGTCCAGCCTGGGTAAATTCCTGCGTGCACCATCACCGCACTGTGTTCAACGTGGATCAGGGGTTGCATGCGCAACCAGTCCAGCAGCTCGTCGCGATTGGGTGCGTTCAATATATCGTCGAAAGTATCGGACTTGTGCGGCGCGCGTGCGCCGAGAGCCGCGGCCAGCAAGTGCAGATCGTGATTGCCGAGTACGCACACCGCGCGCTCACCCAGCGCGTAAACAAATTCCAGAGACTGCAAAGACTGCGGGCCACGGTTGATCAAATCACCCGCAAACCAGAGTGTGTCGTCGTCCGAGAATTGAATCTTTTCGAGCAGGCGCTGAAGGTCGTCGTAGCAACCTTGCACGTCGCCAATCGCGTATGTGCTCATGGCGCGTAAACGCTTTATTGACTAGTGCAGGGTGCGCGGCGTGCTTAGCAGAAATTCGGGGATATGCGCGTCGAAGTGCTTACCCTCGTCCGAGATCATCTGGTAGGTGCCACCCATGGTGCCCATCGACGTCTCCAACATCGTACCGCTGGTGTACTGGAACCCTTCACCCGGTTTCAGGTAAGGCTGTTCGCCGACTACACCTTCACCTTGTACTTCCTGAACTTTGCCGTTCGCGTCAGTGATTATCCAGTGACGCGTCAGCAGTTGAGCCGGCACGAGACCGTCATTGCGGATGGTGACGGTGTACGCGAACACGTAGCGATCTTCGTCGGGTTGCGACTCGGATTCGATGTAGACGGTGTCCACTTCAACGTTGATTTTTTCGCGAATGTTCTCAGTCATCCCGTCAATTCCGTGGGTTCTCACTGCAGTTTTCGACACCCGAAACTGCTGGCGCAATGATACCAACTTCGCCAGTATCATAGCGACCGTTTTTTGACTCTATTGCGTGGCGAAGGTTCCGGAGAGCGTGCGTGAAAGGCGCGCAAAAGCCTGCAGGTCAAGTGACTCGGCGCGATCACCAGGGTCCACATCGCAGGCTTGAATCTGCGCGACATTGAGTAAGGGTCTTAGCGTGTTCCGCAATGTCTTGCGCCGCTGAGAAAACGCTTGATGCACGAGGCGTTCGAACGCCTGCAAATCACCTACATCTGCGGGAGGAGTTCTGCGTGGAACGAGTCGCACCACGGCAGAATCGACTTTCGGCGGTGGAGTAAAAGCCTGCGGCGGCACGTCAAACAGCCAGTCGACCTCGCATTGGTATTGCATCATCACCGACAGTTTGCCGTAGGCACGCGTATTGGTTTGCGCGGCCAGCCGCATCACGACTTCGCGCTGCAACATAAAATGCATATCGGCGATGGGCGCACTTGAGTCGAGTAAATGAAACATCAGCGGTGTCGAGATGTTGTACGGCAGGTTGCCGACGATTCGCAGTGGCTCGTCTTCGTGCAAAGAGGCGAAGTCAAATGCCAGGGCGTCAATTTCATGCACGGTGATTTGTCCAGACACGCGCGCAAGCTCGCGCAATCGCGCAGCCAGATCGCGGTCGAGTTCGACCGTGTGCAGGTGCTTCAAAATTTTTATCAGCGGGTGCGTCAGTGCGCCGAGTCCGGGGCCAATCTCGACCATGCAGTCGTCACGGCGGGGAGCAATTGCGGCAACCAGTTGTGCGATGATTGATTGGTCACTTAAAAAGTGCTGCCCAAAACGCTTGCGCGGGTGGTGTTCCTGCGCTTTACGCGACACGTTTTTGAATCATTGTGATAGCAGCTTCAAGCGCTGCGTGCAGACTGCCGGGGTCGGCGTGACCGGTCGCAGCCAAATCGTAGGCGGTCCCGTGATCAACTGATGTACGAATAATCGGCAGGCCAAGGGTGATATTAACTGCATCGCCAAAACCCGCGAACTTGAGTACCGGCAATCCCTGATCGTGAAACATCGCGAGCACGGCGTCCGCGTTATCCAGGTGTCGCGGCGTAAACAGCGTATCGGCGGGTAGCGGACCGACGACATCGATCCCGCGCGATCGCGCCTGTGCGAGGGCGGGCTCAATCACGTCGATCTCTTCGCGCCCGAGGTAACCGCCTTCACCGGCGTGCGGGTTGAGTCCGCAAACCAGAATGCGCGGTGATTCGATTCCGAATTTGGATTGTAGATCGGCGTTAAGTATGTCCAGAACCTGACCTAAAAGCGCAGGTGTAATCGCGCTGGACACATCCTTTAGCGGCAGATGCGTGGTTGCTAGGGCTACTCTGAAATCGCGTGCTGCAAGCATCATCACAGGATAGCCACCGGTTAACTCGGCGAGGTATTCCGTGTGGCCGCTGAAAGCGCGCCCGGTTTGGTTGATTACCGCTTTGTTAACCGGGCCGGTCACAAGCGCGGCGAATTCGCCATCAAGGCAACCTGCGGTCGCACGATTCAGCGTTTGGATCACATAGTCACCGTTGCGCGCATCTGCCTCGCCGGCAATCGGTTCGATCGCCGCTTCGATTTCGACAACGTATGCGACACCGGCTTGCGCCGTGACCGGCTCATCGCACGAATAGGCTTCCGTCTTGAGTGGCAGCCCGAGTTGGGTCGCGCGCGATTCCAGCACCTGCGGGTCGGTTACGAAAACACACGGGTGCGCCGATACGTCCTGCGCCAGCATCACTGCGATGTCGGGACCGATGCCTGCGGGGTCACCCGGGGTGATCGCGATCGGGGCTCTGGCGTTCACGAGGCGAGCGTGCGCCTTAGAGCGCGCTGGCTTGCTGCGGGGCGAGTTCGTCGACTCGGTATTCGATATACGCTTCGGCCAACAAACGACGGCGCCACAGCTCCTCGCGCTCACGGGCTTTACGCGCACGCAAGGCGTCGCGCGCGTTCACTTCCAGCAGTTGTTCGGTGACGTCCTCACTGCGTTCTTCGAGCAGCTCGACCACGTGCCAACCCCATGGCGTACGAAAAGGCTGGCTTAGCTCACCGATTTCGAGTTGCGAAACTCGCTCTTCAAACGCGCGTGGCATGTCGCCAGGGTTGAGCCACGGCATTTCGCCGCCCTGGCCGATGGTCACGCTGTCCTCTGAGTGTGCATCCGCGAGTTCGGCGAAATCATCCCCGAGCACAATCCGCTTACGCAGGTTGCTCAACTCGTCGCGGGTGGTCGCCTCGTCGCGCACAGCGCTGGGTTGCAACACAATATGGCGCAGGCGTATTTGCGTGACCACATGTCGTTTTTGTCCAGCCTTATCAGCGATACGCAGAATGTGAAATCCGTTGGTCGTTCGAATCGGATCGCTGATGCTGCCAACCGGCTGACCGACGACGGCGTCAGCGTAAACGGTTGGCATACTGCTTGGCGGCATGGTGCCAATATCACCGCCGTTTAGCGCTTCGGCGGCTGTCGAGTGTTGCACTGCAAGCGTGGCGAAGTCTGCTCCCCCGCGCAGTTGCTCGACCAGACTATCTGCGAGTTTTTGCGCGTTCCCGATTTCACCGGACTCGGCGTTTTCACTTAATCCGATAAGAATCCGCTGCAGCGAGTACTCCGTCGCCTTGTTGTCCGATTTTGCCTTCGCTGACAGGTAATCTTTGATTTCCTGATCAGACACGGTTATTTGCCCCAAAACTTGCCGATCATAAAGTCGACGGACGATCATTTCGGTGCGAACTTCCTTGCGCACATCGCGGTAATCGCCGCCATCTTCGTTAATGCTGCGACGAAATTCGGACAAGCTCATATCGTTGTCGCTCGCGATGTTGCGCATTTGGTTGTTGAGCTGTGAATCGGATACGCGAATGCCGCGCGCGGCCGCCTCTTGCAGTTGAACTTCTTGTGAGACGAGGTGCGCCAGCACCTGCCGGCGAAAATCGACGTTGTCGGGAATACTCTGACCGCGTTGACTAGCACGTGAGCGGAACGCGTTGACCGATTTATCGAGGTCGCTTTGCAGTACGACGTTACTGTTGATTACGGCGACGATGCCGTCGAGGGTTGTCTCACTGCTCGACGGCGTGTCCGCCGCAAATGCGTGGTACTGCGCGGCGAGCAAAGCCAATACGGTCGCTCCGGCGCGAAGCGTGTTCAGTTTCATCGAGGTTTTTCTTCGAGCTTAATTTAGCGAATTTGAGTACCCTAGAATATCACGATCAACGCGCCGACCTATATCGTCGCCGACGTTGCCCAGCCCTTTCATAACCAACTCGAAATACACGCTCCCGTTTTCCTCGCCATCGCTGCGCAGGTTTTGCCGCAGTGCTGTGCGAAAGGCAAAACAACAGCTTTGGTATTCCAGCGACAGCAATGAGTCAATGGTCTCTTCTTCTTCAAGTTCGTAGTTCCAGTGCGCGGCAAGCGTCCAGTTGGCGTTAACCGGTGCAATCAGTGCGATGTCAAACAGGTCGTATCTCTCTTCGCGAAAACGATGCCCAAGGTGTAAAACGCGCCGGCTGCCGTTACGGTAGCTCAGCTGCATTGCGCGGCGTTCAACCGCATCAGTTTCCGGATTCCATTGCCAACTGCCGCGACCCGACCAGTGGTCGGCAAAGCTCGCGTTGAGTTGCAGGATCAGGTTTGACCGATCAGTTTCGTCGATCCCGGAACCACTCAGGGTTACCTCGCGGTCTTCCAGGTAGTGTATCTGCCCAATGCTGGCGCTGGCCCATTCGCGTGAATTTTCGTTAAGAAACCGAGTTGTAACGGCAGCGGTTAACTGACGAGTGTCGCCAACGCGGTCAGCGCTTGAAAAGCGGTTTTCTCGGAATAGCTGCGAGAACGTGAAATCGTATAAATGCGAATCGAACACGGGGATGTCGTCCTGTGCCTCCAGCGGGATATCAACGAAAAACAATCGCGGTTCGAGGGTTTGTGTGCCGGATTCGAGCGCGCGTTCAAAGATGAGTCCGCTGTCCACCGAGAACACGCGCGCGCTGCGCGATGGTTGGTCCTCGTCGCCGTCGGCCACGTTATTGAGCGCGTATTGCGTATGCCACATTGTCAGCGCAGGGCGCAGGAAACCCCAACTCGCCTCCAATGGCATCGACACACGCGGGCGCAGATCCAATCGCTCACCGGTGACCGAATCGTCACGCTCAAAACGCACCACTTCTGAACGCAGGTCAAAACGCAGCCCCAGTGGCCGGGCGTTTGCATCGAGGTTGTACTGTATCTGCGGTAAACGCTGGTAGGGGCGGCTGCTCGCCGCGATGGACTCATCTACGGTTTGATATTCCTGCAATCGTACGCGAAGCGAATGGCTTGCAAAAGAATCAGACCGCCGATGACTGAGCTGTGCCTGGCGCTGCAAGTGCGTGAGGTTGCTTAACCTGGATGCATCGTCGAAGTCGTCGAAGTAATCGACATCAGAAACGCGCGCCGCATCGATTTCGCTGCGCCAGCCCTCGAAAGGGGTCCCGGTGTGGCGCAGGCGGGTGAAGTAACGACGCGTATCGGTCTGAGAATCGTTTTCGAGATAGTCGGCCTCGAGATTCCAGTTTGCGCGCTGCTGCAGATAGCGCCACTCGGTATTGAGCTTGAGGCCGCGATCACTCATTGCCCGGGGCGTGATTGTCGCGTCGGCCTGTGGTGCAATATTCCAGTACCACGGAGTAGAAATCTCAAAGCCTCGGCTGTCGCTATTGCCAATCCGTGGCATCAAAAAACCGCTCCTGCGTTTGTCATTAATCGGAAAACTCAGCCATGGTGTGTAGAAGATCGGCACACTGCCAAATTCAACCACGACACCGCGGGCGACACCCTGGCCCTCATCGGAATCGAGCACGAGTTCATCGGCAGATAACTGCCAACCGGTTTCGCCCGGCGCGCAAGTGGAATAAATGGTATCGCGCAATACTGTCAGCGCGCCGCTGCTGCGGACAACCCGGCTGCTGCTGCCATATGCTACGTCGGGGTGATCCGTGCGATTTTCACCCTCGTTCAGGCGCATCATAAAGTGGGTTGAATCAGCGCTCAGAGTTTCCTTGTCCTCGCTACTTGTCAGAGAATCAGAATGCAGTGCCAATGACTCATTGACATAAGACACCGAACCGGATGCATCGATACCGCCGTGGCTATCGTCAAACTCGATACGGTCAGCGTTCACACGCACGCCTTCGTGAATCAATTCAGCGTCGCCTTCGAGCACGATTCGACCAACGCCATCACTGGAAAATGAGAGGGCACTCGCCTGGGTATCCTCTGCGCTTGATTCGACAGCAAACACCGTCGGCGCAATTGGGGCGCAGATGTCAGCAGACGCATGCGACGCGCATAACAGCATTATCGAAAAAGCAGTTTTTTTTCGCTTGAAAAAGATCAGCGTGGCCGCCCGTTTAAATTTCGGCTGAAGCATAGCCGCCTTTTCGGATAAACTGAAATTGAGTTTTAGTGGTAGCGCGTAATGCCGGAATCGAAAGATCGCCTTGTAATGGAAGCCTCATGGAAGGCACGACTGCACGGTGAATTTTCACAGCCGTATATGTTGGGGTTGCGCGAATTTTTATTGCAACGCAAACGCAAGGGTGCGCACATCTACCCCGCTGGTTCGAATTATTTTCGTGCGATGGAGCTGACCCCGTTTGAGCAGGTGAAAGTCGTAGTGCTGGGGCAAGACCCTTATCACGGCCCGGGGCAGGCGCACGGCTTGTGTTTTTCGGTCATGCCCGGCATACCAACGCCTCCGTCACTGGTTAATATTTACAAGGAAATTCACAACGATGTCGGCATCGCCCCGGCGCAACACGGTTTTCTTGAGCCGTGGGCAAAGCAAGGCGTTTTTTTGCTCAACAGTGTGCTCACTGTCGAGCGCGGCAACGCGGGTGCGCATCAAGGAAAAGGTTGGGAACAGTTTACCGATAAGATTGTCGAAATCCTGAGCGACACAAGCGACGGTGTGGTTTTTTTGCTGTGGGGCAGTTATGCACAGCGGAAGGGGCAAATGATTGATCGCGACAAACATCTGGTGCTGACGGCACCACATCCATCGCCATTATCAGCGCACCGGGGGTTTTTTGGTTGCAGGCATTTTTCCCGTGCAAATGAATGGTTAACTGGTCGCGGCAAGAAGCCGATAGAATGGGAGTTGCCACCGTTAAATCAGTAATGGTTCATATACGCAGAGGAACGGTCGGATGAAGCTACATTACGCGTTATCAATAATCGCTGTCACGGTTGCGCTTGGCGCACTGATTACAAGTCACGACGTAAGCGCATCATGCTCGGATGATGGCGAGCCCGGTGTGGATTGGTCCGGCTGCAAAAAATCTCGCAAGATGCTCGATGGCGAAGACTTTACCGGCGCGAGTTTTAATGAGACAAACCTCACATTGAGCACGCTCGATAACAGTCTTTTTGCTGGAACAAGCATGGTTAAAGCGGATTTGACGCGCGCGAATCTGAATAAAGCAGAATTTATCAGTGCAGATCTGAGCCGCGCGGTTGGTTATCGTGCCAGTTTGCGAGCCTCAGTTTTTGAATCGACCAAGATGCCAAAGTCGGAATTTTCGCGCGCGGACTTCACCGACGCTAAATTGAATCGCGTTGATTTATCCAGATCAGAATTGGGTCGCGCCAACTTTACTGACGCGCACCTGGCCAGCGTTGATTTTGAGTTCAGTAACCTGTCGCGAGCAGTTTTTCTTGGCGTCGACGCCAGTGACGTAAACGTAAGTGGTGCATACCTCTACCTCGCGCGATTTGAGGGGATCGATATGCGAGGCTTTACAGGACTAACGCAGACGCAGATCGACATCGCCTGTGGTGACGAAAAAACTGTGCTGCCGGAAGGGTTGCAATCGCCGTCCGCCTGGCCATGCGACAGTTGACGTTATTCCACGACATTTATTTAAGACACAAAAAAGGGGCCGTCGCGGCCCCTTTTTTATTACAGCTAACAGCAATTACAGCAGTGGCGCGATTACCAGGCTGACGATTGCCATTACGTTGATTAGGATGTTCATCGAAGGACCAGAGGTGTCCTTGAAGGGGTCGCCAACGGTGTCGCCAACCACAACTGCAGCATGAGTGTCGGAGCCCTTGCCACCGAGGTTGCCTTTCTCAACGAATTTTTTCGCGTTGTCCCACGCACCGCCCGCGTTCGCCATCATGAGCGCCATCAACACACAGCCAAGCAAGGCACCGGCAAGCATACCGCCGAGCGCTTCGGGACCGATGATCAGACCGACGACCGGTGGCGCGCCGACTGCGATCACGCCGGGCAGCAGCATACGCTTGAGCGCTGCGGTGGTGGCGATGTCAACGCACTTGGCGCTGTCAGGCTCGGCTTTGCCTTCCATCAAACCCGGTATTTCGCGGAACTGACGACGGATTTCGTTGATCATGTCAAAGGCCGCGTCGCCAACTGCCGTCATCGTAATGGACGAAACCAGAAACGGGATCGTGCCGCCGATGAACAGGCCAACCAGCACCAGTGGGTCGTCGAGACGCAGATTGAACGACGAGTTGTTGCTTGATACGGTTTGCACGAACGCCGCGATAATCGCAAGTGCAGCGAGCGCTGCAGCCCCGATCGCGAAGCCTTTACCGATTGCCGCGGTGGTGTTGCCGAGCTCGTCCAAGCTGTCGGTAATCTCGCGAACCTCGGCGCCCATTTCACCCATCTCGGCAATACCGCCCGCGTTGTCTGCTACCGGGCCATAGGCGTCGATGGCCATTGTGATACCCACGGTCGCCAACATACCGACCGCAGCGATGCCGACGCCATAGAGACCTGCCAGCGAGGTGGAAACGTACACGATAGCCGCGATGCACAGCAGCGGGATAACCACGGACTGCATGCCTACCGCGAGACCGGTGATCATGACGGTTGCCGGACCCGTTTCACCTGATTCGGCAATCTTGCGAACCGGCGATGCTGCGGTGTAGTACTCGGTGATCAAGCCGATCGCAACACCACCAGCGGCGCCGCACAGAACCGCCAGCCAGATGTTGGCGTCGAGGCCAAATGACTGAATCAGGAAATAAGCCGCGGCAAGAAAAATCACCGGGGCACCGAGTGTGCCGGTGCGAAGCGCTGAAGCAGGTTTTTTCGACGACTGCGATTTGACCACAAAGATCATGATGATAGAGGAGACGAGACCGAGCGCGGCAAGTGCCAGCGGCAGCAGCATCATGCTTTTTGCAACGTCTTCACCGACGGTTGCCACCATGGTCGCGGCAATTGCGATACTGGCGATCATTGAACCGCAGTAGGATTCGAAAATATCCGAACCCATGCCAGCGACATCACCCACGTTGTCGCCAACGTTGTCCGCGATCACGCCGGGGTTGCGCGGGTCGTCTTCCGGAATACCGGCTTCGACTTTGCCGACGAGGTCGGCGCCCACATCGGCGGCTTTGGTGAAAATGCCACCGCCCACGCGGCTGAACAGCGCGACGGTCGACGCGCCCATACCGAAGCCTTCGAGGCTGTGGGCGTCACCACCAATGTAAACGTACAGGCCGCCCAGACCGATCAGGCCAAGCGATGCAACACACAGCCCCATAATCGATCCGCCAAAGAAGGCAACTGTCAGTGCGGAGGCGGCACCTTCTGCCTGCGCCGCGGTTGCCGTGCGTACATTCGCCTTGGTTGCTGAGTACATGCCAACCCATCCAGCAATCGATGAGGACAAGGCCCCGGTGATCACCGCGATACCGACATTCGCGTCCAGAAAAATAAAGGTCAGGATGACTTGCACTGCCAGAAAAGCGAGCAGAATTTTGTACTCCCGCTTCATAAACACCATCGCACCTTCGTGGATAGCGTTGGCAATCGTGGCAATTTGACCTTCACCGGGCGGATACGCCAGCATTGCCCGGTAGATCGCAAACGCGACCACAAGCCCTGCAATACCAAACAATGGTGGCAGGTATAACATCTCGCTCATCAGAGTGATCTCCTCAAGGGTTAAAACTGTTTTGATAATTAGCTATGGACAAAGGGCCGGCGCATGCCGACCCCTCGAAAACTGGTGGCGAATGATAGCGAAGTCAGTCTTGCAGTGACAGCGATTTTGCCGACACAGTCGCCAACAAACGCGAAAAATGGGGGTTTTGCACGCAAAATTCGACTAAAGCCTAATACGTTGATCCGCCCATTAGAGCTAAATCCTGATTTTTCGCCGGATCGCACCCGCAGTTGATAGTCCTCGCGCTGACCCAGCGCGCCGGCGACGCATTCAACTCTATTTCCATTCAACTATATTTAGTCAGTACTTCTTAAGGACTCCTCGACATGAGCTTGCATGCAATTCCGGCCGGTGCTGCCTTACCAGATGATTTCAATGTCGTGATTGAGATTCCGGCCCACAGTGATCCGGTTAAATACGAGGTCGATAAGGTAACCGGCGCCGTCATGGTGGACCGCTTTATGGCCGCCCCCATGTTTTATCCGTGCAACTACGGCTACATCCCCAACACACTCTCTGAAGACGGTGATCCCCTGGACGTACTGGTGCATGCGCCAAATCCTGTGATCAGCGGGACCGTGATTCGATGTCGCCCCGTTGGTGTGCTGAATATGTCAGATGAGTCCGGCCCCGACGCCAAGTTGATTGCCGTGCCGATCAGTAAACTCACACCGATTTATGATGATGTTCAGGACGTTGAGCACCTGCCGCCGATGCTGGTCAAACAGATCACACATTTCTTTGAACGCTACAAGGATCTCGAAACCGGAAAGTGGGTCAAGGTGGACGGATGGGGCAGCGCCGATGATGCGCGCCGGGAAATCCTCGAGAGTTTTAAACGGTCTGAATCTGACCTTACTCACTGACCGCGGTTACACGCTTTTTTATTACGGCTTCCGTTTCGAAGCGGTCATCGCGTTCGCTTCGGTGTAAACTTCGCGCCCACGCCGATTGCTGCGACAAATGCCTTTCGCGTTGTCGAGCGCAGCGGTGAACAGTTGTTGGTATGAGCCGTCGCGACCCTATTCACGATCACATATTCGAATCGGTATTGTTCACCCGCCGAGTGATTGTTGCAGTCGTGGTGGGTGTGCTATTGGTTTCCCTGCTTGTGGGTCGTCTGGTTTTTTTGCAGCTCTCGAGTTACGACCACTATTCAACGCTGTCTAAAAACAACCGCGTTCGCTTACGCGCAGTGGCGCCGCCTCGCGGCCTGATTTATGACCGCAACGGCGTCGTTTTAGCGGAAAACCGACCGAGCTACCGTCTCGAAATCACGCCCGAAGAAGTCGACGACATGGATATGGCGCTGCAGCGAATCAGTCAGGTTGTTGAAGTGACCGACTCAGACGTTGAGCGCTTTAAGAAATCGCTTAGGCGAGCGCGCCCGTTCGAGGCAATTCCTCTGTTGTTTAATCTCGATGAAGAAAAAGTGGCCAAGGTGTCAGTGGTGCGCCATGAACTCCCTGGCGTCGACATTACGGCGCGCTTGACACGTCACTACCCGCGCCTGACTCAAGCGGTGCACACGATTGGGTACGTAGGTCGTATCGACGAACGTGAACTCCAGCAAGTTGATCAAACCAATTATGCCGCTACCAACCACATCGGCAAGATTGGCATCGAAAAGTTTTACGAAGACCGCCTGCATGGGCGAATTGGCTATCAGCGCGTTGAGGTCAACGTCGCTGGGCGCGTGTTGCGCGTTCTCGAGGAGCAATCACCGATCGCCGGTCAAAACCTTTACTTAACGCTCGACATCGCGTTACAAAAAATAGCTGAACACGCGATGGGCGAACACGCGGGCTCGCTGGTCGCAATGGACCCGATCAGCGGTGATGTTCTCGCGATGGTGAGTCAACCCACGTTCGATCCAAACCTGTTTGTCAACGGCATATCGCATAGCGACTACAACCGCCTTCGCGATGATCCGGAACGGCCCTTGTTTAACCGCGCACTGACGGGGCAGTACCCTCCGGGTTCGACGATCAAACCCATGATTGGACTTGCCGGTCTCAAGACCAAGATACAGGGTCGCGCGCAACGTTCGCTTTGCCGCGGCTGGTACTCGTTGCCTAACGATGATCGTTTGTACCGCGACTGGAAAAAGACCGGGCATGGGTTCGTGAATCTCGCCGATGCCATAGTGCAATCCTGCGACGTGTTGTTTTACGATTTAGCCTTGCGCCTTGGCATCGACAACATGTCTCCGGTGCTTGACCAGTTTGGCTTTGGCCTTGCCACCGGAATTGACAATCCGGGGGAGGCAAACGGTTTGTTGCCATCGCGCGAATGGAAGCGCGCCACCAAAGGTCAACCCTGGTTTCCCGGAGAAACGCTCATCACTGGCATTGGGCAAGGGTATATGTTGGTGACACCCCTGCAACTCGCACGCGCCACTGCTATCCTGTCCACCCGCGGTAAACCCGTGCAGCCGCGCTTGTTGCACAGTGTGCAGCCGTCTCCAAGCGTAACGCCGCACGCTTTAAAACCCGCGGTGAGTGATCCTGCGGTGGCATTTTCCGACGCCGATTGGGACTACGTGCACGAATCGATGTTGAATGTTGCGCACCATCCATTCGGGACGGCCTATCGGGCAAATCTTGGTGTGCAATACAAAGTGGCGGCCAAAACGGGCACGGCGCAGGTTTATGGTATTGCTCAGGATGGGGAGTACGAAGCGGATAAACTCAGCAAGGAATTGCACGATCATGCCCTGTATATCGCTTACGCACCGGCCGACAAGCCCGAGATCGTGGTCGCGGTTGTCGCAGAGCACGGCGGTAGTGGCGGCAGCGTCGCAGCGCCGATCGCGCGCACGGTTCTCGATGCCTATCTGTCCCGATAGACCCACGGCTTGTTTCACACGCCTCGGGTAGCAATAATGCCCAGCACTTATTTTGTCAGGCACCGACGTGTCAGTTGATCGCAGTCAGATATATGAGCGCCGTGGACACTCGGCCGTTGGGCGGGTTTTGGTTCCGTATTTCCGCATGGATTACCCGCTGCTTTACAGTTTGTTGACCCTCGGGTTGCTGGGTTTTGTCGTTCTTTACAGCGCTTCGGGTGAGAATATCGATGTAATCTATCGGCAGGCGATACGCTTCGCGATTGGCTTTTTTGTCATGTTTCTCATGGCGCAGATTACACCGGATACGTTTCGACATTGGTCGCCCTGGTGCTACGTAGCGGGCATGTTACTGCTGATCGCCGTTTTGTTCTTTGGTGAGACCGGCAAGGGAGCACAGCGCTGGCTGGATATTGGATTTGTGCGTTTCCAGCCCTCGGAACTGATGAAGCTTGCGGTGCCGATGATGATCGCGTGGTTCGTTAGTGAGCGACCGTTACCGCCGCGATTCACCTGGTTACTCGGAGCCGTCGGATTGATTCTTCTTCCCGCATTGTTGATCGCCCAACAACCAGATTTGGGTACCGCGTTGTTAATCTCTGCTGCGGGATTTTTCGTACTTTTTCTGGCGGGAATGCGCTGGCGATTGTTACTCGGTATCGGCGGGCTTGGTCTTGCAAGTTTACCGGTGCTATGGCACTTCATGCGCGACTACCAGCGTACCCGTGTGATCACCGTACTCAACCCGGAGTCCGATCCGCTCGGCGCGGGCTACCATATCATCCAGTCAAAAATAGCGGTGGGCAGTGGTGGCACATTTGGAAAAGGCTGGCTTAACGGTACGCAATCGCATCTGGATTTTTTGCCTGAACGCTCAACTGATTTTATTTTTGCCGTGTTTGGTGAAGAATTTGGCTTTGTTGGCGCGATCGCCATGATTGCACTGTATCTGTTTATCGTTGCGCGCGGTCTTTACATTGCCGCGACTGCACAGGGTTCTTATTCGCGCTTGCTTGCCGGCAGTCTCAGCCTCACCTTCTTCATTTATCTGGTGGTCAATCTTGGTATGGTGATCGGCTTATTGCCTGTTGTGGGCGTGCCGCTTCCACTTGTTAGTTACGGCGGCACATCAATCGTGACCTTGCTGGCCGGATTCGGTATTCTCATGTCGGCGCAAGCACACAAGCGCCTGTTATCGGGGTAGGTAGGTATGGTGTTTTTTCGATGCATCGTGGCGACAGCAGCGGCTTTGTGTTTCGCGCTGCCTTCAAGTTCCATGGCTTCGTACCTTGAACATAGTGAGGCGCGCAAATTTATTGATGAGCTGGTGGCGGAGCACCAATTCAATGCGGCCGAACTAAAAAGTTTGTTCAAACAAATTTCGCGGCAGGATCAAGTCATTGAAGCAATGTCTCGTCCTGCCGAACGCGTTCTGCGCTGGAAAGAATATCGACCGATTTTCATCACTGACAAACGCATCGCCGGTGGGGTAAAGTTTTGGAATGAACACTACGATATTCTTGCGAGCGCGGAAAAAGAATACGGCGTACCCGCTGAGATTATCGTTGCGATCATCGGCGTCGAAACATTTTTTGGACGCTACAAGGGCAAGCATCCGGCAATGGCATCGCTCGCAACTCTGGCGTTCGATTACCCTCCTCGCAGCAAGTTTTTTCGCAGTGAGCTACAGCATTTCTTGCTGCTGGCTAAAGAAGAGTCGCTCGATCCACTGGAAATAAAAGGCTCTTACGCTGCCGCCATGGGAATGCCGCAGTTTATTTCCAGCAGCTATCGCGCCTACGCGGTTGATTTTGACAAGGACGGACGCCGAGATTTATGGATGAGCATTCCTGATGTTGTCGGTAGCGTGGGCAACTACTTCAAACGTCACGGTTGGCAACCAGGTGCGGCAGTCGCGGAAAGAGTCACGCCGGACGGCGACGCGCATAAAAACTTGATTAGTAAAAAGCTCAAGCCCAGATTGAGTGTAGACCAACTCGCCGACGCAGGCATTTCCTTAACCCAACAGGCAGCAGGGAAAAAATCCCTTTACTCTTTTCTCGGCGACAGCGGTGAGGAGTTGTGGGTTGCGCACAAAAATTTTTACGTAATCACCCGCTATAACCACAGTAAGCTGTACGCGATGGCGGTTTTCGAGCTCAGCAACCTTATCAAACAGGCGCGCGCGCAGACGTCGTGAACGTTCCTCGCTATAGCATCGTTTTTTGTTTCGCAGCGCTGTCTGCGTGCTCCACTTTTTTCGGTGACTACGACGGTCCCGGGGAACGAATTTCTGCATCCTCAGTAGACGATGCGGTACCAAAGGCTGAACCCCGCAGCAAATACGGCAATCCCGAGTCTTACGTCGTCAACGGCGTAAGGTACAAAGTGATGACCAGCAGCGACGGGTACGTCGCACGCGGCGTTGCGTCGTGGTACGGCAGTAAATTCCACGGGCGGCGAACCTCCAGCGGCGAGCCGTTTGACATGTATCGAGCCACTGCGGCACACAAATCCCTGCCCCTACCGACCTACGCGCAGGTCACAAACCTCGCTAACGGCAAGCAGGTAATTGTCAAAATTAACGACCGCGGTCCATTTCATGCTGATCGACTGATCGATTTATCCTACGGCGCCGCGGTGAAGATAGACCTGGCAAAATCCGGCACCGGGCGTGTGGAGGTTCGAGTCATTGACGGTAGCGGGAACGTTGCGGGCAGCGCGCAGGATGAGGTCGAAACTGCGCCGCTGACTGAGTCAGGTACTTTTATTCAGGTCGGAGCGTTTCGTGAATTTGTCAACGCACAGGAAATGCGCGCGCGCGTTAATGGTGCGGGAGTGCTCGGTGCCGATATTGATCAAAGTGATTCCAGCAGTGGAGAAAAGCTCTATAAGGTGCGAGTTGGACCGTTCACAAACAGCGCAAGAATCGACGGCGTTATTGCCAAACTGCAGCAGGCAGGAATTACCGACTATAAATTGGTCCGCGATTAGTGTCGGTCGAAGATTTGCTTCGGTATTAACAAACCCTAACGCCAACGATCTGTGAATTTGCAACTGATACCGCTAAAATCTGACGCGAAGAATTTTATCCATAGCCGTACCGTGCTAGCGGACCATACTTCTAAATTGATACACACCATGAGCCACATCGTTCGTTTTATTTTCGTCCTGTTTTTAATTCTGCCACCTGCGATTGCACCCGCTGCTTTACCGGTTCCAGCCGCACCAAAAGTTGCGGCCGAAAGTTACCTGTTGTTCGATTTCAATAGCGGTTACGTGCTGGCTGAAAAAGACATCGATAAGCGCCTGGAGCCCGCCAGCCTGACAAAAATGATGACGGCGTACATCGTGTACAGCGAATTGGCAACGGGCAACCTTAACCGCGACGGCGTGACAGTTGTCAGCGAAAAAGCGTGGCGCATGGGCGGTTCAAGAATGTTTATCGAGGTCGACAAGGAAGTGTCGATCGAGGATTTGATTAGCGGTTTGATCGTGCAGTCCGGTAATGATGCGAGCGTTGCCCTTGCCGAAGCAATCGCCGGTAGCGAACAACAGTTCGCTGACGTGATGAATGAATACGCGGCAAAGTTGG
This sequence comes from Pseudomonadota bacterium, assembly GCA_039029275.1. GTDB lineage: Bacteria > Pseudomonadota > Gammaproteobacteria > JBCCGL01 > JBCCGL01 > JBCCGL01. The sequence continues at coordinate 63,780 of JBCCGL010000018.1, read as the reverse complement.
GTATGACAGGGTCAAATTTTGTTAACAGTACCGGTCTGCCGCACAAGGATCACTATACGACTGCGCGCGATATGGGTACGTTGGCGCAGGCCTTGATTCGCGATTTTCCCGAGGATTACAAGCGCTACGCCCAACGTGAATTTACATTTAACAATATTCGTCAATACAACCGTAACAAACTGCTGTGGCGTGATACATCCGTCGATGGTATCAAAACCGGGCACACCGAAGCAGCCGGATACTGTCTGGTTGCGTCCGCTGAGCGCAACGATATGCGAGTGATTTCGGTATTGCTTGGTGCAAGTAGCGACAAAACGCGTACTAAAGAGAGCCAACGTCTGCTCGATTATGCGTTCCGTTTTTATAAAACTCAGCGGGTTTATGCGGCGGGTCAGTCGCTGGATTCACCGCGCATCTGGAACGGAGCCGAGGACACACTGGCGCTTGGCCTGGCTGAGGATTTATACGTGACCGTTCCGCGCGGGCAAAAAAGTACGCTTTCCAGCTCGCTGCAGTATCCCAATGACATTGTCGCACCTGTAGCGCAACGTCAGGAACTGGGCACGCTGCAAGTCAAACTCTCGGATGAGGTGATTGCTGAGCGACCGTTAGTTGCATTGACGACAGTCGAGGAAGGCGGATTTTTCACTCGCGCTGTCGATACCGTTTTACGTTATTTTCGATAAATTCAACTGCAGGGGCCACACCGATGACAGCGGATGCACCGGCTTACTTTAACGGCACTTTTATGCCGGTTTCGCAGGTGAAAGTCTCGCCGCTGGATAGGGGATTTTTATTTGGCGACGGCATGTACGAAGTCATTCCGGCGTTTGACCGACATTTTCTCGATCTTGAGGGCCATCTGGAACGCCTCGATCGCTGTTTGCAAGCCATCAAAATTCCAAATCCACACAGCATCGCGGAATGGCGCGATATTTGTCAGCACCTGATAGATGCTGACGATGCGACGGACACCAAGGTTTACGTTCAAGTCACGCGTGGTGTGCAATCTGTGCGCAATCACGATTTCAGCGGCGATGAATCTGCAACTGTATTTGCAATGTGTAACGCTCAGTCGCTGCCGGATCCGGCCTCGATTGAAAACGGCATCTCGCTATTTACCGAAGAGGAAATTCGCTGGTCAAATTGTCATCTCAAATCAACATCTCTGTTGGCAAATGTGCTGCTCAAAAATGCATCGTCTGTCAAAGGTGGCGCCGAGACACTCGTAGTCAATTCGGGACGTGTTGTCGAAGGCTCATCGAGCAATGCGTTTGCCGTTTTCGACGGCGAGGTGCATACACCGCCTAACGGCAAAGAAATATTGCCCGGTATTACGCGCAATCTGGTAATACAACTGGCACGCGACTGCGGTATTCATGTGGTCGAAACCGAATTACCGCTGGCCGAGGTATTGCGCGCCGATGAAGTCTGGATCAGCAGCTCCACTCGCGGTGTTCTCGCCGCGACGCGAATCAATAACGAGCCAGTTGGCAACGGCGTACCTGGGCCCGTTTGGCGTCGGGTTCACGAACGCTATCAGGCGATGGTGGACGAGCTTCGCAGTGGCGGATAACGAGGAAACGCTTCTCGAATTTCCCTGTACCTTTGCAGTGAAGGCATTGGGTGCGAGTGCCGATGACTTTGAATCGTTGGTGCACGCCATTGTCGCCAATCACGTCGATGATTTGCCTCTTGATGCGACGCGCAGCAGGCCCAGCGCTAAGGGAAATTACACGTCAGTCACGGTCACATTTACCGCACGAAGTAAAGCACAGCTGGATGCAATCTATCGCTCATTGACCGCTCACAATCGAATCAAGATGGCGATCTAGTGGCTGAGCTTCGTTGCCGCCACTTCGGGCGAGTTGAGTACGCGGACAGCTGGCGCTGGATGCGCGAAAAGATTGATCTGCGAGCCGCACAAGACCATGACGAGTGTTGGCTATTGCAACACACACCGGTTTACACTCTGGGACAGGCGGGCAAGCGCGAACACATTCTAAACAGCGCGGAAATTCCCGTTGTACAAACTGATCGCGGTGGGCAGGTCACGTATCACGGTCCGGGGCAGATCGTGTTCTACACACTGTTCGATTTGCGCCGCCTTGGAATTGGCGTTCGGCGCATGGTAGAGCAACTTGAGCGCTCGGTAGTCGCCACACTGCGTGAATTTGGAATTGAGTCGCAGGGCCGACGCGACGCTCCTGGCGTGTACGTTGAGGATCGCAAAATTGCGGCGCTGGGACTGCGAGTGCGCAAGGGGTGTACCTATCACGGCGCTTCGCTCAACGTGGAAATGGATTTGCAGCCGTTTCTGGGAATAAACCCTTGCGGCTTTGCCAATATGCCGGTAACGGATATGAAACACGAAGGTGCTTCCGCTAGTATAGAAACTGTATCTGATTGTTTAATTGCGAGTTTGACGCGCGAATTTCGCTACAATAGTGTTTCACACGCAGAAGGTTTTGACTGAAATGAGCCAATACACTGCGCCCTCGCGCAGCAATCCGGAAAAATATCAACGCGGCGCTGAAAAGCTGGCGCGAATTCCCATTAAGGTTCAACGAAGCGAAACGGTTGCGCGCAAGCCGAGCTGGATACGCGCCAAGGCCCATACCCATCCGCGTGTGCAGGAAATCAAACGCATCATGCGCGAGCAGAACCTCCACTCGGTGTGTGAAGAAGCCAATTGCCCCAATCTCGGTGACTGTTTCAGCCACGGAACCGCAACGTTTATGATCATGGGCGGCATTTGCACGCGTCGCTGCCCGTTCTGCGATGTCGCGCACGGGCGTCCGGATCCGCTCGACACCGGCGAACCGAAACGCCTTGCGCACACGATCTCCCAGCTCGGTCTCGACTATGTGGTGATCACATCGGTAGATCGCGACGACTTGCGCGACGGCGGCGCCGCGCATTTTGCCGAGTGCATTCGCGAAACCCGCATAGCGAATCCCGGAATCAAAATCGAGGTGTTGGTGCCGGATTTTCGCGGGCGTTTGGAAAAAGCGCTCGATGCACTCACCATCGAACCGTCAGATGTGTTTAATCACAATCTCGAGACGGTACCTCGGCTTTACAAAGAAGCGCGGCCAGGATCAGACTACAAATGGTCGCTGAATCTGCTCAAATCACACGGCGAGCGATTTCCGCATGTGCCAACCAAGTCGGGCCTGATGCTGGGTTTGGGGGAAGATCTCGACGAGGTTCAGGAAGTGATGTTCGACATGCGCGAACACGGTGTCGAGATGCTCACACTAGGGCAGTATTTGCAGCCGTCGCGCGATCACTTGCCGGTCAAGCGATTTGTGACACCGGAGCAATTCGACATGCTCGGCGCGGTTGGTTATGGCATGGGGTTTTCGCACGTTGCCAGCGGACCGATGGTGCGTTCCTCTTATCACGCCGATATGCAGGCAAAAGGCGTTTTGCAGTAGAGGATTTTTACTTTTTCTGTGGTGGCGCTGGGGGCGGCGTTGGTTTCAAGCTACCTCTTGGTGCGCTACCCGTTGCACCTCGATCATTGTTAGGCGAAGGCATGCGAGATGGAGGAGGGCTGGGTGCTTTTCTGGGCATTACGATGATACTCTCAAGCTAACTTTCGTTAATACTACTAATCTTAGTCATAAATTCAACGAAGGTTACTTCCTGAGCAGGTATGAGGACGTTTTCGACGCCTTCGAGTGGAATACTGCCACTGTCTGTGAGCCATTCAGACTCGGCCATTGAGAAGTAACCAACATTGGGGTCACTCGGCCATTCTTCTGGCCAACCGTACAATCTTCGTTCGCCAGTTAAATGCAAGACAACGTACGTCTTTTGTTGCGAAAACACACCAAACCACTCCGAGGGGTAAGATGTCTCTTTTGTGAAATTCAACTTTCGCAACAAACTGTGAAGTTTATCGTTGTTTGAAAATCTGGCTGCGAATAGACCGAAAACTACTGCTATTAGTAGTGAAACTACATTTGCAAGCTCGACTGAGCTTAGATACAGAGGTTGGTTTTTAACAACAGAAATTGAATATATGGATGTAAATGTTAAGGCTTGAACGATCGTAGTGAAAATCAAGGCTTGTACTATGCGCTCAAACTCGGATCGGCGCGGATGCGAAGTAAGCGAATGAAAAATCCAGGCCGAGACAAATCCAGGCAGCAAAAACCGCAGCACAGTTAGTATTTCATTTGATGTCCAGTCCATGGTTTATTTTTTTTAATGCCTCAACCCGAAAGAGCATACCGCGTTGGCGGGCGAGTTAACAACCTTGCGATTAACGCTAGGATGAGACGCTCTACGGCGATCGCCGTGTCTTACGCCACGCACGCTCTGTTGGCAGATAGATTATTCGGTCGTGCAGGCGATTGGATTTGCCCTGCCAGAATTCGAACTCACGCGGTTTTAAACAATACCCAATCCATGCATCCGGACGCGGCACACTGCCATCCGGGTACTGGGTCATCAGTTCCTTAACCCGCGTTTCAAGCGCCGCTCTGTTGTCGATTTCGGACGTTTGGTGGGAGGATGCGGCGCTAAAACGACTGCCTTCGGGGCGTTGATAAAAATACTCATCCGCTGCGGTCGGGCTGAGTGGACTGACTTCACCCACAATTCGAATCTGGCGGCTAAATTCGCGCCAGTAAAACAGCAAAGCAGCGCTGGGGTTTTGAGCCAGGTCTGTTCCTTTCTGGCTGCGCGAGTCGGTGTACCAGCAGAATCCGTTCTCGTCGAAGTGCTTGAGTAGCACAACGCGTGCAGAAGGAACCCCGCCGCTGTCAGCGGTCGCGAGTGTCATGGCAGTTGCGTCGAATACATCCGCATCAATCGCCTCTTTTAACCACGCGTCAAATTGTGCGAATGGATCCTCCGCGAGATCGCTTTTCGTGATTCCCATACTCTCGTAGTCACGGCGAACGTTGCGTAAATCGTTTTGTTTGGCCATTGTTTACCGTTGTCTTGTTGAACGCTGGACTTTGTCGCAGCGGCTGTTGAGAATGGCACTAATTTATCACGAGTTTGGGAGCCGGTATGCCGTCTTTTGATGTGGTTTCGGAAGTTGATAAACACGAGTTAAGTAACGCGGTTGATCAAGCTAATCGTGAAATTGCCAACCGCTACGATTTTAAAGGTTCGGATGCCAGGATCGACATCGCGGGACAAGTACTCACGCTCAACGCGCAAAGCGAATTTCAGGTCGAGCAGATGCAGCCGATTCTGTATCAAAAAATGACCAAACGCGGCATCGACGTAAGTTGTCTGGACGAGAGTAAGGTTGAGGAAATTGGGCAGCGCGCACGGCAATTGATAACGGTGCGAGAAGGCGTCGACAAGGAACTCGCGAAAAAAATCATCCGCATGGTTAAAGACAGCAAGCTCAAGGTACAGGCAGCGATTCAGGGCGAGCAGGTGCGCATCACGGGTAAAAAACGCGATGATCTACAGCAAGTGATGGGGACCTTGAAAGCGGCTGATCTCGAAATGCCGCTGCAGTATCAGAATTTTCGTGATTAACCGACCGGAACGTAAATGTCGTAACGCGTATTTGCGCTCTTAACGCACGCTTGCGGTTGAGCGTCGTTCAATTGCGGGGCATTTACCGGCCGCTTCACCACGACACGCTTTTTTGCGTGGGCGAGTGCGCAATCAAGCAATTCAATGTTGTTCGGGTGATTTTTGGTCAGCGCCTGTAATACCTGCATTTCTTTTTTGACCGCGGCGGATTTTGTTCGCGTCGGATACATCGGGTCGAGATAAACAACATCGGCTTCGTGTCGTTTACTCAGCGTTGGAATATGTTTGATTGCGTCTCCATTGTGCAACAACATGCGACGCGCAATCGGGCCGATATCCGTGTCACCTCGAGCGCGCAAAATGCCGTCTTCCAACAGCTGTGCTATGGCGGCGCAGCGCTCGATCATGTGTACTCGACAGCCCAGTGAGGCGAGCACAAATGCGTCTGCGCCGAAGCCCGCAGTGGCGTCGATCACCTTCGGGTTGTAACCGGGTTTCATTCCAACTGCGCGCGCGAGGTGCTGGTTTCGGCCGCCACCGAAGAGGCGTCTGTGCGCCGATTTGCCATCGACAAAATCAACGAATACGGGCCCGTGCGCCGGGGGCGATGAGCTGGAATGCAGCTCGATACGTTCCTGACTCACGAACAAGACATACCCCGGAGGCGGTTCGCCAGTGTTGATGAAATCGAAGCCCAAGTCATCCGCCAGCTGCGCTGCACGTTTGGCCTGATGACGGCTTTGCGCGCTAATACTCACGGTGACGCTGTGATCAAGCATTGTGGCAGTGCTGGACATGTGTGATCGTTTTTCTCTTGGATTCGATTTTCAGTTTATGCTTGCGAGATGAATGGGCAAAAACGACGGCTTTATCTATCCCGGGCACTCAAACTGATGTCGCTAATTGTTGTTTTCGCGAGTCTTTTTGTATTGTTGTCCGAATTTCTGCCTAGTCAAGAGCCGGATGAAGTAATCGCGATACCGATTACAATATTGCGTGAAAATAGTGTGATTAACACGCAGTGGGACGGGCTGCCGGTGATGGTTATATTGCGATCAGACCAGACGATTGCATCGCTCGATTCGCACGCTGCTGCGCTCCGCGACCCCGATTCTGATCGTTCAACTCAACCCGATGGGGCGCGCAACGCCTGGCGCTCCCTCAGGCCGGAAATCTTTGTCGCGATCGCACTAGGGACTGATTTGCGTTGCCCGATTAAACCCCGATTCGAGGGCGAGCAGTTGCAGGGCTTTGTGGATCAGTGTCGTGGGTGGCGTTACGACGCAGCGGGAAGGGTATTCGATGCGCAGGACGCACTGCGCAATCTCCGCGTTCCGCCCTATCGGATTACCGAGGAGCAAATTCTGATTGGCGCTCAATGATACCTAGTAGTGCGGCGGTACTTCGAGCCGATTTGTTGACTGATCCGGGCCGCCGTGTTCGTTGATCGCTTGAATCTGTGCGTGCGCCATTTCGAGTTGCGCGACAAGATTCTCGATCAGCGCCTGTTGTCGAATCATCATTTCGCTCATTTGTTCGTTGGCATCTTCTAACATCGTGAGCTTGATCTCGACTTCGGTTAGCCGTGATTCGATTGTGTTGTCTTTTTCGGTCATAATTTTGTCTTAGCTGATACGGTAACGACGACGCACGTCACGCAATATCACAAATGCCCACGGCCATAAAATCAACGCCAGAAAAGACGGAACAAAGTACAGCGCAATGTTCTCGGGTACTCGCCCGATAATCCCGTAAATCCATAACGAAAACCCTTGCTTTGCCAGCAGCAGCACAGTGACAACCACGGCTTGCTGACCGAGCGGCGCGACGCGAATCTGCTGGTGCAAACGGTTGGCGATATAGGCGATAAAGCACAGGCCGAGCGCGTTTTGCCCCAGCAATGAGCCGTGTGCGACATCAAGGATCAAACCGATCATCCATGCGCTTCCAATTCCGAACGAACGCGGTATCGCCAAACTCCAGTACAACACCACCATACTGACCCAAAGCGGGCGAAACGCGTTGGCTGCCTCTGGCAGCGGAAGAATAACCAGCACAAAGGCAACTACGAACGTTGCGGGAATCACCCACACATTACGAACGTGAATCACGAGTCAGGAGCCTGCTCAGTGTCGTTTTGGCTCGCTTGTGTTTCTTGATTTGATTCGGATTCCGGCTCATTGTGCCAAACCAGCAAAACCTCGCGACTGCGATTCAATGCCGCAGTTGGCTGCGCGTAGATTTGCGCGAAGGCGGACCCTGGCGGGTGGTCGATGGCATTGATGCGCGCGACAGGGTAGTCCGCCGGAAAACGCCCGCCCAGACCAGAGGTGACTAATGTGTCGCCAATGCGCACGTCAGCGCTCGAAGGAACATGTAACAGCTCGACAGCATCGGTTTGGCCAAGCCCTGCAATCACGCTTCGCAACCCGTTGCGCACAATTTCTACCGGTAGCGCATGGTTGGGATCAGAGATCAACAGCGCGGTCGATGTGTTAGTAGAAACGTGAATGATCTGACCCATAATGCCGTTGGCGTCGATTAGCGGCTGACCGATGTAAACGTTTTCGCTGGTGCCTTTGTCGATCAGAATTTGCTGTTTGTAAGGGTCAAGATCGACCGCGATCTGTTCGGCCACCAGCACGTTCTGATCAACGCGAGCGGATGATCCAAGCAACGCGCGCAAATGCTGGTTTTCGACTTCCAGAACTTCCAGTTTTTGTTGTTTCGCTTGCAGATTAAGCAGGGCATTTTTCAATCCCGCGTTTTCAACCAGCAATTGTCGCCGCTCAGTTAACGCCTCCACTGACCAACTCGCCATGCGCGCCGGCGCATTGACGACGTACTGAATCGGGTAAATAGCGTTCGAAATGAAAGAGCGCACAACCTGCAAATGGTTGTCGCGGTGATCGACCGTCATGATAACGGCCGATGCTATCAGCAACACGATCAATCGAAACGATGCTGCCGCTTCTTGTTGGAAAAGAGGCTGCTGCACGTTGTATCTCGCCGCGCGCAGTTATTCGACAGAGAAAAATTCGCCGCCGTGCTGATCCATAAGCTCGAGAATGCGACCGCCGCCACGGGTTACGCAGGTCAGCGGGTCCTCGGCGATCAGCACCGGAAGGCCGGTTTCTTCCATCATCAAGCGGTCGATGTCGCGCAGCAGAGCACCACCACCGGTCAGCACGATGCCGCGATCCGCGACGTCTGCGCCGAGTTCGGGCGGAGTTTGTTCCAATGCGGTCTTCACGGCCGAGACTATTCCGTAAAGCGGTTCTTGCAGAGCTTCGAGCACCTCGTTGCTGTTGAGGGTGAAACTGCGCGGCACGCCTTCGGAAAGGTTGCGCCCCTTGATTTCGATCTCGAGCAGGTCCTTACCAGGGTAGGCGGAGCCGATTTCATGCTTGATGCGTTCGGCGGTTGCCTCACCAATGAGCGCGCCGTAGTTGCGACGAACATAGCTGATGATTGCTTCGTCAAATTTATCTCCGCCAATGCGAACCGATGCGGAGTACACAATGCCGTTCAACGACATCACCGCGACCTCTGAAGTGCCGCCACCAATGTCGAGCACCATCGACCCGCGCGGTTCGTCGATTGGCATACCAGCGCCAACGGCCGCGGCCATAGGTTCTTCGACGAGAAAAACCTGACGCGCGCCCGCTCCGGCAGCGGACTCTTTGATCGCACGGCGCTCGACCTGCGTCGCGCCACACGGGACGCACACCAGAACACGCGGGCTGGGGCGAAAGAAACGCGAATCGTGCACGCGGCGAATAAAATGCTGCAGCATTTTTTCTGTGAGGTTGAAATCGGCAATCACACCGTCGCGCATCGGGCGTTCGGCGCGAATATTTTGCGGTGTGCGCCCCACCATCCGCTTTGCCGCAAGACCGTACGCTTCAATCGTTTTCGGGCCTGCAGGTCCGCGATCCTCACGAATTGCAACGGCTGACGGCTCGTTTAACACGATGCCGCGACCGCGGACGTAAATCAGCGTGTTTGCGGTTCCCAGATCGATGGACAGATCGGTAGAAAAAAGACCACGAAATCGTTTGAGCATAATGGGTGAGGGAAGTGTTGATTCAACTTAACCGCCGTATTGTAAAGCAAAAAAGCGCTACTAGCGTCAATTATAGATCAGAGGATGTTGGGCGGTTATCTTGGGCTCGATGGCCCGAACATGGCCGCGAAAAAGCGAATGGAAGGGGTATTGCGAATTTACCGTGGTTGCCGCATTACAGGTCTATCACGGTTGCGTAGAGTGTACGCGAGGCGTAGCCTGGGTCACCAAAGCTTAGACCTGTGCTCGAAGCCGTAAATTCGAGTTCGTAAACTGTGTAGGTTGTGACACCCTCAGTGACAGAGATGTCATCGCATAATGTTTGGCTGACCGTGAATTGACCGACCGTAAACGACGAATTGGCCGGATTGGTCTCGCAATGATCGTTTGTTCGTACAAACCAGATGCCCCATTCAACTCCTGCAGAGGCCGCCGCCAGCGCACGTGCACTCTGCATCGAGAGGGCAGCGCCATTGTGCTGAAGAACGCTGATTGAGGCGATCAATGCACCCAGTGTCGATAGGGTCACGATGACAAAAATCGCGGCGATCAGCGAAACACCTCGCTGCTTCGAAAATCCAGACGGTCTCCTTCTAGGGCGCATTGTTGACGTGCGCCTGTTTGATCAGTGAAATGCTTTCACTGTGTCCGGATCCCACGCTTTCACTGATTGTCATGCGAAAACTGACGAGGCCGCTGCGGGTTAATGAGCCCGGATCGTAATCGAAATCGCATGCGGATAACTTGTTCGACACCACCGCGGCAGTAGCAGACAGCGCAATCAGTTCGGCGTCGCTGTCTACGCTGCTATGCGAGGCGGAAATAGGATAAGAATCGTAACGTCGCAATGTACCGGCAGTGGTATCGCAGACGTAACTGATCGGCCCACTCACGATGTGGAAGCGTTGCTGAGGCGATGCAACCGGAAACGCTGTATCACCGCTCGAAAAACCACCATTATTGAACCCCAGCGTTGAGAACGGCGAAGCCAGCGTGGTTATCGTGGCAATATTGTCCATATTCCAGGCGCTGCTGTTTATCTGTCCTGTGTTGTAGATCGCGATGCAGTCTGCGTTGCCGAGACGACAATCATCCGCGCTACTCCCTGTGCGAATAGTTGCGCCGTCGACGAGTGGCCCGATTACCTCAAATTGAGTGTCCGCATTAGCCGGGTCAAAGTCGAGCACGTCGCCTGGTCCTGCGCTGCGGTAACGCGCACCGTCTATCGCGCGCAAAAATTCAATGCACTGTCCGCTGCAACCCACGCGAATGCTGTTTGGCAGTGCGCCGCGAATTTCACGAGTAAAAAGCGATGACGCTACGTTGGCCGCGTCGAGTAATTTTGCGCGGTGTGAGCTGCTGGCATACGCCTCCATCGGGCGCGATATCATTTGCGAAACCGCGCCTGCGATCACTACGCTTAACACTACGGTCACCAGTAATTCGATCATGGTGAATCCGTTAATAGCAGCGCGGGGTGTCACTCGTAATCGACTCGATATCCGCGAAGTGCGATTTCTACATCAGGAGTCGCGTCGTGCGTGACGACAATATCAATTTCGTACGCGGGAGCCCCGTTAAGTGTGGTCGATTGCATATTGATATCGACATTGTAAGCACCCAGGCCGGGTATGAGGTTTCCTGTGGCATCGCGCGCGCCGTCAGTGTCAAGAATGCATTGGTAATCGGACACGTCGTCGTACAGGTGACGGAAGCTGCCATCGCCTTCCTCGCAGGTGTTCATTTCGGTTTCGTTCGGGTCGTCGTAAGGCTGCAGCAAAATAGTTTCGAGGTGCGATTCGGCGATTGATATCGCTTGTTCGTAGATAACCGGTTTCGCACTGCTGAGCACTGTATTGGTCATCAAGGATGCAATTGCGGTGAACGAGACGCTCATGATCACAATACCGATCAAGGTTTCAATCAGCGTCACACCAAGATTCTTGTGCATGATTTGTAAACTGACTTCTTCAGCCAGTTTGGTGTCATTCAGGTCAAGAACCGGCTCACAATCAGTATCGCGCGTCGTGTGTTGACGTTCCCAATGTGCGCGCAGATTAAAGAGGTCAAGGTCGTCGGCTTCGCGTTCGCGCTCGACCAATACCAGCATCGCCTCACGCATGGTCATACCGCGATTGGTTTGGGGGGACTTTGACTCACTCATACGCGTACCCCGTTATCGCCTCGATGTTGATGCTGCGCGAGCCAACGCTGAGCGTAGTTGTTGAAGTTAACGCTGACCCCGTGCCTGTTGCATGGGGCTGTCCGTGCGCGTCGAAGAAAATGTCCAGTGCGCCGAGCGTGACTCCCCCCGGCGCGACTTCAACAAAAGTGCCGCTGTTGTCGGGGTGTGAAACCGGTGTGGTGGTGCCGGTATGTGACGCAGGAGTACAGACTGCCCATGACGAGATTGTGAGCGTGTTCGATGCGCTCTGCACACGAGTGTGGCATCCACCCACTGTTGCAAGTCGATGCGCGTAGTGAAATGCGCTCAAAGTGAAATCGGCGAAGCCGCGTTGGTTGGCGGCGCTGGCCGACGAAAAACGACTGATGCCGGTAATTGCAAGCGTACCTGCAATCACCATCACCACAATCAGCTCGACAATCGTAAAACCGCTCTGAGCGTGGCTGTCGCGCAGAGCGGTTCTTTTCATGGCCGGAAACCTGAGTGTCTTTAAGACACGATCAGGGGGTTTTGTCGACGGTTACACTCCCGTTGGCGGAGTCGTATGTAATCGTCATTCCGGTGCTGGCTTGATAGGTGTAGGTGCACGTGTTCGTGCTCACGGTAGCTTGATAGTCAGAACCCGTGGCTGTGGCAACAGACGGAGGGTTTTGCATCAGTCCATTCCAGACACGAACACATTCATCTGCTGTATTTAGGGTGTTGTCGTTGCTGGTGTCGGCGGGCCAACCATTTGCGTTGGTGTCGACATCGTCGTTTCCGAATCCTGCAACATTGTCTTCTGCACCTGAGCTGCCGTTGATCATCCACTGTGCCTTGACCAATGAGACGGCGCTGGTAAATGCTCCACCGGTCGCAGCATGCGCGGCGATTTCGGCGTCGTCGCCAACGGTGACGAACTTCGGAAGGGCGGTTGCGGCAAGTACGCCAAGAATTACCATTACCACAATGAGTTCTACCAAAGTAAAGCCTGACTGTGCGGCTGCGTGAATTCGAGTCTTGTTCATTTCTACGGATCTCTCACATCATGAGTGTTCACGTGAGATAGCGGCAACCGCGTAAATAACTTAAGCCGTTGTTTGCGAAAAGATTCAGGACCTGGATGCTTCAACCCGCACCTGACCAATCTTGGGCTGGTAAACGATGCTGATGCCATCGGCGCGGCGATAGCGAAAGCGGCAGCTACCGTTCTCGATCTCGGCGACAAAGTCCGGGTTCGTCTGCGTGTTATGCCACGCAGAGGGTGGATCGTTGAGTATGTTGAGCCACAGGTGGGTGCAGTCGGCAGCTTCGCTCAGTGTATCGTTGTCGTGAATGCCGATCGGGAACCCGAATATGTTTGTGTCGATCTGCCCGAGGCCGTGCGTCGGAATATCACGGATCGACGCATTGGTGCCCTCGGCCTGCCACACGTGGTGAATTTCCGTAATCGCTTGCTGCAGGCGATTCGCTGTCTCATTGACCCGCTCGATATGTTGACTGTCGTCTGTTGATTTCGCAATTTGAGGCAAGGTAACCGCACTGATCACGCATACGATCAGAACCCCAAGCAGACACCCGAGTAAGCTCGCTCCGGCTTGATAGCCTATACAAACAACTGAACTCTTCATCGCCAGACTCCTCTGACGTTACGGTTGAATAAACAAATTATCGACAGTTACGAGTGAAACTTGATTTTTTCCATCCACTGATAACTGCAGATGTTTGAAAGAAAAGCAAAAATTGTGCAAATAAGTGGAATTATTGAACAAAGGGGCGTCTAACGATGGCCTGAGCTACCCAAAAGCCTCGTTCGGGCGAGGCGAAAGAGTCAAGACGGATAAGCGAGGTGATTCGCTGATTTAGATGGTGGTTGAGAGGTCCCACATAGGCAGGAATATGCCCATTGCCAGTATTAGGACCATGACACCCAGAGTAATGATGATAATCGGTTCAATCGCATCGCCGATTGTTTTGATGTCGTAGTCGACTTCGCGCTCATAGTGCTCGGCTGTTTCGAGAAGTTGCCGGTCAATCGCGCCGGTTTCCTCACCCACGGCAATCATTTGTAACACAAGTGGCGTAAACATCCCGGCGGCGGCAGCTGTTCGAGTGAGCGATTCACCGTGTTCGATGCCAGCGCGCATAGTGAGAACGCGTTCTTCGAGAAATGCGTTGTCGACGGTACCGGCTACCACCGTGAGGCCTTGCAAGAGCGGAACGCCTGATTGCGATGCGAGACCAAGCGAACGTGCGAACCGCCCAAGCGTTCCCCGCAGGATGATGTCGCCGAACAGCGGGATCTTCAACTTTGCCCGATCCCACTGGTAGCGGCCCGTTTCAGTGCTCAGCCAATACTTCACGCCAAAAGCGCCGAGTGCGCCAACCACCAGCAGATGTGGCCAAAAGTCGACCATAAAGTTAGATAGCCCAAGCAGAATTTGAGTTGCCAGCGGCAGATCTTTGCCACTTCGCTCGAAAATATCGGTAAATGCCGGCACCACAAAGAGATTGATCACAACGATCGCAATAGCCATCACTGCGAGGACAATTGTGGGATAGCGCAGCGCGGATTTGAGGCGTTTTCGATTTTCCTTTTCGAGTTCCAAATGATCGGCGAGTTGTAAAAGGGCGTCGTCAAGTCGGCCGGTGCTCTCACCGACTCGAATGATGCTGATAAAGAGGGGAGGAAAAACGCCCGAATAACGTGAAAACGCTGTGCTTAAATCGAGGCCGGCTTCCAGATTCGCTGTAATGGATTGCAGTATTTCAGCAAAAAATGGATTGCGCGTGCTCTGCGAGAGGCTGGACAGCGCCCGGATGATGGGGATCCCCGCGCGCGTCAGCGAGTAAAGCTGCCGCGAGAACAGGGCAAGTTCGTCGGCGTCGACTTTGCCCGGTTGCCATAAACTCTGCAACCACTGGGTGTGCGGTGACGACTCGGCAGCCGCCTCAATGACAATTGGCGTGAGCTCGGAGTTGATTAATTGTTGTGCGACAGCGTCTTCACTGTCAGCTTCAATCTCACCCTTGAGACTTTCACCGCGTCGGTTGCGTGCTTTGTAAGTAAATTTCGCCACGATTCAGGCACTAGTCATTTTCGCTGCTGATACGAATCACTTCGTCGATCGTGGTGATACCGCCACGCGCCATTTGTAAACCTCGATCTGCCAGCTTGATGTAATTCTGCTGCTCAATAATCGCGTTGTTGAAGCCTTGTAAGTCTTCGCCGCGCAGAGCCACTTTCGCGTCGTGGCCAAACGTCAGTAGCTCGTATGCGCCGATTCGCCCTGAATACCCCGTATGGTTACAGCGTTCACACCCGTCGCCTTTAAAGAACTTCACGTCTTCGCCTTCTAACTGTGGGTAAACACTTTCGAGCCAGACTTGTTTGGCATCATCCAGTTCGTCCGGCACGCTGCAATGCTCGCAGATGCGTCGTATCAGCCGCTGCGCCAGGATTCCGGTGATCGAAGTTGCCAATAGATAGCCCTTGGCGCCAATATCGGTCAACCGCGCGATGGTACTGGCAGCGCTGTTGGTGTGCAGAGTCGACATAACCAAATGACCGGTAATCGAAGCGCGCACCCCGATCTCGGCTGTCTCGAGGTCGCGCATTTCACCTACCAGCAACACATCCGGATCTTGTCGCAACGCAGTGCGTAGCACGCGTGAAAAGGTCAGACCTATTTTCTCGTTAATCTGGACCTGGTTAATGCGCGGCATTTGGTTCTCAATCGGATCTTCGACCGTAATGATTTTGCGATCAGGCGTGTTTAATTCGTGTAACGCTGAATACAGCGTGGTGGTTTTTCCGCTGCCGGTGGGGCCCGTCACAAGCAATAAGCCGTGCGGTTGATGGATCAGCTGACGAATTCGTTTGATGATATCCGGCGGCATTCCGAGTTGGTCCAGCGTGGGTTGCCCGGCGGTTTGATCCAGCAGACGCATCACGACAGCCTCGCCGTGCTGAACCGGCATGGTTGAGAGGCGCACGTCCAGGCTGTGGCGTTTTACCTTGATGTGAAAGCGGCCGTCTTGCGGCAGGCGCTTTTCTGCGATATCAAGGTGAGCGAGAATTTTCAGGCGTTGCACCAGAGCAGGCCCGATTCGAATTTCGTTCACAATTTGTTCGTGCAGAACACCGTCGACGCGTTGTCGCAGGCGCAGCAACTTTTCATCCGGCTCAATGTGAATGTCGGACGCACCCGCTTGTACGGCATCTTCAAACATGGATTGCAACAGTCGAAACACCGGGGTTTCCGATGTTTCGGCACCGCGCATCAGTGTTTCCAGATCGACGTCGAAATCATTCGCCGAGAGTTGCTCGTCCAACTCTTCGGCCAGGCTGGCGATCTCCTCAGTGCGACGGTAAAGGCGGTCTATACTGGCGAGAATATCGCTTTCGCGCACGACCGCTTGTGTGACGCGTCGTTTGAGGTGGCGGCTTATCTCGTCAAAGGCGTAAAGGTTAGTGGGGTCGGCCATCGCGACCGTGGCTTTTTTGTCATCGCATTCGAGCACAAGCGCGCGAAATCGACGTGCCATTGCCTCTGGCAGCATTTGTACGACTTCGGGTTTTAGTTTGTAGTCATCCAGCCCGACGAAGGGAATTTTGAGCTGTTGCGAGAGAAACATCAGCAGGGATTTCTCTTCGATTATCCCAAGCTCAACCAGCGTGTTGCCTAACTTGTGGCCGGTTTTCTTTTGCTCGCCGAGCGCTTGCTGCAACTGTGCCTCGGAAATAATCTTGTTTTGCACCAGCATATCGCCGAGGCGCAATTTCTTGCTGATCGGCGCAACGTTGCCGTTCGCCGTGGGAGTCGGGTTAGTACTCACGATTGCGCGTTGTCGGATTTGTCGAGCGCTTTGTTGAGCGCTTCGACGCGGCGCTGCGCGTAGTGACGAAGCTCGAACGCGAGCGTTTCGTCGGCCAATGCTTGTTTGTATGATTTAAGCGCCGCTTCGTACTCGCCCTGCGCATCGAGTGAAATCGCGAGCCCTGACCACAGCGATGAATTGTTTGGATGCGCGTCGATAAGGTTTAAATAAATCGAAGATGCGCGGTCGTGGTCACCGTTTTTTTGATACAGCGCGGCAAGGGTCGCCACATGCTCAAAACGGTGCTTCTGTGCAGGTTTTACGTTTTTCAGTGTATCGATCGCCGCTCCCAGCTCACCTCGATCGGCCTGTAAACGGGCCTTGAGTTGTGCAAACGGCGAATAGCCTGGGGATAATGTCAACCCGGTATCGAGGAGTGGCTCAGCAGTTACTGCGTCGCCTTGCTGAATAAGCAGCGCGCCGAGAAGTTCGCGCGCGGCAACGTGCATCGGGTCGAACGCAATTGTCCGCTGCAATTCGGCAACGGCGTCTTGCGTATTCCAGCCGTCCAAATGCTGGCGCGCCAGTTTATAGCTGCGATCAGCGGCATTGCCAGCCGGTTTAATCGAGAAATTGAGCTCCTGATCCAATGCCGCCGCGGTGTCGAGCGGTATGGAGTTCACCTCGAGCGGACCCGCGGATGCGACAAGAGTTACCCCCGAAAGTCGCGTATGCCGGACTTGTTCGAATTTGACAACATCGGCTGATTCGGCCAATTGATCGTTCCGGTCGAGATCTCCTGCCGCGGATTCCAACGTTTCGCGTTTTACCCCGTGTGAGGGCGCAAACAACGGGTTGGCCACAACTTCGTCATTTGCTTTGATAACGCGAGTCCCGATCATCTCAAACGGATGAAATTCCGTGGAGCGAACTGAATGGAGCGCAGTCGCAGATGCGACGTTGCTCGGTAAATCGACAGTTGATTCAGTCGATTCAGGATCAGAGATACTTTTCTTGCCGCCCTGCATCGCGTGTGTGACGCTGTTTTCGGCTGCTGTACCTGAATCTACGTATTGATCGCCGATATACAGTTGTTCGGCTGCGCGGTCGCTTTGTTGATAAAGAATAAACAGAGCCGCAATCGACAGAGACGCACAGGTGAACCACGGTACGCGATGGCGAAGCAATTCCCATCCGCGCTTTTTTTTGGGTGAAGCAGACCACTTGCGTTGAAAGTTCAGCGGGTCGTTGTCTGGCATTTGCCGACGATCAAGATCTTGCAGCATTTGATTCACGATGCTCATGACGCGGTGCCTACATAGACCAGCCCAAGCCCGATCAAGACGCAGACCGATAGCCCGATATCGGCCAGCTGCCAGTTATGGTGTCGTCGGGATTGCGCAACTTCGGTGTCTTTGATCGCGTCGCGCACATGTTTAATATCGACGCGCGCTTGCCCCTGCCCGTAGGCCGACATAAGCGCCTTGTGGCATAGCACGTTGATGATACGCGGAACGCCTCGACTTGCCTTGGCTAACAGCGATATTGCACGCGAGCTGAAAAGGCGGGCACCTGAATAACCCGCAACGTTTAATCGATGCAGCACATACCCATCGATACTATTGCGGTCTATCAACTCAAGCTCACACGAAAAGGTAATTCGCTGCTTGAGTTGCCGCACAGATTGACGTTTAAGGCGCTCGTCGAGCTCTGGCTGGCCGATTAGCACCACTTGCAGCAGCTTGTATTTCTCTGTCTCGAGGTTGGTCAACAGACGCAGCGCCTCGAGGGTGGAATTCGGGATCGCCTGTGCCTCGTCGATCAATAAGACGATTTTTTTCCCCTCACTGCGCAGACGGACCAACTCTCTGTAAATGCGCTTGAGCAGGCGATGGGGGTCTCTATCCTGATCTTGCTCAACGCTGAGGCCGAGCTCATCGGCAAGCGCCTCGCGCAGCTCATTCGACGTGAGCATCGGATTGGGGATGTAAGCAGTGACGATGTCATCGCCAAGCATTTTCAGCACCGAACGACACAGTAAGGTTTTTCCGGTGCCGACTTCCCCAACCACCTTGATGAAGCCTTCGCCCATTTTGATTGCGGCAAGCAGCGTATTCAACGCATCGCAATGACTTGCGTAGTTAAAGAAGTACTCTGTGTCAGGTGTCAGGCTGAACGGTGATTCGTTCAATCCAAAGTGCTGGTGGTACATAAAACCCTCCACGGCTCACAACTGCGTTAGCGGCTGCGCCTGATTCAGCTTTACCCTGGCGGAATACCTGAAACGACCGGTTTCGGGATCACCCACTCGTGGGCGTTATTCGATTCCGCGGATGCGTTCTGCCGATTCCTGCAATGAATGTGCCCATGTGCCGGTAGAGTTGACCACGATCGGCCGCAGCAGGATGACCAGCTCGCTTTTCAGATAACGCTCGCGCTTGTGACGGAAGAGGCTGCCGATCACCGGCAAGTCACCAAAAAACGGCGTCGAGGCAGTGTCATCCTCGGTGCGGTTTTGCATCAGACCGCCGATCACGATCAATTGACCGCTGCGTGCGTGCACAATGCTGTCGGACTCCCGCACACTCGAGAGCGCCAGTGGCAGACTCTGGGTTTGTCCGTTCACCGTGATGTTTTTGGTTTGGTCCACCACTTCAGATACGGTTGGGTGGATGTGCAGTACAACGCCGCCGTTAACATCAATTTGCGGAGTAACGTCCAGCGCGATACCTGAAAAGAAGGGTGTCAAGGTGATGTCGGGCGTTGTTGTGTTGCCGGTGTTTCCTGTCCCTGAAATATCACTGCTGGAAATCTCCGTCACAAAAAACTCGTCCTGCCCCACTTTGATGACGGCTTTTTGGTTATTTACGGTCGACACGCGTGGGCTGGACAGCACTTGCACGCTGCCTTGCGTTTCGAGCAGCTCGATAAAGCCGGTGAAGTCGTCAATCTTTAACGCCGCACTAAAAACGCCGCCAAAAGCGGCAGGGTTCAGTACTGTCGTATTGCCATTGGCGTCCAGCGTATTGCCGTTGGTGAAGATACTGCCGCCACCGGTTTGCCCGACGAGCAAGGTGTCGTCTCCATCGTCTCCCAGTGCTGACCAATTGATTCCGGCCTGAAAGCCATCATTGAGTTCCACCTCAACAATCTTCGCTTCCAGTATCACCTGCCGATGCAGGTTGCCCTGCGTGACACGCAGAAAGTTTTCGACCTCACGCAGCTCGTTGGGCATGGCGCGCACGATCACCATGCCCGACTGCGGACTAACCACCACTGTGCGACCATCACCGTTGCCAATGATTGACTGTAAAGACGTTTTCATTTCAGCCCACAGGTTTGATGTTGAACTGGTTTCAATAACGGATCCCGAAGTGCTGCTGCCGCCGGAAGACGCGGCGCTATCCGAGTCACTGCTGTCGGAATTCGTTACCTGCCCTGAGCTGACGCGTGTTTGAGAGAATCCGGTGCGCTCGATGTTGAGGTAATTAAGGTGATATATGCGCGATTGGATCGCGACTGGCAAAACGTGGAATCCATTGCGCGAGGTTTGATACTCGTAGCCGTACACGTCACGCAAAATTCGCATAACGTCGGGGATGGATACATCCTTAAGGCTTAAAGAGATTTTTCCGCTCACGTCGGGGTGAATCACCATGTTGTAAGGCGTTTCACTCACCAATCCCATCAACAAGGTGCGGATCTCGGCGTTGGCCACGTCGATATCGAATCGTTCTTCAAGCGAGCGCGGATCTTCCAGCGGGTCGTCAAGATTCAACGGAGGCAGCAGGGCTTGGTTGATGCCAGTTGGCACGATCGGATCAATGTCGCTAAGCGAAGGTTGCTCCTGTGCGCTCTCAAGCAGCACGTCGATAGCCTCGAGTGTCGATGACTCTGCAGGTTCGGGTTCAACGCTTTTGTCTGATTCGAGCGTCGCGCAACCTGCGACGATTGCTAACAACGAAAATAAAACTGTGTTGAGAGCACTTTGGGCGATTGATTTCATCACTAACCTTCCGTTTTCTTGCGCTTTATCGGTGGTGTCAAAGTGAGTGTTATGTCTTTATCGTTGTGTTGAAGTTGTACGGTTTCTTCGCCAATTTCGACGACTGTGGCGCCGTCAACGACAGCACCCTGAGTGACCCATTGGCCATTAATGATTGCGCTGTGGCGGGTCGATGCACGCTGATAACTGATCGCGTGCAATTCGAGAGATGGTTTTTGTATGCCTGGCTGAACTGGCTTTGCATCTTCATTTTTTGGCAACTGTTGCACGACTGGTATTTTGGGTCGCATTGGATCGCGCAATATAGTCGCGCCAGCACTTTGAGCCAGGCAGTAAATCAGCAGCGCAGCAGTGGCTTTTTTAAACACCGATCCAGTCCTCCATCAGGCTGAGCGTGTATAGCGACACGGTCACATACGCGTTGGGGTAGTCGCTTCCATCGATCTCGACGCTATCCCAAAAAATGCGCCAGCCAAGATTTTCAACAGACTGGATATACGTCAGAGCGTTGAGGTAATCGCCCTCGAAACCAACCGTCATGTTGTGACGAAAGATCGGAGTCTGCGAAGCCTGTTGCGCAGCCGGTATGACAGTAACCGAATTCTCTGACTCGTTTATGCTCGAGTGTGAGTGATCTTCTGGTGCGTTTAGACGCCGCGCGGGCTCGGTTTTAAGCAGGGTGATGCGCAGGTTTTTGTTGTCTTTTAGCAGTTGCTTGAGCACCTCGGGCATTTGTTCAGGCGCAATAAAGTCGCTCGTGACCTGAGAAATTTGGTCATTGATGGTGTCAATCTGATCCTGTAACTGGCGCATCTCTGAGTTGTCTTGCGCGTTAGCCTGACTCACCTCTGTGAGCGTGCGGTTCAACACTTCAAAACGCTCACTGCTGGCAATAATTGACTGCGCCATTTGCGCGTGCGTTTCCACATTTGGTTGGTAGATAAAATAATCCCACGCCGCGTGCAATGTGATCACGACGGCACTCATTACCATTACCCGCTGGCGCAGCCCGCTGGTGTTAAACGCCTGAATCAGGTTATTGAATCGGGTATTCATTGTGATTTATCGGCCTCGTCGGCGTATTCGGTCTTGAGCGCAAAGTGCAGGGTGCGGCCTAAGCGCTTTTGCCCGCCGCTCACGGGGTGATCGTTCGCGCCGATTTCCGCGCTGGCAAAGCGCAGCCCAATAAACGCCGGCTCGCTCTTTAATCCGAGAATCCACTCCGGCACCAGCGCCGCGTCGGTTGTGCGTCCGGCCAACGAGAGAGAGCGCCCCTCATTGTGAACGCTTATTTCATTCAGCCAGATACCATCAAGCGTGCGCCTCGCTAAGCCCTCGAAGTAACCGGAGAACAATTGTCCGCCCTGTTTGCTGTGTTGGCTTAAATTCAGCAGCGCACGTTGACGTTCGTCGCGCGTTTGCCGCATCAGGGACACGGATGCGGCGTTGCCAGTTACGCCTTGCGCTGCATTTCTTTGATTGAGTTTCGCAATTTGCTGCTGAATCGTTTCTACCTGCTCTTGAAGATTGGTGGCCTGGCGATTCAATTGATGAGTCTTGTACGCGTTGTAGACGCTGATCACACCCATTGCGACAATCACGAATAGCGTCAGTCGGATAGCCTGAAACGCGTTGAAGTGCACGCGCGCTTTGCGAAAGCGATCCTGATACAGGTTGATTTGTTGCGAGGGCGTTTTCATTGAACATTAGCTCGCAAGGCACCGCCAAGCGCGGGCAGGAAAAAAGGAAGTGTCGCGTGCTCGATCTGGTCAACACCTTCGATGTGATCCTCGAGTTCGCCAGGTGTCAGGCGAAAAGGCAGCTGCTGCCGCGCGAAATCAATGAAGGCACCGTTTTGATCGAGCTGTTGAAAGAAGCGCATCTCATCCGCAGGACCACGTCCGTAGTGGCTTTCGTAATAATCCATCGAGCGCTGCATTTCGAGACTCACAAGATCAAAGTCGGATTCAGCTTCGGGCACGAGCGACCAGGCGTCAGCATCGCGGTTCGCGGGCTCAGTCGCCGCGAGATTGGTATTGGATTCGATACTGCGGCTGAGAAACATCTCGGTACCGTCCGCGATCTGAATAACCATACTCTCGGGCAGCAGATACATAACGGCAGACGGTTTGTCGTCGGTTTTGAAAGTCACACGCGAAATGTTGTTGAGCGCCAGTTCGTTTATATCGATGG
The DNA here is from genome assembly GCA_039029275.1 of Pseudomonadota bacterium. Classification (GTDB taxonomy): domain Bacteria; phylum Pseudomonadota; class Gammaproteobacteria; order JBCCGL01; family JBCCGL01; genus JBCCGL01. The sequence continues at coordinate 41,019 of JBCCGL010000018.1, read as the reverse complement.
CAGTCGGTTCAATTTCGTGCTTGTGCATGAGGTCAACGCGTTCCTGGATCGATGACGTTTTCGTTACGACGACACTCATCATACCCGTGGCACCGGAGCGATTAGACGCAGGCATGGGATACGTATCGATTGTGGCGTCATCAATATGGAAGTCGATCAGGTCCTTGACCTTCCAGCGCAGAGCGGCGAGTGTTTCGTCGGCGGCGACGTTGGGGGATTCAACTTGCAAAAGCGAATAGCTGTTGCTCTCCATGACGTACACGCAGGCGGCTTTGCTTAGTTTATGTTCGTTACACGCGGCCGCCAGTGCATCATCCACTGAACCCGATTCCCCAAGCGCGTAGCTGCTGGCGGCGACAAGTTCACCGATTTGGTTGTTTGCTCGTGACACCACTACGACGCTAAGCCGTTGGCCTTCGATGCTGATTCCAGCTTGTAGAATTTGTCGACGACGTAAAAACACAGCACTTCCTGCATACCATTTAACTGCATCAGGCGCGGGCGACGTATTGGCCTGAAGTGACAGATACAGCGGCCAAGTTGTTGTTGACTTTAAGTTTTAGTCGAGAAGTCTGGTGTCAAAACCGAGGGGGGATTCGTTTTTGTTGGCATTTTCGTGAAAATCGAGCAAGTACGCCAAAAACGCACTGGCTACGCGTGAGAGTTGCTTGCCTTTAAGGTAACCCACGTACCAGCGGCGCATCAGCGGAAAGTGTTCGACATCCAGAGGGATCAAATTTCCGCTTTCAAGTTCGGCACGCAGGTTGTTGCGCGAGAGGATCGAAAGACCCAGACCCGCCATAGTGCCTTGCTTGATCGCTTCTGTGCTGCCGAGCTCCATAAACGGGTTAACGTCGAGTTTATGCGATTCAAATACCCGTGAAATCGCCATACGTGTACCAGAGCCGGGCTCACGCACAAGAATGCGCTCTTGCACAACTCGCTCAAGCGGGATCGATTTCTCCTTGGCCAGGTCATGCTTCGGGTTGGCGACAACTACCAGCGGGTTGTCCAGAAAAGGGAAGGCCTCCATATCCATGCCGTCTGGAACCTGCCCCATGATCACGAGGTCATCCTGATTGCTGTTCAAACGCTCAATAAGGTTAGCGCGGTTAGTGACAACCATGCTGGGCTCGACCTGGTCGTATTGCTGGACAAAACGCCCGAGCAAATGCGGCATGAAATGTTCGGCAGTGGTAACCACTGATAGACGCAAACGGCCTTTGATTTCACCCTGCAGCGAGCTGATAGCAGTGTTGAGATCCTCGAGACGCTGCAGGATGTCGATGCACGCTGCGTGCATCTCTTGACCGGCTTCTGTGAGGTAGTTGCGTTTACCGATTTTTTCGAACAGTGGCAGTCCGACGTTATGCTCCAACCGTTTGATTTGAATCGAGATTGCCGGTTGTGTTAAATACATTTCTTCGGCTGCACGGGTGAAACTGCTGTGACGCGCGACGGCGTCGAAAACCTTCATTTGTTGAAGAGTCAGGTGCATTTCGGAAAATTAGCATACATTTATCAAAATGATTAGAAATATTATATTTTACTAATGTCGCTTCAACGACACACGCAACTCCAAAGTGCAGGCGGCATGGCAAACTCTGCGAGCCTTGACTATCTTTAATGCAGGTTGATTTGTGCGCTGATCGCACTGAACTCTGGGAGTATTTTTTGATGATTATTCGGCCAACCGCGCGCATCGCTGCGTCGCTATCGTTAATTTTGGCTGGCTTTACACCGGCTCATGCAGATAGAGGACTCGATGTTGGCGTTGGCGTCAATGTGGGCACACTTGGCGCGGGCATCAACGCGACCTTTAACATTAACGACTATTTCAATGCGCGTCTGGGTTATAACAGCCTCAGTCTTGATGAGGAGCAAACCGAAGACGATATCGATTACGACGTCGAGTTCGATCTAAAAACCACCGAACTTATGCTCGATTGGTATCCGTTCAGCGGTTCGTTTCGCACAACAATCGGTTATATCGCGAATGGCAGCGACGTGTCTGGTAGCGCCAGCATAACCGACGCGACCGAAGTGGGGTCTGTGACTGTTACGGAGGGTTCACTTACCTCCGATCTCGACTTCGATAGCTCTGCCTACTATTTCGGAGTCGGGTGGGGCAATCCGATGGGTGATTCCGAAGGATTCAGTTTTGTATCAGACATTGGCGTGATCGCACTCGGTGAGCCGACTTTTTCGATTACCGGTGTAACCGTGGTGAGTTCGGTTGGGAACGTTGAGGTGACTCAGGAAGATATTGACGAGCAGGAAGCCGATACCCAGGAAGACATTGATGACGTCTTGTGGCCGGTCGCACGAATTGGCGTTGTCTATCGTTTTTAGTTTCGACCTCTGCATTGCGATGTGACCTGGTGCCTACCGCTAGTCCGGGATTGCTACACGTTGGTGCGTGTTAACAAAAGAATGTGACTTTGTCGCTCGCAATTTTATCGCGAGCCTATATTGTCCGCCCCTCGGTCTACATCTATGCACCAAGGTCTGTATGAAGCATGCGCTAATCCCAGGTGTTTTACTGGTGACATCCGTTTGCCATGCGGGTGATATAGCCAAAGGGCAAAGCGCGTACTCGTATTACGCCTGCGTGAGTTGTCATGGCGACGGTGGGCAAAGCCAGGTGGACATTTACCCAACGCTAGCCGGCAAATCGGCCGCGTTCATCACAGAACAACTCACTCGCTTTCGCTCGGGTCAACGCAGCAATGCCACGATGAACGTGATGAGCAGTCCGCTTTCCGATTCCGATATCGAGAATATCGCTGCGTATTTAGCCGCACAGTAGGAAAGCGCAAAGTCAGTTTTTCGATTCGCCCATTCAATTTTTAAAAAACTTCTATTCAACTTTGTGTTGACGTTCAGGTGATTGGCGAACTGGGATCATCCCTAGCTGATATACTTCGCCCCACATTGATGCCACCAGCATGCCATTTTCCCTTCTTTGTTTTTGGGTAATCTTAATGAACGACTTATGGATTGCACCTTCGATTCTGTCGGCTAACTTCGCCCGGCTCGGGGAAGAAGTCGACAATGTGCTGGCCGCGGGTGCAGACATAGTGCATTTTGATGTGATGGACAACCACTATGTCCCCAACCTTACGTTCGGCCCTGTGATCTGTGAGGCGCTGCGTAAACACGGCGTGACGGCACCAATTGACGTGCACTTGATGACCAAGCCGGTTGATCGACTGATTCCGGATTTTGCCAACGCGGGTGCCACGTATATTACGTTTCATCCCGAAGCCACCGAACACATCGATCGCAGCTTGCAGGCGGTTCGCGATGCGGGTTGCAAATCAGGCCTAGTGTTTAATCCGGGCACGCCGTTGAACTACCTCGATCACGTAATGGATAAACTCGACATGATTATGCTGATGTCCGTCAACCCGGGTTTTGGCGGGCAATCTTTTATCGATTCAACGCTCGATAAACTGCGTTTGGTGCGCACGCGCATTGACGAATCCGATAAGCGGATTCGCCTCGAAGTGGACGGTGGCGTCAAGCTGGACAACATAGCCGAGATTGCCGCTGCGGGTGCGGATACCTTTGTCGCGGGTTCTGCCATATTCGGTGCGGGTGAGACGGATCAGGCCAACCCCTACACGACGGTGATGTCACGCTTTCGCGAAGTGTTGTCGTAGGAAAACGATTGAAGCGACTTCCTTTTCCGCACATGGCGGCCTTCGACCTCGACGGCACGTTGGTCGACAGCGTGCCCGATCTGGCGTGGGCCGGTGACGAAATGTTGAACCGGCTCGGGCTCCCGCGGCGCGGTGAAGAATCCGCGCGCCTGTTTGTCGGCAATGGCATGGAGCAGTTCGTTAAACGCATGCTAACCGGCGAAATGAATGCCGAGCCGGATGCTACCATCCTGCAATCTGCAGTCTCGCTCTACAAACAAATCTACGCTGACAATATCTGCAACAAAAGCAGGCTCTACCCCGGGGTACTCGAAGGGTTAGAGTATTTGAAAGTCAGTGAAGTCAAGCTTGCCTGCATAACCAATAAAGCGAGCGCATTTGCCGAAGCCTTGTTAGAGCAAATTGGTTTGTCGAGGTATTTTGATTTGGTGGTCGGTGGTGACACGCTGCCCAAACGTAAACCGCACCCATTGCCGCTACAGCACGCGGCGCAATCCCTCAACGCGCCGGCATCGCGATGTGTGATGGTTGGAGATTCAAAAAACGATGTTATGGCGGCGCTGGCGGCGGGCTTTAAAGTGGTATGCGTGCCCTACGGTTACAACCATGGTGACGACATACGTCGCACCAAACCGGATGCAGTTATCGACTCGCTGGCAGAACTATCAACGCTGTTCACGGTGCCAACGCATTAGCGCTAGGCTGCAAACTGCTCGTCAAATTTTTGGATAAACGTTTCTACATCCGCCTCGGGAAGCGAATTTATGCCCGCGGCTGCCTTGCGGCCGCCTCCCGTTGCGAACTGCATGCACAGTTCATCCGCGCCCTCTTTGCGTGAAACCGGCGCGCGAACGCTCACCAGATAACCTCCGTCCGGAAGTGAACTTAGCAACGCGTGCGCGCGCTCGGGATAGTCGCGCGCGAGTTCGTTTCCGAACACTCCACTGATACGGCGCGACCACTTCTCTTCTGGTAGAACCATCACTGCACCGCTCGCGCTCTCGTGAACCGGCTTGAGTTGCAGTGCGTTATCACGATCGCTTGCATAACCCAGTCTGAGCGTTTCGAAAACCGGGTCATTGGCAATGAAGTCAAACGGATCGGTGTAGGGGCTGATCTTGCGGTAAAGCTCTTCAGGATCGAAATGCAGATCGTCAATACTTGGGCCGTAACCGTTGTAGTTGATCAGGGTGCCCAACTCTTCGAGTTGGTTGAGCTGTTCGGCGCTGAGCGAGAGCGATTGTGCCGCTGTGCGCGCGCTGTCAAAAAGATTGTCGCCAAAGCTCGCTGCGACTGCCCATGCCCGATAGGTGCCGCCGATGTGCAGATCGACTAACAGAGCCGTACAGACATTCGCAGCGGTGTCGATGTGAACATCCAGTGCGATGTTGTCTGGGATGTCACCGGCAAAATGGTGGTCAAAATATTCGACGTTCGCGCCCGCATCGAGCAGTGCTTGTACCCCCGCGCGATTCTTGTCAAAGGAAATATCCAGAATACTTGCTGTGGTGACCTGCGCAGGATCGACTTTGCTGACCAGTGCTATGTCGCGTTTGACACCCGTGACGAGTGTGGTCTCTCGCGGCTGATGCAGTCTCAGTTGGTGCAGCGCACAGATGCCATCGGCATCGCCATTAAAAAAATCGTAATGGGACATAGGTCTCCTACTGCATTGCTTGAACACACTCGCGAATCAGTCGCGGACCGCGATAAATTAGTCCTGAGTATAGTTGGATTAATTGCGCGCCAGCCGCGATTTTGGCGGTAGCGTCGGCAGCTCGCATAATACCGCCCGCAGCAATGATGGGAGTGTGACCACTTAACGTTTTTGCCAATTGGCGAACCACGTCGGTCGATTTGTTACCAAGCGGCGCGCCGCTCAGGCCGCCGGTTTCTTCGGCGAAGGCAAGGCCCTCGACGTCGCTGCGATCATTGGTGGTGTTGGTCGCGATCACAGCATCAACCTTGAACTCGCGCACGGCAGCAGCAATCTCGTCTATTTCTTCATCAATCAGATCAGGCGCAATTTTGATTGCAACGGGCACGTATCGGTTGTTTGTCTGGTTCAATGCCGCTTGCTCGTTCTTGAGCGCGTCGAACAAGTCTTTTAAGGCCTGTCCGTGTTGCAGGTCGCGCAGCCCAGGCGTATTCGGTGATGACACATTCACCGTCACGTAAGTCGCCAACGCGTATACCGCACGCAGACAATGGATGTAATCGTTAACCGCCAGATTTGCAGGTGTATCACGATTTTTGCCGATGTTGATACCGAGCACGCCGTTGAAGCTTGTGCGCTCAACGTTTTTGACCAATGCGTCGACCCCTGCATTGTTAAACCCCATTCGGTTGATGATGGCATCACGCTGCGGCAAGCGAAAAATCCGCGGTTTGGGATTGCCGTCTTGTGGTCGTGGAGTCACAGTACCGATCTCAATGAAACCAAAACCGAGGTTCGCAAGGCCGTCGATATACGCGCCGTCTTTGTCGAGACCCGCGCACAAGCCTACGGGGTTGGGGAAGTCAATGCCCATTACAGACACCGGTGCATCCGGCACCCGTGATTTGGCAAAGCGCCCGATTGGCCCGCGATTTGAGAATTTCAGGGCGCTTAATGTGACATCATGTGCGGTTTCTGCGTTGATCGAAAACAACGCAGCGCGCAATAGCGAGTACATTGCTACAAACCTTCGTCGTCTTCAGGAAGACGATTGCTCGAATCTAATTCGTAGTCGAGGGTGATGTAGTCGCGATGATCCCAGCGAAGTGAGACCGACCACCCCAGCTGTTGCCAGAAGATGAGCGCAGACCCGCGCCCGGCGTTAATCGCGTTCAGCTTCGAGCTTCGCGAGCCGGCATACGCCGGAAAGCTGCTGCGATCCTCGCCGCGGCCATAGAGTCGCACCAACTTGGTTTTCCACTCAGTAAAGTGCAGCCAGTTGCCAGGGGGTTGTCTGCGCGAGATGCGCGCTATACGGCCATCTACGGCCGTTATATCCACGATGCGGTCGCCGTCGGTATCAGTAAAGCGGGTGCCAGGAGATCCGTCTTCGACGATCGCCTCGGATACGCCGTCGGGCAGGGTAGCGACACTACCGCCAAGGCAGTAACGTTTAAAAATCAGCTTGGTGCAGTCCTCAGACAGTGCAATTTGCGGGGCCATGAAAACGCAAAGAAATGGCAACAGGAAGACAGACGCGCGTACAATATTTAACATAGCCGGAATTTTCCGGCACTGTTCGCCTCGGCGCAAGTCGCACGGCAATTTCATTTGATAAGACTATGCGGCTCTACCCGAACAAACTCGACGCGCACCTCTCCCAGTCTCTCCAGCCGGTCTACCTGATTAGCGGCGATGAGCCTTTGCAGATGATGGAGAGCGCCGACAAAATTCGCGCGCGCGCGCGCGAACTTGGCTACAGCGGTCGCGAGGTATTTGTTGTTGACCACGAATTTCGCTGGAACGACTTGCTGGCATCGTCGGATGCCATGTCGCTGTTCGCCGAGCAGCGATTGCTGGAGCTGCGTCTGGAGGCGGCCAAACCAGGGCGAGAGGGCAGCAAAGCGCTTTGCGAATACGCGGCTCGGCCGGCTGAGGACGCGGTGCTGTTGGTTCTCAGCGGGAAAATAGATCGCGCAGGACAGTCGTCTGCTTGGTACAAAGCACTGGATAAGATTGGTGTCACGATGCAAGTGTGGCCGGTTGCGGCAGCCGATCTGCCTGGCTGGGTTGCCCAGCGCATGCGCCAACGCGGCATGCACCCGACGCTCGAGGCGACTCAATTAATCGCGGAAAGAGTCGAGGGGAATATGCTCGCCGCGCAGCAGGAGATCGATATTCTTCGACTTTTATACAACGACGCAGAAATTGGCGCGCCCGAGGTATTAAGTGTGGTAGGAGACAACGCGCGTTATCAAACTTTTGATCTCGCAGATGCCGCATTGATCGGTAATACCAAGCGTGTGGTCACAATTTTGGACGGATTACGTGCAGAGGGTATAGATGCAGTGCCCACGCTTATGGCGTTAACCTCGCAACTACGCACCTTAATGGCAATTACATGGTCGGTTGCAGGCGGGGCGTCGGTCGCTCAGGCAATGAAAGATGCAAGGGTTTGGCAAAACCGTCAGGAAATTTTCCAACGCGCGTTGCGACGCCACCAACCTGCGCAATGGGAGGCGCTGCTTTTGCGAAGTGCGGAACTTGAGCTGTTAAGCAAAGGCTTTAATCGACGCGGGGACGTGTGGGACGAGCTGTTGGAGCTGGCGTCGGTAATTGCAGGGCAAGGGACTTTGCAGAAAACTCAGTTTAGCACGGTCGTGTAAATCACCGAGTGATACGCGATTTTCAAGGAGTAACCGCGCTTTCCAATTTCAGGTTTCGTTTCGAGGTTTTCTGTTTCGCGCGTTTACTGCGGTACATTTTTTCATCCGCGTGTTTGATCAAGGCGTGCACACTGTCACCGTGTATAGGATAAACAGCCTCACCAACACTAACACTCATCTCTACCGATATCCCGCAGTTCTCTATTGAGTCGCTGATTTTTTGTTCTATTTTCGCGCGCACTGGATTAAGGTCATCCGGCAATTCGATGTTTGGCAAAATGATCAGAAATTCGTCTCCGCCAATCCGACAAACAAAATCCGTTTCGCGCAAGGCGTCACTGCAGCGAGCTGCGATGGTTTGTAAGACGTGATCGCCAAATAAATGGCCGTGGTGATCGTTGATCTGTTTGAAGTCATTGAGATCCAGAAACAAAAGTCCAACCTGCTTTTGATTGCGTCTGGCGCTGCGCAAACAGTACTCGAGGCGATCTTCAGCCGCTTGTCTGGCGAGAGCTCCAGTTAGTGAATCGTGATCGGCTTTGTACTGGAGTTCGTCAAGCTGATTCTCAATCAAAGACGATAGTGACGCGAATGCCCGGGAGAGTTTCCCTAACTCGTCGTGTCGATTGGAAGTCAGTTGACTGTCATAGTTTCCAGTTTCCATATCACGGACAGCTTGGGTAAGTTCTAATAACGGGCTGACAATAATCTTGTTGAAATGCAAATAACCGATCACAAATGTCAGCGCCAGGATCGCGGATAAACCGCCCGCCAATACAAGCAAAAAGTCCTGCAGGCGTTCCACTTGTAACACCGCCCCCTTTGTGCGCGATTCAACCATGTGTGTAAACTCGCTGATCGGCTTCATGATTGCAGCTTTGGCGCGATGGTAAGTTGGACCGTGCGTCATTGCGCGCGCGAGCTCTTCGTTGGGAAGGCCGAGTCTGCTGAATTCTCCTTGACCGTTTTTGAATCGACCGAGGAGTGCGTTCATCGCTTCGAACTCAAGTTTGATCAGATCGTCTGTCAGCGTTTTTGCTTCGTTAAGTTTTTCGATTTCGTCTGATGTAAAACCAAGCGACCGAATCATTTCGGAGAATGGAAGATATTCGCCGGCTGTCTCATCGCGGACATGGGACGCAGTGACGACGTCCCAGTAAATGTCACGATAGTTTTCAGGGCGCGGTTTTTGACCTTCACGAATCGCGACAAGATCTTCGTAATAGTTTTTAAACCGAACGTCACCGGTTACCACATAGGTGCGAACGAGGCGGGTTAAATCGTCGGTACTTTGGCGTAACTCGTCAGCCAGCAAAAAGGACTGGTGGCGCTTTTCCTGAGCTTCGCGAACGGTTTCAGCGTTTGCAACGGCTAGCCAAATAACAAGTGAGAGCGACAGTAGCAACAGTCCTGTCGCTAAAAAAAACAGTATGATTTTTTGACGTATCGTCAGCAGCATGGATTTAGGGAGATAACCACTTACTTAAGTATTGCTGGTTACAGCAGTCAACTTTGTTTTGCTTTTTCTTCATAGCTTTTAATGATTGTTTCAAAGTAAATTTAGACTAACTTTTGGTGTTAGCGAATTTCAGTTTTGTAAGAAAAGCGATCAGCGCGTCCGTGAGTAATCCGGTATTCAATTAATCGGTCATTGTTTGAGTACGTTCGTCTGTGAAGCACTACCAGTGGTGCACCCGGTTCAATCAGCAATTTGTGAGAGAGGTATTCAGTTGCCGAATCCGCGGTAAGTGTTTCTTCTGCTCTGATCACGTGTACTCCAAATCGCTCTTCGATGACAGCATATAGAAGATCGGGGATGTGTACCTCTGCGTTTTCGATGCCCGGTACCAGTTCGGCGAGCCACCAGCACTGTTCGACCAAGACTGGAAGTTCCTGATGGTCGAATCCAACGCGTTCAATATAAATAAGCGGCGTGTTGGCCGGTACCTGCAGGATTTTACAAATCCATTTTTCACCGTCTACTCGTCGCCGCTCAGGCGTCTCTTTATGAAAACGAGCGGATTCTCCAGTTTCGTCTCCATAGGTAAAAAAACGGAACAGGCTATTGTCAAAATTAACGTGCGAAACGTAGGTACCTTTACCCTGGTGTCGATAAAGTTTGCGTTCCTGTTCGAGGATGTCGATCGCCTTACGCACAGTACCGATACTCACGCCCAGCGCTCGCGATAATTGTGCTTCGGAAGGGATCAGGTCACCTGGAACCAGCTTGCCGGTATTTATTTTATCAAGCAGATGTTGTTTAACTGCCTGGTAGAGAGGTTGCGACACTTCACGGACCCTTGATTACATTAAGACACTGAATGGATATGCTTGTATGAAGTCATATATATGAGTTAAGCTCGAGTCAGTCTTATAACGATGCTAAACGACACAGCAGTATAACCGTTTACACGTCGGGGCAAGGGTGATGTGGGAATCGGGTGAATATGCCGAATCTACGCCAGATTGCACGGTCGAAATTATTGTTGTTGTGCTAATCGTGAATTAGTTGTCCCCTGCAGTTACTGTTTCTTATAGAGAGTATTCACGTTTTGAAAGAGTCAACTGAAGTCGCTGAACTAGTCGAAAAAGCGCGCGCAGCTCAAGCAGTGTTTGAACAGTACTCGCAGCAACAGGTGGACGAAGTTGTCACCGCTTTGGGCTGGGCGATTATGCGTGAAGATAACAACCGCTCGTTATCTGAACAGGCAGTTGCCGACACGGGGTTGGGCAACGTTGCGGATAAGATGATCAAAAACCACCGCAAGACCCTGGGTTTATTGCGTGATTTGAAAGGCGCAAAAAGTGTTGGTGTTATCGCCGAATTTCCTGAAATGGGGTTGGTAGAAATTGCAAAACCCGTAGGCGTTGTCGCTGCGATCGTACCGTCAACTAACCCCGCCGCGACGCCTGCAAACAAAACGATAAACGCAATCAAATGTCGAAACGCGATCATTCTTGCGCCGTCACCCAAGGGGCAATACACCTGCGACTCATTAGTCCGAATGATGCACGAAGAACTCGATCGCGTTGGTGCCCCTCGTGATCTGGTGCAAAAACTGCCAAGCCCGGTCAACAAACAACACACCCTGGAGTTGTTGCAGCAGGCTGATCTGGTCGTTGCGACTGGCTCGCAAAACAACGTACGCACTGCATACACGTGTGGCACACCCGCAGTTGGGGTAGGTGCTGGCAACGTAGTCACCATTGTCGATGAGACAGCGCATCTGGCTGCGGCGGCAGAAAAAATAGTCAAATCAAAAACATTTGATAATGCGACGAGCTGTTCGTCAGAAAATTCCATGGTTGTTGTTGGCAGCGTATTCGATGGGATGCTGGAATCGCTGGCACAGCAAAAGGCGGTTTTGCTAACGCACGACGAGGCAAACCAGTTGCAGCAGGCGCTGTGGCAATCCGGCCATCTGAATCCATCGTTGATTGCGAAAGACGCGGAACATATCGCCACCGAACTTGGATTTGATTCTCAGCGTTTTTCCGGTGTAACGGTGTTGATGGTCGAGCAGAATCAATTTGGCGCTGACTACCCGTTTAGCGGTGAAAAACTATCGCCTGTGCTGTCTGTTTATCGAGCGCAGGATTTTGAGGACGCCAAAGAAATCGCACGCGGCATTATGAATTTTCAGGGAAAAGGACATTCGCTCGGAATTCATTCAACTGATGACGAACGAATCCTTGATCTTGGACTCAACATGCACGCGTGTCGCGTGATCGTAAATCAGGCGCACTGTTTCGCCACGGGTGGCAGTTTCGACAACGGTCTGCCGTTTTCGCTTTCGATGGGCTGCGGAACGTGGGGCAACAACAGCATCAGCGATAATATGAACTACCGCCATTACATGAATGTCACGCGAATCGCGCGGCAAATTCCGGCAGTCGAACCGTCGCTCGACGACGTGTTCGGCGACTACTGGCGCTATTACGATATTCCGCACAAACGCTGACACTCTGATGTCTACGATTCGATCAATTATCGATCAGCGCGCGAAAGAAAATCCTGAGAAGATTTATTTATTCGCGCCCGAAAGCGGCGCGGAATTGCGCTGGAATGGTCTGCAACAACTCGCCCAAAAAATCAACACTCGACTCGATGAGTGCGGTATTGGCGCAGGTGAAAATGTCGCTTTCCTAATGGATAACGGCTACTGGACTACCGCGCTTTTTTTGAGTGTGATGTATTCCGGACGCGTTATCGTTCCTGTAAACGCTGTTGGGGGTGCTGCGCAGGTCGAATATGTGCTGGATCACTCCGAAGCTCGAATTTTGTTCGTCAGCGAGAAGTATCGGCTGGCGTACGCTGACGCGATTGCCGCGGCAAGTCATGATCTGCAGTGCGTCGAGCTTTGTCCTAACTCAGGATCAAATTGGTTACAGTGTCCTGCGACTGAACCCGCGACAGAGATTAACGCCGACGCGATCGCATTGATGATCTACACCTCGGGCACCACGGGTAAACCGAAAGGCGTTTTGCTTTCACACAAAAACGTGCTCGCCGGTGGAAAAAATACGGCGTTGGCGCATGAGATCTCTGATTCGGACTGCGGACTCTGCGTACTGCCGCTTTACCACATCAACGCGGAAATGGTCTCGGTGATGGGGTCTTTGGTGAGTAACAGTAGCATCGTTATGCCAAACAAATTCAGTGCGACGCAATTTTGGCAATGGGTGAGCGACTATAAATGTACATGGGCCAGCCTGGTGCCAACCATCGTTTCTTATCTTATCGATTCTGAATCGCGGCGCGAAAAAGCGATTGACTTCAATGTCATTCGCGAACATTTACGATTTTGCCGTTCCGCCTCTGCGGCGCTTCCGCCTGCAACCCACAGGCAGTTTGAACAAATGTTTGGCGTGCCTATTATCGAAACAATGGGGATCTCAGAAGCGGCCGCTCAGATATTTTCCAATCCTCCTGATCCCGCAAAGTTTCGCTATGGATCGCCGGGGATTGCTTACGGTAACGAAGGTCGAGTCGTCGATGAGAATAATCAGCCCCTTGCAGATAACGTAAAGGGCGAGATCGTGGTGCGCGGCGATAACGTTATGCAAGGTTATTTCAAGAACCCGCAAGAGACCGCAAAAACAATTGATCGAGATGGCTGGATGCACACGGGTGATGTTGGTTATCGAGACAGCGACGGCTACTACTTTGTTACTGGCCGTATTAAAGAGTTGATTATCAAAGGCGGTGAAAATATTGCTCCCAGAGAAATTGACGATGTCCTGTACAAACATCCGGCCGTTCTCGAAGCTGCGGCATTCGCGGCACCGTGTGATCAATACGGGCAGGAAGTGATGGCCTGCGTCGCGCTGAAATCCGGTAATAATTGCACGCAGGACGAGCTAAGCGCGTTTTGCGTAGAACATCTGGGTGCATTCAAAGCACCCAAGCATATTCACTTTATGCGCGAGTTGCCGAAAGGGCCGTCAGGCAAGATCCAGAGACTCAAACTTATTGACCTGGTCTAGGGAAAATACGCTGTTTCAGGTGCGTTGAATGGTTTTGGCTGCAGCCTAAATAAACCTTGCATTCACAACAAATAGTCAACGTGGGAGCGAGTGAAAAAGCTTCTATGCGCTCACGTCGGTAAAGCGCTTGACAACATTTTTCAGAATTCTCGAAACACTGTTATCGAATTCATTGTGCGGAAGGCTGCCGCAAAAAGTGATCGAGCCAACCGAAAAAACAGCGCCCCCACCGGGGTAATCGCAATAGGTCATGTCGGCACGAATCGCGTCATTTGGATCGCCGTCTGGCAGGGCAGTGATGTGCGTCAGTCGCTCCTCGGGCACCAACACGAATGTGTCGCCATGATTTTCTGAGCGAGCAACAACAACGGCGTTACTCGGCGTACCGAGCCGATGATCGACTCGATCGACTTCGAACCCTGCGGCGCCCCCGCCGCTTAGGCCAAAGTCGCCGATTATGTCGTCGTTCACTCCCGCAAAAATCCACGAGACTTCTGCTTGGTTCGACGCTTCGGTTCTTCTGTAGTAACTGCCGACAAACTGCCCCTGACCGGAGAAACCTACCGCTGCAAGTTGCTGTGGAGGGCGGGCGTTACGCCGCCATAGCCCGCCGTATTCGCCGTCGAATGCGTTGTAATACTCACCGGGCTCGGAGGCCCAGGCGCGAATTCCCCCTTCACCGCGTCTTATCTCAATAATCGATGGGTTTTCGCTGCTTAATGCAACACGCCAGTAAAAACCGTTGCCCCCGATGTAAATAAGGTTTCCGCCGGAATCGCGATAATCTCTCAGTGCATTTAACGTTTCCTTCGTGTGGTACTCGGGATGGCTGCCGGTTGTCACGCATTTGTATTTTGCGATTGAGTCAGCACCGTCGTGGTGAAGCTCCCAATCCGTCACGATGTCGTAGTCGATGCCTTTGTTTTCCAGCCACGCGATCAAGTGCGTATCGGCCTGAAAGTGTCGCAAGCCAGACTCACCGTAACCGAAGGTCACATAACCGGGGCGCAGGGTAAACAGCGGTCGACGATGCGATGCATGACAAATGCCGCTGCCGTCCGCGTGATTATTGTATGTTGACAGGCCGTACTCCGGGTACTCGGCCGGATTCCATGGGTACGCATTCCACTCGCGCCATTTTTCCTGCCAAAGCTCGTCATAATCAGGTCGCGCGTGATTGCCGTAAATTGAATAGGTAAACGTTGACACCAGAACACAAAGGCTGGCGCGGGATTTGTTTTTTTCGGGCAAAACGAAAAACGGGATTTTGTCTTCAAAATCGCCGCAGCGAATTCGCGCCGCATAAATTCCGCTGCGTATATTCTCTGGAATTGTGAATTCGAAATCCGTTTGCCATTCAAAATCCACGATATCGTCTTCATGGAAATGAATGGCGCCGTAGTGCTCTGGTTTGTGCCGCCAGCACATTTCTGTGCCGTCCCAAAGTGAACCCGTGACGCCGCGGGTTGGATAGTTGATCGTTGTTCCGTGTAATTGATGTACGCCGCTATCCAACACCTGAGTACCGCTGATGTTTTTGCAAAAGTCCCAATGAGCATGCGCGTGTTGTCGAGAATCATCCGACAACAGCGCGGTCAACTCGGACGTACCGCACGTTCTGTTAAACAAGGCAGGCGCTTCGATTTTTCCGTTGAAGCACTCCTTGGGATGTGCCCCCGCGACACTTGCAAATGCGATTTGATCAAATCGGAAATTCAAGGTGTCGCTCATTGACAGTGATCGAAGCGTTGGATTATTTTGACCGCACCTGGCAAAGCCTAGACTCAGTGTGCCATCCGATGCGCTACAGCTTACCCATACACGCTGCCATTCGCGCAACGTGACGATTTCCTCACTCGAACATGACCAGCGCGAACCACTTAGGTACACGTTTGCACACAGTTCACCAGACGCACCCAGAGCGAGATCAAGTTGACATTCACCGTTTGAGTCGGCGAGTGACAAAATCGTTTGGTTTCTACCGTTGAGCAGCGTTGGCCAAATCAGCGCTGTTAGCGTAAGGCTGCTGAAATCGAGTGCCTTGGGCGCTCGAATTTGAACGCAGGAACCAGAGTGAAAATCCTGCGCGCGCGAAGGGTAGCGACCGGCAAAGGCTGCGTTGATGTCGTTTTCAATAATTCCAGGGCCGTCAGGGTTGGGATCGGCACAAACAACGCGCACAAGATCCGCGTAAAAATCATCGCTTGAGCGACTGCTAACTTTGAATTCGATGGTGTCGCCAGGGCGGCCGGAGAGTTTGTTGCTGTATCCAAGGAGCGGAATCATAAGCGCCAAATCTTTTTACGATTTGCGCTAGTATCGCGCATTCACGTTGTATTCGATACGTAAGTGCAAAAATGACTGAACCCGTGAAACTTGATGGACGACGCCTGTCGGCAAAGCTGTTGTCCCAAATTGCCGATGGCAGCAAGGTATCGATTGCTGATTCAGGTTTGCAGAAAATGCAGGCCGCGCGGAAGGTCGTCGAAAAGTCGATCGCTGAGGGTGCACGTGTTTATGGTGTCACCACAGGATTGGGTTCTAACGTCAGTAAAACCCTTTCGGCTGAAGAGCTATCTAGTTTTTCTTTGCAAACGCTGCGAGGGCGGGCGCAGGCACTTGGAAAACCATTGGATTCTCGAGTCGTTCGTGCGGCAATGGCGGCTCGATTAAATTCGCTTCTTGTCGGAGCGTCGGGGGCGTCATCTCAGTGCGCTGACATTTTGCGCGACAGCCTCAACGCACACATAACACCCGTCGTGGGCGAAACCGCATCGATCGGCGCGGGTGATTTGATTTGGGGTGCGACAATGGGGCTGGCGCTGTGCGGCGAGGGGAAAATGGACACACCCCTGGGGCGAATGGATGCAGCGCAAGCCTTAAGCCAGTCTGGAATTGAGCCGTTCGTACCGGGCCCGCGAGACGGAATTGCACTCGCCAATCACGCGGGATTTTCGAGTGCGCTCGCGGCTCTCGGAATCACTGAATTTGGAGTTCTGCTGGAAAACCTTCAATGTGTGTCGGCTGTCTCGTTAGAAGCATTCGGCGCAAATTTGTCGCCGTTTCGCTCCGACGTCTTGTCGCTGTGTATGCGCGAGGGCGAAATCTGGGCCGCCGAGGGAATCTTGAGTCATCTCCACGGTAGCGCACTGCTTGATTCGAAAAACGCGCGGCGACTGCAGGATCCGCTTTCGCTACGCAATATTGCTCAAGTCCATGGTGCGGCCTATTCCACTATGACGTTTGCCAATGACATTGTCGCGCGCGAACTCAACAGCGCGAGCGATAATCCAGTCGTGATCGTGGATCGCTTTGAGATGGTGTCCAGCGGTGGTTACCACACGACGCAACTGGGATTGGTTGTCGAAATGCTGGCACGAGCACTGGTCCCGGTTGCGACCTTACAACTGGCGCGGATGTCGAAACTGGTGTCGAATCGTTTTACTGATTTGCCCCAGTATCTTGCCGCACCGGGTAGCGACTCGAATGGCTTTGCGCCACTATTAAAAAGCGCGGAAGCCACGTGCATGGAAGCGATCCAAGTCGCAACCCCAGTGCCCCAATGGCCCAGTATCAGCGCAGACGGTGTCGAGGATTCGCTAACGTCTGCTCCGCTCGCGGGTAAGTCATTGCTGGCGATGCTTAAAAACATGCGGCGCTTGACTGCAATCGAATGTGTTATTGCCGCTCAAGCCTTGGAGATGCGACGGGAAGAGCAAGCCGGTGCAAACGTGGCCTCGCTGCTAGAAAAAATCCGTGAACATGTCGCGCCGCTTTCAAACGACCGGCCGCTGGCGGCAGAAATTGAAGCCTTGACTCGGGTGCTCAACGACCCGCTCAGCGCTTAAATCCGCGCTGCCGGATGAGTTTTATCACGCATAGGGTAAGGTGTGCCCAATGCCCAACGCCGCCGCCTTCTCCAACATTGCTGCGCCAAGTGCGATGTCGGATGTGGATAATCCACGATGCCAGAACAGGATTGTTTCACCATCGTCTTCGCGGCCGGGTTTTATTCCCGCCGCAATTTCGCCGACCTCCGCGTAAAACGATTTCTCCGATATTTTTCCCGCGTTTATGTGCGGCCGAAGCGCGCCCAACGGGCCGGAGCCAAGTTGCCCCAGATCGTCCATGACAAACTTGTCGAAGTGATCGGTGAAATCGAGCGGCAAGGCCGACATGGTCCCATAAGGCACTACCAGTCCTCCTTTCGCAATCCAATCAGAATCGAACATGGGTGTCGGTGCGTTTAAGCGCGTCGCTTCAACTTGAATATCGGCGCCTTCCAGACACGCCTGCCAGTTGTCGGTCACCACAATGTCCTTGTTTAAATCGTTGCGCAATTTCTCGGCGAAGGCGTCGCGGCTTTCCGCTCTGCGCGAATGCACGCGAATCTCGTCGAAGTCGAAGAGGTGGTCGAGCAGACGCACGTTCCAATAAGCGGTGCCGCGCGCGCCGATATGGCCGAGAATTTTCGCACTTTTGGGTGCAAGATATTTAGCCCCCAAAGCAGTGACCGCACCGGTGCGCATGTCGGTGATGCCACTGGCATCAAGAATGGCAAGCGGCGTGCCGGTGCGCGGGTCGAACAGGTTGAGCAAGGCCATTTCTGAAGGGAGTCCTTGCTTGTAATTGTCGACGTAGTCGCCGACCACCTTGACGCCCGCGTAGTTCAGGGGCGCGACGTAGCCACGTAAAACGTTAAAGTGGCCGTTGAATGCGTCATCGGGTTTCAGGTGCAAACGCGGTTCGATAACCGTTTCGCCGTGACCTGCCGCGATCAAGCCGTTTTCAACTGCATTCAAAATTTCATCGTTGGAGAGCTGCAACGCGGCAACATCGTGACCGCTTAGATAACGCAAATTGATTTCGGACACTGATGATCTCGCCAGGACGTGTATAAATACGGAAGTTGCTGGAGTGTACACTGGTAGACTTACATCTATCTGTTGGTAATTCGAAACATCGAATGGCAAAGGGTTTTGAACACGCGCCTCAGCTTGGCAAGGCGTTACAGAGTGTGCGTAAGTCACGACAACTGACCTTGGCGGATTTGTCCGAACGCAGCGGTGTGTCCAAATCAATGCTCTCTCAAATTGAGCGAGGCACCGTTAACCCCACTGTGGCGGTGCTGTGGAATCTGACGCACACCCTGGGTGTCGATATTGGCGATTTTCTCAAGCGCGCCGACGGTCAGGAGCACGACGCAAGCGCGCATATCGAGCATTTAAAGGATTATTTGACCCCAACGATTTCAAGCGCGGACGGTAAATGTGTGCTGCGAATTCTAAGTCCGCAATACCCGCTTCCGCCTGCCGAGTGGTACGAAGTGATTGTCGAGGCTGGCGGTGAACTCGACTCCGATCCGCACATTGAAGGCACAAACGAACACCTAACGGTTCTCGAAGGAAAGCTCGAAGTTCGACTCCCGGAACGTTCGATTGCACTTGGCAAGGGGGAGACCTTGCGCTATTCGGCAGACAAGCCGCATTGCATTGCCAATCCAGCGAAAAGACTGGCGCGGGCGATGCTGGTTGTGATTCAGCCTCCGCCGGATTCTTCTAAATCTTTGATTTAAAAGGAACAAAACTAGTTCTAGTCTAGGGCTTGTGTTTTTGTTCGATATATCGAAAATATGTCCATTATATCGATGATTCGAGTTTGAGCATGTCGCAGTCAATCACGGGATTTCTTCACTCCGAAATCGAGTCCTTGCGCGAGCAGGGTTTGTACAAGTCGGAGCGGGTCATTCAGTCGCCCCAGTCATCGCAAATCAGCGTTAGCGGTGATGAGGTGCTCAACATGTGCGCTAATAATTACCTTGGTTTAGCCGACAGTGACGATCTGACCGCCGCCGCAAAAAAAGCGTTGGATGAATTCGGTTTTGGAATGGCCTCAGTGCGTTTTATCTGCGGAACGCAAACGCCACATAAGCAACTCGAGTCAGTGATCAGTCGATTCCTGGGCACTGACGATACAATTCTTTACTCATCGTGTTTTGACGCAAACGCGGGCTTGTTTGAAACCCTGCTCAGTGAAGAAGACGCCATCGTCAGCGATTCCTTGAATCATGCCAGCATTATCGACGGCGTACGCCTGTGTAAAGCGCAGCGCCTGCGCTACGCCAACAACGATATGGCGGACCTTGAGGCACAGTTACAACAGGCAACAGACGCGCGGTTTCGACTGATTGCCACAGATGGTGTGTTTTCGATGGATGGTATTCTGGCCAACTTACCCGCGATCTGCGATTTGGCAGACAAATACGACGCGCTGGTAATGGTCGACGATTCACACGCCGTGGGATTTATGGGGCCTGACGGCGCGGGTACCCCATCGCACTTCGGGGTGTCTGATCGAATCGATATCTATACCGGCACACTGGGCAAAGCGCTGGGCGGCGCATCCGGGGGCTACACCTCGGCGCGCGCCGAAATCGTGGAATGGCTGCGTCAGCGCTCACGGCCTTATTTGTTTTCCAACTCGCTTGCTCCGGCGGTTGCGGCCGCAGGCGTTGCAGCGATTCAACTGCTGACTGAAAGCGAGTCACTGCGAAACCAGTTGCACGACAACAGCGCCTACTTTCGCAGTGGCATGGACGCGGCTGGATTTGATCTGGTGCCCGGAGAACATCCGATTATTCCAGTGATGTTGGGCGATGCGAAGCTGGCATCTGATATGGCGACGCGTTTGTTGGAACTCGGCGTGTACGTTATCGGGTTTTCTTTTCCTGTCGTCCCGCACGGCAAGGCGCGCATCCGCACGCAGATGAGTGCAGCACACACTACCGAACAACTCGACCGCGCTGTACTTGCGTTTACGCATGTTGGGCGTGAACTCGGCGTTATCTGATAGGAGATTGAAATGAAAGCGTTGGTTAAAGCCGCAGCCGGAGAGGGCATATGGCTCGAAGATGTACCAGAGCCAGTATGCGATGATGAGGATGTCAAAATTAAGGTCAACAAGACCTCAATTTGCGGAACAGACATCCACATTTACAACTGGGATGCTTGGGCACAGTCCACGATTCCCGTACCGATGACGGTTGGCCATGAATTTTCCGGCGTCGTGGCAGAGGTCGGTAGCCACGTGCGCGGGTTCGAAGTCGGGCAACGGGTATCTGGCGAAGGGCACATTGTCTGTGGTGTCTGCCGAAATTGCCGCGCTGGAAAACTGCATCTGTGTCGCAACACGATAGGTGTTGGCGTTAATCGCACCGGCGCGTTTGCCGAGTATCTGGTGATTCCAGCGCGTAACGTCTATCCCTTACCGGATGACATAAGCGATGAGTTTGGTGCCATCCTCGACCCGATGGGCAACGCCACGCACACAGCGCTGTCATTTGACGTTGTGGGCGAGGATGTGTTGATTACCGGCGCCGGCCCCATCGGGATAATGGCGGCAGCGATTGTCCGACACAACGGTGCGCGCCACGTCGTGATTACCGACGTGAATCCCTATAGGTTGTCCCTGGCCGAGTCTATCGGTGTCACGCGTGCAGTCAATGTGGCGGAGGAATCACTCGATGATGTGATGAAAGAGCTGGATATGCTGGAGGGTTTTGACGTCGGCCTCGAAATGTCCGGTAACACCAAAGCGTTTATCGAGATGTTGCGCGTCATGAACCATGGCGGCAACGTTGCGCTTCTCGGTATTCCTCCGAATGAAACAGCAATTGACTGGAATAACGTCATCTTCAAAAGTATCACGATCAAAGGCATCTACGGGCGTGAGATGTTTGAGACCTGGTACAAAATGACGGCAATGTTGCAAAGCGGTTTAACCATGGAGCCGGTGATTACGCATCAGTTCGACATCGACAATTTTCAACAAGGTTTCGATGTGATGCGATCTGGACAGTCAGGTAAAGTCATCCTTAACTGGGCTTAGTGATGTAACGATTTTGGAGGATATGTTTGCGCGACAAGGGCAACTTGTCCGCAGAATCAGCAGCCCACACAGCGTTTGTGTCAGCCATCGCTGACGAGTCGAATATGGTAGTTTCGACTCTTGCGTGCACCATAGGCCAAGCCGTTCATGAAGTTCACGCTGGTCATCAAGCTGTAGTCGTTAACCGATAGAATTTCCGACCAGTACTGAAACGCTTGAACGCCCGGAAAATGCGCGTACTTGTCGGGATCATAGTAATTGGCGTAAACCGTGTCGGACCAATAATAAAACGATTTCGCGTGGGGAAAGTACCGCGAATCGATTTTGGGGATATAGTTGCGCAACAGAACCAGCGATTCCAGTTCACTCGTGGTGGGCAGGCGCCAATTGCTTTGTCCGCACAACCCGATTTCATTTATCGTTTCAATATAGGCGTGTGTGTCGCAATTTGTATACAGGCATTGGCCGCCGTCGACACGACCGGATAGCGGTGTATGGTCACCGCTGATGGACTCCATCCATGAATAAGTAAACTGGCCGTCACGCAAACCGCCGTCGTTGGTTTTGACTTCCCAGATCAGTCCAGTGAGCGTGCTTTTGGCGCACTGCCACCTTTCAGAATCCACATCGAGCACATCGCCGCGATTATCGAGTTTTGTATAGGGTGGAATTTGAAGCGATTCGTAAAGTTTGGTGAGTCGTTCCTGCTCGGCTCGCTTTGCTTGCTCCAGTGCAAGGGCTTGTTGATGTGCCGCCTGAGCGGCCTGTCGGCTATTGTTAAGCAGCGCGCGTTGAGTTTCATTCACCTCAATAGTTCGTTGAACAACCAGAACCACGCCCAAAGCGAGCAGCAGCAAGAAAACCCGCCGCCAGGAAAACCCGCGATAAAGCGTTAAGGATCTCGTCGCAACCAAATCCAACCCTCGCCAGAAATGATTTGATATTCTCGAGTATACACCCGCCTAAGCGCGGTGGTAGCGAGGCGTCAGGTCTTATCCTCGGATTCAGACGAATCGCCGTCGCCGGACTCCATCTCTTCCTGCTTTTTAAGGATTTCCTTGATCTCCTCGGGGCTTAGCTGCACAGTTGCATCGGCTTCGAGGTCTTTTTTCTCGCCCATATCTAAGTGCTCCTGGTGAGTGTTCTACCGGATTCTACGCGAATAGCATGATTTGGGTAGTACACAGCGGTTATTTCGCCGATTGAGCAAGATGGGCAATCAGTTCGCTTATGCTGCAGCGCACGTCGCCAAATTTTAGAATAGCAAGTTTGGATCAGTCATCGCTACCAATCACAGCAGTGCATACGTCAGAATTAACCTTTGAGACGCATCTTGATGTATCGGACGACTCCGCAGATGCGGTGAGCCTGTTAGCGAGCCGTACCAACCTGCCCAAAAACGCTATAAAACACGCGATGCAAAAAGGCGCGGTCTGGCTCGAGCGCGGAAAACAACTAAAGCGGATACGACGTACCAAAATATCCCTTCGCGTACATGACCAACTGCATTTTTATTACAATGAACGGGTATTAAATCAACAGCCGCATCCCGCCAAACTGATCGCCGACGAAGGCAGTTACAGCATCTGGTTTAAACCGTATGGAATGTTGTCACAGGGCAGCAAATGGGGCGATCACTGCACAATTTACCGCTGGGTTGAACAACATTTAAACCCACAACGCCCCGCCTTTATCGTGCATCGACTCGATCGAGCGGCATCAGGGTTGATGATTCTTGCGCACCAGAAAAGAACTGCTGTTTACTTCTCTGCGCTTTTTCAGAAGCGCAAGGTGGAGAAAAAATATCGGGCGATTGTGAGTGGAGAATTTCCAAGCGAAGCCACAATCAAAATGCCGATAGACCATAAACCGGCCGTCAGTCACGTAAAAAGACTGAGCTACGCCAATTTGTCCGATCAATCGTTACTCGAAGTCAATATCGAGACGGGCAGGAAACATCAGATTCGACGGCACTTGTCCGAATACGGCTTTCCAATCGTCGGGGACAGACTTTATGGAGGTGCGGGAGTGGATGATGAGAACAATTTGCAGCTCGTATCCTGCTATTTGAAATTTGATCCGCCTGATAACCAATCCCCAAAAGAGTATGTTTTGCCGGATGAGTTTCGCTTGCGTGTGTAACCACACGTGCTGCTTGCGCTGCAAAATTTCAGTCTTAAACGACTGGGCGTGAAAATAGTATCTGTACGACAGGTTGATTCGTTGCCGATGGTCGTCAGGGTTCACTGACCTCTAATGCGTGTGTGCCAAATGTGACTTCCGTTTGAAGAAGCTCAAGCGCGCGATGCGGCACGTCGGCGTCGTCGGGATGGAAAAGTCCGACTCGACGTAGTTCTGTATAAACATTGACGTGCGTGCCGAGATACTCCAACGCCAAAGCGGAAGCCGACGGTTTGCGCCCGCGCCTTCGAGGCCCCCCAGTTTGAACGCCAGTAAGCCAATCGATTGATCGTCTATGGCAAGGGTACAGAATGACCTGCGTGATCGAAGTTCTTTCGAGGGCTTCGTACTCGATGATGTTTATCCGATCAGCGATGAACAGGACAATCCCTCGGTATTTGTTCGTCCCAATACGCTTTTTCGTTTGCGGATCCTTGAGAACTTCAATGTTTCGCCAAAAATAAACGCCATCGCGGCAGGAAATATGCACCAGAGAGCGCGTAATCATTTGCGGATAACCAAACGAATAGAAGTAGCGGAAATAATATCCCTGATACTTGCTGAGATCTTCCGAGTTACTGATAAACCAATTGATCTCATTCAATACGAGACGGCTGGTAGATTTTTCCTCGCGTTTTCTGGAGATGCTGACTAATTTCGAAAACTCCTCATGCTCTAGCATGATCTCGGAGTCGGTCACGCCGAAAAAATCGCATATGTTGCGTACGTTTTTTCGCGAGGGATAAGACTTTCCCGATAGATACTTATTGAACTGTTGCCGATTCGTATCGAGCCTGCGACACACTTCTGAAATAGACGGGTAATAACCGCATAGTAGCTTCAAGTTTTTGCAAAAATTACTGTCGCTCACGATATCAATTCTCAAATTCTAACGGTGTCAAGAACGTCATCAAGTCGCTAGTGACGCACTTTGTGTGCACATTAGCTTCGTATCGCTTATCTAGCGAAATAGATAAGTGGTGCCCGTTCGTTGTGAAATTAACCCGTAACACTGACGTTCTATGTAATCCATTGATCGTTCGATGGATGAGAGCCCGTTAACCAAGAGAATTATTAAATATGAAAAATCAGAAACCAGATGTCAACAATTCTGAGAGCGTTGAACTGAACTTTCACGACCTCAATGCAGGGGATCGAGACCTTGTTAAGTCCATGGTTCGCACCGGCTGGTCGCGTCGAAACGTGCTTAAGCTGGCTGCCGCAACGGGCGTGACAATGGCTACTGC
This sequence comes from Pseudomonadota bacterium, assembly GCA_039029275.1. GTDB lineage: Bacteria > Pseudomonadota > Gammaproteobacteria > JBCCGL01 > JBCCGL01 > JBCCGL01. The sequence goes on along the minus strand of JBCCGL010000018.1, from coordinate 16,229 downwards.
CAAAAATCTGTTAGGTTCCGGTGCGTCCGCCGTTGCGCAAACTCCTCAAAAAGGCGGCAGTGTGCGGGTCGCGTGCGATTTGCACGGACCCAATGATCAACTGGACCCGATTCGCTTCACCGGTGCGAATGATTATATCCGCGGGCGTACCTTGTACAACAACTTGTGCCAGCTTGACGACAAGTTAATTCCTCAATCGGAATTGGCCGTGTCGTTCAGCCCAAATAAAAACGCCACGGAGTGGACGTTTAACCTGCGAAAGAATGTTCAATTTCATGATGGATCTCCGTTTACCGCCGATGACGTTGTGTGGAGCATGAACCGGCATCTTGGTGATGAATCGACCTCCGTACTTAAATCGGTATTTTCGTCGGTAAAGGAATGGAAGAAAATCAGTCAGTACGAGGTTAAGGCGATACTGAATTCACCAAACGCAGATTTGCCCGTACTCACTGGCTTGTTCCAATCAAAAATAGTGAAAGTTGGATCCACCGGCGGCGGAATAGGAACAGGACCGTTTGTGTTGGAGCAGTTTGAACCGGGTGTTAAAACAGTGAGTGTCCGCAATGAAGACTACTGGCGAAATCCGGCAAATCTCGACTCGCTTGAAGTGACAGCGATTACGGACCCCGTTGCGCGCGTGAATGCATTGCTGGCCGGTGATGTTCAGATGATGGTAAACGTTGACCCTAAATCGATTAAGCAGATTGAGGGTAGCGACCGGGTCAATTTAGTGTCCATTCCGTCGGGCGCATACAACGGTATTTGCGCGCTTAAAAATTCGAAGCCGGGTGAAAGCCACGATTTTGTCAAAGGCTTGCAGTACATCCAGGATCGCGAACGTATCGTCAGCAAGATCTTGAAGGGGCACGGATCGGTTGGCAATGATCAGCCGATCACGAGCGCTTACGGGACGGATTGGTGCGGTGATCTGGCTCAAAGAGAATACGATCCTGACAAAGCTAAATACCATTTTAAAAAGTCTGGTTACGAAAGCGCGGAGTTGTTTGTCGCGCCGGTGTCTCCTGGTATTGAGGACATGTGCCTGTTGGCTCAGGCTAATTGCGCAAAAATTGGTTTCAACCTGAATATTAAAAAAGTGCCCAACGACGGTTACTGGGGGTCAGTGTGGCGAGTTGAGCCTCTCAACGTTACGGCCTGGAATATGAGGCCGACGGCAAACTCGATGCTGTCTGTTGCGTTCGCACCGGGTGCTGCGTGGAACGACACCTACTGGGACAACGAGCGTGTAGGGAAACTTCTAAAAATGTCGCTGGCGGAGATTGATGTCAGCCGGCGAAAAGAGATGTATTGTGAGATTCAGCAATTGATTAACGAGCACAGTGGTATGGTCATTCCGGCACACAAAAATGTACTTGACGGAGTCAGTAGCACAATTATGGGTATGCCAAAGAACCCCTTGGGAACTCTGGGAGCGTCTGAATTTCCTGAGTTTATTTGGCTCGCCTGAAAATCAGTTTTTGCGCCTGCTATTCGGCTCGCTGCTCACAGCGAGCCTTTTTTAATTTGGAAGGCTATAAAATCAATCAGGTATTTAAACCTAAAGAGTGAAGCCCTTCATGCATTTCGATTTAAGTTATTTTTGCGGCAGTACCCCCTTTTTTTTAACGAATGCTTGAACGCCGAAAGATATCCTCAATATCATGTGTTTATTGCGAAATTTGGTCAGGAACCTGAGAGAAGTTTTATGAGTTACGCGATCTATATTGGATGTGATCATACTGCAGACGGAATCGCGTATGTTGCTGGATACGGTGATGAGCCATCGAGTCACTGGCTTGAGTTAGCACCTCAGAAAGAACACGACCCGCACTCGACTGTCACCGTCGGGGTAACGTCTGATGCCGAAATGCCCGGTTCGCTTTGCGAGATTCCTCAAGCGAGGTATACCGCGCGCTGCTTGCGTGTGAATTACAGTCAATACAGGGGCACCCCGGCTCCCATAACCAATGGGGGCTTAAATGAGTATGGCGTAGCAGTCTTTGATGTTTGGTCAAAATCGAGTCAAGCGCTTATCGAAATGACGCCAAGCGATCAAACCGGTCCAAACTATTCGGACCTTGCCAGGTTGGTGATCGAGCGAGCGAAAAGTGCCAGGGAAGGTGTTGAGTTAATTGGTTCGTTGATCGAAGAATTTGGTCACTCGACGTACGGCGGTAACTCGCATCTGATTGCTGATGCCGAAGAAGCGTGGGTGGTTATCGAGTTTGCAGGCGAGATGGGTCTTTGGGTCGCGGAACGACTCGGCAGTGATGCTATACGGGCGTCTCGTCCCGGATATATCGGCACGGTGCCACTTACGCCAACCGAAGACTTTATGTATCCAAGTCACTTAATCGATACAGCAATCACGAACGGGTGGTATGACCCTTCTCATGGCGAGTTTAACGTCAATCAGGTGTACGGTGACGGCAAGGGTCGCTGGGAAGGTGTTGCCTGGATTGAGAAAGAGATGAGGTCACGCGCGCAGAAACCGCAGCGATTATCAATCGACGACATCTTTTGGGCCATCAGCACAGAACATTTAACCGGGGATACCGCAGGGTATGGCAGAGTCGTTCCGCTGACAAACCCTAAGCACAGTGGCACACGAATGATGTGGTACTCACCAATTGGCGCGGTGACAGCACCGCTGGTGCCAGTATTTATCGGGCAAAAATCAGTGCCGCCTGAGTATGCCCAACACCGATTTCTGACAGCGGGAGAAAGTGCGAAAGTACTCGACACACGAAAGCAGGAAGACGACCCCGCATCAGTCTCACGTATATCTCAAGGTGTGGAGTGTTCCCGTTGTGCGGTCTACGCCTTTAAGCGACTTATGCATCTGGTCTTTCAAAAACCAGACTTACTCTTCAAAGAAGTCTGGGATCATTGGCGGGCGATCGAGATGTCTTATTACTCAGAACTGAGCGATACAATTAAAAGCGCCAGTATCTTATACGATGCGAATGAAGATGAGCTCGCGGAAAATCTTCTGACGAATTTCAATCATCATTGCCTGGATCACATCCTGAATGATTGTGAAGCACTCGCTGAGTCAGCGTACGTGCGTTTGCGAGCGCTCGGCGAATTAAACTACGATTCTATTCCTCGAAATCCCGTGCAGATTCGGTAGCAGAATCGTTTGGCAATGCCTATTTAACTGAGTCGTCCGGAACAAGCTGAGTCGGTTAGTTTCACGATCAATCAATTTGAATAGCGTTGCTGTTATATCCGATCTTGGGAGTGAAATTAATACATCGCTTCAGAACGGATTGCCGAGTTCATTCGTTATCACAAGTTACTTTTGGTCACCGCGTGCTTCGCGGTTTACGTACACCGTAAATTCGAGTTGCCGCGGTGCGCCAAAATCGAATGGCAATGACTTGGTGCGAATTCGTTGCATTGATTCGATTTTATCGAACTCGCTGTACGGAATCGGCAGTGAACCTTTTTCTTCGCAATACAGTAGCGCCATGGGTCTAGGCCGCTCGCGATATGACTGCCTTATCCTGTCGATGACACCACTTAGCACTTCGCCATTGAACGGTGAAAAAAGAAAAAACAGGCAAGGGTCATCCGGCGGCATGTACTCCGCTGCATCCATTTCAATCGACTCGATGTTTTGGCAAAGAAAACGTTTGCCTTTAAATTTTTGTACATTTTCTTCGGCAATTGCAACCAGCACGTGCGAGTATTCAATTCCGGTAATCCGCTTGAACGGGTGTTCGGCAGCAATCAGCAGGGTGCGGCCTTTTCCGGAGCCGTAATCGACAAACGTATAGTCTGCAAAATTGACTGGAACTTGCCTTAACATTCGTCTGAATGAGGTTTGCGGCGTAGGGGTGTACTCGTGACTGAATTTGACGCGAGGGCTATCAACCGGCAGAGACTTAGCCGGGATAAAACCGCACGTGTCTACTTTATGCAGTCGGTCAAACCATTTGTCGATAGCGACACCTGTCGCTCTTCTAGAACGGCGAACGATTCGACGCGCTACTTGCACCGGGCCGATTCCCAGACGGTGCCGAGAGAACCCAATCAAACCACACCATTTACTGATTGGCTGCACCGGGACGCGGGCAGGTGAGGCACGCCCATCACGGAGAGTGCTGTCCTCTTTTGATCGATCATTCATTCGTCTATCGTAATATTTGTTGGGTCAAAGCAAGCATGTTGAACACTCCGGTCTATTAGCGTGTCCTGAGTCTAGATAGCTTTTTCGCATTTGAATGTTAAGCCCGTTAACTTTGTGATTGGTAACTAGGTCATGTTTTCACGATCCGATTATCTTGAATTGATCCGGATTTAGCGGTAAACGCGGACTAAACTGTTTGAAGTAGCCTAGTGGTGGAGGTGTCGAAAATCCCAAATTATCAAATTAATGCTTATTCGATGTGCCTCTTGCAGTACTTTCGCTTCTTCGTTTACAAAGGAATGATCAAGTGTCTGGAGTGATAATGATATTGGGTCGGTCTTCCGACGATAATCGATTTGACCACAGATCGATTCAACGTCTCTCAGATCACCTGCAACCCGATCATATTCAGTACCAAGATCCATACGTGTCGACGTGCGATGGAGTCATCAGCGCGGTTATCAATCCGTGTGAATCATTGTTGATCGACGGTGCCAATGTGTGTTTGGGTGGATTCTTCGGGGAGCACAAAGACTGGGTAAAAGTAGGCTCGGCACCCCCGGACGGTTCTTACGCACTGTATCGAGTGGCGGAAAATTCGGTAGAACTGATGACCGACAGGCTGGCATCGCGGTGTGTTTGGTATGCGCTTACGGATACTCATTTCTTCGCCTCGAGCTCGCAGCGTGCCATCGTTGCACTATTGGGTGATTTCAAACCCGACGCAAGTAACGTTCCGTGGATGCTGACGAGTGGGACGCTAAATTTTATGCGCTCGTGGGATGAACGAATTTTCAGGATGCCGCTAAACAGCCGCCTGACGATTGATCGCGATTCCTGGTCTGTTGATGTTACAGATATTCAACAACATGAAAGCGCTCAATCGCGCGACACAAACCAGACGATGGAAATTGTCACGGATGCGATCCAAAAAACGGTGCGATCCATTAGTGTCGATACTGAGAAATGGTACTACACGCTTTCCGGTGGTTACGATTCGCGCAGCATTGTCCTAGCATTAGCGAGCACAGCAGGTATTAACACGATCACATGGGGAGCTCGCGAGCAGGGATCAGAGGCCCAAAGCGATGCCGATGTCGCGCGCCGATTGAGTCAAGCGCTTAACACCCGGCACACCTATAAAAAAATACAATCGCAGATAGATGATTGTCGGTGCGCGGAAGTTTTAGATCGGTTCGTTAAAAACTCGGAGGGGCAAGTCGATAATTTTTCGGCATACGTAGATGGGTTCTCTGTATGGAAGGAAATATACGAAAGCGATTATCAAGGCGTGATACGCGGCGATGAAGCGCTGGCAGACGACGAGAATCCTCTGCAGTGGGAAACTGCATACATCGAGTGGGGGTTGGGAACGATGCAGGAGCTTCCAGACTTCTGCGATCTATCTCAAACGATTAGCGAGTTTCCCCAATCGGTGGATTCGAGGGTTCGTCGAATCGACGGTGAATCCATGACCAATTTTTGTCAAAGGCTATGCGAGATTTTCTATATAAGCATGACCGCGGCGCCGCTCAACTACATGAAAACGATGTACTGTGAGGTGCTCACACCGCTGTTATCGCGCGCAGTAGTTGACGCCAATTCGATGGTTCTGGAAAACCTTAAAACAAACAAGATCGGTTTCAAAAAAATAATCGAGGCGCAACTACCTGAAATCGGATTTGCTACTCGAGCTGCTATTCAATCGCGTAGTGATGTTTTTGGTTCACCGACACTTCTGAACTACGTCCTTCGGTATGTCGAAGACAGCCGCGCAAAAAATATTATTCCAACTGCAGTTATCGATGAATTATTAGGCTTGATTAGTGCGAAGTTGTCGGCTCGAAGCAAATTCCGGGTGTTTGGACCTCTGCGTGCTTTGATACTCCGGGTAAAAAGAAAACTGAATATTCAGGATATGAAAGTCGATCCAGCGTTACTCGCGTTTCGTTTGTACATCGTAATCAAAGCGCACGAGGTTTTCGCGGAGGACTCAAAGCTCTTGAATTGCTCGAATGATCGATGATTTGAAGAGCGCGCCCAGAGAGCATGCCTGCGCCGGTAATACCAGGTCGCGTCTTTGTGTAGAGAAAAACCTGATTGGGTATGGAAGATGATAGCGGGGCCAATGATAGTCACTGGCCCCGCTATTCAAGAGTGTCGAAACTCCTAGGCTTGCGAGCCCTGAGTTTCCGGTGTGGGTGATTGATCGGATGCCTTGTCGCGCAGGTTGTCGCGATAAAGTGCTTTACCCAGCGAAATCATCATCAAGCCCATCACCATGGTAAATGGCAGAGCCCCGATGATCATGGCATTTTTAATTGCCTCAAGCGGGTTGTTCTCACCCGCCGCGACGATCAGCGTGCCGATCACTGCGGTCAGGATGAGACCCCAGATGATTCGGTGCTTAATACCAGTTTTCTGACTGCCGCCGGACATGATTGTGTTCATCACAAGAATGCCTGAGTCCGCCGAGGTCACCAGAAATGTCAGGATAAGCACAACGCACATCACAACCAGAACGCCGTAAAGCCCCTCAGAAAGGATATTTTCCAGCGCGACGAACAGTTTGTTCGTGGTTGAAGCAGCGGCTATCGAAGGATCTGCGACACCCAGCACTTCAAGATTCACCGCGGTGCCACCCAGAATCGTCATCCACGCAAAACACACAAGCGACGGTGCGATAACGCAACCCAGGATGAATTCGCGAACGGTACGTCCCTTCGAAATTCGAGCCAGGAATAGACCAACGAACGGAGAGAACGAAATCCACCAAGCCCAGTAAAAAGTCGTCCAACCCGCTTGCCAGCCAAACAGGCGACCTTCTGCACCGGCCGCATATGCAGCGGTCAGAGTTGCTTCGTCAAGCTCAGCGGCAGCCCCTTCCAGACCTGACACGAAACCATCGTAGCTGCCCCATGCGTTGGTTGCTCCACCGACAAGGCTATCCGCCAGCGGTCTCGCAGCCTCCGGCAAGGCAGCTGCATATTCAGCAGCTGATTGTGGGCTGTAAGCCTCGAATGAAAGCGAGATGAAGTGGAAGATGTAATCCACCAGAGCGGTACCGTAGGTTGTCATCGCGAACACGAATGATCCGAATACAACAAATGTGAACAGCAGGATCAGCGATAGCACCATGTTCAGATTCGAGAGGTACTTAATGCCACGTCCTACACCGGAGACGGCAGAAACGATTGACATACCCATAATGACGATCAGCGCTGAAATCAGACCAACGGTGCTGGGTGTGGGGACCTCACCGCCCAGATTCATCAACCACTGCATGTCCGTGACCGCGTAGAGGCCGTCGACAAACTGCGAAACCCCAAAGCCGATCGTGACCGAAACGCCAAGGATGGTTGCGACAACGCCGAGAACATCAACAACGTGGCCCAGGAATCCGTTTGCGGCAGAACCCAGGAGCGGCGTCAGCGCGGTGCGGATTGTCAAAGGCATATTTCGCGTATAGGCGAAGTAGGCGAGGCTAAGGCCGGTGATGACGTACAGCGCCCATGCATGGAAACCGTAGTGCAGAAATGTATAGCGGAAGGCTGACTCAACGGCCGCTTCCGAACTGCCCGCGACTTCGCCTGCAACAACGACGGGGTTGGATCCCCAGAGCCCCATTGGTTCTGCGGTGGCGTATACCATCAAGCCTACGCCTAAACCTGCTCCAAACATCATCGAGAACCATGAGAAGTTAGAGAACTCCGGCTTCTCACCCGCGGCTCCCATGACTTTTTTCCCCGAATAGGGAAGCAGCGCGACGATAAACAGGAAAAAGGCAAAGATGCCAACGATGATGATGTAAAAGGAGTTAAAGCTTTCAAGCAGCGTCCAGTTCAAGCTGCTCAGCGCATTGTTTGCATTCGCAGGCCAGATAAGCGCCCACAGAACCAAGGCGACCATTATGCTCTTACTCAGCAAAGCGATAGGTAGACTGTTGTTTTTATAGAAACCTGATTCTTGCGTCTTTATTTCTAGATCGGTAAACGGTGGTTTGATACTCATATTTCCTCCTGATGTTATTGCCGGTGCGCGATGCTACATCGTTCAATGCGAAAGCAACTATTCTGGATGCGTCAAAAACTTACTCGCCTGACAGCGCTGCGCTGGTCTACACTATCACTTCTCTTTCCACTGTCCTGTAAGTCTTAAAATTCGATACAACACGTTGAAAATATTAAATAATCTGGCAATTCGATTTCTTGATCAAGGAACTGTTGACGTAACGCCTTAAGTGCGTTGCTTACACGGTTAAAACGGTATCACGTGTTCGATAAAAAGCCTTCGAGGGTGTGGTCCGCCGTCTAATCGATTGATTTTCTGGTAATTGATGCAGATGCAGGGAGTGCGACGGATCGGGAATTTGCCACAAAGTACTGGTTGTGATCCGGGGAAAGCGTTGGTTATCAATCAAAACCCCGCACAAGCAAGGGGTCAGCAGGTCTACATGCACGCTTGTTTCGAATCGCCGCGCGGAGCCAAATTCGTAAGCCATTTCTTTGAAGTTTTTTAAACCACAAGGGTTTCTCACGCAACCGATGTGGGGTTCAAGATTCAGTGAAGCGCACAGAACCTCCGTCACTGAACCAGATTATTCAGTAAAAGTTCACATCGATACTTAAGACAACATTTTTTTCAGACAGCATCTATTGGATTCGCTAACGAGGAGGGTTTGTCGATTGATCTGATCCATCAAGCGACAAGCGGCAATAATATCGATGACACCACCTGAGCGAAGCCGCTTTTATAACGCTTGATTCTTGACGCTTTGAATTGAATGGACTCATTAGTTTTTGCAGGTGACCAACGATATCGATACGTCACGCGAATTACTGCAACAACATAGTTGATGAGAACATTGCAATTTGCCAAAAATTTGATCTGAATTGATGATTCTTCTTTCATCATGGTTGAACACACAGTGCCTAGACGTTTTTAATGAACTCGCGATCAAATTAAAAAATAAATGTCTATTCTCGGGGACACATTCATGAACTCACAGATAAGTTTGTTTGATACCTTGGGCGCAATCCAGATGAACAATGGCGTGGTAAAAATGTATTTTGTCGCGCAAGGCCCGGTATTGTCAGAGGATGTCGATCCTTCAAAGGTGAAACCAGAGTTGCAGGAAGCTATCGCGATGCCGCTTCCTGGTTTTCTGTATGCACTCTCCGTAATCGGCAATTTTATGAAAGACGAACGTATGCGCCAGGCACTTGAGGCGTCCCAAAAAGCAGGAGTAATTCCGGAAGGGCTCGACATTAGTAGCCTTCCGGGCGCGTCGTTACCGGAGACCGGTGATAGCGCAGCGGAAGCGACAAAAATATCCGCATCCAAGAAAAATAATGGTCGCGCAGAGGAATCACAGGCAGCTACAGCCTGATCATTTCTCTTTAAGAACGCGCTGAAGATTCCGTAGTGCGTTCTGTAATGAGGTAACAATTAGCCTCTGGAGCGGTTTTCGGCCATAAGCTCCACGGCCGTTAACCGCTCTTAGTTCTAACTTTAACGTGATGCGGGAAGTACAAAGGCACCTGATTTTTGTATCGACAGCGCTAATCGACAAGGAGTCTATGGTTCTAACCCGTGTTGCAGAAAAACAATGACAGTGTGCGATGTGTCCGCATCAGCCGCTGCGGGAGAGGATGAGCATGGTGTTCATAGATCACGAAGCGGTATCGAAAGATCACGGTGCTCTGAGTGACGTAGGTAGTGCTGGTCAAATTTGCTCTGTTGTATTGCTACCTGAAAACAATACTGATGTGGATGCAGTCACAGGACTTTCATCCCACCTCGTGAGCGCTCATCGCTTTACCGCTATTCAGTCTATCGGTGCCAGCCCAAACGTTGATATCAGAGTTACGTTTGGCGGAACCCTGTTAGCGCGAACAATCGTCCGGAACAGACTGGAGGTTCGCGATAGCAAGAGCAACAACATCAAACGTGAGGAGAGGAAAACCATATGAGTGACGCTATGTCGTTCACTCCGCTGATTGGTCTCTCATTTTTGGAAAAATGCGCGGAGAAGCTTGGCTAAAGTGTCACTGATGCCAACGGGGAACCACGAGGAGCTATGACAACTTGGCAATCAGTCGCAGGAGAAAAACAACCATGCAGTCCTTTCACTGGGTCTGCGGTTGACGAAGGCAGTGCGCTCAAAAAATTGGAGACTACTAACTCAAATTAAAAAGGTCGGTTGAATGATAAACAGAACAAAAAAAAGAATTTTAGTTACGGTTGCAATTTTTATCGGTAGTTTGGGATTACAGGTCAATGCAAATGAATTTGCGGTCGGTTATATAGCTGGGTCCTATCACTTTGATCGCGAGCTATCTAAAAACGAAAATCAAAACGGCGTATACATGCGCTACAAATGGTTCGGCGCCGGTGTTTACACGAACACGATGCATACCACCAGTCGTTTCGTTGGTGGTCAATGGCGCCTCAAACGAATCGGAATGGCGGACTTTTCGATATCGGCAGTGATTGCCGATGGTTATGAAGGATATAAAAGCGCCAGGGGTGATTACCTCCTAATACCCTCAATCGATGCCAAGTTCGAATATATGTGGATTTCAATTGCACCTAAAGCGGCGTTTACGGGTGTCGAACTTGACTTTTAGTGAGCGTGATTCCGCTCATCGCCAACTTATAGTTAGATATAACCAAATAAAGTAGAGAAGATCATGAGTAACAATAAAAAAGACGCCAACCAAACAAACGGTGCGGCAAATGAAAGTGATAATAAATCACGCATTCGCGTTCGAGTAAACCGCGATGATATGGTGACAACATACGCCAATGGTTTTCATCCATTGCCAACCGCGGATGAGTTATTTATTGACTTTGGTGTGAACCTGCCTGAACAGCCTAGTGAGGAAAGTGGCCCTGACGTTGCGGCGCAAATCCATTTTGACGTCAGTCATCGTATCGCAATGAACTACACAACAGCAAAGCAATTGGCAATCCAGCTCGGCCGATTGGTGCAGACGTACGAAAAGGATTTCGGTGAGATCGCTCTGACACCAAGCGGGCGAAAGCGCACAAAAGAAACGCAAGCAGAATCTCAATTGGGTGATTCGATAGTTTGATGACAGGTTTCCAAAAAATACCTTTGTAGTCAGGACCTACTCTCCAAACTAATTTTTTGTCAGCGGCGGAATTGAGCGCTGGGCTTTGTGCCAGCGCTTACCGAGTGTTAAGAAAATGAAGCGGCTTAATATCAACTGATCGAAAGCTCGACGATCAATTATTTGATGTACGAGAAGTTATACAATCAGAGTATTGTAACTTTTTGAGAGCAGTTGAGCGTGCAAAGTGAGTGCTGGAAGCGCGTGCCTAAGTGGCCCAGGTAAAAAATCGGTCAGTCGGATGCGCAGTGTCTACTTTCTGCGCGCAGAACATCACTTGATCAAATTTCTCGTCTGTTGTTTCCCTGACCAAGTTCTGTATCTAAATCTCTACTCGATCGTCACAAAATCGATATCTGCTAGCTGTGCTTCAACATGGTAACGCTGAATGCTGTTCGAAACATTAAGGAAATATCGGTGAAGCCGCCGTATTTGCCGGCTATACTTTAGCTGAAGTCAACCATCCTGAAAGCTCTTCGTTTTACTAACAAAAACGCCAAGAATGCGTCATTTTCGTATCGAGTTACCGGATGATCAAGTTGCAGCTATCATGATCAACAAATATTCTTTAAGGGTATTTAGTGAAACGATTGCAATCTTTCATTTAAAGAATAAGAACGATGCAAAATTTAAATGAAATCTTTCCCCCAGCCCCTGAAGCTCTGAATATCGAGCCGGATTTAACGGTCACGTTTCTGCTAACGCAACAGTTTTCCCTTCTGCCATTCTCAGGGTTCATCGATATTTTGCGACTTTCTGCCGATGAGGCCGACTACAGTCGTCAGATCTACTGCCGCTGGCAGTTTGCGGCCACCACGCTGAAACCGATTCGCACGAGCTGTGGTATTGAAGTAACGCCGGATGTAGCACTGGCGGATGCTAGCCCTACAGACTATCTTGTTGTGGTTGGAGGACGACTGCCATGGACCGTTGAAGAGCCAGAGGAGACTCTGCAACATCTTCGTACAGCATATGATCGTGGGACAACCGTGATTGGTCTTTGCACAGGTGTTTTCCTCGTGGCCCGTGCAGGCTTACTCGCTGGTAAAACCTGTGCCGTAAATTTTTTGCACCTAAAGCAAATGCAGGCCCTGTTTCCAGACATAAAACCAATAACCGACCGGAACTATGTGATTGATGAGGGGGTAATCACGTGTAATGGCGGCACTTCTTCAATTGATCTGGCTTGCGCGATTGTTGAATCAAAATCGGGCAAGGCAAGGGCCACAAAGGCACTAACGACTATGGTGGTTGATTCACGGCGAACGGCACATCACATGCCGCATCATCCCTACGAATACCTAGTCGCATGCGGAAACAGGTTGGTTGAGCAAGCTGTAAGCTTGATGCAGCAAAATATTTCAAATCCTCTCTCCATTTCTGCATTGGCAAGCAAGCTCAATATCTCTGAGCGAGAACTGGGCCGGGTCTTTAAGAAATACTCAGCGTCTTCACCTGGCGAGCTATATAGGGATATGCGTCTTGCGCATGGGAGATGGCTTTTGACCAATACAACGCGTTCAATTGGGCAGATTTCGTACGAGTGCGGGTTCTCGGATAGTTCGCATTTCAGCAGGTGGTTTAAAGCAACGTACGACGAAAGTCCTGGTCAATTCAGGTCCTGGCGTCAACAAGTTAATGATGCCTAGACACTAACCACCAAAAATGGCCCGGTCAGCGGAGTTGCACCTGTCATTTTTCGGTTTCCTCTGATCATCGCATCTGTCTGATTTTGTTGAACAATTGAAGACAAGAACAAGTCGCTTGTGAGCCATGTGTTAACAAAAATCTAGTACGAATTTAGACCGTCTATCAACTTTGCAAACCAAAATGCCGATTTGTTCAAACATTTGTCTTAATCGTTCTATTGGCAAATAAGATCTCCAAGTAAATATGTGAGCCATGCACGGTTTTGGTCTAAATTCTTCCATAACTGGAAGCCTAATTGGTAGAAATAAAGGAGATAAATGCTGTGTAAAGGAAACGTGTCCAGTTATTTTCACTTCAGAAAAAAGAACGGTTGAAAAAGATGAGTGAACTTTTAAGCAAGTCAGTTGTAATGAACGCGCTACCTCATTTCGAGGCGGCGGCTCGCATGAACAGTTTCACCAAAGCGGCGGATTATATGGGGATGTCGCAACCATCTGTTAGTCGGTACGTTGCTGCTCTCGAGCAGACGCTGAATATTGATCTGTTTGTGCGAGAAAACAACAGGGTAACGCTCACCAATGAAGGCAAAATACTCTATCAGGCCGTCTCCGATGGGCTCGCGGGTATAACTCGCGCCTTTGATGTCATCGGAGGTAAGCAAACAATATCCATAGGGTGTAGCCACGCGATCGCTACACTATGGCTGTATCCGCGTGCGGGGAAGTTAGAATCCTTTTTTCCAAACACAAATTTTGTCGTGCGATCAGAGGATCGTGCTGAAAACATAGATATAGACGACTGCGACGTTTCAATATTGTTCGGAAACGGTATCTGGAAAGAGAAGTATGCTTATCAACTTTTTCCTGAGGAGGTTTTTCCAGTTTGCTCACCCGCGCTTGCAGAGCAACTGAAAATTTGGTCGCGACCGCTGGAAGTTGAACGCTTTAACACTCTCCCGCTTTTGAGTGAGGGTGCGTTGTATGCAGATTACGTTGGCTGGGCAGATTGGTTCTCATTTTTTGGTAGCAAATACAATAGCGCACACCAAGAGCGCCGTATTTTTACTCACGTGAATAATATCGAGCACGCAATGGCAGGTCGAGGAATCATACTGGCTTGGAACGGTCTGGTTGACCGATATCTAGAAAACAATTGGCTGATTGAGCTTGAGGGATTCAGGATGAAGACAAATAATGGATTCTATGCTGTGCTTCCTAATCACAGCCAATATAGAGATTGCATTGGAAAGCTCATCGACGATCTTGGATAGGTAACTCCTGATCACTTTTGCTAAGTGCGATTCTAATCTGTGCACTTATCGCAAAATTTTGAATCTCAAACCTGTGCTATCGTCCATCACTCGGCCGTGATTTTCAAAATTTTTTTAGCGCGCAGTTGGGCAGCATGTGACCTTAATGCTTGCACAGAACGTAGCGGATTCGGATTTTAATAACAATCTCAATTACGTATTAAGCTGATATCGAAAAACACGTGCTTTAGCGAATATTTCAAAGCGGTGCAATGGTGTTTACTCATGTAAAATCAATACACCAGAACTTATTAATTTCCTTCTTACAAATCGTAAACAGCGTTACATCATTGCACGTGCCAGCACCGGCCTAGGCAGAAACTCATTTCGCATTCGCACAGGAAATCCACTTATTGGGATTTTGAATGCGTCAGTTTTACCGGTCGGTTAATTTACTCATATTATATAAAAATCAAGTGCTTGCCTGTTGATCGTAATTCGGATTGAGGCATTCTTCGCGCTTGAGGGGAACCTCATTTTTAGCAGGGCGGATTTGTTGAGTAACACGGAGCGTCATGCGTTCTGGCTCGAGTGTCGTTTGAAATAAACGAGCTGAAGGCTTGAAAAGAAAAAAGCAATTTTTTTAGAAATTCTAAGAGGAGAAATATTGTGGCACAAAATTATTATGGTGACGATGGCGACGACATTGTAGATAAATCAGGTAATTCAAACGTGTGGAATCTACATGGGAACGGCGGCAATGATGTGTTAACGCTGAGCAATTCCCACGGTTACCGGGCGTACGGCGGTAGTGGTGATGACACCCTTACAGGAGCTAACTTCACAGACCTTTTATACGGTGGGGATGACAATGATTATTTATACGCAGGAAGTAATTGGGATCAGCTACGAGGTGGAGATGGTGTCGATTATCTCTGGGGCGGTAGCGGCCCCGATGATTTGTGGGGAGGTGACGGTAACGATTTTTTGTACGGTGATGGCGGCAACGACGAACTTTATGGTGGAGCTGGTGATGATCAACTCTACGGCGGTGATGCAAACGACACCATCAACGGCGGTGACGATACAGACACGATTGATTACAGCGCTGAGTCCGGTGGCGCTGGCGTAACCGTCGATTTGTCAAATGGCACCGCGCAGGATACCTACGGCTATACCGACTCGATCCGCAACGTTGAGAATGTGGTCGGTACCGGAAGCGACGATGTGATCAGCGGCGACTCCAACAACAACATCATCACCGGTAACGCCGGCAACGACACCCTCGACGGTGGTGATGGCCATGATACTCTGGCCGGAGGTGCGGGTACTGATACCTATGATGGTGGTGATGGCTACGACATCTTAGATTTCCGCGGAGAGACGGGCGCTGGCGGCATCACTCTCGATCTATCGACCGATACTCAGGTCGTCGATACGTACGGCAATACCGAGTCGATCACCGGAATCGAACATATCTTCGGCAGTCAAAACAATGATGTTCTTACAGCATCCGGTGCAGTCGAAGATTGGTTTATCGGCGAAGCCGGTGATGATGTGCTCACCGGCGGTGATGGCAGTAGCGTTATGGATGGCGGCGCTGACGATGATCAATTGTACGGCGGCAATGGCATCAACTCTTTGCGGGGTGGCACCGGCGATGACCTGCTGGTAGGCGGCGACGACAATGACTACCTGTTTGGCGGTGAAGGAATAGATATTCTTGCAGGTGGTGGAAGTGATGATGTCATGGGTGGCGGTACCGAAAATGACTGGTTGTTGGGCGGTTACGGTGACGACGATATGGAAGGCGGCGGCGGAGATGATCGACTGGATGGTAACTACGATAATGATACGATGTATGGCGGTGACGGCATTGATACGATGTATGGCGGTGACGGCATTGATACGATGAGTGGTGATGACATTGACACAATGAACGGCGGTGCCGACAACGATGAGATGTATGGTGGAGACGACGCTGACACCCTTGACGGCAATGATGGGAATGATGAACTGTTTGGTGGAGATGGCGCTGACACCATGAGCGGTAACG
>JBCCGL010000017.1:0-115111 GCA_039029275.1 Pseudomonadota bacterium | reverse complement strand
TCCAAATCGTTACACTGAGCCGCGCTATAGTGCGGTTGTGGTCGTTTCAGCGACCACTCACATAACAATGCAATCCCAAGCTAACCTGAGGAATACACGATGAAACTGACAAATCTCACCCGGATCGCCGCCGCTGCGGTTATGGTTATGGCGACCGGCTTTGCCAGCGCCGATGCCCTGCGCGTTGGTGTTGAGGGTGCTTACCCTCCGTTTTCATGGAAAGAAGCTGACGGCACGCTTAAGGGCTTCGATATCGATTTTGCCGAAGAAGTCTGCAAGCGCCTCAACAAAGAATGCGTGCTGGTAGAGCAGGAATGGGACGGCATGATTCCCGCGCTTCTGGCGAAGAAATTCGACACAATCATCGCATCGATGTCGATCACCGAAGAGCGCAAAAAGAAAGTGGACTTCACCGTTAAGTATTACAACACGCCCGCGATGCTGGTGGTTGAGAAAGGTTCGGGCATCGATGGAAGCGCCAATAGCCTGAGTGGCAAACGAGTCGGCGTACAGCGCGCGACCACGCATCAGTGTTCAGCAGAGAAACTCTACCCTGGCGCAGAACTTGTTCTGTACAGCACGCAAGAAGAGGTCTTCCAGGATCTCGCGGCTGGCCGTCTCGACGCACAGCTGTCTGACTCACTGCAAGCTCAGGAAGGCTTTCTTACGCGACCTGCGGGATCTCTTTTCGAGTTTGTTGGTGGTGCAATCGACGATGTTGAATGTCAGGGCAGCGGTGCGGGCTTTGCGGTCCGTAAAGAAGACTCAGCGCTGCGCGACATGCTGAGCCAGGCGATCCAGGACATCCGCGCAGACGGTACCTACAAATCCATGAACGACAAGTACTTCCCTGTCGACATCTACGGCAACTAAGCGTCGTGCGACGTATCTGACTTTTTGTGAATGATACAGACGGGCTCCTCGCGAGCCCGTCGCTTTATCTGCAGTGGACACAGTCTGGGAATATCGCAACCTTCTGTGGGAGGGTACGCAGGTTACGATTGCGCTGGCTCTGTGCTCACTCATTCTCGCTGTTGTTTTCGGCCTTCTCGGGGCGGTTGCCAAACTTTCAAGTAATCGTGCACTGCAAACCAGCGCCAACCTTTACACCACACTGATTCGCGGCGTACCCGATCTCGTTCTGATGATGCTGCTGTTCTACGGCGGCCAGCAGCTGCTCAACGACTTTGGCAATCTTACTGGTGCGTGGGACTACGTGGAGGTCGACCAGTTTTCTGCGGGTGTATTTTCGATCGGTTTCGTTTTTGGTGCATACATGACCGAGACCTTTCGCGGCGCGATCATCGCGATTCCTCGCGGACAAATAGAAGCCGCGACCGCCTGCGGCATGTCGAGCGGAACTGTTTTTAGACGCATAACGTGGCCACAGATGGTCGGCCACGCACTGCCGAGTTTCACGAATAACTGGTTGGTGTTGATTAAGGCGACCGCCTTGGTCTCAGTGATTGGACTGCACGACCTTGTGTGGAATGCATCCACTGCGGGGCGCTCGGTGCGCGAACCGTTTACGTTTATGTTCGCAGTGCTGGTGATTTACCTGATCCTGACAGCATTTTCAGATGTCGGCTTGCGCTGGCTGGATCGACGCTACAGTGCGGGTCGCTCCGGTGGATTGAGAACATGAGCAACACCGCCGAGCGAACATTCTGGGAGTACCTCGCCGACTTTAGCGAGAACCAGTCACCGCTGGATTTTGTATTGGTGTGGGATCACATCGACAAATTTCTTTGGGGCTCGCTGCTCACTTTGCAAATCACCTTTATAGCGCTGTTGATCGGCGGATTAATGGCGATTCCTCTGGCTGTCGCACGGGCCTACAAACACCCGTGGCTGAACCCACCGATCTGGTGTTTTACATACGTTTTTCGTGGAACGCCTCTGCTGGTGCAAACCTACCTGATCTACTACGGGCTTGCTCAATTCGACGCCGTTCGCGACAGCTTTCTTTGGGACCCGATTCTGTCCAGCGCCTGGTGGTGCGCACTGATCGCTTTCTCTTTGAACACAGCGGGCTACACAACCGAATTTTTACGTGGCGCGATTGAAAATACAGCAAGAGGGGAAATTGAAGCCGCGCGCGCCGCAGGAATGTCCCGTTGGACCCTTATGCGGCGCATCGTCCTACCCAGCGCGTTCCGTCGCGCACTGCCCGCCTATTCGAACGAGGTGATCTTTATGCTGCACAGCTCGGTTGTGCTTAGCACGATTACGCTACAGGACATCCTGGGCGTGGGCCGCTGGCTAAACGGTCGCTACTATCTGGCCTACGAAGGTTTTGTCACCGCGATGATTTTTTACATGATCCTGGTGTTTTTTATCAGTCAGGGATTTCGATATTGGGAAAAGCACTGGCTAAAGCATTTGCGTCCACTCGACGCGCCGCAGTCAGACGCGACCGCCGCCGAATCGAAACCGGCCTAGTTCGAAAGCAGAGACTTTCCCGCATTTTCGTTCAAGGGTGCTCGCCCTGCGACTTCACAAACAACCTTACCCGAATAGGCGTAACGCTCACGAGTGCGCGAATACATGACGCCCGAAACCGGCGCGATCAATTCGGTGGCTGGCGAAAACGGTTCCAGCGGCGTCAGGTTTGCAAGCAATTCGCCTTTGGAAACCACTTCACCCGGCTCGCGAAAGAAACTCACGATCCCGGCGTGCCTCGCGATCACCTGTCCAACACCCGAAAAAGGCGTGGCCTCGCATTCTAGTTCAGGCACCGGCGGCGCATCTCCGGCGATCACGCCGCGCGATTGAAGGTACTGGAAGATTCCAAGCGCGTCGCGATGTGCAGTTTCATCGTCAACGTCACGATCACCTCGCAGCTCGAGGGTCGTGGACTTACACGCGAGTGGAATCGGGTGTTCGGGAAAGCGTTGAGCCAAACGCTGCCAAAGCGCGCTGTTAGCTTCATCAAACGGAATTGACGGATCCGCTTCGGCAAGCAATACGGATTCACAGCGCATGAACGCTGCCAAATCTCTGAAGTCCTGCCACAGCTCCGGCAATGTATAAAAATAAAGATTGGCCTCATCGTCGCAATGAAGGTCGAGCACGTAATCGGCATCGACGGAACGCGAGAACAAGGCGTGTCGCAAAAATCCAAGCGCATCCAGTGGAATAGTAGCGGCTAAAATCTCGCGCGCGGCCGCGCGAATAAGATCGACGTTGTGCGCCGCGTCGTTCGTCAACTGTTCGCTAACCCTTTGCGCGATTGGCCCGGAAATTTCCGGAAACTCCCGATTAAAGTTTTTACCGCTTTCTGTAAAAAAACGTCCTTGTAATCGTCCGTGAAAAAACTGATTTAAGCCCAGCGGATTCGCCACCGGTGCGATCAAAATCGACCCCGCGATCTCACCGCGGCTATCTGCATCAGCGATCATCGCTATTAGTTTTCGCGCGACGAGCAGGCCCGGAATTTCATCGGCATGCAACGCAGCGTGAATATAAGCCTTGGGACCTCGGCCCGCCTCTCCGTAGTGGTAGAAATCAAGAGTGATTGTGGTTCCCGCTGCCGGTGACGGCAGCTCGATTGTTTCCAAGCGCTGAGTATTTTTTGTGGCCTTCTTCATACGGTATCGCAATCTGAAACGGATCAATTTCTGCTATCTTACCCGCAATGTCCCGCACATGAACAATTGAGCAGAAGAATGAGTATTCGATTTGACGGCACCGACAGCTACATTGCCACCGATGATTTAAAAACAGCGGTCAACGCCGCGCTGATCCTCGAGCGCCCGCTCCTCATTAAAGGCGAACCCGGTACCGGAAAGACCCAACTGGCAGAGGAAGTCGCGCAATCGATCGACGCGAAATTGATCCAGTGGCACATCAAATCGACTACCAAAGCACAGCAAGGACTTTATGAATACGACGCTGTATCACGCTTACGCGATTCGCAGCTGGGCGATGAAAAAGTTCACGACATTAGTAACTACATCATCCCCGGAAAACTGTGGGACGCGTTTGAATCCGACCAACAGGCCGTATTGTTGATTGATGAAATCGACAAAGCCGACATCGAGTTTCCCAATGATCTGTTGCTCGAACTCGACAAAATGGAATTCTACGTTTACGAAACCCAGCAGTGGGTGCGCGCCAGACATCGCCCTTTGGTCATCATCACCAGCAACAACGAAAAAGAACTCCCGGACGCGTTTTTACGCCGCTGTTTTTTCCATTACATCCAGTTTCCGGATGAAACGACAATGCGCGCGATTGTTGATACCCACTACCCAAGCCTCAAGCAGGATCTACTGAGCGAGGCACTGAATGTGTTTTTCGCGATTCGAGAAGTGCCCGGATTAAAGAAAAAGCCGTCGACCTCAGAACTGCTCGACTGGATCAAACTGTTGGTGGCGGAAGACGTTTCACCGGAAGCATTGCGCGAATCGAGTAAGGAAAAGCTTATCCCTCAAATGCATGGCGCACTTGTGAAAAACGAGCAAGACGTGCATCTATTCGAACAGCTCGTGTTTCTCAACCGGCGCGAAAACCGATAGCGCATGCTCGCTCAGTTTTTTACTGATCTACGCGACGCCGGCGTTCCGGTATCGCTCACGGAGTATCTCTCGTTGCTCGGTGGTTTGAAAGCAGGCGTTGTCGAACACGACGCCGAGCAGTTCTACCACTTCGCCAGAACGGCTCTGGTTAAGGACGAGCAGTATTACGACCGCTTCGACGCCGTTTTTGCCCAGTTTTACAACGGCGCACAAGCGTTATTCGGCGAGGTCAACGCGGACATACCCGCCGAATGGTTGCGCAAGCAACTGGAGCGCCACCTCAGCGATGAAGAAAAATCTCAGATCGAATCTCTCGGCGGTTGGGAAAAGCTGATGGAGACGCTGCGTGAGCGCCTGGCCGAGCAAAAGAATCGCCACCAGGGCGGCAACAAAATGATTGGCACGGGAGGCACATCGCCTTTCGGCGCATACGGCTACAATCCAGAAGGTATTCGCATCGGTCAAAACGAGTCGCGTAACCGCAGCGCGGTCAAGGTATGGGATCAACGCGCGTATCGAAATCTTGACGGAGAACGCGAACTCGGTACGCGCAACATCAAAATCGCGCTGCGCAAGCTGCGCCGTTTCGCGCGTGAGGGTTCTGCCGAAGAACTCGACCTCGATGACACTATCCGCGCTACGGCGCGAAATGCCGGTTTACTCGATATCAAAATGGTGCCGGAGCGACACAACGCGATTAAGGTTTTGATCTTCTTTGACATCGGCGGATCGATGGATGACCACATCCGCGTGTGTGAAGAGTTGTTTTCAGCCGCACGCTCCGAATTCAAACATCTCGAATACTTTTACTTTCATAACTTTTTGTATGAACGCGTCTGGAAAGACAATCGCAGGCGTCACAACAACACAACGCCAACCTTCGAAGTCCTGCGGACCTACGCGGCGGACTACAAAATCATCTTTGTCGGGGATGCTACCATGAGCCCGTACGAGATCGCCTACCCCGGGGGCAGCGTGGAACACTGGAACGAGGAGTCGGGAGAAGTATGGATGCGGCGTTTTCTTACCGTTTACCCGCACGCCGTGTGGTTGAACCCTGTACCGGAGCAGCGCTGGCCGCGCATACCGTCAGTGCGCATGACGCGCGAGTTGGTGGATGATCGAATGTTTCCGCTGACCTTGGACGGGTTGGACCGGGCAATCAAAGCCTTGCGCAAGAAAAACTAGATTGAAGTTGTGTCGCCAGCGGCCAGCTAGTTTAAAACAGCGCCCGGAGGAATCTTGACTGTCGAAACCATGCGCTTGCCATCGAGCGTACTAAAGCACGGGATAACCTGATTGATATCGCAAACAAAGGTGTAGTTGCGGCCTTTGCGTTTGGCAATTTGACATCCGAGTTGCGCTTTTGAGATCAACTCGGTGGGGCCAAAGGAATTGGTGCGGCCAATACTAATCAATCCGCCGCTGCAATCGATACGAGAATTTTTCAACTTTTTAGACAAGGCGGTGATCGCCTGCGTGAGTTTGCGCGTCACTAAATAGGCATCATCGACAGTCGTATGAGACAAGATTAGACCGAACTGCCCGTCACCCAAATAGCCCATCAAATCAGTGTTGCGAAAGCGACGTACCAAAAGTTTCGAAACCGCTTTGACCAGCGCTGCACTGGTTGAGATATTGACCGAGCGGCCGCCGTACGCAGCAAAATCGACCGTTATAACCAGCAGGCTGTATTTTGCCTGCGTGCGTTTTACCCGATTAATTTCATTTTCCAGACAAGACTCGAAATGGCGACGGTTCATCAAACCGGAAATATTGTCGTAGGCCAGATAGCGCCAGGTGCTCGGATCGAGAACCGCGTTTTGCTCGCGTTTGGAAAATTCAACGATCGAGCCAGCTTCTTTGTTTTGCACGATCAGTGGTCGAATTGTGTACACCACGTTCACAACGCGACCTTTGTAGTCGAAGAAAATGCCGTCCATATTTTGCACCGCAACGCCGTGTTCATAAGCGCGCTGAATCTGGCAGTTCTTTGCTGCAATCGGCAATCCGTTGGCATCCGAGTGGTGAAAAAGTTCGTGCGCGGATTTGCCACCAAAATCCTCGTCGTCAGGATATCCCAACAAACTTTTTGCTCGCGAGTTGACGAATGTAATGTTGCCATCGTGATCGACGCCGTACACGCCGTCTTTGACCGACCCCAGAATCGCATCGAGTCGCAGATGATCTTCTTTTAATTGTTTTTTATTTCGTACCATGCGACTGATTGCATCGATGCGCGCGAGCAACAGTTCGCTGGACTCATTTTTGAACATGCATTCGACCGCGCCAGCACGAAGACTGCGTTTAATAATGTGATCGGAATAGGTGCCGGTCAAAATCGCGCAGGTGATGTCAGACGTTTGCGGCTCGCTCATCAATTGGCGACACAACTCGTCACCAGTCGATTCTTGCAGGTAGTAGTCGATAACAGCGATGTCATACGAACCCGCGCGTGCCGATTCCAAACCTTGTTCGACTGTCCCGACAACGTCGACATTGTAGCCCTGCAAATTCAGCAAATCGCTCAAGGCATAACGAATACTGGGAGAATCGTCTATAACAAGGATGTTGATATCGTTATTGGAAAACTTCGCCGGAAACGCTTCATCGTCTGCCGCAATATCCTGATCGAGCAGCCGACTAACCAGATCGATAATCGTACGATATTCTTTCCAACGCACCAGAACGGTGTGGCTGCGACCTGCTACCCAGGCGCGCGCGTCGGCGCGAAGATCCTGCGCCAGAACAATAACGGGGAGATCGTGATAGTCCGCTGACTCGAGCAGCTCGAAAAATTCATCCGCACCTGTGGCGGGCACATTTGGCCAACCCAAAATCACACAGCGGTATTCCAGTTCAAATGATTGGTACTGGCTTTTCAGTGCTTCAAGCGCGCGATCAAAGCTGGAAAAGCTCTCGGTATCGTATTCGGATTTCTCGCAATAATTCTGTAACACGTAGCGCATCGTAGCCGACGGCTCTACGAGCATCACTTTCGTTTTTAACGATGATTTTTCTGCAGCCATTAGTTTTGCTCCACCCCGCTGCGTTGGTGCAACGCAGGTGCGCGTTTAACGCGCTTATACTTTCCCCGTATCAGACGCTAATACCACTCAGTTTGCAACTCAGCCCCCTGCCACACCGTTTTTTCCTTAAATCAATCACCTAGCTCATTTGACTTGAGTTGGGCTTGAGAGAATTCTACCAAGTAGTTGAAATATAAAGCCAGACTTTGCGTGTTCGATTTACTTGATGAAGTATGGAATTGCCCGCGCCTCGATCATTTTCGAGTACTGCGTCACAAACATTGCAAAAATCCGGATTTCAGAAAAAGAGCTTTTCCGTTCGATAAGCATGTCAATTCGAAGCGTCAAACCAATCCTTCGAATAGTTGGACATCGACCAATGTTCCCGGCTCGATGGTATCAACCTCCGCCGGTAACACGATCATACAATTCGCGGCGCTCATCGAACTCAAGCGACCGGCACCCTGCTTTCCGGTGGTGATGACTTGCATTTCCCCATCCACACAAGTGTAAATGCCGCGCTGGTATTCAACGCGCCCACGGGATTTTTTCAGGTGTGAAATACACGGCACTCGAACAGTCGGTGAATCCAAATCGACACACCCCATTAGTTGCGCAATTGCCGGTTTCACAAATTCATAAAACGTTACCATCACCGCAACCGGATTTCCTGGTAAGCCAAAAAACAGCGCGTCACCGACGCGCCCGCATGCCAAGGGACGACCGGGCCGCATTGCCAGCTTCCAGAAACTGACGTCACCTATCTCGTGTAGTGTTTGGGTGACAAAATCAGCTGCGCCTGCAGAAACGCCACCGGACGTGATCACCAAATCCGCGTGTTGCGTCGCTTCCAGGAACGCGCTGCGGGTTCGTTCACTATCGTCAGGCACAACACCAAGGTCAATGATGTCCACACCGAGGCGCGACAGCATGCCAAACAGTGTGTATCGATTACTGTCAAACAATTCGCCGGCGCCAAGAGGTTCACCCGCATGTTCGTCAAGCGAACGCAACTCATCTCCGGTGGTAAAAAACGCGACCACCGGCTTGCGCTTGACCTCGACCTTGGCGATTCCCAGCGAGGCAAGCAAACCTAATTGCGCGGGTCGAACTCGCGTTCCTTTTACCAGTACTGTTTCGCCGGCCTGCATATCCTCGCCAGCCTCCCTGACGTTACGACCGACCTCGACCTGATCATCGATCGCTATGGATGAATCCTCTACGCGTACGTGTTCTTGAATGACAACCGTGTCGCAACCTTGTGGCATCATCGCGCCGGTCATGATTCGTACACATTCACCACGCTGCGGATCGGCATCACTCGGCCGACCGGCCCATGCAGTCCCAATCACACGCAGTTCGCTCTCTCCCTGATCGGGAATATCGTCACTGTAAATCGCGTAGCCATCCATCGCCGAGTTGCGGTAGCCCGGCACGTCGATTGGTGAAATGACGTCGCTCGCCAGCACCCGATTAAGAGCTTCACGAATGCCCACGGTGTGGGATTCAGCGATAGGTGTGATCAATTCGCGCACTCGCGCAACAGCGGTGGCAACCGGTAACAATCCAGTTTCGTTTTCATCCGCGCACGAAGGTTGTTTTTCGATCATAAATTATTTGCACCCGCGACAAGTTGGGCTTCAGCTCGCGCAACATCCTCGGGCGTATTGATGTTATCAAACGTCTCGAGACAGTCTGAAAAGTCAGCCGTGCGCAGATCGTGTTGCTTGTACCAAAACATTATTTTACGTTCACCGCGTTCGAGAAAGTCAACCATGCTTGCCAACAAACTGCAACGCATCAGCGCGAACACAGGCTGAGGTCGCTGGCCATCGTGGGCAACGACGATCTCCGCATTGGTTTCTAACATCCGCGCATGAAGACGCGCAACAATATCATTACCAATAAACGGCGAGTCGCAGGGGCACACAAAAAGGTATTTTGTTTGTGCAGCCTTAATACCGGCCGCCATCCCGGCGAGTGGACCGGCAAAATTCTCTACAAAATCACTAACCGTTTTCGCACCCATTGCGGCGTATACGTCACGATTTCGGTTTGCACTGATCAGCACATCGCCAACCTGGTGTTGCAATAGGTTTAGTACGCGTTGCGCCAGCGGTAATCCACTCAACTCAACCAGGCCTTTATCAATCCCGCCCATGCGCGTGGCGCGACCACCTGCAAGAATGAGCGCCGTGACATCTGAATTGATCGTCGCAGAAGTCATATTTGTGATGCGGAGACTGCGGGTTCGCGATACAAGCCGCCATCGCGCAAAAACAGGATTTCTTCGAACATTGAAAATTCGTCGAAATGTTCATGACTGGTCATAAACACACTGATGCCTTCGTCGCACAGTCGCCCGATCAATTCCAGTGACAGCGCCCGCGATTCCTTGTCCATACCAACGGTCGGTTCGTCAAGGTACAGAACCTGCGGCCGTAAAACATAAGCTCGCAAGAGAGCAACGCGTTGCCTTTCGCCGCCTGATAAAGCGCGGGCGTGGCGGTGACGCAAATGTGCAAGTCCGGACCATTCCAGCCCCTGATTTACGCGATGGTTGATGTCATCTATTTTAATTTTTCGGCGCTTCAAACCATAAGCCAGATTGGAGGCAACGTCTGTGTCAAAAAGATACGGTTGCTGATGTAAATATATCGTACTACGACGAAAATGTGCTTTATGCTGATTTATTGTTAAAGGTTGTCCGTTATGCAGCACTCGCTGGACATTGAGCGGTGACAACCCTGCAAGACTCTTAAGCAATGTCGATTTTCCTACGCCGTTTTCACCGCGCAAGAGCGTAAACGCGCCGTGTTTTATTTCGAGGTGGTCAATATGAAAAAGGACGTGCGAATTGATCGTCGCCTCAATGCCGGTAAAACTGTATACCACTGCGCTCACTGCACGCTTCCACGGCCACGAAAAAACTCAACGCCAAAGTTTAGCGTCAACGCCAGTAGAACTAGAACAATGCCAAGTGCGATTCCTTGTGTAAACGCACCTTTACTCGTTTCAAGTGCGATTGCGGTTGGGATATTGCGCGTGTGGTGCAGTATGTTGCCTCCGACCATCATTGAGCACCCGACCTCCGCGATCACGCGACCAAAAGCGGCAATCATCGCGGCGGCCAATCCGTAGCGAACTTCAAACATAACCGTAAACACCGCTCGCATGGGTGTTGCGCCAAGCGTGAGTGCAGTCTCCCAAGCGCGGCGATCACCGGCCTGAAACGCAGTGTGTGCCATGACAATGATCACCGGCAGGCTAAGTAGCATTTGTCCGAGAATCATGGCTTTCTGCGTAAACAGCCACTGCCAGTCTCCCATCGGCCCGGCGCGGGAGAGCAGCAAATACAAGGTTAACCCAACGACCACGGCGGGCACCGCCCACAAGGTGTTTACAATCGAGATTGCAACCTTTCTCCCATGAAACGAGGTATACGCAAGCAGAAATCCAACAAGAAATCCAACGGGCGCCGTGTAAAGCACGGCTTGCAGGGAAACGCTGAACGATATGGCCACTATTTTCCACAGTTCTGCATCAAGCGATACAAGCAGAATCAGTGCGTCAATTGTGGTTTCTAGCAAGCCTGTCACGAGAGTGTTAGGGGCTGGTTCTTGGTAAAATCGTGTTTAGGTTTGACTAAAATACTCATGCAAAAATTCATCGAAGCTAAGCGTGTCTGCAGCCTCAATTTTTCGTTGTTTATCTAGCGAATCGATCGCCATTTCCTCGAAACGCGATTCGGTTTCATGATCCAGCGGTCGCGATTTAAAGTAAGACCGATGCTGCTCTGAATAACGCAGTGAGAATTCAAAAAACTCTTCCTTATTCTGCATCATTTCGTTGAGTATTCGAGCCGAAGGCGTGCGATCCGGGTCTTTAATTTTTGCACGTTGTTGTTGTAGCGCGGAACAATAAATATGATGTTCTCTTCCCGCATCGAGAAGATCGCAGCCAAGGGACAAATAGTCAAATATCTCCTCCGCCCAAGTGCGCAGTCCTATAGATTCTCCGTTGCGTTGAAGTTGCAGTTTTGGATCGCGCCCCGCAAACGCAACTGAGTTAAAATTGGCTTTCACTTCAAGCTGCTCATAATCTGGCAAGGGTGGGCTCGGCGCAACCAGGCTGAATAGCAAAAACGACTCCAAAAAGCGCATATGTTCCTCGCTGATTCCCAGCGGTTCAAAAACGTTTACGTCGAGGGAACGCAACTCAATGTAGGCGACGCCACGTTTAGCGAGTGCAAGGGTTGGCTTTTCTTCACCGCGCAAGATCTGTTTGGGACGAACAGTAGAATAGTGCTCGTTTTCAATTTGCAGCACATTAAAATTCAGTTGCTGCCATTCGCCGTTTTTTTCCAAACCAAATTGTTTATACTGTTCGCTCGATGTGTTGATCGCTTTACTTAGGCTCTCGACATACGCGCCTAGCGAACTGTAATCAACGCGAATGCCCAACTCGCCCTCTTTGGCGTTTTGATAACCAATATCTCCCATTCGCAGCGAAGTCGCGTACGGCCCGTAGTAACTGTGTTCAAAAAGCTCATCTAACGGGGTTTCGGCACTGCCAAGAAACGAACGGCATATAGCCGGTGATGCACCGAATAAATACGGTACCAGCCAGCCGTAACGGTGCAAATTACGAATCATGCCGATGTAGGATTCAGAAACAAATGTTTGCAAATCCTGATTCGAACCCTTGATGTCTCGAAGCAGTTCCCAGAATGACTCGGGATAGGAATAGTTGTAGTGAATACCGGCAATGGCTTGCATCACACGGCCGTAGCGATGTCCCAAACCACGGCGGTATGTCGTTTTCATCGTCGCCGCATTTGATGATCCATACTCAGCGATTGGTATGCTGGCATCGCCGTCGAGCACACAAGGCATGCTGGTCGACCATAAAATCTCGTCATCCAGATTTTGAAAGATAAAGCGGTGTGTTTCATCGAGAAATCCTAGCGTCTCTCGCATCTCGCCGAATGCCGGCGTAACCATTTCCAATAATGCTTCGGAGTAGTCTGTGGTGATCGCTGAATGCGTTAACGCAGAGCCCAAGGCACGCGGATGATCTGTCTGAGCGATGACACCGTTGGGGTCGACGCGCAAACTTTCTTTTTCCAGCCCAATCCTGCGACCACTGAGCACGTTGCTTGCACCCGCATCACGCAGCTGCGAAACGATTGATTCGATTTGGGATTTCAAGGGATTTTCCGTTTAGATCCTATCAGGTCAACAGGCGTTCTCACTGCTCAGACTTGGGATTGATGCATTGGCGCCGAAGGTAGCGCTCGTTCAGCACGTCGGCCGTCCAGCGTGAAAATCACCAGCGCCATCCAGATCAAAACAAATCCCAGCCACTCGCCAAGTGTTATTGTTTCGTTATACGCAAGCAAACCAAGCAAAAATTGCAGCGTCGGCGTCAGGTAAAACATGAGCCCAACGGTTGAAAGCGGCAAGCGCTTGGATGCCGCCACGAATAGTACCAGAGGCAAGGCGGTGACCAAACCAGCCAAGACAAAAAAAGCGTCAAGCGACAAACTTACGTGCATAAACTGCGCACGCGATTCGGCCTCCAGCCAGAGCATATACGCGATCGCCAGGGGCGTAAGCAGCAGCGTTTCAGCGGCCAGACCACTGGTGGAATCACAGGAAGATTTTTTGCGTACCGCGCCATAGGCGGCGAACGTCCCTGCCAGAAACAAACCAACCCACGGAACCTCCCCGAACACGATAAACTGAACGCAGACGCCCATCGCCGCAATTGCAACCGCGATCCATTGCCAGAGACGCAAGCGCTCGCGAAAGAAAATCACCCCGCAACACACGCTCAATAAAGGCGCCAGAAAATAACCCATACTGGACGCAACCACTTGTCCGGTGTTGACAGCCCAGATGTAGGCCAACCAGTTGGCGCCAATCAGAATTGACGAGAAAAGTAATAGCGCGAACTGCTTCGCGTCCCGGAGTCGCTGCCAAACCTGCTGAAACCCGTGCGAAAAAGACAGTAAAAAAGCAGTGAACACCAGCGACCACACAGTGCGATGAGCGAGAACCTCAGCCGAATCCACGCCGTCAAATAACTTCCAGAATACGGGCATTAGGCCCCAAAGCATATTGGCGCCCAACATCAACATTAAACCCGCGCGAAACTCCGACATGCACTTTGGCCGATTCAATAATGGCGCGCAGTCTAGCACTCATACAACCGCAAATTGTAGACTTACCCTATGTCGGTTATTTTGAACTCGAGGACGTTTGGTGCACGCGGCCGCCCCGTTGTGATATTGCACGGGCTTTTTGGATCGCTGGAAAACTGGGCCTCGCAGGCGCGCGCACTGTCTGATGAGTTTAACGTGACTGCACTGGATCTTCGCAACCACGGTCAGTCGCCGCACGACGACCAAATGGGATACGCGGATATGGCGGAAGATGTTGTCGCGACGATGGATAACCTCAACATCGACCGCGCTCATATCGTTGGGCATTCGATGGGTGGAAAAACAGCGATGCAGCTGGCACTGGACTTTCCCACGCGCGCGCGAACGCTTACGGTTGTGGATATCGCACCACGCCGGTACGCGCGTCATCACGATGCTATTTTTGATGCGTTGACCGCGCTTGATACCGCCTCACTAAAATCTCGACAAGTGGCAGACGCAGCCATTATCGACGCGGTTCCGGAATTGGCTGTGCGTTCATTTCTGCTAAAAAACCTTCAGCGCACTGAAACCGGTTTTGCATGGAAAATGAATTTGCAGGTCCTGATTGACGAATACGAATCAATTGCTGCGGCAGTTGAGAGCGACGTCCCGTTTCAAAATCAGACGCTGTTTATTAAAGGTAGCGCTTCAGAGTACATCCAGACCAACGACACACCCACTATTCAAAAGTTGTTCCCCAACGCACGGGCCAAGATTATTGACGGTGCGGGGCACTGGCCACACGTCGAAAAGGCCGACGTGTTTACGCGAATTTTGCGCGGGTTTTTAAGCCAAGATTCGACTTAGACAAGTTTTCAGTTCAGATGCGTTTCACTCCGGATCGATCCATATCAAACCCGCCATTCGACCGCTTTGCGCACCATCGCGTCGGTAAGAGAAAAACCGATACGGGTCTGAATAGGTGCACGCGCGTTCGACCGTAATGTTTTGCACACCAGCGGCCTGCAATCGCGCCCGCGCCAAACCTTGTAAATCTGCGAGCCATTTACCCGGCACTGCACGGGCTACAAAGTATTTTTCGAGATCAGGATTACACCGCACGAATGCGCTAAAAACATCCTCGCCAACTTCAAACGCACTCGCACCGATACACGGGCCGAGCCACGCCATCAGTTGAGAAGCATCGACAGGCAAAGCTTCGATGACCGCTTCAAGTACGCCCCCTGAGAGACCGCGCCATCCCGCGTGTGCAGCTGCAACGCAGGAGCCATCCTGCGCGGCGAACAGCACCGGCAGGCAGTCCGCCGCCATCACGACACAAACAGTGCCCTTCGAACTGGTCCAGCTTGCGTCGGCTTGTTCGTCATCGCCCACGGCATCCGCCACCACGACACGCGCGCTGTGAATCTGCCAAATCCACGACGGTTCCTGGGTCAAGTCGAGCGAGTCCTTTAGTGTTTGGCGATTCGCAGCAACGTGCTCAGGGGTGTCGCCCGAACGAATGCCAAGATTGAATCCCGCGAATTGTCCTTCACTCACGCCCCCTACTCGAGTAGTGCAACACGCGCGTACAGCCGGCGGGGCGGTCCAACTCGGATTAATGAATTGCAGGGTCATCTTTGTGTCTCGTTTGCACGCAGCTGTACGAGCAGTCTTTCAATGTCATCTGCCAAGGGCACCGACCATTCAACCTCTTCACCGCTGCCGGGATGCGTCAAGCGCAGTCGAATCGCGTGCAGCGCCTGTCGAGGAAACCGTCGCAATTCATCTGCCAGCGCGTCGCTCACTCCGGACGGTATTTTCAACCTGCCAGCGTAAACCGAATCGCCGACCAGCGCGTGATACAGGTGCGCCATATGAACGCGAATCTGATGCGTGCGACCCGTCTCGAGCTGTAAGACCAGATACGTGTGCGCATTGAATTTTTCCAGCACACGGTAGTGCGTGACAGAGTCTTTTCCATCGCGCACTACTGCCATGCGTTTGCGGTCACGCGGGTGACGACCGATCGGTTCATCCACAGTACCGCCCGCCACCAGCTTGCCCTGCACCACGGCACGGTATTCGCGCGACACCGTGTGTTCCTGTAACTGCGCAACTAACGAGGTGTGAGCTGCGAGCGTTTTCGCTACCACAAACAGGCCAGTGGTGTCTTTGTCCAATCGATGCACGATGCCCGCACGCGGGATTGCAACTAAAGAAGGTTCGTGATGCAACAAGCCGTTTTGAATTGTTCCGTCATGATTACCCGCCGCCGGGTGCATGACTTGTCCCGCTGCCTTATTGATCACAAGCAAATGTTCGTCTTCGTAAGCAATGTCGAGCGGCACTGGCTGCGGTTCGCAGTCGACTTGCTCGGTCGCGACCGGTTCAAGTTCCAGCCATTCACCCCCGACCAGTTTGCTGCGCGGCTTTGGGTGTTGTCCGTCCAGCACAACCCGCGAATCCTTGATCCATTGCGTTAAGGCGCTGCGCGAGTAATCGGGGTAAATGTCTGCGAGCGCCGCATCGAGACGCCAACCCCGATACAGGTCGGGTATCTGACAACTGAGTTTGTCCATCAACGGTTGCCGCTACAGTTAATGCAAGTCAGGTGGGTTTGCATGTCGGTATCTTCATCTTCATGCGCGCGGAAATCAATGAAATCTCCGGTATAATCGCGCCTCGCAGTTACTAAGTACCAACCCACTCGTCTGAACGCAATGAACGGTTTGATTCGAATCGCAGCAGTTTTTGGTCTCGTCGCCAGCCTCATCGCGTGTAACGCGGCGCCAAAAGACGAGACGGTGAATTGGTCCGCGCGTAAACTCTACAACGAGGCGACCCGCTCGCTCTCGGCCGGTGATTTCAGTCAGGCGGTCGAATATTTTGAGATTCTTGAATCGCGCTTTCCGTTTGGCCGTTACACCTTGCAGGCGCAACTTGATATCGCCTACGCGCACTACAAACGCGGGGAACATGATATCGCTATCGACGCCTGTGACCGCTTTATGAAACTTCATCCGCGCAACGAACACATCGACTACGCGATGTACCTGAAAGGCCTGGCAAATTTCACGCGCGGTTCAGGACTGTTTGCAAACTTTACCGGGCGGGACCTTTCCGAATACGACCCACAGGCATTGGCGAACTCGTTTGGAGATTTCGACACGTTGGTGCGCCGTTTCCCGGATAGTCGCTACACGCCAGACGCACGCCAGCGCATGGTCTTCCTGCGCAATGAGCTCGCCGAACACGAATTGAAAACGGCAGATTTCTACTATAGCCGTGGTGCGATGATTGCGACGATCAATCGCGTCAAATACATGCTGGAGAACTACGACGGCGCGAACTCTATCCCTGACGGCCTTGCTCTGATGGCACAGGCTTATAGCAACATGGGCTTAGAGGATTTGGCTGAAGACACCCTGCGGGTGTTGGCAAGTAATTCGCCGGAGCACCCCGCGCTCAATTCAAACTAATTTGTGTCTGCGTTGTCTACAACGCAAATTTTAGTTTGGCAGTTAATTTCCCTGTACCCTGAAGTACTATCGGCTGTCGCCCTATTTGCCCAACGCTGTGGACGATCCAGATCGTGATGAAAAAATACGCAAGAATTCGCACTCAAAAAACATTCGCTGCATCGCTTCTATGTTTATTCAGCGTCAGCGGTTGTGCCTCACTTCCCGAGGAATTTAACGACGTCGCCTCATTTAAGGAAATCGGCGCTGCGTTCAAACACCAATGGCACGATGACGTTCATCCATTCACCGGTGCCGCTGTTATCGATATCGACGGAGACGGTGCGGAAGAAATTTTTGTGGGCGGCAGTCAGAACCAGCCAGATACGCTGTTGAGTCTGCGAAATAACGAACTCGTCGATATCATCGAAGGCACGGGACTATCCAACCCCGCCGCGACCTATGGTCCCATTTCTATTGATGTCGACAACAACGGCAACACGGATTTGGTTGTTGCCCGCTATGACGGCGTTTACCTCCACCTGAATACTGGAGGCAAATTTTCGACGCAAAAATTACCCCTGGCGCTGCCAGAAAACTCGGTTCCGCTGAGTGTGGCAGCGTCCGATATTGATCGTGACGGTGACGCGGATTTGTACATCAGTGTTTTTGTCGATTCGCCAAACTTCCGCAGCGCTGTGTTTAATGACCCGGATCACGCGAAATCCAACATACTTCTGCTCAATGATGGCAATGGCGAATTTACCGACATCACTCAATTCTCCGGCACCGCCGGTAGTCAAAACACGTTTTTGTCCGCGTTCGTCGATTTGGATAATGATGGCTGGCAGGATTTGGTCGTTTCGCAAAATACCGGCGAGGTCGAGATTTTCAGAAACAATCATGATCGCACGTTCCGTGCAATTGCAACAAACACGGGATTTGGTTTCTGGATGGGAATCGCGGCAGGCGACATTGACCACGACGGCGATCAGGACCTGTTTTTCAGTAACGCGGGCGATTCGATTCCTGCATTCCTAACGTCGGGCGATTTGCGCGATGACCAAAATCACAATTTGAACTGGGCGCTACTACGCAACGACGGTGATTTTCGATTCACCAATGTTGCGACCGATATGGGAATAAAAGACGAAGGCTTCGCGTGGGGCGCAGTGTTTGAAGATATCGACCTCGATGGACATCTCGACTTATTGGTTGCACAAAACTACATAAAGTGGCCAGTTCATCAATTGTTCCCGCTGGAAGGCCGCAGCTATTTACGCAGTGCGAACGACGGTCGTTTCTATCATGTGGAAGGATTGGGTCTGGAGAATCCGCATTTTGGGCAGTCGCC
The DNA here is from genome assembly GCA_039029275.1 of Pseudomonadota bacterium. Lineage (GTDB taxonomy): Bacteria > Pseudomonadota > Gammaproteobacteria > JBCCGL01 > JBCCGL01 > JBCCGL01. The sequence goes on along the minus strand of JBCCGL010000017.1, from coordinate 96,599 downwards.
GATCATTGCCGATCTCAATAACGACAACCGCCCCGATGTAATCTGGTTGAATATGGATGGCCCTGTGCGTGCGTTTATCAATCAAACCGAAAACCCGTTTCTATCGATTCAGGTTCCCGACACTGTTCGGTTTCTGGGAACAACAGTCCACCTGGAGTCGAGCACAGGTAGAAGTTACACCCGAGAAGTTGTCAACAGCACCGGGATGCTAAGTGACCAATCCCCGAATTTGGTGTTTGGCATGGAGCGGGGAGAGTCGGTTCAACGGGTTGTTGTGCAATTCCCAGATGGTGAAACCGTCACGGTTGAAAATCCTGCGATTAACACCGAACTGCAGCTCGACGAACTACGATAGCGCGGCCGGATTTTCCTGCCTGCGTCACTACCCATCAAACCAAACACCTTCGCAGACACTAAATGCAATAGGCCTACTGAATCGTTTCGCTCGTAAAAATATCAGTTTGCTTCCCGGCAAATTGCAAAGCGAGCGAGCTTCTTTTTGCTTGCGTCCAATCAGCGTTGCTTAGTCGTCGATGTAGTCTCCCGCAATCGACACCGAAGGATTTTCCCAGTTGGAGTCGCCATTCGCATATCCCATAAGATTCAGCGCATTAGAGTATTCACTCTCCAGGGACTGCCGCAGACCCATGCTTATCGATTCGTCTTTCTCGCTTCTACCGGAGCGGAAAAACGCCGGCCGACTCGCCTGACTTCTCATCGCCTGAAAACTGGTTATGTCCAATAATTTGTCGAGAATAGCGTTGTCTACCGTCGCACCCAGAAATTGAAAGACTGTTGTGAGGGTTTCTCTTTTTCGTTCCGCCAAGTCTTCAAATCGAATAAGCAGTAACCGTTGCTGCGATTGCGCATAGGAACAATAACGTTCAGCAAACTTTGAATAGTTCGCTACGGTTCCCCGCACCCACGGCTCGAAGCCACCGGCATTGTCGATCAACTGTTTATGCGCGACTTCGCCGGTTTCACGGTAGAGCTTCAAATTGTGATGATAAGCCGACACAGCACGTTCGATCGGGTTACGGAAAATAACAACAAATTTGGCACGGGGAAACAGTTGCGAGAGGCTGTCGATATGCCCCATAAAGGCATTGTCATTTGCGCCGGCGATGGGCTTTTCACCCGCTGCTGCATCGATCATCGTTTCGCAAACGCGGGCAAAGCAAGCGTTCAGAATGGGTGACGTCGGAACGTCCGCATTTACCCCGCCGGTGCGATGATTGACAGTGGCCAACACCTGATCGTATTGCGCGAGGGTCTGCTTAAGTTGCTTGTACAGATAATTGATAAAGTAGTGCTCTGACGGACAAGAGACCTGCGGATGCGCGTTTAGCGTGTATTGCAACAGGGTGGTGCCAGACTTTGGCAGTCCGTAGGCAAAAAACCGCTGTTTTTCCGCCATCTCGAGAATCGGATCAACGTTGATTGTCAGAGCTGCTTGCCCAGACTTTAAGATCGTCCGCTACTTCGGCAAAAACCGACGGCCAATCACCTGACTCTGGCTGGCGATACAGCCTCATACTCGGGTACCAGTGCGTTGTGTTGCTGTGCAACTGCCAGCGCCAGTCGGGCGCATAGTGCAGCAGCGTCCATACCGTCTTACCCATAGCACCGGCAAGGTGTGCCATTGCGGTATCGACGGTAATCAACAGATCGATTTGTGCAAGTTGTCTGGCGGTATCAAGAAAATCTTCACACCCAGCGACCGCGTCCTCCACCGCATCAAAACCGGGATTATTTTTGAGCTGACGAGATTCAGCGCCAAACTGAAAGCTGACAACACTGATTCCGTTCACGTCCACGAGCGGCTTGAATAGCGATAAATCACAGGAGCGCAGGTGATCCTTGGCGTGCTCAGGATTGCCTGCCCAAACGAGTCCAACACGTTTTTTATCGGTCGGTACCGAGATGGAATCGATGTGAATATAAGGGGCATCTTCGACTGCCTGTTCGACGTTTGAGCTGAATATCTGCGGAAGCTCAATCAGCGACAGATGAGCGTCATAGTGGGGAATACGCTCACCCGGCCTCAGAACCGTGTCGATGGCATCGATCTGCTCAAACAACCGCGCCAGCGGCAACGTCGACATCACGATTACCTTGGCTCCCGCACGGCGCAGCTGATTCGCGTAGCGGATCATGTTCAGGTTGTCACCATGCCCCTGTTCGCCATAGAGCAATATGGTCTTGCCGAAAAAGTCCTCACCGTTCCACTGGCTCCCTGGCAACGGCACGGGCTTGTAGTTCGAACGGCGCTTGTGCCATTCGTATTCAATCATGCCGTTAGCATAGTCCCCAGTGAGAAGCATCGCGCGCGCGCGGCCAAGATGGGCATCGACATGGTTCGGGTTCACGTCCAGCACTTGTCTGAAATGAGGCTCGGACTCGTCTAGCTGACCGAGACTGACCAGACTCTGACCCAACGCCGAACGACCATCGATATGCCCGGGTTCGCGCTCTAATAATTTCTGCAGGTGGCCTACTGCCTCCTTGTGTCGACCGACCAGCTCAAGCGCTACGCCGAGGTTGAACAGCACTTTCGGGTTGGCGCTACCGAGCGCGAGCGACCGTTCGTAGCTCGCAATGGCCTGTTCGTAGTGCTTTTGATGCCAATGCACCACACCCAAATCGAGGTACATCGACGCATTGTCAGAAAATTTATCGATACCCTCCTGAAAGTGAATCTGCGCCGCTTCGTATTCGCCCAGCTCGCGCAGGCAAATCCCCCAATTTGAATACGCCGGCGTAAAGGTTGGATCGATTTGCAAGACTTTTTGGTATCGATCGATTGCTTCGTCGTACCGGCCTTCGTCTTTTAGGGCATTGCCATAGTTATACTGAACATCACTGCAGGCAGGACCTTTTTCTGCGCCGTGCGCCAGGAATATCAACGCCTCCTGCTTGCGACCCTTAGCCCGCAACGCAACCCCCAGGCAAGAGAGAACGTCAGCCGCATTTTCGGGCTGGCATTCAATAATGTCACGGTAGGTCGCTATCGCCCCGTCGATGTCGCCCTGTTTATGTCGAGTCAGTGCGTCGCGAAAGGCGTCGCGGGGGTTGAGCAAATTTATATTACGCATTGTCGTTTTTATTTTTTTTTTTACTTGTTTTTAAAAAAAGCAGATGCAGCACCGTGTTGCTCCGCTTTCGGTTGAACTCCCTTTCAGTCACATATCGAGTTGATTAAACCTCCACGGGTGGTGGTGCCAACACCTCGCGGTTGCCATTAGACTGCACCGGGCTGACCACGCCGCTCGCTTCCATTTCCTCAATCATCCGTGCGGCTCGATTGTAGCCGATTTTCAAGCGCCGCTGAACGTACGATATTGAGGCCTTACGTGTTTCAGTGACGATGGCAACGGCTTCGTCATACAAGGCATCAACCGCTTCACCATCGGAACCCTCGGATGGCATACCGGGAAGCGCGACACTGTCTTTAGTGATCTCATCGAGATAGCTGACGGGGCCGCTTTGCTTGAGAAAATCGACGACTTGATGCACCTCGTGGTCGTCCACAAACGCGCCGTGCACGCGCTCTGGTTGCGCCGTTCCGGGCGGCAGAAACAGCATGTCGCCATGACCGAGCAGCTGTTCCGCTCCGACCTGATCGAGGATCGTGCGCGAATCCACTTTAGATGACACCTGAAATGCTACGCGTGTCGGGATGTTGGCCTTGATCAAACCCGTAATCACATCCACCGACGGACGCTGCGTTGCGAGCAAAAGGTGGATGCCCGCTGCGCGCGCCTTTTGCGCAATGCGCGTGATCAGCTCTTCGACTTTTTTGCCGACCACCATCATCATGTCGGCAAACTCGTCGACCACCACGACAATGTACGGCAGGTGTTCCAGCGTTGGCGGATCAGCTTCGGGGTCAAACGCCTCCTCGCGTTTGTAGAGCGGGTCAACGATAGGTTTTCCAGCTTTTTGCGCCTCGGCGACCTTACGGTTGTAGCCGATAATATTGCGCACCCCCAGCGCGGCCATCAGGCGGTAACGGCGCTCCATCTCGCCCACGCACCAGCGCAACGCGTTGGCCGCCTCTTTCATGTCGGTGACAACCGGTGCCAGCAGATGCGGAATGCCGTCGTAAATGTTCAGCTCGAGCATCTTCGGGTCGACCAGAATCAGGCGCACCTGCTGCGGGGTGGATTTGTATAGCAGCCCCAACAGCATCGCGTTAACCGCAACCGACTTGCCCGATCCAGTCGTACCGGCCACCAGCAGGTGCGGCATTTTGGCGAGATCGGCAACGATGGGCTTGCCGCCGATGTCTTTGCCCAGACCCAGCGTCAGCGGTGAGCTGGATTTGTCGTACGCGGCCGACTGCAAAATCTCGCTGAGCTGAACGACCTCGCGCTGCTCATTGGGAATCTCGATACCAATTGTCGACTTACCCGGAATCACTTCGACCACGCGCACGCTGATGAGCGACATTGAACGCGCAATATCCTTGGCAAGTCCGGTGATACGACTGACTTTTACACCTGGCGCAAGTTGCAACTCAAAACGTGTAATCACAGGGCCAGGATGCACCGCGACAACTTCTGCGGTGATGCCGAAGTCGGCCAATTTGAGTTCGAGTAATCGCGACATCGCTTCGAGCGAGTCATTGGTGTAACCACCGACCTGCGGTTTGATTTCGTCGAGCAGTGATAACGGCGGCAGGTCACTATTCGGCGGCGCATCGAACATCTGGATTTGGCGTTCTTTTTCGACGCGAGCGCTGATTTCAATCGGAGGGATGATGGGCTCAATGCGGGGCGCTTTCTTGCGTTTGGCGCGCACGTCGCGTTCCTTGGTAACGACTGCCTCACGCTTCTTGCGTGCCTCCGCCGCTTCGCGGCGCGTATTGGCCGCTGAGCTGACTGCGTTCGCGCGCCCGATGATCCAGTCGATAAAGCGCAGAGTCCATTCGCCGATTTTGTCCATTACGGTGAGCCATGAAACGCCTGTCAACAAGCTGATCGACGACAGTAACAATGCCAATAACAGCAGGGTTGCGCCGAGTGCGCTGATCACGGCAACCAGTTCGCTGCTCAATACGGCGCCCACCACTCCGCCCCCTCCGACGCCGCTGGGCAAGGTGCCATCGGCGATGCTGGAGTGCAGCCCGACAAGACCACACGCAGAGATGATGACAACGAAAAAGCTGGACCAACGCACCAGCAAAAATACCGTCGGCGTTTCTTCAGCGAAACGCTCGCGAAACAAAATCCAGGCACTGTACGCCAACAGCGCAGGCACTAAATACGCAACGTAACCAAACAGATAGAGGGCAACGTCGGCAAACCACGCGCCAGCCTTGCCGCCCGCGTTGGCAATTTCCGTGTTGTAACCGGTGCTGGACCAGCCGGGGTCGCCCGCGTCGTAGGTGATCAGCGCAAGCAGAAAGTACAACGCGGTCGCACCCAGCAGTAGCGAAGCGCCCTCGCGCAGTCCGCGCACCATCCGCGTCACAGCCGGTTGTAGCAAATCGGGTTTTTGTTTACGTGCCTGTGCCACTACTCTCTTATGTCCAAAAAATCGCGCCTGATTGGCGCGTTTTATTACTCTCGTGTGCCGGTAATATCGGGGTATTGCTCGACCGGTGCAAACGCGACTTTACCCGCACCGCACGCTTCACTAACATACCCGGCTTGTTGCAGTTTGACCGCACCCTCCGTGCGCCCGTCCTGCCCCAAAAACTATCGGAGCATTATACATGAGCGAAGTCAGGCATTGCCGTCTGTTGATTCTGGGATCTGGCCCGGCCGGTTACACGGCAGCCGTCTACGCGGCGCGTGCAAACCTCAATCCGGTGTTGATCACGGGGATCGAACAGGGCGGCCAGCTGACGACCACAACCGACGTCGATAACTGGCCAGCTGCACACGCCGGTATTCAGGGGCCGGAGTTAATGGAACACTTCAAACTGCACGCGGAGCGTTTCGAAACCGAGTTGATTCTCGACCACATAAATCGCGTCGACTTATCTACAAAGCCATTGAAACTGACCGGCGACAGCGCTACCTACACCTGCGATGCATTGATTATCGCGACCGGCGCGAGCGCAATGTATCTGGGACTGGATTCAGAAGAAGCATTTAAAGGCAAAGGCGTATCTGCCTGCGCGACTTGCGACGGCTTTTTTTATCGCAACCAAAAGGTGGCCGTGATTGGCGGTGGCAATACCGCGGTTGAAGAGGCCCTGTATCTGTCGAACATCGCGGCAGAAGTCACGCTGGTGCATCGACGCGATGCGCTGCGCGCCGAAAAAATTCTGCAGAAGCACCTGTTTGAGAAAGAACAAAACGGCAACATCAATATCGCGTGGAACCATACCCTCGACGAAGTGCTCGGCGACGACATGGGCGTAACCGGCATGCGCATCAAAAGCACGCAAGGTGACGGCACCCAGGACATCGACCTGATGGGCGTGTTTATCGCCATCGGGCACAGACCAAATACCGATATTTTCGCGGGTCAACTGGATATGGAAGACGGCTACATCACCGTCAATAGCGGCCTGGATGGCAACGCGACCGCAACCAGCGTGCCCGGCGTTTTTGCCGCGGGCGACGTGATGGACCATGTCTACCGTCAGGCGGTAACCTCGGCTGGCACTGGGTGCATGGCCGCCCTCGACGCGGAAAAGTATCTGGACGCACTGGAATAAATTGCGAAGCGGGGAAAGGCTGTGAGGATTGAAGTCCGCGACAGTCTCGAAGAAGTTGATTGCGCGGCATGGAACGCACTCAATCGCGACAACAGCCCGTTTCTGCGCCACGAATTTTTTCGCGCGCTTGAATGCAATGGATGCCTCGGCGATGCACACGGCTGGTTCCCGCGCTATTTCCTGCAATACACCGACGACGATCAACTGATCGCGGCCGCACCCGGATTTATCAAAACCAACTCCTACGGCGAATTTGTTTTCGACTGGTCCTGGGCCGAGGCGTATCACAAACACGGGATTCGCTACTACCCAAAAATGGTGGTGTCGGTGCCTTACACCCCCGTAACCGGCCAGCGCCTTTTAATCGCGGAAAGCTACGACTATGAAGAAACCGCGCGCACCCTGCACGCGACCATCCTCAACTTTTGTCAGGAACAAAAACTGAGCGGCCTGCACTGGCTGTTTACGCTCGACGAAGAAACTGATCTTTTAGAAAGCGATGGCCTGATGCGTCGCACCGGGTGCCAGTACCATTGGCGCAACAATGACTACACCGGCTTCGACGACTACCTCGCTGAGATGCGCGCAAAAAAGCGCAAGCAGGTCAAACGCGAGCGACGTCGCGCAATCGAATTTGGTATTTCGTTTGAGCTTAAACACGGCAACGAACTGAACGAGTATGAGATAGGTAAGGCGCACGGGTATTATGTTTCGACCTTTGACAAAAAATGGGGTGAGGCATCACTCACGCGTGGCTTTTTCGAGCAGGTCGCGCACACAATGGGCGAACAACTGGTTGTTGTGTTCGCGAAGAAAGACGATCAGATAATCGCCTGCTCGATTATGTTTCGCAGTGACGATGCACTCTTTGGTCGCTACTGGGGTTGCGAAGCCGAATACAATGCCCTGCATTTCGAGACATGTTTTTATCAAGGGATCGAATATTGCATTGCCAACAACATTCAACGATTCGAACCGGGCGCGCAAGGTGAACACAAAATCTGGCGAGGATTTTTACCGACAAAAACATGGTCCGCGCACTGGATTGCTGACGACCAATTCCGCGATGCGATTGTGCGCTACCTCAATCAGGAAACCGACATGATGGAAGAGCAGAGTCAATATTTGCAAAGACTATCGCCTTTTCATCGCGAGCATTTGGAATAGTGCCGATTCCCCTGCTCTTGCCTGACGACCCACCGGACGCGTTCCCAGACATCGAAGACGCGTTGGTCGAACCCAACGGATTGCTTGCTGCAGGTGGGGACTTAAGTATCGATCGGCTTCTCTATGCCTACACGCACGGCATTTTCCCCTGGTACAGCGACGGCGAACCGATTCTGTGGTGGAGCCCTGATCCGCGCTGTGTTTTGTGGCCGGACAATTTGAAAATCTCGCGCAGCTTGAAAAAGAGCGCTCGCAACAGCGGAATTGAGATTCGAGTTAACACCTCGTTTGAGACCGTCGTCAACAAATGTGCAGCCCCGCGCGCGGCGAGCACCGGCACATGGATAACGGATGAAATGAAATACGCCTACTGCGCGATGAACAAGGCAGGTTACTCGCACTCAGTTGAATGCTGGAAAGGCGACCGACTGGTGGGAGGACTTTATGGTGTAAGTATCGGGAAAGTGTTTTTTGGTGAATCGATGTTTAGTGCCGTGAGGGATGCGTCGAAAATTTCATTAGTGCACTTAGTGAATGAAATGGATTACGAACTGATTGACTGTCAGTTGCCTTCGGAGCATTTGATTTCGTTGGGGGCGAATATTGTTGGTAGGAGGGATTTTATTGAACTGCTCCGGGGCGGTTTATTCAACTGACGTGAAAAAGATTTGGTTGGTTTTCGCTCGCTATACTTTAATGACCACCGTTAACAACGTGCGCGGCGAGCGAGGCCATTTTTATTCAGCGCATCCCTGCGCTTCACCCCTTCGGGGCTAACGTTTTAATTCGCTCCCGGCGAATTAATGCTCCCGCCGACAAATGACCGAAAAATGCACCCCTCAATTTTTACAATAAGCTTATGTCACGACGTCGTTCAGTTAATTTTTTTTCATCCGTCGATCGAAATGCGACGAATTTCCATCGCGTAAAATACAATAACTGTAAAACACACCTATAGAACACCGAGACAAATCAGGGGGCGAATTTTGGGGACCCCAGTACCGGCAATCCAAAATCTTTCGAGGGGTTTTCGCTCGCTAAACTTTACTCATTTTCGTTAAAAATGTGCACGGCGAGCGAGCTACTTTTTGCTCGCTCAAAAAGTAGCCAAAAAGCGCGTTCCTCTCCCCGCTTTGCCCTCACGCTTCGCGCCGCTGCGTTACGCGAAATTCACGGCGCTCATAGCCGCTCTCGCACGTCCTGTGCTTTGCGGCACTTGTATGTCCTATACGTCGAACTCGTTTTGGTCAAACAGGGATTCGCTGTACCCGCAATTTCCTTGCGTTACTCGCTCTCGGCAAAAATGGGAGAAAAAGCCAACGGTTTGTAAAATGCTAATCGGGTTTTAGCGCGGTGCTGTCTGAGCGACAGCGAGTTCGGCGCGCGAAAAGCGTATTTTGGTTACTTTTGAACGCAATCAAAAGTAACTCGCTCGCAATGCACCTAGCAAAGGAAAGTTGCAAAAGATTAGCGAGCGAAACTCATCGCTCCTTTCAAATAACGAATCAATCGAGATCCACATTGATTAATCTAGAATGTGCTTCGACTGATCCTTACGTCGCGCTCAGCACGAACGGCGATAAATCTCATTCACTATAAATCTCGAAAAGCGGCTAGTCGACAGGACCAGCGCGAACGACTAACGAAAATCGCGCAAGTTAATCAAATCCCCCCAATCGCTGCCTGCACCAACACAAAAACAAATAACAACCCAAGTGCCGCCGCCAATACATAAAAAACAGCCCGCAGGGTCTTCCCCATCTCCCCTTCGTTCGGCAACAACTTAGCAATCAACAAACAAATCGCCAGCGCAATCAGTATGAACAGTACTTGTCTCATGGAATTACTTCATATTTCCTAATATGGCATCACGCACGGATTCAAGCGTAGCATCAACGCTGAGCATCGGCGCAGTGCTTTGTGAGATCGCGGTATCCGGGTCTTTAAGACCGTGCCCGGTGACAGTGCAGACCACGCTGCTTCCAGCAGGTATTTTCCCGCTGCGCAGATCTTTGATTGCGCCTGCGACAGAGATAGCTGACGCCGGCTCAACGAATACGCCCTCTTTATCGGCAAGCAGTTTTTGTGCGGCGAGAATATCGGCATCCGAAAACTCATCGAACCAACCGTTGGATTCTTCAATCGCGTTCACGGCTTTATCCCAACTCTGCGGATTGCCGATGCGAATTGCCGTTGCCACTGTTTCGGGCTTGCTGACAGGTTCACCACGCAAGAAAGGTGCAGCACCCGCAGCCTGGTAGCCCGCCATGATGGGCTTGGATTTGGCCGGCCCTTTTTCATGATATTCGGTATAGCCCATCCAATAGGCGCTGATGTTACCCGCATTGCCAACCGGCAGGCAGTGATAGGTCGGCGCATCGCCGAGTTCGTCGATAATCTCGAAGGCGGCGGTTTTTTGCCCGTGCAGTCGAAACGGGTTAATCGAGTTAACGATCGAGACCGGCGCTTCGGTCGCGACTTCTTTGACCAGGCGCATGCCATCGTCGAAGTTGCCTTTAATTTGAATCACAACCGCGCCGTGCATCATTGCTTGCGCGAGCTTTCCCATCGCGATCTTGCCCTCGGGAATCAGAACAAATGCAGTCATGCCTGCGCGCGCAGCGTACGCTGCGGCGGCGGCCGAGGTATTACCGGTCGATGCGCAAATCACGGCCTTGGAGCCTTCTTCGTGCGCCTTTGTGATCGCCATGGTCATGCCGCGGTCTTTGAATGAGCCGGTCGGGTTCAGCCCTTCGTATTTCACGTACAGCGAAACGTCGAAGCCTTCATCCTTTGGAATGTTGAGCAGCTGGATCAGCGGCGTGTTGCCCTCACCCAAACTCACAATCGGGGTGTTTTCATCCACCGGCAACCAGTCGCGGTAGCGCTCGATCAGTCCGGTATAGCGATTTGACATGTGTGCTGTCCCGTTAGGTATGCGCGATCAGGCGAGCGATTCTACGCGAAGGCGCACAATATCGTTGTTGATTGATTTCAACTGCGTGATCTGCTCGATAGCCGTGTCGATCCGCCCTTCATGAACACGATGCGTCAGCATAATAACCGGCACCGAACCGTCGGCGCTGCGCGGGTCTTTTTGCAGGATCGCCTCGATGCTGATATTCAGATCACCGAGGATGCGGGTCACATCCGCCATCACACCGGCGCGGTCGTCCGCCATCAGGCGCAGGTAGTAGGAGGATTCGATCTCGCTGATTTCCATGACGGGCTGGTCGGATAGCGCGTCCGCCTGAAAAGCCAGATGCGGCACCCGGTTGCCTGGGTCTGCAGTCAAAGTGCGGACGACATCGATGGTGTCTGCAACAACCGCCGAAGCGGTTGGTTCGGAGCCCGCACCGGCACCGTAGTAGAGCGTCGAGCCGACGGCGTCGCTGTTGACGAGCACCGCGTTCATGACGCCGTTGACGTTGGCGATCAATCGCGACTCGGGAATCAATGTCGGATGCACGCGCAGTTGTACGCCGTTGTCTGCCTGCGCTGCGATGCCGAGATGCTTGATTCGGTAACCGAGCTCCTCGGCGTATTCGACATCTTCGCGGCTGACAACATCAATGCCTTCTTTGAACACCTTGTCAAACTGCAGGGGAATGCCAAATGCAATCGACGCCAGAATCGTCAGCTTGTGGGCGGCGTCGGTGCCGTCAATGTCAAACGTCGGATCGGCCTCGGCGTAGCCGAGTTCCTGCGCCTCAGCAAGCACATCCGCAAAATCTCGGCCCTTGTCGCGCATCTCGGTCAGGATGAAATTGCCGGTGCCGTTAATAATGCCGGACAGCCACTGGATGCGGTTGCCTGACAGCCCTTCGCGGATCGCCTTGATGATCGGGATACCACCCGCCACTGCCGCCTCAAATGCGACCATCACACCTTTTTGCTGAGCTGCGTCAAAAATCTCGTTACCGTGCAACGCGATCAACGCTTTGTTGGCGGTGACCACGTGTTTGCCATTATTAATCGCCTGCAACACCAGCGCGCGCGCGGGCTCGTAGCCACCCATCAGTTCAACAACAACGTCGATTTCAGGATCGTTAACGATCTGCTCCGGTTCAACGGTCAATTCCAAATCGGCAAAGCCATGCGACTGTGCTTTGACCATGTCGCGAATTGCGGCACTTTTCACTTCAATCGCACGACCGGCACGACGGGTGATCTCCGCCGCGTTGCGATTTAATACAGACCAGGTGCCCTGGCCGACAGTGCCAAGACCGAGCAGGCCAATTTTTACCGGTTTCAAACTTCTTCCCCTTATCGAGCCAAGTTCGCGAGTGATCAACGAAGCGCAAAACTCGCTATTATATCGGGATCGAGTTTTAGATGGCAGACGCGGTGCAGTTTAATCTTGAAAAAGGCGCGGGTTCGAAGTTAGTCGAGGATTACTCTACAGGCAGAGTAACAATTGACGGGCAAACGTATACAGAAAGCCTCGTTCTCTTGCCAGATCGCGTATTGGAAAACTGGCCGATCGCCAGTTCCGCGGATTTACACATTGCATTGCTCGAAGAAGCAATTGCCGCTGAACCGGAAGTTTTGCTTCTGGGAACAGGCAAAACACAAGCCTTTCCGTCTATCGAGTTAATGAAAGCGCTGGCGATGAAAAATCGCAGTATGGACGTTATGGACAGTGCGGCCGCATGCCGCACCTACAATGTGCTGGTTTCAGAGTTCAGGCAAGTTGTGCTGGCGCTGATCATGTGAGCGCCAAATTTGTCCCGATACAGGGAATTAAACGCTGGCGAGAGTATTCCTGCCAGCGGCTTGCTACATGGTACGTGTCCGGCTACGCGTAGAAGATCGAATCAACAGAAAATCCGCTGCCTTCGAGAATGCGGCGCAAGCGGCGTAACGCTTCCATCTGAATCTGGCGGACGCGCTCACGGGTGACGCCCAGCTCGCGGCCAACCTCTTCCAAAGTCGAGCGCTCATGACCGTGCAATCCAAATCGACGAACCACAACTTCGCGCTGTTTGGATTCCAACTCACCCAGCCAATTGTCAATGTTTGAGTGCACACTGTCTTTTTGCAGTGTCATCGACGGGTCTAAATTGTGCTCGTCGGGAATGATCTCGAGCAGAGGTTTATCACCGTCTTTACCGACAGGAATGTCCACCGAGGTGACGCGATCTTTTAACCCAAGGAGTCTTTTAACATCGGCCACCGGGCGGTCCAGCAGTTCGGCGATTTCATTCGGCGTTGGCTCGTGCTCGAGCGTCTGCTGCAGGCGACGTGCCGCCTTGAGGTAGACGTTCATCTCTTTGATCACGTGAATTGGCAAACGAATCGTGCGCGTCTGATTCATCAAACCGCGCTCAATGGTCTGACGAATCCACCAGGTGGCGTAGGTTGAGAACCGAAAGCCTCGTTCCGGATCAAACTTTTCCACCGCGTGAATCAAGCCAAGGTTGCCCTCCTCGATCAGATCGAGCAGTGCTAATCCACGATTCATGTAGCGCCGTGAGATTTTGACGACGAGGCGCAGGTTACACTCGATCATCTTGGCCCGCGCTTTCTCGTCGCCTTTCTGCGCCAGTCGCGAGTAGTATTTCTCCTCATCTGCTGTCAGAAGTGGGGAGAACTCGATTTCTTTCAGATAGAGGCGGGTCGCATCAATTTCTCGACGCGAGACTTCGCCGGCCGCAAAACGCTTTTTGCCGTCTGCGCCTTCGATCTCGCCATCTTCTTCCTCTTCGTTGTCATCGTCGTCTTGCTCTTCGACAACATCCACAGTTTCGTCATCATTTTTTGCAAGGTCGCTGACAAGTACTACACTCTCTGACGTGGCATCTTCGTGAACGTCGCTCATGTCGTCAATTTCTGCGAGTTGTGTTTTTGCCATCTTCAATATCTCCGTTGGATCGAGCTAACACTCGGTTTTCTGGGTAACCCTGTGGCCCAGTATCGGCAGAGGCGTAAATTTATTGACGTTTTTTTGCCTTAAAGCTAAGGCTGCACAGAGCGTGCCAAAAAAATAGATATTTAAATCAAAGAGATGGAAGATATTTCAGCGGATTAACAGGCTTTCCGTTCTTACGGATTTCAAAATGAAGCTTAGCGACCCCGGCGTTGCTGGTGCCAACATGGGCGATTGCCTGCCCTGATTTCACCGCATCACCTTCGTTCACGAGCAAGCGGCTGTTGTGCGCATACGCGCTCAGAAACGTCTCGCTATGTTTAATAATGATGAGGCTGCCGTGGTAGATCATTCCCCCGCCGCTGTAGACGACCTCCCCGCCGCGTGAGGCTTTGACGATTGCGCCTTCGACGCCCTTTATGTCGATACCTTGCTTATCCAGGGAGTTGTTGACGAATTTGCTAAGTAACTTGCCACGAATTGGCCATCCCCAGTTCTCCGGGGTATTGGATTTCTTTTGCGCGGGTGTTTGCTTGGGAACGTTGGCCGACGGTTGAGGCGTCGTCGCTTGGGAAGCCGTACCCTGACTCGTAGTATTGTTTGGTGTCGGCGTTTGCGCCGCGGAAATCGTTTTCTTTTTTAATGGCTGCGTTTGAGCGCCGGTTTCCTCTTCTGGTTCTTCAATTTCCGCCGACTGCGCGACGGACGTCGCCCCTGCTGGTTTGCGCACAATCAGTTTTTGCCCGGGGTGAATAATGTACGGATCCGTTAAATCGTTCCATGCAATCACATCGCGAAAGTCCTGCGAGTAGCGCCACGAAATCGAATACACCGTATCGCCGGTTTGAACAATGTACCGATTCGGATCAAACGCCTGGGTGACAACCGGCGCGCTGCGCGTACACGCGACCGCAACAATCACAAGAAAAGGCAGCAGGAATATCCGTATTACGTTCATAATCGATCAGTCGAGACTGGAATACGCAATCAACGCGAGGAGCAAAATAACACAGCCCCAACCCAGCCATTCGATATATTTACGCACGGTTGGTTCCACTTTTGGCCCAAATACGGCGACGACTTTCGCAACCAGATAAAACCGCGCTCCACGCCCGATAAGCGATGCAATCACAAACGGCAAAAACGCCAGGTTCAACGCGCCGGCACCAACAGTAAACAGTTTGTATGGCAGTGGCGAAAAACCTGCTATGAAGACGACCCAAAATCCCCACGTATCGAACCATTCGATCACGCGCTGGTATCGGTCCCAGTATCCGATTTGATGCAAGACAGGTTCGAGCATCTCAAATCCGTAAGCGCCCAACAGGTAGCCGACCAGACCTCCCGCAACCGACGCAACCGTGGTCACTGCAGCCAGGTAGAACGCTCGCGTTGGGGCGCGCAAGACAATCGGGATCAACATCACATCGGTTGGTATCGGGAAGAAGATCGATTCGATAAAGCTGAAAATCGCCAGAAAGCGAACGGCAAAGCGGTGCTGTGCCCACAACAAAATCTTGTCGTACATCGATTCAAACATCGGCGTCAGCTTCCCACTCTGCCAGACAAAAACGGCACAAATCGTACGCGTTCGACTTCTTCCTCTTCAATGCCCTGCTCTGTTCTCGTCACCTTGATCAGGCGTTGATCGGCGTTTTCACGCCCCAGCGGGATGATCATCACACCGCCAACTTTTAACTGTTTGATCAACGATTCCGGCACTTGTTGCGGTGCGGCCGTTACCATGATCGCGTCGTAAGGCTCGTGCTTGGCCCAGCCCCACTCGCCGTCGGCGTGATGCGTGATGACGTTGGTATAACCCAGTGTGCGAAATACCGACTGAGCGCGTTGGAAGAGCGGTAACAAGCGCTCCACGGAGTACACATGGGGTATCAGTTGTGCCAGCACGGCAGCCTGATAACCTGACCCGGTCCCCACTTCAAGCACGCGTTTGGGATCCCCCGCAGACATAATCGATTGCGTCATTAGTGCGACGATGTAAGGTTGCGAGATCGTTTGGCCGTGGCCAATTGGCAAGGCGGTGTCTTCGTAGGCGCGTGTCTCGATACCTTCATCGACGAACATGTGCCGGGGTACATGCGCCATCGCCGCGAGTACGCGCTCGTCGCGTATGCCTTTATCGCGCAGTCGCTCGACCAGGCGCACGCGCGTGCGCTGCGAGGTCATGCCAATGCCTTCGATATTGCGCTTTGTCTTAGCCGCACTCATGCGATGCCATCTACCCAGTTAGCGACTGACGCAACCGCGCTGTGATTTGTCATGTCGCTTTGCAGTGGCGTGACTGAGACGTATCCATTCGCGACGGCGTGAAAGTCGGTGCCCGGGCTGTCATCGGCGATTCGCCCCGGTGGGCCCAGCCAATAAAAAGCGTTGCCTTTGTCCCGGTCTGGTGCGGCGTCCCCCGAGCGGTGCCGTCGGCCCAGCCGCGTCGACTGAATCCCTTTGAGTTCATGTGCAGGAACGTCAGGAATATTGACGTTCAAAAACGTGGCACCCGAAAACCTGCCGTCAATCACTTGCTCGATCATTCTGCGTGCGACGCTGGCAGCGGTCGCGTACTGCGCGGGATTGAATCGTGCAAGTGAAAACGCGATAGCGGGCAAAGACTGAAACCTCCCTTCGCACGCGGCAGCGACAGTTCCGGAATAAAGCACATCGTCACCCATATTCATGCCCGAATTAATACCGCTGACCACCATGTCCGGCGGGTGCTCCAGCAAACCGCCGCAGGCAAGATGCACACAGTCCACCGGCGTGCCCTCGACGGAGATGCATTCGTCGCTGTGTCGATGCACCGCCAGCGCCTGGCGCACAGTTAGCGCATGACTCGATGCACTGCGGTCGCTGTGCGGCGCCACGACCACACACTCCACTAGGTCGCGTAGCGCTTCGTGCAAGGCAAGCAGTCCTTCGGCGCGGTAGCCGTCGTCATTCGTGATAAGGATTCGCATAATGGGCATTCGGATTTTTGCGCGGCATTTTATCAGCAGATTGTCACTACGGGCTAAATTCGCGACATTTTCGATTCGCAAGCACGACGCCGCCTTCCGACCGTAATAAAATCCGGTCGCATGATTGTTCAGAGTGAATTCGCGCCGGCTCGATGGTTACGCAATCCTCACGCACAAACTGTGTGGGCAAGCACCGTTCGAAGAATCCATCTCCCAACACTGCAAAACGAACGCCTTGAACTACCGGATGGCGACTTTGTTGACCTTTTTCACCTGGCTGGCACGTCGCAATTCCGCGTGTGCTTATTTCACGGCCTTGAAGGTACACTGGAATCAAACTATCTCAAGGGCCTGTTAAATGCTCTGAAGCGACTGGGTATTTGCGCAACCTTAATGATGTTTCGCGGTTGCAGCGGTGAACCCAATCGATTTCTACGTACTTATCACAGTGGTCACACGCAAGACATTCGATACCTGATCTCCGTGCTGCAATCTCGCAATCCGCAAACGCCGCTCGCGGCCGTCGGTTACTCACTTGGTGGCAACGCCTTACTCAAATATCAGGGCGAAGAGCAAGCGGCGTCGCCGTTGTCGATTGCGATTGCAGTATCACCGCCGTTTATGCTTGCGGGCGGCGCACGCCAACTCAATCGGGGGATTTCGAAAATCTACCAGCGTCACCTCATCAAGTTGATGAAAAAAAAGATGCTTATTCGGTTGCCGGTTCATACCAACGCACCATTCGCGCCCAAGGACGTAATCGGTGTACAAACTCTGTACGAATTCGACGACAAAATCACCGCTCCGCTCCACGGCTTCGATGGAGCCGATCACTACTACACCGAGTGCAGCAGCAAAAAGTATCTGCACAAGATTGCTTCACCTACACACATAGTTTACTCGCGCGACGATCCGTTTTTCGAGTGTGAATCTATACCGCGCGAGCAGGATCTATCGAGTTATGTGACGCTGGAACTGAGCGATCACGGCGGGCATGTCGGGTTTGTCGCGCAAAGCCCGACGGGCATGCCGAATTATTGGTTGGAACAGCGCCTGCCGGAGATTATAGGCGCAAAGATGAGCGCATAAGATTATTTGCGATGTGCTGCCGCTTGCACGCGCTGATTAATCAAGCGATCACTCATTTGTTTAACCGAAACACCCTCAGAACCGCCCGAGGCTGATTTGGGCTTTGCGTTTGAGGACGCTGTAGCAGGCACTACTTTTTTCTTTGACTTGCGCGCAGCACGGCGTTCGTTTTCTACAATAGTGAGCGATTTAGCAGCGAACTGAATTAACGATTTAGCGTGCTGAAAACTACGATCATCGATCGGCGTATCGCCACCAACCTGATCCGCGTAGACTAATCCGATCGGTCGCTGCCCGCAGAAAAGGGATCCGCACAAAAAGTCCTGCGTTCCCGCTTGTAAGCAAAACGCGTCCGGTATCAGCGGCTGAAATTTCACAAAAGTGTTTTGATTAATCCACATGCTTTTGGGTGATTTCATAAGTGATGAGAAAAGCGTGTGGTCTTTGCAGGGCAATACCATCGCACGAGCGGTATCAAAATCGACTCCTCGCGCCAGCTTGACACTCATCGAATCCCCACCGGTATCCAGCATCGCAAACATCACCCGGGAGAAACCGACCCCTTTGTGCAAACCGGTTAACAGACATCTTACGATGTCGGTTGCGCTGGTGTTGGGGTTGGAAGTACTCGCTTTGAGTACCTGAACTGTCTTGGCAAAGATTTTAGCGCGTTGCAACTTCACCGCTGTATCATGCTCACGCTGACGCGCGCGATTGATCGATGGCGCGCGCTCAGGCTGTACCAGCCGCGTCGCGCGCATCCGGCTGTCACCTGAAATCTGAACCAATGCGGCAGCGAAGCGAGATGGCGCATGCAACGTATTCGATTGTGCGATTGCTAAAACGGTTTTGTGAAGTAGACGCGCCGTTCGTACACCATCGAGATTGAGATAGTCAGCGATCATCTCCTGGCAGATATTCATGTCACTATGAAACCAGCCGTACTCAGCAAGCCGCGTGCATTCGGCGGCAAGCATCACACCTTGTGGTCTGTAAACATCAAGACGTTCACACCGATTCGAATCAGCGACGAGTTCGGGCAGATGCCAGAGCTGTGTCAATTCAACACTTAGCTCATCGAACGAAAACCCAAGCACTTCGCGCGCCGCGCTGGTCAACGATGTGTTCGGTGTGGCCGCTTTTTTGGAAATAGCGAGATAGTCTTCATGATGGTGAGCACATACTGCAAGCTCGCCGATATTACGCAACAAGCCCGCGATACGCAGTTCACTGGCGCTTTGATCCCCCCTCAATTGTGCCCAACGTTCGGCAAACGTTGAAACATGCAACATACGATCAAGCAGGTTGCTATAAACACTGGCAACAGCACGATCAGTGATTTTGTGCTCGAGCACATCGACGCGGCCAATCAATTGCTTCGCTGCCTGATCGCCGAGTAAATTCAACGCACTCATCACCGACGTGATTTCAAGACGATCACTGTTCTTGCTGCGACTGCGGTTCACGTGCCGCAAAACCCACATGCAAAGCCCAGGATCTTGCGTGATGATGTCAGAAGCGACGGACAAACTTTTACGGCTGTTTTTGATTGCCAGCTGGCACGTTTTGAATGCGCGCTCCGGAACGAATATCGGCTTTTCCGCGATCTCCTTGGCGAACGATTTCAAATCTTTAGCCATAGCAAAACGCGCCGTCAGGAATACGCAAGTTGCGATTGATCGCCGCCGCAATTGGATTGTTGATGCAAACGCTCGACGTGACACGAAAGCAAATTGCAGTCGGCATGATCCAGAAGCACAAAACGGGCGCCGGTAAAAAAAGTGCCCGACAGCGAGAGACCGTCGACTTCGCGGCAGGTCACAGTTTCCGCGATCGCGATCACTCGCTGATTTAGCGGAAACAATTTCATGCGAATATAAATGTATTGACTTTGTGGCATTGGTTCGGAGGCGCCAAAACAAATACCACTTTCGCTGAGGTTCACTTTGTGCGTTGGCGACGAAGATAATTCATCCCTGTCGGTCTCGACGCATTCAATTAAACGATTGAGTTTATCGTTTATCTGCGTGACAACCTTGCTCAGCTCAGGTTGAGCTTTTCGTACCTCTTCTGAAATGCACACCGGTTTTTGTGCGATTGCGGTAATCGATCCAGACGCAAGAAATGCCTCGCGTGTTTGTGCGAATTTTTCTACCGCCTCAGCGTACGCGCTGCGCGGCACAACTTCGGTTTGCAGTGCCACGGCGTCGTACACGCGCACATGTTGCCGTCGATCGATGCAGTCTCTGTTTGCGTTCCAAACGACGCTGTTCATGCTCAGGACTTTGCGGCCTTGGCGCGTATTTGTTCCGCGATTTTTTCATCGCCCTGAACCACAATTTCTACCCGCCGGTTTTTCGCCCGATTGGCACTGGTTTTGTTATTAACTATTGGCGACATATCCGCGTGCGCACGAATCTCGACTCGACGCTTCGACACGCCTCCCTGTGATGTCATGAAGTGCACCACGTTGGCTGCACGGGCGGCGGATAGAACCCAGTTAGACGGAAACTGAGTCGTTTTTATGGGAATGTTATCGGTGTGCCCTGAAACCAGAATTTTTCCTTTTATAGTGTTCAATGCACGACTCACTCTACGCATCACTGGATAGAACTCTTTTTGCAACGTCGCACTGCCCGATTTGAACGATCCTTTCTCGCGAATACGGATGATCACCTCGTCTTCTTTTATCAACAGTTCAACGACTCCTTCGCCAATTTCCTTTTTCAGCGCCTTTTTGATCTCTTGGGCTTTTTCCTTGGCTTTTTCCTTGAGTTGCTCTTGAAGCTCCTCAATGCTGTTCGACTCCGACTTGGATTGATCGTTTTTGGTATCCGAATCGGTAAAATCGAGATTCTGTTTGAATTCGTCTGTGGTGATTTGCCGTACTTCTGGAATTGGCGTGGGCTGTGGCTTGCCTGGGCTGAACTCCCTGGCGATTACACTTGTACCTTTAGGAATTTCATCCGCTTTGATTTCGCGCTGCACCCCAAAAGCGAATTTCATTGAGCCCGCTACTTGCTTGTACTTAAGTACGTCCATTTCGGAAAACGACAGCAGCAGCACAAAAAAGCACATCAGCAGAGACATCAAGTCGGCGAAGGTCATAATCCATCCGGCCGTGGCCTCGCATTCAGGGCACTCGTCTTCTTCCACTTTCGTTTACCTCAGTACGATCCGATTATTTTTATTCGCCACTGCCTGCAGCTTCTCGCTTACTTTCTGGCAGAAATGTGAACAGAATCTGTTCAAGTACCCGCGGGTTCACACCTTCCTGAATACCGGAGATGGATTCGAGGATCAGCACTTTATTGAGCTTTTCTTCCTTGTTACGCAGGCTTAGCTTATCCGCCATTGGCAGTGCCACCGCGTTAGAAATAATCGCGCCGTACAATGTCGTAAGCAGCGCAACCGCCATTGAGGGCCCAATGGTTTTGGGGTCGTCCATATTTGCGAGCATTGAAACCAGACCGATCAGCGTTCCGATCATGCCCATTGCCGGAGCCGCATCGCCGGAAGCCTTAAACATGCTGATTCCTTGATCGTGGCGCTCGATACTTAAGTTGATGTCCTTGGACAACATTTTTTGCACGATCTCGGGTGGATGCCCATCGATGCACAAGCCGATACCTTTCTCAAGAAAAGGATGATTGATGTCCCGACCTTCGAGCGCCAGAACACCCTCTTTGCGCGCAACATTTGCCAATTCAACAGCTTCGGCGATCAAATCTTCCGACGAGATACTCTTAAACAAGAAGGATTTCATCGCAATCTTGAACGAACCGATAAACTGGCCCAGCGTGAAGCGGAACAACGTCGCGAAAATCGTGCCGCCGACAACAATTGTTAGCGATGGAACATCGACAAATCCCATGAGGTCACCGCCCAGCATAATCGCCATGACGATCACACCGAGAGCGCCGAATAGCCCAAGGACTGTCGCTATATCCACAAAATCTCTCCCCAGTCTGCAGTGCGTGGTTGTTGAACCCGTGTGACCAGTAGGCGATCAGCACGGTGCTCTCATTGCATCGGCAGAGCACAACGGTTCTTTAACAGGGTTTTCGAGTGGCTGGCGTGGATGAACTCGGCTTAACTAAGTCTAGCGGACTGATTTCACGAGTGTTTTTTAAAATACCGACATCATCGGCCAGCACACGTCAGCGCAACTGGCAAATTGATGCCGAACAAACTCAGCCCTGCGAATCCCTGGATGACTGGAGAAATTTCTCAAGCTTGGCTGCGGCGTCCGCGCCAAAGATTCGATCACAAACGGCCTTGAGTTCACGAAGGCGCTCAGGGTTGGACATATCGATGACGAGTGCCACCTTCGATCGTCGTCGGAGCAGATCTTCGAGTTCGACGATCATTTCGCCACGGCTCATATAATCGATCTCGCACCAGCGCAGACCACCGCCTGCAAACACTTCCTCAAGTCCGGCTGGGTCTTGCTCAATCGAATCGAGGATTGTGTGAGCATTTTGGCCATAGCGTCGCCATAGCCGATTGAGGAAAACTTCGCCGGTATCTTGTGAGCAGGTTGAGTCGAGCGACAAGGATCGACCGCGCTTCAGCAACGATTCTTTTTCCTCACCGCTTTTCTCGCTGAACCAGTTAAATTCAGGAGTAAGCGCGATACCCAGGGACGCAACTTCAGACGCTACTTCTTGCGCCACATTGAGGCAGTCCGTGAGCTTGCCGCCAAAAATGGTCAGATGCCGCTTTTCCGCATCCAATTCAACGACGTGCTTGCGGGAAAGTTGCAGGAAGTCGCCGTTATCGGCAACACCCGCTTTGACCGCAAGCGGCCTTACGCCGCAACGTTCGGCAATCACGTCTGATTGGGTGATCGGCGACTTCAGGTCGAGCGCATTATTGATATTGCGCAGAATAAATTCACGATCTTCTTCACTCACGCTCACATCCGCGTGGTCGACGCGTGTGTCTGTCGTGCCGATGCAGGTTTTACTCGCCATCGGTATCGCGAAAAACAAACGACCATCGTCGGCGAAAAAGGCGAGCACTTTGCCGGTCTCGGAAATACGCGGTACTAAAAGATGAACACCCTTGGAGAGCGCGTGACGATGTTCGGTACGGACTCCGCTCATCTCGTTGTGTGCGTCCGCGAACGCACCTGCCGCATTGATCAGAGCGCGACAACGGATCTTTAAATTCTGCTTGCTGACAACGTCGTGCGCATCGACAATCCAGTCACCGTTACTCGTCTGCTGCGCGCCAGTGGATGCAACGTAATTCAATGCAGTACATCCGGCCGCTTGCGCTTTCTTCACAAAATTAAAAACAAAACGAGCATCGTTATCGAAGAGATAAGCGTCAGAGTATTCAACCCCACCGCAGGTGTTGTTGACATTTAGACCAGACTCAATTTTTTTTAGTGCAACGTTGGATACCAGCTTTGGGGCGCGCGTGTGCGCACGACCAAATAACCAATAAACCCAGGCGCCGATCCAGAAAACCAGGCGCTTGATTTTGAATCGCGACGACACGCTGGTGAGAAATCGGATTTCCTTCACTACGGATGGAAAGCTGCGCATCAACTCGTTGCGTGATCGGCAAAGTCCGTTAACCAAACCGAACTCATAGCCTTCCATGTACTTGATGCCGCCCCAAACCAGATTAGACGAGTGCTGACTCGTGAAACCCGCAAAATCGCGCGCGTCGATAAGCGCGACACTCGCACCACGGTTTGACAATTCCGCCGCGCAGACAGCACCGTTTATTCCGCCCCCGACCACCAAAACATCAAAGGTTTGGGAGCTGAGATCTGAAAGACTTGAAAGGCGAGTTTCCACGGGTGATAAGTCAGTAAGCGTGTTTTCGAGTGCGCGTAGTTTACACTGCCCCCAACTGTTAGGTGTTACGACACGAAGACCGCAAACTAATTATTGATATAATCAACGCACGCCCTCGTAGCTCAGGGGATAGAGCAATCGCCTCCTAAGCGATAGGTCGCAGGTTCGAATCCTGCCGAGGGCGCCAAAGTAAAAAAGTCACCCTTGTGGTGGCTTTTTAACTTTGGGGTCGTTGGTAGATTAGATGAGAACCTGTGGTTCGACAAAATCGCCGGGGGCGATTTTGAACGAGCGAAGCGAGCCCGAAGGGTGAGGCGCATGAATGCGCCGAATAATCCTGCCGAGGACGCCACTGCCACTTTGCGCTATTCGCAAAGTGGTCAACCCGACAGCACATTTTGCATTTTAAATGTGCGAGAGGGGCATTCTTTGAACTGGCACCAGCGATGTTCGTACTTCGACAAGCTCAGCACGAACGACAACAAAACCCGTTCATCCTGAGCACGAGCGAAGCAAGTAGTCGAAAGGCCACTCTTCGCTCTGGCACCTGCGATATTCGCACTTCGACACGCTCAGCACAAACGGTTGCAAGATTCGTCATCCCCGCGCGGGCGGGGATCCACTTGTCACCGATGTTTATGGATTCCCGCTTTCGCGGGAATGACAGGGAATGTTATGAGGCAAATGCTTGATTAGCAGCCCACGCTCAGCACGCACGACAACAGAACCCGCTCACCCTGAGCACGAGCGAAGCGAGTAGTCGAAGGGCCACTCTTTTCAATGGACACTCCGATATTCGCACTTCGACACGCTCAGTACGAACGGTTGCAAGATTCGTCATCCCCGCGCAGGCGGGGATCCACTTGTCGCCGATGTTTATGGATTCCTGCTTTCGCGGGAATGACATGGAATGGTTTGAGGCGCATGCGTGATTAACAGCCCACGCTCAGTACGAACGACAACAAAACCCGTTCACCCTGAGCACGAGCGAAGCGAGTAGTCGAAGGGCCACTCTTTGCTCTGGCACCAGCGATGTTCGTACTTCGACACGCTCAGAACGAACGGTTACAAGATTCGTCATCCCCGCGCAGGCGGGGATCCACTTGTCGCCGGTTCTTATGGATTCCCGCTTTCGCGGGAATGACAGGGAATGTTATGAGGCAAATGCTTGATTAGCAGCCCACGCTCAGCACGAACGACAACAAAACCGGTTCATCCTGAGCACGAGCGAAGCAAGTAGTCGAAGGGCCACTCTTTGCTCTGGCACCAGCGATGTTCGTACTTCGACAAGCTCAGCACGAACGGTTGCAAGATTCGTCATCCCCGCGCAGGCGCGGATCCACTTGTCGCCGAAGTTTATGGATTCCTGCTTTCGCGGGAATGACATGGAATGGTTTGAGGCGCATGCGTGATTAACAGCCCACGCTTAGCACGAACGACAACAAAACCCGTTCATCCTGAGCACGAGCGAAGCAAGTAGTCGAAGGGCCACTCCTTGCTCTGGCACCAGCGATGTTCGTACTTCGACACGCTCAGCACGAACGGTTGCAAGATTCGTCATCCCCGCGCAGGCGGGGATCCACTTGTCATCGATGTTTATGGATTCCCGCTTTCGCGGGAATGACAGGGAATGTTATAAGGCAAATACTTGATTAGCAGCCTACGCTAATCACACCTTTTGACGCAACGCTGCCGTATAGCCTGTTACTGGGAGCAAGTTCACGCCGCTGTGCTTCAACCACTGCAACTCACCAGACTTTTTCTGCAAGTCCGGTTTTTCAGATTCCAGTTTGTTTTCCATCAACGTGTGGTAGACATCGCTTGTAGAAAAAAGGCACCAGAAACGGCAGTGATGTCTTAAGGTGTTTTTACAGTGGCATCTGGGGTTTAAGTTGCAGAGTGATTCAGGCAAAACTTGACTAATACTCGATCTGCCAGCCTAACCGACACTCGTGCTTGCCCATTTCGAGTATTCAACGCAACTCATCCAAGTCGCCCTAAAGCGCAGCAGGTTTAGTGCGATGACACAACAACGTTAACGTGAAACACTCTTATTTTCTTTTAAACGACTGAGAAAATGGGCTTAGCTCGTAGCTGGCGAATTTGTAGCGTGCGCAATGAATCATTGTCGTTATCTATTTTGTGGTACTTGAATATTCCCGGATTTGCTGAAACTGGCGTCAGCGAACCGAGAGATTTGACAAACACAGAATCGATAAACTTAACGAGGACAACGCTTTTGAATCGGTCAAATCGCGTAGCGCAAATGCTCTCTGCTAATGCGTTTCACTAACACAGGAGAGGTACACTTCACGTCACCCGAAAGATATCACCACAGTTTGCCAATGGGTCCTCAAGTATTTTGCTTCCCGAACGTCAGTGAGATTTTGGCGGCATCCTTCACCTGATTGCGCAACCAATGGTGTGCTGGGTCTGTATGGTCTCGCCGATGCCACGCTAGCCACATGGTTAATCGATCGTGTGGAAGTGGTAATGCGACGTTGTCCAATTCTTTAAACGGCCCCAATCGCATTAGCGACATTGCAACCACAATGAAATCGGTACCCTTAAGGAATGCTGTAACGTCGCCAAAATTGGGCACGGTAATTTTCGGCTTTTTCAACTTTGACATGTCAATTGATTTGAGCGCTGACATCGAACTGCTGTAATCGGGAAACCGCACCTCTATGAACTCGCTCTCGATAAGATCTTCGAGCTTCTGGGGCGCGGCACGACAATCGGCATCGTAAAAACAGGCAATGCCGTCTTCGAACAATTTCTCTGTATGGATATCGGCTCCTTCCGGCGGCAAAGGGCTCACGATAAGCTGGCATCTGGCTTCACGCAGCAATCGTACTGTCGGGACTCCGGAAGGCAAAAACTTGAAGCGGCAGTCGATCCCGGTTTTCTGGATGCGCCTGACAATGTCGGGAAATAGCAACTCTCTCTGAAAATCATTTGCGGCAACGGTAAATTCCATAGTGCCGATTTGAGGATCAAAGGAACGATCATCTGTTAGTGCTTTCAAGTCATCCAATACAGCCTGTATGGGCAACTTGAGTGATCTGGCCCGGGCTGTAGGCATAATTCCGCGACCGGAACGCACAAAAAGCTGATCCGAAAGTGCAATTCGCAACTTATCGAGCGTGTGGCTGACTGCGGATTGCGTGATCCCCATCCGCTCTGCTGCAGCTGACACCGAATTCTCTTCAAGAACTGTCAAGAACGTACGCAAACTGCGGCCATCCAGTGATGAATAATCAATTATTTTCATAATTATTATTTTTACATATCTGTTTATTCGATTGAACAATTTTTGCAAAATCGAACTTCAGCGCTGGACATTACGCGGTCATTTAGCACGAAGGTCTTGAATCGGATATCGCTTTCAATCTTATTCAGGTTACGAGTCGGCAGGTACATAAAGTTCGGGGCAAAGACAGTTCGACCAATCAGGAGCGGCTAGCATGAAAAAATCAGTAATCCCATTAATCGCGATTTTGGCGTTGTTATCAGCGTGCGCGAGCAATCCCAACTCAGCCGAAACTCGTTCGGCAACAGCGCAAGAGGCAGAAACACTCCAAACCGCGCAGGCTTTCTTGCAAGCGGCCGGATCGGGCGACGGTGAGGCACTTAACAAACTAATGTCAGAAGATTTTTACTGGCACAATGAAGGCGATTCCCGGATACCCTGGATTGGAACGTGGCGCGGCAAGGAGGCAGTGTTTGGGCAATTCATGCCCGCGTTCGGTGCCGGGTTGAGAGTGACTGAATGGAACACCGAATACAGTTTTGTAACCGCTGATCAGGCTGTATTTATTGGCTCCATGTCAGCCGACGCGACAACCACCGGACGAAACACGGGTTCAATGAGTTGGGCCGTGCGAGTGCACGTGAAAGACGGGAAAGTGAAGAGCTGGAATTGGTTCGAAGATAGCTACGCGGTATCGAAGGCATTTCATGGTGAATAGAATGCGACGCTACTGCTCTTGCGAGGATTAGAAATGGGTCTCGGCCTGGAAAATGTCAAACACATCTATCTTGAGGGTATTGCAAATGGAAATGCGCGGGAGGCTGTTAATAAGTGTACCGGTCACCGATACACCCAACACTCAACCGGCGTAGGCAACGGAGTTGAGGGATTTCTTGCTTTTTTCGAACCTTTTCTTGAGCGTAACTCGAAACGCGATATAAAAATGATTCGAGCATTTGAAGATGGGCCATGGGTTTTTTGCCATGCGTACCAATCCCTGAACGACGGTGCGGCGAAATGGGTCACCATGGATATGTTTTTTACCGACGATAACGGATTGATTCTTGAGCACTGGGACACGATCACACCCTTTGTGGACGCCATACCGTCTGGCGAAAATATAATAGGCGGCGTTACGGAAGTGTCCGACCAAACAGATTCCGAATCGGCCAAGTTATTGGTTCGTGAATTCACCAAGCAAGTGCTGCAAGAAGGCGACCTCGATAAGATTGATCAATTCGTCGCGCAGGATTTGGTTCAGCACAGCCCAGACATTGATGCGGGCCGGACAGGCCTTCTGGCCTGGTTGGCATCGAGCGAATCAGGTCACTACGAAATGCTGTTCAATTTGTTTGGGCAGGGAAACTTTGTTGTCACTTATGGTAAACGTCACCAATCGGGAAAAGATGTCGCGATCTTTGATCTCTATCGTGTCGATGACGGCTTAATAGTTGAGCACTGGGACAACGCCGAGGAAATTCTCGCGCGCGAGCAGTGGGGGAATTCGGGTAAGTTTTAACCGTACTCCATTTTTCACATTGGTCAGACTGTCGAAACCACACTGCTGCTAATAGCACTTACAGCACAGCAATCGCAATGCGAATGCGCCTTCTAGTCTGAATTGCTTAATCAACCGACCTGACTAAATATCAGAGTTGTCACGTTCAGATGCGCCTATCCGGCAAAGCTCGCTGATAAAAAACTGACTGAACTTTTTTGTGATAAGAGATTGCGGCCGGTGTCGCGGCCATATGATTGCAACGTCCAGATAAATCTCTTGCTCAAGTTTTTTAAACAAAATCTCTGACTTCGCCTCGGATGCCAATAGTCGATAACTTTCAACTGTCATTGGATCCACAATCGCAACCGCAGGCGTTTTGGCTAGATACGCGACTAACGCGAAAAAATATTCTGCGGTAAAAGACATCCTCACGTTCACATCTAACGCATCGCATATCGACTTAAACGTGCGGGTAACGGCGTGATTCTCGAGCAAAGTGGCAACTGACCTGTCGTGTAAATCTCTTATATCAATCGTTTCCTCGTCCGCCAGCGGATGTGCGCGTGGCACAGCGATAAAACACGGCAATCGGAACTGCTGTATATCAACCAGCCCGCCAAAAAGATCGTTATTGTCATTTTGCAAAACATCGACAAGACCCATGTCCACCAGGCCCAAATCAAATTGTTGGGATGACACTGAGCGCAACACGCTCTCCGAATAACGTGCAGAGAGAGTCATTTCGACGCCACTGTGCTCACCACCAAAACGGGAGAGAAGATCGGGTAAAAACGCGATCGATGCACCTGGCATGGACGCGATCTTCAGGCTTCCGGAATCACCGGTTTTCAATTTATGCAGATTGTCGCGGATCGAATCAATCTGATGCAGCATCTGCTGTGATTCCTTTAGAAGATAATGCGCTTCAGGCACCGGGATCAGGCGCCCGCGTTTTCGGTCAAAAAGCTGGATTCCAAGATCCGTTTCCAGACTGCTTATCAGCGCGCTGACCGACGGTTGTGTGCGATGCAGGTTTCGGGCGGCCTGGGACACCGACCCTGTCAGCATGACCTCACGAAACGCTTTAATCTGGCTGATCTTCATTTGCTAATCATAACGTTTTTCTATATCTCAAAAGAAATTTATTACTTGTTTGAATGGATGAACTGCATTTAATCTTCAGTTAACGCGCAAATCGCGCGTTCTAATCTATTTGGAGGAAACAAATGAAGTTGAAAACTCTTTTCACAGGAGCGCTGGTCGCCGGTTCTGTGTTGGCGTCCAGTCTCGTCAGCGCAGAAACACCCACCTTTTTCCGAATCGGTACCGGCGGCGCTGGCGGCACCTACTTTCCCATTGGTGGAACAATCGCTAACGGTATCTCCGCGCCTCCCGGATCACGCCCGTGTGAAAAAGGTGGTCAATGCGGTGTGCCGGGTTTGATCGCGATTGCCCAGTCCACTACTGCATCGGTCTTCAACAACGCTGCCGTCCAAAACGGCGAACTTGAAGCCGGGATGACTGCGGCAGACGTTCTGCGTTCAATGTATCTCGGTGAGGGTAAATTTGAAGGCAAACCACATCCAAAATTACGGGTTGTCGCCAACCTGTATCCGGAAGATCTGCACCTTGTTTTGCCGAAGGGTTCTACCATCGGTAGCCTCGCTGACCTCAAAGGCAAGCGCGTCGGTATCGCACAAGCGGGTTCCGGTACGCAGGTCGCGGTGCTGCAAATGCTCGACGCATGGGGAGTTAACCGCGACAACATGGACGAAGCCGAGCTGAACAACAGCCAGTCTGCGGAACGCCTGGCGGATGGCCAACTGGACGCCTACTTCTATGCAGCGGGCTGGCCAGTTGCGGCAATGGTGCAACTTTCTTCCACCAAGGGGATGAATCTGCATTCATTCACTGAGGCGGACATGAAAAAAATCAACGACATTATTCCGGCCTACATCCCGTCAAAAATTCCGGGCGGAGTTTATGAGGGCGTAGACGGCGAAACCTTGACGCCTGCTGTAAGCGCATTCCTCGTGGTGTCTTCTGATCAGTCCGAAGAATTGATTTACGGAATCACCAAAGCAATGTGGAATGACAACACCCGCAAGTTACTCGATAACGGTCACGCAAAAGGCAAACAGATCACTGCCGACGGCGCGCTCACGGGTGTATCCGCACTTGGAGTACCGCTTCATCCTGGCGCCGAGCGCTTCTATAAAGAGGCCGGAATGCTCTAAGACCAGTCGGTTTTATTGGGGTAAAAATTGGGGCGACTACATCAACGTATCGCCCCTTTTTTATAAGCGGGAGGACAAAAATGGCAACCCAACCAGACCAAAATGACACGCTCTCGGCAGAAGACCTAGCAGCAATAGAAGAAAAATACGACGAAGGTACTGCCACTCGGCGGGTATCCCCCGCGTTTGCCCAGGTGTTGCGTTCGGTAGCGCTGGTATTTGCCGTGTACCACTTCTTTACTGCCGGATTCGGACTGCCTGTCGACCATTGGCATATGGGTTTCCATTTGACCGGGTTATTTATCCTGATATACGCACTCTTTCCGCTGTTCCGCACTCAAAACGCAATGACCATCCAGGCCAGTCGCTGGCGAGTTGGAAACGTACCTGTTTACGATCTGGTGTTTTTGAGCTTGGGTGTCGCAGCTTCGCTGTATCTAGGTTTCGCATGGCATGGAATTCCCGCGCTTGGCATCGACGAACAAGCGTTTCGCATGGGAAACCCGAACACTTACGATTTAGTCTTTGGCGGCATATTAATCGTGCTCACGTTGGATATCGCACGCCGAACTCTCGGCTGGGTTCTCCCTCTGATAATATGTGTCTTCATTTCATATGCCCTTCTGGGACCTTATTTTCCCGGAATCCTGCAACATCCCGGAGTGCGCTTTAACACCTTCGTTTCGAGCATGTACTTCCCGCAGGAAGGTATTTTTGGTGTCACGCTTTGGGTGGTTTCCACCATCGTTTTCCACTTTGTTTTGTTCGGGGTGATCGCGCAGCGCACCGGATTGGGCAAATTGTTTATCGACAATGCGACGATACTCGCGGGGCGTTATGTGGGCGGCCCAGCGAAAGTCTCGGTAGTGTCTTCGGCTTTCTTCGGCACGATTTCGGGTTCGTCAGTGGCGAACACGGTATCCACCGGCGCCCTCACGATTCCCAATATGAAGCGCCTGGGCTACCCCGGACACTTCGCCGGAGGCGTTGAAGCCGCATCGTCCGCTGGCGGGCAAATCACGCCGCCGATTATGGGCGCGGCCGCGTTCATCATGGCCGAGTTTTTGGAGGTGCCGTACACAACGATTGTCATCGCAGCCATTTTTCCTGCGCTGCTGCACTACGTCGGCGTATTTTCCGTGGTGCATTTGATGGCTCTCAAACTGAACCTCAAAGGAATGAAAGAAGAAATGCTGCCACAGTTTCGCGAGGTTTGGCGCGACGGCTGGGCGAACGTGATTCCGCTGGTTGCTCTGCTGGCCGTGTTATTCAGCGGTTACACGCCGTTTATGTCGGCGTTCTGCGGTATTTCTCTGGCCCTCGTGGTCGGTATGGCGCGCCCCAAAGTACTGCCTACGCTTGTGCTTCCGGCGGGGTTTATCGCGTTTGTATTGTGGAAGTATTTTAACGGCGGGTTTGAGCTGCCGATGACAGCCTTGCTGGTGACCCTGTCAGTCATCGGTGTTTTTAATCCGCAGGCGCGCATGACATTGCCAGTCATGTCGGATGCGATGGAAACAGGCGTTAAATACGCCCTTGCCGTCGGTGCGGCATCGGCGGCTGTGGGTTTGGTTGTCGGCGTGATCAATACCACGGGTATTGGTTTTCGTATCGGCTTTATGGTCACCGACAGTGCAAGCGGAATGGCAGAGGCGGTGTTTGGCACGTTTGATTTTCTGCTTGCGCACTTTTCCACAACCGAAGATCTGAAACTGTTTTTCTCTCTCGTTCTTATCGGCATGGCGTGTATTTTAATGGGCGCCGGAATTCCAACGACTGCGCTTTACATTATGCTGGTTTCGGTTGCCCAACCCGCATTAGCGCAATTAGGCATCCCGCCGATTGCCTCGCACATGTTTGTGTTGTACTACGGTGTGGTCGCTGAAATTACACCACCAGTATGCACGTCTGCTTACGCCGCTTCAGCAATTGCAAATTCCAACCCGTTTAGAACCGGGATTTCCGCATTTACACTTGGTTTGGGCAAAGTTGTCGCCCCCATGGCGTTCGTCTACGCACCAGTGCTGTTGATTGTATCGAGTGCGGGTTTCGACTTCCTCACGTTCTCCTACGCCGCCACAAGCTGCATTGTTGGCGTGATATTTCTATCAGCTTCAGTGGTGGGATACTTTCTCGTCCCAATGTCATCCTGGGAGCGCTGGTTACTTGCGCTGTCTGGCATTGTGATGATTGCGCCAAGTTGGGAAGCGGACTTGCTGGCGCTCGCCATAGCCCTGCCGTCTGTCACCCGACAATTGCTCACACGAAAGTCACATGCACAGGTCGCTTAAGCCATCCCGTTGCTTGCAGGTTTAGAGACAAAGCGTGACTGAGCGTTGCGAAGACATTGTGATTGTTGGCGGAGGCATTATCGGGCTTTCCTGCGCCCAACATTTGCTGGAATCCGGCCGATCACCTCTATTGATTGAGCGAGCCCAACCCGGTCAGGCCACCTCGTTCGGCAACGCTGGCGTTATTTCGCCCTGGTCTATCGTGCCCCAGGCGATGCCCGGTCTATGGAAAAAAATCCCGCACATGCTGTTGAGTAAAATGGGGCCCGCGGGAGTATCCCCCAAGCATGCCATTGCGTATCTTCCCTGGCTTTGGCAATTTTTGCGCGCGTCGAATGTCGATCGCGTATGGGATATCTCGAGGGCTATGCGCGAGCTGTGCGCCGACAGTGTTAATGGCTACAAGTCATTGTTATCACACACAGGGCACGAAAAACTCATTCGCGACAGCTACTACGTGCACCTGTCACGTTCAAAACAATCTAACGCTTTGTCGCAGCTGCAGGCCACCCTGCGCACCACGCAAGGTGGCGAGGTTGACTACGTCGAAGGAGCAGACTTGCGTTTGCTCGAACCGGCAATCTCTGATCAGTTCAAGTCTGCGGTTGTGATCAAAGGCCAGGCGCGCACAGTCAACCCCGGCAGATTGGGCAGTGTCATCGCCGACAAATTTGTTTCTCAAGGTGGCCGGATAAAACACGACACCGTATGCGATATCGACGCTTCATCAAACGGTGAGTTCGTCCTTACAACCGAACAGGGGACGATAAAATCCAGACGAGTCGTCCTTGCAGCCGGAGTCTGGTCCGCGGATTTGTTAAAAAAGTTCGGACTGAAGGTTCCACTGGCAGCAGAACGCGGTTATCACCTGAACTTTCGCGATACCGACATTCAGCTCAACAACTCGGTGATGGACGTTGAAAATCACATTGTCGCGAGCTCAATGGAAGCCGGCTTGCGCCTGGCGGGGATGGCGGAATTTTCGAGTGCGGACGCACAGCCTCAAGAGCGGTTTATTCGCCGCTTACAACGCTGCGCGCGCGCAATGTTTCCGCAGATTAATCTCGATTCGGCGGACGAATGGATGGGATCGCGCCCAAGTTTCCCCGACAGCTTACCCGTGATTGATCAATTGAAATCAGTTAACGGGCTCACCCTGGCTTTTGGACACAGCCACTATGGATTAATGATGGCACCGACGACGGGACGAATAGTCTCGAGCCTGGTGAATAAAACGCCGCTGCCGATTTCGGATATCTCACCTTACCGACTCGGCAGATTTTAATTGAATTTTTGGCGAGTGGGCGTACGCCCAAAAAAGCGAACTAACTAAAGTGAAATATCCACTTCGCCGCGTTGCATTTCAATTGAATGCGGAATGCCCTGGTCAGTCAGCGACTGCTTCACCATTTTGATAACTTGCTGGCACTGCTCAAGGCTCACCTGGTTCATTCGAAGCACAAGTTCGATCTGGTCGTATCCAAGCGATGGGTCAATTGCCTCACCGCTGGCACTGAGAATTGTTCTGATTTCATCCCAGTCCTGCAGGCGTTCCTCGGGGGAGTTGGACAAGGTACCGGTAACAAAACCGACAAACTCCCGTGAAAGATCTGCGCAGTGGTCGCGAATATCAGGCAGCGTATCGGCCATTTGTTTTGCGTGCAGTTCATCGATTGTCGATGCGGTGAAAGGCAATTTATTTGAGAGCATGTAAAACGCCATCACACCCATCGCGTAGATATCGGCGCGGCCGTCGACGAGCTTGCCGCTGATCACTTCGGGCGCGAGGAAATACGGGGTGCCTTCGATGTTTACGTCTTTATGCTGCGGCGGCCCGGAGACCCCGAAGTCAGTCAGCTTCACGTTGCCGTGCGCGTCCATCACGATATTGGCGGGCTTGATGTCGCGGTGCACGATC
Source organism: Pseudomonadota bacterium (assembly GCA_039029275.1). GTDB lineage: Bacteria > Pseudomonadota > Gammaproteobacteria > JBCCGL01 > JBCCGL01 > JBCCGL01. Next base: position 61,816 of record JBCCGL010000017.1, on the reverse strand, counting down.
CCTTGCTCGTGTGCGTACTGCAAGGCGTTGGCGACCTGAAACAGAATCTGGCGGCTGTCTTCCTGCGAAAAACTGCCCTGCTCATCCATTACATCGGACAGATTGTCACCAACGAGTTTTTCCATGACGATAAAACTGGTCGAGTAGTCTTTGATAATCTCGATCACATTGACGATGTGCGGATGCTGTAACCCGGCGATTGTCTTGGCCTCGCGTTCGAATCGCTGGAGGAACTCGGATTCGTACGCGAGCTCGTACTTCAGCATCTTGATTGCGACCTCACGCTCGAGTTCGGTGTCGTAGGCGTCGAACACGACGGCCATTGCGCCTTCACCCAGCTTGCCGCGAATTTTGTATTTACCGACCTGCTGAATCTCGCCGTTTTCAGCGATTCGCTCGCTCATCAGGTTAGACATGCACTCGGCAAACGATTGGTGTTTCTGAATCAGCTCGTGAAATTTTTTGCGATTGATGTAGAGCGCCGTGGTATCCCCCAGAGCAACCACATCGGCAGAGTAAGGGCGGCCGGTCAACATCGACATCTCACCGACCACGGCACCTTTTTTCAACGGGATTGTTTTTGCTTCGCGCGCATTTTGCGCGGGAACATGCACCTCAACCGTGCCGCTGAAAATAATATACAAACGTTGGCCGGGCTCGCCTTCTTCGACCAATTTGTCGGATCTGGCAAACTTGGCAGCGCGGATATTTCCGGCGATGTCGTTGATCGCATCAACTTCGAGATCCTGAAGAATCTCGACGCCTGACAAAATGAGCGCAATATCGTCAGCAGTGAGTGGCATACCGTTCCTCTACACGCCCTGATGGGGTTTTCTAAAGCCGGTTCAGTCAGATTCAATCGTCAGGTGGACACCCTGACCCGAACTCATCATATGCGCAGAGCACCGCACGACGCAATTGTTTAACCCTTCAAATTACTGAAGACGCGCGCTGCAGCACAATCATGCGGTAAGACTTGTATTTCTTGAAGTTTTCTTCGTTGCGTTTTTCAGAATATTTAAACGCCAGCTTATCGAGTCGCTTTCGAAGCAGGAACCGGAAAATTCTGTACGTCTTCGGATAGCGCGTTGATAAGAACCGCGCCAGCGTTTGCGAAAACGGCACCACGCGCTGAACCAGAACATCGTGAATCAGTTGCAGGTTGGGGCTGAGATTTTCAGTCACGTCTTCGTCAACTGTGATGTCATATCCAAATTCTGCAACCGTCGTGTAAAACTTCTCCATTGAATGGCCACCACCGAGGGGGGATTTTCCGGGGACCCCGTCTTTTTTGAAAAAATCGAATATAACGACCTTGCCGTTTTCGTCGAGCAGCTGATTCAGTACTGTGAACGCACTTTTCAGACCCACGTATTGAAAGCTCTCACTGAAATAGACGACCGCGTACTTCTCCTTCAACGCATCGAGCGGATAATCCTCAAAGCGACACTCAAAAACAGCGCCTCTCCCATCATCGGCAAACTGTGCCGCGCGCTCGCGCGCCTGCTGTGCCATCCAGTCGGACGGCACCAGCGCATCGACGCGATAACCGTTGGCAAGGAGCTTTTGTGCCACCACACCCACGCCGCAGCCGCTGTCGAGAATTTTTGCATTTGCACGCTCACCCACAGCGGATTCGAGATACTGAAAAAGAAACTCGGTATGGCGAGTTTGCGCCTGCAGAAATTTTCCCAAAGTCGGGGATTCACCGGCGTCCCAGAAGCCATAGTGAAGATCCTCCACTTGGAACAGTTGCTGGGCAGCAACAAGACCAAAGTGCTTGCTATCCATTTTATTGTCGCTCTTGTTGTGTTGGTTTTTGGCTCGTGCGCCAGATGTATTGTTGTGCGAGTGTATCCCCGCTGGACTTTATTGTTGCGCGAAACTGAGGTTCGCGCCAGCGCCGATCAAACCAGTTGGTAGGCGATTAAACCGAAAACGCCAAAAAATACCGCCGTTTTGGAAAATACGTATAGCGGCTTGTTTCGCTTTTTGAATGATTTTAAGAAGCGGCTATAAGCGAGCACACCCTTACCGAGCTTGTTGCCGATGCCGGAATAATTGGTATCAACGTTGTCGATGGCAAACAGACGGTTAAACCCACGACCAAACAGATAATAAATCCTTTGCACCAGCTTACTCTTTAACGGGCGGTCGACGTCGGTCATTAAAATCAGGCGCACCTCGTCTGTATTGTTGTAGGTTGAGTGCATATAGGTTTCGTCGAAAATAATGCTCTCGCCATCGCGCCAGGTGTATTCCTCGCCATCGACGACCAGTGCACATTGATCTGAATTCGGCGTGCTGAGTCCGAGCGAATAACGCATCGTAAACGCAAACGGGTCGTGATGTTTGCGCAGACTCTTACCGGGCATTAGTGCGGCGAACAACGCATGATTCATCGCCGGAATCTGGTCGATCATTGCCATTGTCTTGGGTGCCATTTCATAGGCGGAAGGAATGGGATTTTCGTAGGACTTGAGATAAAAACTCTTCCAGCGACCATTCTTATAAAAACTGCTCGCGGGCATGTCGTCGCCGACATCGACATGACCGTCACGGTACAACGCGAGCGCTTCGTCTCGAATCGTTTCCCAGTTGTCTTCGAGAATTTGAAGTTCGGGATAATCTACCTTATCGATGATTGGCGTATTAGGCAGCTTCGACAGGCAATACGCGGGCATGTTGAACGGCACCATAAGCGTGGAGAAATCGTTCAACTGGCGTACAAGACTGAATTTGTCCCTGTTGCGCATGCGAATGAACACAACTGAAGAAACATAAATCAGCACTAATGCAGCGATTACATACATTTTCAGACAGTGCCTCAAATCCGTCGTAAGAACTTTGCTGCACCAGATAATCCGCGCACATGCAGCGGGGTAATTATATCCGCTTTGACTTTGTCTGTGCCACTGCAATAGCAAGACCTTAAACCTTACATTCCTGACAGTTCCGAGTGGACCGCAGCGTTTGGAGACGTTGACGAATCAAGTGCAATTGACTAGAGTCACGCGCAATAGCAACTCATCGAGACCGGTTGAGGGAAAGGCCCGACGACGCCGGGGCAACCTTTAAAGCTAACCACTTTAAAAAGGTGCCAACTCCTTCGTTCTGCGACAGCAGGACGAGAGATGAGTGATAACGCAACACTGGCCGTGCCGGTGACGGGCGTTACACACTTCTTCGCAGATTCCCTGCAGAGTTTCCGATGTTTTGCCACCAAACGTATTTTTGGAGCAAAACTCGCCATGAACAAACTCGAAAAACTGATCGCCGATCGCGGCTTTTTGGTCGCCGACGGCGCAACCGGCACCAATCTGTTTGAGATGGGCTTACAAACCGGCGACGCGCCCGAACCCTGGAACGTCGATCACCCCGAAAGGATTGTGCGTCTGCATCAGGGATTCGTCGATGCGGGTTCGGACATCATTCTCACCAACAGCTTTGGCGGTAATTCGTTCCGACTCAAGCTTCATCAAAACGAGTCTCGCGTTGTCGAGCTTAATCGTGCCGCCGCCCAGGTCGCGCGAAGTGTTGCCGATGCAACTGAGCGCGAAGTTCTGGTTGCGGGGTCAATTGGGCCAACCGGCGAGCTGTTCGCGCCGATGGGCGACCTAACCATGGCATCCGCGACCGCCGCGTTTACCGAACAGGCGCAAGCACTCGCTGAGGGCGGCGCTGACATGATGTGGGTTGAGACCATGTCATCCAAGGAAGAAGTTGTCGCCGCGCTGGCAGGTGCTAGCACGACAAACCTGCCAATTGTTTGTACGCTGAGCTTTGATACCAATGGCAGCACGATGATGGGGCTGTCTCCTGCTGATTTCGCAGAAATGTCGCGCAACATAACCGTCAGCCCGCATGCCTACGGCTCCAACTGCGGCCTTGGCCCCGCGGAGTCTGTTGTCGGGATTTTGAACCTCGCAAACGCGGCAAAGCCCGGTGACATATTAGTTGCCAAAGGCAACTGCGGCATTCCCGAGTACAACGACGGCGTTATTTGTTACAGCGGAAACCCCGAACTGATGGCCGACTACGCGAGACTCGCTTACGACGCTGGCGCGCGCATTATCGGGGGCTGCTGCGGCAGCACCTATGAACATGTGCGTTGCATGCGCGAAGCGCTGGATGCGCACGTTTCCTCAGGTAAACCGAAAGTCGAGCACGTCAAAAGCACGCTGGGAGAGATCAGTCCCGGCGCACGCGCAATGCTTGAGGGTAAATTGCACGCCGATACGATCGCAGTCGGCGGCAAGCGGACCAATGCCCGCCGACGAAAGCGCGCCTGACACCGTAGAACTACCGACACCCGCGATTCGCCGCGTTTTCAGTGAGCTCGTGTTAGCGAAACGTTAGCGTTCTGCTACGAGTTTGTTAAACCTGTGGTGCGCGGTTACATAATTGTTCGCGCAGCATTAGACTCCGCGTCATGAAAAATGCACGTGTACTTGTCGTCGAAGACGAAGAGGATATTTACGAGCTAATACGCTACAACCTGCGACGCGAAGGTTTTGACGTCAGCGGTGCTGAGTCGGGCGAACTCGGCCTGAACAGCATCGAATCGCAACTGCCCGACATCGTCCTCCTCGATTTAATGTTGCCCGGCGTCGATGGCCTGGAGGTCTGCCGTACTCTGAAATCGAAATCAGAAACACGCAGCATTCCGATCATCATGATTTCAGCAAAAGGCGAGGAATCCGACATCGTCACGGGTCTCGAGCTCGGCGCTGACGACTATATCGCCAAACCGTTTAGCCCCAAAATCTTAATTGCACGCGTGCGCGCCGTGTTGCGCCGCCACCAGAAAAACGCGCAGACCAACCCGGACGGTGTGCTCAAAGTCCACGATCTGGTCATAGACCCAACGCGCTTTCAAGCGACGCTCGGCGGCGAACCATTGCAGCTCACGAAAGACGAGTTTCAATTACTCCTGTTTCTCGCCCAACACCCGGGCTGGGTGTTTACCCGCTATCAAATCGTTGATGGCATCAAAGGTGAAGATTACGTGGTCACCGAACGCGCGGTTGATGTCCGCATCGTCGGTCTGCGCAAAAAACTCGGCGAGCACAATCACTATATCGAAACCGTTCGCGGGATCGGTTATCGCTTCAAAGAATCCTGAATCCAGTGCGAAGGACCAGCCGCAAAACCTCGATCTGGACGTACTACGTAGTTAGCGTCGTCATCGTGTTGTTGGCACTCGCGCTCTTGACCTGGTACAGCGGTGATCGATTCCGCGTATTTTTTATTCAGCATCTGGAATCGACTCTCGAGGATCGCGCTCGCCTGATCGCATCCCGAATCCACTCAACCGCCAGCGCAATCGACGTGCGACAAGCTTGCCTCACTGAAGATTCCACCGTGGATATTCGTATGACGGTGATCGAAACGTCGGGTCGGGTGATTTGCGACTCGCGCGCAGATACGGCAAGCATGGACAATCACGCGGACCGCCCGGAAATTGCCGCAGCCCTGCAAGGTGACAATTCAGCGAGCAGCAGACGCTACAGCGCAACGCTCAATGCAGATCTTCTCTACATCGCGGTACCCGTGGGTAATTCAACGCCGCCTGACTACGTTGTGCGGGCAGCAATCGCCTTGGAAAACATTGACAACCTGCTGGCGGACATCCAACGCACGCTCACCTTTGCGGGACTTGCATTGGCGCTGGGCGCGTTAATGCTAAGCGCGTACCTCTACCGCAAAGTCAACCCACCGTTGAAAGACATAATCGACGGTGCCAGCCGATTTTCTGAGGGTCGTTTTAGCAGCAGGTTGCCCGACTACGATGTTCGTGAGATCGCCGCCCTTGGCGAGGCGATGAACCGAATGGCGACTCAGCTCGAGCACCTTGAAACCATTCGTACGGATTTTGTCGCCAACGTCTCACACGAGCTAAAAACGCCGATCACGTCGATCAAGGGTTTTGTCGAAACGCTGCAGGATGGCGCCAAGGATGACACTGAGGACCTCGATCGATTTTTGGTGATTCTGTCCAGACAAGCCAACCGTCTGGAAGCGATTATTGATGATCTCCTGACCTTGTCGAGACTGGAAAGCGAACCCGCCGTGCAGTTATTACAGGTGCACCGTGAGCCGCTCGGAGATTTATTGCGACAAACGCGTGATCTGTGTGAAGCGAGAGCGAGCGCCAAACAGATACCGATTGAGATCGACGCGGAAAGTGACCTCGAAGTCCACGTCGACCAGTCACTTGTCACCCAAGCACTGACCAATCTGCTCGACAACGCGATCAAATACAGCGCACCCGAAAAACCTGTTTACCTCCGCGCATACCGGCTGGAATCACGCGATTCCAGTCCTGTTGCACGCATCGACATCGTCGACCAGGGTCCGGGCATCCCGGCGGAACATATCCCTCGCCTGTTCGAACGTTTTTACCGCGTTGATAAGGCTCGCAGTCGATCCCTTGGGGGTACGGGGCTGGGCTTATCGATCGTCAAACACATCGTGGCCCTGCACGACGGAAGTGTCACCGTATCGTCCCCGACAGGTGGCACTGGCAGCACCTTTCATGTCGATCTTCCAATCAACAAAACATAAATCGCTAATAGTTCGCTAACAATCGTTCTCTAAAGTCTCACCTCATGAACAAACGACATGAGATAAAGATGATGAAACGACAAAGCTTACCCGGCAAAGCCGCAATGTCCTGCTGTCTGGGTCTTGCGATTAGCCTTGCAACAGGCGCAGCGAGCGCGCGCGAACAAATTCGCATCGTGGGATCTTCAACGGTTTACCCGTTTGCTACGGTGGTCGCCGAAGAATTAAGCCGCAAAGGTTACAGAGCCCCAGTGATCGAAAGCACTGGCACTGGAGGCGGGATGAAACTCTTCTGCGCGGGTATCGGGGTACAGCACCCGGACGTCACCAACGCGTCGCGCGCAATGAAGGAATCCGAATGGAAGATGTGTCAGGAAAACGGTGTGACCGACATCATCGAAATCGTTGTCGGCAATGACGGAATCGCCTTTGCCAACAGCGTCAACGGCCCGCTGGTCGATTTCACTCCGCAGCAAATCTGGATGGCCATGGCCGAGAAAGGCCCCAAACCGGAAAAATGGAGCGATATTGACGCGAGCTTGCCTGATTCAAAAATCGAAATCCTGACCCCTCCGCCGACCTCGGGCACGCGTGACGCCTGGAATTCACTGGTCATGGGCGCAGGCTGCGATGCCGAAGTCAAAGCCGCAAACAAAAAAGACTGTGCCTTGATGCGCGAGGACGGCGCCGTGGTTGAGGCGGGCGAAAACGATACCCTGATGGTTCAAAAGCTTGGCGCTAACCCCAATGCATTCGCGATTTTTGGTTATAGCTACCTCGACAGCAATCTGGACCAGATTCAGGCGGCGACCATAAACGGCGTCGAGATTTCGCTCGATTCAATCCAGAGTTATGACTACCCCGTGTCGCGCCCACTGTTCTTCTATGTCAAAAAAGCGCATGTAGGCGTGGTCCCGGGTATTCAGGAATACATGCAGGAATTCACCAGTGAGGATGCCGTCGGTGAAGAAGGCTACCTGGCTGATATCGGGCTGGTACCGCTGGATGGCGACAAATTAGCAAAGATTGTCGACGCCGCGGACAACCTCATCACGATGAAGCAGTAGTTGTTGCAACACAAACTGCGCAATGCGGGGGCACACGCAGTGCCTCCGTTTTTTGCGTTTAGGTCGATCATCGCTCACAAATAAACAAGTCCCGATTGAACGCACTGATTTACATCTGCTGCTTTGTGCTTATTGCAGGATCAAGCTATTGGTTTGCGCGCAACAAAGCGCTTGTGTTTGCAAGGTCTGGCCGCGAAAAAAACCATTCCCGAGCCGGCTACCATGGGTTTTATGTGTTGCTGTGTAGCAGCGTGCCCGCGGTTATCTTTCTGGCACTCTGGTCGATGGCCGAACCTTTTGTAATCAAGTCATCGTTGATTGATTCGATTACCGCGCAGTACGGCGAAATCGCGGCGGACGAAATCAGCATCCGCTACACGGAAATCGCCAACATAGCGAGCGGCGTGCTCAAGCCAGTAGACGAGGCAGGCGCGGCGCTGGCAGACGAATACAAAGCCATTCACTCGACTTCAACCATCGCCAAAGCGATGTTATTTATCGCGGTTCTTCTGGCGGGTGCGCTGTTCGGTTACCTGAAGCTTAGACCCACCTTTAAAGCGCGCGACAACGTCGAAAAGTTCCTCCGCGTTTTCCTGTTTTTCAGTTCCGGTGTCGCGATTTGTACCACCATCGGAATTGTCGCGACTCTGATTTTTGAAAGCCTGCGGTTTTTTGAGTTGGTACCGATTACCGAGTTTTTATTCGGCACCAAATGGAGCCCGCAAATAGCAATGCGCGCAGATCAGGCCGGCAGCTCAGGTGCGTTCGGGGCGATCCCACTGTTTGTCGGCACATTGCAAATTGCATTTCTCGCCATGCTGGTGGCTGTTCCCGTTGGGCTTCTCGCCGCGATCTATCTGGCGGAATACGCCAGCGCGACAACCCGCAGAATTGTCAAACCGTTGCTGGAGATTCTCGCCGGAATTCCAACCGTTGTTTACGGATTTTTTGCAGCATTGACGGTGGCGCCCTTTGTTCGCGATCTCGGCACAGCAGCCGGTTTGTCGACTTCGTCTGAAAGCGCTCTGGCTGCCGGGGTTGTCATGGGAGTGATGATTATTCCCTTTGTTTCGTCTTTATCCGATGACGTGATTAGCGCTGTACCGCAATCGTTAAGAGAAGCATCGCTGGGTCTTGGCGCGACAAAGTCGGAAACCATTAAAAAGGTTGTTTTTCCGGCGGCGCTACCCGGAATTGCAGGCTCGATTCTGCTGGCGGTTTCGCGCGCCATCGGCGAAACCATGATTGTCGTCATGGCTGCCGGCCTCGCCGCGAATCTAACGGTGAATCCACTCGCCAACGTAACAACAGTGACCGTACAAATCGTGACCATTCTGGTTGGCGATCAGGAATTCGACAGCGCAAAAACTCTTGCCGCATTTGCACTGGGACTCATGCTGTTTGTTGTCACACTAATGCTGAATATTCTGGCCTTGCACATCGTTAAAAAATACCGAGAAAAATATGACTAAGCGAGCATCACATACAGGAGGCTTGCAAATAAGCGAAACCGCAAAGGCCCGACTAAAGAAGCGCTACCGCGCGGAAAAACGTTTTCGCTTTTTCGGGATTGCAGCGATTTGTTGTGGGGCGCTGGCGTTGCTGACACTGCTCACTACCGTGTTTTCTTCCGGCACGTCGGCATTTTTCCGAACGGAATTAAGTGTCGACGTGGAAATGTCATCCGAATCTCTGGGCATTGATTTGCCACTCACTGAAGAAGCACTGCAGTCCGGAAAATATAAAAAGGCTTTGCGTACTTCTTTTTACGCGCAGTTTCCGGGTGTTTCTCAACGCCGCGACAAACGCGCACTTGCAAAAATGTTGTCAGCTGGTGCAGCGCTGCAACTTCAGGCATGGCTGAGCGAAAACCCGGACAAGTTTGGCGAAACCGCGTCTGTATGGGTTTTGGCCGCATCGGATATCGATCAGATTCACAAGGGTAACGCGCCACGGGACATTGAAGAAAAACGCCGCAAAGTCACCGATCAGCAGCTCGCATGGTACGACACGCTGGTTGAACAGGGTCGTGTGCGTACCACGTTTAACTGGGCGTTTTTCTCAAACGGCGACTCGCGTTCGCCAGAACTGGCGGGAATTGGCAGCGCGATTATGGGTTCCTTTTACGCGCTGCTGGTGTGCTTTTTGTTGTCGTTTCCACTGGGCGTTGCCGCAGCAATCTATCTCGAAGAGTTTGCACCCAAAAATCGCCTGACCGACATCATCGAAGCAAACATAAACAACCTTGCTGCGGTTCCATCCATCATTTTCGGATTGATGGGTCTGGCGATTATCCTCAACGTCTTCGGATTGCCCAGAGGAACCCCGCTGGTGGGTGGCGTTGTCTTGTCACTGATGACACTGCCAACCATCATTATTGCGTGTCGCGCGTCGATCAAAGCGGTGCCTCCCTCGATCCGGCAGGCCGCGCTCGCAATGGGTGCATCGCCGGTGCAAACGGTATTACACCACGTGTTACCGCTGGCAATGCCGGGCACGCTCACCGGCACGATTGTCGGCCTCGCTCAAGCGCTGGGAGAAACGGCACCCTTGTTAATGATCGGCATGGTCGCGTTCGTCGTCAGCGTTCCCGGCTCACCGCTTGATCCGTCTGCGGCGCTACCTGTGCAGGTTTATCTTTGGGCGGAAAGTGCCGAACGCGGTTTTGTCGAAAAGACCGCCGCGGCGATCATGGTTATCCTCGCGTTTCTGGTAGTGATGAATTTGATCGCCGTGATTTTGCGCGCCCGCTTCGAACGAAAATGGTAAGCCACGCGGACTAAATCGAAATGAATTCACAAACCGAAATTCTGAGTATTGGCTCAAATATGGCGAAAATCAGCGCGCAAAACGTCAACGTTTACTATGGCGAAAAGCAGGCATTACACGATGTGTCGATTGACATACACGCCAATCAGGTAACCGCGCTGATTGGTCCATCGGGCTGCGGTAAGTCAACCTTCTTGCGTTGCCTGAACCGCATGAATGACGTGATCGAAGGGTGTACCCTCAACGGTAGCATTTACATCGACGGCAGCGACATTTACAGCCCATCAATGGACGTTGTCTACCTGCGTGAGCGTGTTGGTATGGTATTTCAAAAACCCAATCCGTTCCCCAAGTCAATTTATGACAACGTCGCCTACGGACCCCGAATTCACGGTTTGGCAGAGGACAAGACCCGCTGCGACGAAATTGTTGTCACCAGCTTGCAAAAAGCAGGGTTGTTTGACGAGGTAAAAGATCGCTTGAACGAACCCGGAACAGGTTTATCCGGCGGCCAGCAACAGAGGCTCTGTATCGCGCGAACCATTGCTGTGAATCCCGATGTTATCTTGATGGACGAACCATGCTCGGCACTGGATCCAATCGCGACGGCGAAGATCGAAGATTTAATGTGGGAGCTGAAAGCTAACTACACCATCGTGATCGTCACGCATTCAATGCAACAGGCGGCACGCGTGTCGCAGCATACCGGTTTTTTTCATATGGGCAATTTAGTCGAAATGGGTGAAACCGAACAGATTTTTCAAAACCCGGGCGAACAGCGCACCCGTGATTACATTACCGGACGCTTCGGGTAAATAGTACTAACACTGACGAGTAACAGGATCATGTCCAGACACTTCGTACGCGAGATTGACCGATTAAATCAACACATCATCGAATTCGCCGATCGCATCGACGAGCAAGTGAAATCATCTATTGAAGCGGTTAAAAACTCGGACAAAAATTTGGCCAAAGCCGTGATCGAAGGCGATATAGCCATCGATGAGCGTGAGATAGAACTCGAAGAAGAGTGCCTTAAACTGCTCGCGCTTCACCAGCCGATGGCAGCCGACCTGCGACTCATTATCGCGATCCTTAAAATTAACAATGACCTTGAGCGAATTGGCGATCACGCGGTCAATATCGCCGAACGCAGCTTGCAGCTTGCAGACATTGATTCGATTCAATTCCCTGAGGAAATATCCACCTTATCGAAGCAAACCGTGTTGATGTTTCGCAAGAGTTTGTTAGCGCTGGTTGAACGAGACAGCGAGATTGCGCGCGATGTAATCGCTGCCGACAGCGAAGTCGACGAATTGAACCGGCAAATGCACAAGCTTGTTGTCAAACGCATACACGAACAACCGCAGCTCGCGGAGCAGCACATTTTGATGCTCTCAGTATGCCGTCAGCTTGAGCGAATTGGCGACCACGCCAGCAACATCGCCGAAGACGTGGTGTATCTGCTGACTGGCGATATCGTTCGACACGAAGAAAAGATCGCTGCCGCCCAACAGAGGTAGGATTTTGCGACAACATAATCGTTGAACTGCCTCATGGGGCTGGGCATAATCGCCCGCAGTTTTTCCCCGAGGAATTTCAATGTCTGGCAGCTATCTTACCGGGATTTTCGGCAACTCACCTGTTAAGCCCATGCAGCAGCACATGGATAAGGTGTTCGCCTGTGTCTCGGAACTTATCCCCTTCGCCGAAGCGGTATTGGCCAACGATCTGGCAGCCATGAGCGCCGCACAGGAAAAGATAGCCACGCTGGAAAACGAAGCGGACGACCTGAAAAAGGAACTGCGCCTGCACCTGCCCAACCGGCTGTTTATGCCTGTCCCACGCCGGGATTTACTCGAAGTTCTGACCATGCAGGACTACGTTGCCAACCAGGCCAAAGACATAGCCGGGCTCATGCTGGGCCGCGAAATGAAACTTCCGGAGGTAATCGCCAACGACTATCTGCAGTTCGTCACGCGCTGCGTGGATGCCTGCGCCCAGGCGCGCAGGGCGATCAACGAGCTGGATGAGCTGTTCGAAACGGGTTTCGGAAACAACGAAATCGAATTGATCGATGACATGCTCAAGGAGCTCGACGCCATCGAGCGCGAAACCGACGATATTCAGGTCAAAATCCGCAGCGCGTTATTTGGCGTTGAAAAAGACCTGCCACCGGTTGATGTGATGTTCTACTACCGCGTTATCGACTGGACCGGTGACCTCGCCGACCGCGCACAGCGCGTCGGTAGCCGCCTGCAACTGATGCTCGCGCGCTAGGAGGCTGAAATGGATCATTTTACTATCTATCTCATCCTCGCCGGTGTGTTTGGGCTGTTTATGGCCTGGGGGATTGGTGCGAACGATGTCGCCAACGCGATGGCAACGTCCGTTGGCTCCAAGGCGCTGACAATCAAGCAGGCGATTATCGTTGCCGCTATTTTCGAATTCGCCGGCGCGTTTCTGGCGGGTGGTCAGGTGACCAAAACTATCCGCAAGGGCATCATCGACCCCGCGCCTCTCACCGAAAACCCGGACTTTCTTATTTTCGGGATGCTCGCCTCCCTGCTCGCCGCAGGCACCTGGCTGCTGATTGCGTCGAATAAGGGCTGGCCGGTATCGACCACACACTCAATTGTCGGGGCGATCGTAGGCTTTGCGATTGTCGGCATCGGTATGGAAGCGGTGCAATGGGGTAAAGTGGGTTCAATTGCTGCGAGTTGGGTGGTGTCACCAGTGTTGTCCGGATTTGTCGCGTTTATGCTTTTCATGAGCGTGCAAAAACTGGTTCTGAACACCGACGACCCCTTCGCCAACGCAAAGCGTTTTGTGCCGGGATATATTTTCCTCGTTGGATTCCTGATTTCGCTTGTTACCTTGTTCAAAGGACTCAAACACATCGGGCTCGAACTGACGCTTGATCAATCCTACATGATTGCTTTTGTGATCGGGATCGGCACCGCGTTAATTGGTGCGTTCTTCGTCCGCCGAATCACGCTGCCTGACGACGCAAACCGTCATACCCGCTTTATATACGTCGAACGTGTTTTTGGCGTGCTCATGATTTTCACGGCGTGCGCGATGGCCTTTGCCCACGGATCAAATGATGTTGCAAACGCGGTTGGTCCGGTCGCGGCGGTTGTTGGTATCGTCGGTTCGGGCGGCGAACTCGCTCAAAAATCCGCGCTCCCGACGTGGGTTCTTCTGCTTGGCGGTGGCGGTATTGTCGCGGGTTTGGCGATGTACGGGCGTCGCGTGATCGCTACCGTTGGCCGCCATATTACCGAGCTAACCCCGAGCCGGGGCTTCGCCGCTGAACTGGCAGCAGCGACGACCGTGGTCATCGCGTCGGGAACAGGCATTCCTATTTCGACAACGCATACGCTGGTAGGCGCCGTGCTCGGAGTCGGCATCGCGCGCGGTATCAGTGCACTCGACCTGACGGTCGTGCGCAACATTTTCATGTCGTGGATTATCACGCTTCCGGCGGGCGCCATCCTGTCTATTCTGTTTTTCTTTATGTTGAAGGGAATGTTCACCTGACAAGCTGGTAACAGTGTTCCAGAGTCAAGCAGTACATTCTGTGGCCGATTAACTTCCACTGTACTTTCAGGTAGCACACTATGCGCCGCGCGTTCTTCTTATCCCTTTTTCTAGTGGTTTTTTCGTCACCAGCAGTTAGTGTCAGCGCGGACAATTCGCCTGATATTGAAATAGAAAATGCGTGGGCGCGCGCCCTACCTGCTGTCGCTGTTAACGGTGCAGCGTATATGCAGATTCGAAATACTGGTGCCAGTGACACCTTACTTGGCGCAAGTTCAGCAATCGCAAACTCGGTCGAGGTCCATAACCACATTCATGAGAACGGCGTAATGAAAATGGTGCATCTCGACACGCTGGAAATCGCATCTGACAGCACCGTGAACTTCAAACCCGGCGGACTGCATATCATGCTTCTCGGTTTAAACGAGCCGCTGACAGTTGGAAAAAAATTCACCCTCAATCTGGAATTCGAAAAAAGTGGTGAGCAGACGATTACGGTTGAGGTCCGCAAGCAATAGTCTCCGGTTGTTTTTAGCTCCGGGATTGCGCTAAGCGGATAGGGAAACGCTCACGTAACTTTGCATCGGTTTCCGCTGCGAGGTGCGACGGCAAATGACTCGACAAAATTTCCTGCGTTTTTGCACGCGCAATTGCATGTAAATCAGGGCGACCGTCCGCTTCCCACTCATCAATACTTGTGCGATTCGCAACTTGAGGGTAAAGAAAATCTGATTGCATCCGCGCGTAGGTATCAGCCTCACCGAGAAAGTGCCCCTCACCTCGAACGACGCTTTCGATTGATTCAATCGCAAGGGTATGTGAATCAACTTTGACCGGCGCTAGCGAACGCATGATTCCGCCCAGCATATCGTTGTCGATCACATAGCTTTCGTGCGCCACACCCATCAGGCTCGCATGCATTCCACAGGCCTGCGTAATCAGATTGCAGCCTGCATGTGCGACCATTGAAACCGCCAGGCTTTTTTCGTAACCGCTTTGCGCATCGGGAACCTTGCTATCGGTTGCACCGGCTATCGTCGAATTGGCCAATCCATAATAATTTGCCATTTGCGTGTTTGCCGCCATCAGCAACGCTTGCTCTCCGCTCCCGCCTGCCATTCCACCGGTGCGCAAATCCGTGACCATGGGCCGGGTTCCCAGGACGATTTTTGCGGCGGGGTTTACCAACCACGCGAAGATCATCCCGGCGATTGATTCCGCCAGCGTTTGCGCCACACACCCCGCGAACGTTACCGGGCTTGATGCGCCGAGCTGTCCAAACGTATTCGCGTGTATCGGGATTCCAAAGCGCGCACACTCGGCCATGATTTCACAGGAGTTGGCGTCGAATCGCAGCGGCGGAACCGCGTGATTGCAGTTCATAGAAAGAAATGGTTTTGCTTCAAATGCCTCGCGAGACCCGGCAACCAGATAACACATCTCCGCAATGTCGGCGACATGCTCCGGCGCGCTCGCCGCAACAAACACATGCTTGCGCGTTCCCGCAATAGAAGCGTACGCGGTGTTGATATCGAACTCGCGCAAATCCTCAATATCGCGCGCAACCAGAGAACGACTGAAAAAGTGGATGTTGTCGAGCGAATCAACCAGCCGCGCTGCGTCGTACAAATCACGCAAGGTCGAGTCCCGATAGCCGCCGGTTTCCATGTCCAACACCAGCGGTGCCGCCCCGCCCGAACCGACGTGAACGCGGTTGTCTCGAAGATGAAGATCGTGCCCCGCGACTTGTCCGTGCAAACTAAAATCGCGTTTTATTCCATCAAGCGCGTTTTCGATAAGTGTTGCTGAGAATCTAAGGCGGCCGTCGTCACCCAGACTACCGCCTGCGTCGGTCACGCGCTCGATGACGACTTGCGGTGCTTCGCTGAGCCCGATTTTTTCGAGAATATGTCGCATCGCCGCATCGATTTGCTCGACGCTCTCAGAGTCAAGGGGCAAGTAACGGCCGCCTTTGACACCAACTACGTCCGGGCCTGATACGTTATCCGTGGAATCCTTAGATGATTTCCGTCTTCGGGATTTTCTTTCGCGCCCCGTCGCGCTGGAGGCGGCGGGCTGATCGTGATCACTCATCAATGCACGTGTCGGACTTTGCTGGACAATGTTCAGAAACTATCACAAGCCCCAACGCGAGTGAACTGAGTAATGATGAGTGCGGCCTTTTATGATTTCGATCGATTGTTTTCGGGATCGTAAAATGGCATTGCAACCCGTTGAGCCCTGCAGCTCTGGCCCAGCACCGAAACCGTAAAGTTTTGTGTACTGTCCGCGTATTCACGTTTTAAGTAAGCCATCGCGATGCGCTTTCCAATCCTGAAACCGGTTGTCGCCGAGGTGATGTAACCCGCCCACTCACCGCCGCAAAAGATCGGATCACTGGGTAGCGCGTCTGCATCGGGGGATTGGATTTCAAATCCGGCGAACACCCACTCGGCGTGATCTTTACACTGCTGGATAACTGCCTGCTTTCCCGTAAATTCAACTTTGTCCTGCGCAACAAATTTATCCAGCCCGGCGTCGAACATCGTGTATTCGGTGCCGAAGTCGCTCCCCCAGCCGTGGTAGCCCTTTTCGATACGCATTGCGTTGAGTGCATACGAGCCAAAGTCGACAATGCCAAAGATTTCACCTTCGCGGATGAGCGCGCTGTAAACCTGATCTAGATGCTCCGAGCGCAAATGCAACTCCCAACCCAGCTCTCCGACAAAGGACACGCGCATTGCCGTGACCGGGCAATCGGCGACTGACATTTCTGCAACCGACATCCATGGCATTGACTCCGCCGACAAATCGGTCGATGTTATTTTTGACAACAGATTGCGTGACGCCGGCCCCATCACCATCAGCGCGGCATCGCGCTCGCTACCTGATCGAATGTTTACATCTTTGGCGTCTTGAACCTGATTGTTGAGCCAGTCGAAATCCCGGTGCAATGCCAGCGTCGGCCCGCACAAGAGATAACGATTATCCGAAAATCGTGCGATGGTTGCCTCGCTCCAGATTTTTCCGCCTGGCGTGATCATGTACGACAATTTCACACGTCCTATGGCTGGCATGCGCCCACAAAAAACCCGGTCGAGAAATGCAGTCGCATCGTCACCCTCCACCTCGAATTTTGTGAAACCACCGTGATCCATCACACCGACGCGATCGCGCACTGCCTCGCATTCGCGCTGTACGGCAAGACGCCAGGGTTCGTCGTCACGAAAGCTGAGGTGGTGTGAATCGTTTTTGCCCTCGGTATCAAACCAGAAGGCGCGCTCCCAACCCCCGATTTGACCAAACACCGCGCCGCGATTTTTCAGCGTTTCGAATAGCGGTGTTTTATTAACCGGTCGGGCTGAAGATAAAATTCGATGCGGGTACGAGATTGCATACTGCAATCCATAAAGCTCGACAATTCGATCTTGAGCATATTTTGTTGTTGCCCAATCACCAAAGCGACGCGGATCCCAGGCGGACAAATCCCATTCGGTTTCTCCCTCTGTTACCCACTCCGCAATTGCCTTTCCCACCGCAGCCGAGTGTGTTATTCCAATTTGAATTCCGCACGCGTGATAGAAGTTTGGCAAGCCGTGAGCGGGGCCGCACAAAGGCAACGCATCGGGCGAATAGGCTATTGGTCCGTTGACAAAGCGTTGCACACCCGCTTCACCTAACATGGGTATATGCTGCATCGCGCGCTCCAATAACTCGGCGATGTCGTCTACCGAATCCGGAAACAGCTGATGCGTAAAATTTTCAGGCACGCCCTCGGTAAACGCCAGTCGCCCAGCATGACCGTATGAGCCAAACAGCAAACTGCTGCGTTCTCGACGCAGATAAAAACAAATGTCGGGGTCGCGTACCAAGGGGAAGAGATCGTTATCGGACTCCAATGCAGGAATTGAATCCGTGACTAAATACTGATGCTCCAGCGTCGCAATCGGCACCGGCTGCCCCACCATTGCCGCAATGTCACTGCCGTAAAAACCGGTGGCGTTGACAACAATTTCACACACCACATCGCCTTTATCGGTTTGCACGCGCCATTCGCCAGACGGCAATCGTGTAATTCCGGTGACACTCGTAAAACGGTTAACTTCTGCACCACCTGCGCGCGCGCCTTTGGCCAGTGCCTGGGTGAGCTGGCTCGGATCGATATCACCTTCATACGGATCATGAATACCGCCGACCACCGAGCCTCCAGCCGTGTAGTAAGGATGCATGGATTCCATCTCGCGCGGCGACAGCATGGCCAGATCGAATCCGGCCGATTGCGATACGCCGACAAGGTGATGAAACAAATCCATTCGATCGCGCGTGTGCGCCGGCCAGAATGCACCGGTGTGTCGATAGGTAATCGGAGAATCAACCTTGTCGCCAAGTTCTTTATAAAGGCGCCACGCGTAATTTCCGGCGCGCATACCCAACCAGCTTGTCGCATAAGTTGGAATATTCCCTGCCGCGTGCCACGTTGAACCCGACGTGAGCTCATCTTTTTCGATCAGGAGGCAGTCGGATATTCCCGCCTGGGTCAGGTGATACAGAATCGATGTGCCGACAGCGCCGCCGCCGATGACAACAACGCGAGCGTGTTCGCGCATCAATACTGCTCCAGCAGTCGTCCAAATCCTTTAACCTTGTCGCTAATTCCAGCGGCGCGAAGCGTTTGCCAATACACCGCAGCGTTGCACGCAACTATGGGTTTTCCATGGATTTGTTCCAGCTCATCGATAAGTGACACCACAGGGAGCGCCGTACCGACCTGTAGAATTGCATCGCATTCGCTTGCAGCCACTGCAGCGAACACTGCACGAATCTCGTCGAGCGAAGTTTCACAAATTGCGGGCAAGGAAGGCGCCTGAGTGCCTTGAATTGCGACAACGTTGAATCCGGCTTCTTCCACTTGCTGTTTTACGGTCTGGTCAACTTCCGCATTAAATGGCGTGACCACAGCAATATTTTTTGCGCCGATTTCATTCAGGGCCGCATGATCAGCCGTCGATGCATTGCATACAGGAATACCCAGTTTTTCGGCCAACTCTTGCGTACGGTTTATTAACTTGGCAACGCCACCGGGCGCGGCATCGGTTGTCAGTCCAACGCACAATGCAATCGGATTACAATCCATCAGTTTTTCGGCTTCGTCGAGCAAATCATCCGAAACATTATCGCCACCCAAACGAAACCTTTGCATTTGGTTAGTAACGCCGATCGGCCGCAGCAACTCGAGTTCGGGTTGAACAACGGTGTTCATTGCCGGCGTCATCACGCCGATTATTCCGCTGGGTGCAAGTGTGTCAGTCACGATTAGCCTCTACTTAAAAATTTTGGTCTGATTCATCAATTGTTTAAATATTCGTTTAGCCCACGCATCCCATCGCGATAAATATTGCTACCGACGATTTCACGCAGGCTGTCTTCCTGGTCGGCTGCACATTCGAATTTTCCTTTCCATATCCCCAGCGTTTTGTCGCCATCGGTGATCGGAATGAATGAATGCGTGGAAATATAATTCGTGCACGGCAGAGGGCTTTCGATGATGTCGTAGGTGTAAAAAAATTCGATGTCTGAATGCGCCAGCAAGGTTTCGCGAAAAGTCGTGCCGTCGACGATTCCTAAACTGCGTACCGAACCAATCGATGTTGCTGTACCCGATTCCATTACCGCAGACGACACTGCCGGATTCCAGTTCTCGACGCCATCGAAGCTGCGCACGGCCGCCCACACTTCGCGAATGGGCGCATCAATCACAACACTGGTAAAAACTTTCATGCTTGCTCTCCAATTTAACCGGCCGGCAGACGGATGGGAAACTCATCGCGAATCGCTCGATCAGATTTTGCGTCGATAATTCGCGACGATTCATCAGCCAAAATATCTTCCACGCGTTGCGCCGCGCGCGTGTCAATCGATTCGGCACCCGATGCAAGCCAATCGTCGACGCTTTGCCTGTCACCCACCGTCGGGTACACAAATTCTGTTTTCATGAGTTCGAGCGTCTGCGGCTCGCCCAAATAATGCCCTTCACCGCTGACAACGTTTTCGATATTCGCGATGTTGAGAAAATCATCGCGCACATCGACGCCTCGCACCGAACGCAAAATTGCCCCGCACATTTCATCGTCGATCACCAGCGACTCCGGCGAGGCGACCATAATCGAACCCAACATACCAACTGACAGATTGATCATATCGGCACCCGCTTGGGCGGCGAGCGTGACGGTATAGGCCTTCTCATAACCGGATTGCGCGTCGAGGCATTTGGCATCCGTCATCCCTGCAGCAACCGTCGAGGGCAAATCGAGATAACGCATCAACTGCGCCGCAGCTGCGTTGGCAACTGCAACCTCACCGCCACCGCCACTCATTGCGCCGGTGCGCAGGTCTGAAACAAAAGGCATAAACGCAAAAATACACGGATGGCCGGGTGCGAGCGCATCGACCACCATCAATCCCGCCAGACTTTCGGCAAGCCCTTGCGCCAGGGCACCCGCAAGTGACGCGGGACTCGTTGCGCCCGCTTGGCCGGCAGAGCAAATTTGCAACGGCATACCGGCGTTTATCGATGCGCGCATGATGTCGACACCTTCGTCGGCAAATCGAAGTGGCGGCACAACGTGCACAATAATCGCCATGCAGAACGGCTGTGTGCGAAATCTACCTTCGCCATCCAGCGCAAGGTCAAATAAACGGGTTACCGGCGCCACATGCGACGCGTTATCAAAACTCACGCCGATTGGTTTTCCGGTTGCGCAGGCGCAGGCATAAGCCGTGTTGATATCCAGCTCGAACGCTGTTGGCATATCGCGCGCGACTAAAGGGCGCACCCCGTAGCGAATGTTCGATGAGCGATCCAATACCCGCATCATCGTGTGCAAATCCGCTAGCGTGGAGTCGCGATACTCGCCGCTGTCACTATCCAGCACCTGCACGGCTGCCCCACCGGTTCCTATGTGAACGCGGCCGCTGCCGATTTCGATACCGTCACTTTCTCGCAGGCCGGGAATCGACACCTGCTTGGCCGCGCGCTGAATCGCCGACTCGACGCCTGAACGCGAAAACACAAGACGCCCATCCGCGCGCGCCTTTGCGCCGTTTTCACAAAGAAGCGCGTGCAACCACGGCGGTGCACCCGCCATTCCCACCTCTGCCAACATGGTCAGTGCAAAATCAACAATCCGGTCACGTTCTGTTGTGCTTAACGGTTGGTACCTGCCACCGAATGGCGGCTCAACCCTCGCGCTGTGTGAGTCAAACGTTCGCTCGGGGTTTGACCGTTGGCTTTTTCGACGCGCCACTACCGATTTCTACCTGACTTCTTTCCAGACCTGATCCAGCGCTTTCTTGAACCGCTCAAGCGCCAGCGCAATCTCGCTTTCGTTAATAATCAGGGGCGGCATAAAGCTGATTCGATCCGGAGGAATTGACCGCAGATAGAGGCCGTGATCGTGTGCCGCGTCCTGCACGCGCGCACCGATTTTCAATGCAGGATCGAACTGTTCGCGAGACTTTTTGTCCTTTACGAGTTCGAACCCGCAGAACAAACCGATACCGCGAACGTCGCCAACCAGCGGATGATCGCGCAAGGCGTAGCATCCAGAGAGAAACGGTTCGGAAACGCTGCGCACGTGGCCAATTAAATCCATCTCGTGGTAAATATCCAGCGCCTCCAGCGCGACCGCTGCGCCAACCGGATGGCCGGAGTAGGTAAACCCGTGCCCAAGCACACCCACGTCATCCGAGTTGTGCATCATGTCCTGATAAAAATCTTCTTTAAACATCAGTGCAGACATCGGAAAAAACGCAGCCGTCAATGCTTTTGCACACGATGTCGAATCTGGCACGAGATCAAATGCCTGCGCGCCCCACCAATGACCGGTGCGACCGAAGCCGCACACAACCTCGTCGACGTGAAAATGGATGTCGTACTTTTTGATAACAGCTTGCATCGCCGGCCAGTAGCCTTCTGGCGGGCGAATAGCGCCGCCGCCGGACTGCATCGGTTCTGCAAAAAACGCGGCAATCGTATCCGGCCCCTGCTCCAGGACCAAATCCTCAAACTCCTTTGCCAAGCGGGCGGAGAATTCTTCTTCGCTCTCACCCTCGATATGAAATCGATAGTAATTGGGCGTGGACAGTTTGCAAAAATCCGCCATGGGCAAACCAAAGTGTTGATGCATATGCGGTTGGCCAGACAGGCTCACCGCAGCAACTGTGTTGCCGTAATAACCGCGCCAGCGCGATATGAATTTGCGGCGCTGCGGCTGTCCGCGAGCGATGTTGCGATACCACAAAAACTTGATCATCGCGTCGTTGGCCTCAGATCCAGAGCATTGAAACATCACGCGGTCCATTGGCACTGCGGCCATACTGGTCAAGCGCTCCGACAACACGGCGACTTTGGTGTGGGAGCGACCGTAAAACGTTGGCGCAAACGGGAGTTCGTCCATTTGCGCTTTGGCCGCATTAGCCAAACGATCGTTGTGATACCCGAGCGATGTGCAGCCGAGGCCGGAAAACCCATCGATTAGCGTGCGTCCATCGTCGGTGTTGATGTAGACACCGTCGCCGCTGGTGACCATCACCGTTGGCCCCGAATCCCCGTGCAGGCGCAAGTTCGTGTGGCCATGAACGTGGTGATCGCGGTCAAAGCGGTGGAGATTGTTGGCCACGGACAGCTCCAATGATTTCGGTGCGTTGATTTTTAATGATGCATACTTGAGAATCAAACTCGAATTATTACGTTTTTGATGAATTATTTTCACAAATAAAAATCATGAATCGCGCCGCGCTCGACATTCGCCATCTGGAAATGATTGCCGCTTTGGTCAAGGCGCCGCGGGTCACCGATGCGGCCGAACAACTCGGCATAACGCCCTCCGCGCTTTCGCATCGAATTCGCGAAGTCGAACGCCGCCTAGGCGTGCCACTGTTCACCCGAGTTAACAAACGCCTGAAACCCACAGCCGCCGCGGACTACTTGAGTCAAGTCGCGATCCGCCTGCTGCACGATCTGGTTCGCGCAGAAGACGACGTGCGCAAGATGGCGCAAGGACTTCGTCACGTTGTCAGGCTGGCGGTCGAATCCTACAGCTCCTACCACTGGCTGCCCCGATTCGTGCGGTTTTTGCGTGATCATGCACCCGACGTTGGTCTTCAGGTGGTGGCGGCCGCAGCCTTAAGCCCGATAGAGAGCCTGAATGATCGAACTGTCGACTTGATTATCGTTTCCGGCGAGCGCAGCCGTTCGGGCATTGAGCTGACCCATCTGTTCGACGACGAACTCCTGTTTATTATGCCGCCTGATCACGCTCTGGCGGGCAAGGCACATATCGAAGCCGCGGATATTGTGGGAGAAGATTTCATCACCTATACGCGCGTGCCCGAACCCGATCGGGAGTATGCGCAGTTTTTCCGACCCAACAACAGCTTTCCTAATTGGATCGAAACCGTCGAGTTACCCGAGGCCATCGTAGAAATGGTGGCGGCCGGGTTGGGTACGTCAGTTCTCGCGGGCTGGGCGGTGCGCGATTCGATTAACAGCGGGCGCATTGTCGGCGCAAGGGTCGGACAAATCGGGATAAGCATTCCATGGTACGCGGCGACGCGCTCGGGTTCAGGCGCCGACCAAAAACTAAACCATCATGTCGCTACTTTGCTGGGTGAATGGTGCAACACGTCAAACGGCTTTTTCTCACAATAGCCAGCGCCCGTACCAGATGATCGTGCGTCTATAACGTTGCGAAAATCGGATTATCGGTGTCGCCTGTTTCCTGCATTGTATTTCGCAAGCCTGTACGCGCACGACGCAAGTCCTCGACTGACGTTTGCGCAGCGCTCAAATTTTTCATTTCGCAGGGATCGTCCGCCAAGTTGTAGAGCTCTTCGAATCCATCGTCCTGAATAACGTATTTCCACGTATCAAAATAGTACGCGCGTTGAATCACGTGTTTATGAAGACCGTAGTGTTGGGTCATTAATCCATCTCTGACGACGTGATTTGTGTCGCTGAGCGATGGCATCAGACTTTTTCCATGAAACTCTTCTTTGGCGTTTAGCTGACACGCGTCGAGAATCGTGGCGGGCAAATCCATGGAGGTCACCAGATTTGCGTTTATTGCGCCGTTCGTTATTCTCGGCCCGCAGATCAACATCGGAATTCGCATGGTTTCCTCCACCATCAAACCGCCTTTGTTAGCGACTCCACCGTTCGAGCCAACCGCATCACCGTGATCGGCCGTAAAAATCACCATGGTGCGATCCGCAATTCCCAATCGTTCAACGGCTTCAACGACGCCCAGCAATGCGGCCTCTACCAAGGCCGCGTGTTGCATGGAGCGGGTCGACATTTCATTCCATTCGGTGTCACTAAAGGCGAGTTTGGATTGCCAGTACTGTCGATACTCGCGGTGGTGTCCGGGTCTATAGTCGAGCGAATGGGTGTAGTTTTCACTCAGGTTTGACGGGTTGCCAAGCGCCCATTCAACAAATGGTTCACCCACCGTATACGGAGGATGCGGACCCCATGTATCGACTCGAAGAAAAAAAGGCTCGTCGGATAGAGACTGAATCCATTCCACCGCCTGATCCGCGACAAAAAATGCTTCGTGCGTTTCGACCGGTGAGTTGAACGTTGCGGTACCGGACTCGTAACAGAACCAGTCATTTTCGTTGAGAAGTTCGATACGTGTTCCCGGTGCAATCCCGCTTTCACACTCTGACTCAACGGTGACACTGGGTGCAGGTAATTTGTGTCGCTCAAGGTAACGTTTGTATTCAGTCGTTGAATACGGATAGCCGTAACCCGGCAGAGAGAAACCCTCAAAACCATAGTCAGCCGCGCAGAGTAGATTATCGACATGCCATTTACCAAACCACGCGCAGCGATAACCTGCCTCAAGAAACGGCTTGTTTATTATCCAGTCATGGACAGACAAGCCTTCGCGACCACCAAATCTTCCGTCGTTTTCTGTAAGACCATGCTGGTGCGGATACACGCCGGTGAGCATCGATGCGCGTGCCGGGCTGCAAATGGGTAACACAGTGCGCGCGTTTGAAAAGCGAACCCCGCTCTCGGCGAGTTTTTTTTGCAGCGGCATATCCAGCGCCGACGACGGGCGATTACCGTATGGCTGGTGGTCGGCAACCAACCAAAGTATGTTCAAGCTATCGCTCAAGTGTTACACCCAGGCATCCCGATTAAAATTGCAAAAATCCTATCGTACGGATTTTTATTTAAACACGCCTTAAATAAAGCGCGTAGACATCTTTTTTTGTCATGCCAAAATAGTTTAACTTACCTGACTTCGCTAAGGTCGAGTGGGAGCGTTATCTGATGAAAGTGGCGTTTATTGGTTTGGGCACAATGGGACTACCGATGGCACGCCAGCTCGTCACGTCCGGATTCGATGTTGCGGGCTGGGACGTTGATACCGTTGTCGGGGAGGCGTTTGAGCACAGCGCTGACAGCCTGGAATATGCGAGCAAAGATGCCGATGCAATCATTACCATGCTGCCTGAAGGCCAACATGTTCGCAGTGTGTATGAATCGATACTCGCAGCCGGCGACTTAACCAACTGCCTCTTTCTGGATTGCTCGACAATTGACATTGAAACCACACGGTCGCTGTCAGAAAAAGTGAAAGCGAACGGTCACGAATTTGTCGACGCCCCGGTATCCGGGGGTGCTGAGGGGGCTGCAATCGGGACGCTCAGCTTCATGCTCGGTGGCGAAAAAGGCGCCATTATTCGAGCGCGCCCTTTGTTGTCTGCGATGGGATCAAAAATCACCGAATTCGGAGCTGCGGGAAGCGGTCAGGCGGCAAAAGCCTGCCACAATATGATTTGCGGAATCACCGCGCTCGGCGTGTGCGAGGCCTTTGCTTTAGCCGAATCTCTGGGGCTGGATACCCATCAATTTTTTGATTTATGCAAGGGCGCGGCTGCGCAGAGCTGGATATTGGAAAATCGCTGCCCGGTTCCAGGGCCAGCGCTCAATGCGCCCTCGTCGAATGATTACGCACCCGGTTTCGCCGCGCGATTGATGGCCAAAGACTTACGTCTTGCACAATCAGCTGCACTTTCCAGCGGCCAAAGCACGCCGTTTGGCAAGCAGGCCGCCGAACGTTTCAGCGAATTTGCCAACGACGGCGGCGGCGAACTCGATTTTTCTGCAATTTATCGATCCATGAAATAACTTATCGCGATTAATAAATTCGGTTACAAGAATTGATTGGTCGTAAACAAATTTCTCTTCACTGCTGTGACTGTAGCTGGCTGAGCGCAGCGGCAACTCTCTCATAAGGCTGGGCACCATTTAGCGGTATCACTCGGCCGGAACCTCTGTGCAAAAGAAAATTGCCAGGCGTTCCTGTCACCCCCGCAACAGCACCTTCTTCCAGATCCTGATTGATTCTGTTCGCGTGGCGCTGGCTATCAAAGCACTCCGAAAACTCCGAGCCATCCAGTCCAATCTCTTCCGCCAGTGGCAACAGTTTGTCAACGCTAAATCCCCGTCCATTAGACGTCGTACGATCAAAAATTGCATCCGTATACTGCCAGAATGAGTCGTTACCACCGAGTTCGTATGCGCACTCGGCGGCCAGTGCCTGCTGCATAGCGCCCGGATTGTGAAAATGCAATGGAAAGTGCCTGAACACCCAATTAACAATTCCCGGGTTTTCATCAACGATTTGTTTTGCAGTTTTATGAAATCGTTTGCAATAGGGACATTCAAAATCAGAGTATTCAATCAAACTGATAGGAGCATTGACGTCACCGTAAATGCGATCTGATTCGACGCTCACGTGTTTCACATTTTGCGCCTTCGCGATCGCTTCCTCCTGCTGACGGTTCTGACTGTTTTGTGCCTGCTCTCGCTGACGTTGCACGTACTCGATTATTTTTTGTTCGACCAGACTCCCCATACCGTCATTGTCAAAACCTGCATTCTGCAGTTGCAATCTGATCCTTTCATCTATGAGCTCGATCAATTCCGCGCGGGACATATTGGTCGAGCTATCTTGAGCGTTCGCGGTGCCACTCAAAGCGATAGACCCAATAACAAGAAGTTTGATCAAATTCAATACGTAGAAGTTTCGCATAATACGTTTACGCTCCTTAAGCAGGCATGAGGGCATGGCAATCAATGCCTCTATGCCCGTTTTTAGACAAATGCAGATCCCCGCGAAGGGGGTTGTTGTTTCTCAATGGGAGTCCACTATGAAAGCGTCTGGGTTTGCATTCCGACTGACTAGACACACAAATTGTGACGTCGCTTAATTGGTGATCAAGCCGCGTCATTCGAATTTTTTTGGTTTTCAAAACTTCATAATTCAATAAACGACGTTCAGTTTTTTTTATTCCCTGGTATTGATTTGTCGCTCATTTTTTTCTCTTTTTTCATAAACCCGCGCCACGAATATTCAGAGATAACTGCTCGGGTGCGCAATAAAAAGTTTAAGTGACTCGGGCGCCAGACAAACCTCATCGTTGCAGGCTTGCAATTTCAGCGTGAGAAGTGCCGAACGATCGTATTTTTTTTGATCAATCGGAACATCGATTCTTAAGGAGTGTTCATAAAGGGCCAGCGCCTCGCGCTGAAAGCCAAGCGTGCGGGTAATTGGCTGGGGATAGACAACGCCTCTTTGCTCATCAATGAGTGCTCCTTCTACGTGTGTGCCGATTAAGTAGTCCTGAATGGGTTCGTGCGCGTTGATGTGCCACCCTTCATCAATGTCCACGACAACTGAAACAGTGTTATCTGTGAATGATTCAATTCGCGCAGAGACGTTGCCCCGCGCAGCCTGCACTAATGTTCCTACTTCACCCCATAGCAATTCCCCGGCGCCGATCAACATATACGAAAAAGCATCTTGACTGTGGGCAAGCGAACCTGAAAATGCTGCAAGAAGTTTGCTGGCCTGCCGTCTGTATCGATCATCGCCCGTTCGATACCACAGCTTTGTCAGCACCCTCATCGCAACGCTGTTCCCTGATGGCGTTGCCCCGTCATGGATATCCTTCGGGCGAGTGGGTAGCCTTGCACCCCCAACTAAAACCTTGCCCATATAGAATCCGCCGTTTGCCGCATCCCAGTACTGCTCGATCATTTGGTCCGCCAGCGTTTGCGCTCGTTCCAACCATTTCAGGTCGCCATCCACATCGTAAAGAGCCAGCATTGCCTCGGCAAAATACGCGAAATCCAACTGGTTGGCCGGGATAGATGAACGCCCATTGAAATGCATTCGATGGAACTGACCATCCGCCTGCTTGCTCATGCTCCACAACCAGTCTGCGGCCTTGGTCGCGACGTCCAGATACTCAGAGTTCTTAAGTACACGGCTCCCTTCCGCCATCGCAGTAATCATCATGCCGTTCCACTCGACAATATTTTTTTCGTCACGAAGCGGATGTTCGCGTAAGTTTCGCGCTACTCGCAGCTCCTCACCGATGTGAACTATCCGTGCCTTTAATTCGGTCATCGGTAGGTTGAGATCAGCCGCAAGTTCGTCCATCGGTTTTGCTACCCGCAGAATGTTATGACCTTCGAAGCTTTCCTCTTCTGAAATACCCCAAACCGCTTCCGCAATCCGGGCGTCTTCCGGATTTAGAATTTTTGCGATCTGAGCAGGTGTCCAGACGAAAAACCTGCCCTCTTCACCCTCAGAGTCCGCATCTGTCGCAGAATAAAATCCACCTTGCGGCGAGGTCATTTCGCGCACGACATAATTGAGGACACGCTTGCCCACCTCGGCGTGTGCACGATTCCCGGTCAATTCGAAAGCCGACAAGTAAATGCGTGCCAGTGCTGCCTGGTTGTACAGCATTTTCTCAAAGTGAGGGACGCGCCAGGATCGATCGACCGCATAACGATGAAAGCCCCCGCCAATTTGGTCATGGATGCCGCCATCGGCCATCTTTTGCAACGTAAAATCGACCGACCGTAAGGATTGAGCGTCACCATTACGCCTGGCGTTCTCGAGGAGCAAAAACAAATAAGGTTCTTGCGGAAACTTTGGTGCCAGACCAAACCCGCCATGCTCAGCATCAAAACGACCAAGAATTCGTTCGACAGCTACAGCATAGTCTTTCTCGCCTACGGTACGCGCCTTACCTTGCACTTCGAGACTATTGGAAACTGCCGCAGACAAGCGAACTGATTGTTCTGTTAAACGGGGTTTTTGTGTTCGCCATGCATCGGTAATCCGGTTAAGTAAAACTGTAAAACGCTCGGGCGGAAAGTAGGTTCCGCCAAAGAAGGGTTTGCCATCGGACGTTAAAAAACTCGACATTGGCCAACCGCCCCCGCCACTGATTAACGTGACGGCGCGCATAAACGTTGCATCAACGTCAGGACGCTGCTCGCGATCGACTTTGATTGCGATGTAGTCGCGATTCAGAATTCGAGCGATGTCTTCGTTTTCGAAACTCTCGTGTTCCATCACATGACACCAATGGCATGTTGAGTAACCTATTGACAGAAATATGGGCTTTGATGATTCCCTAGCCGCCTGAAATGCTGCTTCGCCCCACGGGTACCAATTCACCGGGTTATGGGCATGCTGAATCAGGTAGGGCGAGTCTTCGAAGATCAGTCGATTGATGTAACGTGGACTACCGTCTGCATACAAAAACTTCGTGCGAGGTTTGTAGTTTTCGCCTTTGGCTTGAAATTCACGCTTAACACGCTTCTTGGTTTCATTGCTGGTCTCGATACCAACTCCCAGCAGAAAGTCATGCGATATCGATATAGTAGATTCGGCTGTCGATACGTGGGCACTAAAACCACAAAAAATACAAACCAGAAAAAGTCGAAGCCCATTCTTCACGACTGTCATCCCATCTCTTGTGTGAAAATTCGCCTCAGCTCATCGGCCTCCTGAACGCCCCGTATCGTTCGCTTTAGACTGCCTCGCCCATCGAATAACAAAAGCGTTACGTGTTGCTCTTTGTGACGAATCTGAAACGCTTTTCCTTTTGAGGTGTTGATGTTGGCTACGCGATATTGAATATCATCGTTCAAGCCGCGAAGCGCGGTTTTCGTATTTTTTTGCAGTCTTTGGCAAAGACGGCAACCAGGGTCATGAATTTGCACAACGGTGATTTTCCCGTTTCCAATGACTGACAGGTCGTGCTCTTTTTCCCAGCTTTTCTTGTACGCCGCCAGACCCGCAGCAGACATACCCAAAAAGACAATAATCGACGCGACTACGACGACAATATTATTTGGCTTGGAACGCGATCCCTTTTTGACTACAGGAGTATTGCTGGTCTTTGAGAGGTGTCGTGACTTCGACTTTGACCGCTTTTTTGATTTACTCATATGACCGGACCTTTGAGATTGAAAGTGTTATAGGACGTCGGCTGATGCTCTTTAAACGTTTCAGCGAGTTCACTGAGAACCTCATCAGGAACAGGCCCAACAAGCGAATACCGCATATCACCTGATTGCCAGCCAATGTGTCCGTACCCTCGTCTGCGCTCGACTTCATGTTCGTCGTCGCTGACAGGCACAGCATCGTTAAGCGTAATAAACAACGACATCGACTTGCCCGCTAATTCATACATGTAGGACACAACTCGATTGGATTCGATCTGACACAATCGCCCCCCGACCAACTTGATCGCAGTGGCACCTGCATCAGGAGGTGACGGCGGTTGAAATTCCATTCGCTCAACGAACCAACTGCGCAAGGCCTCAGGATTTTCTTCGGTTACGTCGAGTGGGCGACCACTGATGTGGAATGTATGAAGTTCATCTATCAACGTGATTGGAAACGATGATTGCCCACTGCCCTTGATGAGTTCGGTGAAGCTCCAATTAAAAACAACCGCCAACAAGATCAGTGATGCAGCGACCGCAAACACAGGGCGACGCGGTAAAAATCCAGTTTCGGGATTTTCCGCATCGGATTGTTGCTTTATCCGATCCCAGAGGTTACTCGGTGGCTCGCGGTCACTAAAAAGATTTTGCAGTCCGCGTTCAATCAGAATATCCAGCTTGTCTTTATCTGCCTGTTTACTCATTGATTGCCTCTTTGAACTCAGGAAGCGCATGGCGCATTTTTTCACGCAGTGTTTTGCGAGCACGTGCTATTCGAGACATAACAGTCCCTATCGGGACATTAGTGATGTCGGCGATATCTTTGTAACCAAGCCCACTTTGTGCATGCAGAACAATCATCGTTCGGGCATCGGGCGTTAACTCGAGTAGCGCGCGATGTAAGGACTCCTCAAACAACTTTTTATTTCGAATTTTCTCCGGAGTTGAGCGATCACTTATTGCGAAATCTATGACGTTATCGAAGTCTTCGTTCATCGACACAACGGGCGATCTGCGCTCTCGACGATAGCGGTCTCGAAAAATATTAATCAGGATTGTTCGCATCCACGCGTAGCATGAACTCTGTTGATCAACAGGCGCCTGATCAGATGCGGCCAAAGCCCGCACGCAGGCATCCTGGACAAGGTCTTCAGCATCGTCCTGTTGCCGTGTCAACGCTAGTGCCGTGCGATAAAGCTCAGGTAACGCCGCTTGCGCGTACTTCTCGAGTCGGCGGCGACGCGCGTGTTTGCCCGTTTTGAAGAATGTTACTGCCATGAGGCTTAGACGACACTACAGCAGATTTATTCCGTTTAGAACGTAAATCTCGGGAACAGACCTTTAAATATCGCAGGTGCGTAACGGCAAATTGCTAATCGCAGGCAAAACCCGTGATCGACGTTTGACTTTCTTTGTGCCTTTGACCACCTCGGTCGATCGGCCAATCACACGGGAGCATGGTCTCTAAACGCCCTGAAGCGGTCTTGGTTCAAATTTGCACACCGTCAGTCAGTATTTTAGTATGATTTCGTTGTTCATCAGCGGTACATACCATCAGGTTCACCCTAATCGGGACGACTAAAATGAAAGCCGAAGCCAACGCCGACGAAGTTGCCGGACACGTAGCAGTCAAGCCCATGACCATGCACACCGGCGCCGAGATCGAGGGCGTCGATCTAACGCAAGCGTTGAGTGCACCAGAGGTCAACGCTATTCGTCAGGCTCTTTTGCAATGGAAGGTCGTCTTTTTTCGCAATCAGCATCTCGATCATCGCCAACACATTGCGTTCGCACGCTACTTTGGCGACCTGACGCCAGCGCACGCCGTGTTCAGTCAGGACGTGGAATTTCCTGAAATCTATCCAGTGACTAAAAATCGCGCGGCGTTTGCCGGCAGACCCGCAGCCGTCAGGAGCTGGACAGACTGGCACACTGATGTTACCGCCGCGATCAACCCGCCCTTCGCATCAATATTACGCGGGGTGACGATTCCCCCTTATGGCGGTGACACCCATTTTACGAACATGGCGGCCGCCTACGAGGCCCTTTCACCGCCAATGCAGGAGTTTTTGTGCTCGCTCCGATCCGTGCACCGTTTTAAGCCGGCAAACGACACCGATGAACAGGCAGAAACCTATAACAAGATGGTGAAACGAAACCCGATACGGGCAGAGCATCCCATGGTTATCGTTCATCCCGAGAGTGGCCAGCGCGCGCTTTATACCAGCCAGGAATTTACCAGTCACATCGTCGGCTTAAATGCGCGCGAAAGCGACGCGCTTCTGGAATTTCTCTGGGAGCATTGTATTCGTGCGGAATTCTGCGTTCGCTTCAGATGGGAACCTGGAAGTATCGCATTCTGGGACAATCGCGCGACGCAGCACCAGGCGATTCGTGACGTTTACGATAGTGATTTTGATCGAGAGCTGTACAGGGTAACGTTGAACGGAAGCATTCCAGTCGGGACCGACGGTGTGCCCTCAAAGCATTTGGGCGGAGACCACATTACGCCTATTTGAGAAAAAAACCTGACGAGGCGATTGGTCGAAAAAAGCACCGCCTCAATGTTGCAGTCGAAACCGTTGGGGTGTGACATCAAACTGATCGCGAAAGCACTTTGTAAAATGCGATTGCGTAGTAAATCCTGTCGCGGTCGCGACTTCCATCACTGTCATTTCAGTTTCCAGCAGAAGGTTGCGCGAATGTTGAACGCGCACCTTCATGTAGTATTTTTGCGGCGTGCAGTGACAATAGTTGTGGAACAAGCGCTCGAGCTGTCGCTGCGATAAGCCAATCTGTCTTGCTATATCCGCCGGCCTGATCGGCTCTTCAATGTTGTTTGACATCAACACTACCGCTTTGGCCAACTTGGTCGACTTTCTCGCCAGAGCTTGATATTCCGCACGCTGCTGGCGGTCATCTGAGGTTCGCATTCGATCGTGCTGAAAATACGTGGTAATTCGCGCGGCAAGTTCGGCACCGTGCTGGTCGCTGATCAACTGCAACATCATGTCCATCGACGATGTACCACCAGAGCTGGTGATACGATCCCTGTCAAACTCGAACAAACTGTACGAGGTGTCCAGATGCGGAAACGCTTCAACAAAGGCCGGCATATCATCCCAGTGAATCGTGCAACGATAACCGTCCAGTAAGCCTGCATTCGCGAGAATGTATGAACCCGAACTGATCCCGCCGACGACCGTTTTTCTTGCCGCAACCGCGTTTAACCAGCGATACACCTTGCGATCGGTAAACGTATAGGCGTTGGAACCCGCTACCGTGAAGAGATAGTCAAGACCGTCCGGCCATTCGTTCAGCCCTGCATCTACGTGCATTTCCAGATTATGTCGGGTCATCAGATTTTCACCCGTTGGTGAAAATATTGACCAGGTGTACAGGGCTTTCTCGCTGAGTTGATTGGCCGCGCGCAGGGGCTCAATAGCAGAGCTGAATGACATCAGAGAAAAGCCCGGGCACAGGAGAAATCCAATCGCACGGGGCTTTAAGACTTCTGTAGCTTTCATGACCGTTTATGCAAGACCCGTCAACTCGCCACAACACTACAACATCCGTGCTTAACGAGCGACAAATTATGCATAAAAAAGCCCGACCAGATGGTCGGGCATTCTAGAGTGAATTAAGTTGACTCGCACTGCGGACTAGCAGTCGAGTGTGTTGTCTCTCTCCCACTGCGTTATGTGGTGGCAGTATCGATCCCATTCGCTCATCCGAAGTTTGATGTACGCATCAATCAACTCATCGCCCATGGCGTCGCGAACAAATTTACTTTTGTCGGTTAAGCGCAGTGCATCCAATAAATTCAGCGGCAATTTCTTAGCGCCTTTAACTTTATGACCCTCTGTATACATATCAAGATGACACGGTTTTCCCGGGTCCACTTTGTCCTTAACACCTTGCAGGCCACAAGCCAACAGCGCGGCGGGAGCCAGATACGGATTCATCGCGCCATCGGCGAGTCGAAATTCAATGCGATTGCCCTCTGGAATTCGAACCATATTGGTGCGGTTGTTGCCACCCCAGGTAATCGTGTTTGGAGACCAGGTTGCACCTGACAGTGTTCTTGGCGCATTGATACGCTTGTAGCTGTTAACGGTTGGATTAAAGATTGATGTCAACGCGTCCACGTTTTTGATCACGCCGCCAAGAAAATGATAAGCCAGCTTGCTTAAGCCAAGTTCGCCCTTGGCATCTGAGAACATGTTCTTTTTGCCGGTCTTATCCCACAGCGATGCGTTGATGTGGCAACCGTTGCCAGTAAGATTGGAAAAAGGCTTGGGCATAAAGGTGGCGCGCATACCGTGATTTTCCGCGACCTGCTTAACCATGTATTTAAAGAACGTATGGCGGTCGCAGGTTTTCAGTACGTGGTCGTACTCCCAGTTCATCTCCCACTGACCGTTGGCGTCTTCGTGGTCGTTTTGATACGCACCCCAACCCAGCTCAACCATGGCATCGCAAATTTCTGAGATCACATCATAGCGACGCATCAGGGCGCTTTGGTCGTAGCAGGGCTTGTCCTGAATATCGCGATCATCGTAAATACCTGATCCATCTTCTTTAATCAGGTGGTATTCACCCTCAACGCCGGTTTTGAAGGTATATCCCATTTTGGCTGCTTTTTTAAGTTGCTGTTTGAGCGCAACTCGAGGGGAAGCTTCAAGTTCTTTTCCATCGATGTACAAGTCGCTTGCGAGCCACCCTACATCACGCTGCCATGGCAGGATAATGAGGCTGTCCGGATCAGGAACAGCAAACATATCGGCGTCTGCGGGCGTCAAATCCAGCCAGGCGGCAAAACCGGCAAAACCGGCGCCGTCTTTTTGCATGTCTTTGATCGCACGAACCGGAACCAGCTTGGAGCGCAGTACGCCAAAAAGATCGACAAAGCTGATGAGAAAATATTTTAACTTTTTGTCTTTTGCTACTTTATCTAAACTGACCGCAGCCATTACTGCTCCTCCAGGTTGTGTGTGTTTAACTAGCTAATTGATCCGCTGCATATTAATGAATTACCGCGAACAATGAAAAATCATCCGGGCACACGGTACCAGCGCGATATTTCTGTTCGTGCCCGACGGCTGAATCATTTTAATACCCGCCTTTTCCGGGATACCAGTCAGTTCCCGCCAGCGGCACTTTCGCCATTGCAGCGGCCTCTACCGATAAGGCCACTAGATCCTCCGGCTCCAGATTGTGCAGGTGAGATTTACCGCAGGCGCGCGCCAGTGTTTGCGCTTCCAGCACCATGGTTTTCAGAAGATTTTCAACACGACGGCCGCCCAGCTCAACGTCGAAGCGTTTAGCCAGTTCAGGATCCTGAGTGGAAATTCCTGCGGGACACTGCCCCAGGTGATAAGCATCATAGTATCCCGCCGCCGAGCCCATTTTGCGGTACTCCTCATCGTATTTTGGCGAGTTACACCCGAGCGCAAACAGCGCTGCCATGCCAATTGAAACGGCATCCGCACCCAAGGCCATACACTTCGCCACATCCGCGCCGTTGCGGATGCCACCCGACACAATCAGCTGAACCTCGCGGTGCATATCCATTTCCTGCAGTGCTTCAACCGCGATGCGCACGGCGGGCAACGTCGGCAAGCCAAC
Source organism: Pseudomonadota bacterium (assembly GCA_039029275.1). GTDB lineage: Bacteria > Pseudomonadota > Gammaproteobacteria > JBCCGL01 > JBCCGL01 > JBCCGL01. The sequence goes on along the minus strand of JBCCGL010000017.1, from coordinate 25,912 downwards.
GTGCTCCATAAAAACGTCCTGGGTTGCGGCAGTACCGCCCTGCATACCGTCGACTACGACAACATCAGCACCCGCTTTGACCGCCAGTTGCACATCGTACTTGGTGCGGGTTGCGCCGACTTTGACGTAAACAGGTTTTTCCCAGTCGGTGATTTCCCGGATTTCGGCAATCTTGATTTCCAGATCATCCGGGCCGGTCCAGTCGGGATGGCGACAGGCACTGCGCTGGTCGATCCCTTTAGGTAGCGTCCGCATTTGCGCAACCCGATCGCTGATTTTCTGACCCAGCAGCATACCGCCGCCGCCAGGCTTGGCTCCCTGTCCGCAGACGACTTCGATCGCATCTGCAGCGCGCAAATCGTCCGGATTCATACCGTAGCGCGATGGCAGCATTTGCAGTACCAATGTTTTCGAGGACGCACGCTCTTCCTGGGTCATACCGCCGTCACCGGTTGTAGTGCTGGTATTCATCGCCGCAGCGCCCTTACCGAGTGCGTCTTTTGCCTGCGCGGATAGCGCGCCAAAGCTCATACCTGCAATCGTGATCGGAATATCGAGATGCAGCGGTTTTTTGGCATAGCGCGTGCCGAGTTTGACATCGGTGTCGCAGGCTTCGCGGTAGCCTTCGAGTGGATAGCGCGACATGCTGGCACCAAGGAAAACCAGATCATCAAAATGCGGCACCTGACGCTTGGCACCGCCGCCGCGAATACTGTAAATGCCCTCGGTTGCGGCTCGCTGGATTTCGCGGATCGTCTCGCGTGTCCAGGTCGCAGATTCCTGTAGCTGCGGATGTTCTTTGTCACTCATTTCTTACCTCTTCTGGCCTGCTCTACAGGACGATTAGATTCGCTATTTGAATTGACTACCGATACAGAGCGCCTACAGAACGGCATTGTCGACTTTGAAGTTATACAGGTTTCGACCGGGGCCATAGACGCGGAAATTGCCAGGGTCGGCTTCAATACCAGAACGCTTGAGCAAATCAGTCAGGATGGATAATTTTTCAGCATCCATTTCTTTCTCTTCGCAATCGGTACCCAGGCTCTTCACCTCTCCCTGAACGAACAGGTTGAGTTCAAAGATCGAATCGCCGAAGGCATCACCCGCATCACCGCAGACAACAACGTTGCCCGACTGCCCGAGAAAAGCGCACATATGGCCGACGTTGCCACCCACGACTATGTCAACGCCCTTCATTGAAATTCCGCAGCGTGCCGCGGCATCGCCTTCGACCACAACCAGACCACCGCGGCCTGTTGCGCCCGTGTACTGCGATGAGTTGCCTTTAACTCTAACCAAACCGGACATAATGTTCTCCGCCAACCCCGCACCGGCATTGCCGGTAACCGTGATTTCGGCGTGCTTGTTCATACCGCCAACGTAATGGCCGGCATGGCCCTCAATCGTGACATCCAACTCACCATCAATGCCCACGGCGATATTGTGTTTGCCATTGGGGTTGAGAACCTTGAAGGTTTTTTCGCCGTTTGTCCCGTCGGTGGCGTGTAACGCTGCGTTCAGATCGCGGACCTCTGATTTATCCAGATCTATCTCACTCATTTTTGTGACCTCAGATTTAGTGCTTTTGGCGCTGTCTTAGATGGCGACTGGGACAAACTCAGTTGCGGTACCAACTGTAAACTCTCTCCGGCTCCGGCTCCCAAACCCTTGCGCTTTCCGCGCCCGGCAAGGTCGCTATCGCGCGAAATTCTGAGGCCATCGCCACCCAGTCGTCGGTCTCAGCCAGTATCGCGGGTTTGGCACCGATGGGATCCCGTACGACCGCGAATCCATCGTGGGTTCCCACGGCGAATGTGTAAAAACCATCCAGTTCCTCGAATCCTCTGGTTAGCGCCTCATCGAGTGTATCGCCTTCCTGCAAACGCCAGGTCAGGTAACCCGCGGCTACTTCGGTGTCATTTTCAGTTTGAAATTCAACCCCGTACATTTGCAGTTTCTTGCGCATGCGATTGTGGTTTGACATCGAACCGTTGTGCACCAGACAGAGGTCTTGCCCGGTGGAAAAGGGATGCGACGCAGAAGTCGTAACGGCGCTTTCCGTCGCCATACGCGTGTGACCCAGGGCATGACTGCCGCTCATTTCTTCAATACCAAAGCGATCGATTACATCTTTGGGCAAACCCATTTCCTTGAAAATGGTGATGTTGGTGCCGGAACTGGTCATATAAAGCTCGGGGTGATTATCGTGTAGCCAGCTCTGAACTTTTTTGGGATCGCCCTCAAGTGTGATCACCGCGTGGTTGCTCTTCATTTCAACGTTTGATGACTCACCGAACGTCTCGGTCACTTCCTGCGTGAATTGTTCCCAAGAGTATTCCGGAGCAGTTGATAGTGCTGTGATGCGGATTTCACCAGTGCTGGCCGAGTCATTGTAGATTGCAATACCGGTGCTGTCTGGGCCTCGCTCTGTCATCTCGACCAGCATCTTTGAAAGATGTTGACCCAGCTCTTTTTCGAGAGCCGGATTTTTAATAAACAAGCCAACAATTCCGCACATAAAATTCTCCACGCAGAGACGGTAATTTAGATGTGTTAACGATAGCTACACGTGCGCAGCCTGTCAACTCATGTGAATATTACTTTCCTATGATGAAACATAAGTTTGGTTATGGTTTGTCGCTCATCGATACGATGACTGACAAAAGCCGAATAGGCAGCTTTTCGAGTTCCTCCGGGCCGTGCGGAGCTATTGCATCGAAAAACAGCGAGTCCCCAGGCTCCAACTTGTAAATTGTTCCTCCGTGACGGTAGCCCACACTCCCCTCCAAAACGTAAATCAGTTCCATGCCTTCGTGTTCGAATACAGGAAAGACTTCCGATGCGTTGGTGATGGAAATAATGTACGGCTCAACCGAATACGGTCGGCCGACCGTATGCCCAAGTAACTGATACTGGTGTCCCGCGCGCGTGCCTCTGCGCTCAATGGTCAATCCTTCTCCCGATTTCACCATTGTGACGTCGCGCTGCTGCTCCTCAAAGCGGCGAAACAACGCTGTAACAGGGACATTCAGTGCGTTTGCGATTGCGTTCAAGGTTCCGAGTGACGGTGACGTCAGACCGTTCTCGATCTTCGACCACATTCCCTGAGAAATCTGCGCCTGCTTGGAAACATCCGCAACGGTCATGTTGAGTTGAGTTCGAAAGTGTTTGACCTGACGGCCTATGGCACGCTCAAGACTGGCGTCCGTTGAACCAATATGCGCCGGGTCTTCTGCTGGCTGCTTCTTACTCAATTGCCCCCTGCCTTGTGCACCTTACTTAAAATGTCATCGAGCATAACGTATAGCGGTTTGATCGGTGAACTTTGTTCATACTTTGGAAGCGGATTTAAAACAAAAAAGGCCGGGGCAAAAGTGACCCGGCCAAACTAAAGGGCGGCACCCGTAAAGAGTGCCTTTGGTACCACTGGGTTAAACGTTTCCGGTGTGCTCTTTTTCAATCAATTCACGGAGCTTTTCCTTATCTTTCAGTTGGGCTTCGACTTCTTCCAACTCACGTTTTTCATCAGCGATTTGCTTGATGTGCCACCAAATCCAGAACACAACGCCCACAATGACCAAAATGGTCTCTGTGCCTTCAAACGGGTAAATTGCGCCTATTTCGGCAATTTCGCCCGCCCAGTTTTCAAAACTTCCGGTTGACATATGTCAATCCTCCTTACGCAATTAATATTATGTCGGCGCGAATTACATGCGCCGACTCTCATTAGCTATCTGTTCAGCTTTTCAGGCTATTGAGTTCGACCTCCATCACCGCACGCTCATCGGCCTCTGCGGCTATCATCTTTGACAGGTCAAGACCCGCCATTTCAACTGACGGGGGAATGCGGAGCAGCCCGAACCCGTTCAGAATCTTGGCGAAAATCCAACCCGGCAGGAATCCAAGCAATCCAAACATAATCAGCGCACCAACAAATTGGCCGATCGGGTTGATGGTCGCGTATTCGGGGTTAGGTGACGACGGGTACCCCCACAGCATAAACCCGGCAATACACACGCCGAGAAATCCGGCATAGCCATGCACGGCTACTGCACCGACCGCATCATCAACTTTGAACTTACGCTCCACCCAGTAATGCAATTTGTAGACAACTGGAACGACCACAATGGCAATGAGCATGGCTTGAATCGGGTGATAAAGATCGTTACCCGCAGACGCGGCAATGACGCCCGCAAGCCCCCCGGAATACGTCCAGAATGCATCGCCCTTGGACACCAGGTAGGCTGCGAGTAAGCCACCTGACAACGACATCAGAAAGTTAAATGTTATGGCGGATAGGGTTGTGGGGCCAAGATAGATATTTGTCGCCGAGAAAAACACTCCATCACCGGCCTGGACGTCCCACATTGGAATGTTGCAAGCCACGTAGAAACCCCAGAAACCGGTGTAGATCAGAAATAAACCAATCGTCACAAGCCAGGGGTTGCGCGGCCCAATATTCAGCGGATTGCCGTTTGCATCAAACTTACCAATACGCGGACCGAGCACCAGCAGCACACCCAAAGCAAAACCACCGGCAATCGCGTGGATGACACCCGACGCATAAGCGTCGTGATACCCGAGTACCTGCACCATCCAACCGTCAGCGTGCCAACCCCAGGCTGCGTCAATAATCCAGAACACTGAGCCAATCAGGACCGCAAGAATCCAGAAGCCCGAAGATTTTATGCGCTCAATTACCGCGCCCGAAACAATCGATCCGGCGGTCCATGAAAACAGCAGAAATGCTGCCCAAAAGACGCCGTTGATGCGGGCCCACCCGTCGGGATCATTCATCTGAGCACCCATCAGCTCGCTGTTGGCAACCGCGTGCGGTGCTTCTACCAGCGGTCCGATAATCCACGGGCCATTGGGAAACGCAAAGTAAATCCACCAGCCGAAAAAATAAAACGTGATCGTAATCAGCGGCACGATCATCGTGTTTTTCAGCAAGGTGTGAACGTGGTTTTTACGGCGTGAGGCCGCCACTTCATAGATACAAAAGCCAACGTGGATTAGGAACATAAACACCACGGTGACCCAATAATAAAACTCGGTAAATATGATACCAAGCGCCGTTAACTCATTATCCATTTAAACCCCCCTTGGATGTCTTTTGTTTACATTTGAGACAGCAGTTCATTCATCTCGCGGCGTGCGAACGTGCCTTTTCTGCTGCTCTTTCACCCTAACCAATTAGTATTTTGGAGTCAACTGTGAGGAAATTATGTTTCCTAGTAGGAATTTTTACGTTATGTTAGGCTTAGCAGCAGTTTTTGCCCTGAGTTTAAGAAAAGGTGAATATGTCTAGCGATAACTTGAAAAATAGACTGATAGATCAAGGGGTTAAGTACGCGCTTGCCTCCTATTCGGATTTACACGGCGTGTGCAAATCGAAAACTGTACCGATCGCGCATCTCGACCGAATGATGGGTGGTTCCGAGCTCTGCACCGGTGCGGCTTTAGACGGAGTGCCGCAGGATGTCAGCGATGAGGAGGTCTCACCGCACCCAGACCCTGACAGTGTCATCGTCTGCCCGTGGCGACCGGACGTCGCGTGGTTCGCCAGCGATCTTTATCTGGAAGGCAAACCGTTTAAGCCGTGTTCGCGCAATATTTTCAAAAGTGTTCTCACCAAAGCAGACGCGATGGGCTACCGCTTTAACTTCGGGATCGAGCCCGAACTGTACCTGCTGCAACAAGACGAAACCGGCAAATACGTGCCTATAGGCGATCGCGATGTGCTCGCCAAACCCGCGTACGATATTCGCAGCACACTCGACAACATTGATATCCTCGACAAGATCGTCAGCGCGTTAAACCAGTCCGGATTCGATGTGTACTCCTACGATCACGAAGACGGCAACGGCCAGTACGAAATCGATTTCACCTTTTTCGAGGGACTGGAAATGGCCGATCGCTTTGTTTTTTTCCGCCTGCTGTGCCAGGAGATCGCGCACGAAAACGGGATGCTGGCATCGTTCATGCCCAAGCCGTTTGGCGATCGCGCCGGCAGCGGAGCGCACTACAACATGTCTCTTGCCGATAAGGATACAGGTGAGAACCTTTTCGCATCCAGCGACGATCAGCGCCGCTGCAATCTGGGTAAACTCGGTTATTACTTTATCGGCGGCATTCTGAAGCATCTGCCCGCGCTCTGCGCTGTCGTTTCGCCGACAGTGAACAGTTACAAACGCCTGATCAAAGAAGGCAGCATGTCCGGCTTTACCTGGGCACCGGTATTTGCCTGTTTTGGCAATAACAACCGCACCAACGCCGTGCGCGTGCCGCTGGGCGGCGGGCGCGTTGAACTCCGCGCATCTGATATCGCCAACAACCCTTACCTCGGAGGTGCAATGGTGCTGGCAGCAGGATTGGAAGGCATCGAACAACAGATCGATCCCGGTGCACCGCATACTGACAATATGTATTTAAAGACGCCAGAGGAACTTGCGGCAATCAACGTAACTCGACTGCCTCGAACACTCGGAGACGCACTCGACGCGTTCGAAGCGGACCCCCTATCGGAGCAGGTGATGGGGAGCTTAATGGCTAAAACATTTCTGGAGTTTAAACGCGACGAATGGAACGACTATATGGATCACGTATCCGATTGGGAACGTGATCGCTACCTGACCTTTTATTGATCAACGGTTAATCGCCGGACATAAAAAACCGCACCTTTGCAGGTGCGGTTTTCTTTACTGCCATGGTTATGGCGTACTTAGCCGTGCTCGTCTTCTGCCGCTTTCTCGGCTCGAAGTGAAACAACGATTGGGACAAGGCAACAAACTACCATTACCCAAAACCAAAACACAGCGCCGCCTGAGCCTGCATAGTTGAAGAAAGCAGCGGCGCCTTCCCATGCATCAATTGGACTCGAATCTAACATTTTGATTTCTCCGTTTAGTTCGAATGAATTTGCTCTGGGTAAGCGACGTTTTCGACTTCAACGTCCATACCAGTCTCTTGAACACCGTCGCTAGCACGCAAAATACCCATCATTTTCATGATCAGCGATATCACGTAGCCCGGAATAAAGCCTAGCAACAGCATTACGATCATGCCTTTAAACTGACCCATAAAGGTGATTGCGGGAATGTCTGCGGATGGCGCTGGATAACCACCCATAAAGATACCGACTGCGAGCAGACCCCAGATACCGCAGATGCCGTGAACAGAAACTGCTCCAACTGCATCGTCGATGCCGAATTTTTCCAGCATGCCCGCGGCCCAAGGACCGAGCAGACCACCGAGAAAAGCGACAACAAATGCCAGACCTGGGTACCACATATCCAAGCCAGCAGCAGCAGAGATCACACCGCACAGAGCACCCGACATCATCCAGAACGGATCGCGCGTCATTGTGTAACAGCCAATGATACCGCCAGCGACAGCCATCAGCGTGTTAAAACAGATTGCTGACAGCGTTGTTGCTTGGCCGTAAATGTTCGCCCATTGAGCGTCTGCCCAGCTCAAAGGCGTACCAGGGAAAATTACACATGCACCCAGAAAGCCGAAGAAACCCACGACAATCAGCATCAATCCGGTAGCAGTCATCGGCAGACTGTGTCCGCGAATGACGTTGGCTGAACCGTCTGCATTGAATTTACCCACACGCGGGCCGAGGTTGATAAGAACACCAAGCGCAAAAAAGCCGGAAATCATATGGACGACACCGGAAGCTCCGAAGTCGTGATACCCCCAACCGGTGACCATCCAACCGAGGTAGTGCCAACCCCAAGCAGCAGACAGGTTCCACACAACCGAACCCAGAATTACTGCCAGAATAATGAACGCTGCCATTCGGATTCGCTCGATTACGGCTCCCGACATAATCGAGGCTGTGGTGCACGCAAACAGCGTGAACGCGCCCCAGAAAACACCCGTTGCGTTGTCTTGAAGGTTCGGTCCCATCGAGTCGCCCCACGGAACACCACCCGCACCCGCCTCAAAATCTGGTGAAAAACCACCGTACATCGCGAGATAAATCCACCAGCCAAACATGTAGAACGTTGGAATCATAAACGCGAACGCGAGGATGTTTTTAGTGCCTGATGCCAAGGTGTGCTTGACGCGAGACGCGCCCATCTCATACATCAAGAAGCCAGCATGGATGAGTACCATGATCGCGGTAGCCCAGTAGTAATAAACCTCCATATTTATCACGTTGGCTGCCGTGATGGCCGCTTGTAGCTCTTCTGGAGTCATACCCTCCCCCTTTATTTGCTTAGTTAATCGAATGCGGTTTGCGAATTGTTGTTGATTTTTTCGCCCGCCATACGTTGCCTGACGAATAAATTACAAAGCGGATAATATCCGCCTCGCGCTCGATTCTAACCGCATTCCGGATCGATAGGGGAGTGTTTTTGGTATTTTTTGGTTCAGAAAAACACAGAAACCAGCTAAGAAAGCGATTTTTGGCGAATTACGTCCGCCACAACATGTAGTGAGGTGTTTTTGGTAATCGTCACAATATATTGTAGAAAAGAAAAAGGATGATGTTACGAGGGGAATTTTCCGTGCACCAATTCGGGGCACGGTGAAGAGCTCATAAATTGGTTCATATTGGTTTTGTTGAACAGAGGTTTTTGGCGCAACCCCGTCTGATCAGGGTTTTACTCCGGCACTGACAGGCCGTTGAGACGACACGACTGCTGCATTGCGTTGTGCAGCAAAACGGCAATCGTCATAGGACCCACACCACCAGGAACAGGCGTAATCGCACCGGCAACTTCTGACGCGCTGGAGAACTCCACATCGCCAACCAGCCGGGTTTTACCCTCGTCGCCCTCAATTCGGTTGATGCCGACATCAATAACGGTAGCACCCGGTTTGATCCAGTCACCCTTAACCATTTCCGGTCGGCCGACAGCCGCGACGACAATATCGGCTTCGCGACACACTGCGGGCAAATCCTGCGTTCGTGAATGCGCGATCGTCACAGTACAGTTTTCCTGAAGCAGCAGCGCCGCCATTGGTTTACCAACGATGTTCGATCGCCCAACGACCACGGCATTCTTGCCGGAGAGTTCACCTAACTGGTCTTTCAGCAGCATTAACGACCCCAACGGCGTGCACGGAACGATGCCTTCTGCACCAATGGAGAGGCGGCCAACGTTAGTGAGATGAAAACCGTCGACGTCTTTATCGGCGCTAATGGAATTGATTACCGCCTCGCTATCGATCTGCTTTGGCAACGGCAACTGCACCAAAATACCGTGCACATCATTGTCGTTATTGAGCTGATTGATCAGGGTCAGAAGCTCATCCTGGGTGGTGGTATCCGGTAGCTTGTGCTCGTAGGAATTCATTCCGCACTCGACGGTTTGCTTGCCTTTGCTGCGCACATAAACCTGGCTGGCGGGATCTTCACCAACCAAAACCACCGCCAATCCAGGCGTAACGCCATGCTCCGCTTTGATCGTGTTGACCTTGCGCGAAATTTCAGCGCGCAGATTGGCGGCGAAGGCTTTGCCGTCGATAAGTGTGCTCATTTTGAGTTGTTCTCAGTTGTTTCTTGGGAAAGTACTCACGCCGCCTTTAGTTTGACGGCGCAGAATTTAAACTCGGGAATCTTACCAAAAGGATCGAGCGCGTCGGTAGTCAGCAAGTTAGCCGCTGCCTCGTGATAGCAGAAGGGAAGGAAAAGTTCGCCCTGATTGACTGCCATGTCGCTGCGCGCGTATGCCTTGACGTCACCGCGTCGCGAACCAACCAAGATCTCATCACCGCCCTCGATTCCAAGGGCAACCAGGTCGTCGGGGTTAACCGAAATGACCGGTACCGGCTCTAGCGCATCCAGCACATTGGCGCGACGCGTCATCGACCCTGTGTGCCAGTGTTCGAGCTGACGACCTGTGATAAGCACATACGGGAACTCGTCGTCGGGTTGCTCATCAGCGGAGATCAGCTTCGCAGGCACCAGTTTGGCGCGGCCGTTGGCGGTTGGGAAATCCTCGCGGAATACGACCGGCTGTCCGGGGTCGTTCTCGTCTGCGCATGGATACGTTACCGAACCGTGTTCGGTGAGTCGATCCCAGGTAATTCCGTTTATGCTCGGCATCGCGCCCCGCATTTCCTCATAAACCTCGGATACGTGTTGGTAGTTCCAGTTGAGGCCAAGGCGCTGTCCAATGTCGCGTATAATCCATAAATCCTGCCGCGCGTCACCCGGCATTGGCACTGCCGCACGGCCCAGCTGCACGCGTCGGTCCGTGTTGCTGACCGTGCCGTCTTTCTCGGCCCAGGCCGAAGCAGGGAGAACCACGTCGGCAAAGGCGCAGGTTTCGGTCAGGAAAATATCCTGTACGACCAGATGCTTAAGGTTCGCCAAACCTGCGCGCGCATGGTTAAGGTTGGGATCAGACATCGCCGGATTCTCACCCATGACATACATGCCCTTTATGTTGCCATCGTAAGCTTCGTGCATGATCTCGACGACCGTCAGGCCGGGCTTGTCATCGAGTTTGGTATCCCAATACTGCTCAAAGCGGGCATGCGCTTCCGGGTTGTCGACACGTTGGTAGTCCGGAAAAACCATTGGAATCAGACCGGCATCCGATGCGCCTTGCACATTGTTTTGTCCGCGCAGCGGATGCAATCCAGTTCCGGGGCGACCCACCTGCCCGGTGATCATGGAGAGCGCAATCAGACAACGCGCATTGTCAGTTCCGTGAACGTGCTGAGAAACTCCCATTCCCCAGAAAATCATTGACCCTTTTGAAGTTGCGTAAAGATGCGCCACCTCGCGCAAGGTCTTCGCGGGAATACCGCAGATCGCTTCCATTTTCTCGGGACTGAAGTCGGCAACGTTAGCCTTCAGTTCGTCGTAATCTGTGGTGCGTTCGGCGATGAATTTTTCGTCGGTCAACCCGTCTTCAACGATCACATGCAAGAGCGCATTGAGCATTGCCACGTCGGTATCGGGTTTGAATTGCAGGTGGTAGGTTGCGTGCCGCGCGATGTCGGTTTTGCGCGGGTCCATCAAAATCAGTTTCTTACCCTGTTTGATCGCGTTTTTCATAAATGTGGCAGCGACCGGATGATTGACCGTCGGGTTAGAACCGATCACCACCATGACTTCACATTTAGCGACGTCGTCGACTTGATTCGACACCGCTCCCGAACCAAGCCCTTCGAGCAGCGCGACAACACTGGACGCGTGGCATAAGCGTGTGCAGTGATCGACGTTGTTGATATGGAAGCCGGTGCGCACCAGTTTCTGAAACAGATACGCTTCTTCATTGCTGCCCTTGGCTGAACCAAAACCCGCCAGTGCTTTAGGCCCGACATTGTCACGAATATCTTTCAATCCACCCGCGGCGAAGTTGAGTGCCTCTTCCCAGGTTGCTTCGCGGAACATCTTTGACGGATCGTCCGGATCGAAAAATTCGTTCATGCCCTTGGGCACACCTTCTCGACGAATCATCGGCTTGATCAGGCGGCCAGAATGGTTCACGTAGTCAAAACCGTATCGGCCTTTCACACACAGACGGCTGAAGTTGGCAGGGCCGTCACGGCCCTCGACGCGAACAATTTTGTCGTCTTTGACGTGGTAGGTCAGCAGGCACCCAACGCCGCAGTAGGGGCATACTGAATCGACCTTGCGCTCGGTCTCGACCTTGTGCGCGCCGGTCGCGTTGCTCAGCGCGCCGGTCGGGCACGCGGCGACACACTCGCCGCACGACACGCAGGAGCTGTTCCCCATGGGGTCGCCGATATCAAACACGATTTCTGCATGACTGCCGCGATTGGCGAGCCCGATCACGTCATTAACCTGCTCTTCACGACAAGCGCGCAGGCAGCGCGTGCATTGAATGCAGGCGTCTAAATTGACAGCGATAGCTGCGTGCGAGTTGTCCGGCTTGGGTTGGTGGCGCGGTTTGAATCGCGGCTTGGTCACATCGAGCTTTTTCGCCCAGCCGGTAAGTTCGTTATCGATGGTGTAGGTTTGCTCGGGCATATCGCCGAGCAGCAGCTCGAGCACGAGCTTTTGCGATTTGCGCGCGCGGTCATTCTGAGTGTGCACCACCATGCCTTCGGATGGCTCACGAATGCAGCTCGGGGCCAGTGTGCGTTCACCTTCAATCTCAACCACACAGGCGCGGCAGTTGCCATCCGGACGCAGACCCTCGGTGTAGCAAAGATGCGGCACCGATGTGCCCAGCCGTTGCGAGACTTTAAGGATTGTTTCTCCCGGATACGCCTCGACCTCACGCCCGTCCAACATAAACGGGATCATCTCCGACGCGCGATCGTCGATCACCTCGGGTATGTGTTTAGGATTGGCAACCATTAGCTATCCTCTTTAACCATAACGGGCAAGCCTACTTCCTGAGGAAAGTACTTTATCACCGATAGCATCGGATTTGGCGCAGCTTGGCCAAGACCACAAATCGAAGCATCAACCATCACGGTGCTCAGATCGTTGAGTAAATCGACATCCCACTCGTCGTTTTCCATCAAATCCGCGGCCTTGTCTGTGCCCACACGGCATGGTGTGCACTGACCGCACGATTCGTGCGCGAAGAATTTCATCGAATTAATCGCGGCCTGCTTGGCGCTGTCTTGGTCAGACAGCACGACAACCGCAGCAGAGCCGATAAAGCACCCATATGGCTGCAGGGTATCGAAGTCCATTGGGATATCACCCAGGGATGCAGGGAGGATGCCCCCAGATGCCCCGCCTGGAAAGTACCCATAAAACTTGTGGCCATCGAGCATTCCGTCGCAGTACTCATCGATAAGCTCGCGCATTGTGATGCCAGCAGGTGCCAAATGAACCCCCGGTTTTGATACGCGACCGGAAATCGAAAAGCTGCGCAGCCCTTTGCGCCCATTACGACCGTGTGAATCGAACCACGCACCGCCTTTCTCGATAACGTCTCGAATCCAGAACAGCGTTTCACAGTTGTGCTCAAGGGTCGGTCGACCGAAAAGGCCGACCTGCGCGACAAATGGGGGCCGCAGTCGCGGCATACCGCGTTTGCCCTCAATCGACTCGATCATGGCGGACTCTTCGCCGCAGATATAGGCACCCGCACCACGGCGAACCTGAATTTCCGGCAGATCAATGTTGAGCTGGTCGAGATCAGCGACGCATTGTTTGAGTGTTGCAATGACAGACGGGTATTCGTCGCGAACATAGATGTAGCACTTGTCGATGCCAATCACGCGCGAGGCAATCAGCATGCCTTCCAGAAAGCGGTGCGGATCACTCAGCATATAGTGGCGGTCTTTGAACGTGCCGGGTTCACCTTCGTCAATATTGACTGCCATCAAGCGTGGTGCCGGCTGACTACGCAAAATGCCCCACTTGCGACCGACTGGAAAACCCGCGCCGCCCAGCCCTCTCAGGGCAGTGGTTTCGAGCTCGGCAATAATCGCGTCGCCGTCTGTTTCACCGCTGATGAGCTTATTTAACAGCGCATAGCCACCTGCTTCACGATAGGCGTCAATGTGGATCGTATCAGGATCGAGCGGCTGCTCGGTGTAACCAGAATTGATGGCGTCGCCGACGGCGTCAATTGAGGCGTTGTCGACAGTGTATTGATCAACCACTGCAACCGGTGCTTTGTCGCAGCGCCCTACGCACGGTACTCGCTGTACTCGCACTCCGTTACCCAAGCGCGCTTCCAGGCCAGCGATCAGCGCTTCCGATCCGGCCAGTTCGCAACTCACCGATTCGCACACGCGAACCGTGAGTTGTGGTGGTGCGAGGTCGTTTTCGCGTACAACGTCAAAGTGGTGGTAAAAGCTGGCGACTTCGTAGACTTCAGTCGTCGAGAGTTTCATTTCATGCGCCAGCGCGGTCAGGTGCGCGGCAGAAAGATGCTTGCGGGCGTCCTGAATTTTGTGCAGATGCTCGATGAGAAAGTCCTTGTCACGCGGCGCATCCCCGAGCAGGGATTTCACCTCCATCAAGATATTGAGATCGACGATACGGCCTTTCGGCTTGCCGCGCTTCTTCTTGCTGCGGGTAAACGCAATCGGACTGTCGTTTTGTGCTGTTGACATGCACGCTCTCTTTAAACTGACACTGCACAGCAGGCACCGGCAAATTCAGTGTTTGTGTTTTTATTCGCTCGCCAAATCGGCGTTATGATAAAGCCTGCCCCTTGAACCGTACAATCCAGAACGACAATTTCTGCCGTGCGAGCGCCAAACGAAAATGCGTCTCAAAACGATTTAATCGGAGCACTGTTAACTCGGTACTCTGCTAAAGTTTTATCACTGAGCATATTATTCAAATCATACAAAATCAAAGAACCTGAAAGATACCTACCCTTTCAAACTACGGGTTTAGCTGTCGACCGTACGTCGGCGATCTAACAATCGCTGAAGTGAAGATGAAAAATTGGTCATTTTGTCTCGTGAGCTAGACAAAATGTCCAATGTTTTTAGGTTCAAGAAGCTCATCTCTCTGTTTTTAATAGTTTTTTCTTTTCTGGCATAGACTTTGCCGATCTCTTTATTAAATAAATTAACGTGCGAGCAGCGCACTTTTGCTGAGCGTTCGCATTACGACGATAAAACAGCGTCGGACAGCCAAGAACAAAGAATGCAAATCAGTGGCAAAAAAATGCCATGACGAGGGGGATGTTAGCGGAGTGCGCTCAAACGCTCCGAATGAGTGTGGTATTGCGCTCACAATGGTCGCGTGTCGGTCGCGCCCTTACCCTCCTCTAAAAACATTTGACGGATGCAACTGTGCGCTCGTTGAAATCAGTTTGGTTTAAACGCGTTACGTAAAAAAAATTAAGGTTCATTTACGCGAAGCAACAGGCAAGTAAATGAAGTCACTAAGCAGAGGAGAGATGAGTATGTTGAAAAAATCCGTACGACATATGTTGTCGACGTTTGCCGTCGCAACAACTTTGATTGCATCGCTATCAGCAACCCAGACCGCAGTCGCCGAGGAAACGCAATATTTTCCTGTCGCAAGTAGCCGCGTTGGTCCGTATTCGGCTATGGGAACTGGCTACTACGGCGCTCAAATTGACTACATGAATTATGTCAACATGAACGGCGGCGTGAATGGTGTCATGCTGGATTGGCAGGAGTGCGAAACTGAATACAACGCCGTTAAGACGGTTGAGTGCTATCAGCGACTGTTTGAGAAAGACGGTCAGCGTATCGTTGTTTTTGACACCCTCGGTACACCGGGCGCTTATGCGGTGATCAACCGAATGGCCAAAGATAATGTGGTGCTGGCGCAATATGGCTATGGTCGAACCGACGGCGCGGATGGCCGCGTGTGGCCTTGGGTATTCAACGCTGCCAGTCACTACTGGTCGCAAATCGCTGTGAAACTCAAGTTCATGGCAGAAACCGAAGGTGGCATCGATAAAATGAAGGGCAAGAAAATTGTCCATTTACACATCGACTCTGCCTACGGTCGTGAACCCCTTCCGGCAATGCGCAAAATCACCTCCGACTGGGGTGTCGAACTCGTTGAAATTTCAATTCCACCTCCGGGTCTGGAGCAGCAGTCACAGTGGCTGCAAATCCGTAAAGAGCGCCCGGATTGGGTGACATTTTGGGGAGCGGGTTCTGGCATGAACTCAACCGCCATGACCAATGCGGCACGCGTCGGATTCCCGCGTGATCGCATGATGTATGTGACGTTTGGTGCCGCCGAAGAGGATATGTACCCCGCAGGCGAAGCTGCAGTCGGAACCTACGCCGTCGCTAACGCTCTCCCTGGAGCGGAATTCCCCTTGGTGCAGAAAATCAAGGATCAGGTATACGGCGCTGGCAAAGGCAACCTCGCTGATGAAAGCCGCATCGGTTCGGTCTACTGGAATCGTGGTTTAGGTGCCGCTGTGATGTGGATCGAAGCGATGAAAAATGCGCAGGAAATGCACGGAAAAGTTGGCAAAGCAGTGAGCGGTGCGGAGTTTCGAGATGGTTACGAAGCACTGAACATGACAGAAGCGCGGCTTAGCGAGATCGGCATTGGGGGTATGGTGGCACCGTTCGCTATTTCGTGTGAAAACCACGAAGGCGCGGGCAGGTTCGCAGTGATGCAGTGGGACGGCAAGCAATTCAATCAGGTCACTGGTTGGGAGGCTCCGCTTGACCCGGCTTTTATTCGTGGACTGGTTGAGGATTCTGCGGCTAAGTTTGCTTCAGAAAATAACATTACGCCAAAGCAGTGCTAACGGCGTTTTACCGAGAAATTTACGAGCAGTAGAGACACGTTTTGGGGGAACACCGCCAGCGCCGTGATTGTCGACGCTGGTACTCTCCCCCCTTTTTTTGTAACGATAGCAACGTGATTTAGCTGCAAACGAAATTAGAGAAAAATCAGAGGTTTCAATGAGCGCCAACCCTGACAACATTCTTGAAATCAGAGACATCGAGGTCGTGTATGACAACGTTATCGCTGCACTACACGGAGTGTCGTTGAATGTACAAAGAGGAAAAATCGTCGCCCTTTTGGGCGGCAACGGCGCTGGCAAGAGTACGACGCTCAAAGCAATTTCTACCATGCTGCACGCTGAGCGCGGCAAGGTTACTCGCGGGTCAATCACCTACGACGATGCCCCGGTCAATAATCACAATCCAACCGACATGGTGCGTCGCGGACTTGTGCAGGTTTTGGAGGGCAGGCGGTGTTTCGGGCATCTGACTGTCGAAGAAAATATTATCGCCGGCGCTTATTCACGCAAGCTAAGCAAAACTGAAATTCGAGACGAGTTGGACAAAATGTATAACTATTTTGATCGACTCAAGATTCGACGCAAAAGTCAGGCCGGGTACACCTCGGGGGGCGAACAGCAAATGATTGCGGTCGCGCGAGCCATGATGGCAAAACCCAAGATGCTACTCCTTGATGAACCATCCATGGGGCTGGCGCCACAACTGGTTGAAGAAATATTTAATATTGTCAAAGAGCTAAACGAGAAAGAAGGCGTCAGTATTTTGCTTGCTGAGCAAAATACCAACATCGCTCTGCGCAATGCCAACTACGGATACATTATCGAGACCGGTCGCGTAATGCTTGACGGAACCGCTGAAAGCTTACTGAACGACGATAAAGTGAAAGAACTTTACCTGGGCATTTCAAAAGAGGGCCGCAAGAACTTTCGTGATGTACTGCGAGAAGAAACAGGATAAAAAATTTATAAGGCAAGCCGCGGGTTAGCTGCGGCGGCGGTAGCAAACTCAGGTGACTAAGGACTCACCCGCGCTACAGAAAAACAGTAACACCGTAAACGAATAACGTGTGCGCTGTTCGTTGACAGCAGATAAACGGGCCACGCATTCACCAAAGGCAAAGAGCGGTTATGACTTACGAAAAAAAGTTCGCGATTGGAGAACCAATACTCGAGATAAGTAACATCTCGCTGAGTTTTGGCGGTGTTAACGCAATCACCGACACGTCGTTTAACATTCTCGAGCACGAGATACGCGCCATCATTGGACCCAATGGTGCGGGTAAAAGCTCCTTACTCAATTGCATCAACGGAATTTATAAACCGCAACAAGGATCGATCGCGTTTAAAGGCGAAGTGATGGAGAAAATAACGCCCAACGTGATAGCGCGTAAAGGCGTTTCTAGAACGTTTCAAAATCTCGCGCTATTCAAGCGAATGTCTGTGCTGGACAACGTACTCGTCGGACGCAGGCTCCATACAAACGCCAACTTTATCCAGGTTGCGTTGCAAACCAAAAAGGCGCGCGAAGAAGAAAAAGCAAATATTCTGAAATGCGAGGAAATAATCAAATTTTTGGAAATCGAGAACATCAAAGACACGCCCGTTGGCAATCTCCCCTACGGTCTTCAAAAAAAGGTAGAACTCGGGCGTGCGCTGGCGACTGAAGCAGACGTGTTGCTATTGGACGAACCGATGGCGGGAATGAATGTGGAAGAAAAGCGCGACATGTGTCGATTCATTCTGAAGGTTAACGATGAGATCGGCACCACCATGGTGCTAATCGAACATGATATGGGTGTGTTGATGGATATCTCTGATAGTGTGGTCGTGCTTGACTACGGCAAAGTCATTGCCGACGGCCCACCCGATGACGTCAGAAACAACCAGGACGTGATCGATGCTTATTTGGGGGTGGCACATGATTGAATTTCTGTTTTTTATCGAGGTGGTTGTCGGTGGCCTGCTCGCCGGCACAATGTACTCGCTTGTCGCGCTGGGATTCGTGCTGATCTACAAGGCCTCGTCAACGTTTAATTTCGCACAGGGTGCGATGGTATTTTTCGCAGTGCTCGCGTTTGTCGGATTCATGGAGCTTGGACTCCCTTTTGTCGTTGCCTTCTTCGTTACGATCTTACTGATGGTTTTTGTGGGTTTCTGCACCGAAAGATTAGTTCTGGAACCACTGATGAATCAAAGTGAAGACACCCTCCTAATGGCAACCATTGGCCTTGGTTTCGTCCTTGAAGGCCTGGCTCAAGCCGCCTGGGGTGTTGAAGTAAGACGACTGGATCTTGGTATAGGGGACTTTCCGATTCCCTGGATTGCCGACAACCTCGGACTCTTCGTCAGTGCACTCGACTTAACTGCGGGACTGGTCGCCGCAACTATGATTGTTGGACTCGCGCTTTTGTTCAAATACACCAAAATGGGATTAGGACTGCGCGCTGTTGCGGACGATCCCGGTGCCGCGAGTTCGATTGGCATACCACTGAAAAATATCATGCTGTTGGTCTGGTCTGCGGCCGGGGTTGTCGCACTCGTGGCTGGCATGATGTGGGGTGCGCGCGCGGGTGTTCAGTTCGCGCTGGTCGACCTTGCCCTGAAGGCGCTGCCTGTCCTCATCATCGGGGGGTTTTCATCAATACCCGGCGCAATTATTGGTGGTCTGATTATTGGCGCAACAGAAAAGGTACTCGAGGTCTACATTGGCCCGTTTTTCGGTGGCGCAATCGAAGGTTGGGCACCGTATGTGTTGGCAATTTTCTTCCTGCTCTATCGCCCGGAAGGTTTGTTCGGCGAAAAAATTATCAGAAGAGTGTAAGCGCGGAGACTGATCAGTGAAAAAGAAACCGGTTTTTATGTCTTTTACGTCGAGCGACATACGCAATTTCATCGTACTGATGGTTCTGGGTATGGTGGTTATCCCGCTGCTTGTTAAAACTGAATATTGGTACACATCAATCCTGATTCCATGGCTGTGTTTAGCGCTCGCCGCGATTGGCCAGCAAATTGTCATGGGCTACGCTGGGCAACTCGCGCTAGGCGCCGCTGGATTTATGGCTGCTGGCGCGTTTGCATGCTTTAACCTGATACTGCGAGTACCTGACATACCGTTTTTTGTCGCACTTATAGTATCAGGATTAATCGCCGCCGCGTTTGGCATACTGTTCGGGTTACCGAGTTTACGCGTACGCGGCATCTACCTGATGGTGGCAACACTGGCGTCGCAGTTTTTTATTATCTGGATGATTGACAAATTCGGCTGGTTTAAAAACTACGATACATCAGGAATTATCACCGCACAGGACATTGTCATTATGGGCAAGCCCTTCACCTCGCCGGTTGAAATGTTTCTTGTGATTGTCGTGGTTGTCGCTGTTTTGACTTTGATCGCAATGAACATGGCTCGTGGTAGTACCGGACGTAACTGGATGGCAGTGCGCGACATGGACATCGCCGCCGAATCGATGGGAATTTCACTTCTAAAAACCAAATTGCAGGCATTCGCTATCAGCGCTTTCTACTGTGGCGTTGCCGGGGCGTTGTTTGCCTTTACCTACCTCAAATCACTGGAGCCTGTTGCGTTCGACATCAAGCTGTCATTCAAGATTCTGTTTATGGTAATTCTGGGTGGGCTCGGCACTATCAACGGCGCATTTATAGGTGCTGCGTTTATTTTGCTTTTCCCGGTTTTGCTCAATAGTGTTGGCAACAATGTATTTCATGGCGCCATTGATGCGACCATTATCTCGTCCATTGAGCAGGTTGTTTTTGGCGTTCTGATTATCGTGTTTATGATTTACGAACCGCTGGGAATGGCTCGCCTCTGGGAAAATATCAAACAGAGGATTTTTAAAAAAGAATCGCCGGTAGCAGAGAGCGCCTGATTGGACAAACGAACCAAACTATTGTTGGCCCTTATCATTGGGATATGCATAGGGTTAATGTTTGATAACAATTTTGTGTTATTTTAAACACTGCGCGGTTTCCTTTTCTTTCCGCTAAGCTGAAAGACTTGATGAAACCGGGAGTTGCAATGCAAAGCCGTGCTTATTGATTTTTTCAATAAGGTGTTCAGCGAAACCACACTCCACCCGCATCACTGAACGCAATCGTCACGGCAGCGCCTGATAAGCACGAGATTGCGATGGTTAAAGCTGCTGAAAACCCTGATGTGGAAAAAGGAGAGTTATCCGACTTTGGCCCCTGGCTGAAAAGCGCGTCAATCCTTGTGGTTGACGATGAACCCGGCATTCGCAACTTCTTGTCGCGCACACTGGAGCCTCGCTGCAAGTGCGTTAAAACGGCAGCTGACACCGCTGAGGCGTCCAGTATCCTCGACTCGATGCACTTCGATATTATTATTCTCGACAACATAATGGCGGGAAAACACGGTGTCGAATGGCTTGCCGAACAACGCTCCGTTGGTTTTTTTGCTGACACTATTCTGATTACAGCGTTTGCGGATCTTGAAACCGCGATAAAAGCGTTGCGCGCTGGCGCAGCCGATTTTGTTTTAAAGCCGTTTCGTTCAAATCAAATTTTAAACGCAATTGCGCGCTGCCTCGATCGTTTGAGACTGCAACGCGAAAACTATATTTTGCGATATCAATTGCAATCGTCGTCTTATCAGCGAATCAATGATCAACTACTCGGTGAATCCAACGCGATTAGTGAAGTACGCGATAGCATTAAACGGGTCGCGCCACTTCCCACAACGGTGCTGTTTACCGGTGACTCTGGCACTGGCAAAGAGGTCGCCGCGCGTTCAGTTCATTCACTTTCGGATCGTCACGACAAGCCCTTCGTTCCTATTAATTGCGCCGCGATTCCGGCCGAAATGATCGAAAGCGAGTTGTTTGGTCACGTGCGTGGCGCATTTACCGGCGCGCACGCCGGACGCGACGGCCTGTTTTTACACGCAAGCGGTGGAACCTTGTTTCTCGACGAGATTGGCGAGTTGCCCATGCCAATGCAGAGCAAATTGTTACGCGTGCTGGAGGAGCGACGCGTGAGGCCCGTAGGATCGGAGCGCGAAATACCGGTCGATATCCGCTTTGTGTTCGCGACAAATGCACTCTTGCAAGAGCAAGTTGAAAAAGGACTCTTTCGCGCAGATTTGTATTTTCGAATCAACGTTATGCAAATCCACTTACCTCCTATCAAGGATCGCGCAAACGACGTTCAGGAACTGGCCGATTTATTCATGCGACAACTCTCACGCGAGCTGGGAATGCCGCCAATAGTCTTTACTCAGAAAGACCGGGACACGCTCGCGAACTACGATTGGCCGGGCAACGTGCGTGAGCTCAGGAATTTTATCGAACGCGCATTGATTCTGGGGCGTTTGCCCGACGATCTGCAACACGAAAGGATCGCAAACGATACCCCGGCCTCCAGTCTCGCAGAAGTCGAGCGCCGCCATATCATGGCGGTTTTGGAAGAGGTTAAAGGAAACCGTGAGGAGGCCGCACGACGGCTTGGTATTTCGCGAAAAACGATCGACCGCAAGTGCGTGACCTGGAATGCTTAATGGAATAGGTTCGCGATGGGTGAACTGGCAGGCTCGATCGGTCCGTTTTCGCTTACTTGCAATCGCGCTGCTTCCGGCGCTGGTGATTCTACCCCTGATTCTCGGTTTAAGTATTTCACGCTGGAACGCGCGCTTCGATGCGACGCTGATATCGAAGGTCAACGGCGACCTCACAATCGCACACCAATACTTGTCACGAATCCTGGAAACAACCGAAGATCAAATCGAAGCATTGGCAGGCTCAGCCAATTTTCAGCAATTGATCACCGACGGCGGAAACATGGCCGAACTGCTGGAAGAAAATCGCGAAAAACTCGAGCTTGATTTTTTATACCTGGTCACCTCCGACGGCGCAATTCGCGAGGCTGCACCAACCCAATCCGCGCAATCCCGGCGCACCTCATGGCCGATTATCACCAGTGCCCTGGCAGGCAAATCGAAAACGGCAATCGACCTTTACAGTGACAAGGAACTGGCCGAAATTTCTCCGGAGTTGGCCGATCAGTCAACTTTCAATTTATTGCCAACACCCAATGCTGTTGAAACAGACCGAACGACCGAATCGCGCGGGATGGTGATTCATTCCGCGACACCTGTACTGCTGCCGCTTAACACGCGCGCTGCTCTGGTCGGCGGAATCCTGCTTAATCGAAACCTGGTTTTCATCGACACCATTAACGAATTGGTTTATCGCGAAGCCAGTTTGCCAGAGGGCAGCCGCGGTACTGCAACCCTGTTTTTGGACGACGTACGCGTCAGCACCAACGTTCGATTATTTGAGGGCTCACGCGCACTTGGAACGAGGGTATCGGCGATTGTGCGCGAAACTGTCCTGGGCCAGGGCCGCACCTGGCTAGACAGGGCATTCGTAGTAAACGATTGGTACATCTCGGCGTACGAACCCATCGTCGATAGCTTCGATAAACGCATTGGCATGCTGTACGTCGGGTTTCTTGAAGAGCCATTTCGAAAAGCCAAGCACGAGACGCTAATCATTATCGTATTGGCATTTTTCATTTTTACTGCGGCCACGATTCCTATTTTCCTACGTTGGGCACGGGCAATTTTTAAACCGCTTGAGCGCATGAACGACACAATTTCGCAAGTGGAGCTCGGCAATCTAGGTGCGCGAACCGGTATCAGTGATGCAAGTGATGAAATTGGCCGGGTCGCTACACATCTTGATGATCTGCTCGATCAACTGCGGCAACGCGAACAAGAATTGCGCCAATGGAACGAGGCTTTGAATGCCCGTGTAGAGGAACGAACACGCGAATTAAAAGAATCCAATCGACAACTCGAAGCGACGACTAAACAACTCATCATGTCAGAAAAACTTGCTGCCATCGGCGAGATCACCGCCGGCGTCGCGCATGAAATCAACAACCCGATTGCGGTGATGCAAGGTAATCTTGAGGTGGTTCAAGGCATTATGGGCAGCGATGCCGAAAAAGCTAAGCCCGAGTTTCGATTGCTCGACGAACAAATTCATCGCATCAACCAAATTGTGACCAAACTGCTGCAGTTTGCCAAACCCGAAGAATACGCGGACTACGTTGAACTGCACCACCCGGCGGATGTCATCACCGACAGTATCCCGCTGGTGAAACACCTGATGAAAAAATCCGGTATCAACATTTTGCGCGACGACAAAGCGACCCAACGCATTTCGATCAATCGGACAGAATTACAACAGGTAATCGTTAATTTGATGGTAAACGCCATTCACGCGATGCCCGATGGCGGGATGTTAACCCTGCGCACGCAGGACACGCCAAAAGACAAACAGGACGGCGTCAGCATTAATGTGGTCGACACCGGTGTGGGTATGTCAGATGACGTACTCAACAAAATTTTTGACCCGTTTTTCACAACCAAACTGCAGACCGGCACTGGGTTGGGCCTCTCGATCAGTCATACTTTAATTGATCGTCAAGGTGGTAAAATTTCAGCTGAGAGTCAACAGGGCAAAGGTACTTCGTTTTATATCTGGCTACCTAGCGCCGCGTGAATATGGCCCAGAGATCAATCGGCTTCGGCAGACTGCTGCGCCACGTTACGATTTTTTGCGGCTATTCGCTGCAATGTACAACACCAGTTTTAGCCATCTCTGATATCTCGCGCTCGGCGAATCCAATATCATTCAACAACTCGCGCGTGTGCTGTCCCAATCGGGGTGCTGGATCACGCGAAGCAGATTTTCGAGAACCGACAAACTTGATCGGATCACCCAATTGCGCGGGCGTTTCACCATTAGCGAGGATAACCATTTCACGGGCAACAAGCTGCTCGTGATTCGCGGCCTGATTAATAGTGAGCACAGGCGTTACGCAGACATCGGCATCGCCAAAAGTGCGCAACCAGTGATCGCGTGACTTCGATGCGAATCGCTCGCGTAATCGGGATTTGAGCTGACCTTGCGTTTTGCCGTCGTGCAACGCTTTTAGTCCGAGCAAATCGGAATCGTCCAGTTTGATTGCCAGGGTTTCGACGAACTGGGGTTCAAGACCACCCAGTGCGAGGTATCCCCCGCAGGCGCATTGGTAGTGGTCGTAAAAACTACCGCCGTTCAACATCTCGCTCTCGGGTGCGGGATCGCACCCTGTCGCCAATGCTGCCGCACCCGCCAATCCGTTGAGCGCAAACATCGCATCGGTCATGCTGATATCAACGTGCCGTCCCTCGCCTGTTTCGCGCGCGGCAAACAGCGCGGCCAGAATTCCCATCACCGCATGGTGACTGCCGCCCGCGAGATCTGCCCACTGCATACCAGACGGCTGGGGCCCTTGTCCCTCACGGCCAGAATACGATGCGGCACCCGAAATCGACACGTAGTTAATATCGTGACCGGCGCGCTGCGACCAGGGGCCGGTCTGTCCGTAACCGCTGATCGAGCAATAAACGAGCGATTTGTTTAACTGCTTTAACGCGCCAAAGCCAAGCCCCAGTCGATCCATAACACCTGGGCGGAACTGTTCGAGCACGACGTCAGCATGTGCTGCGAGCCTTCGAGCGGCATTGAGCCCACCTTCGGATTTTAAATCGAGCGCAATGGAACGCTTACCACGATTGAGCTGCTGATCGGCAGCCGATTGTCCGTTAATTATTGGCGGCAAGGATTTGATTAAATCCGGCCGCGTCGGTGATTCCACTTTGACCACATCCGCGCCCATATTCACCAGCAACATGCTCGCGTACGGACCAGGCAACAACGTGGAAAAATCGATAACGCGAACGTGGTTTAGCGGATTGTTCTCCACCCGTTTCTAGTCCGTCAGTTGTGCAAGCTGGATGGGGCCGGGTGAAACCCAAAAACAAAACGTAAACAAGGGTGTTTTTTGCGTGATCATTTCGTGCGGCAGCCAAGGCGTATTATGGATCGGCTCCCCTGCCGGTCGAAGCCTGGGCGTTTCGTCATCCTGACTCCACAGCGTGTCACCGCCAAATGGGAAATAGATTTCTTCAGCCTCGTGATAATGGCGCGGGTAGTGGCGACCGGGGCCAATGATAAAGAAGGCGGCGATCACACGGTCGTGTGGAATTAGCGCATCGTAGCCAAGCACGTTTGCGTAACAGTAATTCTGCATGTACTCATCGCCGAGTTTTTCGCGGTAGTGTTCAGTGCGAATCCAGCGCATATGTGGCTCGAACACCTCAAACGTGTGGGCAAGATCAGCCATTGGACCCGACTTGCCCATTTGCAATGCTGTCTCGAGATGGCGGCAGCCGGGCAAACGACTGCCGGGCGTGCCATGTTCCGGAAGCTCCGCTCGTTCTATCGCGTTAATGACAGTGCGAATCAAACTCGCCTGATCAGGAAATGACTCGACGCGGCTCAATAGAAACACCAGAATCTGATGGCGCAACGCCTCAAACGCACCATTACATTCATGAATACGCAAACTTGGTACATCCAATCGAACTCGACTCGAGCATCATAGATCAAAGTCCACAGTCGTGTGTATTGCCGCTGGTTGGCGGCTGCGGAATTTTGTACTATATCGCCTCTGCTGATATCACCACGCGCCCGTAGCTCAGTTGGATAGAGCACCTGGCTTCGAACCAGGTGGTCGGAGGTTCGAGTCCTTCCGGGCGCGCCATAAAAACGAAAAACGTCACCCTTGTGGTGGCGTTTTTTGGTTTTAGTGGTGTGTCCGCGTTGGGTGAGAAGCTCCACAGGTTTGATCCGAGGAGCGCACAGCGCGACGAC
>JBCCGL010000016.1:0-119270 GCA_039029275.1 Pseudomonadota bacterium | reverse complement strand
CTCAGGTATGCGCACGCCGTGATTGCCGAAGTCGATCACCTGCGTTTGCGCGTTTTGAGCGTCAAATACCGTTCGTTGCCCGTCGACAAAGACGAGATACTGCTCTCCTGTTTTTAAATCCGTTTGATAGTGAGCGGTACTCGCAACTTCAAGCGCCTCCGAACTTTGTTCATCAATTTGGCGCAAAAACACATCGGTAAGCACACCATCTGGACTAAAGTTTCTCGCAAACAAAACGAGGTCCCCCTGTTGCAGTTCAACAAATTCGCCGGGGCGCACAGCACTGGCAAGGTTATCGTCAGATGTCTTAGATTTGATGCGCTGCTCCCACGATTCAGCCCAGGGTGATACCCAAACGGTTAGTGGAAACGTGATCAATAAACACAATATACCCAGTGCGAGCACAGGCCGGTAGAGTTTTGCGGGGCCGCAGCCACTCGCCGAAAGCACAACCATTTCGCTGTCCTGATACATGCGCCCCAGCCCAAGCAAAATGCCAAGATAGACACCAAGTGGTACGATCGTGACAAGCAAATTTATAGAGGTAGCGAGCAGAAGCGGTAATACACTTGCGAGTGCGATCTCTCCGCCACCGGCTTTAACCAGGACGCGAAGCAAGGTGTGACTGATCATGATCGCAAACAATACAAACGTGACTGCCGCCCAGGTCAGCACCGCTTCACGAAAAATATAGCGATCCAAAATCGTTAAATGCACAAACAGGTAACCGTCGGACCAGGAACACGTCCGAATTAAGCCAGAAATATCGTCCAGCGTGTATTATATGTTGCTTAAGTCTTTACCGGTGATCCAACTTTAGGAGTTCATATGCAAATCGTTGTAAAAAGTATCGGGGTAGAAAAACAATCCGGTGCCTGTATCGTAGTGGGCGTGCACTCGCGCGGTAAACTCAGCGAATCCGCGACAGCTCTCAACGAAATCACCGGCGGGCATATTCGCACGGTCTGCAAACAGGGTGACATCATCGGCAGCGAGGGCGAGAAATTATGGTTACACGGAGCTGCCAATTCACCGGCACCGCGTATTCTTCTTGCAGGATGCGGCAATACGAGCGCAATGGAGCCAGCAAAGTTTATCAAGCTGTGTACTGAAGTCGCGCGAGCATTGCAGTCCAGCGGTGCGACCGACGCTTGCGTGAATCTTCTCGAACTTGAAGTTAAAGACCGCGATTCAAGCTGGAAAGCCGCCCAGATAACACACGCTGCAATCGAGTCTGAATACCGCTTTGATCAGATGAAGAGCAAAGCAAAACCGCCGCGCAAGCCGCTAAAAAAACTCACTCTGGCGGCTCCCGCAAAAGTGGGAATGGCAAAACTGCAAGCCAGCGTCAAACACGCAACAGGTGTCGCCAACGGCATCAGTTTGGCCAAAGACCTGGGCAACCTGCCGGCGAATATCTGCAACCCGACGTATCTGGCAAAACAGGCGCAAAAACTCAAGAAATCCAATTCAGGCCTGAAGGTAAAGATTCTCGAAGAATCCGATATGAAAAAACTCGGAATGGGCTCTCTGCTCTCGGTTTCGCAAGGTAGCAAGCAGCCAGGCAAACTAATCGTGATGGAGCACAATGGCGGCCGCAAAGGCGAAAAGCCCGTGGTGCTAGTCGGCAAAGCGGTGACCTTCGATACCGGTGGCATCTCACTCAAACCAGGAGGGGGAATGGACGAGATGAAATTCGACATGTGCGGCGGTGCATCGGTCTTTGGTGCGCTCGCAGCCTGCGCCGAACTGGGACTCAATAAGAATGTTGTCGGTATTGTGCCTGCGGTCGAAAATATGCCAAGCGGAGAAGCCACACGCCCTGGCGACATCTACACCACGATGTCCGGTCAAACCGTTGAAATTCTCAACACCGATGCTGAAGGTCGCCTGATCTTATGCGACGCGCTGACGTACGCCGAACGATACAAGCCAAAAGCGGTGATCGACGTTGCAACGCTGACCGGCGCCTGCGTGATCGCGCTTGGCCATCATCCGGCTGCGGTATACAGCAATCAGCAGGCATTGGCGGACAAATTACTCAAGGCCGGACAGCTCAGCCACGACCGTTGTTGGCAAATGCCGCTTTGGGATGATTACCAGTCACAGCTTGATAGCAATTTCGCCGACATCGCCAACATTGGCGGGCGTGACGGTGGCAGTATCACCGCCGCGTGTTTTTTGTCTCGGTTTACCGATAACTACCACTGGGCGCATTTGGATATAGCAGGTGTCGCTTGGCATTCCGGCAAAAACAAAGGAGCAACCGGTCGTCCGGTGAAGCTTTTGATGCAGTACATTGTCGACAACGCCTGACGCGTTTAGACAGTGACCAAAATCGAGTTCGTGCTGCTGGCGGAGTCGTCGGCACACGACGATCTGTACGCCCAGATTCGCGCGTTTGCGAATCGACAAAGCAATGCGGGTGGGCTATTTGTATGGTGTGATTCTCACGAAAATCGATCTGCGGTAACACGCCATCTCGTGGATATCGCGGTTGCACCGGGAAGTGACGGACGTGAGACTACAGACAATGACGCGTGCAATTCGGCACTGCATTGCCTGGACCACGGCGAGATTCTGGTCGAATACGAGGGCGAGCCAGACGGCAGCCACGCGACTATGGTCAACATGACGGATCAAGTACCCTGGTTTTTCAGTCGCTTTGAACACATCGTTGAGCTAGTGCAAGCGTCGCCGAATGCTCGTAAAATGGGGCGCGAACGCTACCGCTTTTACAAACATCGAGGTTATCCATTGCGCCATCGTCAGCTTTAATCTGACGCATGTGATAAACCGCGAGACGTTAACCTTAAATTAATGTGACATGGCTGACGCAGAAAGTTTTGACGAAGATGATTTTCCGGTGCTAACCGATGTTGCCAAGCCCGGAGACGCGGAGCTCATCGACGCCGCTCGCCAGGCGTATGCCGACGTTGAAGAGAGTACTCCGCAGAAACCAGCGCCAAATACCCCGCCCACGCCCGCGCAAATCAGCCGCGCAATTACCGCACCCCCACCATCGACGATTGGTACACCACCGTTTGCGGATCGAGGCGCCAACCTGCCTTTAACCGAATCGCAGCTCGAGCAGCTAATCGACGAAATCATTGAACGCCATGCGGACCAAATGCGCAACGAGCTGCACACGATTCTCAAACACCGTTCTTGAATCTTAATCGACACCCCCTCGCCTTAAGTAACGCGCATCGGCGCCGACAACAGTTGAATAGTTAGAGCTTTCACACAAAGCTCGATCACTATATTGAGCTTTCGCGTCGGAGGAAAACCAATGAAATCGCGCCTTTTTATGATTCTCCTGAGTCTGTTTTTTGTCAGTAGTCCAGCACTTGCGAACGAGGACGAAGGCGGAGGCTTGATCAAGAAAAAGCCGATTTACGTCAGTATGCTGCCGCACTTTTTGGTCAATCTTGCCGACGCAAAAGGCCAGAAATTCATGCAAATCAAAGCCAATACGCTGGTTGCAAACTCCGACACGGAAGCCGCGCTCAAACTTCATATGCCCGCGGTACGCCACGAAATTTTGATGATTCTCAGCCATCTTGCACCTGAGGATGTCCGCACCTCTGATCAGAAAGAGGCCCTGCGCGAGAATGTGACCGAGTCGATCCGCGTGACCCTTCGCGAACTGGCCGGATACGACGACGTAAAGGGTTTTTACATGACGAGCATAGTTGTTCAATAAGGGAATCCCAAACGAGGCGCGCCCTGCAACTCACGTTGTGTAGTCCCACACGCCCAATTAGGGTTAAAATCCTGCGCTTTTAGCCGCCCTGACATCACGCCCGGGGCGCATTGGCAAACAAGCGCAAACTCCATGGATAAAACCTACCAACCCGACGCCATCGAACAACGGTGGTACCAGCAATGGGAAGAAAAAGGCTACTTCGCTCCCAGGAGTGATAGCGGAATTAATGCCGACCCCTACTGCATCATGATTCCGCCACCTAACGTGACCGGCTCGCTGCACATGGGGCACGCGTTTCAGGATACGATTATGGACACGCTGATTCGCTACCATCGTATGCGCGGCGACAACACACTGTGGCAACCTGGCTGTGATCATGCCGGTATCGCGACGCAAATGGTGGTCGAGCGGCAACTCAACGCAGAGGGCAAAACCCGCCACGATCTGGGTCGCGATGCGTTTATCGAGCGCGTCTGGCAATGGAAGGAAGAATCCGGTGGCACGATCACGCAGCAACTGCGCCGCATGGGCACCTCGCCTGACTGGACGCGCGAGCGCTTTACCATGGACGACGGCCTCTCCGCCGCCGTGCAAAAAATCTTCATCGACCTGTACGACAAGGGCATCATCTATCGCGGCAAGCGACTGGTGAACTGGGATCCGGTTTTACACACTGCTCTGTCTGATCTTGAAGTGCTGAGTGAAGAGGAAAACGGGCACCTCTGGCATATGCGCTATCCACTCACCGACAACAGCGACCATCTCATCGTTGCGACAACGCGCCCGGAAACCATGCTTGGCGACACCGCCGTTGCAGTTCACCCCGACGACGAGCGATACAAAAACCTGATCGGCAAAACGGTCACGCTACCGCTGGTCGGGCGCGAGATTCCGATTGTGGCAGATGACTATGTCGACGCCGAATTCGGCAGCGGATGCGTCAAGATCACCCCGGCGCACGATCACAATGACTATGCGATCGGGCAGCGTCACGCACTCGAAATGATCAATATCTTTACCGACGACGCTGCAATCAACGAAAACGCACCTGAAAAATACCGTGGGATGGATCGCTACGATGCACGCAAAGCGATCGTTGCAGATCTCGAAACCGCCGATTTGATGGAAAAGATCGACAAGCACAAATTGATGGTACCGCGCGGCGATCGCAGCAATGCGGTAGTCGAACCCTACCTGACCGATCAATGGTATGTCGATTTAACGCGTGAGACCCAGAGCGACGGCCGCCCCGGCGGAAAAACGCTGATTACTGATCCGTCGATCGAGGTTGTCCGCGACGGGCGGATCGAGTTCGTACCCGAAAACTGGAGCAAAACCTACTACGGTTGGATGGAGAACATTCAGGACTGGTGCATCTCTCGTCAGATCTGGTGGGGGCATCGTATACCCGCTTGGTACGACACCGACGGCAATATTTACGTAGCAGAAGACGAGGCGGCCGCACGCGCGAAATACAACATCGACGATTCGGTCGCGCTCATACAAGACCCCGACGTGCTCGATACCTGGTTTAGCTCGGCGCTGTGGCCCTTCTCGACGCTCGGTTGGCCCGAACAAACCGACGCGTTGAAAACATTTTATCCAACTTCCGTACTGGTCACTGGGTTCGATATTATTTTCTTCTGGGTCGCACGTATGATTATGTTCGGTCTTGTCGGCATGGAGGGCAAAGTCCCATTTCACCAGGTTTATATTCACGGACTGGTCCGCGACGCCAACGGCGCGAAGATGTCGAAATCCAAGGGCAATATTCTCGACCCGTTGGACATCATCGACGGCATCGATCTTGAATCACTGGTCACCAAACGCACCGGCAATATGATGCAGCCGCATCTGGCTGAAAAAATCGAAAAACAAACGCGTAAGGAATTTCCCGAAGGGATCCCCGGCTACGGCACTGACGCGCTGCGCTACACATTTGCGTCGCTCGCTTCGACCGGCCGCGACGTGCGCTTCGACCTTAAGCGCGTAGAGGGCTACCGCAACTTCTGCAACAAGCTGTGGAACGCGACGCGCTACGTGATGATGAACGTCGAGGGTGAGGACGTTGGCCTGGGTGATGCAGCGGTCGAACTATCGGTTGCCGACCGATGGATCGTTTCGCAATTGCAACACGTAGAATCTGCCGTTGCCGAGCACATCGACGACTATCGCTTCGACCTTGCCGCCAACGCGATTTATGATTTCGCGTGGAACGAATACTGCGACTGGTACGTCGAGCTTGTTAAACCCGTATTGACCGGTGATGCAAGCGATGAACAAAAGCGCGGCACCCGCCGCACGCTGATTCGTGTACTTGGCGCGATTTTGCGGCTCGCGCATCCGCTGATGCCGTACATCACCGAAGAGCTGTGGCAGAAAGTCGGGCCTCTCACTGGAATCGACAGCGAAAGCATCATGATTGCGCCATTCCCAACCGCCGAAGCGCACAAAATCGACGATGCCGCGGCAGGTGAAATCGAGTGGGTTAAACAGTTCGTTCTTGGCGTGCGAAAGATACGCGCAGAAATGGATATCGCACCGGGCAAACCGCTGCCCGTTATTCTGGCAAACAGTTCTGATTCAGATCGCACGCGCGCCGAACAACACGCGGTGTTGATTCAATCGCTGGGTCGTGTCGAATCGATAGATGCGCTTGCGGATGGCGATGCGGCACCCGAATCTGCGACGGCACTTATCGGTGAACTGCAAATATTGATTCCGCTTAGCGGGCTGATTGATAAAGACGCCGAAATTGCGCGCCTTCAAAAAGAAATAGGAAGACTGGATGTTGAAATCAAGCGCTTATCCGGAAAGCTGGGCAACGAACAGTTCGTCGCCAAAGCGCCGGAAGCTGTTGTCGCGAAAGAGCGAGAACGACTGGCGGAAACTGAAACCGCAAGCGCGCAGCTTGGTGACCAACTGGCAAAAATTCAGGCGATTTAAGAACAACTGATTCATGTTGGGTGCGGCTGTAAACCCGTGTTGAATCGGATTGATCAAAACCCGGCGAGTGAGGAAGTCACCTCTGATACTCGACTAACCAGTCCAAATCAAATTCTGTCGCACCATTGGGCTTGTACTCAGCGCCAAGTGGGCGAGTCCATCCGAGCGCCTCAATTGCGGCAAATATGGTGGGATAATGGAGTTCGCCGACGCCCGGCGCCCGCCGATCAGGTACCGATGCGAATTGGATGTGCCCAATAATGGGTAACAAACGCGCTAGTCGGGTTAAAACATCACCCTCGGTTCGCCCGACGTGGTAGCAATCGAACATCAATTTGAGGTTGGGCGCATTCACGTCCGATATGATTTTCTGGGCCTGATCCGTTGTGTTGAGAAAGTAGCCAGGCGCGTCGTGCCGATTCAAAGGTTCGATAAGAATTGTGCGATCGGTGCGAGCGGCCGCGTAGCTGAGATTTTCAACAAAACTTTCAAGCGCCGCGACACCGTTCGAGAGCCCGGCCATTACATGAATTGCGTCTGCGTCTATCGCATCTGCGTAACCGATGGCTTGGTCTATGGCGGCGCGCGCTTCAGTTTCGCGTCCCGGGAGCGCGGCCAGGCCATTATCCCCAGCGCTTCCGCGATGCGTATTGAGTCCGAGCATTGACAGACCGGTCTCCGACAGCGCGGCGATGACAGAGTCCGCTGGAGTCGCATATGGCCAGTGGCATTCAACCGCATCGAAGTGGTTCGCTTTGGCAGCGCGAATCGCATCTGGCAGAGAGTGCTCCGTCCAGAGAAAACCTAAATTCGCGGAAAACCTCAGCTTTCCCATTTCACGTCAAACCGAGTGACGACCGCGTTTATCTGGTCTGAGTTAAGCATCCGCGCGTCGACACCGCGCAGCAGCAGCGCCAGTCTGGCGGTCGCCTCCAACTCTTCGATTGCGTTACAGGCCGCCATCACATCCTTACCCGCGACAACAGGTCCATGGTTGGCCAGCATCACGGCGGAGTGTTTGCCCGCCAACCCTCGGATTGCATCACCCATGGCAGGATCACCGGGCAGGAAAAACGGTAAAAGTTTTACGCGCCCGAGCTGCATAATCGAGTATGGGGTGATCGGGGGCAGAAAATTATCGTCATCCAGATCCGGCATCGTCGACCATGCAACGGCGTGGCAGGAATGCAAATGCACGACGGCACCGGCTACCGAGCGCGTATCGTAAAACGCTGCGTGCAGCGGCATCTCCTTGGTTGGCGAGTCGCCATCAATATGATTGCCCGCAGCATCAAAGCGGCTTAGCGCTGCCGCGTCGAGTCGCCCAAAGCTTGTGCCCGTGGGAGAAACCAACAGGCCGCCGTCGTCGGTTCGCGCCGAGATGTTACCCGTACTTCCGTGAGTGAGACCACGATCAAACAGGGATTTTGCAAGTTCACAAATCTGATCGCGCAGTTTAGTTTCATTCATGATGCAAGCATTGCGTTAGCTTTTTCGAAAAAATCTTCACCGCCAAAGTTTCCGGATTTGAGCGCGACCACCAGATTATCACCCGCCCGCAGGCAGGGCACGCCCGGATCGATCTCGGGTCCGATTTCCAACGCATGCACTTCGAGGCCCTCGATCACGGCACCTGACGTCTCACCGCCCGCAACAATCATGCGCGCACATCCAGCTGCAACGCAGCCACGCGCAACCTCCGCAAAAAACCGTTCCAGAACCTCGGCCGCACGCTCGCGTCCAAACCGTTCCTGCACGCGCTTCACACTAGCGGGATCGGTTGAGGAATACAGCAGCGGCACCCCGTCCTGCGCGATCAGCCAGTCGACATATTCTTCAGCACCACGGCGGCCATCGATCACCTCGGCAACGGAAATTTCGCGCGCGGGATTGCGATTGGCATGATTTGCAACCTGAACTCGTGTGGCCTTAGAGCAAGACCCGGCCAGGGCAACGGCCTTACCTGCTTGACCCTGCCACTGCACATCACCCGGCCTGCAGCCAAAGTTGCGCGGTAAGCCCAGCGCGACGCCGGAACCGCCGGTAATTAATTTGAGCCCGTTGGCGGCTTCGCCGATACCCATTAAATCTTCGTCGCGCACCGCATCCACCACTATGAGGCGTTTACCCGCTTGATGCTCGGTCTCCAGAGCTGCTGTGATCTGATCCACCCCTTGGAAAACCACGTGCGCCGAAACGTGACCAATCGGGTAACGCGATTGCAGAGCCAGCCAACGTCGGATGTCGGGGTCGGTCATAGGATTTAAAGGGTGATTCTGCAGGCCGCTTTCACTCAGCAGCTTATCGTCGACAAAAAGGTGCCCCTGAAAAAGTTGCCGCCCGGTTCCGGGAAACGCCGGGCACACGATGACCTTGTGCGCGTCCAGCGCATCGGCCAATGCATCGGCCACGGGACCGATGTTGCCCTGCGGTGTCGAATCAAACGTCGAACAATATTTGAAGAAAATCTGCTCGCACCCTTGAGCCTGCAACCAATCGAGCGCCGCTAACGATTTATCCACTGCGACATCAGGGTTTTCTGAGCGTGACTTCAGCGCGACAACGCCAGCCTGCACCTCATGCGCGGCAGCCGTTGAGGGGACACCTGTATACTGCACCACGCGCATTCCCTGTTTAGCCAACGTATTGGCCAGATCGCTCGAGCCGGTGAAATCGTCACCGATACAGCCAAGCTTCATTCGCTGTCTCCGGGCAATTTCAAGCCAGCGTTGCGTGCGTAGACCTTAGCCAGCGCAGCGTCATCCTCACTCCCCAACCCCATGCCTACAGCAACCATGTATTGTTGCAAAGCAGCCGCCGTGATCGGCGCGCTAAACCCGGCTGATTTGGCCATCTCCAGAACAATGCTGAGGTCTTTAGGCCAAATATTGATCTGGCTGAGCGGTGTGTAGTCGCCATCCACAATATGCGGTGCGCGATTTTCAAGCATCCAGGAGTTACCCGCGCACTGGGAAATCACTTCAACGAACTGCTCGGGCTCGACACCTTGAGTCATACCAAACGTGAGCGCTTCTGCCATGGTCGCGATATGCACTCCCGCCAGTAGTTGATTGACCGCTTTCATCGCCGAGCCCGGACCAGCCTTATCACCGAGTTTAAACACCGTTTGCGCGGTGGCGTCCAATACTGGTTGAGCCGCGGCAAACGCGCGTGGTGTGGCCGAAGCCATAATCGACAAATCCCCAGAAGCCGCTTTGACGGCACCACCGGAAATCGGTGCATCTATGTACAGCACGCCTGACTGCGCACAGCGCGACTCCATATCTCGCGCAAAATCGGGCGATACTGTGGCACAGGCGACTACCACTGCGCCTTTACGCAATTTCGCAACAACACCAGATTCACCAAACAAAACCTGTTCGGTTTGAGTCGCGTTGAGGACAACAACGATAACCACATCCAGACTCGCCGACACTTCGTCGAGCGTTCCAACAGCTCCGCCGTCGGCTTGAAATCGCTCAATCAGAGCCGGAACGATATCGAACCCGTAAGTGGTGATACCCGCGCGCAGGCAGGAACTTGCCATGCCGTAACCCATAGCACCAAGCCCGAATACCGCAGTTGTTGTCATCGTCTGTCTCCTCAGAAAACCATGGCCGATTGCGAATGAAATTAGATTGCGGCACGTTTTGCACAAACAGCAATGTCACCACGAAAGAAACTCATTAGGCTGTATCGAGGTGCGGTGACGAGTTGCTGTCAATTCGAGTTACGGCGCGGGGGGTAAACGGTTTACCAGATTGATTGGCCTGGGACTCGTCCAAGCGCGATCATCAGGATTTTGGAGTAGTAAAGAAACCGCTCAAGTCACCCGCGCCCCAGCAGAAACGTTGAACTGAAAACTGAGGACAAACATGCGAACTTGCTCTAAACCCAAATCGGTTTGCCACAACCTACCAACCGCGAATTGCGCAGCCGCAGGATACGCACAAGCTTATTCAAGGTCAAAGAAGCAAGCGCCAGACTCGTATTATTCGGTGTTAGCCATTTCAACTAATTTTTTCAGGGTTGCGTCGCGACGAAATGCCTCAACCTGTAACGCAGCCAGCGCTTTGCGTTTAGTGAAATGCGCGCTGTGGAATTCCACTCGCGTCATTCGCTGCTGTCAAATGCAGCAGGTACTCCCGGCATTCTGCCAAGTGCGGCTTACCTTCAGTAACCGTTAGAGCTGTTTTTCCCGAGTGGCTGTCAGCATTGACTTGCGCGCCCTGCGCGATCAGGTACGACACGCAATACAGGCATCCGCCCATCGCCGCGTAGTGCAGCGGGCGCATGCCGAGTTTATCGACACTTTCAAGGTCTGCGCCCAATCCGATCAAGTAGTCCAACAGCTCGTGATTTGGTTTCAGAACCGCGTAACACAAAGCTGTGGGCTTGCCGTTGTATGTCGCGTCCGGATCTAGACCTTCCTGTTCAATAAAGTAACGAACCATCGCGACCTGCCCAAGCGCGGCAGCGGCCAAAAAACGCTTGATTACGCCATCGTGAACAACTTGACTCATGCAATAGCCCTCGGACGGGTGTGTGTAAGGTTTTTCTTTCCTGATAATCCGCCCGCCATGCATGCGCGGCTCGCGGCCTCATCCAAACTGCTTATCCGTCGACGAATGCAGGTCCGACTGACGTGCGACGGATGCAGGCGAACTCGCAACGGTGAGGTTCGACTCAGGGATAAACACAACTTGATCAACGCGATCTTGTTATGTCTAAATATATATGTCAATGAGAATGATTAGCAATAATCTTATCAACATTTCACCTATTTTTAACCCAATCCAACAAAAACGGGATATTTTTCCAGCCCGTTAACATTCCGCGATAGGCAGCGCCTCAGACCAAACACGAGACCCCCATGACCGAATTAACCCATCAGTATTGGCACGAAAAATCACGACATATCCAATTTCGCGATCTCGCATTCATCAACGGTTCGTTTATCCCCTCTCTAAGCGGAGAGACCTTCGCCTGTGTTAATCCAGGCAACAACGAAGTACTCGCGCAGGTTGCGGCGTGCGATCAGCGCGATGTGGATAAGGCGGTTGCACACGCGCGCCAGGCGTTTGATTCGGGCGTGTGGTCCGGTCAAACGCCATCAGAGCGAAAAACGGTGCTTCTGCGCTTATCGGGTTTGATTCTTGAGCACCACGAAGAGTTTGCTCTGCTTGAATCCCTTGATATGGGCAAACCGGTAATGGACGCTTACAACGTCGATGTGCCCGGAGCCGCCGCGATCTGGCAGTGGTACGCTGAATCTATCGACAAGGTGTTTGATGAAATCGCACCCTTGGGACAGGGCAATCTGGGCTTGATCCGTCGTGAGCCGCTCGGTGTTATTGGCGCTGTTGTACCGTGGAATTTCCCTCTCGACATGGCGACCTGGAAATGCGCTCCCGCGCTGGCCGCAGGCAACTCCGTTGTGCTCAAACCTGCCGAACAGTCTCCGCTCTCGGCTTTGCGCCTTGCCGAATTGGCTATTGAAGCAGGCATCCCTGAAGGTGTGCTCAACGTTGTCCCCGGGTTTGGCGAAACCGCGGGTAAGGCGATGGGGTTACATATGGGCATCGACTGCATCGCCTTTACCGGGTCAACCGAGGTCGGCAAATACTTCCTTAGCTACTCAGGCCAATCAAATATGAAGCAGGTGTGGCTGGAATGCGGAGGCAAAAGCCCTAACCTGGTGTTCGCCGACACCGCCGATCTTGATGCGGCAGCGGACATGGCTGCGTTCGGAATATTTTTTAATCAAGGTGAGGTGTGCTCGGCCAATTCGCGTTTGTTGGTCGAGCGCGCTGTCAAAGACGAGTTCGTTGAAAAACTCATCGCGAGGGCGGCCGATATGCAACCCGGCGATCCGCTCGATCCGAGTAGTAAAATGGGCGCGATAGTTGACGCTAATCAGACTAATCGGATCATGAAACTCATTGAGACAGGTAAAACAGAAGCGACATTAAAAGTGGGCGGCGAGCAAATGGAAATTAACGGCTCGAACAACTATGTCGTGCCAACGATTTTCGACAGCGTGGCAAATGATATGGTAATCGCGCGCGATGAAATTTTCGGGCCAGTGCTTGGCGTCATTCCGTTTGACGCGGAAGAAGAAGCTGTCGCAATTGCAAACAATACAATTTACGGTCTTGCCGCGTCGGTGTGGACAAGCAACCTGTCACGCGCGCACCGTGTTTCCGACGCACTGAAGGCGGGCACTGTATCGGTGAACACGGTTGACGCACTCTCGCCAATGACACCTTTTGGTGGATTTAAGCAATCAGGTGTTGGGCGTGATTTATCGCTTCACGCTTTTGATAAATACACCGCATTAAAAACCACGTGGATCAAATACTGATCCGCGCCATTCAACGACCAGAAACAGCTTAACCAAGCGCGCGGTTCGGCCAAATCGCGAAGATTGCTTCGCGCTTACTGTGCGTTTTGAAATGCTAGGAAACGAGTCCGGCAAGTTTTGAAAATGGATCCCACGAAGGGTCCTTGTGCCACTCGTAT
This sequence comes from Pseudomonadota bacterium, assembly GCA_039029275.1. Taxonomy (GTDB): domain Bacteria; phylum Pseudomonadota; class Gammaproteobacteria; order JBCCGL01; family JBCCGL01; genus JBCCGL01. The sequence goes on along the minus strand of JBCCGL010000016.1, from coordinate 106,093 downwards.
TCGGCACCCCGTGCGATCTCGCTTGCCGCCAATTCGCCAAACAGTTTCTGCATAACTGCCAGACTCATATCCATCCCTGCGGACACACCTGACGACGTAAAAAACTTGCCGTCTTCCACCCATCTCGCCTGCGGCACCCATTCAACATTTGGACCAAACGGAATCGTCGCGGTGTAATCCTTTTTGTTGGTCGTCGCTCGCCGCCCATCCAGAAGCCCGGTCGTCGCCAGCAAAATCGTGCCGGTACAAACTGCCATCACATACTCGGCATTTTTTGACGTTTCGATAATCCAATCATTCACAGCCCGATTAACAGGATTCACGGGCGCGCTGTCTCCGCCAGGAATAAGAACAAGATCGTAGTCGGTGCTATCCGCCAGCGTCCGATCAACGACCGTTTTGTTACCGTGATAACTGGGGACAGGCTCAAGCGTTTCAGCAACAATTTTGATGTCCACCGAACCCTCATCGTGATCTCCGAGCATTTCAATCGGGCCATAGAGATCAAGGGTTTGAAAGCCGGGAAATACCAGGGCTGCGAGTGTTTTCATATCATCACCTCGTGACAAATTTTGGAACTGAGCAAACTTTTGATGTGTGTATACTGCCGACGATATGAATGGCATAAATGTCAATAAGCCCTCTTTTCCCGCCAAGCGAACGAAAGCAAACAACCGATCTCTTGACGTGGTCTTTGTCATTTATCCGAATATTGTCCTGCTCGATTTGGCTGGGCCGTTGCAAGTGTTCGCCGGAGCCAGGCATCCATCCACCAATGCACTCGCGTACTCAACTGCGATTACATCGCTCGACGGCGGTAAAGTTTTGACTGATACGTTGGTGTCTATTGATACCGTTGCCATGGACAACTGGGCAAACCGCAAGATTCACACGCTCGTAGTGGTGGGCGGTAATGGCGCAAACGATGTGATGCACAATGACGCTTTTCTACGGCAAGTGTCGACGTTGGCAGAGCAAGCGACGCGCGTTTGCTCGGTCTGCTCCGGGGCATTAATTCTTGCGGCGATAGGCATTCTTGATGGCCGCAGAGCAACAACGCACTGGGAAGACTGCGCTCACCTCACTCAGGATTTTCCCAATGTGACCGTTGAACCCGACCCGATCTACATAAAGGATGGCAACGTTTGGACGTCGGCGGGAATCACCGCGGGATTGGATATGACCCTCGCTATGGTAGCGGAAGACTGCGGAAAGCCGGCGGCGCTTGAACTTGCGCAATCGCTGGTCACCTACATGGTGCGCCCCGGTGGGCAGTCGCAGTTCAGCCCCGCGCTGGATCGTCAAAATCGAGACCGGCCCAACAGGTTTGAGCGGCTCTATGAATGGATCTCGAAAAACATTCAGAGCAATTTAAACGTGGATCGCCTCGCTGAGTTCGAAAATATGAGCGTCCGCAGTTTCCAGCGAGTATTTTCGGCAACAATGGGAACAACGCCGGCAAAGGCAGTGGAGTGTTTAAGGATCGAAGCAGCACGCGAGCTTCTGGAAACAACTGATATAAGAATAAAGTCGATCGCTCACCGATGCGGATTCCAAAACGAAGAGCGCATGCGGCGGTCGTTCATCAGATCAACGGGAACTTCACCGAGCGAGTACAGGCGAAGGTTTCAGCTGTAAGAGCGCGGCGGCGCCGTCAAACCTGGTGTTAGTAGTTTCTGCTGACTACTGACGCTGATCCTCGACCAAAACCGGTTCCAGTATTCCCTCTGCCGGGTTGAAGCGGGTAACGCCAAAGTCGGTGATTTTTGCGTCAGGGATTACACAAAGCGGTAAAAAGCCAAGCATCATCATCGGGTCTTCCCAATGCGACCCGAGTGTTGCAACAGCATCGAGCAGCGCGCGTTGTTCACCAGCGGTTTCGGCAAGATCGGTTTTTTCCGACATCAATCCGGCAATGGGAAGGGCAAGTTCTCCGATCACCTCCCCGTTTTTAACCGCGGCTTTGCCACCATCGAGCGCAATGACTCGATTGACCGCGATCACCATATCCGCATGGCTCGCGCCAACCACGGTGATGTTGTGCGAATCGTGCCCGATAGACACCGCCATCGCGCCTTCGCGAATGCCGAAACCGTGCACGAATCCGCGCGCGATATTGCCATTGCTTCTGCCGTGGCGTTCGATCACCGCGATATACAACACATCATTTTTGGGATCAGCGAGCCGCTGCCCCTCATCGTTGGTTGGCAAGTTCATTTCTTCGTAGGTGGTGACTATCTGATCCTTTATCAGACCAATCACGGGCATGTTTTCGGTGCTGCCAAACGAATGCAGATCGCCCTCTGAAATCGGCCCGATCTTCATCGATCCGAAACCCACCGCCTCGACCGGCTGTCGGCTAAGGAACGATTCAGGCGTGACCAACTCGCCGCTTTTATAAACGCTGTGGATATCGCACGTTTCCAGATCATTTAGCAACACAATATCGGCGAGATTGTCTGCCGCTATCAAACCGCGCGGCCTCCAGCGTTTGAGGTTGCGCGACGCAATACCGAAATGATTAGCAGCGGACCAGCTCGAAATTCGGTAGACCGATGCGACGTCTGCGCCCTCTGAAATCAGTGTCCGGATCACATGGTCGATATGGCCTTCTTCAGCGATATCGACCGGGTTGCGGTCGTCGGTGCAAAAACCGAGAAACGGCGATTGAAATTCGTTGACCAGAGCAGCGAGTGTTTTCGCGTCTTTGCATACGGTACCTTCGCGAATAAACACCTGAATGCCACGCTGCATTTTTTCGCGTGCGTGGTCGAGATCGGTGTTCTCGTGGCAGTTGCGAATACCACACGCTTTGAGCGCGTTCATCATTCCGGTCGTGACACCATAGGGCATATGGCCATCGATGTGCCTGTCGGCGAAGCGCTCGAGTTTTTCGAGTGCGGCCTGATCGTGGCTCAGCACATCGCCAATGCTCATAAATTCGGACACGCCGTAAACATTCGGGTGATCGATGAACTCGGCCATATCAGCGGCCAGGAGAGTTGCACCGGAGGTTTCCAATGCGGTGGCTGGCACACACGATGACAAGCCCACCATCATGTCCATTAACATGTTTTCAGAGGATTCAACAAAATAACGCAGCGCCTCTTTTCCGAGCACGTTGCTGATTTCATGAGGGTCACAGAATACGGTGGTGGTACCACGCGTTAGAGCGGCCTCATCAAAAACCTGCGGCGTGACCATCGAGCTTTCGACGTGTACATGGCAGTCGATGAAACCCGGCACGGCAAACAACTCGCCCTCAAGGTCCAGCACTTCGACGGCGTCGCGATCAGTTTCATACGCGCTGACGATCATGCCGGTAGATTTGTTGATCGCGATATCGGTGACATCAATATCACCGTTGACAAGGTTTAGCACTTTGGCATTTTTAATCAGAAAGTCGGCAGGCGTGAATCCCGCGGCCTGATTAATCGTATTTTTTAAATCACTTGCCATAAGAATCAGTTGTAGTACGCCGCTTCAAAAGCCTGAGTGGTAAAACCGTTGATTCGTTTTTTACCGACGATAATAATCGGCACGCCGGTACCCTTCAGGCGTTTAAAGTCCCGCGCGCCCTTTGTCGAGTTTTCGATATCGTACTCGGTAAATGCGATATCGCGCGACTCCATCCACTTTGCCGCACGTTTACATACGCCGCACCACACTGCGGAATACATAACAACCTTCTTTTTTTGAACCGCACCTGCGTCACTTTCGAAACCGCCCAGCCCCGCTTTATCGCTGCTGACGTCGACCGATTCATAGCTGCTGATTTTGCCCGTGATAGTTTCTTGGTTAGCATCGTTTGGCAATTGATCGCCGTAATGGATCTGCCCGTTTTCATCGACCCATTTATACAGTGCTGCGTGCACGCCGAAAGCGCCGAATAACATTGCTGAAAGTACAAAGGTTTTAATTACAATTCGGATCACAAACTATTCCTCTCGGGTGCGATGTGCGAGCCGGCGCAGTGGAAGATCCGGCCAAATCCGTCGAGCTTATCCGCAATACCCACGCGTCGCAGGCAACTCCACATTTGCGCCTGATTACTCGTAATCACGGGCTTGCCAATTGCGTCTTCGATCTCTGGCACCACTTCGAGCGCGCGGATTCCACCGCAGCTAAGAAACACAACGTCAGCGTCGGGACGGTCGATTTCGATCGCGAACTTTTTCCAAAAAGCTGGTGTCACCGTGCCAAACTCCACGCCGGTTTCCAAATTCAAACCTTGAATGTCGAGCACCTCGAAACCTTTGTTGTGCAAAAACTCAGCTTCACTGGTGTTTATCTCATCGAGATAGGGTGTCCCAACGACAACTTTTTTCGCACCCAGTTCTTCCAGCGCGTCAACGACGCCGGTCACCAGTGTCATAGGGATGGCGTAGGGCGCACCTTTTTTAATCTCTGCAAAAATCGGCTCCTCTCCAATCACGATTGAACCGGACGTGCAGCTATAGCTGATCACATTGGGCTTTACGTCGGGTTGAATGCGACTGGCCGCCTCGGCCATATGGTCGATGTGACGCGCGAGCGTTTCGTTGGTGGTGTAGTCATCAGTTTTAAGACGCGTGATGTGCACAGCGACATCGCGCGGAACCATATCGAAAAAGTCGGCCTCGGCGGCCAGATCGGTCGACATCAAAATAAACCCAAGTTTGGCGCGGTGGTGACGCCCTGCGTCGAACTGGACTTCGCGGGGTGCTGATTGAATCGTGTCGCCGGGTGTGTACATGATGAACTCTCTCGTTGTTATTCTGGAATGAAGTTGTGGCCGACTATTGACCCCGCACAAGGGGAAACTTTTCGCACATAATGGGCTCGCCGACAACCTGCGTTGCGTCAAGATAGGTATCCAGCGCTGCTTCGCCATTGAATCTGACGTCATCGCCAAGCCAATTGGTCGAAAATGCGGCACGACGCCGATCCAGCGAATTACCGGGTGCACCGTGCAGTGTATAGGACGTCCACACCAGCATATCGCCGGCTGCCATGGATGTTGTCAGCACCTCGCCATCGTTGTCCAAGTCGCTTGGCGGCAACGGCAATCCCTTGCGCGCGTGACGGTAATCGCGTGACGGGTCATCAAAGTCAATCGCCCGAAACAAGGTGCCGGCCTGGTGCGATCCGCGTAAAAACCGGACCGCTGAATCCGATGGAATGTCATCGAGCGCGACCCAGCAATTAATCACCTGTCGCCCGTCGAGCGGATAATACGAATGATCCTGATGCCATGGCGTCGCCGCAGTGTTGCTGCGCGCTTCTTTGATCAGTAAAAAATCGTAGAACAGGGTCAGCCGCTGCGTCTGTAGCAATGCGCGCGCAATATCGGCAACCGGCGAGTCGAAAATGTATTCACGGAAAGCGTCGATGTTTTGCCATGCGCCCGAGCTGACCGTGAACTTGCCCTGATCTTGATCGCGCTTGACGATGTCGAGGTCGGTGCTCGCACCGTGCAGTGCCTGCTCGATGCCTCGCTCGACCAATTCACGCCATTGCGTTGGCACAGCTTGGGGAATACACAAAACCCCGTCCGTGCTCAGCGCATTGACAGCATCAGCGCAAGGCAGTCCGGACTCGGTTAGCGAGAATCGCTGTACTGTCGAAGCGCCGGATGCGTTAATCGCTATTACTCGCGCTCTTCTTGGTGTGCAAAAATCGACGTGTAACCGCCGGACCAGTCGGGCGGCATCGGCACGCACATAGCCTCGTGTTGCGCGTAGCCTGGCTCAACACCGCGCACCAGCGTGCCGTAGTGTGAGCTGGGATAGGGTACTGCGGTATAGGGGATAGCATCCGCTGCGGTATAGGTGATAACAAACACCGGCCGCCCCTTGTCGCTCAGATTCTGATCCGACCCGTGAATCATACAGCTGTGGTGAACTGTCATCGAGCCGGCCGGACCGGTCAACGCAATCGCGTTTTCCGCGCCGGCCGTGATCATGTCTGAGTCGCGCATTGCACCGGTCCAGTTCCCCTGCTCGTCGTAGTGTTCGAATATTGGGCCTTTGTGGCTCCCGGGAATCACCTGCAGTGGCCCTTGTTCGAGCGAGATGTCCTCGAGCGCGATCAGAAACTGGCAGGTCCTCGTGTTGGTATGCGGATAAAAAACGATATCCTGATGCCACTTTACCTCGGCGCCGCCGCCGGCCCATTTGAAGTTGATAAACACTTCGCGAAATCGAAGGTTGGGCCCGAGCAGGTCGGCTGCAATGTCCGCGATGATTGAATCCGCGCAAAAGCGCCAGCATTCGCTGTCGAGATCGTCTACGTAAGCGACACGGCGCAGCTTCGGCGACTCGGGTGAGTGCCCGGCTTCAAAATCAAATTGATTATCCGGCCCCTTCGGGTCAGCACTGGATTCGATCGAGCGCTGCATAATCGCGCGCAACTCGCCAACCGTTTTCTTATCGAGCAAGGCTGGAATAGCCAGGTAGCCCTCATCATAAAAGTGCGCGCGCTGATCGGGCCTCAAAACCGTTGGCGTGTTGGCAAAAACCTGTTCGGGAACCATTCGACTCACCACTCATTTTCAATCACGCGCATAGTATCCACACTGGAACGAATGCGAAATACCAAACTACAATAAACTACCGATGGTGCCACAGTATCGCGCCGCCTGATCGGCTACTGTAGCGCCCTGCTCCAAACCCTAACGATTGAGATCTCGATGAGTGTAAAAAATGCTTTTTATGCGCAGTCCGGTGGTGTGACTGCAGTGATCAACGCGTCCGCCTGCGGGGTGATTGAAACCGCGCGACGAAATTCAGACAAAATCGGCAAGGTGTACGCAGGCCGCAACGGGATCATTGGCGCGCTGACCGAGGAGTTAATCGATACCAGCCTGGAATCCGATGCCGATATCGCGGCTCTTAGAAATACACCGTCGGGCGCATTTGGGTCATGCCGCTACAAACTCAAAAGTCTGGAGGACAACAAGCGTGAATATGAGCGTTTGATTGAAGTCTTCAAAGCGCACGATATCGGGTACTTCTTTTACAACGGTGGCGGTGACTCGGCCGACACCTGCCATAAAATTTCGCAACTTTCAGACACCATGGGTTTTCCGATTCAGGCGATCCACGTGCCCAAAACGGTCGATAACGATTTGCCCATCACAGACAACTGCCCCGGCTTTGGTTCAGTGGCAAAATACATAGCAGTCTCGGCGCTGGAAGCGAGCTTCGATGTGCGCTCAATGGCTGAGACTTCAACCAAAATTTTTGTGCTCGAAGTGATGGGTCGACACGCAGGCTGGATTGCAGCGGCAGGCGGACTGATCGAAGACTACGACATCCCGGTGCTGGTTCTGTTTCCGGAGATCGAGTTCGATCAGGAGAAATTCCTCGCCGCGGTACAAGCCAAGGTAGACGCCCACGGTTTTTGCACCATCGTTGTCTCTGAAGGGGCGCACTGGCCAGACGGCCGTTTTCTTGCTGAACAAGGCACCAAAGATGCATTCGGGCACGCACAGCTCGGCGGCGCAGCACCCGTTGTAGCGAATATGATCAAGGATGCGACCGGTTACAAATTCCACTGGGCGGTGGCGGATTACCTGCAACGCGCGGCGCGTCACCTCGCCTCAAAGAGCGACGTTGAGCAAGCCTACGCGATGGGCAAAGCGGGCGTTGAATTTGCGTTGGCAGGCGAGCGCGCGACGATGCCAACGATTGTTCGTACATCCAATTCACCGTATGCGTGGGAGGTCGGCAAAGCGGCGCTTGCCGACGTCGCAAACGTCGAAAAATTCATGCCGCGCGACTTTATCAGCGAAGATGGTTTTGGCATTACAGCGGCATGCAAAGAATATTTGCTTCCGCTGATTGAGGGCGAAGATTACCCGCCGTTCGAAAACGGTATGCCAAAATTCGTGGTGCTAAAAAATCAGTTGGTGGACAAGAAACTGCCCGAATTCAAACTTTGACAGGTTTGAATTTACAGGGTTCGCAGAGCCAGTTGCACCAGCCCCCAAACCAATAAAACAAATAGCGCCGTCCCGATCAGGCCGGCGATTATAAAATGTGACGCCTTGCCCCGAGTGAAATCGCGCTCGCGATTGGCTCGACTTTGCACGCCAAAACCCGCCGCCAACACACTGTGTGCAACCGCCCAAAAGCCCGTTCCCTTAGGCTCGGGTTCACAAGGTTGTTCGGATTCCTCAGCTTTCAAAAACTCCTCCTGCTTGCGCACAATCCGGTTTACTCAAATACAAAAACCCTTGCCCTTTGCAGTTGTTCAGGCCCTTGCAGGCACTTGTGGCGGTAGCGCAATCGCTCGTCCCTTTGCACGCGTTTGCACCGGTGCAATACCCTTTTGCGGTTAGGGGGTTGTAGTCTGGCGAGGCGCACGCGCCAAGCAGCCCGGCTGCTGCCAATGCGAGAAGCTGTGAACGCGACTTCACGCTGCGTTGACCTCGATCCTGCTGACGATTTCGCTGTCGATCCAGGTTTTTAAAAATGTCACCGCGCGCATCGGCGCGTGCTCTTCATCAACCCACTCACACAGTCGCTCGCACAACTCGCCAAACCGCATGCCATCCTGACAGTATTGCAAGGCAAAGGATTCGTCGACCTCAAGCGAGCGCCAGTTCGGGTCCATCGATTTTCGCCACACCAGCCATTGCACAGAATGCTCGCTGCGTTCCAGGTCCGGCAGAGATTCTTCCTCGCCATTGACCGCATTCCACAGCAGTGTGACATTGTTGTGCAGAAGTATTTTTCGCATCGCTGGAACAAATTCGAAATGCATATCACCCCAATCCTCAGGGTTTACCGCAGCGAGTTCATCGATGGCGACAACGTTGCTATCTGGCGCATCGAACACCTGATTTTTCGCCCATTCAAAGGCGACCATTTCAATCAAAATTTCCTGCTCTGAATATGGTGATGTGTTGTTTAAAAATTCGACTAAATGGCGGCCAAACCAGCGAATCGACGGATGCTCGGACGGGTGCACCGCAATGTACTCGCGACACATCACGTCAAATGCGTGGTCACCTAACAATGCGTGAACGCCGGGAAAATCGACGCTGAGTGACTCGATCAAGCGTAGAACGTAGGAGTCACCGTACAGGGCCATGCGCGAGTCGGCATCGCCGTTTTCGTCGCTAACAATTGCATTCGTGATCGGCGCGCCGTTTTCTGGCGCAAACAGATACTCGCCAAACGCGAGCTGTAGATCGCGCAAATGACTCATGCAACGCGCGATTTGAGAATCGGCGCGGCAATCTCGCGCGCATGCACGAGTTCGGCCAGCAACTCATCAAACTCTGGCATGTTGTCGTCTCGCTCGATCATGGTCGAAACCGGGCCAAAGTGTTTGGCCGCCGCGCAATAAAGGTCCCAGACCTCATCGCGCACCGGTTGGTCGTGCGTATCGATGATAATCTTACCGCTACGGCTATACGTGTGACCGGCCAGATGATGCTGCCATACACGCTGAGAGGGAACACCGCGAATGTAATCCATAGGATCAAAATTGTGGTTACACGCCGAGACATAGATGTTGTTGATATCCAGCAACATCAAGCAGTCCGCACGATTTGCTATCTCCGTATAAAACTCGCATTCGCTCATCACAGATTCCTTAAACGTGACGTAGCTGGAGAGATTCTCAACCAAAATCTGACGGCCGAGAAAATCCTGAATTCGCGCGATCCGATCACTCACGTGTTGAACGGCTTCTTCGGTATACGGGAGGGGTAACAGATCGTGCATATTGTGGGCGTTGACCCCGGTCCAGCAGAGGTGATCGGATACCCACTGTGGTTCAACGCGCGCGATCAGCTTTTTCAGATCACGCAGATAGTCAAAGTTGATTGGGTCAGTACTGCCAATCGACATGGAAACGCCGTGCATCACCATCGGGTAGTCAGCGCGAATACGATCGAGCCATTCGAGCGGCTTGCCGCCGTCAACCATGTAGTTTTCGGAAATAATTTCGAACCAGTCGACAGGCGGTTGTTCGTCGACAATGCGCTGATAATAATCCGTGCGCAAACCGAGTCCGAACCCTAAAAACGGGCGCTCAGGCGTCACAGATTTTTTAGACTCGGAATTGATCATCTGGAAAACTACGCCAGCCAAAATTAACAGCTGAACTCATTCTACATCCCAAAGCGTGCGCGGCCTATCAAACGCAGTACCAAAATGTAACGGCTAGCCTCCGATAGTGCCACCCTTCTCCTTGCATTGGGCTTCGGTTAGTTCAAGAAAGCCCAAACCTCTGCAATCGTTTTTGCCCTTACACGCACTGGTAGCGGTTTGACATTCGCTTTGACCGCGACAGCTGTTCACGCCAATGCATTCAACTTTTTGTGCCGACGCCGATTTTATTTCACCGTCTGCGGAGCATGCACCCAGCAGTGCCGCTGCGGCAATCGCCAACGCGCGTCCCGAATGGTGTCCAAGATCGTTCATTTTATTAACCTCGCGCAAATCTCAAAAACGAAAAAAGCCGGGGATACCTGCGATATCGCCCGGCTTGTTCTTCTAAACGCCGGCGCGATTAGCCTTCGTAGGTGCCGCCTTTTGCGTCACAGTCAGATTTTGACATTGCCAGAAAGCCTTGACCTTTACATGCGTTTTGACCTTTGCAAGACGAGGTAGCAGTTTTACAGTCACTGGTGCCTTTACAAGAGTTAACGCCAACGCATTGAACGGTGTCACCCGCTGAAGCCGCCATCGGCGCAGAAGCGAGCATAGCAGCCGCAGTAGCAGCAAGAGCGAAACCGGTCGTTTTGTGTGCAGTTTTCATAGTGGATTACCATCCTTCATAAATTTATTGAGACAAATTCAGCAGCCGACAATCGGGACATCCCCCATCGAGCTGTTCATACTGACCAAAGCCATTTGCCAAAGTTCATCAACAGATTCAATTTTTTTCGTTCTGCGGCCGCAAACCCTGTCAATTGAACTGCGCGCGCACGACAACAGGCGTACAATACCCGCGTTTTATGAACACCGAATCTCCACCACTCGACGACCTCGACGTTCTGCAAGACTTGGTTCGTCTCGCCGGTCATCGCGAGCTTTTGCCTCGCTTTAAGCAAATCGGCTTTAGCATCAAAGCTGACGGCAGCGTGGTCACCGAGGCAGATTTTGCAGTCGACGATTTTCTGCGCACCGAGCTTTACAAACGATGGCCCAACATCAATTTTCTCAGCGAGGAAATGAGTGAGTCGGAACAGCAGGCCATGCTCGACGACGACAGCAAATCGTTCTGGTGTATCGACCCGCTCGACGGCACCAGTAACTTTGTCGCTGGCGTCCCGGTGTTCAGTATCTGCATTTCACTCATCACAGCTGGACAACCCGTCTTCGGTCTAATTTATGACCCTAATCAGGACGAATGCTTCTACGCGACGCGTGGGCACGGTGCCTGGCTCAACGGCATGCGGCTCAAACCACGTGAATTGGAATTTGGCATGGAGCGCGCCATTGCACTGGTCGATTTCAAACGCCTGCCCGGCCCACTGCGGGAAAAACTGGTTGCCAATCCGCCCTATGCATCGCAGCGCAACGTGGGTTCCTGTGCGCTGGAATGGGCGTGGATGGCCGCTCGACGCGGTCATTTATACCTGCACGGTGGGCAGAAGCTGTGGGATATGGCCGCGGGCGTCCTGATTCTGGAAGAAGCCGGTGGCTACAGCGAAACCCTGCTCGGCGAACCGACGTTCAAGAGCTCGCTGATACCGCGCTCTGTGATTGCCTCGCCTTACGAATCCTTGTTTTCAACCTGGCGTGACTGGCTGCGTGACAACAATGCCTGTGATCCGCAAATAAACTCGTTCGCTCGCTGAACAACGCCTTCATCGCGCAGGATACGCCGGTGGCCCAATTTGCTTGTTCTGACCAGTTTCGCACCCTCCCATAGGGCTTCGACACGCTCCGCAGCCGCAATCGGCACGTCGAGATCCTCTTCGTCATGAATAATCAGGCACGGGGTTTTGATGTGCGGCGCATGGAATTCGGGTGAGAGCTGATCAAACACGTCATCGCCGAGGCGCTTTTTAACTAAAGCCAACATGCACTCGGAGATTCGCGTCGGCACCGAAAGCCAATTGATATAACCCGCGATGACTCTGTTGCCATCACTCGGGGTGCCAATCAAGACGACACGGTTTGCACCCAGATTCTGACGCATGGCAAATGTTGCTACCATCCCCCCAAACGAATGCGCGATAACAGCGCGCGGGGTTCCATATCGCTCGCGAAGTGCCTGCAGGACAAGGTGGCACTCAAACATGTCGGTTGCACGCCCGCTCGACTCACCGTGACCGGGCAGATCAAACGCGATCACCCGGTGCCCGCTCTGCGCAAGTGGAGACGCGAACGCCGCCATCTGTGCACCGCGTCCGCCCCATCCGTGTACCAGAAAGACAGTTGGGTCAGACTTGTTACCCCACTCGTGCAGGCGAATGGTTCGGCGGTTAATTGATTCAAAAGTACTGGTGGCGGACTGCAACCACTCGTGCTCGCGAGGCGGCACCGGAGAGCGCCGCGTCATCCGCCAGATTTGCAATGCCAGCCTCGCCGCGATCGGTGTACTGATCGCACCTGCGATTCGCACGATGCGCGAAAATAAGGCGGCGTCGCCGCGTGCGCGCGAACGCGGAATCGATGATGCTTGTTTGGCTGGATTGTCGTTTTGCACGACTCAACTGGCTTCCTGTCGTTGGAGTCGTTCGAGCTGCTCGCTGGCATCAATCCACCGGCTTTCCTTTTCATCGATTCGCTTTTTAAACGACGCCTGTTGCTCGAGCAATTCCAGCAACTCAGTCTTGCGTTCCTCGGTGTAAAGATCTTGATCGCCGAGTCGGGATTCGGTTTCTTCCAGCTCGGCTTCTGCGACCTCGAGTTCATCCTCAAGTTTTTTCACTTCTGCGCGCACTTTACTCAGGCGATTGCGCGCATCAGCTTCGCGTCGTTTGCGCTCACGCCTGCTTTGTGCGGAGTTGTCGGCGGATTCCTGCACAGGCTGTTGCACCGACTCGGCTCTCGATTGCAATAGCCAGCGAGCGTAGTCATTGAGATCGCCCTTGTACTCGTCGACCATGCCGCCGTGTACAAGCTTGAGTTCGTCGCTCACGGATTGCAGCAAATGACGATCGTGCGAGACGACGACCAATGCGCCCTCAAACCCCTGCAACGCGATGCCCAGCGCGTGGCGCATTTCCAGATCGAGGTGGTTTGTGGGTTCGTCGAGTAACAAGAGATTCGGCTTTTCACGAATAATCGCCGCCAGTACAAGGCGCGCTTTTTCTCCGCCCGACAGCGGACCGATGGGTGCTAACGCAGCGTCGCCCGCAAAATCAAAACCGCCCAAAAACGAACGCAGCTCGCGCTCGGTTGTGTCGGGATGAAGTCGTTTTAAAAATGACAGCGGAGATTCGTCAGCGCGCAGTTGCTCGACCTGGTGCTGGGCAAAATACGCAACGCGCAGTTCGCGGGCGCGCTCTACCCTGCCCTGCATCGGCGTCAACTCTCCGACCAGCGATTTAATCAAGGTCGATTTACCCGCACCGTTTGCTCCGAGTAAACCGATGCGCTCACCCGCCATGATGTTCAGATTCACGCCAGCAAGTACCGATGTTTCGGTGTAGCCAAAGTCAGCGTCCTGAACAGAGATTAATTGCGCGGGCATTTTCTCCGGCTGTTTGAACGAAAATTTAAACGGCGAATCAACGTGCGCCGGTGCAATCAGCTCAAGGCGCTCGAGCGACTTCAATCGGCTCTGGGCCTGCCGCGCTTTCGACGCTTTATAACGAAATCGCTCGACAAACTTCTGCATATGCGCAATGTCGCGCTGTTGTTTAACATAGGCGGCCTGCTGCCCTGCCAGCCGCTCGGCGCGCATTTTTTCAAACGCCGAATAATTACCCGTGTAGTGATTGAGTTTGAGATGCTCGATATGCACCGAGTGCGTACACACGGCGTCGAGAAAATCGCGGTCGTGCGAAATCAGCAGCAAGATGCCGTCGTAACGTTTGAGCCAGTTTTCCAGCCAGATAATCGCGTCGAGATCGAGATGGTTGGTCGGCTCGTCGAGTAACAAAATATCGGAGCGACACATCAACGCGCGCGCGAGATTCAGGCGCATGCGCCAACCGCCGGAAAAGTCGCTGAACGATGCCGCTTGCTCGGCCTCGCTAAATCCCAACCCGGCGAGCAACTGCGCGGCACGACTATCTGCCGTGTAGCCGTCGATGCGCTCGATGGCATCGTGCGCCAGAGCGAGCTTGTTGCCATCGCCTGCGCTTTCCGCTTTGGATAATTGTGCACGCGCCTGCACTAAGGCGCGGTCGCCCGCGACAACGTAGTCCAGCGCTGAAATAGATGCGGCGTCCACTTCCTGCGCGACGCTCGCGATCTCGGCATGCACCGGCATTTCGACATCGCCGCTATCGACCTGATAGTCGCCCAGCAAAATCCCGAACAGACTCGTTTTACCGACTCCATTCGCACCCACTACACCCACGCGCTGCCCGCTGTGCACGGTTAAATCCGCGCCGTCAAGCAACAAGCGCAAACCGCGCCGCAGGGTAACGTGAGTGAGTCTGATCATGGAGGCGGGAGTTTAACGATAACTAAAACCCGACGCAGTAAATTCATTCGGAACATTCAAACACCGCTCGACAGGCGTGCCGGGCTTGGGGTTTTGCATCCCGACCTCGGACGCGCAAGCGACGATTCAAAATGCGATTCGTGAACACGCAAGCACTGAGCAATACGCGACTGAACCAGGAGGTGAATGGTTGCGCGGGTTGTTGAAGGTTCACTTTCCCTGCGTTAAAAAATACCTGGCGCAAATAACAATCACATCAATGGATTGGAACGAAAAAACTCCCAGTTCCAGCTCGCCACATCGGGTGCGTCAGGAAAGCTGAACTGTCCGGGTTTGCCGCCGTACCAACCGTGTCCGACTCCGCGCAGGAACAGAGTCTCGACACTGGCGTCTGATCCGTTTCCATATGTGGAATGTTGCCACTCGATTCCCTTATTTTTGCCGTTCTGGCGCGTCACGGGTGATTGTGTATCGACACCGAAGCACAAGCCCCAGCTATCTCGAATATTGCACGCGGACTGAATTTCGACTTTTTTATCATCGAGCGAGTGAACGATTTGTGCGGGCAGTGTTCGCGTTGGGGTTCCGATTTGCTCAAGCATGGCGTCGGCGATTTCCTGCGCGCGTTTATGGCGCGTGGTCATATTCGGCATGTAGTGGACCGATTCAGCATCCTCACCGTAGGGCACGCCTGCGACCACTGCTATTGAGGCGAGGTTCTGATGCTGCGCCACACCGAGCGCGACTGCCATTCCGCCACCTGCGGATAAGCCAACCACATGAATGCGTTTCTCGTTGACCGCGAACTCGGCTTTGACGGCCTGAATAATCTGCCAGAGATCTTCGACCTCGCCGGCGCCCCGCCGCACTTCGCTGTCGACCCACCACCCCCAGCAGTTAGTATCGCGCACTCCCAGATAGCTGGTTACAAAAGGGTATACCACACGAAAACCGTGCTTGGCTGCCAGCTCCGAAAAGCCAGAGATGTTCTCGATCGCCTGGTTGTCTTGCCGACAGCCGTGAATCACCATCACAAGTGGCAGCTCGTCGTCCTTGCTGGAGGCCGCAGGCACTCGCACGGTGTATTCGCGATTGCGCGATCCGATGTAGCTCTGCGCCTTGAGTAACTTGCGGTGCGCCGTACTGCCTGCGACTGTGCGGCGTCGTTTAAACAGCAAAGCGTGGCTCAGGTGATGCGATGTTTGGCGAAACTGCCCGGTGCGTCTTCAAGCACCTGCAGCCCGTCGCCCGGTGTACGGGCTTCGACTTTCTTTCCGCCGTTGTATTTGCGTACCCATTTCGCCCAGTCCGTCCACCAAGAGCCCGCTTCAGTGGTTGCCTCTTCAAGCCATTCGTCTGGATCAGCCGGATACGCTTCGTTAACTGAGAAGTCGTATTTTTTCGCTGCGGGTGGGTTCACGATTCCGGCGATGTGACCGGAGCCACCGAGCACAAATCGGACCGGCCCTTGGTATAACTGCGTGGCGGCGTAGGTCGACTTCCACGGTGCGATGTGATCGTCGCGGGTGGAGATAATATACGCGGGAGTTTCAATTTTGCGCAGGTCAATCGCAACATCCCCAATCGTGATCCCGCCGGGTTCGACCAATTGATTATGCAGGTACATATTGCGCAAATAGAAGCTGTGCATGGCACTCGGCATTCGGGTTGAATCAGAGTTCCAATACAGCAGATCGAACGGCAGCGGCTCTTTGCCCATCAGGTAATTGTTGATCACGAATGACCAGATCAGATCGTTGGCGCGTAGCATATTGAACGACTGCGCCATCTCACTGCCATCGAGATAGCCCTTACGCTGCATTTCTTCATCCAGCGCGTCGAGTTGCTCGTCATCGATGAATACACCCAGTTCACCCGGCTCGGCGAAATCCACCATTGTGGTAAAAAAAGTGGCGGCTTTGATGCGCTTGTCATTCTTTGCTGCCATATAGGCGAGCGTTGTAGCGAGCAATGTGCCACCTATGCAGTACCCGATCGCCTTGATTGATTTCTCGCCTGTGGCTTTTTCGATCGCGTCGAGCGCTGCGAGCGGGCCTTCGTACAAGTAATCCTCGAAGCCTTTCGCGGCGAGGCGTTCATCCGGGTTCACCCAGGAAATGACGAACACGGTGTGACCTTCGTCCACCGCCCATTTGATAAACGAATTTTTCTCGCGCAGATCGAGAATGTAATATTTATTGATCCAGGGCGGGATGATTAACAATGGGGTTTTGTGCACTTTTTCGGTTGTCGGGGTGAATTGAAGCAGCTGCATCAACTCGTTCTGGAACACGACTTTGCCGGGTGTGGCGGCAACGTCTTTGCCCATCTCGAACGCGCTGGTATCAGACATTTTCACGCGCAGTTTGCCGTCGCGCGCGTCGATGTCCTCAAGCAGATTTTGCAGACCGTTAACCAGGCTTTCGCCGCCCGTTTCTCGAGCTTCGCGCAATACCTTCGGGTTACTGGCAGCGAAGTTCGTCGGCGCCATCGCATCGACATAAAGGCGAGTGTAAAAATCGACCTGCTTAGCCGTTTTGTCGTCCATGCCGTCGACATCCTGCACGTTTGCGAGAATATGCTTTGACGCGATCAGATACGATTGCTTGATGTAATCAAAAACGGGGTTGTCGCTCCACTCATCGTCTTTGAATCGGCGGTCATCCTTCGCGGGGCTAATCACGGCTTCCGTTTCAACGCCCATTGCACGCTGGGTCATGCGATTCGAGAGTTCCCAAAAGTCCTGCCACATCGCAACCTGATGCTGCATCACTTTGGCGGGATTCAACCACATCTGCTGCATCAGCTCGGTGAAAACACGACCGGCTGCACCCGGGTCCATCATCTTGGCGATGCTGGGGTCTTGATACTGATGCTGCAGGAATTCCGATATCAGGTTTTGGCTTTGCTCGGCAACGGCGCTGAGTTTTTCTGCCAATTCGTTAGCATCTTGCTGCGTCGCAGAATTGTTTTGGCTTGTATTTTCGGCTTCAGACATCGGCTACTCACCCAGATTTGGTATTGTTCTAGTGATAACACCCTCCACCCAATGTAACAACGGGCGAAGTTGAAATTGAATACCAGGAAAAAAGAAAGGGGCGAAAATACGCCCCAAAAGTACAACGTGTAAGCTGTTTACCTGACCGACTCGGCACTTTCTTTCATTAGGCGTGCAATTTCAGCAGACGTTTCTTCGTTCATCTTGCCGATCGCTTGTGCGTCAGCAACCAGGCCCTCGAGAACGTCTTTGGCCGCATTGGTTTGATCTGTAACGTAATTTTTAACGTCATCTGCATCTTTGAGTTCCATCGCGGAGCGCATCGCAGCGACAGTTACATCACTTTGCTTGCGAATTTGCTCAAGATTCATCGCCATCAACTTTTCCGCATTCGCGATAGCCAACTCGTTCATTGCTTTGAAAGATGCCATCAGGTTTTCATTGAGTTCCACGCTTTTGTTACTCATATCTGGGCTCCATAGATTCAGATCATCAGATTGTGCAGCGCAGCATAACAAGTTATATTGTGCAGTGCAACATTCAAAACTAGCGATTGCCGGAGGCGCGATCGCATTTCGGCTCAGATCTTGAAAATTTCGTTATTTCAACCGGTGATGCTAAGCAGGTACAGCGGTTAACCAGCTGTTTTAATTTATTTTGCTGCATTGCACAAATTTTCTTGACAGGGGCTTGAATTAGCACTAAATTAACCCCAATTGTTGCAGTGCAACATGAAATTTTGGTTTTGATACCCCCTTTTATTGTGGAGACTACGATGTACAGCAATGTTTTAGAGATGGCACACAAAAGCCTGAAACCGGTCGTTCAGATCGCTGAAAACAACACCGCTTTGGCGGTAAAACTGGTTGGCCGCCAGTCAGACGCAGCGGTTAAATTGCTCGAAGGCAATCTGGCTCACCTGCAAGCGCTCTCCTCTGTTGAAGACTTCAACGGCGCAGTCGAACTCCAGCAGAAATACGTTGAGTCACTGACCGAAGACTACTTGAGCGAAGCACGTGAAAGCTCTGCAGCAGTTGAAGAAGCGATGACGGAAGCAGGCAAAATCTTCGAAGGTTCCTGGAAAAACGTTCAGGACCAAGTGAAAGAAGCTGCCGAAACGGTTAAAGCAGAAGTGAAAAAAGCAGGCAAGAAAGCCGCCTGATTTCGCAATTGCAAGGTGAATGCTGTCGCCAGACGCTCTGGTGACGGTTCGTTCACCCAAACTGTTTTACGCAACCCGAACCCGGTGGCCACCCAGCCACTGGGTTTTTTGTAGGAGTAACGTATGAAAAATGTTGTGATAGTCGACGCAGTGCGCACTCCGATTGGTGCGTTTAGCGGTGCCTTGGCTACCGTGCCTGCCAGTACACTTGGTGCGCTCGTTATCAAGAGCATTCTTGCTCGAACGGGCGTATCGCCAGCAGCGGTTGATGAGGTTATTTTGGGTCAGGTGCTGACCGCCGGGAGTGGCCAAAATCCCGCGCGGCAAGCCGCTATCGAAGCGGGGCTGCCCAACGAGTGCCCTGCCCTCACTATCAACAAGGTCTGCGGAAGCGGTCTGAAAGCCGTTCATCTGGCAGCGCAATCAATCAAGTGTGGCGACGCCGATATCATCATTGCGGGCGGTCAGGAAAACATGAGCGCTGCGCCGCACGTACTACCCAAATCACGCGATGGCCAGCGCATGGGTGACTGGAAAATGCTCGACACGATGATCGTGGACGGCCTCTGGGACGCCTTCAATAACTACCACATGGGTACCACCGCGGAAAACGTCGCCAAAAAATATTCGCTCTCTCGCGAAGGTCAGGACGATTTTGCTGCGACATCACAACAACGCGCTGAAAAGGCGCAGGCCGGGAATATCTTTAAAGATGAAATTGCACCGGTTGAAATTCCACAACGTCGCGGCGAACCGGTAGTCTTCGATAACGATGAATACCCAAAACACGGTACCACCGCTGAAACCCTCGCCAAGCTGCGCCCTGCCTTCGATCGCGAAGGAACAGTCACCGCAGGCAACGCATCCGGTCTCAACGACGGCGCTGCTGTCTTACTCGTGATGAGCGAAGACAAAGCTAACGAGCTCGGTCTGTCCCCGCTAGCCAAAATCTCGGCTTACAGCAGTGCCGGTGTTGACCCGGCGATTATGGGCACCGGCCCTATCCCGGCGTCGCAAAAATGCCTTGAGAAGGCGGGCTGGTCGGTCGATGATCTCGATCTGATCGAATCAAACGAAGCGTTCGCGGCGCAATCCATGTCGGTAAACAAAGAGATGGGTTGGGATACCGACAAAGTAAACGTCAGCGGCGGCGCAATCGCGCTGGGGCACCCGATCGGCGCATCCGGTGCGCGCGTCCTCGTAACACTGCTGCACGGTATGAAACGCCTTGATGCAAAACGAGGTCTCGCGACTCTGTGTATCGGCGGTGGACAAGGCGTCGCCCTGGCGGTTGAACGCAATTAAGCACCATTTAGATTAGGAGCAAGTTATGGGAAAAGTAGCACTTGTGACAGGCGGCACGCGCGGTATCGGCGAAGCAATCAGCATATCCTTAAAAGATGCTGGCTACACCGTTGCTGCAAACTATGCCGGAAACGACGAAGCAGCGAATGAATTCGCAAACCGCACCGGGATTTCGGTGTACAAGTTCGACGTATCGGATTTCGATTCAGTGCAATCCGGCATTGCGAAAATTGAAGCAGATATCGGTCCGATTGATGTTCTGGTTAACAATGCGGGCATCACACGCGACGGCACCATGCATCGCATGAATTTCGACCAGTGGAACGCGGTTATCCAAACCAATCTGGCTTCGTGCTTCAACTGCTCACGCGCTGTCATCGAAGGCATGCGCGAACGCGCATTTGGCCGCATTATCAATATCGGCTCGATTAATGGTCAGGCCGGTCAGTACGGCCAGGTCAACTACGCGGCGGCGAAATCCGGCATTCACGGATTCACCAAAGCGCTGGCGAAAGAAGGCGCAGCAAAAGGCATAACGGTTAATGCAATTGCACCAGGTTATGTCGAAACCGATATGGTCCGGGCAGTACCGGAAGACGTGTTGGCAAAAATCATCAAAACGATTCCCGTGGGTCGCCTGGGTCAGGCAAATGACATCGCCCGCGGTGTGTTGTTTCTCGCATCGGATGACGCGTCGTTCGTGACTGGTTCGACCCTCGATATCAACGGCGGCCAGCATATGTACTGATTCGCTGTCCGGCCACGCCAAACTGTTACGGCGAGTGACTTTTCAGGAGCGGAAACTGAATTCAGGTTTCCGTTTTTTCGTTAGAGAAATGCTCTTTCAGCCATTGTGAGATTGCGGGTGTGACTTCGCCCAGCGATTTTTTGCTGACAAAAATTCCAATGTGCCCGCCATCAAACGGTAATTCTGAATAGTCATCTGTTCCCAGTAAATTTTTTAATGCACGCGATGATTCGGGCGGGACGAGGTGATCTTTCTCCGCGAAAACGTTGAGTACCGGCAAATCGATCTTCCGGAGATCGACAACGCGTCCGCCGACCTTGAACTCGCCAAGCGCAAGCTTATTCTCCTGAAACAAATCTTTTACAAATTGACGAAAGGTTTCACCGGCCTGATCGGGGCAATCCGAGATCCACTTTTCCATCAACAGAAAATTCTCCAGCGCCTCTTTGTCATCGGCGATATCAATAGTCGACAGGTATTTTTGCGCGGTTAGCCCATTCGGTCGAAAATTGATAAAGAGCCATTTCAACATTTCGCCTGGAATGTTTCCAAGCGAGTCGACGAGTAAATCGACATCGACGTTTTGCACCCAATGGCTGAGTAAGTTATCCGAGGTTTTAAAATCGACCGGTGTTACCATGGTAACGAGATTGCGCACCTTGTCGGCGAATAACGCAGCGTAACAAAGGCTGAAAACACCTCCCTGACACACGCCCAGAATATCCACTTTCTCGATGTCTAACTGATCGCGAATATAATCAACGCAAGCATCGACATACCGACAAATGTAATCATCAAGCGTAAGTCCCTTGTCATCCCCCTCAGGATACCCCCAATCGATGAGGTAAACGTCGTGCCCATTTTGGACTAGCGACTCGATGGTGGAGCGACCTTTTTGCAAATCCAAAATATCGGGGCGATTCACCAACGCGTAAACAATTAAAATGGGCACGCGATTCGCAGATGCGCCGCGTCTGGACTGGTAGCGGTAGAGCGACAACTTGTCTTTTGTATAAACAAGCTCTCGCGGTACCGATCCGGCTTTTACATCCCCGAGTTCTAGTATCTTTGAAAACGCGACGCCGATACTTTGAGTAAACTCGAGCATTTCTTCAGGCGGAATATGAAGACCTGACTTATCCATTGCTGGGTTTGGATTTCGCTGCACGACTTTTTGCTTTTTTCAGCGCGCTTATTTCGCCTTTCAACTTTGCATTTTCCGCTGTGAGTCCCTGTACCAGCGCCTGCAATTTATCAATTTCTCCATCGCCAGAATCATGAATTTTGAACAGGGTCAGGTTTAAGCGCATCTGGGCGTTCAGCAGGTCACCAAAAAGTTGCGGGTATTCGCTGCCGGAAACAAACTGAATGTGATGTCGGTCATAGGTCTCGCACCAAAGTTCTATAACCGACCGCAGACTCATTGATTGCGTTTGTTCGTTGGAATTTGGATTGATGTCACGGTACGCGCGACTAAATTCTTCGACTGCGCAAAGAGCGATGTTTCCCATAGCTTGTTGATAACGTTTATTTGCAGCGGAAAATGTCGAAATGTCTTGTGCCAAGCGTTCGCGTTTATCGGTTTCGAAAAGCTTGTGCAGCTGTGCCAGAATATTTCCTTCAAATTCACCCCCAGTCGGCTGGGATCTAATCGTATTCACCCAGGGCGAAAGATTAGAAGGTGGGGATTGCGACGCTGCGATCGCACTCGACCATTGTTCTTCGCCGAATGGTGATTCCAAATTTTTTAAAACACGCGATATGTGCGCGACGTAATCGTCGAGTAACCCATTTGATTCAGACAATTGCGGAGGGTTAGTTCGGCGCAAAAACTCCCCAGCGCTCTCTTGCCAGACGTCGAAAAATCCTTTCAGTATGTCTGGCGATTCATTTGCCTTGGAGACTTTTCTGATTGAATCAATAAACGATTTTTGCGCTTCCAGCCACTGCGTTATTGGGTCGTTGCCGCTCAAAATCTATCAATAATCTGTTTAGTGACGGCCAGTATAACAAAGGCGCAATTGCAAAAAGAAAACGGGCCGAAGCCCGTTAAAAGATGTGGTTTCCGAACAGTTAACCCTAGAACTTTCGCAACGTTCGGACACCAGGAGGATTCGAATAGGTGCGATGATTCAGTTCATGTACATCCCACCGTTAACCGGCAAATTGGCCCCGGTTATGTAGGTGTTTCGATCATCGGTCAGAAAACAAACGCTATACGCAATTTCGTCCGGTGCAGCCATGCGACCAACAGGCACGGCACTGACGATCGAATCAAGCACCTGCGGTGGCATCGCTGCGGTCATTTCCGTATTCACATATCCTGGCGACACAGTGTTAACCATTACGCCCCGCGCAGCGAGTTCTTGCGCAACTGATTTAGTAAAACCATGCAACCCGGCTTTAGCAGCGGCGTAGTTAGCCTGTCCAAACTGCCCTTTTTGTCCATTTACAGACGAGATGTTGACGATTCTGCCAAAGCCCTTTTCTGCCATTTCGTTCACCACATGACGAGTCACGTTGAAAGCCGAATCCAAATTCGTTCGCAGTACGGATTCCCAATGGCTGTGCTCCATTTTTCGCAAAGTTTTGTCGCGTGTAATTCCCGCGCAGTTAACCAGAATATCGATTGAACCGAACTTCACTTGAATATCGGCGATCATTTTTTCGCTGGCCTCGAAGTCAGCGACATCTCCTGCAATGATGTCGAAGGTATATCCCTCTTCACTTCGGGCCGCCTGCCATGCTTCCGCCTCGGCTTTCTCGGGAGGATAGTAACCGGCGATAACATAACGCCCCTGCTCGGCAAGACCCTTGCAGATCGCCGTACCGATACCACCGATCCCACCTGTTACAAGAGCAACTTTTTTATCGTGCATGGTTTTCTCTTTTTGATCTCGTCTGGCAGTCCAACTGCGCTACCAAATACATTGTGCGTTGCAACAATCTATTGCTGCGATGCACAAATGTCAAGCCAGACTTTAGTCGGCTGTCAACCTGCTGTTTAACTTAGGATTAGTGCCTCGCGCGAACGACGAGGAACTTTGGTCTACTCGTCTGAAGGCTTTTTTACGCCCATCATAGAATTCCAGGCATCGAGATTCTTTTGGGTCATTTCGGCCCAGATTGACATCGGGTTTTGCCCGGCCAAGCCTTCCATCGCCTTACCAAACTCAAGCTGCTGGTCGTGAAAAAACTGCAGGCTGTTGGCCATAAAATCAGAGAATGACTTGTGTGGTACCGATCCGTAATATCGGATAAATCGCTCCAGATTCTCGTTAGAAAACAAAGGGTTGGATTCTGACTCCTGCTCCAGAATGATCTGTAGCAGTATGCTGCGCGTGATGTCCTCCCCGGTTTTTTGCTCAGTCACCACGAATGGTACTTCGTCGATGATCAGATCGCGCACTTCCGACAGCGTTATGTAGCGGCTTGCCTCCGTATCGTACAGGCGTCTGTTCGGGTACTTTTTTATCACTCTGGTGTTGTTTTCGTCTCCAGACATTGAATTGTGCAGTCTCGCTTGTGGGATTTTGTGAACAGTATACTCAAGTGATACCAAAACCAACGGCCAGTCGATAATCTTTGCATACTGAAACGCAAATTGACACGCGAACCACAAGAGGAAAACAGACGTTCAACAGGTGGAAGCACTGATACTAGGCTACTTGGCAAGCGGGGCTGATCTTGGGCACTTCCAATACGATTCTGGCACCGCCGTCTGAGGGTGCTTCTGCGCGAATCGACCCGCCATGCGCGCGAACGATATCCCGACTAATTGCAAGGCCCAAACCCGTACCTCCCGCACCAGACTGGGTTTTGCTACTTTGAATAAACTTGTCGAAGACATCTTCAAGCTCGCCTTCAGGAATACCGACTCCTCGGTCTTCCACGGTGACGCAAACATTGTCATCTGAGTCAAAGATCGAAACCTCTATCGATCCACCCTCGAATGAAAACTTGATTGCGTTGGATAGCAAATTTCGCATCACCTGCAATATATGGTTGTCGTCTACAAATACCCAGTCACCGTCTTTTGCCCGGTTCTGACAAATCAGTTCAAGGGACTTTTCAGCAGCATACGCCTCCATCTCTTCAAAAGACGATGCGATCAGCTTACTCATTGCGTGGGACCGTTTGTTCATCTCCATTTTCCCTGCCTCGAGCTTTGAGATATCGAGCAGGTTATTCAACAAGGACAGCAAGCGATTAGCGCTGGTACTTATTTTTTCGTAGTAATTCTTGCTGTCGTTTTCATCTAATTGCTCGTGCCTGCGAGAACCAATTGATGCAAAACTGATGATAGCGTGCATCGGGGTTCGCAACTCGTGCGACATGTTCGCGAGGAACAAACTCTTAGCCCGATTGGCAGACTCCGCTTGATCACGTGCGTTGATCAGGTGAATTGTTTGCTCATCCACCATGCGTTGCAGATCTTCGCTATGGCCCCGCAATTTAGCGTTTGCGTTATCAAGCTGTTTGCGCGCAACGAGGGATTCATCGTAGAGAGACTTTGTCGATTGATGCTCGCGAATCAGCATCGCCATTAAAAACACAACCAACCCCACAAACGCAGAAAACAGGGCGATCAATATCCAATAAAGCTCGCGAGTGTTCTGATGTGCCGCGAGTCGGGACTCATCGGCGCTAAAGTAACGTTGCTGGCCCAGTTTTTTGATATCGGTGCGCATCGCCTGCAAGTCCCGCTCGTGAGACATCCAACGCGAATCACTCACGACACTCGGTGTTTCGATGTCATGCAGAAGTGATAACACCAGCTCGTTGCCTCGATCGGCGAGTTCAAGCGCTTCGGGGTGGTCGAACTCCTGCCTGCCTGACAGGCGCATGCTATCAGGGAAACGCGACCACAGCAGATCGTAGCGGTACGCAAGCTCCTCCTGTGTTTCCACACCGCGGGAATCGACGTACGCATCGATTGCCCGTTGCAGATTACCGATAAGGTATCCGGTGCTCATCATCTTCCACATGACGAGCTGTTCGGCATAACGGTGTTCGTCGCTGCGATCCTCCATCTGAACCAAGACGTACCCGATACCGCCAAGAAGGGCGCATAGTGTCAGGCCGGCTGCAACAAACAGTTTTTTTATATGCTTGCGCATGTATCGCCCAGTTAGCGAAATCCAGTGCTACTGAACGATGATCGATTTTAACTGCCAGATGGAAAAGCGTTTGACACTCTTTGTGGCCAGTTCAGGATGATCGTCCCATGGAAAAATAATCCAAACAGGCCCTTTTTCTCGGAGCGTCATTTTCTTTCCGTTCATGCGAGTCGCAAGAATAACCGGGTACTGATCGAAATCGATTCCCTCCACGGTGACTTCATAATCATTGTGCGCAATCGCGCGAAATCGCGAACTCTTGGCACCGACGCGCTCTAGAAGATCACGCACCAACACACCTTCAAACGTATCGGAAGATTCCGTCCACGGTGTTTTGGTTTTGATCTTGGACGTCCCGATAGACGAAAACAGTTCGCGATCAAAATGAGCCCCATCCGCGCTATTTGACGTCTGAATGTTACCGCTAACACTGAGCAAGACTCTGCCACTAGGCGCTTGCAGATTGGCGAAAGCATTGTGAGAGAACAACAGAACAGCCAGCGTCACGAGCGATAAAAAACGTGTGAAGGCACAAACGGGGTAGGTACGAAAATCCAGCATCAAACTTCTCCAAATAGTTTACGTAACTCAGTTCATTCCTTATCGACTGGCTGCGTAAAAACTGATGCGGTAATAAACATTAAATTGAATATAGATATCTTTTTATATTCGTTTTTGATATAAATAGCCGATGAAAATCCAGCAACTCCGATATCTGATCGCCGTCGAGCAAAATAGCCTCAGTATTTCGCTTGCGGCTGAAAAACTGTTCACTTCACAACCCGGCGTCAGTAAACAAATCAAACAGTTAGAGGAAGAACTTGGAGTCAAACTGTTCAATCGCAACGGCAAACAGCTTACGCATGTAACGCCTGAGGGCCGCCATATACTGGTGCGCGCGAAAGCAATAATGCGCGAGGTCGAGAACATCAAAGGACTCGCAAATGAATTTCGCAACGATCAGACCGGCGAGCTGAAACTTGCAACCACCCACACTCAGGCGCGATACATACTACCGAACGTTATTCGACAATTTCGCGAGCGATACCCACAGGTCAGTTTGCAGATTTTGCAGGGGCGGCCGGATGAGATCGCGGAGATGGCGGTTTCGGGAGAGGTTGATCTGGCGATTGCCACTGAGTCGATTGGTGATCGCGACGATCTCGTTACACTGCCCGGCTATCGGTGGAAACACTGTGTCATTGTTGAGAAATCGCACCCGCTGGTTGGGCAGGAATTGACTTCGCTCGATCAGATCGCGGAGTATCCGATTGTGACTTACATAAACGGGTTCACCGGGCGTGAGCGACTTGATCACGCGTTTGCCGATGCGAACCTGACGCCAAACATCGTATTGTCGGCGGTCGATTCTGACGTGATCAAAACCTACGTTCGGCAAGATCTCGGTGTTGGAATCATCGCCCGAATGACCTACGAAACCGAATCAGATACTGATCTTGTCGCGCTCGATACCCATTCCTTATTTCCTGTCAACGCAACCAAAATTGGGTTCCGTCGAGGCAAGTTTTTGCGCGGCTATATCTATGACTTTCTGCAGACCTTCGCGCCACATCTGAGCTTATTGGCTGTCAATAACGCTGCCTACACCACCGTACAAAGCGAAGTAGACGAGATATTTAAAGGCGTCGAATTACAGCTTTACTGACGTTTCATTCTGCGCGGGTGAGCGTTTTCCAAAAGGGGTCAGGCCGATTGTCTCAGGTCTGGCTGGTAACCCACCGTAAACGGCGCGAGTGCGCTGATTACTGCTTCGATGTCGTGTTCACTGTACACACTGAACTGGTCAAAACCACACCGTGCCAGGAATGAAAGCTGATCGCGCAGCACGTCGCCGGTCGCGCGTAACAAACCGCTATAGCCATAGCGTTCACGCAGTAACCGAGCTTGTGAAAAACCGCGGCCATCACTGAACACACTGAAGGGAATTGCGATGAGGGAGAGTTTGTTCAGGTCAGGCCGCAGAAGTGACACATCGAAACTCGGCTCGAGCAATACACCCAATACCTTTTCGCTCTCTTTCCAAATATCGCGTTCGTCTGTCCAGCGCTGGACGGGAACAATGACTTTGTTGCGACCGACAGCGGGTATCTCTTCATCGAGCAAAACCCAGTCGTCATCGATAGTGCCATGGGCGTCAATGAGTGTGTGCATAAACGCGCTCCTTATACGGGCTTAATCCAACGCGGTCGAACGTTTGCAAAAACGATTCGCCGTTCTGCCGCTGTGAAACATAGGTTTTGATAATGTTCTCGACCGCGTCACCAATCTTCTCTTTGGCAATAGCGGGTCCAAGGCGCGTGCCCAACGCTGCGTTGTTCTCGCTCGAGCCTCCCAGTGTAATTTGATACCAGTGCTCGCCTTTTTTATCGACGCCGAGCAAACCGATATGGCCCACATGATGGTGTCCGCAGGCGTTCATGCACCCGGAAATCTTGATCCGGATATCGCCAAGATCATAGAGCTCATCGAGTTCATCGAAGCGCTCGGTAATATCCTGTGAGACGTCAATTGATGTGGTATTCGCGAGACCGCAGAAATCCAGGCCCGGGCAACAAATAACGTCCTGAACGGTATGCAAATTGGATTTAGCCAGTTTCAGCTGCATCAGTCCGCGCCAAAGTTCGTAAAGCTGGCCTTCTTCAACGTGCGCAAAAACGAGATTCTGCGAGTGCGTGGCTCGAAGCTCGCCAAAACTATAGGTATCGGCGAGATCGGCCAACTTTTCCATTTGGTCGTCGCGAATGTCGCCGGGCGCCTGTCCGTGGGATTTGAGCGAGACATACGCAATCCGATATCCCGCAACTTTGTGCGCGACGGTGTTCTGGCGGTACCATGCATTAAACAAGGGATTGCTATGGCGTTTATCGTGCGAAGCGCTATCGCCAATCGGAAGGTCTTTGTACGCAATATCGCGAAACGATTGTGCGACGCGCTCAATCTCGGCGTCGCTGAGTTGCAGTTCACCGTCTCGCAGGTACTGCCACTCGTTTTCAACCTGACGTCGAAATTCATCGATACCCAATGCGTTGACTAAAATCTTGATTCGCGCCTTATAAATATTGTCGCGACGACCGTGGAGGTTATAGACCCGCAGAATCGCTTCCAGATAGCTGATCAAATCCTTACGCGGCAAAAATCCCCGAATGGTTTTCCCTATCACGGGTGTGCGACCCAACCCGCCACCTACCATTACGGTGAAACCAACCTTGCCCTCTTCATTGCGCACGACCTGAATACCGATGTCGTGCACTTGAATAGCAGCGCGATCGACCTCGGAGCCCGTCAATGCAAATTTGAATTTGCGCGGAAGAAAAGAAAACTCAGGATGCAATGTCGACCACTGACGAATGAGCTCACACCAAATTCGCGGGTCCTCAATTTCATCCGGCGCAACCCCGGCGAGCGGATCGCATGTGACATTGCGAATGCAGTTACCGCTGGTTTGCATCGCGTGCATCTGCACCTCGGCCAGTTCAGCCAAAATGTCAGGCACCGATTCGAGCGCAGGCCAGTTAAGCTGAAAGTTCTGACGTGTGGTGACGTGTGCGTATCCCTTGTCGTACTCGCGCGCGATTCGTCCAATTGTGCGCAGTTGCAAGGACGACATCACGCCATAGGGCACCGCGATTCGAAGCATTGGGGCATGACGTTGCACATATAAACCGTTGCGCAATCTCAATTGCTTGAACACTTCCTCATTGAGTTTGCCATCGAGATAGCGCTCGGTTTGCTCGCGAAACTGGCTGACGCGTTGATCAACGATGGCTTGATCAACTGGGCTGTAAATGTACATCTTCACCATCCGTTTTAGATGGGCGTACTTTAATGACTCAGATTAATACCTTAAATGAATATTTAATGATTTATATATTCTCAGATATTATATAGCTCCAATCTTATGTCGCCTCAGCCGCTGTTCGCCCACACTCTTCGAGTCGTGTATTCGCCCAAGACGTGTCCGACAAAGCACGCTATGATCGCCCGCAGTGTCAACCCAAGACGACCAAGACATTAGAGATCTCATCGCCTGCCCTGTTTGCGCGCGCTTGCAACCGATGGCTGACGCCGGTCCCGGAAACAGTTGCCGCTGTACGTGTTGCGGCCACACCCTGCATTCGCACCATCGCAATTGGCTGTCGACGTCGATGGCGCTGGTTTTAACCGGGGTCATTCTGTTCATTGTCAGTATGTCGATGCCGTTTTTGTCGATAGGCGCGGTGGGACAGGTGCACACGACAACACTCCTGACCGGGGTGTATCTGCTCCTCGAACAACAGCACTTTCTTTTGAGTGCGATTGTGTTTGTCACGATATTTCTATTCCCGCTATTTGAATTGCTGCTGTTTTGCTTTGTCCTGGGATCCGCTTCAATCGGCAGGCGCACCCGCCTGTTCCGCGTTGCGCTGAGGCTGCTCGAACAAATTCGACCCTGGAATATGCTGGAAATCTTCATGCTTGGAGTTATTGTCACCAGCGTAAAAGTTGGAGACTTGGCCGATCTGGTTCCGGGTACCGGGCTGTACTCGTTTGCCGTTCTTGTCGTGGTGCTGGTGGCGGTGCAGGCGCGCATGAATCATAAGCGCCTGTGGCGCTGGTACAAGGCGGAGAATTATTTCAAAGACAGTAACTCCGATGCGCTGGTTTCGTGCGGGGTATGTCATGCCCTGGTGGGTGAGTCGATATGGCGGCGAGACCCGCACTGTCCACGCTGCCACGGAAAGATCGAACGCAGAATTCCGCGCAGCCTCGAAAAAACAACCGCACTGCTGGTGGCCGCAGTCATTTTGTATATTCCTGCCAACGTATTGCCGATAATGCACGTCAGCAGGTTGGGAACGAGTGAGGCCAAAACAATATTTGGCGGAGCCGTCGAACTCGCGCAAAGCGGCGCGTGGTTTATCGCACTCGTTGTGTTTGTAGCCAGTATTCTGGTCCCGATTGCCAAAATGATCGTGATGACTTATCTGGTCTGGTCGACGAAGCACAGCGTGCCCCACAGTCATAAACTGCGCGCAATGATTTTCCACGTGACCGAGTTCATCGGGCGCTGGTCGATGGTCGATGTTTACGTTGTCACGCTAACGGTCGCGATGGTGCAATTCGGTATACTGATGAACGTGCAAAGCGGCGGCGCGATCGTCGCATTTGCAGCGGTTGTCATATTGACGATGCTCGCAGCTGAAACCTTCGATCCCCGCCTACTATGGACAGGAAAAGATGACCAACCACGCGCATAATCGCCGCGCCAGCGACCGCTCGCCCATCGACAAGATATCGGTGCTGTCGCCGATCTGGCTGGTGCCCCTGTTCGCTGCGCTCGTCGCGCTCGGCCTGGCGTGGCAGGCGTGGATCGAGCAAGGTCCGAAAGTGGAAATTGTTTTTACCGATGCGAGCGGTATAAGCACCGGGAAAACCCAAGTGCGTTACAAGAACGTGAATGTGGGCTTGGTTGAAGAAGTGCACCTCGACGAAGACTTGTCGCGCGTGCACGTCACCGCGCAACTCGACCCTGTGATGGATGAACACATCTCCGAAAATTCGCGCTTCTGGGTGGTCACCCCGCGAATATCGGCGTCGGGGGTGAGCGGCCTAGATACACTTCTTTCAGGTGTTTATATCGAGCTTGATCCAGGTTTAAAAGGCACACCCAAATACGATTTCGAGGGACTTAATTCTCCTCCTCTGGTGCATTCCTACGATGACGGTTCGACTTTCAAGCTGCTGGCTGAGTCGCTCGGCTCGCTCGACATCGGGTCGCCGGTTTACCATCGGGACGTCAAAGTGGGCGAAGTCACCAACTACGCCTTATCAACAGAAGAGCAACTGGTCGAAATTAATCTGTTTATCAACGCACCTTATGATTCGCTGGTGAACTACGGCAGTCATTTCTGGAATGTCAGCGGCCTTGGATTCGACCTCGATGCCGCAGGCATCAGTGTGAATATGCAGTCAATATCCTCGGTACTGTCGGGTGGCGTGGCATTCGACTCACCCCAGTTTGCTAATCAGGATGATGACAGCCAGGCGATCGGACCCAACACTATTTTCCATCTTTTTGAAAACAGAAAAGCGGTGACCGAGGGCGCGTTTAAAAAGCGGTTTTTTTATGTGCTGACATTCAGCGAATCCGTGCGTGGTTTAACCGTTGGCGCGCCCGTCGAATTTCGCGGTTTAAAAATTGGTGAGGTCGAGCGAATATTTCTCGACGCAAACGATGAAGACAATCTGGATATATTTGTCGTGATAACACTGCAGCCGGAGCGCCTCGACGATCAGCGCACGCACACGCTCGAATCCGTCGACGAACGCATGAAAATGTTAGTCGACCAGGGCTTGCGCGCGCATTTGCGCACCGCCAGTTTTATCACCGGGGCGCTGTACGTCGATTTCGCCTTCGCCGAACATATCGAGGGCGAGTTTAAATCCAGTTGGCCCTACTCGCATTTACCCACGGCACCGAGCGTGGCGCGCAACCTGACCCAGCAATTCAGCAGCATTCTGGAAAAAATTGATCGACTGCCGCTCAACGAAGCCAGTGCAAGTGCGCTCGATAGTCTGGATAAACTCAACCGGACGATCAGCGAAATTCAAAATCAATATTTTGGCAAACAGGTCAGCGGCATTCTCAGTCGAATCGACAGCGTTCCGATCGATGAGATGAGCAACACGATGGTACGCAGTCTGGAAAGTCTCGATGCAACGGTGACCGAATTGAACCGGATCGTACTCTCAGCCGAGCTCGACGGCACGCTCGCAAGTTTTCAATCCACGGCTGAAAAATTTGATCCTGCGCTAAGCTCAGCCACTGCAGCGCTCGATCAAATGCGCAGCACGCTTGAGCTTCTGGAGAGCAACCTGACCCCCGAATCACAATTTCAGTACGAACTTTTGCAAACGATTGAAAACGTCGGAGACGCCGCACAATCCGTCAGGACATTGACCGATGAACTCAGCCGCTATCCGCAATCGTTGCTGCTGGGTGGAGGTGACCGAGAATGATAACGAATCGACTTGCGCGTGTACTGCCGGTTTTGTCCGCCCTGTTCTTCAGCGCCTGCGCGACTGACCCACCGACAAAATACTTTGCCCTGCACGCAGACCCCGCGTTCGTCGCACAAGACGCCGCCTCCGGCAAGCCGAGCAGATCAGACTCATTTGGCATCGGCCCGGTGCGATTGCCAGGAATACTGCAGCATCCGGGCATCGTAACGGTAAAAAACGGTAACCAGCTGCTCGTATCATCGTTTAACGTCTGGGCTGGCAATTTGGAAGAGTCGATCGGCGCGGTTCTGGCAGACAACCTGTCGACGCTGAGTGCTAATCACCGCATCTGGTCGCATCCCTGGGACTCCCGCAACCGACCGCAGCATCAGATACGGATCATCATCGAGGAATTTAGCGGGTCACTCGGGGGAGAGGTCTCGCTGCGTGCAAAGTGGGTCTTGCTGAGTGACTTTGGCAAACAAGAACGACAAACCAACAGAATCGCGCTACAACGATCTGTCGCTACAGCGGACTACACTGCTTACGTTGCCGCGATGAATGACCTGCTGTCTGAATTTTCTCATACCCTCTACCAATCTATTGACAGCGTAATTACTGACTGAACCTATTCCTTTTGCGCCGGTCTGTAACCCTGAGTTTCATCGATGCTGCGGGAAAGTGTTAAACACAAAGTTTCTGAAATTGAGTTACGCAATTTGCGCCACGATGCTTGTCGCGAATTGCTCTAACGCGCAGGTTCACAGCAGCACGCATATTTCATTTGAGGCGGACTCTCTCAAGCACTGGGAAACCCGCTCGTTTGCCGGTGAAACCGATTACTCAATCGTCGAACTTGACGACCAGCACGTTCTGCGCGCGCAAAGCAAAATGAGCGCGTCGGCAATTGCACTCGAACTCCCCGTTGATATTACGCAAACGCCCTATCTCAACTGGCGCTGGCGTGTCGAAAACACGTTTGGTCTCGAGCACGATGAGCAGAGCAAAGACGGTGACGACTACCCCGCACGTTTGTACGTCGTGGTGAGCGACGGCTATCAGCCGTGGGAAGTGATTGCGCTCAACTACGTCTGGTCGAGCAATCAGTCCGTTGGGACGACCTGGTCAAGCGCATGGACAAACAAGGCAAAAATGATTGCGGTCGAGAGTGGTGATTCAAGCGCCGGCCAATGGGTGGTCGAAAAGCGCAATTTGCTGGAGGATTTTCACGCGCTGTTTGACCGCGATGTCACGACCATAAAAGCCGTCGCGATCATGGTTGACAGCGATAATCATGGTGGCAGCGCGACCAGTTATTTCGGAGACATATTCTTCAGCACAGAATGAGCAGTGCTAAGCGTCAGAAGTCACTTGAAATGTGCCGCGGCAAATGCCCTCGATCCACGAGTCGCACATTTGTACGGCCTCATCAACGCTGAACGTGTGCGGGTCCAGACACATCTCCAGCCACAAACCGTCCAGCATCGCCGATAAGCCAATTGCGGCGAGTCGCATATCAAACGCCTTGACTCCGCGTTCTTGTTGCAATCGTTGCAGCAGATGTTCGATTTTTTTTCGGTGCTCGCGGTTGCTTTCGTCGTGCACCTGTTTGATCAGCGCAGAGCGCTCATTCATCGTCCAGAATGCAATCCAGATTTTGAGCGACTCCGTGTCGGTCGTGCCCAATGAGAGCGCGCCGCGCACAAATCCACGGAGTTGATCACGCGGGTTGTTGCCCGCGGCTTGAGCCG
Organism: Pseudomonadota bacterium; assembly: GCA_039029275.1. GTDB lineage: Bacteria > Pseudomonadota > Gammaproteobacteria > JBCCGL01 > JBCCGL01 > JBCCGL01. Next base: position 71,442 of record JBCCGL010000016.1, on the reverse strand, counting down.
CATCCCACGAAACCGCGAACAAGGCCTCAGCAATCTCCGCGTAGGCGGCTGCAATCAGCGCTTCGTGGTTCGAAAAGTGATGGTTAATCAACCCCACCGAAACGCCCGCCCTGGCACTGACCTTGCGAACCGAGGCGGCTTCCAAGCCTCCACTTTTCAGGCACGCGATTGTTGCGTCGATCAAGGACTTTCGGCGCGTATCAGGCGTTTGCCGCTGCTGGGTTCGAGGCGTTTGCATATCTTTACTATATCGGGTTTCGCAACTATTGAACACCTGTTCAATTGCTGCTAGATTTGCGCTTGCGGTGAAAGCGATCCCGTTAACGACGCTGATTGTGTACCGAGGAACAACTACCATGAACTACTCCCCTCTTACCAAACGCATCGCCGGCGAATCTGTAGACGCCTGGGCGCTGCACTCTCGCGCGCAAGAAGACTTTGCACGCGGCGAAGACGTTATCGTGTTGAGCGTTGGTGATCCCGATTTTGCGACACCCCGGAGTATCTGCGAAACCGCTGTTGCAGCGATTCGCGGCGGCGACACGCACTATGCCTCGATGTACGGGCGTGACGCACTGCGCGACGCAATAGCATCGGATCACGCTCAGCGCAGCGGGCAGTCAGTAACGCGCGACAACGTGATTGTGCTCGCCGGGGGACAAAACGCGCTGTTCTCAGCATTCCAGTGCACGGTGCAAAGCGGCGACGAAGTGATCGTGCTCAAACCGGGCTACCTCACCTACGAGGCCTGTATTCGCATTGTGGGGGCAGAGATGGTTGCGGTCGATCTCGACGCCGACAACGGTTTCCGACTCAACGCAGAGGCTCTCAAGGCGGCCATCACACCACGCACACGCGCTATATTATACGCCTCTCCCAGCAACCCGACCGGGCTCATGCTGTCGAGAGACGATCTCAACACAATTGCCAGTCTGGCAATCGAGCACGATCTGTGGGTAGTTGCGGACGAGGTCTATTGCGATCTGGTTTTTGAGGGCGAACATATCTGCATCGCAGGCTTGCCCGGCATGGCGGAACGCACGATAACGGTCAACAGTTTGTCTAAATCGCACGCGATGACAGGCTGGCGGATTGGCTGGACGATTGGCCCGGTCGAACTGACCGATCACATCTACAACCTGTCGCTGTGCATGCTTTACGGACTTCCGGGGTTCTCGCAGGAGGCGGCGCTGCATGCGTTAACTGACGCAAAGCACGAGGCCGCCCGGATGCGCGATATTTACCTCAAACGGCGTGACATTCTCGTCGCTGCCATTGGTGAGATTGACCTGCTTGATTGTCTCGTGCCACAGGCTGCCATGTACCTCATGGTTGACGTGCGCAAAACTGGTATGCCGGCAAACGAATTTGCCACAGCACTGTACGACGCCACAGGCGTGTCGACACTCGATGCAACTGCGTTTGGTCGCGCTGCAGAGGGCTACCTGCGCGTGTCATTTACTTTATCCGAAGATTCACTGCGCGAAGCCTGCAGAAGAATTAAGGGATTCATGCAACGCTTTCAAAATCTGTCCGGTGAATCGGCGGCATGAGCATGCACAACCACAAAACATGCGGTGAGTATCTGGTCGAGTTGCTGCAGGCCTACGAAGTGGAGCACGTGTTTGGGATTCCCGGCGTGCACACGGTGGAACTGTATCGCGGCCTGCCGAACACTGACATCAAGCATCATGCTCCACGCCACGAGCAAGGCGCCGGATTTATGGCCGACGGCTACGCGCGCGTAAGCGGCAAACCCGGCGTTTGTTTCATTATCACCGGGCCGGGCATGACCAACATTGTCACGGCGATGGCGCAAGCGTACGCGGATTCTATCCCGATGCTGGTGATATCGGCAGTCAACGCAACCACGAGTCTCGGGCAAAACAGCGGCTTTTTGCACGAGTTGCCAAACCAACAGGCGCTGGTCTCGCAAGTCAGCGCTTTCAGCCACACATTGCTGAGCGTCGATGATTTGCCGACGGTCATGGCGCGCGCTTTCGCAGTGTTCGATAGCGAACGTCCACGCCCGGTTCATATCGAGATTCCGCTTGATGTGATCGTTCAATCGGCCGAGGAATTGCCCGCCGCGACGCGGGCGAGCCGCGCGACCCCCGCAGCGGCCAATCCAAAAACAATGGTGCAGGCGGTGCAGGCAATCGACGCTGCTGAAAAATGCGTGATCTGCGTCGGCGGCGGGGCAAAACTCGCGAGCGCCGAGGTCAAGGCACTGGCAGAGAAAATCGACGCCCCTGTTATTCCGACGGTCAACGCGCGCGGTATTTTGCCACCCGACCATTCCCTGCTTGTCTCGGCCAGCCCCACCCTCACAGCAACGCGAGCGTTAATCGATTCGGCAGACGTCGTGATCGCTCTGGGAACCGAAATGGGCCGAACCGATTACGACTTTTACGACAGCGGCGAGTTTGCCGTATCCGGGACCTTGGTCCGCGCGGATATCGACCCCCAGCAGCTCTACCGAAACTGCCGGGCCGACATCGGACTAACCGGCGACGCCAGGACAATCGCGCAGCAACTTGCAGACGCGGTCAGCGAAAAAACATCGCAAATGCCCCGAGAGGCGGCCACGACACGCAGCGTTGCGCTGGATGAGTTACCGGGCTATATGCGCGACCACGTTATGCTGCTCAATCGTATCCGCGATGCGCTTCCTGACGCCATTTTGGTGGGAGACTCGAGCCAGCAGGCGTATGCCGGTGCACTCTATTTTGCCGCACAAACGCCATCCAGTTGGTTTAACTCGGCGACCGGCTACGGGACCCTGGGCTATGCGCTTCCGGCATCGGTTGGGGCCAAGCTCGCGGCGCCAAACCGACCCGTTTTGTGTTTAGTGGGCGACGGTGGTTTGCAGTTTTCAATTGCTGAGCTGGCCTCGGCCGTTGATGCAGGGACACCGCTTGTCATACTCCTCTGGAACAACAGCGGGTACGGCGAGATTAAGGCGTTTATGTTGGAAAGGGATATCCCCGTCGACGGCGTCGACTTGTTCACGCCTGATTTTTTGACCCTGGCAAAAGCCTACGGCGTTCACGCGGAAACGCTTGAATCTCTAGATGCAATCGAGCAAACCTTGCACAGTGCCGTCGAACGCAATGCCCTGTCACTCATTCAGATGGATGAGAAAGCGCTAATTCCAAACCCGCGACTCGAGCAATAATTTAAACCAATGATTAAGCAATTTACCGACAACACCGCACTCTTGCTGATCGACATTCAAAAGGGTGTCGACGACCTCGCTTATTACGGCGGCCCGACAGGTCGCCGCAATAATTCCGAAGCGGAGTCGCGGCAAAAAAACCTTCTCGATGCGTGGCGGGCCCACGGTTTGCCTGTTTTGCATACGCGACACGACTCAGTTGAGCCGGAATCGCCGCTTAAATGGTCAAAAGCAAGCGGCGAATTCAAAGCTGGGTTTGAACCTGAAGACGCTGAAGCAGTTATCTGGAAGCAAGCCAATAGCGGATTCGTCGGTACGAATTTGGGCATGGAACTTCGACGTCGAAAAATCGGGCGAATTGTTATCGCGGGTTTTTACACCAACTTTTGCGTTGAGACGACAACGCGCATGTCGGGCAATTTTGGCTACGACACCTATCTCGTGCACGACGCTTGCGCCGCGGCGAACCGTGTAGGTTTAGACGGCACAGATTATGATCCGCAACTGGTGCATGATCTCAGTGTCGCGTCTTTGCATGGCGAATTTTGCACGGCGATTTCGCACACCGACGCCATTTCACTGCTGAGCGCTGATGCGCCCGAACTCGACCGAGTGCAAGGCAATGAGTAAACCATTCGGCGCGCAGGATATGGTCTCGTCACTCGCGCGCGTTATCGTAAAAAGCCCATCACCGTCAATGGCTGCAGCCGACTCCCAGCAGTGGCACTACGGCACTGGATTGACGCAGGCGGCATTGGATGCACAACACGCAGAATTTGTGTCGGTGTTATCCGAGAGCGGCGCTGAAGTGATTCAACTCAATGGCGCGAGTGATGACCTATGCGATGCAATTTTTCCGCATGACCCGTCTTTAGTGTGTGACGCCGGCGCGATTATTTTGCGCATGGGAAAAGAGCTGCGCAGACCTGAACCGGACGCGCACAAACACACGTACGACGAAATCGGCATCCCCGTGATCGGGACGATCGAATCGCCGGGCACCGTCGAGGGCGGAGACTGCGTGTGGTTGAACGGCGACACGCTGATCGTCGGGCGCGGTTTCCGCACCAATCAGTCGGGCATTGATCAACTGAAATCGATTCTGGAGCCTCGCGGTGTGTCGGTGCTCGTTTACGACTTACCCGTTCTCAGCGGTGAAGCCGCGTGTTTGCATCTTATGTCGATCATCAGCATCCTCGATCACGATCTCGCGTTGATTTACAAACCGCTTATGCCAGTCGCGTTTTACCAAATGTTGCAAGATAAGGGAGTCGTTTTAGTTGAGGGCGACGTGGATGAATTTGAGCGCAGTAACGGATTAAACCTGAATGTGCTGGCGACTCGCCCGCGCGATTGCATCGCCGTCGCCGGTTTTCCGAAAACGGTTGCGGCCATGCGCGCTGCCGGATGTCAGGTCCAAACCTTTAATGGCGACGATCTGTGTATCAAGTGCGAAGGCGGCCCCACGTGTTTAACGCGCCCTGTGCTTCGGCGTCAATAACATGTGATTCTCTGTGAAGGGAAATTCGATCGCCCGCTGCGAGGGCCCGTTGTTAAGTGAAACCCGAGCCGACACTGCTCAAACGATTGGCATTGCTGTTACTCGTACAGATGGCGATCGCGTGCGCGGCTTGGCTGGCCTTCACCGACCGCACGCCTGGTCGCTTAAGTGAGGTGCTATTCTGGGTAGGCGTTGGTTCGCTGATTATTGGCGTCGCCATTCTCTGCGGCGCATGGAGCGGGTTTCGCAATACGGACACTGATTTGATTATGGGGCCGTCGCATAAACGCCATGCCCGTTCCTTTCGCGATGTCAAAAGAGCGTATTCCGATCTCAACCTTTTAGCACTTTGTGGTTGTTTATCGATCATTCTCAGTTTGCTCATATAGATTCTCGATTGCGCGTCGAGACGCGCAACTTTCTCCCAACTTTGCCGATAGACACTTCACGGTCGCTCGTTTAACACGCAGCGGCCGCACACAACTATGACAAATTCAGGGAGCAATCAATGACTTACCCACAACTATTCAAATCAGCCGTTGCGTCTGCGCTAGTCGCCGCTGTCGTTGCTGTCACCGCCTGTGGGGGCGGAAGCTCTACCTCAGAGCCGGAAACGTCCACTTCTTACAACGGGCCAGGCTCGAAGTGGGACTTTACCTTCAAAAGTGGCGGTACGTTCGAAATCACCAAGCGTGACGATGCGGCATCGCCGGTTCTATTTACAGTTAACGGCGACTGGGTGACGACGAGCAGCGGTTTTAAAATGCTCACAGTCACCGCTGTTTCAGGTACCGGAGGCCCATCTGTTGGTGACGTTGCCTGGGCGATTGATGTGCCAGGCTACGCGCTGCTGCTTAAACCTGTCGAGGCAGGCAGCGATCAGGTGATCCCGATGGTGGCGGCCGGCAGCTGCCCCGAAACCGATCTGGACGCCAACTGGGTGATTGTGAAAAAAGCCATGGCGTCGGACGCGACCGATTCCACGCGCGACTTTTTCGGCCAGTATAGCTACGACTCCACTACGGGAGTTTCAATCTTGCCGTCCACGCGCGCGCTGGACAACGCGTTTACCGATCAGGGTGTCAGCAGTTTGGGAGCCGTAACGTGTTCTGACGGCCTCGCCGATGTTGCCGACGCACAAATGTACATGACCAACAACGGTGGCGCGATTGTGCATACGCAAGTCACCGACCCGTCCGACTCGTCGTTTATTTTCGCGCTGGCACAAAAAGCGATCACCAACGTCGCAAACTTTGACGGCAACTACGCCGGTATGGTGTTTGACGGCAATTACGTTGCTGGTGACCGCGTAATCCCTGCATCCATGAGTTGCACAAGTGGTGTTTGCACAGGAAGTTTGCTTTCTGGTCCGGAGAACAGCGCGACAAGTTCCGACCCCTGGACGCTCAATCTGAGTGGCACAGTTGACGGATTTGGCGATGGCTTGATTACCGGCACGATTACCGACGACACCAGCAGTAATTCGGGTAACGCTGCCTGCATGGTAGATGTCGATGTCTTGAACGGCGGCCAAAAGATTATCAGCTGTGTCGTGCAGTCGCCAGGCAACAACGCTGAAATGGGCAACGCGATTTTTACGTCGTACTAATTTATTTAGCCCCGAATAATCCCGGTTCAATTTGAGCCGGGATTCCCGCCAAGTTCAACGTCGATTGTCGCGCAGCTCGTCCACATACCAGTCGACAAACATCTGCGTAAATTTCTCCATTTCAGAGTAAGGACCGGGTTCGTAAAAACGCGAATTCACGCCGAGCTGATTGTTCAGGATAATTGTTTTGTCTGCGTCTGTTGTTACGCGCCATAACCATGTAAGTTTATCCACATCGTAGTCACGCCCTTGCTCTGCGGTATCGCGCACCAACCACACGATATGCATCTTGCTTGACTTGGCGTCTACCGGTAAAAAACTGTAGAGCACGATGTGATCGGGATACATCACACCGTAAAAAAACAGGCCGAGTTGAATATCAGCGGCACCCCCGTCATAACCTGCAAAACTTCCCAGGAGAGGCGCCACCGGTTTGCCGTCTTCTGTTCCTGTCACGTACCCATCGAGCAACGGCTGTCTGTGATGAAAAACAGCCAGCAGTGGATCGTCGGTCTCCCCGCTGTACACCGGCTCACCGTTTATACCGAGTTCCTGGCTGCGCTTTTGCAGCGGCGCGTAAAGTTTTTCGCTGAGTCGATCCGGTAATTTCAAGCTGTGAGAGCAAGCGTACTCAGGGTGTGCAGGCGCGCAGTGATAACACTCCATAAAGTTTTCCAGCACGAGCTTCCAATTGGCCTCGACTGTCCACGTCTCCTGGTACGCGACTTTGGTTTGTTCAAAACCGTACTGCGATAGTTGGGGTTCAATTCGTTTTGCGTTTTTACTTAGTGAACCCGCATTAGAATCCAGATTCACAAACACCATCGAGAAGACGATTTCAACCGCAGCGGCTTTCAAGCCGTGCGCGGATTTGTCAAATTCGGCTGGCATCTCCTTACTCACCAGCAGTTTGCCGTCGAGTCCATAAGCCCATCCATGGTAGGGGCAAGCAAAGTTTTTACTGTTTCCGTGCGACTCCAGACACACACGCGAGCCGCGATGGCGACACACATTTAAATGCGCCTGAACCGAATCTTCTGACACTCGCACAACGATGACAGACTCGTTAGCGATGTTGAGTACAACAAAATCACCGACATTTTGTATTTCGCTGATGTGGCAGGCGTAAAACCAACCCGACAGGAACAGTGATTCTGTATCGGCTTCAAAAACCGATGCATCGTTGTACAGCGATGCAGGCAGCGAGTAGCCGGTTTGGTACTGCGCGAGGGCTTCTTGAGCTTGTTGCGAGAGCAAAAACAACCGCCGTCAGGTGTCGCGCGATTACGCGCCTTCAACCACGATCATACGACTATCAGTAGTGGCGCGTCGCAGCGCTAATGCGTCCTTGTATTCGTCGGACTGATGCCACGCCTTGGCTCGTTCCACACTGTCGAATTCAATAATAACAACACGATTGAAATCAAACCCCTCTTCCAGATGTTCGAACGCACCTCCGCGAACAACAAACTTGCCGCCGTAGGCTTCCAGTGTGGGTGGTACCATTGACTTGTAATCCTCGTATCTCTCAGGATCATTCACTTTAACGTCAACAATTACGTACGCCGTCATGCTTCACCTCTGCTATGAGTCTTACTTTGTGACAGTCTAAGACGCCGAATAGTTTTTGCCAATCATGAATTTTTTTGGCCTACGATCAGCCATCCCGGGCGATCCAGCGCCGACATATAATTCGATGGTTCCATTTGCAAAATTTTCCATGCTCCTGAATTCTCCAGATTAATAAAGCTGTTCTCAAATCCTTCGGCTTCGAAGTACTGCGCGTTCATGTAGATGACGAATACTCCACCGGACTTGATCGGACCGAGCAAGGCCGGCACATGTGCGGCGCCAATATGCCCCGCTCCCATCGAGCCGACACAAAGTCCGCAGTCGTAAACGTTGTCGTCAATCGGTAACGACATTGTTAAATCGACCGCACTCAATGTTCTATAAACATTCTTTGCTTTGGCCTGTTGCAGCATCCCTTGTGACACATCCACACCGTCGATGTGTTTGAACCCGCGTTCGCTTAACGCAGCCCCAACCAAACCCGTTCCACAGCCATAGTCGATGACCGACGCGTTGCGATCTGACACCCGCTCGCTGATAACATCTGCGCAAAGCGCGGGCGAGTTGTAGCCGAATTCGTTGATGAGATCGTCATCGTAGCTTGTCGCCCAACGGTCATAAATGTCATCCGACGTATCGCCAGTTTTCAGCGTGCTAACGCGTTTTAGAACATCTGCCGGTTTTTTACTCATTCACCGAGCTCCCTGACTTTTCGTCAATATCGACATAGCAATCCGGCACAAAGCGCGGGTTGCAGATAACGAGAAAGATCAAATCTTCAGAAGATGTATTGGTAATGCGTTGAGACACACCTGCGTGAATTCGTATGACGTCACCGCGAACAACATCGATTGGATCGTTATCGCCGATGTCGACCCGCCCCTCACCCTGCAAGATCACATAGCGTTCAGTCGTGTTGACAAGCCGATGCAGCCGTGTCGTAACTCCGGGTTCGACACGGGCCCGCGCTATCGAAACCTCCGGATCATCGGGCGTGTTGGACAACTCAAGGATGTGGCATCCCTCGTCAAAATAGTATTCCCGTGACTCGGACAATCGACTCAGAACTTTCACGTTGGCGTCCGCCGGAGATTGACAATGAACAGAGCGACAACGCCAGACACCAAGCCCCAAAATGCCGCACCGATTCCAAACAAGGTGATACCGGACGCGGTGACCAAAAACGTGATGATTGCCGGCTCGCGCGATGCATTATCCGCCGTCGCACTTTGTAAACTCGTCGCAATCGTGCCCAACAGCGCCAGCCCTGCGAGCGAAAACACAAATTCAGACGGAAACGCCGCCAGCAAGCCCGCCACCGCAGCGCCGCACATGGCCAGAAGCAAATAGAAAAACCCTGCGCTTAATCCGGCGACAAAACGCTTGTCCGGATTTTCGTGCGCTTCCCTGCCGGTACAGATTGCTGCAGTAATGGCGGCCAGGTTGAGCGCAAACCCGCCCAGCGGTGCCAGAATCAGCGTCGCGATGCCCGTCCAGCTAATCAGGGGTGATATCGGTGTCTGATAACCTGACGCGCGCAGCACGGCGATTCCGGGCATATTTTGCGAAACCATTGTGACAACAAACAGCGGGATGCCAACACCAATCAGCACATCGAGTGAGAATTCAGGCGCCACAAAATCTGGCTCAACCGCACGCCATTCGAATTCGTCGAAATGCAGCAGACCAAAAAAGTGGCAAAGTACAAATCCCACAACGAGAACAATGATCATTGTGTAACGAGGAACTGTGCGCTTCGAAATGAGATAGACCCCAAACATAACCGTGACGAGTACAAATTCGGTTTGCATTGAGACAAACACTTCAACGCCGAATTGAAACAGCACTCCAGCCAGCATCGCAGCCGCAATAGAAAGCGGAATCCGATCCATAATTCGCTCAAACCATCCTGTCACGCCACACAGTATTATCAGCACCGCCGAGAATACGAACGCACCAACAGCTTCGGCCATCGAAAATCCACTCAGTGACGTCGCAAGCAGCGCGGCACCAGGAGTCGACCAGGCCGTGATAACCGGCGCACGATACCTAAGCGACAAACCAATTGTTGTCAGCCCCATCCCGAGACCGAGCGCCATCATCCACGAGCCGATTTGCTCGGGCGTCGCACCCGCCGCTTTCGCTGCCTGAAAAATAATCACCGCCGAACCCGTGAACCCAACCAGCACGGCGATAAATCCGGCTGTTATCGCCGGAACATAGGATTGGGTGTTATTCGGCATTTTTCACACTGGATCGAAAGTCAGAGCGAAGACTAACTGGATTCGTGGGCAGTGCCAACAAAGCGCCTGCTCTAGGCGGCGCTGCTGCCTGATTGAGGGCAACTCCAGTGTTCGATCTTACGGCCAGCAATATTGATTAACCAACGCAGCGTGACAGTAATCAAACACAGCGCGATCAGGGCCGCAAACATCAAGTCGATTTTGACACGACCGTTGGCAAGCAACATTAAATAACCCAGGCCTTGTGATGCGCCTACCCACTCACCGATCACTGCACCAATCGGTGCGTACACAGCCGCCAGACGAAGTCCTGACGCCAAGGACGGCAGCGCCGCAGGAACGCGAACGAGAAACAGCGAGCGCAGCGGTGTTGCGCGCATGCTTTGCGCCATTTCCAGAAACCCTGATGGCGTATTGCGCAAGCCATCGAGAAACGTTGAGGTCACAGGAAAGAAAATAATCAGAACCGCCATCGCGATCTTTGAACTTAAACCGTAACCGAGCCACAGGGTCAGCATGGGCGCAAGAGCAAACACAGGAACGGTTTGACTTAATACCAGAACAGGCATGAGCAAGCGATTTGCTCGCGCTGAGATCATTAAGTACAAGGCAGTCATCACGCCTAGCGCACCGCCCAACAGCAAGCCGAGCACGACTTCAATCAGGGTCACCCACCCGTGCTCGGCAATCAATCCTATATTGCTGATAAAAGCACCAGCGACTTTGATCGGCCCAGGCAAGATAAAAGATGGTACGCCGCTGAGCCACACCACCAGTTGCCAACCGACAAGAATTAATGCAACCGGCAGCATCATTTCAAAAAAGTTGTAGGTTTTCGTTTTCACGCGCGTGTCGATACGTTCTGCGCGTTAAGCGCGAGCAGTACCCGCGACTGAAAATCCAATACGTCCGCGTTATTCAGTTCGCGCAACGGTGATTGAAGATCCGGTGAAAGCGAGTCGACATGGCCGGGAGACAAGACAAACAGTTGGTGACCGAGTCGCACAGCTTCAGAAACATCATGCGTAACCAACAACACCGTTTTCTCCGCGAGGACATCGAATGCCAGCGCCTGCATTTCGAAACGCGTGCGTGCATCGAGCGCAGAAAACGGCTCGTCCAGCAAGACAAGCGGCGTGTCTTCCATCAGTGTTCTAGCCAGCGCAACCCGCTGCCGCATCCCGCCGGATAATTGATGCGGTCGCTTGTTCCCGTGTGCCTGCAAACCGACTTTTGCGATGAGTTGATCCGCTAGACTTTTATTCGCGTCGTCACCGCGTAACCGCGACCCGATCAACACGTTTTCGCGCACGCTCAACCAGGGGAGCAATAGATCTGACTGCGCCATGTATGCGATTCGTGGCGCACTGCTGCCTCCATTGGGGAGGGCGCATTTGAATTCAATGCTACCGTCAAATTGACCGCCTGTGGGCAGCCCGCCAATCAGCTTGAGAATCGTCGATTTACCGACGCCGGAGGCACCGAGCAAGCATGTCCATTGTTTTGCAGGAATATTGAGTTCGAGTTGATCAAAAAGGACCTCGTCACCAAAGCGAACGCTGCCCTGCAGATGCGCACTCGTAGCCATCAATCAGTTGCACGCAAGTCGCAATCCCATTTGCCAGAAATTGACTTCAAGCTGAGTTGCCAGCGTGAATTTTTGGCACACGCTGTCCCAGCGCGGCGACGACGTGGGATCCTCACCTAACTTACTCGCTGCAACGTCTTCGATCAGCTCGCCCACTGCATCGCATACGCCCTGGTAGTCGGGCGCACTGTAGGTGTCAATCCACTCGCGATACAGCGGCGTTGTTTCCGTGCATTCCTTTAATCGAAGCCCGATCTCGTGATAACCGAACACACACGGCGCCAAGGTAGCCAGCAGGTCAAGCAAATCGCCGGATAACCCGGTATCCATAACGTAGCGGGTGTACGCGATATTTTCGTGCTCCTCGGCCGACGTTAAAAGTTGCTCCTCACTGATTCCCTCGCGCGCGCAGATCGCAACGTGCAGTTGAATTTCTTCGTTGATCAGCGCGTTAACCGTCGCCGCAGCCGTGCGCATTTGCTTGGCGGTTTCGGCCTTGACCACCGCCATCGCCCACGCGCGGGAAAAGTGCAGCAGGAAAATATAATCCTGAATCAAATACGCAATAAAAGCATCGCGTGGCAAACTCCCGTCACCGAGACCTCGCACAAAATCGTGATTGATGTAATCACGCCATGTACCAGCAGCAGCGTCTCGCCATCCGGCAAATACCGGCGAATTGTAGTCGGGAATTTGCACGCTATGCACCGCCTTATTCCGTCACATCAACCGCGAGTTGATCGACGCTGCGTTGCCCCTCGACCAGACCTGATTCCAGTAAGAACGCTTCCATTCGTTCGTACCGGCCGGCGTCAAACGCGGCCGGTCGCAGCGCAAAGCGAGGCAGCGTGTCGCGCCATGCGCGCTTATTTAACTCATCCTGCAATTCTTTAGCGGTGCCGGCAAAAGTCTCCCAGCTTTTCTGCGGATGATTGATGATGTATTGCGTGGCTTTTTCAGTCGCTGCCAAAAATCGCGCGATTTTGTCTTTATCCATGTTTTCGTTGTGCGCAACATAGATGAGTTCATCATATGCGGGCAGCCCTTCTTCTTCGAGGTAGTAACAACGCCCGGCGACACCTTCGATATCCATTTGGTTCAGTTCAAAATTGCGGAACGCGCCAATAACCGCGTCGACCTGTTTTGACATCAACGACGGTGAAAGCGACCAGTTAACGTTCACCAGCTCGATATCGTCGAAGCTGAGGCCGTGTGGTTTGAGGATTGCGGTCAGCAACGCTTCTTCAACACCGGCGACAGAAAAACCAACTTTTTTGCCTTTAAGGTCCGCAAGTGATTGCACAGGGCCATCTTCTAATACCAACAGACAATTCAGCGGGGTCGCGACAAGCGTGCCTACGCGAATTAACGGAAGACCTTCATGCACTTGCAGGTGCAACTGCGGTTGATACGATACGGCTAGGTCCGCTTTGCCTGCAGCAACCAGTTTTGGCGGGTCGGCAGGGTCAGCCGGCGGAATCACTTCGACATCGAGATTTTGCTCGGCAAAGTATCCTTTCTCCTGTGCGATGATTATCGGGCCATGATCCGGATTAATAAACCAATCGAGTATCAGCGATAGTTTGTCCGCTGCAAACAATTGACTGGAAAAAATTATGCTGAATAAAAAAGTAAACGTTCTCACTGGTAGTACCTAAGGTTTAAAGGATTAAAAATTAACCGGTTAGCGTTGAAGCGCCATCGGCGTTTGCGCCACGATAAGGCCGGGTCACGTCCAACCATTTCGCGACCTGTGTTTCGGGGTCAGAATTCAGTGTTATGTCAGTCACCAGCGATACCACGTCTGCGCCCGCATCGAGCACACCACGCGCACGATCAAGGTTTAAACCGCCAATTCCGACAAGAGGAATATCGCCGATACGGTTTTTCCATTGGCTAACCCGTTCAAGGCCCTGTGGGTCCCACGGCATTTTTTTAAGGATGGTGGGGTACACAGGTCCAAGCGCGATGTAGTCGGGCGATAGTTTTAGCGCGCGTTCGAGCTCTGTCTCGCTGTGAGTGCTGATACCAATGCGAATTCCACTCGCGCGAATCGCATCGATGTCGGCGTCGTCCAGGTCTTCCTGACCCAGATGGATAAAATCGCATCCAAGATCAATCGCCAACTGCCAGTAGTCGTTGACGATCAATTGACAATGATTGGCGTCGCAAACTGATTTGGATTTTTTAATTTCAGATCGCAGTGCTTCGTCAGCTTTATCCTTGATGCGCAGTTGCATCAATTTGATCCCAATTGGTACCAGTCGCGTAACCCAATCGCTTGAATCAAAAATCGGATAAAACGGGTCGAGCGTATTCATGACAAAAACGCCTTGCCGATTACCGGCGTCGACGGTGACGCCATATCACTCATCTCGAGGGGATCAGCCAGGAACGCAGTGCGCCCTGCAACAATCGCGTCGCGGAACGCGGCCGCCATCGCGGCAGGGTCACCCGCACGCGCAACGGCCGTGTTGAGTAGAATCGCGTCATAGCCCAGTTCCATCGCCTGCGCGGCGTGCGATGGCAAACCGATTCCCGCATCAACGACCAGTGGCACATCCGGAAAATGCGCGCGCAGTGTGCGCAAACCGTAAACATTGTTAAGCCCGCGCGCCGTGCCGATAGGCGCGCCCCAGGGCATAAGCACTTCACACCCGAGCTGTAGAAGTTTGTCAGCAAGTACCAGATCTTCTGTGCAGTACGGAAAAACCTGAAAACCGTCTTCGCACAAAATGCGCGCAGCTTCAACGAGACCAAATATATCGGGCTGTAGCGTGTCGGGGTTGCCGATAACTTCGAGTTTGACCCAGGGTGTGTCGAAGACATCCCGTGCCATCTGCGCGGTAGTTACGGCCTCTTTTACCGAATAGCAGGATGCGGTGTTTGGCAGCACGCGAACCCCGAGCGACTTAATCAATTCCCAGAACTGTTCACCCGCGCCGCTGTTGCCTGCCTCACGTCGCAGCGAGACCGTGACGATTTCGCACGCAGACGCAGTGACCGCGTCTGCCAGTACGCCAGGAGACGGATACTGCGCTGTGCCCAGAAAAAATCGGCTGGTGATTTCCGTTTCATAAACGCACAGATTGTTTTTGCCGGGTTCAGCCATCACCCACCCGACATAGGCGCGACAACTTCCAGTCGGTCACCTTCTTGTAATCTGGTTTGTGCGCGTGCTGATGTGTGCACAAAGTCGCCGTTAATCGCAGTCGCGATTCGATCGTGCATGTAACCACATTCGCGCAACACATCGTTGAGAAGTGTCGCCTGCACATCGGTTTCATCGCCGTTCACGGTTATGCGCATTCGGCCAGCTCCGCAAACTGTGCTTGATCAGACAGGACGTTGGCCACGCGTTGCGCCATCGCCGGGCTAAGCAAAAACCCGTGGCGGAATAAACCGTTTACATAAACGACATTTTCTTTGCGACACACCGCGGGCAAGTTGTCAGAAAATGCCGGGCGCACGTCGACGCCGATCTCGACAATTTCCGCCTCACCCAATGCTGGATGCAAAGCATAAGCGGCGCTGAGCAGCTCAAGCATTGATCGCGCACTGATGCGGCTTCGCTCGTCGTTTTCGACCATTGTTGCACCAAGCATGATTTGATCGTCGTGGCGCGGCACCAGATAAACCGGATAACGCGGATGTACCAGCCGAATTGGCCGTGACAAGGTGACTTCGCGCGTTTGCAAAATCAGCATTTCACCTTTAACGCCGCGCAAGCCGGGTAAATCATGACGTGCAGAAAACCCACGACAGTCCACCACTTGCGTATCAGAAAAGTCGACGGCATTAACATCGCAATTGAAATGAAGGCGACCGCTATTTTTCTCAATCGTCTCGGACAATTGCGCCAGGGCGGCTCGCGGATTTAGATGCGCCTCCTGTTCAAAAAACAAACCGCGTTCGAATCGCGTCTCGAGGTCCGGTTCAAGATTTCTGATCGCGTCGGCGTCAACCCAGCAATGGTTTTCAGTGAGACGTGCGAAGCGCTCGATATCGCGTTTATCGCGTTGCATCGACAACACAAGACTGCCGTTATGCGATACGCCAAGCGTATTTTGCGACCACCAATCGATTGCGCGCGCGCCCAAATCGACGACTGCTTGTTCTGCGCTCTCTCGCTCGCACCATGGCGCCAACATTCCCCCGGCAAACCACGAGCAGGCGTCCGCGCCTACAGAATCGGCCCGTTCGTAGACGTCAACCGTAAAGCCACGCCGCAGCAGTTCGACTGCGCAGCACAAGCCCGCGACACCCGCTCCGATAATGGCGACGTTCAACCCACCGCATCCCATAGTGAATGAAAGTGGTGCACCGGCCCGTGTCCGCTGCCGATGCGAAGAACGTCTGCCCCTCGAATAGCGTTTTGCAGGTATTCGTGCGCGGAACGCACCGCATCTTCGATTAAATAACCGCGCGCTAACAACGCTGCAATTGCCGCAGACAGCGTGCACCCCGTGCCATGTGTGTTGCGTGTACGCACGCGGCTGGATTGCAATTTGAGGTTGGTTTCACCCAGCAGGATATCGGTGCAAACATCACCCGATGCGTGACCGCCCTTCATCAACACTGCTTTGGCACCGGCGTCGAGCAGCGCTGCGCCCTGCTCACGCATGCCGTCTTCGTCACCCAACGGCTCCCGATTCAGCAGCCGCGCGGCCTCGGGCAAATTCGGTGTGATCAAACTCGCGATTGGGATGAGTTTCTCGCGCAGCGCATCGACGGCGTTGTCCTGCAACAATGCGTCACCAGATTTGGCCACCATGACAGGGTCGAGCACAATCGGGCCGTCGAACGCAGTCAAGCTATCGGCTACGGTTTCGATAATGTCAGGCGAGGAGAGCATGCCGATTTTAATTGCCCCGACGTTTATGTCATCGAGTACGGCAGAAATCTGCGACTTGATCGTAGCGACAGGAACGCCGTGAACGTCACTGACCGCTAGCGTGTTTTGTGCTGTGATCGCAGTGATGACACTGCAGCCGTACACACCCAATGCAGAAAATGTTTTCAGGTCGGCCTGAATTCCTGCGCCCCCGCCGCTGTCAGATCCGGCAATCGTCAACGCGACCGCAGCACCAGGGCCGGTTTCGGTTAGTTCAGTAGACTTGTTTTCGCTCACAACGTACTCGCTCGGCGGGCTAGGGAACGGTGGAGAATTGAGGTATATTCGCGCCCGTTTCCTTCGCCGGCATTACCCGGATCAGGTTCGATGGGTTGGTTTAAACCTCTCAGCCCTTCGATGTTGATCAAAAGGCACCCCAACGGATTGCCGGAGGATAGCAATTTTGACGCATTCGAAATAGAGCCAAATGCGTTTCATTGTTTAGAATAGTTGCCAGACAAGCACCGTGCCGGAACAAAGCAACAGGCCAAGCACAATATTACGAAAAACCGCGTCCGGAATATGGCGGTACAGTCGCGCGCCAAACCACGCCCCTGCGAGCGTGCACGGCAGACAAACCAAGGCGAGGAACAGAACGGTTAAATGAATGTGCCCGGACACAGTCATCGCAATACACGCGAGGATCGCGACAAGCAGATTGAAGGGTTGGTAGATAGACTTCTGCTCGCGACTCGGTCCACCGCGCAACTGCAACCAAATCAACGGTGTTACTCCCGATAGTCCCGCGAATCCGCCCATCACCCCACCGCTAAATCCGACTGCGCGATCGGCGTGCACACCGCCCCACGAACCGACGCGACCATCGAGCACTCTTCTGAATTGCAAAAGCACGTAAACGATCAGAAAAACGCCGACTGTCATGCGTATCGCATCGGGTGATGCCAGGCTCAGCAACCAGGTCCCAAATGGCACGCCGAAAAGACCGCCCCAAATATACGGTTTGGCAGCCTCCCAGCGAATTGTGTCGCGATGAGAAATTGTGTTGCTGATCTGCGCGGCAGCCGTCATTAAAACCACGAGCGGTGGCACCAACGGCGCGGGTAGTGCGTGAAACCAGAAACCAGCAGAGACCAACGCTGTCCCAAACCCGGCGAATCCGGTTGTGACCCCAGCGAGAAGTGCGCCGAGTAAGACGATAGCGAACGTGTAGGAATCAGCGCTGAAAACGTCCACAACATGCTGCCTGTAGAATCTGTACGCGGGGACACTATCATCGAACGCCAGGGGTGTCCCGACGTTGTTGATCTACTGCATTAAGGCGTCCAGCTCGGATTCGACCGCGTCAAGAAAGCCTGCCATATCGACGACCGTCTCGTTTTCCGGATTATCGGTTTTGCCTTTGAGGTCACCCGTGATAATGCCTTTGCCGACGGTGTTGATGAGCGCGGCACGCAGCTTGGTTGCGTATCGCGCGAGCGTGTCGTTACGCTCGCGGTCGGCCACTGTTGAAAGCGCGTTGGCCACTGCATACAAAAGAGCAGAGGAATTGAACAACGCAACCTTGCCGTCGCTTTCAAGGTACTGCATGTATAAATCGTGCGCGGTACCGTGCGGCGCCTCAAAAAGCATCGTGCCATCCTTGCTTTCGATAATGGAACTTGCCGTGGCAAGGCTGCCGCCAAGCGCGGCAGAAATATCAGAGAAAATATCCCCATCGAGATTCTGCGCAGGGTAAAGCGCGTTGCGCGGCGGATCGGTGATCATTTTGCGCAACTGGGCGGACGGCCGCATCACCATAAACGATGGAGGCGGAGTACCTTCCTTGCGCGCGAGTTCGTTTCGAACATCGTTGAGAATGTCGCTGAATACTTCGTCGTACTCCATGTATTCGCGTTTAAGACCGAAGTACACCTCCTTGGATTTCAACGACGCATCGCGAAATACCTGCCGGATCCAGTCCTTGATCGCGTGTTGATCGTTACTCATTAGCAGAATTGGATCGCCGGCTTTGATGTCGCGCGCGTGGCGCTCAACGCCATCCACCACGACTTTGAGAATTCCGTCTTCTTCGGCGGGCATATTAAAGCTGCCGTATTGATCGCCACCACCGGCGCTCATGCGTGAAATCGATACCTGCGACGTGCGCGGCGGAATTCCGTGCTTCTTCAACTCATTGACGAGTTTGAACAGCTTGCGACCCGTGGTGTTGTCCGGAACTCCCCACAGCGCGCGGTCCGGCGGATTGGCAACCAAACGGGCAGCTTGTGCGTCGATTAACTCGTAGTGGTATGCAATGCCCGCCTGCTTGAATCTGGCTTCGTATTCGTCGACATAGATTGACTCGATCACCTCGCGCATAACGCCGTCGTAGCCGGGAATAACCGTGTCTTTCAAACCAAGGTAGGCATCGCGTTTTTCATCAAGCGCACGTTGGAAAAAACCATGCGCCCACTCCCGCACCTCATCGAGATCACTTGTCGCGAGCAACAGAGGGTCGCCGATATTGACGCGTCTGCGATGAAGCTCAACCGGATCACCGCTGCTGCCGACGAACATCAGCTTTAAAACGCCGGTTGCTTTGGACAGCTCATTGAAGCTGTGCTTGATCCCTCCGGTGTCCATTGTGTCGACATCAATGTCGCGTCCAACCCAATCCGGTTTTTGAACCACGATGTTTCTAAACTCGATATCCTCGCGTGTGATATTGCCGCCAATTCCTTTGCGGATGGCGCCGTTCGGTGATTTGGTCGCCAGCTTATCGAGCGTGTTTTCGTTTAGCGCAGGGTTTTTTTCAAGCAGTTCATCGAGCTGTTGGCGGTTAACCGTCATGCCCGCATTTTTGATTCCGACTCCGTGTTGCTTTAGCGCGTCGATGGCGTCGCGAACCGCCTGACCATTCGTAAGCAACCTGTTCTCAGCGGTCAAATCGATCTCAACCAGCTCGACATCGAGCCTCGAAGTAATGAATTGTTCGAGGATTCGCTCAAACGCGATCTGCGCCATTTCGTCCCCGTGAAGGATGACCAATGGCTTTTCAATCTTGATTTTGCTCATGTGAATTCGAGGTTCAATTTGTGCCTATAAATCAATTATATAATAGATGTTTCTAAAATTATTGCGACTACACCTAGGTCTAAATCTCGTGTCGTACGGGGGAATTTCCCCTTTTCTGTTTGCTCGAAAAAACTTCGCGTTTGATCCGCCATAAGAGCGGTTTGCCCGACAGCCCAACCGAATCTCGGCAAAACGATTGTGGCAAAACAAAACCATTGCGGACGACAATTCCGCCCACGGCTTCACCGAAATTCAAAATGCGATGGATTCTTTAATCAATCGTGATGCGTGTAACTCTGAGTAAACGGTTCGATAATTCGCTGTCGCTGCACGCGAGGCGATAACAACTGCGACTGACAACCAATTACTCTATAGTGGTGGATCGAATTTAACCCGCAAAAATCCACAAAATGTTTTCTGCTGCGACTACACCACCCAAGTTTTTCACACTTATTTTGATGTCCGGCCTGTCAGTCATGTCACTCAACATGTTTTTGCCTTCGTTGGCAAACATGGCCGAATCGTTCAACACCGACTACGCGTTGGTGAGCATTTCGATTGCCGGGTATCTGGGTGTGACAGCGACCTTGCAATTAATTCTGGGACCGCTATCGGATCGTTACGGGCGCAGGCCTGTTGTTCTGTGCGGAATCGCCGTATTCACGTGCGCGTCGGTGGTGTGTTTTCTGTCGACCAGCATCGAGGTCTTTTTGATTTTCAGGATGCTGCAAGGGTCGGTCTCGGCGGGAATCGCGCTCTCTTCTCCGATTGTTCGTGACACCACCCCGGCGAACGAAGCGGCAAGCAAGATCGGTTACCTGGCGATGGGCTGGGCGGTTGCTCCTATGATCGCACCGATGCTCGGCGGGGTGCTCGACGAGCAATTTGGCTGGCGTTCCAATTTTATGTTTTTTACCCTCGCCGGGATTATCGTTCTGATTATTTGCTGGTTTGATCTGGGAGAAACCAACCAGCAACGCTCATCCAGTTTTTCCGAGCAATTTCGCAGCTATCCCGACTTGTTCCGCTCCCGACGTTTTTGGGGCTACGCGCTGTGCGCGACATTTTCGGTCGGCACGTTTTTTATCTTTATCGTCGGCGCTCCGCTGATCGCGCAGGAACATTTAGACCTGAGCGCAGCACAACTCGGCTTTTTTATCGGGTCAATTACAATTGGTTTTATCTTTGGAAATTTCTTGTCCGGACGTTACGCCAGTCGCTTTGCGCTCACGACGATGATGATTACAGGCCGCATCGTCGCAATTGCAGGACTTTGCGCGGGGCTTTTTCTTTTCTCGCTCGGTTATGTCAACGAGTGGACGGTATTTGGCACCACGATTTTCTCGGGCATCGGGAACGGACTCACGTCACCCAGTACAAACTCCGGCGTACTGTCGGTTCGGCCAAAGCTGGCAGGCAGCGCGTCCGGGTTGTCCGGCGCGATACTGGTAGGCGGCGGGGCTTTGCTCAGTTCACTATCAGGATCAGTGATAACAGCCTTCACCAGCGTTTATGCGCTGCACGTATTGATGCTCATTTCGGCGGCAATCGGATTGATCGCCGCGTGGTATGTGCTTTACGTGGATAAGCAGATGGCACAACTGGAGGCGGCCTAGGCGTTTCTGGACGCCACCTCGTTGATAAATCGATCCGCAATGACCACCTGATCCATCGTAATCACCGGGACTTTGACATTGCCAGACTCGCACTTGCACACAATGATCGTCATCTGATTGGAATCAAGCGCTGCCTGCACGGTCGATGGCGCGTCCTGTGCGTCGCATTCGACGACGTGTTCACACCCACAGGCCTCAGCAACCTTTGCAAGAGACGTTTTCTTACCCGCGTAGGTGGGCTGATCGCCGGTTGAACCGTAACTGCCGTTGTCGATTATTAACAAAATGAAGTTATCGGCGACGTTGTTTGCAATTGTCGGTAGCGTCCCAAAGTTGGTCAGCACCGAGCCATCACCGTCGATCGCAATAACTTTTTGCTTTTGCGCCAACGCAAGCCCAAGACCAATCGATGATGACAATCCCATCGTGCCGAGCATATAAAAGTTGCTGGGCTGATCGTCGAGCATATGCAGCTCTTGACTGGGCAGTCCTATGTTACAAATCACCAGTTGATCAGAAATCACCGGTACCAGAGACTTCAAAACTTCGCTGCGAATCATTTTGGTCTCCCTCAATAGCCTTGCCAGAAACTGGCGTCAGTTAGAATCGCCACCGGTTTGCGGCACATAAAGCAGTGTTTGAGAATAGCGTCGAGCTCAACTACATCGTCGGGGTGGTGGAAATGGTAGGTCGGGATGTTTAGCTGCGCCAACAGCGCCTTGGTGTGCACGGCCATCTCAACCTGACACGCGACCGGCTCTCCCAGCTCACCGCGGTAGCTGATCAGCATCGGCAACGGAATGTGGTAGAACTGGATCAACGTCACAAGCGTGTTTATGGTGACGCCAATCGCGGTGTTCTGCATGATTATCGCGCTGCGTTTACCGCCGAGGTGAGCGCCTGCGCACAGCCCCATACCCTCGTCTTCTTTATTTGATGGAATGTGGTAAATCGACTCGCATTTGTCGATCTCGTCAATCACGCCCGCCAGCTGTTTACACGGTACGGTGGTGACAAACTCGATTTTATTGTTGACCAAATCGCCTACGATTTGAGAGCTAACAGACATTTGGACCTCGCGGGTGCGGTGTTCGACCGAGTCATTCTATTATCCGGCCAAGGAGGGCGAAAGCGCCCGCACACCGATCTGGATCACGTTTTGCTCTTTAGTGAGACAAATCAGCTTTCTATTAAGACTGGCTGCGCATTCATCATTCACTAAATATCAATCGTATTCGCGATCCTTCCACTCCCTCAGCGCGAAAAAAACCTGATCACGATTGACCAACGGTTTGCCAATCCAGTTCTGCGCCGCCTCAATCACCACGCTCTCGCCGGTGCGCATAAATGGGTTGGTCGCAAGTTCCAGTTCGACTGAAGAGGGCACGGTAGGCTCGTCTCGCTTGCGCTTTGAAGCATCATCTGCCACGCGCGCGGCGAGAGCAGAGCTGTCGGGTTCGACCCACTGCGCAAATCCCAAATTCGCCATCGTGTATTCATGCCCACAATACGCGAGCGTATCTGCGGGCAGCGCGGCAATCTTTTGCAGCGACTGACTGAGTTGATCGTGCGTACCACTAAAAACGCGACCACACCCGCCCGCGAAAAGCGTGTCGCCACAGAAGAGTCGCCCGTGACCAAAATATGCGATGTGTGCTTCTGTGTGCCCCGGCACGTCAAGAACCTTGAAATCTATCTGCAAGCCGTCAAGCGCCAATGCATCGCCCTCACCCAATCGAACTTCGAGTTCCGGGATGGGTTCATCCCGCGGTCCGTAAACGGTGGCATTTGGCCAGAGGGATTTCAGTTCGCGAATTCCGCCGGTATGGTCTGCATGCTTGTGGGTGATCAGAATTGCGTCGAGCGTTAAACCACGCTCATTGATAGCCGCGATAACGGGCTTTGCGTCTCCGGGATCGACTATTGCACAGCCATCGTAGCCGTCTCGCTGGATCAGCCAAAGGTAATTATCATCGAATGCCGGAACCGGGGTAACAGTATGCACAGAAAGCCATCCACCTGGGTTTTAGTTAGCGTGTACTTTGGCGGCGGGTGCTTGCTGCGTCAAGTGCGGGAGGTATAGCGCGCAAAAATTCCGGTCGAGCGCTGGATTTATCCTCGATACCCAAAATACCGATTGTTGATGATTTTTTCGGCAACACCATCCGGGAGTTTCTTTTCCCAGTCTCCTCGCCCATTGGGCAATTCTTTTAGGACATCGCGCGAAAAAATCTTAAATAGCTCGGGATCGCTGTTCGAAATTCCAAATATAAAGTTGTTTTCCAGCAAGTGGCGGTAAAGAAAACGCAGATTCTCCGCAACCTTTACAGACGTGAATTCAGCAATCTCGCCCGCATTGTCGACTTCGGGATAAACCAGCAGGCGCGTGTTGTCGGGGAACAACTTGCCAAACCCTTCGAGAATGCCGCCCTCGACACCACGGTACGTGGCTTCATCAAAAATCTGTCTGATATTGATCAATCCCACCACGATACCGATTTGCAGTTTGGTGAACTGGCGAAAATACGCTCGCAGCGAAAAATACCGCGTGTAGTCAGATACCATCACGCTGTAGCCTAGTGAATTGAGCAATTCGACGCGCGCGATGAGATCGTCCTCCGAGACTTTAAGGTCGTTCCCCTGCATATCGTTGAGGGAAATTTCAGCCAGCGCGACACTGTTTTTGCGCGTTACGCCGCTCATTTTTGTAAAAAACTTAAGACCCTGCTCGATCATATCGACATTAAGTCTGGTCACCGGCCGAAAAGAACCGCGAATCGTCAGAACGTTTTTCTTATAAAGCATATCAGCGGGAATCACGACCGATCCATCTGGCTTGAACATCACAGCGCGGGTTTTCCAACTGCGGATCAGGTGAAAATTAATCGCGCGGTTGTCGACATCCTCAAAGTATGGGCCGTTGAATTCGATTGAATCGATTTCGATGCGGCCCTGATCGAGATTGTCAGTCAGGGAATCGATAATTTTTTTCGGGTTCTCGAAGTAGTAGTAAGACGCGTATATCAGGTTGACACCAAAAGTACCCAGCGCGGTCTGCTGGCGATCGGCGTTTTCGTCACGCATTCGAATATGCACGACAATCTCGGAAGGCTCGGCCTTCGGGTACATCTGAATGCGAATCCCGCACCAGGCGTGGCATTCATTGTCTCGATTAAAACTTTTGGCAGCCACGGTTGCGGCGTAAGCAAAATAACGCGATGATTTTGGCCGCGTTGTGCCAACGCGTTCGATTACCTGGCCGAACTCTTTTTCGAGCATCGCTTTAACGCGCAGGCGGCTCACGTAGCGACCGTCCTCCTGAATGCCGTAGATCGCGTCAGACACCACCATGTCATAGGCAGAAATTGTTTTTGCGATCGAGCCAGCGGCCGCGCCCGCTTTAAAAAACTGCCGCGCAACCTCCTGCCCCGCTCCTATTTCGGCGATGGTGCCGTATTTCTTCTCGTCGAGATTAATGCGGAGGGCTTTATCAATCGTGCTGCGATTGCTGACAAATTTGGACACGTGTATATCCAGTTGTTTTTTTACTGACGCTATATTAGCTGATTGACAGGGTTTTGTGTGAAGTTAGCGTCGGCCACTTAGACGCAAAATTCTTGCTTTAGAAATATATTTGCCTCCTCGCATCTGGCGTCAGATTCTCTGCTTTCAATTTTCGAACGACAGTTTTTGCAACACACATCACCTTGGTATCTTTTAATTCAGTGGAAAACGGAAATAAAAAACGCCGCATTGCGCGGCGTTTTTGTTGCGAATTTCTCCGCGATATCGACTATTTGAGATTCATAAATGATACCGGTTGAGGCCCGGGGTTAGTACTTAACTCTTGCAAGGGCGGCGCAAAGTCGGTGAGGTTAATCCCCGTTACAGCACTCTTGTACTCATCGATGCTCGGTGTGCGACCGAGAATCGTTGAAAGCACAACAACCGGTGTTGACGCGAGCAAGGATTCGCCTTTCTTTTCGTCGGTATCTTCTACAACGCGCCCCTGGAATAGTCGCGTGGAAGTCGCCATAACGGTATCACCTTTTTCCGCTTTTTCCTGATTGCCCATGCAAAGGTTACAGCCCGGGCGCTCGAGATACATGATGTTTTCATACTTGGTGCGCGCTGACTCTTTCGGTTGGTCGTCGTTAAACTCAAATCCGGAGTACTTTTTCAGAACTTCCCAATCGCCTTCTTCTTTCAGCTCGTCGACGATGTTGTATGTCGGCGGGGCAATAACCAGCGGCGCCTTAAACTCGACGATGCCATTTTGCGCTTCCAGATTCTGCAGCATCTGCGAGATGATTTTCATATCACCTTTGTGCACCATGCACGAACCAACAAATCCCAGATCAACTTTTTTCTCACCGCCGTAATAGGAAACCGGTCGAATCGTATCGTGCGTATAACGCTTTGAGACGTCTTCGTTATTGACGTCTGGATCGGCAATCATCGGTTCATCAATCTCGTCGAGATCGACGAGCACTTCGGCGAAATACTTGGCATTTGAGTCTGGCGCCAGCGCGGGGTTTTCACCGGATTGAATTTCAGCGATACGTTTATCCGCCAGGTCGATCAAACCCTGCAACATGTTTGCATCGTTTTCCATGCCCTTTTCAATCATGATCTGGATTCGGCTCTTGGCCAGTTCCAGCGATTGAATCAGCGTATCGTTTTCTGAAATACAGATCGACGCTTTCGCTTTCATCTCCGCGGTCCAGTCGGTAAACGTAAAGGCCTGGTCCGCCATCAATGTGCCGATATGAACTTCAATCACGCGTCCCTGGAACACATTGTCACCGAACTGTTTCAGCATCTGAGCCTGGGTGGCGTGCACAACATCGCGAAAGTCCATATGCGATTTCATGTTGCCTTTGAACGTAACCTTGACCGATTCCGGAATGGGCATGGCCGCCTCACCGGTTGCCAATGCCAGCGCAACCGTACCCGAATCTGCACCAAAGGCGACGCCTTTTGACATACGCGTGTGCGAATCGCCGCCAATGATGATGGCCCAGTCGTCAATCGTAATATCGTTCAAGACCTTGTGAATCACATCGGTCATCGAGTGATACTCGCCTTTGGGATCGCGCGCGGTGATAAGACCGAATTTATTCATAAACGCCATCAGCCGCGGAATGTTGGCTTGCGCTTTTTTATCCCACACAGATGCTGTGTGGCAGCCGGACTGATACGCGCCGTCAACGCTTGGCGAGATTACCGTTGCAGCCATGGCCTCGAGTTCCTGCGAGGTCATCAAGCCGGTAGTGTCTTGCGAACCGACGATATTTACGCGAACGCGTACATCGGATCCAGCGTGGAGCGCCTCTTTTGAGGTGACCCCCAGCGCATTTTTATTAAAGATCTTTTCGACCGCAGTCAGACCCTGACCCTCGTGCGAAATTTCCCTGGACGGCGCAAAGACTGTCGGCGCTTCGATGCCCAGAGTTTGAGCTGCAAAAGTTTGCAGTTTCTTACCAAAGACAATGGCGTACGAACCGCCAGCTTTCATAAACTCGACTTTTTGCGGCGTGAAGGAAGACGAAATATCGACGAGCTCCTGATCGCCGTTGTAGAGTTTTTTCTCTTTGGTGTTAATCGTCAGCACGGTGCCGGTGGCAACCGAATACGCTTCTTCCAGCTCCGCGTCGCCGTTTTCATCCAGCACCGGGTTACCATCGGCGTCGAGTTTTTTCACCCAGTTTTTCAGGTCGATACCGATACCGCCGGTTACACCAACGGTTGTCAGGAAAATTGGTGAAATACCGTTAGTGCCCGCAACCACCGGCGCGATGTTGACGAACGGCACATAAGGACTTGCCTGCTTGCCCGCCCACAGCGCGACATTATTAACACCGGACATGCGCGACGAACCAACGCCCATCGTGCCCTTTTCGGCGATCAGCATGACTTTTTTGTCAGGATGCTGATTTTTCAGGTCGAGAATTTCCTGCTGCGCCTCGGGTGTAATCATGCACTGCCCGTGCAACTCGCGATCCGAGCGTGAGTGTGCCTGATTACCGGGCGATAGAAGATCGGTTGAGATATCGCCTTCGGCGGCAATATAGGTAACGACATCAATCGTCTCATCGATTTCTGGCAGCTTGGTGAAGAAGTCCGCACGCGCGTAACTTTCGAGAATGTCTTGGGCAATTGCATTGCCGGATTTAAATGCGGTTTCAAGGCGACCGGTATCAGCCTCGTACAGAAACACCTGCGTTTTCAGGACTTCCGCTGCTGGTCTGGTGACGGTTTCATCGTCAGACAAGGCCAGATCGAGCAGCACATCAACCGAGGGCCCGCCCTTCATATGTGAAAGCAGTTCGAACGCGAATGTCGAACTGATTTCTTCTATCGTTGCGTCACCGAGAATAATTTCTTTCAAGAACTGCGCTTTAACGCCTGCCGCACTGGTAGTACCGGGCAAGGCGTTGTAGATGAAATATTTAAGCGAATCTTCGCGATGCTCGTGCCCGGCATCCTTGATTTGGGCGATGATTTCGGAAAGTAGGTCGGCGCTATCTATTGGCTTGGGATGCAAACCGAGCTCCGATTTACGGGTCTCGATTTCATCCATGTATTGTGAATACAGGCTCATAAATGTCTCGCGGGAAGGAAATCAAGCGCGTAAACGGGTTCACGCGCGTAGCCCTGTATTATAGCCTTTATGGGCTTCACACTAAATGTGTATCGCCACACCGCAGCTATTTAGAGCGTCATTTCCCGACGCAGTTCCGGGAATCTGATTACAACTGTCGCAGGATTTGACCTGCCTGACAATTCTACAAAGGGATGATTAGCAGCAATCGTGTATCGGCTGGACAGGATGCCCAACCGATGTCTTGTTTCGCTAAGCGCGGGGAACTAGCGACCTTTCCAAACCGGTGCGCGCTTCTCGGCAAAGGCTTTCGCACCCTCAAGCTGATCTTCTGAGTTGTACAACTTTTTGATCGTCGGCAGTTGCTCGTTCATCAGCATATCCAGCGCGTCCTGAAACTTCATGTTTTCAGTTTCTCGCAGCACTTCCTTGATTGCAGCGTAAACCAGCGGCGGGCCGTCGGCCAGAACTTGCGCTTTTGCGCGCGCCACTTCCATCAATTTGTCTGCTGGTACGATCTCGTTAACGAATCCCCAGCGCGCGCCTTCTTCGGCGTCCAGACGACGACCAGTGAACAGCATTTCCATCGCGATGTGATACGGAATCCGTTTCGGTAGCTTGAGGGTGGCGGCATCGGCGATCACGCCCGAATTGATTTCGGGTAGCGCAAAGGTGGCGTGTTCGGCGGCGATAATAATGTCACACGAAATCATGATCTCGAAGCCACCGCCAAAGGCCAGACCATTCACCGCGGCAATCACCGGCTTGTTGTGATTGGGCAATTCCTGCAGGCCGCCAAAACCGCCTACGCCGTAATCTGAATTCGCCGCTTCACCGTCTGCTGCGGCTTTTAGATCCCACCCGGGGCAGAAAAATTTGTCGCCGGCGGCAGTCAGAATCGCGCAACGCAGTTCAGGGTCATCGCGAAACTCCGCGAACACCTCACCCATAATGCGGCTGGTACCGGCATCGATGGCGTTGGCTTTGGGCCGGTCCATCGTCACTTCCAGAATCGCGCCATTGCGCACCACTTTAATTGGATCGTCACTCATCACTGTCTCCCGGAAGATTTCCGATAATATTCATAAATGCATCGGCGACAAACGCGCCCTGCCCCTGATCGCGCACCAGCAGCGGGTTGA
This sequence comes from Pseudomonadota bacterium, assembly GCA_039029275.1. Taxonomy (GTDB): domain Bacteria; phylum Pseudomonadota; class Gammaproteobacteria; order JBCCGL01; family JBCCGL01; genus JBCCGL01. The sequence continues at coordinate 42,480 of JBCCGL010000016.1, read as the reverse complement.
TCTCGACGTCGACCACCTGATCCCGGTACGCATCGACAAATTCTGCCACCGACGCAACCGCATGCACAATCGCCTCGACGTCCGCGTGCGGGCGACCTCGATAACCGGTCAACAGCGGTGACAGTTTCAAATCCAGAATCGCAGCGCGAATGTCGTCTGCGTACGCAGGCAACAACAGCACGCGCCGGTCGCGGATTAACTCGACCGTCACGCCGCCGAGCCCAATCATCAAATACGGGCCAAACAGAGGATCGCGCGAAACGCCTATGATCATTTCGGCGACCGCGCCGTCGATCATTTTTGCGATCATCAATTCGTCAGATATTTGGAGCAGGCCCTCTGCCGCTTTGCGCACTGACGCCGCGTCTTTGAGATTGAGAACCACGCCGCCCGCATCGGTTTTGTGCACAATCTCGGTCGAGACAATTTTCATCACCAGCGGGTAGCCGATTATGTCCGCCTTTTCGACGGCGTCACCAACGCTGCTCACCAACGCCATTTCCGGGACCGACAAGCCGCTTTGTTTTAGCAGACCCGTTGCACGCCATTCGTCCACGTTGCGCGCAACTCCATCGCGACTTGTCGCGTCGATCAGGGGCAACTGGGGTAACCCCGTTTGCGCACGCCCGATTTTGTGGGCCGCTTCTACTGCAACAATCGCCTGTTTCATGCCAAGCATCGGCACAATACCGTCGGCGATCAGTTTCTGGGCGATCGATTCATCAATTGTCTCACCCATCGTCGCGAGAATCGCCGCGATGCCGTTTGACTTGGCGGCAGCACGGGCAAACCCGCGCGCGCCAGCCCACCAGTCGTCCAGCACACAGCGGTCTTCGCGTGGAAAATCGTATACCAGAAAAGAGACGTCATAGTCGCCCGACATCATCGCGCTGAACGCGTGGCACATCGAATCTTCCTGCCCCCAGATGTAGGTGTGATAGTCGAGCGGGTTGGAAATGCTCACACGCTCACCCAGAGCGTCGAATAGCTTCCTATGCTGTGCGACTTCGATTGGCGGAAATTCAAGACTGCTGCCTTCGACGAGATCGGCGAACAGCGATGCCTCCCCTCCGGAGCAACTCATCGACGCGATTTTATTGCCCTGAACTGGCCCTGCGACAGACAGAAATTTCAGCGTTTCGAGAAACTCATCGACGTCATCGACCCGCGCGACTCCAAGGCGATCAAAAAGTGCGTCAAATAAATTGTCTGCACCAACCAGGGAGGCCGTGTGGCTTTGAGCGATTTGCGCACCCGCCTCCGACTTTCCGGTTTTTAGCGCGACGATTGGTTTTTTCGCGAGCAATGCCTTGCGCGCGATTTCGCTGAACGCAGCGATGTCGGTCAATCCCTCGATGTGCAAACCAATTGCATGAATACGCGCGTCGTCGAGCATGGCATCGACGCAATCCTGAATACCAGTATTGGCCTGATTGCCGAGACAAATCAGCATCGCCAGCGGCATGCCGCGTTGCTGCATGGTGAAGTTGACCGCCATGTTGCCGCTCTGGGTGATGATCGCGACACCACCGTCAACACGCCCGCCGCCGTGTTGATCCGGCCATAAGGCAGCACCGTTCATATAGTTGATCACGCCGTAACAGTTCGGCCCGATCAGCGGCATACCGTCTGCGGCGGCGATGAGTCTTTCCTGACGCGCTACACCATCGCCACCGATTTCGCGAAAACCTGAGGCGAGGCACACGGCGCCCGCGCACCCAAGCGTGCGGGCCTGCGCGACGAGTTCGATCGTTGGGTCTGCGGGTGCGCCGATGAATACCGCATCGGGAACTTCGGGCAAGTCCGATAGTGAATCAAAACAATCGTGGCCGACCATCTGCTCGCGCTTTGGATTGACCGCGTAAACCGGACCTGCAAAGTCGAGTTTAGCGATCTGGCGGAATACCTCTTCCGCCGAGCGGCCGCCGACGACGGCGATTGATTTTGGATTGAGTAAACGATTCAGAGACATCAATTCACAACTGCCATTCCCGCGATGACGGGAATCCATACTCGTAGAACAGTCGATTCACGCTTTCGCGGGAATGACTCTTTTCAATTTCCACACGCTGCGTTCGGCAAAGCAGCGTGCAACTGAAAAACGTCAGCGAGTCAGCGAGTGCAAGGCAAGGCGCGACGAAATGAGGGGGTTTACACGCAGCCAATAACCAATTTGAGTCGAGTCTTAACACCGCAATCGCAACGCAGCTGGTTTTCAGCGCTCAGTTCTCAAGCGGCCGCAACATCGCTCTGGAAATAATCAGGCGCTGAACTTCGCTCGTCCCTTCCCAAATGCGTTCCACCCGCGCATCGCGCCAGATGCGTTCCAGTGGCAAGTCATTCATCAAACCCATTCCACCGTGTATCTGCAGCGCTTCATCGGCGATAAACGCAAGCGCTTCGGTCGCCTCAAGTTTGGCGATTGCCGCGTCCATATCTTCCATTTTGCCCTGATCGTATTTCCACGCGGCCTGATAGGTCAGCATTTCGGCGGAGCGGCGACGCACTTCCATATCCGCAAGTTTGAAACTCACACCCTGAAATTTGCCGATGGTCTGACCAAATTGCTTACGCTGCGCCGCGTAGTCTGCGGCAAGTTCCAGCGCGCGATCGCATCGACCAAGGCTAAGCGATGCCACTTGCAATCGCGTCGCGCCAAGCCATTCGTTGGCGACGTCGAATCCCTTATCAACGTCACCGAGAACCTGCGACTCGTGCACGCGGCAATTATCAAATTCCATTATGAAGTTGTGATAGCCGCGGTGCGAAACGTTTTCATAGCCTGCTCGTACTTCAAACCCCGGCGTGCCTTTGTCGATCAAAAAAGTGGTGATTTTTTTACGCGGCCCGCGCGCCGTTTCGGTCACGCCAGTCGCCGCAAACAGGATGACAAAGTCCGCCAGATCGGCATGACTGATAAAGTGCTTGGTACCGTTGATCACGAAGTCTTCGCCATCGCGCACCGCGCTGCACGCCATCGAACGCACGTCGGATCCGGCGCCCGGCTCAGTCATCGCCAGACAATCGACTTTTTCCCCTTTGATACAGGGGAACAAATACTTTTCGCGCTGATCGCCCACACAGCCCTGCAAAATGTTACTGGGTCGCGCGACGATGTAGTTGAGCGCCATGTTTGCGCGGCCAAGTTCGCGGTCGAGCATGCACATGGTGAGCGTGTCGAGCCCACCTCCGCCGAGCTCTTCCGGCATATTGGCAGCATAAAGGCCCGCGTCGAGCGCGCGTTCGGTAATTTGTTTGACGAGTTCATCGCTGACTTTGTCGGTTTTCTCGACTTGCGCTTCGTAAGGGTAGAGTTCCTCTTCGACAAAACGCTTCGCCGTATCGATGATAAGGGTTTGCTCTTCGCTTAGGTCAAAGTTCATTTTGATCTACTCGTCTTAATCGGTTTGTTTATGCTGAACGCGTCAGGTATCCAGGCCGCCAGGATTTTCCAGATGTCCGTCAACGTTGATCGCCTGCCCATTCACGCGCTTTGCCGCAGGTGAGGCGAGAAACACAGCCATATCGGCGATAGCTTCGGCTTCAATAAACGTGCGCATCGAACAGGAGTTGGTGTAGTGCGTGCGGATGCTCTCCTCCGACACGCCTTTTGCGCTGGCCTCGTTCGCGATCACACGATCCATGCGTTCACCGGCAATCGAGCCGGGGCAAATCGCATTAACCCGCACGCCGCTCGGCCCCACCTCCATCGCGATCGATTTTGTAAAGCCGATAATCGCCCACTTGGCCGATGCGTAAGGCGAGCGCAACGGATAACCGTGCCAGCCTGCGGTTGAGGAAATATTGATGATGCAGCCCGACCCTGCGGATTTCATCGACTTCGCCACCGCTCGCGTGAATAAAAACGTGCCGTCCAGATTTACGGCAATGCACCGATGCCAGTCGTCAAGGCTCAAGTCTTCGACGAAAGCGGCGGGGCCGCCGATTCCGGCGCAGTTGACCATCACGTTAATGTCGCCACCGAGAGCCGCAATCGCTTCATCTACCGTGCGCGCAACTTCCGTTTCGATACACACATCGACAACGCTGCTGGTGACTGCCGGGTTTGCGGAACACATCGTGTCGATGGCGTCCGAGTCAATATCGGCGATGTGCACGCGCGCTCCATTGGTCAAAAATGCCTCGGCAATCGCGCGCCCGATACCGGCCGCACCCGCGGTCACTAATACACGCTGTTGTTCAGATCCGGCTGTCATTAGTCTCTCGACCCGTTCGACCGCTTACTTGCTGCCGTGCAGTGCTTTGAGCTTTTCGTTGTAGCGCTGCAGCACTGCACCGGCCGCGTAGTTGTGCTGTTCCAACCCCTGCATCACCGAAATCAGGCAGTCGTCGCGCAGTTTTTCCAGATCGCGAATCGAAACGTCGCCGGCCTGATCGTCGGACTGATCGCAAAGTTTGTCCAGCAGCACATCGCTCCACTCGGGCGCCGGCAGCTTGGTCCAGGGCAGTTGCAGTGACGGGGCAAAATGCTCGAGAAAGTGGCGCATACCGGGCTCACCTCCGGCGAGGCGATAGGTCAGGAAAGACCCCATAAACGCCCAGCGCAGTCCGGGGCCATAGCAAAGGGCTTGATCGATCTCGTCAGCGGTGGCCACGTCGTCGTTGACCATATGCAGGGCTTCGCGCCACAGCGCTTCCATCAGGCGATCCGCGATAAAAGCGTCGATTTCCTTACGCACGCGCAGCGGGTGCATCCCGATTGAAGAATAAAATTCGGTCGCGCGCTGGATCGTATCTTCTGATGTTTTTTCACCACCGCAAATCTCAACCAGCGGCATCAGGTATACCGGGTTAAACGGATGACCGACCACGATACGATCGGGGTGCGCGCAGTCGCGCTGCATATCGCTCGGCAACAAGCCGGATGTCGACGATCCGATGACCACGTCCGGCCCTGCCGCAGCACTGACTTTCGCCAGCACAGATTGTTTGAGATCGAGCCGTTCGGGCAGACTTTCCTGAATAAACTCTGCGCCCTCGACGGCGGCTTCAACTTCGCTGACGATTTCGAATGAACCAATGTTGTCGATCCTGGCCTCGCTGAGCTTCTCGTAAGCACGCAGCGCGTTTTGCAACACCGCATTGGTTTTGCGCTCGGCCTCCGGGTCGAGGTCGCAAATTGCGACATCGATGCCGTTGATCATCATACGAGCGCCCCACGCCGCGCCAATAACGCCACCGCCAATCAATCCGGCTTTTTTGATCTGAGCCATTTTTTACTCCGTCTTAAACGTTGCGGGAGAAATTATTTTTGAACTTTAAGCTGCAGCTTTTCACGCACTTCGGCAGGCGACAGCACTTTCACATTCATCGCAGACGCGATGGTGACCGCGCGCTCAACCAACTGGCCATTGCTGGCGTAAACGCCCTTTTCGATAAAAAGATTGTCTTCCAGACCAACGCGAATGTTGCCTCCGGCAGCCATTGTTGATGCGATAAACGGCAATTGACGGCGGCCGATTGAAAAGGCTGAAAAAATTGAATTTTGCGGCAAATTGTTGACCAGCCCCATAAACGTGTTCAGATCATCCGGTGCGCCGTACGGAATCCCCATGCACAGCTGGATCAAAATGGGATCATCGAGCAAACCGAGGCGCATCATCTCTTTCACATAAACCAGATGACCGGAGTCAAAAACCTCCAGCTCGGGGCGCACGCCGAGCTCCTGCACGCGCTTGGCCATGGCATTTAATACGCCCGGCGTGTTGGTCATCACGTAGTTGGATTCGGCAAAGTTCATTGTGCCGCAGTCCAGCGTGCAGATCTCCGGCATGCACGATTCAACGTGTCTCAGGCGCTCCATCGGGCCAGCCATATCCGTGCCTTCAGCCAGCGGTAGAATGTCTTCGCCTTCACCGAACACCATGTCACCGCCCATGCCCGCGGTCAGGTTGATGACAACGTCGGTGTTCGAGGCTCGGATGCGCTCGCAGACTTCCTCGTAGTATTCCACCTTGCGCGAGGGCGCGCCGGTTTCAGGATCACGCACGTGCATGTGCGCGACAGCCGCCCCTGCTTCGGCCGCTTCAATCGCGGCGTTCGCAATTTGTTCAGGAGAGGCGGGAATCGCCGGGTGTCTATTAAACGTATTGCCCGAACCCGTTACCGCACAGGTGATGAAGACCTCGTTTTGCATGGCTTATCTCGCTATAAGGTGAATGTTTCGGAGTGGAATTATTCAAGAATGCGCGCGCGAACATGGCACGATTTACGACAAATTAAATACGATATGCGCCATCAGATCTCTTGATTAGACCTTGTGCAGCCTTAGATCGATGAAACCAGCGATTGCGTTCGCCGCAACCGATAATTTTCGACTCTGGCGTTTTTAATCGCAGGCTTAGCGAGCTGTCAGAATCGTTACCGACGCTGTCAAGCGATGCGCCCGCGCACCTCTTTTGGCGACTGCCCGAACTGAGTTCGAAATTCGCGCGAGAATGATGAGCCATTGCTGTAGCCGCATTGCAGCGCGATGTCATTGACCGGTCGGTTGGTGTTTTTGATCAAGCGCATGCCAACCGCCAGACGCAAACTGGTGTAGTAATTTAACGGGGTGGTTTGCATGATCTCTTTAAACCGTCGCTGCAACTCGCGGGCACTCACGCCGATTCCTCGCGCAATTTCGACAACGCTCAGGGGTGATTCGATATTCGCCTCCATCAGGCGAATCGCGTCGACTAGCTGCGGATCGCGCCACTTAAGCAACCCGGCCGAGAGTGGATGCTGGGCTTCGTCCGGGCTGTGCGCCTGATCGTAAATAAAACTTGCCGATACCGATAATGCCACCGACAGCCCAAACAATTGCTGTATCAAAAACAGCATAAAATCGAGCGCGGGCAAGGCACCGCCAGTCGTAAAACGCGCGCGATCAAGCACAAAGCGATCCGCCGCCAGTTTTACTTTGGGGTAGGTTTCGGTGAATGACGGCCAGTCTTCCCAATGTATGGTGGCGCGGTAGCCGTCGAGCAAACCCGCGGCGGCGAGAATATACGCACCGGACTCAAGCCCACCAACCAACGCCGCATCGCGTGCCACTTGTCGCACCCAGCGCTTCAGTGCAACGGTGGTTTGGCGTTCGGCATCGAAGCTGGCAATAACGAAAAGCGCATCGCGTTTTTTGTCGAGACTGGAGCCTGAGGAGTCAATCCCGCCGTCAACCTCAACGCGCAAACCGCTGCTGCTGACAACCGAGTGACCGTCTTCGGATAAGAGTCGCCATTGAAAGTGCTCGCGCCCGAGCACCATATTTGCCACGCGCAATGGCTCGACGACAGCGGCGAAGGTGAGGTTTGAAAACTGGGGTACCAGCAGAATATCGATAACACTGATGTTTGACTTAAACATCGCAATGCGCTGGTGTTCGAGCGGCTTTTGGAAGCTTAAAAACCGCCTCCCAGAGTGAGGTATACCTCGTCTTCACCAAACTCATCGTCAAAACCATGAGCGTACCCCAGGCGCAGCCGAATGTCGCTAAAGTACAGAGCGCTTGCGTCCACGTGAAGTTCAAACCCGGCAGACGAAAACGTGTCGTCCGCGCTGTCTCGCCACGCCGCGCCGTTCTCGATAAACACTCGACCGAACACGCGATTGATCCCAACTGCGGGCGCCATCAGTCCGCGTTCGATCAAGGCAATCGGGAATCGCCACTCAGCGCTGACCAGCTGCATGCGGCGGCCAATGAGGCCGGGCACGTCATCATCGTATCCGCGCAGTTCGTATCCGCGTCGGTTGAGCAATGCCTCGCCCGCGACGCTTCCCAACAATTCCAGCACGTTGTTCGAGCTTAAGCCACCCAGTTCAAATGGTCGCGGTGTATCAGTGCCATAGCCGCGCGCAAAGCGCAGGCTGAGAACATGCGGCGAATTGCCCAAACGCACGAACTCGCGCCAGTCGAGCACATATACGTTACCGCTGAAATCACTGTCGAACACGCCGCTGTTCTCGGCCATTAGTCGAACATCGCGACCGTCTGCGCGGCTCACCGAAAGTGGGGTTTCGATACTGCTGTTGTAGGTCAGGGCGATGCCGGCAAGATTGTCGCGAAATGATGGCAACGCCGTCAGATCGCTCGCCGTTTCCTGCTCGGATTCGTAATCGCTGCTGATGCCCGCCAAAACCCGCCAGCTGCGCGCCAGACCATTGAGCGGAAAAACGACGTTAAGGTGCAACTGGTCTTCGCGTCGCACTCGCTCGACGTCGTCGTTGCCGTCGAGATCGACGTCATTCAAACTCGAACCCGCGACCAGGATCGAGTAGTCTCGACTCGGTGAGTATGTGTAAACAAACCCGCCGATTGGGTATCCATTGTCGACATCGGCCGCGAGCGTTACGGCGTACGCGTGGCGGTCGATCGCATCGTTGCCGCCGGTAACAAAACCCACCTCGTTTGCGCCTTCGGTCAGAACCAGGCGCGGCAACCACCATCGCGGTCGCAGGCTCGGCAGCGCCGAATAATGTTCGGCTGGGGCGCTGTCATCGGTTTCGGTCGCTGGCGGCGGCATTAATGGCGAATGCGGCGCAGACGCCAGTGCACGCAGGCTTTCCAGCGTGTGCAGCTTGTAGATATCGAACCCACCTGCATGACTACCGCGGTAGTAAAGTGCACCCTGTGGGGTGGGCACGGGTCCAAATGCGCCACCTCCAACACGAGTTAACTGATCGAACGTGCCGCTATTTTTATTGTGCCGCCACACGTTGTAAGCACCACCGTATTCGGCGCTAAAGTAAATATGCTCGCCAGTCGCGTCGTAGTGCGGATCGGCTTCGATCAACGGTGATTCGGTCAGCTTGGTCCAGTGGCGTTCGCGCAAATCGAATTCCTCGATATTCCAACCGCTTTCGGCGCGCCACACCGCTGCAACCAATTGGTTTCCATCGGGCGCAACATCCACGCCGCCAAGCACATCGGTATCGTTTCCTGTCCACAGCACTTGATCGAGGGAGCCGTCGCGATTTAACTGGTGCAGCGCATAAACTCCATTGCTCGCATGCACCGCTATAAACCCTTCGCCTTGCGCGCTCCATCTGGCTTCGATGTATCGAGCGCAGTGCGTCAGGCGCTCTGTCGTGTTGTCTGAGTAAATGAACAGATCGAAGTAAATCGAGTAGTTGTTGCAGATTTCCGGCTGCGCAATCACAACGCCATTTTGAGCGTGTGCATCAATCGTCGCGCCCGGATTGAGGTGCGCCAGCTCAATCGGTGCATCATCATTGAGTTGCATCAAAGCCGGACGCAGCAGGTGATCGTTGCGTACGTAATAAACGTTGCTTTCGGCGTCGACGCTGATCGACCCGGTTTGATAGCCGTGATCAGTGAGCCACTCACCTTCCAGCGCGTTAGCGGTGTCGCCACTCGCAAGTCGCTTGCGCAACCATTCTTCAAAGCGCAGCCAGAGTTGCGGCACGGTCTCACCTGTTATTTCTTTCGCGGTACTGTTTACTGCTGCGGGTAAAAGGTTGTCGCTGTACGCTTCGACCCATTGCTTGATCGCGTCTTCACCAAACTCGCTTTCAACAAATTGCATAAAGTAGGTGCCGTACAAATAAGGAACCGCGCCTGCCGGCCACTCGCGCACACGCTGGTTGACTTGCTCCGCCGGCTTTAATCCCTTCTGTAATTCGTTTCGCATAAGCATGCGGAAATAACTGCTTTGCCCGCGACCGACCCCAATCGCCCGTCTGGTTTCGTGCGACACCGCCAGACCTTCAACAAACCACAGCGGTTGAATCGCATTGGGGAATAACAAAAAGTACCGGCCCAATACATCACTCACGTCCGCTGGCAAATCGTGGCGTTTATCCAAATGAAGAATATGCAGATACTCGTGGCGAAACAGCATCGAGAGCCAATCGTCGTAGTCCTCCAGGCTCCTAACGCTGCGCGGTGCGGCAAGGAACAAGACCGTACGGTTGTAGGGAATCGGCGTTGCATAGCCGTTTGCCGAGTCGCTCTCATCTGAAATGACCACGTGAACCGGATCTTCTGGCTGCCATTGCATCCATTCGCTTAAACCCGCATGCGTGCTTTCGGCGATGCGTGCCACCCGTCGCGCGATCCGTTCGTTCGCATTGGATTGTGCCTTGTCCGCAAAATGAATCCTGAAGTGGTCAGTAGCAAGTGTCTGCCACTCGAGCGAAGGATCAATCGCGTGCGCGCGAAAACTCATCGCCCAAATCAACAAAGCAAACATCACGACGCGTTTCATAAATGTGATTCCTCAATTCGCAGGTTGTGTGAGCTGTCGATTGTTTCAGTCAGCTCAATGCAGGGAAGATGGTAGACTACACTACTGCAGCTTCCGTGCCGAACTCGGTTTTAGCCTTTCTCGCCCGAACTACCACAAAAATGAATGACCAATCCCCCCGCTTCAAACTGATTGAACGCGAAGTCGATCTAGTGGCTTATTGTGAACGTGCGCGCGAGGGCGAATGGGCCGCCATCGACACTGAGTTTGTGCGCGAAAATACTTACTACCCGATTCTTTGTTTGATTCAAATTGCGACTGCAGCGGGTGAAGTTGCCTGCATCGATATGCAGGCAATGGAAAAGCCACAAGCCATGATCGATTTGTTGCTCGACAATCACGTGGTTAAAGTGCTGCATTCCGGCTCGCAGGATATGGAGATTTTTAGCCAGCTGTGTGGCGAGACACCTCAAAACGTTTTTGACACTCAAATCGCCGCGCCGTTATTTGGCCATCCCGAGCAGATGGGGTACGCGTCTTTGGTCCAGGAGCGCCTTAGTGTTACGCTGGACAAAACGCAATCGCGCACCGATTGGCGCAAGCGCCCGCTGACACAATCACAGCTGAACTATGCTGCTGACGATGTCATCTATCTCGCACAACTTTACCCGGCGATGCGCAGCGCGTTGATTCAATCCGGACGGCTTGAATGGTTGCGCGACGAATTTGAACAACTCTGTGATATAACAAACTATCAACGCGCGGCCGAGGATATGTGGCTGCGCATTCGCCATACAGATCGCCTGCCCAAGACCGCTTTATCCATCGTGCAATCGCTTGCGTGCTGGCGCGAAAAAACCGCACGCAACAGTAATATTCCGCGTAACTGGGTGATGAAGGACGATGCCATCATCGATATCGCTCGTTTACAACCAAAAAATCTGGATGATCTCGAATCGCTCCGCAACCTCGCTAATGGCACCGTTAATAAACACGGCCAAACCCTGCTCGATATCGTCGAACAAGCACGCAACAGGCAACCGATTCCGTTACCTGCCGGCAAGCGGAAACACAAGCCAAGCGCGCAGCAGGATGCCCTGATCGATTTGCTCAGCGTTGTCGCGAAGCTTCAGGCCGATCAACACTGCATCAACCACGCGGTGCTGGCACCGCGCAAGGAGCTGGAAAAACTGGTTCTTGGTGACAGTAACTCGCGTTTGCTCAACGGCTGGCGCGCACACTTTGTCGGTAAGGCATTGCAACAATTGCTGCGCGGTGAAATGTCGGTATGGGTGAACGAGTCTGGCGATGTATTGCTCAAGGAAAAAGGCAACGATAGTTAGGCCTAATCGGTTACAATCGTCCGTTTTTCGAAAGTCACGCCGCGAAAACAGCGACATAAAAAGATGAGCCAGAACAAACTCGAAGACGTCAACATCGATCAGGAGTTGACGTTAATCACTCCCGCGCAGCTGCATCAGGAAATTCCCCTGAGCGATGCCGGATTCACAACCGTTGAAAATGGCCGCAAGGAAATCGAGGCCATTCTCGATCGCATAGATCATCGTTTGATCGTCGTGGTCGGCCCGTGCTCAATTCATGACATTAAAGCCGCACACGAATACGCGGAGAGACTGCTTGCGCTGCGCAACGAACTGAGCGAGCACCTGTGCATCGTTATGCGCGTGTATTTTGAAAAGCCGCGTACTACCGTAGGCTGGAAAGGGTTGATCAACGACCCGCGGATCGATGGCACGTTCCGCATCGAGGAAGGTCTGAAAATCGCCCGAAATTTGTTGGTGCACCTCGCCGACCGTGGCCTGCCAACCGGCACCGAAGTACTCGACCCGATCAGCCCTCAGTACCTCGATGATCTGTTCAGCTGGTCCGCTATCGGCGCACGCACGACCGAATCCCAAACGCATCGGGAGATTGCGAGCGGCCTGTCAACGCCTGTCGGGTTTAAAAACGGAACCGACGGCGGGCTCGACGTTGCAGTCAACGCGATGCAGTCAGCTGCCAATGGTCACAGCTTTCTCGGTATCAACCACGACGGCAATGTCTCGGTTATTCGAACAGCAGGCAACCGCCACGCCCACGTGATTCTTCGAGGGGGCAAACGGCCAAACTACGACTCGGTGAGTGTCGCGCTCTGCGAACAAGCCCTGAAAGATGCTGGCCTGCCGGAAAATATTATCGTTGACTGCAGTCACGCAAACTCGAACAAAAAGCCCGAGTTGCAGCCGCTGGTTGCCAGCGACGTGGCCACTCAGATTACCGAAGGCAACCGTTCGATCATGGGAGTTATGCTCGAGAGCCACCTCAACGCGGGCACGCAAAAGGTGCCAGACGAGGGCGTTGCCGGTTTGCAATACGGCATGTCGATTACAGACGGCTGCATCGACTGGAGCACGACCGAGGATACTCTTCGGTCGATGGCAGAAAGAGTTGGCGATTCGCTCAAAGCACGAGTGTAATCTGGCGAGCTCACCCGCACTCAAAATGCCGCAGGAATTTAAAGACCACTTTTCAGCACAGGCCGCGACCTATACCCAGTTTCGCCCGCACTACCCGGCCGATCTTTTTGACTGGCTGGCGTCTGTTTGCAGCAAGCACGAACACTGCTGGGACTGCGCCACGGGTAACGGGCAAGCGGCACACGGATTGGCCGACCACTTCGCGCAGATCAGCGCAACCGATGCCAGTGCGAGCCAGATAGCACAGGCAAAACCGCACCCCCGGGTCGCGTACTCAGTCGCAACAGCAGAAGCGAGCGGCCTCGACTCGCAATGCGTCGATTTAATTACGGTCGCACAGGCAGCACACTGGTTCGATCACGAAAAGTTCTTCGGCGAGGTAAACCGTGTACTGCGTCCCGACGGTATCGTCGCGCTCTGGGCTTACGAGATCGAACGCGTCACGCCGGAAATCGATGCTATTTTCGACGAACTCTACAGCGAGATTCTGGATGGATACTGGCCACCCGAGCGCCGTCACATTGAGTCCGGGTACCGCACAATTCCCTTTCCGTTCGAGCGTATCCACGCGCCAGCGTTTGATCTGAGTGTCGAGTGGTCAATCGAGCAACAGCTCGGTTACTACCGAAGCTGGTCGTCGACCAATCGCTACATTCGAGAGAACGGCAGCGATCCTATTTTATTAATTGAAGGCAAACTTCGCGATGCCTGGGGTGATAAGTCCCGCAAAGTGCAATGGCCGCTGGTATTGCTAGTCGGAAAAGCGAATTCCTAGCAAGTCGTTAAATTGAGAATCAAGCGGTTAGCGACTTGCGCATGTATATGCGCTCATACCCGTTAACGTTTTTACGTTCGGTTTCAACGTAGCCGCGTTTCTCGTACAGCGGGATGTTCTCTGTCATTTTCTCGTGTGTGTACAGATCGATTGCACTGTAGCCGCGCTTTTTCGCGGCAGATTCAGCCAGACTAAGTAAGCAACTCCCAACGCGCTGACCTTGATACGCGGGATCAACCGCGACATTGTCGAGCAATATACCGCCATCGTTTTCGATCAACACCAACACGGCCGCGAGATCGTTATCTGTATCGATGGTAAATACGATGTGCTTTTCGATCACTTCTGCATAGTCGTCCAGCATCGGGCCAGGCGGCTTACCGATACGCTCAATGTACGGCGCGTAAGCGTTCTTCACGCACTGTGAAATTTTTTCGGCGTCGCCTGCCAAGGCTTTTCGAATAGTAAAATCCATCAAAGAATCCAGAGTCGGTAAATAAAGAACACGGCCATACCCAAAACAATTGTGAGCAGCAGATTGCGTGTTTTCAAGGCCACCAGAATAGAAAATACAGTAGCAACAAAAAACGGATTGTCGAGCGAGATCGCCCACTCGCTGTCGCGAATGGTTGCCATCGGAACCACGATCGCACTCAGCACCGCAACCGGCACAAACTCAAGCGCAATCACCACGTTTTTTGGCAGTTCGCGTTTGCTCAACCAGGCCAAAACGGGATAGCGCACGCCAAATGTGACCAGCATCATACCCACGATCAATAAGAATTCGGAATCGAACACAATATTCATGACGACACATCCGCCGCTGGAAGGTTATTGTCGCCCATGCGCTTGGTCAATAAGTACCCGACCAGCACCCCCACCACGGAACCAACCATCAACCCTAACTGGTGCGGCAAAGAATGCAGTAATGCCGCCACACCACCCGCGCTCAATGCACAGGCAACCATCGGCTTGGATATCAGCATCGGAACAACAATCCCGACGAATGAAACCACCATAGCAATCTCAAGACCAAGATCCGCAAGACCCTGTAACTGCTGCCCGGCGACAATTCCTATCAGCGTACAAATTTGCCAATTGACGTACATCAGCACCGCTGAGCCAAGGTAATACCAATGCTTATGCGGGGATGCATCAGCATCGCGATAGCGTTTGATCGCGATGGCAAAGGTTTCGTCGGTCAGCCAGAAGCCGAGCGGCAAAAGCCAACGCTGCGAGAGATTTTGCACATAGGGCGCAAGCGATGCGCTGTAGAGCGCGTGGCGAAGATTCACGATAAACGTTGTCAACACGATGATCGCAACACCCGCGCTTTGCGAGAGCAAACCGGCGGCGACAAATTGCGCAGAACCGGCAAACACGAACAGGGACATCGCTTGCGTTGCCATCGGCGAAAGCCCGGCACCAATAGCGAGGGCACCGAAAATAATGCCGAAGGGAACAGCACCGACGACTAAAGGTAACGTGTCGCGCGCACCGCGCAGCAGTTCTCCTCGCTTGGTCGGAACCAACACACGTTTTTCAGAAGGAAGTTCGGGCATGGTCAAACGACGACGCTGACAAGAATTCAAACGCCGAATGCTAGCAAATTCTCCCTTTGACCGTGAGTCTCGGTTATGATCGACGACTTATTTTTTTGGCCATTTTAAGAGGGTGAAGGTTGATGAGTGCATTGACGGAAATTGAACGCGTCAAAATGTGTGAAGGCTGGCTTGTGACTTACGAGCACATGTCCGCCAGCAACCATTGCACCATGCGCTTTTCTGTTTTTCTTCCGCCGCAGGCTGAACATGGCAAGGTGCCAGCGCTGTATTTCCTCTCCGGCCTTACCTGTACTGACGAAAATTTTATGGTCAAGGCCGGCGCGCAGGTACACGCTGCCGAACACGGTGTCGCCTTGATAGCACCCGACACCAGTCCGCGCGGCGACGAAGTACCGGACGATCCGGATGCTTATGACTACGGTAAGGGTGCGGGTTTTTATGTGAACGCCACCGAAGAGCCGATGGCCACCCATTATCATATGTACGACTACGTCGTCGATGAGCTTCCGGCTCTGATCGAGAGTGAGTTACCGATCCGCGACGCGCGATCGGTCACCGGTCACTCGATGGGCGGTCACGGCGCTTTGATCGTCGCGCTTAAAAACCCTGGCAAATACCGGTCGGTGTCCGCATTTGCCCCGATTTGTGCACCGACCCAGTGCCCGTGGGGTGAGAAAATTTTTAACGGTTATCTCGGCAGCGTCGAAGCCGGTGCCGAATACGATGCCACACGTTTGGTGTCTCAGGCACAAGAAAAGCTGACCTTGTTGATTGATCAGGGAGACGACGACGAGTTTCTGATTGAACAGCTCAAACCGCAATTGCTGGAGGCCGCATGTCAGGAGCACGACCACCCGCTGGAACTAAGAATGCGAAGTGGCTATGACCACAGTTACTTTTTTATCCAGACGTTTATTGGCGAGCACATTGCTCACCACGCAAAAGCGCTTAAAGGCTAGGTTTTAAGCGGCGCAGAATCTCGTGTTCCGCGCGGCTTCTAGGTAAAGAAACGGGTATTCGTGCCCCGATCCCACCACTTAAGTACGGTGTTGTCCAAGGCGGACTGAACGGCAACACCGAGCTTTTCCGGCAGAGACTTTTTCTCGACGTACTTAACGACGAACACGTCGGCACTGTCGCACGCGTTTGCGATGTACTCGTCGCTCGTCATTAAATCATCCACCAGCGTTTTATCTTTAGCGCGCTGGCCAAACCAAATTTCGCCAGTGGCGACGGATTCCACATCGAGTTGCGGACGGTGTTCGGTCACGAACTCCTTAAACATGACGTGAATTTCCTCTATATCCTCGGCAAACTTTTCGCGCCCTTTTTCTGTATTTTCGCCAAACATCGTCAGCGTGCGTTTGTATTCGCCGGCTGTGATTAATTCGAAGTCGACATCGTTCTTTTTCAACAAGCGATGAAAATTTGGCAATTGCGCTACGACGCCGATTGATCCGATGATTGCGAACGGTGCAGCCAGCAATTTGTTTGCGACGCAGGCCATCATGTAGCCGCCGCTGGCGGCGACCTTGTCTACGCAGATTGTCAGCGGTACACCGTGATTCTTGACGCGTTGCAACTGTGAGGAAGCGAGACCGTAGCTGTGCACCATGCCACCGCCGCTTTCGAGACGCACGACCACTTCGTCCTGCGCTTGCGCCAACGAGAGTACCGCTGTGATTTCTCGTCGAAGGCCCGAAACCGCAGAGGCTTTTATATCGCCATCGAAATCAAGCACGAACACGCGTGATTTTTGATCATCGGCGCTGGTATCTTCTTCGTCCTCACCCTTGTCATCCGCGTCGTCAGATTTTGTCGGGCTGGTTTTTTTTGCAGACTCCGACTTCTTGGCTTCAAGCTTAAGTGCCTTTTTGCGCGCCTTGCGCTCGGCCTTTTCCTCCTTTTTACGTTTCTTGGCCGCCAGTTTGTAGGCTTCCAAATCTGTGACCGCAGCCGACAGGGTATCGCGCAGTTGATCGATATCGTCGTTGACCTTAGTGACTTCAATGTGACCATCGGGTGTTTTTCTGGTTCTGGAGCCCGCCGCCACCGAAACCAGCACGATAATGACAATAGCGACAACGACTGTCAGCGACTTCAACGCAAACAAACCATAGTCAAAGAAAAATTCGGCCACTCTACATCTCCAAAAATCTGTTGCGGAATAATACCCGCGAAACAACGGCAAGCAAGTTAATGCTTATCTATTGCTCGTCCCGGTGCGAAATTTCCCAGCACTGATGAATTTCGGGCGTACGGGAAAAATCACGCGGAACGGTTTTTTCGGTCCGGTTGTGACATCGGTACGTATCAACCACTATCGGATCCAACTTGAACCGTTGGCGGTTCGTGGAAAAAATCAAAAGTCCCTTCGGCGACAGTAGCGACATCGTGGAATCGATCAACTCTCGATGATCGCGTTGGACATCCCATGTGCCGTCCATCCGCTTTGAGTTCGAAAATGTGGGCGGATCAAGCAATATCAAGTCGAACAAGTCTTTTGGTCTCTCCGATTTGAGCCACTCCACGCAATCAGCTCTGACAAATTGGTGCTGATCGCCGACTACATCATTTGCGGCAAAGTTCTCCTTCGCCCAAGACAGATAACTGTTTGACATATCCACGCTGGTGGTCGATGTGGCACCTCCCATCGCCGCATGCACGCTTGCCGCCGCCGTGTATGCAAACACATTGAGAAAACGTTTCCCGGATGCAAGCGTGCCAATGCGCTGGCGAACTTTTCGGTGGTCGAGAAACACGCCGCAATCATGGTAGTCATAAAAATTAACCAGCAGTTTTCGATCGGCTTCGCGTATGAGATGGAACTCACCGCGCCTGGCAAGTTTTTCGTATTGCTCGTCACCGCGTTGGCGTTGCCGCACTTTGACAAAAACGTTATCAGGATTGCAGGCAAATAAATCGGGTAATATGTCCTGCATGATCGCGAGCCGCTCTTGCGCGCGCTGCCGGTCGATGGTTTTCGGCGCCGCATATTCCTGCAGATGGACACGCGTTTCACCATCGACGCAGTGGAACACATCAATCGCCGCATTAAATTCCGGTAAATCCGCATCGTAAACGCGATAGCATTCGACGCCGCTGCTGCGCGCCCAGCCGGATAACGATTTCAGATTTTTGCGCATACGGTTCGCAAACATCGCCGCCGGATCGGACGCGTCAGTGCGAAGAGGTCGTTCTGCCTGATTCTTGGGTGCTGCTTTTACGAGAGGAATATCGAACAATTGCAACTTGCAATCGATGTCACCGTTTTTCAGCGCAATGGAATCAGTCACCGGCAAACGCAATCGGTGCGCAAGGTCAGGGTTGGCCGAGAACACGCCGGCGCGCCAGCCAGAATGTGCGCGCAGCACTTTTCCCAACGCAGAATACAGATTGCCCAGACCCTGCTCGTCGTTAAGCCGCGTTCCGTAGGGTGGATTTACCACGAGCAATCCGCTTTTCGAACTCGCAATCGGCTGAGCATCGCGAATATCGCGCTGACTGATACTGATCACGTTCGATAGCCCCGCTGTTTTGACATTCGACTGGCACGTCGCAACCGCTTTAGCGTCGATGTCACTGCCGCTAATCATGACGGAGTTTTGCAATCCTTGGTCTCGCCTGTGCCTGGCCTCCTGCAACAACAGCTGCCATTGATCGGGTGTGTGCCGTAGCCAACGAGTAAATCCCCAGCGCTCACGCTGCAACCCCGGCGCGATGTCGTACGCAATCATCGCGGCTTCGATAAGTAATGTTCCGGAGCCGCACATTGGGTCAAAACACGCGCCGCCGCGCTCGGCAACCGCGGGCCAGCCGGCATGCAACAATACTGCCGCAGCCAGATTTTCTTTAAGTGGAGCAGCGTGGCTGCTGTCACGATAATTGCGACGATGCAGACTGTCCCCGGAAATATCCAGACTCAAGCGCAGTCGATTGCGAAACAGGTATGCGTTGAGGCGGATGTCCGGAGATTTGCGGTCAACGCTCGGGCGCTTGCCGGTGCGCTCACGAAACTGATCGACTATCGCATCCTTTATCCGCTGCGCGACAAAATGCGAATGTGTGATGTTCGACTTTGCTGCGTGCGCGTTGATTGCCAAGGTAACGTCATTGTTAAAGTGTTGCGACCAGTCAGTTAGTGCAATGCCATGATAAAGCGCACTTTCATCGCTGGCCGGGAAATCATCCATTTTTACAAGGATACGACTGGCAACGCGCGACCACAGACACGCGCGATAAGCCACGCTCAACTCACCGCTGAAGCTAACGCCGGCCGAACCCGGTTTAACGGCCTGAGCGCCAAAATTGCACAACTCTGACGCCAGAATTGTCTCGATACCCTTGGGAGTGGTGGCGAAAAACTGCACGTGTCGCCCTGATGACATTACGAAAAGATGTGGATCATAGCACTACCCAAGCGCTGCAAAACGACCTAGTATCAGTGGCCATAGGACTGGTTATGACTGAAACCAAAGATTCTCAAGACAATCAAGGTGATAGCGTTTCGGGGACTGAAGACGCGGAGCGCGAATTCAATCTCGACACCTCAGGATTGGAACTGATGCCGGCTGGAACCGTCCCTGGCGGACGCGAAAAGTTGCCAGGAGAGTTCGATGAGCACGAAAAAACGCTTAATCGGATTGAGGAAAACTGGAAAAAAATTGATCGTCGCAAATTTATACGGCGTCAATGTCCTGATCGGCGCAACGAAGTCCGTTTCGGCGCGCGGGACCGACGCCTGGCCAAATTTGACAGGCGACGTTCGCAGCGTGGTTGGCGCGGAGAGTGGAACTAACGGCCGACCGTTTTAAGCTTGCCGACACTTTTTTTGCGGCGCTCATTGTCCGCTACACACACTTTGTCCCTTCCCGTTTCCTTGGCCTTGTAAAGCGCCTTGTCCGCCGCTTTAAACAAGTCAGGCTCATTTAGCGCGCAATCGGGACATGTCGCAATTCCAGCTGAAACGGTAATGTTTTTCATACGGCTGCCCTGATAACGAATTGTCAATTGTTTGATTCCTTCGCGCAGCTCTTCGGCCCGCTTGCGAGCTTCCTCTTGCTTGGCGCCGGGCAGTAACAACAGGAACTCCTCTCCGCCAAACCGACAAGCGATATCTTCGGCGCGCAAGTTGCCCCGTATATAGTCGGCCAACTCGCGCAAAACCAGATCACCCGCATCGTGTCCGTGTTCGTCGTTGTACGACTTGAAATGATCGATGTCGATTAGAATGATACTCAGCTCCCATTGCGCACGGCGACAGCGGGCAAATTCGCGTTCGAGTGAATCCGACATGTAGCGACGGTTATACAATTGTGTCAGCGGATCCTTAACCGATTGTTGTTTGAGCGCCTCGCGCAGTTTAAGGCTCACCAGCGCCAACGCCAGATGGTCCGCGGTGGTCATCGCCAGTCGACGGCGCGCCTGATAGTGATGATCGATTTCATACGGGGTAAAGTCTTTCGGAATTTCGTCGTACTGAACGTGTAACATTCCAATCATGTCGCCTTGCGCGATGATCGGTGCACATATGTAGCCATTTACTGGGTGTGCATCGAGGAAATCACATAACATCCCCTGATATTGTTCGGTAACTTCATGAACTTTGCCCTGACGCAGTGCCCAGCTGTCATTCGGGTCGAGGACCTTGTCTAGTTTCCCTGCGTCACCCCATGTCACAACAGGCTCAACCACAGTGCGGTTTTCGTTAAACAGGTAAATCGCACCGGAACAACCAAGGAAAATACGTCGCACATAGTAGTCGACCACCGGGTACGTCTCTCTCATCGACAAGCACACCTGCAGATACCCGTTCATTGCATCGATAAGCTTGTTTTCACGATCCTGCGCTTCGGCCTCGTCGTGAGAATGGCGCAGTGCGGCGAGGTTCTGTTTACTCTCGGTCACGTCGGTAATCGTGCCAATCAACCCTCGAAACACGTTATCACTGTCTAAAAGAGGTTCCGCCGTATCCTGAATCCAACGCACGCTGCCGTCTTTGTGAACAACCCGGTAATCGATTCGCATCGCTCTGTGCTCTTTGAGACTGTGCTCGAGCGTCGCCTGGTATTTTGGCGAATCCTCCGGATTGATCGATGCCACCCACTGCTTCTCTGGCCGCGCGTCTTCACCGCCCCGAATAAATTGCTGCCACCTCCTATTCGTAAACGCAAACCTGCCGTCCGGATCGCAAGCCCAAATAGGCGCCGGTGCGTGCTCGGCAACAGAGCTAGTGAGCAGCGTCTTTACATGATTACTTGACCCTGATGTTGTTTTTGTCTTTTTAGGATTTCGTTTCACGGTGGGTTTATCAGCTGAGTTGCTGTTAGACATCCGAACTCCAAGATTTAGCTGTTGAAAGGCGTTCAACCGAAAGCCCGGTTGACAGATCGTTAACGGCCAAGGATGCTCGGGCTTTAATCAGGATTGCATCGCATAACGTCTGAGATCAAATTTGCAAAATCTGGTGTATTAACGTGATTTCCTCGCGCGCGTCTTCAAGGAAACTGTCGTCGTCTTCAATCGCACCCGCTTCGGACAATTTGGCGATTGCCGCAACGGATGACTTCGACGGTAGAGACGCTGAATGCCCGGTGTCGAAAAGACAAAACCACTTGGCGGCTAGCGTGACGTCGATATAGTCGGGTTCACCAGCCGTTGTCCGATCCCAGTCGTCCCCCACTTCAACAAGCTCGATCAGCTCGGCATCAAAGTCCCATGCGCTGACCAAAATCGCGCCTATCGATGCCTTTAAATTGCGGATGGTTTTTTCCAACGTTTCAGCCGATGGTGCGATCTCAGGGTGCTTGTCCACGTAATTCAAGATCGGGATAGTGCCAATGTCGTGAATCAAGCCTGCAAACAACGCGCGCTCCGGATCGAGCCCTTCGGTGTTCTGACTCAACACGTAGCTGATCGCCGAGATATACGTGCTTTGTTGATACAGTGACTTGATGCGTTTTTTGACCATCGCCGAGCGCGCCTTGAACAACTGTTTCACTGCCAAACTGACCGCCAGCGAACGCGTTGACTCCAGTCCCAGTCGACTGACCGCATCGCGCACGCTCAGTACATCTTTCCACCCCCGATACAACGGACTGTTTGCAACCTGCATCAAGCGTGCTGCGAGAACCGGATCAGCCTGCACGATCTGGCTGATTTCCGACGCTCCGACATCGGGCGAGTTAACCGCCTCGCGAACTTTGAGCGCAACATCCGGAAAGTTGGGTAACTCCAGTGAGTGATTCGCAAATGCAGTCGAGATTGCCTGAAAAATGCGATTTTCGGATTCGCTTAGATCGATCTCGACCAGTTCAGTGCCTTCGCTCTCCTGCTGAGTCGCTAGCATGTCGTAAAGGCTACGGCGGAACTGCACGACTTTGGCGCCGAGTTCGGTGATCGCGCGATCGACTTCCTGATCTGCAAAAACGGGTTCGAGCGCCCGCTGCGAGCCGCTCTTAACCGAATCTTTCACAAAACCGCCCGAAAGCAACGCGAGTTCACCCTCAACCAGATAGGTCAACCAGTCGCTTTCGTCTTCGGCCACCAGCAAAGATCGCGGCGCGAGGGACTCATGCTGTGCCTCCTCCAGCAACGCATTTGCGTGGTGATCGTCAAGTTGCCCGATCGGTTCGAGCATTTTGTAAAACGAACGGAGTTTTTCGGCTGCGGCCGGCATTTACGCGAGATCCTGAAAAATCGATCAGTTATTCAGTATCTTTTAGCGTGACTGAAGCCGAAAACTTGAGGAATTCTGGGCACTCCAATCGGATCAACCGCCCCCAAAATCAGGGCGGTTTTGCTGCTAATCAGCGGTTTCTGGGGTGTGTTAGTCGCGCACGATCCGCAGGCCAAACTCGTGCGCAGCGTCTTCAATCCAGTAAGCGATGTAGTCGGAAAAACTGCGGCGTACGACAAGATCAAACACCGGCGCATCGTCCGTTTGAATAAACAGCGCGGGCGCTTTCCCCAAAGACGACTGCGCGCACTGACCGGTTGTAAAAGCGCGGGGGTGAAAATCCAGCGTGCAGCCCTTGGCAAACAGGTCCCGCACGTATGTTCCTGATAGCTGCACGATCGTCTGACCGCCGCTGACATCTGTCACTGCAACGAGCCGACTTTCGTTGGCGGCGCGAACGGCGTCAATCCACTCGCTGGCAGCACCGGTGGTGATAACGAGCCATTCGTTTGGCCCCAACCAGCAGACGCGCACGCCTTCGTGCCCTGACCAGATATTGGGCGACAAGGGCAAGTCAAAGCCGAGCACATTGACGGTATCTTTAATAAAGCCTTTATCATCAGGGTTACCGCGAAGATTAATGTGCGAAACAAAGGGTTGTTCGCGGAAAACGACACCCGCTTCATCATCGCTGAAACGACCCTGTGTGCGACTCAGGAACGGTGCAAACGGGCTACTTGGTTGCATCACACTCTCGTTCATGCGGCCTTCTCCAGAGTCGGTTTTTGCCGTTCATTTTTCGGGTCAAAGAAAATTGGGCTGCATATCTCTGCCTCGACCACGGTTCCATCCGCAAGCGGTGCCTTGATGATGTCGCCCATTCGCGAGTGCCCGCCCTTAACCAGTGCCATCGCGATCGAGTGACCAAGGTTGGCGCTGAAGTAGCTTGATGTCACATGGCCAATCATCGGTACAGGTGTCGGCAACGACGGATCATCGACTAACTGTGCGCCTTCCGGCAGCACAGCGTTGGGGTTGAGTGTGCGCAGGCCAACCAACTGCTTGCGATTCTCACGCACGCAGTCGGTTCGCAAAAGCGAGCGTCGGCCAATGTAGTCAGCGCTGTCCTTCATCGCCCACTGCATGCCGAGATCGACAGGCGTTACCGACCCGTCTGTATCCTGACCGACTATGATGAAGCCTTTCTCGGCGCGCAACACGTGCATCGTCTCTGTGCCATATGGCGTGATGCCGTGCGGTTGCCCGGCCTCCCATACCGCGTCCCAAATGGCCTGCCCATAGTTCGCTTGAACGTTTATTTCGTACGACATTTCACCGGTAAACGAGATTCGGAATACGCGTACCGGCAAACCGGCAATTGTGCCCTCGCGAAACGTCATGAACGGAAATGCATCGTCAGAGAAATCGATGTCGTCACACAGGCTTTCCAGCACGGTGCGGCTTTTTGGTCCGGCGACCGCGATAGTTGACCAGTGATCTGTGGTTGAAGTGAAATGCACCTGCATTTCCGGCCATTCAGTTTGCAGCCATAGCTCCATCCAACCGAGAACACGCGCGGCGCCGCCGGTAGTGGTCGTCATGTGGAAGTGATTTTCCCCGAGACGAGCGGTTACGCCATCATCCATTACCATACCGTCCTCACCCAGCATCAGGCCGTAGCGACAGTAGCCAACTTTCAGCTTGAGCCACGCGTTCGAATAAATTCGATTAAGAAACTCGGCGGCGTCCGGACCTTGAATGTCGATCTTCCCAAGGGTGCTGGCGTCGAGCACGCCGCAATGGTCGCGAACAGCTCGGCACTCGCGATTGACGGCGCGGTGCATGTCTTCACCCGGTTTGGGGTAGTACCAGGGTCGGTGCCACTGACCCACAATTTCGAACTTCGCGTGCTGAGCCTCATGCCAGGTATGCATCGCCGTGGTACGCACCGGTTCGAACAGCTTACCGCCAATCTCGCGTCCGGCACCCGCGCCAAACGTAACCGGAGTATACGCAGGTCGGAATGTCGTGGTACCGGTTTCCGGAATGCTGGCACCCAAAGTCTCTGCGAGGATCGCCATACCGTTGATATTGCCGAGTTTGCCCTGCTCTGTGCCAAAACCCAGCGCGGTATAGCGCTTGACGTGCTCAACGGACCTGTAGCCTTCGCGCACCGCGAGTGTAATGTCGGAAGCGCCGGTGTCATTCTGAAAATCGACAAATGCTTTGGGCGCGCGTTCAACGCTTTGCTCTGACGGCACGCGCCACAGCGGCGTAATCGCGCTTGATTCGACCGCGCTAACAGTGGGCGAATAGCCGGCCTCGGCCTTAAAACCACACTCGGACGCGGCTTTGGCTCCGGCAGCTAAACCATCCTGAAGGCACTCCGCGAGGCCAAAGATGCCATTATTGGCGCCGACGGCAGTCGAGTTTTGGTTGCTCGCTCCCGGCACAAAACACGCCTTTGCGTCGTCCCAATCGTTTTTGCCGCCGGAGTGCGAATGCAAATGTACGGCGGGACTCCAACCGCCCGACATGGCAACCAGATCGATGTCGATCATGCGTGCATGACCGATCACGTCTTTGCCATTTTCTGCCATCTGCATGACCTTGACGCGGTTAACGCGTTTGCGCCCGCTTGTGTCGACGATCACGTGCCCGGCAAGAATTTCAATGCCTTTTTGATTCGCCGTATCGGTCAGCTCGCCCAACTCCGCACCGCTGCTGCGCGAATCAACCAGAACTACACTGGATCCCGCCGCGTGCAGGTCAAACGCCGTTTGGTAGCTGCTGTCGTTGTTGGTGAATACAACCGCCGTGTCGCCCGGTTTTACCGCGTAGCGGTTGATGTAAGTCGAGACGGCTGACGCGGTCATTATGCCGGGGCGGTCGTTATTGCAGAATACCAGCGCACGCTCGAACGCACCTTGCGCGTGAATAACGTGTTTCGCACGAACCCGCCAGACGCGCTCGCGAATCGTGCCGTGCTCAAGCGAGTCACCCAGATGGTCGGCCTCGCGCACCAAAATGCCAACGAAATTGTGATCGTAATGACCAAAAGCTGTGGCGCGAGATAACAACGTCACTTCGGGCATTTCCTCCAATTCGGCAAGCGCACCTTGCAGCCAATGTGCTGCAGACTTACCGTCGATCTGAGCGGTGCTACTGAGCAATTGGCCCCCCAGTTCATTTTGCTCGTCGCACAAAATGACGCGTGCACCGCTTCGACCGGCAGCCAATGCTGCCGCAATACCCGCCGGTCCGGCCCCGGTGATCAACACATCGCAATGCGCATTGTGGTGCTCGTAGTGATGTGGATCAGGGCCGTCCGGGACAACGCCCCAACCCGCAGACTTGCGAATAAAGTGCTCGTAAAGCGGCCACTTCGACGCCGGCCACATAAAGGTTTTGTAGTAAAACCCTGCCGCCAATGCGCGTGAGAAAAAACCCAAGACAGCCATCGCATCGAACTCGACGCTCGGCCATCCGTTAACGTTTCGAGCGACCATGCCCTCGTAAAGCTCGACCTGCGTAGCTCGCAGATTGGGAATGGTGCTGGCACCTGTTCCGATTTGCAAAAGCGCGTTGGGCTCTTCGGCTCCCGCTCCGACAATGCCGCGCGGGCGATGGTACTTAAAACTCCGTCCAACGATGTTAACGCCGTTGGCCAGCAGCGCTGAGGCCAGCGTGTCGCCCTCGTAGCCAGTCAGCTCTTTGCCATTGAAGGTAAAGCGAAGTGGCTTGCTGCGGTCTATTCTGCCGCCACCGGGAAGACGTCGATCAACCATTGTTAACCTCTGTGTCTGGAACTGGAGGTTGCTCACCTATGCGATAAAAAGATCTGAAGTGGTTTGTTACAGTGTTGCGTTCAGCGTTAAACCAACGCCGGCAGCCAGAGGAGCAATTCCACATTTCTCGGAAATAGCCTTTGGTATTCGTACGCATAAACAGGTAATCCGCCCACTCCTGATCAGTTAAGGCATCGGGATCGAGCGGACGTTTAATATGCGCCTCGCCACCGTAGGTAAAATCAGATTCGTCACGCGAATCCCCGCAATAAGGACAGGTTATTAAAAGCATAGTAATGACCTCGTCTTAGTGAGCTACGCCAGCTGCGCCGTGCTCATCAATTAGTGCGCCGCTGATAAACCGCTCTAGCGAAAACGCGGCGTTCAATTCGTGCGGCTCATCCTGCGCGACGGTGTGGGCGAAGACCCACCCGGAACCCGGAGTTGCCTTGAACCCACCAGTGCCCCATCCGCAGTTCATGTAAAGACCTTTCACCGGCATCTTGCCGATAATCGGGCACGCATCCGGGCAGGTATCCACAATGCCGCCCCACTGGCGCAACATGCGCACGCGCGACACGATGGGGAACAATTCCATTAGCGCCGCCATGGTGTGTTCGATAGTGGTGAAACTGCCGCGTTGACCATAACCGTTGTAACTGTCGATACCCGCGCCTATGACCAGTTCGCCCTTGTCAGACTGACTCATATACCCGTGAACCGCGTTGGACATGACAACTGTGTCGAACATTGGCTTGAGCGGCTCAGACACAAAGGCTTGCAGTGGGTGTGACTCCAGTGGCAGACGAATACCGGCCATTTCAGCCAGCACGCCGCTGTGACCCGCGACAACCACAGCGACTTTTTTGGCGCCGATAAACCCGCGCGAGGTTTCAACCCCGGTGACAGCACCGTCCTCACGCCGGATGCCCGTCACTTCACAGTTTTGAATGATATCCACACCAGCAGCATCCGCTCCGCGCGCATAGCCCCAGGCCACCGCATCGTGCCGCGCCACACCGCCGCGCGGCTGGAATGATGCGCCCAGAACCGGGTAACGGGGCTTGCTTGTGATGTCGATGCACGGCACCTTGGCTTTGATCTCATCTGGCGACATGACTACGCCGTCGACACCATTCAAGCGATTAGCGTTAACGCGTCGATGAATATCACGCATGTCCTGCAGATTGTGGCCGAGATTGAACACACCGCGCTGGCTAAACATGACGTTATAGTTGAGTTCCTGCGAGAGACCTTCCCACAGCTTCATGGATTTTTCATACAGAAGCGCGGCTTCGTCCCAAAGGTAATTCGAGCGCACGATGGTTGTGTTGCGTCCGGTATTTCCGCCGCCGATCCACCCTTTTTCCAGAACCGCCACATTAGTAATGCCGTGTTCCTTGGCGAGGTAGTACGCGGTTGCCAGACCGTGCCCGCCACCGCCGACAACGATGACATCGTACTCAGCTTTGGGCTCAGGACTGCGCCACGCGGCCTGCCAGTTTTCGTTGTAGCTCACGGCGTTTCGCAGCAAGCTGAAAATAGAGTATTTGGTCATGTCACTAACACTCGTTCGCATTTGTTATACGCCGATCTCGCCGGCGTCGATTTCGGCACCACTTAAAACAGCGAAACGCCGACTGCGAGAGCCGGCGTTCCTCTTTTAGTTGCCGACTCCGGTCGGCTGCGGTTGTAGCAGCGTTCTCTGCTAAGTATCGTTACTTATACACCGGAAAACGGCCGCATAACTCAGATACTTTTCCACGCACTTCCTCGATCACTGATTCGTCGTTGATGTTCGCCAAAACATCGCAGATCCAGTGCGTCAGCTGCCGTGCTTCGTCTTCTTTGAAGCCGCGAGTTGTCATCGCCGGTGAGCCGATTCGCAAGCCGCTGGTGACAAACGGAGATTGCGGATCGTTCGGAACGCTGTTTTTGTTCACCGTTATGTGGGCGCGACCCAGAGCCGCGTCTGCATCTTTTCCGGTGATCCCCTGCTCGATCATGTCGAGCAGGAAGAGATGGTTTTTCGTACCGCCGGACACAATCTTGAATCCGCGCTCAATGAACACCTCGGCCATAGCGTTGGCGTTGATTATCACTTGTTCTTGATAATCCTTGAATCCCGGTTGCAGTGCTTCTTTAAATGCGACCGCTTTAGCTGCAATTACGTGCATCAGCGGGCCACCTTGCATGCCCGGGAAAACCATCGAGTTCAGCTTTTTGGTGATTTCTTCGTTTTCGCGCGCGACAATCAGACCTCCGCGCGGACCACGTAGGGTTTTATGTGTGGTTGTGGTGCATACGTCGGCGATCGGCACTGGGTTCGGGTAATGTCCGGTTGCGACAAGACCCGCTACGTGCGCCATATCTACAAAAAACACCGCGCCAACCGCGTCGGCGATGTCACGAAATCGCTGCCAGTCGACGATTTGTGAATAAGCCGAAAAGCCCGCAACGATCATCTGTGGCTTGTGCTCATTCGCCAAACGCTCAACTTCATCGTAATCGATCTCGCCGGTTTCCTCGTTTAATCCATACTGGATCGCGTTGTAAATTTTGCCGGAGAAGTTAACCGAGGCACCGTGGGTCAAATGCCCGCCGTGCGCCAGACTCATGCCCAGGATGGTGTCGCCGGGTTTAACCAGCGCGCCGTAAACAGCGGCGTTGGCTTGCGAGCCCGAGTGCGGTTGTACGTTGGCGAAGGCCGCACCAAACAATTCGCAGGCGCGCTCGATTGCCAGTGCCTCGGCGACGTCCACGTGCTCGCAACCGCCGTAGTACCGCTTGGCCGGATAGCCCTCGGCGTACTTGTTGGTCATCTGCGAACCCTGCGCCTGCATCACGCGCAGGCTGGTGTAGTTTTCTGAGGCGATCAGTTCGACGTGATCTTCCTGTCGCTTATCTTCATCCTGCAGGGCTGCCCATAGCTCATCGTCGAACCCGGCTATCTGGTCACTTTTGCTAAACATATGCTACTCAACTCCCATGCCCCAGAGGGCACAACTGTTTTAAATTCTGCTGGATCGCGCGTCAGGAAAAACCTGCGCCGCGTGGCGGAAAAGGTCGCCGTTTTGCCAGAGGCGCGAGGATACCGTCATCGCTTCATTTGGACTAGCGTTTTTGAACCTGTGAACGACCATTTTGTCATTAATGTCGTAACTACCTAACGGTTTGGTGTGAAAAATGCTCACAATCTCAATAATTTGCTTGCCGCATGTGATACGGTTGACCACTCTCTCAGCATAACCATCTGTTCGGAAAGAACAATTTCGAATATTTATCATCTGCATAAGCTGAAAACTATGCTATTCAAGATGGTTTACCGACATAACTTATTGCCCGTCACTCACAGTACAAACGCCGCCTATCGTAGACCGAGGACTTACAGTGTCTAAATCCAAATCCCAAGATCGACACAGCATCATTAAACAAATCGTTGACGAGACCACACGTCACAGCGAGAGCAAGCTCGACGATTCACTCCGCGTGTTTCTTACGGACTACTACGCAAAAGTGCCTATAGAGGATCTCCGTGCGCTGGATACTCTCGATTTGCGCGGCGCGGCTCTCAGTCACTGGCGCCTTGCAAAGCAGCGTAAGGTGAATCAGTCGCATGTGCACGTTTACAACCCGCACTTCGAGAAGAACGGCTGGCAGTCGACCCACACGATTGTAGAAATCGCCACAGATGACCGCCCCTTTTTGGTCGACTCAGTGTCAGTTGCCCTGAATCGGGCTGGCTTCACCACGCACCTGACGATTCACCCGGTCTTCGAAATTTCGCGTGCAGGCAACGGCACTATTAAATCGATTGGCGACTCGCGCAAGGACTCGACCGCCGAATCATTCATGCATTTTCAGATCGACAAGCTGACAGACAAAAAGCGACTGGCCGATTTGAAAGCCTCGATTGAGTCTGTTGTTGACGACGTTCAACGCGTTACCGATGACTGGCGTGACATGCGCGCCAAGGCGTTGGATATCGCCGCGTCGCTTACGTCCACATCGAAGAAAAAGAAAGCGGCCGAAATCAGCGAGTTGGATACGTTTCTCAACTGGCTAGCGGAGGACAACTTCACATTTCTTGGCCACTGT
This sequence comes from Pseudomonadota bacterium, assembly GCA_039029275.1. Classification (GTDB taxonomy): domain Bacteria; phylum Pseudomonadota; class Gammaproteobacteria; order JBCCGL01; family JBCCGL01; genus JBCCGL01. The sequence goes on along the minus strand of JBCCGL010000016.1, from coordinate 11,894 downwards.
GAATTCAGTAAAATCGAAACGAGCAAGGGAGCGCATACGCTCAAACCGAAAACCAACTCTAGTCTGGGACTGATGCGCGGTTGCAGTGCAGAGCGCCTGCGCCAGATCGTTCCGTATCAAAATCAAGCCTACGTCGACGCTGACTGGTTAGTCGATGTCAACAAGACTGACGCACCCTCGACCGTGCACCGTCCGAGTCGCATGGAATTAATCACCGTCCAGCATTTCGATGACAAGGGAAAACCGTCTGGCCGAAGCTGTTTCGTCGGTTTGTTTACCTCGAGCGCATACAATCTGAGCGTAAGCGATGTACCACAGCTCAGGAAAAAAGTTGCCTGGGTGGTCGATCAAGCAGGGCTCGATCCGCAGTCGCACAATGGAAAGGCAATGGCAAACATTCTGGAAACCTATCCGCGTGATGCGCTGTTCCAGAGTAACGGCGAAGAAGTATTAGAGATAGCGACCGGCATTTTGCATCTCCAAGAACGCCAGCGTATTCGACTGTTTGGACGCAGCGATCAATACCAGCGGTTTCAGTCGTGCATGGTGTTTGTGCCGCGCGAACGCTATAGCCGTGAGTTGCGACTCAAAATTCAGGAAATCCTGACGGAGGCAATGGACGGGCTCGGCGTGGAGTTCGATACCCTGTTTTCTTCAGAATCCATCCTCGCGCGACTCTACTACGTCATCTATACAGATCCCAATAAACCCACCGAGTTCGACCTGGGTGAAGTAGAGCAGCGCATTATCGAAGCCGCAAGAACCTGGCAAGATAATCTCGGTGAAACACTGACCGAACAATTTGGCGAAGAGCAGGGAAACGATTTCTTTAGTGCTTATCATGACGCTTTTCCAAGCAGCTATCGCGATCACTTCGCGCCACGAACAGCATGTTTTGACATTCGCCATATTGAGAATTCGCGCACCAACGGCACGCTCGAAATGAATTTCTATCGCCCGCTGACTGGCGACACTGCATCGGTTAATTTCAAACTGTTTTCGCTCGACGGGTTTATCGCCCCGTCTGACATTTTGCCGGTTTTTGAGAACATGGGGCTTCGGGTGCAAGGCGCACATCCCTACGAGTTGCAGCCCAGGAATACTGACCCGGTCTGGGTGCACGAATACACGCTGACCCATACGCTCGGTGACGTGATCGATCCCGACGCCGTCGGCGAGATTTTTCAGGATGCATTTGCACGCATCTGGCGCGGCGAAGTCGAAAATGATGGATTCAACCGACTGGTAATTGGTGCCAGCCTCAATTGGCGCGACACAGTGATGCTGCGTGCCTATTGCAAATACCTGCTGCAAATTCGCGTGCCATTCTCGCAGAGTTACATGATCGATACCCTTGCTGCTAACACCCACATCACAGCAAAGTTAGTCGAGCTGTTCCACGGTCGTTTTGATCCGGACAATACGCTGCCTAAAGCAAAACAGGAAAAGATCGGTAAATCGATTCGTGAAATGCTTGATGAGGTCAGCAACCTCGACGAAGACCGCATCCTGCGCGGATTTCTAAACCTGATCGAATCAACCCTGCGAACCAATTTTTATCAACCCGATGAACGAGGCGAAAACAAACCGTATCTCTCGTTCAAACTTGACCCGGCGAATATCAATAAAATTCCGTTACCTCGACCGATGTTTGAGATTTTTGTGATCTCACCGCGTACCGAAGGTGTTCACTTACGCGGCGGGCGTGTTGCGCGCGGTGGCTTGCGCTGGTCTGACCGACGCGAAGATTTTCGTACCGAAGTGCTTGGCTTGATGAAAGCGCAAATGGTGAAAAACTCGGTCATCGTGCCGGTCGGTTCAAAAGGCGGTTTTGTGGTTAAACAACCGCCTGTTGGCGGCGACCGCGATGCGATGATGAACGAGGTTGTCTACTGTTACAAAACCTTTCTGCGCGGTCTGCTTGACCTCACCGATAATCTCGTAAACAACAAAATTGCCGCGCCACCGCAGGTTGTTCGTTACGACGGCGACGACCCCTATCTGGTCGTCGCGGCAGACAAGGGAACAGCGACATTTTCTGACATCGCTAACAGCGTGTCGGATGAATACAACTTTTGGCTTGGTGATGCATTCGCGTCCGGCGGCTCGATTGGCTATGACCACAAAAAAATGGGGATCACGGCACGCGGGGCATGGGAGTCGGTCAAGCGACACTTCCGCGAACGCGGTATCGACACGCAAAGCCAACCAATCTCGGTTGTAGGGATAGGTGATATGGGTGGCGACGTGTTCGGCAATGGCATGCTCTTGTCAAAACACCTCAAGCTGGTTGGCGCTTTCAACCACATGCATATCTTTCTCGATCCTGACCCGGACCCGGCCAAGAGTTTTGTCGAGCGCGATCGTATGTTTAAACTGCCGCGTTCAACATGGGAAGACTACGACAAGAAACTGATTTCTAAAGGCGGCGGAATTTTCAGCCGGTCTGCCAAGTCGATATCGCTGACACCGCAAGTGAAAAAGATGCTCGACATCGACAGCGATTCATTACCGCCAAATGAACTGATCAACTGCATGTTGAAGGCCCCAGTTGACTTACTCTGGAACGGCGGCATCGGAACCTATGTCAAAGCCAAAACCGAATCCCACGCAGATGTGCGAGACCGCGCCAACGATGCCGTGCGCGTTGACGGTTCGCAACTGCGTTGCAAAGTCGTTGGCGAGGGCGGCAATCTTGGGTTGACTCAACTTGGCCGCATCGAATACGCGCAACAAGGCGGTATTCTGTACACCGATGCGATCGATAACTCTGCCGGAGTCGACTGCTCAGACCACGAGGTCAATATAAAAATTCTGATAAACGCGGCTGTCGATAAGGGCGACATGACCTCGAAACAACGCAATAAACTACTTGCGGATATGACCGATGAGGTGGGCGATCTGGTTCTTAAGGACAACTACGACCAAACACAAGCGATCAGCATCGAAAATGCACGCGCCAAAGTGTTGCTGGAGGAACACGCGCGCTTCATGCAAACGCTTGAAGCTGCGGGTAAATTGAATCCGCAAATCGAGTTTTTACCCGAGGCGGAAGAAATCGCCGAACGCATGGCAGACAAGAAAGGTCTGGTCAGACCGGAACTTGCAGTCGTGGTGTCCTACAGCAAAATGACAATGTTCGATGAATTAGTCGACTCAACGCTTCCCGAAGACGATTTTCTAACGGCACGTTTGATCGATTACTTCCCTACTCCACTGCGCAAAAAGTTTGCGCCATTGATTGTTAAACATCGGTTGCGCCGCGAGATTATCGCGACCGTTGTGACTAACGAACTTGTCAATCGTGTGGGGCCGACCTTCGCTCATCGAATGTATGACCAGATTGGTGCGCATTCATCGGACGTCTGCAGCGCGTTTGTTGCGGGTGTCGAGATCTTCGACATGCGCGAGTTGTGGCACGACATTGAGGCGCTGGATAACAAAGTCAGCGCCACCACTCAGCTCGAGCTGCTTGCTTTGGTCGCAGGCCTGAGCGAGCGCTGCATCCATTGGCTGGTGAGAAACCGCCGCACTCACGATGGAATCACCGCGATGATCGAGTACTTTAAACCGGGGGTCGAACAGCTTCGCGAGTGCATGCCCAAACCGCTAGCCGAAATCAATCAAAAAACACTTACGTCGCGCACGCAGTATTTTGTCGACGCCGGAGTGCCGAAAGCACTCGCTAATCGAGTCGCCATGGTTGTGCCTTATTCTTCGGCGCTTGATATTGTCGACATCGCTACGCAGAAAAAGGAGAAAATCGAAGACGTAGCCAGCGTGTTCTTCGCGCTCGGATCTGTGCTCGAGTTGACCTGGCTGCGCGATCAGATTGCCAGCCTTGAAGTCAGCAATCACTGGCACCTGCTGGCCAAATCCGGCTTGCGCACGGATTTACATGCTCGGCAGAGTTCGTTGACAGCTGATGTGTTGTCCCGTGCAAAACGCGTCAAAGATGCAGGTAAACGTGTCGACTCGTGGCAGCAAACTCAGCACGAAAACATTGATAAATACTCGCGTTTAATTGGAGAAATGAAGGCGAGCAAATCTGTCGACTTCGCCATGCTGTCTCTGGCTGTCAACGAAGTCCTGAACCTGCAACAATGAGCAAGAAGCAGTAAGAAACGCCGGCGTATTCCTGCCGACGCCTTTGTGTGTCGGCAGGTCGTTCATTCCAATCGCGATCTGGCCGCATCCGCAGCGTCGACATGTATTAGAATAACGAACATGCGACGCCTACCCACCATTAAACAGCTTCAGTACTTCGTTGCACTATGTGAGCTGGAGCATTTCGGCAAGTCAGCCGAGGCGTGTTTCGTTTCCCAATCCGCATTCAGCACAGCAATAAAAGAACTCGAAAGCATTGTCGATGCGCAACTGGTCGATCGTACTAACAAGCATGTCGTAATCACCTCATTGGGGAGGGAAATCGCCAGTCAAGCGCGAATGATCCTGCGCGATACCAGCATGCTGGTTGAATCAATCAAGCAGGCAGAGGCGCCGCTAAGTGGATCGCTACATATGGGCGTAATTCCGACGATCGCCCCGTTCTTGCTGCCTGAATTGCTACCGATTATCCGGAAAAAGTTTCCCAATCTTCGATTGTTTTTAAAAGAGGAACAAACGCAGTCTTTGTACCAGGCACTTATGCGAGGCGAGCTCGACGTGCTAGTAATAGCCATGCCCTATCCGCTGCGCGGTGTTGAAGTTATGAATTTGTTTAGCGATCCGTTTTTACTTGCCTGCCACAGAGATACGAGCCTGGTGGACGCAACAAACTATCAGTTTAACCGACTTAACTCTCAGTCAATAATTTTGCTGGAAGACGGACATTGTTTGCGCGACCACGCGATCACCGCTTGCAAAGTTCGCTCATTGGAAAAAGTTTCAACATTTTCAGCGACAAGTCTTTTAACCTTGATAGAGATGATCAACAGCGATCTTGGCGTCAGTTTTTTACCAAGCATGGCGCGGGGTTCACCAATGCTCAAAAACACGAATGTTGCGACACATGCTTTAAATGATAGCAGCAAACGAGATATCGGTTTGGCCTGGCGTAGCGGGAGTAATAAAGCTGACATGTTTAGTGTAATAGGTGAAACGATAATCGAGGCTGCATCGTCCATCGATGTGTAAAATTTTGATCTCAATAGAGGGTAATGAATTACCCATTCTTGTCAGCGCTACGCTCCGATGACTCGAGTGCGCTCAAAGGCTCGGGCAAACAAATAAAGTATCCCTGAACATAATCGACTCCGAGATTTTTTAATATCTCAGCAGTCATTTCATCCTCAACTCCTTGCGCTATTGTCTTCTTCCCCATCACGTGGCCAATATCATTTATCGATTTAAGCATTTCAAGATCTTTGTTGTCTTGAGCGATGTTGCGGACAAACTGCTGATCTATTTTTATGTAGTCGACAGGTAGCTCCCGAAGATAAGAGAACGACGAAAATCCTTTACCAAAGTCATCCAGTGAAAATCGACACCCGATTTTGGACAATTCATTTATAAACAGTCCAGCGTTAGAGAAATTTTCGATCGCGCTTGTTTCAGTGATCTCGAAAACCAGTTTATGTGCGAGATCCGGGTTTCCCTCAAATTTTTCAACAATGAAGTCCAGGAAATCATCGCTTGCCAAATTGTTGCCTGACAAATTAACTGAAAAAGAAGAATCAATGTTTCTGGAGTGAACAGACAACCAAGTCAGAGTTTCACTGATAACCCACTGGTCCACGACTTTCGATAAGTGGTAACGCTCTGCGCTTTCAATAAAATTACGAGGCAAGGTGTAGGTGCCGTCTTCGTTCAAAATGCGTAGAAGAATTTCGTAGCCCAGATGCTCTTTATCATTTAAAGAGCATATTTGCTGAACAAACAACCGCATTCGATTGCCATCCAAACGCTTACTAATTTTCGCTATGTCAGCGACCCGTCTTCGATGATCGTAGGCGTATTGGCTGTTGTCCTTGATAACGTGCACATTGTTGCGGCCAGCTCGCTTGGCGGAATAACAGGCGTTGTCCGCTAGTTGCAAATTATCGATCATGTTTCCAGTAGCGCCGCTAATCTGTATAACTCCAATACTTACCCCAATAGTGAACCGGTCGCCTGCCCAGAAAAAGTTGAACGCTTCCGTACGCTTTCTGATTTTTTCCGCAATCTTTTGCGACTCATCCACAGGGCATTGATTAAGTAACACTGCGAACTCGTCTCCCCCCAGACGAGCAATCGTATCGTGCTTGCGAACACTGTCACGCAGAAGACTGGCGAATTGGCGAAGCAGGTTGTCACCCGCAATATGTCCACACGTGTCGTTTACGATCTTGAAACGATCCAGATCGAGGTAGCAGAGGGAATGCACGTTCGAACTGGATTCGTTATCGGTGAGAAGTGCAGTAAGTCGAGATTCGAATTCTCGCCTGTTTACAAGTCCTGTGAGTGAATCATGTGAAGCCTGATAACGAAGTTGCAGAGAAAGCGAATTTTCGGTCGTAATGTCGCGAGCACTGCCGCGGTAGCCCTGAAATCGCCCATCTGAATCAAAAATCGGTTTTCCGGTTGTGCAGAACGTTCTCAAGGTGCCATTTTTATCTTTGAACTGCGCCTCGCGCGCATTGATCGGTTCATGCTTGCTCGCGAGCTTGAGAGTTTGTTTCCAGTTTTCTGTTGTGAAGTCGCAAAACTTAAATGCCTCCTCACGAGTTTTACCGATCACGTCCTCGAGCGAGACGTCGAAGTGCTCAAAGAATCGTTCAGAGATAAACGTGAAGCACAGGTTTTCATCTTGCTCCCAAAACCAATCAGCTGCGGTTTCGGCAAAATCTCGAAAGCGCTCCTCACTTTGGCGTAAAGCGATTTCTGCCTCGTGTTGGCTAGTGACATCTCGAGAATGAACCACAACTTGTTTGGTGTCGCCATTTCCAACCAAAAAGCTCTGACGATTACTCTCGAGCACTCTCCAGGAACCGCTCTTGTGCTTTGCACGAAATACCGAATTAACTGACAATCCCGGATTAGCAACTGCGCGGTCATGATTTTCCAGGAACGTTTCGCGGTCATCGGGGTGAACAACTTCGCCGACTTTCATGTTTCCCCGATCACGATTGCTATACCCAAGTATTTCCGATGCCGACTGATTTTCGTATTGGATATTTCCCAAATCATCCGTAACTGAAATGATGTCGGTGACGTTTTCGACCACTTCGCGAAAAAGCCTCTCGCGCTCCAGCAAACGCTGCGAGACAAATCGAAGCTCTGTCATGTCACGGCCTACGCAGCGATATCCAGCAAAATTGCCTCTACTATCGTGCATCGGCTTGCCAGTTACGAGAATTGTTTTTCCTGTTCCGTCCGCGTGTGAAAAGGTTAACTCAAATTCAAACGCGTCCCGCCGGTCAAGCGCGTTAAGATATTCAATCATCTCACTTGAATCTTGCGGCAGATCGCCAAGCAGTTTTGACGCGTGCATTCCGCGCAACTTTGATCGATGGATATTCAATATCGGATGCACGTCGGCAGAGAAGAAATTGAGCTTCAGGTCCGCATCGATTTCCCAAAGCCAATCAGCGGCAACTCGCGTGAAGTCACTCAGTCTGTCCTGCATCAAATCGAGCGTGTCGCGTGAGGCCAACATGCCGGTGATGTCATTACCAATACCCCTAAAACCCTCAAACTCTCCGGCTAAGCTATATATCGGATGACCGCGTGTTAAGAGAATCTTGCGTTTACCGGATGGATGGATCAATGTCCAAATCATCGAGTAAGGTTTCTGAGCGTTGAGATCGGATCCTTGCCGCAGCCATTTTTCAGAACTGTCGATCAATCCTGCGAACGCTTCCTCGCGGGATTTTCCTATTACCGCATCCCGTTTGATCCCGGTTACATTTTCAAAATTGTGCGACTGGTAGGTAAATTTGAGGTCTGCATCCATTTCCCAAAACCAGTCAGCTGATCGAAGTGCAACATCGGCAAATCTATCCTTCCAGTTCTGCTCAGAATTTTGGTCGATTTCATCGTGATGGTTATTGTTTTTTTCCATAAACGGTTCGCATCAGTCAACCTTGTAGATATAGTTATCACAAAAAGAAAATGCAATGACGCAGCGAGCACTCTAGGGGTTTTCTCATAAGATAGTAATACGTCAGGTCGATTAAACGAAAACGGCCCTTGCGTAGTCAGTCCGGGTCGAGCCTCGGAACACGTGATAACAGTTCAGGAACAACGTCGAGCGATGAGATGCACAAATTGAAGATCACGAACGAAAAGACTAGATCGACACTACCTTGCCAGGATTGAATATGTTCTGAGGATCAAGTGTCTGTTTGAGCACACGCATTAATTCCAGAGATTCCTGATCGTGCTCAAGTTTCATGCTTTTGAGCTTACCCGATCCAACGCCGTGCTCCCCTGTGCAGGTTCCACCCATTTCGATCGCACGTTTCACCAATCGCAGATTCAACTGTTCTGCGTCTTTAAGCGACTCGGCGTCGTCTGTATCGATAAAGATAGTGAGATGAAAATTGCCGTCACCCACATGTCCCAATATGGGGGACACCAGATTCGTCTCTGCAAGATCCTTACGGACAGCTTCAATGCTTTCTGAAAGTCGTGAAATCGGTACACAGACATCGGTAACATAACCCTTGCCATTTGGTGACATCGCAAGCCCTGCATAGTACGCATTATGACGAGCACGCCACAGTTTGCGGCGATCTTCCTCTTTAACGGCCCACTGGAAGTCACCGCCACCGAATTCAGCCGCAATTTCACCGAACTGTTCAGCTTGTTCGGCTACCCACGCTTCGGTTCCGTGAAACTCAAGAAACAGCGTGTCGCGCTCGAGGTAATCGGTTTTGCTATAACCGTTAACCGCGCCCATGTACTGCTTGTCCATAAGTTCAACCCGAGCGATCGGAATTCCGAATTGAATAGTTGTAATCGCGGCTTTGGTTGCAGATTCGACATCCGGAAAATTCACCACCGCGGCGGACATGGCTTCTGGCATGGGATACAACCGCAGTGTAACCTCAGTGATGATGCCAAGCGTGCCCTCGGCGCCAACAAACAGGCTCTTCAAATCGTAGCCGGCCGACGACTTGCGCGCGCGCGTGCCAACCTTCATGGCCTTTCCATTCGCGGTCACGACTGTCAATCCAAGGACGTTTTCACGCATGGTCCCGTAACGAACGGCATTGGTCCCTGAGGCACGCGTCGACGCCATTCCGCCGATTGTCGCATCGGCCCCAGGATCAACAGGAAAGAACAAACCGGTGTCGCGCAAATATTCGTTCAATTGTCGACGTGTCACACCTGCCTGTACCTGGCAGTCGAAATCCTCGGTATGCACATCCACAATCGTGTTCATTTGCGAAAGATCAACACAAACTCCGCCACGATCGGCGTGTACATTACCCTCCAACGAAGTACCCGCACCAAATGGGATCAGCGGCACGCTGTGACTTGCACATACTTTAACGATCTCGCACACCTCTTCTGTCGATCGAGGAAAGCACACTGCATCAGGCAATGCTCCCGGATGCCAGGATTCTCCATGGCTGTGCTGTTCGCGTAACGCCTGGCCAAAGCCGAGGCGATCTCCCAAGAGGGTCCCGAGCTGATCGAGACAGCTTCTGAGGTTGGTGGACGTGCTTAGCGGAATGGATTCAATCAAAACTTGAGGCTATTGGCGGACACAGATGAGCAGGAGACTGAATTGCTGCCGAGGCAAATGCAATGTGAATATTACCCAATATGCGCTTTTTGCAGGGCTGAATCAGCTTGAAACGTTGAAATGAGAATCATTAACAGAGACGGGCGCTGAATCCAGATCCGAGAATCGGAATCGTGCAATCAACTGTCTCTAACGGCGTTCACGCGATCAATCTCGCGCTGTATTATCCGCACATTATCAAATGCCTGGTCACAACATGACTATCCAACGCGCAGTTTCACTCAAAGATCGAAACACATTCGGTTTTGATGTGCGCGCCGAATATTTTGCACAAGTCGATTCATGGGACGACGTAAATGACGCAATCTCATGGTCGGGAAAAAAATCACTGCCCGTATTCGTTCTCGGAGGTGGGAGCAACCTGGTTTTAACACGTGATATTGAAGGACTGGTACTCGCAGTCGAGACTCGCGGAATTGAGGTCGTCAATGAAGATTCGAGTTCGATAACACTCCAGATTGCTGCGGGCGAAAACTGGCATCAATTCGTAATGTACTGTTGCGAACACGGCTATCACGGAGTTGAAAACCTCGCGCTAATTCCCGGGAATGTGGGCGCAGCACCGATACAAAATATTGGCGCTTACGGTGTGGAGCTGTGCGACGTGTTTGAATCGCTGGACGCAATTTCACTGTCCGATGGACTCACGCACACCTTCTCGAGAGCGGACTGCCAGTTTGCGTACCGCGACAGCGCGTTTAAGCGCGCCGCAAAGACTGGTTTTTTGATCTCGCAAGTGCGCCTCAAGTTGAACAAAATCTTCGCCCCAAATCTTGAGTACGGTGCATTGCAAAACGCGATGCACGAACACGGCATTGACCGGCCGAATGCGCAACAACTGGTCGACCTTGTCTGCGCTATTCGTCAATCCAAATTGCCAAACCCCGCAGAGATTGGCAACGCTGGAAGCTTTTTCACCAATCCAATTGTCAGCCCCGAGACTCACGAGGTGCTAAAGACAAAACACCCGCAGCTGGTATCTTTCCCAGATGGCGAACGCTTTAAGCTGGCCGCTGCCTGGTTGATAGAACGTTGCGGATGGAAAGGACACCGCGAAAACGGTGTTGGCGTGCATGACAAGCAGGCTCTGGTATTGGTCAATCAGAAAGGTGGCGATGGTCAATCATTAATCGCTCTGGCCGACAAAATTGTCTGTTCTGTATCGGAAACTTTCGGCGTTGAACTGGAGATCGAACCGCTTGTTGTGTGATTCGCTTGCGGTATGATGCAGCTCTATAACAATGAATGAATTACACGCATTATGAGCGAATCATCTGAAGCCCTGTCCATCACCGATCTGCACAAGAGTTTTGGCGATGTAAAATGTCTGCGCGGTATCTCAACCACGGCGCACACCGGCGATGTGATCTCGGTACTGGGCGCGTCAGGTTCGGGCAAGAGCACGATGCTGCGCTGTGTAAACCTTCTGGAAACACCCAATGCCGGTAGTGTCAAAGTCCACGGCGAAGAAATTCGCATGACGACAAACAAATACGGCGAACCTGTTCCTGCCGACAATAAGCAGGTCGAGCGCATTCGCTCCAAGCTCGGCATGGTATTTCAAAGTTTCAATTTGTGGACGCACATGACCGTGATGGAAAATGTCACCGAGGCCCTTGTGCACGTTCTCAATCAGAGCAAGGCAGAAGCGCACGAGAAGGCCCAAGCGGTTTTGCACAAGGTCGGCATGTACGACCGGCGCGATTACTACCCCGCACACATCTCTGGCGGCCAACAGCAGCGAGCGGCAATTGCGCGGGTTCTGGCGATGGAGCCGGAACTGATGCTTTTCGATGAGCCGACCTCGGCGCTCGACCCCGAGCTTGTGGGCGAAGTCCTGCGTGTAATGCGAAATCTGGCTGAGGAAGGACGCACCATGATCGTGGTTACGCATGAGATGGGATTTGCGCGTGACGTCTCGAACAAGGTGATTTTCCTCGAAAACGGCGTGATCGACTGCGAAGGTGCGCCCTCTGAAATGTTCGGGAACCCCGAATCAGAACGATTTCGACAATTTCTGTCCAAATCGTTACACTGAGCCGCGCTATAGTGCGGTTGTGGTCGTTTCAGCGACCACTCACATAACAATGCAATCCCAAGCTAACCTGAGGAATACACGATGAAACTGACAAATCTCACCCGGATCGCCGCCGCTGCGGTT
>JBCCGL010000015.1:0-136681 GCA_039029275.1 Pseudomonadota bacterium | reverse complement strand
GCGCTGATCACAGGTGACGCGCTTATTTACGTTTGCCCGGCATTTGAGGAAGAGAAAACCCGCGCAGCATTGTTAATCGAAAGTGACTTCCTTTTGTGGCAGGAACACGAAAGTCCAACCGCACTCATAGTGCGATCGCTGGAAAAACGACTCGCAATCGACAGTCGCGTTTTGGCACTGGACCCGGAAACTCCATTTTTTATTGCGCAACGGCTGCAGACGCATGCCGGGGATATAAAAATTGTCAGCGCTGAAGGCATGATCGCGCGGTGCCGACAAATTAAATCGTCCGCCGAGCTCGCACTGCTGCGGCAGGCCAAAGAGATTACGTTAACTGTTCAGCAGGCTGCCGCCCGCATTTTGAACGAAGGAGTGGACACGCGCGAAGTGCAGGCGTTCCTGGATGATGCGCACCGCGCCTGCGGCATGGACGGCGCATCCACATTTAAAATTGTGTTGTTCGGCGAAGCAACCGCTTACCCTCACGGCGTGCCTTATACACAGCAACTGCGTGAAGGCGATATGGTGTTGATCGACACGGGCTCGACGTTGCACGGTTACAATTCTGATATTACCCGCAGCTATGTATTCGGTGAGCCTTCGCAGCGCCAGCGCGAAATCTGGGAGATCGAAAGCGCAGCGCAAGCCGCCGCGTTTGCCGCTGCCCAAATTGGCGCACCTTGCTCAGCCGTTGATGACGCAGCGCGCGGTGTGATCGAAGCGGCCGGTTTAGGACCGGACTACGCGGTGCCCGGTTTGCCACATCGCACCGGCCACGGCGTCGGCCTGGACGTGCATGAGTGCCCGTATGTGGTGCGCGGCAACGACACGCGGTTGGCGCCTGGCATGTGTTTTTCAATCGAGCCGATGATTTGCAGTTACGGCGAATTCGGGGTGCGTCTGGAAGATCACGCGTACATGGCCGAAGACGGCCCGCGCTGGTTCACCGAGCCGAGCCGATCAATCGACGCGCCGTTCGAACTCTCGAATTGAGCTAACGATCGATCCTGGAAAATTTTGATCCTTCAAACGTGAGGTTGTACATCAGGCCTTTGTTGCCGATGATAAATCCAACCACCGGGCTTTGATCCTCAAGCGTGTTGACATCCTCGCCGGCCCCCCACTTGGCGATGGCAACAGAGCCGTCAACGCCGGCTTTCCAACCATCACTATTGCGAAAACTTTTCAGCGCACCGTTCGTTTTGAACACCACCACGAGTGATTTTTCCTGAATGCCAAACTGCAGGCCGATTGAAGCCGATGCTGTGCTGTAGTACGCGACGGTTTTACCCCCCACTCGCAAGGCACCTTCACCGTACTCCCCACCGATTCCGATTCCACCTTTAATCACACTTGGAAACACTAAAACGCCAGCGGACTTAGATAAATATTCGCTTCCGCCTTTCACTTCTTTTTTGAAAAGCGCCAGAGTGTCGGCAACACCCGCCTCGATTTCGGCTGCGCTGTCAGCGAAGGCTTGCTGTGGTGCCCAATACACTAAAGCCAAGGTAACCACGAAAGTCCAGGTTCGCATCATTCGTACCATCAGGTTCATTAAAAATTCCTCTCTATACGCGTTTGGTTCGGCTTATAACACAGCAAACAAGCGAACATGTATTTCAAAATGATTAACCCGCTTGATCTGAGTCGGATTAGCCTTTCAATGGTTTTCATTCCCCATTGAAGCGGATAAGATCGGGGTCTTGGCACCAAAATGTGCTCGAAACTGGCATAGCGAAAAGCTTGCGAGCGCCGGCATCACGGGTAAGCTAAGTCCGTCTAAAACTGGGCATCGTGCCTTAAACAGACGCAAACAGGCAGGCGGGTTTGCCTGCATAAGCTCTCAACAATCATTTCCTGGAGGAAACTTGATAATGAAATTCCCTAAAGCGCTATTGGGCAGCGTTGCACTTTCAGTTGCCGCCCTGGGTGCGGTTCCCGCTGCATCTGCGGAAGAACTGACGGTTGCTTACTTCCTGGAGTGGCCAACGCCTAACCAGTTCGCACAAGCCAACAAACTGTACGAAAAAGAACTCGGCATGACGGTTAACTGGGTGTCGTTTGACGCGGGTACCGCAATGTCGGCAGCGATGGCATCTGGTGACGTGCACATATCGTTCTCACAAGGTGTTACGCCTTTCCTCGTCGCAACTGCAGCGGGGCAGGATTTGCAGATCGTCGATATCGCTGTGAGCTACTCTGACAACGATAACTGCGTTGTGCGTTCTGAGCTGGAAATTACCAAAAACAACGCCAAAGAGCTTGAAGGTAAAGAAGTCGGCGTACCGCTGGGTACTGCTGCCCATTCTGGCTTCCTCGCACAGATGAAGCACTTTGGTGTTGATACAAACACGCTGAAGATTGTCGATATGGCACCGGTTGATAGCGCTGCGGCATTCGCCTCTGGCAACCTCGACATGGTCTGTGGCTGGGGCGGTGCACTGCGTCGCATGAAAGAGCACGGCAACGTGCTGATTGAAGGTCCAGAGAAGGAAGCCGTCGTCGGTAAGGTTTTCGATGTAACGTCAGTGCCTGCTGGCTGGGCTGAAGAAAACTCGGAAACCCTGGCAAAATTCCTCGCTGTCACCGCCAAGATGAACAAAATGTACGCGGCGGATCGCGGCCCGATGATGGCAGACATCGCCCAGGAAGCGGGTATGGATGCTGAAAGCACCCAGGCGGTTCTGGACGTATTTGCGTTCCCAACGGTAGACGAGCAGCTGGGTGACGGCTGGATGGGCGGTTTTGTTGCCAACTATCTGGCTGGTTCAGCAAAAGCGCTGGAAGACGCGGGTCAGATCAAGGCGCTGGGAGATTATGCGCCATTGGTTAACACCAGCTACCTTGAAGCTGCCAGCAATATGTAAGTCGGATGAATCGACTTTAAGCAACAGGCTGCGCCCCCGCCATGGGGGCGTAGTTTTTTTGACAAATATAAAATCTGGAGGATCACTATGTCGGGATTACTGATTGACGATGTCTCGATGACATTCGAGTTGCCCGACGGCGGCTCGGTCGAGGCATTGAAAAATATTAACCTGCAAATCAAGGAAGGCGAGTTGATGTCTGTGCTCGGCCCCTCGGGATGCGGTAAAACCACCTTGTTGAATATTCTCGCCGGCTTTCTCGCTCCAACGGGCGGATTGGTCAAGCTTGGCGATGAACTCGTCACCGGGCCAAGCCCCGAGCGCGGCATGGTCTTCCAAAAAGGCGCGTTGTTCGAATGGATGAGCGTGTCGGAAAACATCGGCTTCGGGCCGAAAATGAAAAAAACACCGCAACCGGAAATCGACGCCAAAGTGAAAGAGCTGCTCGGCATCGTCGGTTTGCAGGAGTTCGAGCACAAGATGATTTATGAACTCTCCGGCGGCATGCAGCAGCGCGTAGCGCTGGCTCGATGCCTTGCAAACGATCCGGATGTGATCCTGATGGATGAACCGCTCGGCGCGTTGGATGCGCTAACGCGAGAAAAAATGCAAAGCCTTGTTCTCGATATATGGAAAGAGACCGGCAAAACCATCATCCTGATCACTCACTCGGTTGAAGAAGCGTTACTGCTTGGCGAACGCCTGCTGGTCATGGCGCCGCGACCGGGACGCGTGCATAAAGAATACAGCTTACCGTTCGCCGAACTTGGCGTTGGCGCTGATTTGCGTGAAGTCAAAAAACACGACGACTTCGGTCCAAAACGTGACGAAATACTTGGCATGATCTGGGATATGGAAGAAGAGATCATGGGCCGAAAGGAGGCGTCTTAAAATGTGGTCTGAAATTCAATCACTGGTTACCGACACCCTGTGGCTCGCTGTCGGTATATTCGGCATTTTCGCACTATACCTTGTAGTGAGCGCGTTCTGTGCAATCGCTATCGCCATTTTTAAACGCGTGCGCGCAAGCGGAGAACGTCACGATTTCACCAGCCTGAAAACCGTTACCTTCGGTGACGAAAGCGCGGTTACTGCAAACAGGATTTCATCAATTCTGGCAGTCGTCGCAATTTTTATGATCTGGGGTGCGTTTACGGCGTCGGTTATTACACCAAGCTTTTTGCACGTACCCGGGCCTTATCTGGGTGATGCAACGTTTACGTACACCGCGAAAAATGCAGACGGTGATACCGATGATGCGACGGTGCACGTTCTGGTTCACCCGGCAGGCGAAAAGCCGCCCAATCCTGACATTCCTGCAAGCGGTAATGACGGCTTTGCCAAAGACGATGCAATTACAGTTGGCGCTTGGCGCAGCAAACTACTGCGTGCGCAAAAGAACGATGACGGTGGCAAAGACAAAAATTATGAAATTACCCACGTCGACGATCAGCCAATTGGTCGCGAAGAAACCGTTGATGTCGAGACAGGCACAGTCACAATGACACAAAAAGGCAGCCTCAGTTACGCACCTGCGACCGGTTTGCAGATGGAACCGATCTGGCTGCCGTCACCTGAGTCGGTCGTGACGCGGCTCATCGATGTCGCGCAAAACGGCTACCAGAATGTCGGGCTGGGTGAAAACTTATTCTGGTCCCTGGTTCGCGTTGTGATCGGGTTTTTGCTCGGCTGCCTGTTTGGGATTCCACTGGGATTCGCGATGGGTCTGAACGGCTGGCTGCGCGGGTGGTTCGACCCAATCGTCGAATTCATGCGCCCGGTTCCACCGCTGGCGTTGATCCCGCTGATCATCCTTTGGTTCGGCATTTGGGAGAAAGGCAAAATCTCGCTGCTGTTTCTCGCTGCACTCTGGATTATGACCATTGCAGCGCGCGCGGGTGTTTCCGGGGTCAACATTTCCAAAGTCCACGCGGCATATTCGCTCGGCGCCTCGAAGTTTCAGCTTTTGGTTAAAGTGATCCTGCCAAACTCGCTACCGGAGATTTTCACCGGTGCGCGCGTGGCGATGGGCGTGTGCTGGGGCACAGTGGTCGCGGCCGAACTTGTTGCAGCGGAAAAAGGCGCGGGCAAAATGATCATCGCCGCGTCCAAATTCCAGCAAACCGATATCGTGATCATGGGGATTATTCTCATCGGGATAATCGGCTACTGTATCGACATCCTCATGCGTATGGCTGAGAACTGGCTGGTGCCGTGGAAGGGCAAAGGTTGATTCTTAAGTCCGTTTGAAACTAAAAAAGCCGGTCACCAGACCGGCTTTTTTTGTCGCCCGGTTTAATCCTAAACAGGTTGTTGCGCGTCGTCTGGTCGATAAACTCGGGCGCGATGACGATCATCCGGATTGAGCGACGGGATCGCCGCTAACAGCGTTTTGGTGTACTCGTGAGTCGGGTTGGCGAACAGCTCACGCGTCGGCGCTTCTTCCATTATCACCCCGTGATACAGCACGGCAACGTGATCGCATACATGCGCGACCACCGACAAATCGTGACTGATAAACAGAAAGGTAATATCGAGGTCGCGCTGAAGTTGTTTGAGCAAATTCAAAATATCGGCTTGAATCGATACATCCAGTGCGGCGACGGCTTCGTCTGCAACCACAAACTTTGGCCCGCACACCAGGGCGCGAGCAATCGAAATGCGCTGACGTTGTCCGCCCGAAAACGCGTGCGGGAAGCGTCTGAGATGTTCGAGGTTCAAACGACATTTCGCCGCTATCTCTCGCACCCTCTCGTCGGTTTCCGCGCGTGAGCTGGTCAGGCCCATGACTTCCAAGGGTTCGGCGATAATGTCGCGCACCGTCATGCGCGGCGAAAGCGCTGCGTACGGATCCTGAAATATCAACTGCGCGCGTGAGCGATAATCCTTGAGCTCGGCGCTGCCAAGGCTGCCAACGTCGTAATCGACTTCGCCGTCGTTGTAGTGGATGCTGCCGGCCGTAATCGGCGCTGCGCGAAGAATCGATCGACCAAGCGTTGTTTTGCCTGACCCGGACTCTCCTACAAGTCCGACAAAACTCCCTTTTGGAATCGACAGACTGACGTTATCGATTGCCTTGAGAATCGGCGGTGCACCAAAAATCGTGCGACCCAGATTGAAATGGATCGACAGGTTTTCAATTTTTACCAGCGGTTCGCTCATGGCCGCACCGCCTCGACATCTTCCGGGAATAGTGCCGCGTAGTGACCGGGTGAGATTTCTGACATTGGCGGCACTTCGCTTTCGTATCGCGAACCAGGTTGCAAATTCGGATTGCGCGGATGAAACACGCAGCCGCTGGGTCGCTCCAATGGAGATGGAATATCGCCCGAAATTGGCGTTAGCGGCGCATCGAGATCGTCAAGTTTGGGCAACGCGTTAATAAGTCCCTGGGTGTAGGCGTGCGCCGGGTTTCGGATCACATCGCGCACCGGACCCGTTTCCATAATTCGCCCGAGATACATAACCGAAACGCGATCAGCAATTTGCGCAATCACGCCGAGATCGTGCGTGATAAACAAAATGCCCATTCCAAATTCTTCGATCAAATCGCGCATCAGGTCGAGCACCTGTGCCTGAATTGTGACATCAAGCGCAGTCGTCGGCTCATCGGCAATCAATAAGCGCGGCTTGGTCGAGAGCGCCATCGCAATCATGGCGCGTTGGCGCATACCACCGGAAAACTCGAACGCGTACTGATCGAATCGTTTAGCCGGTTCAGGTATTCCGGTTTTGTCCAGCATCTCAATCGACAATTCTCTGGCCTCGATCTTTGTCATGTCGGTGTGAATCAAAAGCTGTTCGACCATTTGGTCGCCAACTGAGATGGCGGGCGCGAAGCTGGCCATCGGCTCCTGAAAAATCATTGAAATTGCGCCGCCGCGAATGACTTCCATATCTTTTTCGCGCTTTAACTCCAGCACTTCAATGGTGCCCCGTTCGGGCGTGCTGAGTGTGATTCGACTTTCAGTGTCGTACACCGTGTTACCCGCATTGAGCTGCATCAATGATTTTGCTGTGACCGACTTGCCGGACCCCGATTCACCGACGAGCCCAAGAACTTCTCCCGGTGCGATATCAAAATTAACGTTTTCGACAGCCGTGATTAAACCTTCGTCCGTTTTAAACCGTATGTTTAAGTCTTTGACAGAAATCAGTGGGGCATCGGTCATTTCTTTGTCCCCGAGTACGGGTCAGCCGCGTCACGAAGTCCGTCGCCAACGTAAACAAACGCCATGACGAGTGCGATGAAAAATAAGACCGGAATAAAGTACCACTGGTAGTTCAAAAGCACGTCGGCTGACGTGGTGTTCTGCAACATGACGCCGAGCGAGTTGACGGGATCCTTGAGACCAAGACCGATGAAACTCAGCGCTGTTTCCGACAGCACGATGTATGGAAAGGAAATGACCAAATCGACGATGATGTACGACGTGAACGATGGCAACAGATGACGCCTAATGGTGTGCCCGGCGCTGGCGCCGCATAACTGCGCAGCGAGTACATATTCTTGATTGCGTTCAACCAGCAAGTGCGTTCGAACACGCCGGGCAAGTGTCGGCCAGTTAATAAACCCGATGATAATTGAGATGAAGAAGAAGCGTGTTTCAGAAGACCATTCATCCGGTATAAACGCAGCCAGCGCCATAAACAGCGGGATTATAGGCACAGTTCGAATCGCATCCGTGATCATTTGAATAATGCTGTCGATCCACCCACCGAAATAACCGGCGATGCCGCCGATCATCAACGCCATTACAAAGCTGATTAGTACGCCAAGGGTACCCACCGCGAGCGAGGTGTAAATCGCATGCAGTGTGCGAGAAAAAATATCCTTACCTGCGTTGTCAGTACCAAACAAATGAATCTTGCCGTCGTCGACACCAAACAAATGCGTGGTGAACGTAAACGGCCCCATGTCGTATTCCCAGCCGTCGACAAAAAAATGGACGTAACGTCGATCGTCCGGATCGACTGTTGTGACCCATCGGAAGTTTGTTTTAATGGAACGCTCACGCTTGACACCGTGTATAAATGGCCGCGCCGAGCATCCATTGTCATCGCAAAACATCGGGATTTGCGGCGCGCCGTTTTCGTAATCTTTATTGCGGCCGGCAATCGTTGGATCATACGGCGACAAAAATGGCGCAATAAGCCCAACAAAAATCAGAAAAAATAAAATCACTACCGCGATCATCGCCGTGCGATTTTTGCGGAAGCGCTGCCAAATGAGCTGCCCCTGCGATGCGGTAAAGTAGGCTTCCTTCGCGCGCTGCGAAATTTCCTCTTGCGTCAACGCTGCGGTGCCCGTGTTTGATTCTTGCGCAGACATAGTCACGAACCCACAACCGATTTTCGAATTCGCGGATCAACCAGCGCCAGAGCAATATCTGTAGCAAAGTTAATCGCCACAATGGTCGCTGTCAGCAAAAAGATGATCGCGCCCGCAAGCTGTTGATCGTTTGAGCGAGCCAACGCTTCGAGCAGCAAGCCCCCCGCTTCTGTCAGGGTCAGTATCAACGCAACAATCGGTAACTCGTTAAATATTCGATTCAGGTCAAAACCCAGAGAATTGATAATCGGACCCAGCGCGTGCCGCGCAGGATAACGCCATAACAAACGACGCCCATAGAGACCTCGAGCGCGCGCCGCCGTTACGTACAGTTTGTCGTTTTCATCCAGCATTAATGCGCGCACGGTTTGCAATGCGAATGCCGTTGCCGACCAACCCAAAATAAACACCGGCAGCCATGCCCGCGACAAAAAATTGATAAACTTATCGACCGACCACTCGGCGTCTCGGTACTCGTTAGAAAACAAACCGGTTAGCGAATCGCCAAACAGAACTGTCGATACCAGCATGATCATTAACGCGAGTAAGAAATTGGGTAGTGCGAGGCCCAGATAGGAAACGAATCTGAGAGAATCGTTGAGCAGCGCACTGTTCGATGACGCGGAAATAATGCCGACAGGAACTGCAATTAAGTACGCAAAAATTAACGCCGTAAGGCAGATAGCAGCGGAGATTAGAAATTTATCACCGAGCAGCTGATTAATGTTTACACGAAGAATGCAACTGTCGCCAAACTCGCCTTTAAAAAATACATTGCCAACCCAGGAGCCCCACCGCACCACAAACGGTCGATCCAGACCCAGGCGTTTTTCTTCAGCTTCAATATCGGCAACTGAAATACCTGAGCCCTGAGTGTTTTTGAATGCAAGATAGCGCTCGGCGCAGGTGCCGGGCACCATTTCCATTAGCGAAAAAACGATTAGAGAAACAAGCAGCAGAGTGAACAGCGCGAGTCCGGCGCGCACCAGTGCGAACTGCAGAAACTGAACCATTCCCCCCGCCCGAGTGAAATTATTGTTATGAGGTTTTTATATCGCGATTGGGTTCCGGGCGCAAATCACCGCCCGGAACCCAACGACTCAGACCGGGTTACTCATCCAGAAACCATTGCGCTGCCAGATACGGATAGGTTCGGTAGAACTCGTATGACCAGGTTTTGAACTCAGGAACGTTCTTGAGCGCATCGCGATGGTAAACCGGAGCAGGCGCAATAACGGTTCCGAGAAACAGCATCTCATCGACCATTTTCGTGGCAAGCTTTTTACCGTATTCCGCTTGCTCAGCCGAGCCCGGTGTCGCGCTTTGGAACGCGACAACGTCTTCGCCCATTTGATCAACCCATGCCGGTGGCTTAACGCCGCTGGCGCCGTCACTGTCGAGGTACTCAGCCCACAGCATACCGGTGCGCAGATCAAAGTAACCATCAAACGGCGGCTCCCAATAAGTCGAATCCCCCAGATGCATCGCCTCTGGCTGACCTTTGAGCCACATCAGCACGTCAAGTTGGTTCGACGATTGCGCTGAGCGGTACTCATCAGGAGTCACTTCTTTAACAGTATTTTGAATTCCGACTTCAGCCCAGCTTTGGCCCATCAGCTCGACAACTTCGCCCGCGATACCCTGCGTGGCAAACTGCAGATTGAGCACGACCTTTTCGCCGTTCGGCAGCTCGCGGAAACCGTCACCGTCTTTGTCGACCATTCCGATTTCATCGAGCAGCTTGTTCGCCAGGGCCGGATCGTGATCGACGTAGGCGCTCTCGAGCTCTTTCGGCATCCATTCTGGTCGCGGCGAGAAACCAGTGTACTGCACCGGGCGGCCTTCACCGAAGAACGCGGTCTCATTCATTGCCCCACGATCCATCGCAACCGACATTGCGCGGCGAAAGCGCACGTCGCCGAATACTTTACGTTTTTCCAGATCTTCGCTGGTGACGTTAAACGCGATGGTGTAACTCGCGATTTGCGGTTTCAGCTGTACCGAGTATCCGCCCTTTTCCTGATTTTCGAGAAGCAGTGGCGCGGATGCCAGCGTTAGTGATTGAGACTTGTAGTCCGCTTCACCGTTAACGAGTTTCAGGATGCGCACTTCGTTGTCATTTGCATACAATTCATCCTGACGGCTGATGTACGGCAGTTGTTGCCCGGTCGGGTCAACCATATGGAAATACGGATTGGCGACCAGCTTACGGCCTTCGGTAGTATCGTTCACGTAGATGTGACTCTCCAACGTCGGCTGGGTGGCTTTGGGCAAACCGCCCACTTTATCCGGTGCTGACAGCATCGGGGTCGGCGTATCGGTCCAATCCGAGTTACCGTAGTAGGCAGAGACCAGCGCCACGCCACTTTCAAAACCCAGCGCCTTGGCTTTTTCATCTGCGTCGCTGCTGATATCCGGGTGCCATTGACCAAGAAAATGCTTGGGCTGAAAGGCCGGTGCATACGTCGTCGCAAAGTGCGCCAACAGTCCAGGCTTGGGAGCGGGCAGTTTGAACACAACAGTAGTCGCATCGGGAGCTTCAACCGTCATTGGCTTGCCAGCAACCAACGCATAGCTTTTCGGCTTTTCGATGATTTTGGTGTCCATCATCAGGTTGTCGTACCAGAATTTGACGTCGGCGGAGGTGAACGGCGCACCATCCGACCACTTGTGCCCTTCGCGCAGTTTGAATGTCAGCTCGGTGTAGGCGTCATTCCACGACCAGCTTTTTGCGACGTTGGGCACAATCGTTGCCAAATCGTCGGCGTAGCGCACCAGATTCACATGGCGAACCGAGAGAAAGTCAGATGTTCCAGCTTCTGTCGCGTTTGACAGCGCGTGCAAGGTACCGCCGTATTTACCGACCGCTTCGTAGGGCACCACGACCAACGGCTCGGAAGGAACGCGATCAGAAAGCGATGGCAGGTCACCATTGCCTTTGATTTCGGCATTCAGTGTGGCGATTTCGGGATTGGTGCTGAACTTCATGTCGCAGCTGGCGGCCTTTTCAAAATCGGCCAGTTCGTACTGCTGAGGGAACTCACCTGCGGCGACACCTTTCATGTCTGCCAGAGTGATAGCGGGGCAATTTGCCTGCGCCGCGCCTGCGTACAGAAACAACACCGCTGATGATACGAGTACTTTCTTCACTTCACATGCCTCCTTCGGATGGCGTAGCCAAAAAATTGTGAAGCACTAACAGTGTTGTTATTGTTTTAACGCTAGCGCTTTCGCGAGCCTAAACCGTAATTGTTAGTCGAATGTTTCTAAACGATCGTGATGTGTTAATTGTCGAATTCCTTTCGAGCAAAATTTATCCTTGTTCCATTTCACGCGTTTCCTGTGCATCTGTCAACATGGCGATCGATCCTGGCGATGCGTCTGCGCCGATCAGGAATGAAAATCATTCAGAATAATATCCGAGGACATTGATCAACCGCGCGATCAAGTTGAGGACAAAGAAGTCAGCGCCTGTTGGTGAATAGCCGGAGTCGCGGCCGCCACTACATCACCCGCTGATGTCAGTGTCAGCTCATCGCCGTTCCAATCGGTTATCACACCGCCCGCACCTCTAATGACAGGCACCAGAGCAAAGTAATCGAACGGTTTCAGATCCGCCTCGATGACCAAATCCGTGTGACCTGAGGCCAGCAGGCCGTAGTTGTAGCAGTCACCGCCATAGCGAAAAAATCCGGTTTGGGATTTGATTGTGCTGAATGCACGCAGCTGCTGCTGATTGAACATTTCCGGCTGCGTTGCCGCGAGTCGGCAGGCCTTAACGCTACTGCAATCGCTCGTCCTGGCTGTGGTCTGGTTGAACAGCGTTTGCGTTGCCGATCCTCCAACCCAGCGCTCGTCCAACATCGGCATATCAATAACCCCAAGTATCGGCTGCTGATTGTGCAACAAGCTGATCAAGGTACCGAAGGTTGGCATACCCGTGATAAAGCTTCGCGTGCCATCAATCGGATCGAGCACCCAGACAAATTCACGATCCAAACCCTCATTCTCGAACTCTTCGCCCAAAATCCCGTGTTTGGGAAACGACTCATTGATCAACACACGCAGCCGCTCCTCGATATTTCGATCGGCAACGGTGACCGGTGAGTCATCACTCTTGGCTTCAATATCAAACTGTCGGCGAAAGTGCTCGCGACTGATCAGCCGCGCCTGATCGGCGAGCGTGCAGGCGAATGAGGAAAGCGTGTCGAAGTCAGTCAAAAGAGCAGTCATGCAATGCGAGTGTGTTTCACTATCATTGTGATAGTAAGAGAAACAAAAAAGAGGTTGATGCTATCACGCCAGATGCGCGTATGCGCGGTTGGTTGTAATCGACGACGAGTCGATCGCGCAATTAAACCGCCGCTTTTTCGCCTTGCCTGTGGTTAACAAAATTCCAAAATACTTAATCAAATTGATTCAGTTAAAAAATAGTTGGCCCGATGAATTACACTGATGCACACGTATAAAAAAAGGTCGTGATCATCATGCCAAGTGATGTTTCAGTGGTGATTATAGGCGCCGGGGCAGCCGGTCTCTCAGCCGCAAAAACGCTTTCGGACCGTGAAATCGATTTTGTATTGCTGGAAGGTTCACATCGGATCGGCGGACGCGCGTACAGCGAAGAGATAGCGCCCGGCGTTTGGTTTGACCTGGGCTGCAGCTATCTCCACGGAAGAGCACCGAACCCATTTGAATCAATCGCCGACTCACTCGGCGTCACAATTGGAAAAAAGCACGGCGATATGTTCGATCACGTGCGCGCCTATCGAAACGGCACCCAACTTCAAGGAGAGGCGCTCGACGCATACCGGGAGTACGATTCGGCCTGCGATCGCGCAATCGAAGCGGCTTTCGAACGCAATAACGATATCGCGATTGCCGATGTAATCGATCTCGATAGCCCTTTCGCTGTTTCGTATATCGAAGGAATGGCAGCGCTGAATACGCTCGATGTAGATCAGACCTCGACCGTGGATTTCTGGCAAGCCAACACCGGCCAGGATATACCTGTGTTGAATGGCTACGGAAATCTGGTTTCAAAATGGGGTCACGATGTTCCGGTTTCACTCAACACCCGGGTTGAACGCATCGAGTGGTCAAAAAGCCCGATCATTGTCCACACTAGTAAAGGAACGCTGCGCGCCAAAACCGTCCTGAACACTGTATCCAACGGCGTGCTTGCCGCGGCTGATATCGAATTCAGTCCTCGCCTGCCGCACTGGAAAACCGATGCGATCCACGCACTGCCAACCGGAACGGAAAACAAGATTTGCCTGCATTTTGACTGCGACATATTCGGCGATGAGGGACGTGGCTTTCACAACGTCTGGAACGATGACGGCGATGCCGCAGGGTTCGAAGCCAGCGTGATGGGATTAAACACTGCAGTCGTGTTCACCGGTGGCCGGCACGCCATCTGGCTTGAGAAACAGGGTCAGGCCGCAGGGCATGACTACGCGCTTGATCGAGTCGCTGAAGTATTTGGCAATGACATTCGCAAACACGTGACCCGCTCAATTGTCACAGCATGGGCAACCGAGCCTTGGACTAAAGGCGCCTATTCCTGCGCGTTGCCGGGACAGGCGCACCAACGCCTGGAACTCGCCAAACCGATTGATGAGGTTTTATTTTTCGCAGGCGAGGCAACGATTACCTTCGACAACTCAACCTGCCACGGAGCATTAAAATCGGGGATTCGCGCAGCGGAAGAAGTTTGTAAATCAGTTCAGAACAACCGATAGCGCTAAGGATGATTAAGAATCAAATCCGCCGCCTTCTCACCAATCATTATTGTCGGCGCGTTGGTATTGCCGGATGTGATCTCCGGCATAATCGACGCATCGGCAACGCGCAGGTTTTCGATCCCGTGCACACGCAGTTCGGCATCGACTACGGCTGTGTCGTCGTTGCCCATTTTACAGGTGCTGGTCGGGTGATAAATTGTCTCTGCAATGTTTCGCGCGCCGTCGAGAATTTCCTCGTCGGTTTTCTTGTCCCAACCGGGGCGAAATTCATCAAGCACGTAGTTTTGCATCGTCGGTGACTGCGCAATCGCGCGCGCGGTTTTTATACTGTTAATCGCGGTGATGCGATCAAGCTCGGTGGATAAGTAGTTCGGGTCAATTTTTGGGTAAACCATTGGGTCATTCGATTCAATCCGAACCACGCCTCGACTCTCCGGTCGCAGCTGACAGATCGAAGCGGTGAACGCCGAAAACGGATGCAGCCCTTCGCCGGGGGAATCAGCACTGAGCGGTTGCATATGAAATTGAATATCAGGTCGGGATTGTTCCGGGGTGGATTTGCAAAAAATATACACCTGGCTGGCCGCCATGCTTAAGGGACCGCTGCGTGTCAGGATGTACTCGATACCTACCTTCATCTTCTGAAAAACGTTGCTCAGCTCATCGTTGAGCGTCGGTGTTTTGGTTTTGTACACCGCACGGAACTGCAGATGATCCTGCAAATTCTGGCCGACGCCTTTGAGTTCGTGCAACACGTCGACGCCAGCAGACTTAAGCATCTCCGCATCGCCGATACCTGAAAGCTGCAACAGATGCGGCGAGTTGAGCGCGCCAGCAGACAATACGATTTCGCGCTTAGCGGATACCTCTGTCACCTCGCTGCCACGCGATATTTCCACACCGACCGCACGTTTGCCGTCAAAAAGGATCCTGCGCGCCTGCGCCTTGGTCATCACGTCCAGGTTCGCCCTATAGCGCACCGGCTTCAAATATCCCTTCGCAGTACTCCAGCGTCTGCCACCGTGCGCAGTCAACTGGTAGTAGCCGACGCCTTCCTGATCGGTACCGTTACAATCGTCGTTGCGCGGAATGCCAACCTCGATTGCGCCTTGAATAAAAGCGTCACAGATCGGCCGCGTGAACCCGATGTTGGATACGCGCATCGGCCCGCCCACGCCGTGGAATTCGTCCTCGCCGCGCGCCTGATCCTCGGCCTTTCTAAAATAAGGCAATACGTCCTCGTAACCCCATCCGACATTTCCAGCGTCGCGCCAGTCATCGTAGTCCTGTGCCTGTCCGCGAACGTAGAGCAAACCGTTGATTGAACTGGAACCACCCAGTACTTTCCCTCGCGGCCACTTTAGCGAGCGGTTGTTGATGCCGGGGTCGGGCTGTGTGGAGTAACACCAGTCCATTCCGGGATTGTGGATCGTCTTGAAGTAACCGACAGGCACATGGATCCAGGGATTGCGATCCTCGCCACCGGCCTCCAGCAACAGAACTTTGTTCGACGGATCAGCCGACAAACGATTGGCCAGCACACAACCGGCGCTGCCGGCACCAACGACAATAAAGTCGTATTGTTGATCCGAAGATGTCATAAACAGATGCTGCCCTTGATAACGGACACGATTATATCCGTACCCACCCAAATATCAGTGCAAGGACGAAATTTCCCATTACTGGCACTTTATACCGATGGCGTCGAAACTTGATACCATCGGCCCGGCTTCGCCTTATGCGACGCCAAAAACATCAGGAGAAAACGATGCTCACCGCCGCCGAACGCGCAGCCAGTCTTAGCTGCTGGACGACCCCCGTGGACCCGCAGCCCCTGACCGGCGGGATTACCAACGTCAACTTTGTGGTCGAGCATGCCGCAAGGAAATACGTGGTGCGGATCGGCGAAGACATTCCCCACCATGGGGTTATGCGGTTTAACGAGGCCGCCGCGAGCCGCGGCGCGCACGCAGCCGGATTGTCACCGGCGGTGGTGTACAGCGAGCCAGGCGCGCTGGTGATCGACTTTGTTGATGGCAAAACCTTGAGCGAAGCAGACGTGCGTGAGCGCGGCATGCTCGAGCGCGTTGTACCGCTGCTTAAAACCTGTCACCGCGAAGTGCCCCAGCACCTGCGCGGTCCGGCGCTCGCATTTTCGGTGTTTCACGTCGTTCGCGACTACGGCCACACCCTGCGGGACAACAGCAGTCGATGGATGTCTGAATTGGATCGCCTGCTCGGCATCGCCGGAGAATTGGAAGCGCGCGTCGGTAGTATCGACCTTGTGTTTGGTCACAACGACCTGCTACCGGCGAACCTTATCGATGACGGCGAGCGCCTGTGGCTGATCGATTGGGACTACGCCGGTTTCAATAGCCCGCTGTTTGATCTCGGTGGACTGGCGTCGAACAACCAGTTGGACGAGGCGGACGAAATCTGGCTGTTGGAGAATTATTTTAACGCGCCGGTTACCGATGAACTGCGCGACCGCTACGCAGCGATGAAGTGCGCATCGCTTTTGCGCGAGGCGATGTGGAGCATGGTCTCCGAGATTTTTTCAGCCATCGAATTCGACTACGCCAGCTACACCGAGGAAAACCTCGCGCGCTTTGAGCAAGCGTACCAAAACCGCTAGCCCGGAGTGATCAAAGCGTGAGCGAACTCCCCAAAAGCGCCCGCATCGTCATCGTCGGCGGTGGAATTATCGGCTGCTCAACCGCGTATCATCTGGCTAAAATGGGCTGCAGCGATGTCGTGCTCGTCGAAAAAGGTCAGCTCACCTCGGGGTCAACCTTTCACGCTGCCGGTTTGGTTGGACAGCTGCGAACCAATGCAAACATCACCCAGTTACTCGGCTATTCGGTCGAACTCTACAAAAATCTTGAAACCGAAACCGGCATCGCAACCGGCTGGAAAATGAACGGTGGTCTGCGTCTGGCGTGCAATGAGTCACGCTGGATCGAGGTCAAGCGACAAGCGACCACCGCGCACTCGTTCGGTTTGGACATGGCGTTGCTGACACCACAGGAAGCGCGCGATTTGTGGCCAGTGATGGACACCTCCGATGTGATCGGTGCTGCGTTCCTCCCCACCGACGGGCAGGCGAATCCATCGGACATCACGCA
Source organism: Pseudomonadota bacterium (assembly GCA_039029275.1). Lineage (GTDB taxonomy): Bacteria > Pseudomonadota > Gammaproteobacteria > JBCCGL01 > JBCCGL01 > JBCCGL01. The sequence goes on along the minus strand of JBCCGL010000015.1, from coordinate 119,610 downwards.
ATCGCTCGCCAGTGGGGCGCGCGCGGCAGGTGCAATGATTGTCGAAAACACTGAGGTGTCTGGCTTTGACCAAACCTCCGGTCGTATCACCCGTGTATGCACATCCGCGGGCAACATTGAATGCGAGACACTCGTTATTTGCGCCGGTCAATGGTCTCGCGAACTTGGCGCGATGGCAGGCGTCAACGTACCGCTGGTCTCGGTGCAACACCAATACCTGATCACCGAAAAGATTGACGGCGTGCCCAGCGATCTCCCCACATTGCGCGACCCCGACCGATTGATCTACTTCAAAGAGGAGGTCGGCGGCCTGGTCATGGGCGGATACGAACCCAATCCAATTCCGTGGGCGCAGCAGGGCATCCCGGACGGGTTTAACTTTACCCTGCTGGAAAACAACTGGGATCATTTTGAACCCTTAATGGAGCAGGCGATCGCGCGTGTTCCGACACTGGCTGATGCCGGCATCAAGCAAATGATCAACGGGCCGGAGAGCTTTACCCCGGATGGCAACTTTATTTTGGGACTCGCACCCGAACGCGACAACGTGTTCGTCGGTGCCGGATTCAATGCCTTTGGTATTGCCTCGGGCGGCGGCGCAGGTATGGCGCTGGCGGAGTGGGTCAAAAACGGTGAACCGCCTTTCGATCTATGGCCGGTCGACATCCGACGCTTTGGCCAACCGCACCGTGATGTCGAATGGGTTCGGGCGCGCACGCTTGAAGCTTACGCCAAACACTACACCATGGCGTGGCCGTTTGAGGAAAACACCTCGGTGCGTGGTTCGCGTCAATCGCCGCTGTATGAAACGCTAAAAGATCAAGGCGCGTGTTTTGGCGAAAAGCTGGGGTGGGAGCGTCCAAACTGGTTCGCCGAGACACCTCATGCCGCATACGATGAGTACAGCTTTGGTCGTCAAAACTGGTTCGCGGCCGTCGGCGAAGAGCACCGCGCTGTGCGCGAGCGCGTCGGTGTTTTCGATCAAACATCGTTTGCGAAATACTGCATGAAAGGATCGGACGCGCGACGCGCGCTGAGCTGGTTGTGTGCAAACGATGTCGACAAACCCGTCGGCGCTGTCACCTACACGCAAATGCTGAACGAGCGCGGCGGCATCGAATGCGACATCACAGTCACGCGTGTAGCCGATGATGAATTTTACCTCGTCACCGGAACTGGATTCGCCACGCACGATCTGGACTGGATTCGCCGCAATGTTGCCGCGGGCTTCGACGTCGTGGTCGAGGACGTAACCTCAGCCTACGGCGTGTTAACCGTGGCCGGCCCGCGCTCGCGCGATCTGCTTGAGGCGGTAATGAGCGCCGATCTTTCCGACAGCGCATTTGCGTTTGCCACCATGCAGAACGTGTCTGTCTCCGACGCTCCGGTACGCGCCCTGCGGATTAGCTACTCCGGCGAACTGGGATGGGAATTGCATCTGCCAGTTGAGTGCATGAACCCGGTTTACTCGTTGATCATGCAGGCCGGACAGACGCACGGTATTCGTAAATGCGGTTACCGCGCAATCGAGTCGCTGCGTCTGGAAAAGGGTTTTCTTGCCTGGAGTAGCGATATAGGGCCGGATCACACACCGCTGGAAGCCGGGCTCGACTGGGCAGTGAAGCTCGACGGTGACAGCAACTTTCTCGGGCGCGCGGCATTGCTTCAACAGCGCAGAACCGGCGTCAAAAAGCGCATGGCGTCCTTTACAGTCGACGGCGTAAACAACGTGCTGTTGGGGCGAGAAACCCTTTATCGAGATGGTAAGCGTGTGGGATGGCTTTCCAGCGCAGGATGGGGCTACACGCTCGACCGCAATATCGGCCTTGGTTACGTGCGCAGCGATTCGCCAATTGACAAGACGTATGTACGTGAAGGCGAATACGAACTTGAAATAGCCGGTAAGCGCATCCCTGCCCGGCTGTTATCGATGTGACGAGAATGCGCCGAATCGCGTCGCAATTGACGCTAACGTTGTGACGCGTTCTCACCTAAGCTTGCGCCCACTAAACGCACACCCCCTACCCTTGGATTCAAGGCAGGTAATCGAGACACGCAAATGACCGCAAACGGCGAACACAAAAAGTTTATTGTCGATTTTCTGACCGGCTTTACCGCCGAGACTACACCGGGTTCAGCGGCGAAAATCCCCGATTTTCGCGAGCACCTGCGTGAGGGGACCATCGTCTACATCACCTTTCTACCAGGTTCGAATTTTGACGACACCATTGCAGTTGCCCGACGCCTCAAAGACGAAGGCTTCAAACCTGTGCCCCACTTCGCTGCGCGCAGCATCCCCAACCAGCAGTTTTTTGAGAACAATCTGAAAACACTGGTAGAAGAAGTCGGGATCGATCAGGTCTTGTGTATCGCAGGCGCAGTCGAAAAGCCGGTCGGCGACTTCACTGACTCCACTCAGCTACTCGACACCGGGTTGTTCGACAAATACGGCATTAAAAAAATTGGCCTCGCCGGTCATCCAGAAGGCAGCCCGGATATGAGCGACGAGGCAATCATGTCCGCGCTTCAATGGAAGAACAGTTTTGCCAAGAAAACCGACGCCGAATTGTACCTCGTCACGCAATTCTGCTTTGAAGCTGAGCCGATTATCGCGTGGGACAAAATGCTGCAATCCGAAGGAAACAAACTGCCGATTCACATCGGCATCCCCGGCCTTGCAACGCTCAAATCACTACTGGCTCATGCGAAGGCCTGCGGGATTGGCAACTCGATGAAAGTTCTGACCAAACAGGCCAAGAACATCACCAAGCTGCTGGTCGTACAAGAACCGGACAAACTCGTAGCCGACCTGGCCGAATACAAAGCGATGGACCCGGAGTGTGGCATCGCTGGCGTTCACATGTATCCGCTCGGCGGACTGCGTCGAAGCGCCCAGTGGAGCTACGCGGTAACCGACGGTATGTTCACCATGAAGGACAGCGGTAAAGGGTTCAAAATCGAAGTCGACATCGACTAGCAGCCAAGCTGGCTGCATTTTTCAACAGCGTATTCAGCCGATCTTGCGCCCCTGAGCTAGCAAGAATTCGAGGCAACGGCTTGCGGTAACTACACGCTTGCCACGCTCCGATAAAACGGCGAACAAGCCGTGATCAAACTCCGCGTAGTCATCCCGCACCAGTTGAAGCGCGCCTGTCGAGAGGTAGCGTTCGATAAACCCTCGCCAACCCAAGGCCAATCCTCTGCCGGCCGCAGCGGACTCGAGTAGATACACGTAGTTGTCAAAGCGCGTGTAGTCGGGGCTGAGGTCGTCGGCCCCGACAGACGCAAACCAGTCCTCCCAGGTCATCCATCCCGTATTTGGTTTGCCCAATTGCAGAAACGGCAGAGATGCCCAACTACTCGCTGGCTTCGCCAACGCGTCGGCATGCTCGCGGGCAAACTCCGGTGCGCAAATCGGCGTCACGGCCTCGCGCAATACCAAATTGGTGCCGTCCGCAGAATCAAGAGATTGATACAGGAAGTAGATGTCGATGCGCGGATCAACACTGGATTTCAGCGCATCGTATTCGTAAGTCATCACACGGATTTGCACTTGCTCACCTAACGCCCTCTGCAGAGCCTCGTAGCGCGGCAGCAGAAAAAAATGCGAGACTTCATACGTGCAGGCAATAGTGATTTGCTCTTCCAGCGCCGACTCACGCACAGCGATTGCACCCGCGTGAATGTTGTCCAGGCCATTGACCACGGAACGATAAAACTGCTCACCCTGTGATGTTAAATATATGCGTCGCTTTTCGCGCTCAAACAGTCGAGTGCCAAGCCGTGATTCCAGATCTGCAATGTGGCGACTAATGGCGGATTGCGAGGTACTTAACTCATCCGCAGCGCGACTGAAGTTTCGCAACCGAGCCGCGCATTCGAATGCCACCAAAGCGCTGGTTGAAGGTATCCAGTATCGACGATCATACATATCAATTATGGTATGAATATGATACGCAAAGAGCAATACTGCTAGTCGTTGATACTGTTAGTATCTATATCAAATATGGCTCGAATGCAGTTAAGGTAAGCGAATTGAATCCATACCAAAAGCCGGCTCGATGGTTCGAGCCTAAAAACAAAATATTCCCTTATCAGGTTGGTTTTACCTCTCCACCCCATGACTTTGACGCTGCGCCCACGGATTTCCTCGAAATCGCGCCAAAAGGCGTCGGGGCGCACGGGCGCATGATTCATGTACCTGATTACGATCACTCGCTCGCGCAGCGAGTGGACAATTTCCAACTGCTGGAGGAATTTGTCGAGTGTATGGCCAACAACGGCGCGGATGTGTGCGCACAGGTTGGCAGCAACTGGGTGCATGCGGGCGGCAAAAAGCCAGAAGACATTCGCGACTTCTGCAAACGTGTGTCAGACAAATACGAAACGCCACTGCACATGGCGGGTTACGCGCTGGTCGAGGCGCTGCGCGAAATCGGCGCAGAAAAAATTGCCTTGAACGGCGTATATCACTGGCCCGATTGGTGGCAGGGCAAAGCGCGCTATTTGCGCGACGCGGGATTCGACGTGGTATGGGCGGGCAATTTTGTCGATCAGGGATTTTTTGCAACACAAGAAGAAAGCAACGACTGCAACTGGGTTTTCCCGCACGCGATGGCGGCGCAGTCGATGCAGTATGTCGCCGAACAGGCACCACAGGCGGATGCTATTGTCGTCAACGGCATGTGCAATTTTCGCCGCGCGGATACCGGACTGACCGAGCGGATTGTCTCGCTCGAAGTCGACCTGGAAGCGCAGATTGGCAAACCCATCGTGGCGTCGGATACCGCGCTTTACTGGCGAGTTTTCAAATCACTACGGCTCGCACCAAAGACACCGCAGGGCAAACTGTTGTCATCGCTGCAGGTAACGGATGATGAATAAAATATTAGTGCTCTGGGCGACGCCGCGCTCAACCTCGACAGCGTTCGAGTGGATGATGCGCATGCGCGGTGACATGCAGTGTTTCCACGAACCGTTTGGAGAATGGTGGTACAAAGGCGACGGCGCGCGCTGGCCGCGCATGACACCGGATAGCGAACGCATTCCCGGATTGACCTTTGAAACGGTTTGGGACGAACTACGCGCGGCTGCAGAAAAAGGTGCTGCTTTTTCGAAGGATTTTCCACACTATATTGAGCATCGCTGGACCGACGACTTTCTCGCGCACTTCAATCATTCCTTTTTAATTCGCGATCCAGCCAAGGTCACAACGTCAATGTACAAGCATTGGCCTGATTTTCTGTTGAAAGAAATTGCCATCGTAGAACAACGCGAACTGTTCGACCGGATTGCAGACCAACTAGGTCACGCCCCTCCGCTGATCGACAGCAACGATCTGCTCGAAAACCCGCACGGTATCGTCAATGCGTGGTGCGATGCAGTCGGTATTCCTTTCATGCCAGAGGCATTGAGTTGGGACCCGGGGGCACGCACCGAGGTCAGTTGGTACGACGGTGGCTCGTGGCACGCAAACCTGCGCGATTCGGACGGCTTGAAACCACAGCCGCGCAAATATACCGACATCAGTGACGCACCGGATCGTGTCAAAGAAATTTACGATATCGTGCTGCCGCATTACGAGCATATGCACGCGCAACGTTTAACCGTGAGTAATCCAACATGACCGACTATAAAAAACCCGAACGCTGGTTTGACGACAGTAAAAAGTTATTCCCACATCAGGTGGGTTTGACCGCGCCACCGCACGATTTTGACGCAGCACCAACCGATTTGATGCGTATTGCACCGGAGACCGTTGGCGTACACGGACGTCTGTTACACCTCGATACTTACGGTCATCAACTCAAGCAACGCGCAGATAACTTCCACTTGCTCGAGGACGTCGTGCATTGCATGGCGAACGCAGGCGCGGACGTTGTCGGGCAGGTAGGCACCAACTGGGTACACTGCAACGGAACTGACTACAATGATATCCGACAATTCTGTGACCGACTCAGCGACACCTACGAAACGCCATTCCATATGGCGGGCATGTGTCTGGTAGAAGGATTGCGCGAACTGGGCATTACCCGCGTTGCGCTCAACTCGGTTTATTTCTGGCCGGACTGGCGCGACGGCGTAGTCCGCTTTTTGCGCAGCGCCGGTATCGACGTTGCGTATTACGGTAATTTCGTCGATCTCGGACTTTACGAGACGCAGGAAGAAGTCAACGAACTGACGTGGATTTTTCCCGGTGAGTACGCAAAAGAATCGGTTGTCCGCACTGCCGAAAAAGCACCCGATGTCGACGCCATTTTAATTAACGGAATGCCAAACTGGCGCCGGGAGGACGGATTACCACAACGCACACTACACCGCGTGCTGGAACTCGAAGCCGCAGTAGACAAACCGATTGTGTCGTCAGACTTTGCGCTGTACTGGCGCATTTTTAAATCACTGGGGGTCGCGCCCGAGGGTGACCACGGCCGATTGATGGCAACGTTGAAGTAAGCCATGAACAAGATTCTTGCACTCTGGGCGACACCCCGTTCAACCTCTACGGCATTTGAACGCGCCATGTCCAATCGTGGCGATATGACGTGTTTTCACGAGCCGTACAACGAAGCCTATTACTACGGCGAGGACCGTCGCAACGATCGCTACTTCAAAGTCGATCCCGAATTGCAAACAACGGCAGGGTTAACGATAACCGGCGTGCACAAACGCATGCTAAAACTGGCCGAAACCGAGTCAGTTTTTATCAAAGACTTCGCCTATTCGATAATCCATTTGGCAGACGAAGCGTTTCTGGATGCGTTTACTCACACGTTTCTGATTCGCGATCCAAAAAAAATGATTACCTCGATGCACGCGCGCTGGCCAGATCTTGCGCTTTCAGAAATTGGGTATGACGATTTGCATACACTGTTCAATCGAATTTCAGATCGCGAAGGCATGGCACCCGCGGTGATTGACTCGGACGAGTTACTCGCAAATCCTGTGAAAGGTATGCAACTTTACTGCGAGTCTGTCGGAATTAAATTCCTGCCCGAATCATTGAGCTGGGAAAAGAAAAACGAAAATCCTACCTGGAATTCAGACGAACACAACTTTCACGAGCGATTAAAAGAAAGCACCGGATTGAAACCACAAAAGCGTGATTATCCACCGTTAGAATCAAGTAAAGATATGATGCGCTTGTACAAAGCTTCTTTACCTCACTACGAGGCGTTATTTGAACTCAGGCAAAAGGTCAGTTAGAAGGCGGATTTCAAAAGATGTGCCCGCTGAATGTTGTTTCAGCGGTTACCGTATTCCTGCACACAGAATCCTAAACGTGCGTCAACGCGTGCGCGTTTTGCGAATGTGTGATCTACTTCTACGCTAATCTAGCTCCACGAATTGGAGCCCACACAGTAAGCTCATACCTGAATGAAAAACTGCCCGTCCTGCAGAAAACCGCTCCAGCTCAGCTTGCACACTTCATTGCGGTGCAAGAACTGCGACTCACAGCTTACCGCAAAAAAAGGTCACCGCAGGATTGTGTTAATTCTTTTCATAGTATTTCTGTTCATCACATTCAAAGCGCTCGCCATGACGGCTTTTTTCGACGACGGTGTTTTAGATGAAGTCATGGCAACGCTGTTTTCTTCCGGCATCGCTCTGATCTTTCACTTTGCATTGCTTGATTATGAAGAGGCGGACACATCGTGATAGATTTGCATCTCTCTCACATGAACGTCAATCAATCAAAAATTCTGTAGGAGGTTTTAATCATGGCCGGAACATCTGTTGTACCCAGTACAGGATCAAATGCGCCCGAATCTTCGCGTGATCCGCTGAGCAAGATTATTGAAATTGCGAAAGACCCGGACCTCACTGACAGCGATAAATCTGCACTGATTGATTACGCCAAAAACAAGTTCGTCAATCGTCGCCGAATGGCGTATATCGCGCTAATCGCAATTGTCGTTTCACTCATTTTTCTTTTGCTCGCCGCGATACACGATGGCACAAGCGAATGCGTGGCAGCCAAGACCTGCATGGGAATAATGGGCGCAATCAGTGAGAATCAAACGCTAATTTCATGGATTGAAGGGTTTCTTACCTCCATAGTAGCTGCTTACTATGGCATTTCAGCATGGAGACCCGCGAGCTGAATTTGCTGCGATTAAAATCAACCGCTGTTGCGGCGAACCCGCAATCCTGTTGACCGGGTGCACTGTTATTGAACGCACATCAGAAAAACACCGGCATGTGTATTCCTTTTTCTGTTGCGGAGTCGCCCGGCAAAGGTTTAGGGGTATTCGCAGAAGCAAACGTGCCTGCAGGTGAGACTGTGTGGCAGCATGTGCCGGGCAATTATCAGGTACTCGACGAAGACACACTCACTCACCTGTTGACCAATAGCTCGCACGAGCGCGCTGTGTACCTGCTGACTCACATCGTGGGCGTACCGCAGTTCCCGGACTACATGGTCAATGTGTTTGACGAGGGCGCGCTGATTAATCACTCCGACCGTCCAAACGTATCCAGAAAACCCGAATGCGTTCAAACAGCACATTCATCTTCGGCGAGTATCGAGTCAATTACCGAAATACTTGTTGATCAATCGTTCGACCTGATCGCCTCACGTGATATTGTGGCTGGCGAGGAACTCTTGATGGATTACAACGCCGAGCCGGACGAACCCGAATACTGCGAGCAGGCGTACGATCGTTATGGTGTGAGTTGGGATTGGTTGTAGGCCTGCGTATCAAAATGGCGAAACACACTTTCACAGCTCTAGTTGCATTGATCCCTTTATTAGTACACGCGGATCCACGCGATGATCTGTTCGGGGATTACAGCACTTTTGACGCGGCAACGTGTGATATTTCAATTTCACTCAGCAAAGAAGATTCACGACACACATATCGTGTTGCTATGGATGAGCACGTCAGAAGCAGCAATTTTGTACCCGAGAGTGAACACATAAGCTTGCTCGATTTTCCAGTGCCAAATTCGGCCGGTGAAGCGCGCATCAGCGTCAATGTATTTACCGGTCACGACGGAAGTTTGCTTATCCAAAACCGTGCTGACACATTAAGCCCGATCGCCCTGTTTAAGGAGTGCACGGAGAAATTCATCCAACTGCGCAAAATCAGTCCAGCGCAAAATTCGGTAGATGCAGCGCCGCGAATCACAATAATCGACAGCGCAACCGAAACCTTACCTTTACTCGCGAAGCCCGGAACATATCTCGGCGAGAAGTTCGTTTTTGAAAACAGCCATCACGGCGATGTGTCGGTCAAGGTTGGGGTGTGGGAGTCCGGCATTGGAGAGAGCACGCTTGTGAACTTTCCGTTCACCGAATATGTATTAATGATCAGCGGGGAAGTGGAAGTCGTAGAAACTGACGACACGCGCTACGTGTTCGAAGCCGGGGACACGTTTGTAATTCCAAAGGGTTGGACCGGTATCTGGAATGTCCGGCAACGCATGAAAAAACAAATCGTCCGCGTTGGCGATGCGCCTGAATGACTATGAGCTAAACAGCTTTTGTAATTCATCGCCGGGGTTCTCCGCTCGCATAAAAGTCTCCCCGACCAGAAACGAGTGCACGCCGCTGTCGCGCATAAGTGCGACGTCATCTCGCGTAGCGATTCCGCTTTCGGTAACCAACAAGGCGTCTTCCGGCACCATGTTCAGCATATCGATTGTGGTTTTGAGACTGACATCAAAGGTGCGTAAGTTTCGATTGTTGATACCAAGCAGCGTCGGGCTCAGCATTAGCGCACGCTCCATCTCTTCCTGATCGTGAACCTCAACCAACACATCCATTTCGAGGTGCCTGGCCAGTCCATACAGTTCAGCCAGAGTCGCATCGCCGAGGGCCGACACGATCAACAAAATACAATCTGCACCGATACTGCGTGCCTCATACACTTGATACGCGTCGATTGTGAAGTCCTTGCGAATCACCGGTAAGTTGCACGCGGCGCGCGCCTGCTGCAGGTATTCCTCGCTGCCTTGAAAGAAATCTTTATCAGTCAGAATTGACAAGCATGTTGCGCCTCCGTTGGCATAGCTTTGCGCAATTTCACTCGGTACAAAATGATCGCGCAGCACACCCTTACTTGGCGACGCCTTTTTAATCTCGGCAATAACAGCAGCATCACCCGCGTCTACCTTCGCTCGTAGCGACGCCTCAAAACCACGCACGGCGTCGGCATACTCTGCCCGTTCGCTCATCTTTTGCAAACTGATTTCACTACTGCGCGCTTCGAGTTCCTCGAGCTTACGCGCAATAATTTTTTTGAGGATGTCAGGAGTATTTGTCGCCATAGTGTCTCAGGCGTTACTGATGTCGATCAGGTTCTTGAGGGTCTGCGCGGCAGCGCCGTTGCCGATCGCTTCTTTCGCTTTTTCAATTCCCTCCGCGTGCGACTGCGCGCATCCCGCTACATAGATGGTCGCGCCTGCGTTGAGGCAAACGATATCGCGGGCCGGGCCCGCCTCATTCGCAAGAACGGAGTTGATCATCGCCAGACTGGCTTCGGGGCTGTCAACCTGAATCGCGCTGACCTCGGCGACTGACATGCCAAAATCCTGCGGCGAAATACTGTAGGTGTTGATCGCGCCATCGCGCAGCTCAGCAACCTGCGTCGACGAGCACACGCTGATCTCATCCATTCCGTCGTCGGCCTGCACCACCATCACGTGTCGACTTCCGAGTTTTTTCAGTACCTGTGCAATCGGCTCAACCAGTTCACGGGCGTAAACGCCGAGCACCTGATTCGGCGCGCCGGCGGGGTTGGTTAAGGGGCCGAGCACGTTAAAGATTGTGCGGGTTGCCATTTCGCGGCGCGGCCCGATCGCGTGTTTCATCGCACCGTGGTGCTTTACCGCAAACATAAACCCGACACCAACTTCGTTCACGCAACGTGCGACATGGTCAGGGTCGATGTCGAGGTTGACACCTGCGGCTTCGAGGAGATCTGCCGCACCCGACTTGCTGGAAGCCGAGCGATTGCCGTGCTTGGCGACACGCGCGCCGGCAGCGGCGGCCACAAGCGCACTGGCCGTCGACACGTTAAATGTGCCGCTGGAATCGCCACCGGTGCCAACCACATCAACCAGATTTTCGTGATTTAAGTCAACGCGCGTCGCCAGCTCACGCATTACCCCGGCTGCCGCGGCAATTTCATCGACGGTTTCGCCCTTCATCCGCAGCCCGATTAGAAAACCACCGATCTGCGCCGGGGTGGCGTCGCCTGTCATGATCTGCCGCATCACCGCCGTCATCTCATCGCTCGACAAATTATGTCGTGCGATAACAGCTGCGATTGCCTGTTGGATATTCATTGCCTGTTTCACCCGTGAACCGTCGAGGAACGGCGCATTATAGGGGAACGCCGAGCGCTATGTTTTACAAAAAAGTTCAACGCGACGAAAGCGCACACAATAGCTTGGCGCGCATGCACCAATAATTTCCACGATGGAGAAATTACGCACAATGATTGAACGTACAAAACCGTTCCATCGCTGGAAAATAAATATATCTATTTGTTTTTATTGATAATTAATAATTGGCATACTAGTTGATTGAAGCTGCTCAGGAATTGCTGAAATGCGATTCGAATAATACTTTCAACTACCAAAGGGCATGCTGATGAAATTTCGTTCACATTTATTTAAACATTCTCTGGCTGGTGTCAGTGCTGCCGCACTTATCACAGCGGGATCATGGGCCAACGCCGCTGACACGATCAAAGTTGGTGTGTTGCATTCGCTCTCCGGCACCATGGCGATTTCTGAGACCACGCTGAAAGACACAATGCTCATGCTGATCGAAGAGCAAAACAAAAAAGGGGGGCTGTTGGGCAAGCAGCTAGAGCCAGTTGTCGTTGACCCGGCATCTAACTGGCCGCTGTTCGCTGAAAAAACCCGCGAGCTGATTTCCAAAGACGGTGTATCTGCGATTTTCGGTTGCTGGACTTCAGTCTCTCGCAAATCAGTTCTGCCGGTTGTCGAGGAACTGAAAGTACCCCTTTTCTATCCGGTTCAGTACGAAGGTGAAGAGTCGTCGAAATACGTGTTCTACACCGGCGCCGCTCCGAACCAGCAGGCAATTCCCGCAGTCGACTACCTGAAAGCACAGGGCGTCGAGCGATGGGTTCTCGCGGGCACCGATTACGTCTACCCGCGAACCACCAATAAAATTCTTGAAGCCTATCTGAAAGACAGTGGCGTAGGCGAATCTGACATCATGATTAACTACACACCGTTTGGTCACTCCGACTGGCAGTCGATTGTTGCCGAGATCAAAAAGTTCGGTTCAACTGGTGTCAAAACTGCGGTTGTCTCTACGATTAACGGCGATGCAAACGTGCCTTTCTACAAAGAGCTCGGTAACCAAGGAATTTCAGCCGAAGACATTCCAGTTGTTGCTTTTTCAGTTGGTGAAGAAGAACTTTCTGGTATCGATACTGCTCCTCTTGTCGGCCATCTCGCCGCGTGGAACTACTTCATGAGCATCGATGCTGATATTAACGAAGAATTTATCGACAACTGGCACGCCTTCACGAAAAACGAAGACCGTGTAACCAACGATCCAATGGAAGCACACTACATCGGTTTTAATATGTGGGTAAAGGCAGTCGAAGCGGCGGGCACGGTGGAGCCAGATGCAGTCGTCGACGCCATGATCGGTGTGACCTCGCCTAACCTGTCTGGCGGTATATCTGCAATGATGCCGAACCACCACATTACCAAACCGGTTTTGATTGGGGAGATTCAGGACGACGGGCAGTTTGACATTGTCCATAGCACATCTGGTCTGGTCGCCGGCGACGCGTGGTCAGATTTCCTACCTGACTCTAAAACCCTCTTGGCTGACTGGCGTGCACCTTTGTCTTGCGGCAACTACAACGTCGAAACCGGCACGTGCTCGGGACAGAATTTCTAACTCCTCTTGACACCCCGAGTGATGTGTATTTCGGGGCGCCAAATGGCGCTCCCGTTTTTTGCGTGTAAAACGCAATAACGAAAGCATAAGAATAATGTTACGAATACTCAGCTTACTGTTTTTGTGTTTAGTCAATCAGCCAGCAATCGCTGGCAAAGTCGACAGCGGAAGTCCCGAACTCAACCCAATCTTTGAAATACTGATCGGTAAAGACTTCTCTGCCAAAGAAGCTGCACTGGTTGCGCTGAATAATACGGATCATCCGCAGCGTTATGAACTCATCGAGGGGCTGCTAAACGCGCGCCTGATGCTACACAAGAACTCCAATCGTCTGGTTTGGACAGATAAACAGGACAAGAAATTTATCGCTACCGACGCCCTCAACGGTGAAGTGCTCGGTGAATTCAAAAAGCGCAAACTGAAAAAGTTTGTGATCAACAACTCGCTGCGCAGTCTGATAAGTCAGATACTGGGCGCTCGCAATCTGGACAGCGACGACCCGGAGTTGCGACTTAAAGCGGTGCGGGCAATGTTGGACAGCCCTTCACCCGATCACGCCGAAACAATTTTGTCGCGAATGGATTCAGAAACAAACGCTGAGGTAAAAACCGCAATGGAACACGTACTGCTGCTCGCCAGCTTGAGCGCGGCAGATGTCAAAACGCGTCTGGCCGCTATCGATGAAATTGGCGCTAATCTGCAACCGGCGGTGCGTCATCAGCTCAAGAAAATGACGGATTCAGATCCCAGCGATGCAATCAAGATCGCGGCCACACGTTCCTTGAAAACCATCGAATCACGTGTTGCCATGCTAGGGCATGTCGAAACCATGTTCTTTGGCCTCAGCCTTGGATCTGTGCTTGTGTTAGCGGCAATTGGTCTGGCCATTACCTTTGGTGTGATGGGCGTGATTAACATGGCACATGGAGAATTAATTATGCTCGGTGCCTACACCACGTATTTACTTCAGCAGTTTCTGCCAACCCTTCCGGGTTTTGCTCTGTTGTTGTCAATTCCGGCGGCGTTTTTCGTTTCGGGCACGGTCGGGGTAGGCATTGAGCGGGGCGTAATCCGGTTTTTGTACGGTCGCCCATTGGAAACGCTGCTAGCAACATTCGGAGTGAGCTTAATCCTGCAACAGCTTGTCCGCACAGTGATCTCCCCACAAAACGTGCCCGTCGCAAACCCTCAATTCATGAGCGGCTCATGGGAAATCAATAGTGCGCTGTCGCTCACCTATAACCGCCTTTATATCATCGTTTTTTGCCTTCTGGTTTTTGCGGCGCTGTTTCTGGTGTTGAAGCACACGCGACTGGGATTACAGGTGCGTGCAGTGTCGCAAAACCGCAACATGGCACGCGCAATGGGCGTGCACTCCGCGCGCGTCGATGCCCTCACGTTTGGGCTAGGATCGGGGATTGCCGGTGTGGCTGGTGTAGCGTTGTCTCAGCTGACCAACGTCGGCCCCAATCTTGGACAAGCGTATATCGTCGACAGCTTTATGGTGGTGGTGTTCGGCGGTGTTGGCAATCTATGGGGCACCCTGGTCGGAGGATTAAGCCTCGGCATTGCAAACAAGTTTATGGAACCGTGGGCCGGAGCGGTCATGGCCAAAATTCTGATCCTTATCTTCGTCATCCTGTTTATTCAAAAGCGTCCGCGTGGACTTTTCCCACAAAAGGGACGCGCAGTAGAGGCTTGATTGATGGCGACTTTAAGACTATTGCGCGATGATCGCGGCGGACAAATCTTCCTTGGCGTGCTACTCGCCGTACTTATCGTCGTGCCAATGCTGGCGAATCTACCTGAAAACAATCCACTGCATATCGGCGCTTACACCATAACCTTGCTCGGCAAGTACCTGACCTACGCTCTGCTCGCGGTAGCAGTCGATCTGGTTTGGGGCTACCTCGGAATTTTAAGTCTCGGACATGCAGCTTTTTTTGCGCTAGGTGGTTACGCAATGGGTATGTACCTGATGCGCCAGATTGGAGATCGCGGTGTTTACGGAAACCCCGAGCTACCAGATTTTATGGTGTTTCTGAACTGGCATGAGCTGCCTTGGTACTGGTTCGGCATGGATCAGTTTTGGTTTGCGATGCTCATGGTGATGCTCGTACCAGGATTGCTCGCCTTTGTATTTGGCTGGTTTGCGTTTCGCTCGCGTGTGACAGGTGTTTACCTGTCGATCATCACACAAGCGATGACTTACGCGCTGATGCTTGCATTCTTTCGCAACGAAATGGGCTTTGGCGGTAACAACGGCCTAACTGACTTCAAAGACATTCTTGGATTCAGCCTGCAATCCGAGGGCACCCGACTGGCGCTGTTCCTCGCGTCCGGTATCGCGTTGGGGCTAGGCTATCTTGCGTGTCGAGCGATTGTGGTGTCGCGACTCGGGCGCGTTGCAGTCGCCATTCGTGACGCCGAGGACCGCACTCGCTTTGTTGGTTACCGAGTCGAAAACGTCAAGCTGGCGATCTTTACGTTTTCTGCGGTACTAGCTGGCATTGCGGGTGCCCTTTATGTGCCCCAGGTCGGCATCATCAATCCAAGCGAGTTCCAGCCACTTAACTCGATTGAGGTTGTGGTTTGGGTAGCCATAGGCGGTCGTGCGACGCTTTTTGGTGCGGTAATGGGCGCCCTTGGTGTCAACTACGCCAAGACCTGGTTTACCGGCGCCTTGCCCGATGCATGGTTATTCGCGCTTGGCGCTATGTTCGTTCTTGTCACCATGCTATTGCCGCGCGGCATCGCCGGCATTTTCCGAAGAAAGGAGACCGTTCATGATTAATGCGCAAATTGGCGAATGGACTCGTCGTGACCGAGTGTTTGACTTTATGCTTGATGTGCAGGCTACCGCACCCGACTTCACACATGGAACCGCTCTGTATATGGAAGACGTTTGCGTGAGTTTTGATGGTTTCAAAGCCGTCAACAATCTCAACTTTTACGTCGATGTTGGGGAGCTACGTTGCGTGATTGGCCCCAACGGTGCCGGAAAAACCACAATGATGGACATTATCACAGGTAAAACCCGCCCTGACTCTGGCACCTGTTGGTTCGGGCAACGACACAACCTGTTGAAAATGGACGAACCGGAAATTGCTGAGGCCGGCATCGGTCGAAAGTTCCAAAAACCAACTGTTTTTGAATCACACACTGTATTTGAGAACCTTGAGTTGTCGATGGTGGGCCCCAAAAATGTCCTGCCTACACTGTTCGCACAACTCAGCAGCGAACAGCGTGACCGCATCGAACACGTGTTGCTGATGACTGATTTATCAAACCACGACAAACAATTCGCCGGTGCACTCTCGCACGGACAAAAGCAGTGGCTCGAAATCGGCATGCTCCTGATGCAAAACCCACTATTACTGCTCGTCGATGAGCCTGCCGCAGGTATGACACATCAGGAGATGGATCGCACCGTCGCACTACTCGCCTCACTTGCTGGCGAACACTCGATTGTTGTCGTCGAGCACGATATGGACTTTGTTCGCGCTCTGAACTCACGTGTTACTGTCCTGCATCAAGGAAGTGTGCTGGCCGAAGGCAGCATGGATCAGGTTCAAAACGATGAGCAGGTTATCGACGTGTATCTGGGAGAATAACCATGCTCAGTGCGATCAAAATCAACCAGTATTACGGTGAGTCCCATACCCTGTGGGATCTCGATCTGCACGTTCCGGCTGGTGAATGCACAGTGTTGATGGGGCGTAATGGTGTCGGCAAAACCACGCTACTGCAGTGCCTAATGGGATTGTTATCGATCCGCTCCGGCGAGATTGAATACCAAAACGAGAATATCGTATCGAAGTCGGCCGAGGCGCGCGCACCGGTGGGCCTTGGCTACGTGCCACAAGGACGTCAAATTTTTCCACTGCTTACGGTTGAGGAAAATCTGTTGATCGGATTGCCCGCACGCAACGATAGCGTGAAAACAATTCCAGATATTGTCTTCGAATTGTTCCCAGTGCTGAATGACATGCTGGGTCGCAGGGGTGGTGACCTTTCTGGTGGCCAGCAACAGCAACTCGCCATTGGCCGCGCACTAGTGACCGATCCAAAGTTGCTAATTCTGGATGAACCTACCGAGGGCATTCAACCGAACATAGTGGCGCTGATTGGCGATATTATTCGCACCCTGATAGACGAGCAAGGTTTAACCGTCTTACTCGTAGAACAAAAACTGCCGTTTGCTCGACGCGTCGGGGATAGCTTTGTAATTTTGGATCGGGGAAGATCCGTCGCCGACGGTGCTATGCAAGACCTCAACGGCCAATTGATCAAACAATACCTGACGGTTTAAAAACGCAATGATTAAACATGCTGGCACCTGCACCTGATATTGCGCCTACCGATAAAGGTTGGGCCGCCTACTTGCGACTTGGTTTTCGTGAATCCCATGGCAAAACCGTATTAGCCACGCGTGAGCGTCACGGCCCGCTCACGTTGCAACGCCCGCTTTACCCGGAAGGCGACATTTGTCATCTTTACTTACTGCATCCACCTGGCGGAATTGTTGGCGGTGATTTGCTCAACATCGACGCCACGGTCGAAGATCGCGCGCGCGCGCTTGTCACGACACCCGGTGCAACGAAGTTCTACCGAAGTGCCGGGTCCGAAGCAATCCAACACCAATCGTTGAAAATACAAGGCGGCGCATCACTCGAATGGTTGCCCCAGGAGAATATATTTTTTCCGGGTGCACATGCCAAACTCATTACACGCATCGACCTTGCTGAATCAGCAAAACTGGCATGGTGGGAAATTCATTGCTTCGGCCGTCCCGTAATCAACGAGGTATTCGATGAAGGCGCAATCGATTCAAGCCTGATGATTCAGCGCGCGGAAAAACCATGCGTTATAGAGCGTTTAAGAGTGAGTCATGAAAACAGAAAACGGCTCTCATTGTTATGCGGCCACGCAGTTAGTGGCACTGCAGTTTTCAGCAGCTCATCAGCGGAACACATAGACATCGCGCGCGAGGTAATCGCGAGCGAGCTCTATACGAAAGCGGGTGCAACACTCATCGACGACTTGCTAGTGCTGCGATACCTTGGCGATTCCACTGAAGATGCGAAAAGAATTTTTAGCGGTGTCTGGAATGCATTGCGCGAGCCGCTCCTGCGTCGCGTACCCCACACCCCACGCATCTGGAATACGTAATCCAGTTTATTTTCGAGATCGAAAACATGCAACTGACACCACGCGAAAAAGACAAACTCCTGATTTTTACTGCGGCACTACTGGCTGAACGCCGCAAGGCACGCGGGTTAAAGCTCAACCACCCGGAAGCGATTGCACTAATAAGTGCGGAAATTATGGAGGGTGCACGCGATGGCAAAACCGTGGCCGAACTCATGGACTACGGGCGCACGCTGCTCACGCGTGCTGACGTGATGGACGGCGTTGCCGACATGATTCACGACGTGCAGGTCGAAGCGACGTTCCCCGATGGGACCAAGCTGGTCACCGTACACGACCCGATTATCTGATTTGAGGTGCGCACAATGATTCCTGGCGAAATTCTTGCCGCAGACGGCGACATCGAAATTAACGACGGGCGTGCGACTGTAAAAGTCAGCGTCGCCAACACTGGTGATCGGCCGATTCAGGTTGGATCGCATTATCATTTTTATGAGACCAACGCCGCCCTAGAATTCGACCGCGAAGCCAGTCGAGGCTGTCGATTGAATATTCCTGCGGGCACAGCCGTGCGCTTTGAACCCGGCCAGTCGCGCGAGGTGGAACTCGTCGAATACGCGGGTGACCGCCGGGTGTTTGGTTTTAATTCATGTGTAATGGGAGACCTCGACTGATGGCATCAATATCAAGACAAGCCTACGCCGAGATGTATGGCCCAACCACCGGCGATCGAGTGCGCCTGGCGGACACCGAATTGTTCATTCAGGTCGAAGACGACAAGACCGTTTACGGTGACGAGGTTAAATTCGGCGGCGGGAAGGTCATTCGCGACGGCATGGGGCAAAGCCAGCGCTGTGCGGATGATGTCGTCGACACTGTTATTACCAATGCTCTGATTTTGGACTGGTGGGGAATCGTTAAGGCCGATGTAGGCATCAAAAACGGTCGCATCACGGCGATCGGCAAGGCAGGTAATCCCGACGTACAAGGTGGCGTCGATATTATCATTGGACCTGGCACAGAGGCGATCGCGGGCGAAGGCCAAATTCTGACGGCGGGTGGCGTCGATCCGCACATACACTTTATCTGCCCGCAGCAAGTTGACGAGGCGCTGATGTCAGGCATCACGACGATGATCGGTGGTGGCACGGGCCCTGCGACAGGAACGAATGCGACAACGTGCACACCCGGCCCCTGGAACATCCACCGTATGTTGCAAGCTGCCGACGATCTGCCGATGAATCTTGGCTTTCTCGGCAAGGGCAACGCCTCACGAGTTGAACCTTTGCACGAACAGGTCGCGGCTGGAGCTATTGGACTGAAGCTGCATGAAGACTGGGGCACCACACCAGCGGCAATCGACACCTGTTTGACCGTGGCCGAGGAAATGGATGTTCAAGTCGCCATCCACACAGACACACTGAACGAGTCAGGTTTTGTAGAGCACACACTCGACGCGATGAAGGGTCGAACCATCCACACGTTCCATACGGAAGGTGCAGGCGGCGGTCATGCGCCCGACATCATCAAGGCAGCGGGGTTCAATCATGTGTTGCCGTCCTCAACCAATCCGACGCG
Organism: Pseudomonadota bacterium; assembly: GCA_039029275.1. Lineage (GTDB taxonomy): Bacteria > Pseudomonadota > Gammaproteobacteria > JBCCGL01 > JBCCGL01 > JBCCGL01. Next base: position 99,989 of record JBCCGL010000015.1, on the reverse strand, counting down.
TCCGTACACGGTAAACACGGTCGACGAGCATCTTGACATGTTAATGGTATGCCATCACCTTTCACCGTCGATCGCTGAAGACATCGCTTTTGCCGAATCGCGCATTCGCCGTGAAACCATTGCCGCCGAGGACATCCTGCATGACCTCGGTGCATTTTCCATGATCGCCTCAGACTCGCAGGCGATGGGCCGCGTTGGCGAGGTCATCTGCCGCACCTGGCAAACCGCGCACAAGATGAAGGTGCAACGCGGCAGTCTCGAAGGCGATCCGGCGGAGCACGACAACCAGCGTGCAAAACGCTATATCGCCAAGTATACGATTAATTCGGCATTGACCCATGGAATTGCGCATGAAGTCGGTTCGATAGCGGTGGGCAAATTAGCCGATTTGGTCTTGTGGCAACCCGCGTTTTTTGGCACCAAGCCGAGTTTGATTATCAAAGGCGGCATGATTGTCGCTGCTCCTATGGGCGACCCGAACGCGTCGATCCCGACACCGCAACCCGTGCACTACCGTTACATGTTTGGGGCGCTTGGCGGGGCGCGAGAGAAAACCAGTGCAACATTTTTGTCGCAGGCGGCGTACGCTGAAGGTATTCACGAACAACTAGATCTGAAGTCAAAGGTGACAGTGGTGCGCGACTGTCGCGATGTAAAAAAAGACGACATGCTATTAAACGATTATCAGCCGACGATTGACGTCGATTCGCAAACCTATGAAGTGCGCGCAGACGGCGAGCTGCTGACGTGCGAGCCAGCAGATATTCTGCCTATGGCGCAACGGTATTTTCTTTTTTAGTCGTGATCAAACTCACTCAGCGCATCGAGTCCGGCGACGCCAGTGCCAGCGTCACGCTAGCGTTACACGACCGCGTGCGCGCGCGACTGCGGGTGACACTTGACGATGGGCGCGATGCGGGCGTGTTCCTGAATCGCGGGCCGATAATGCGCGGCGGCGATCTATTACTAAGCGACGATGGCGAACTTGTAAAAATTGTCGCTGCAGTCGAATTGCTCTCAGTTGTTCTCACCGACAATCCACACCTGCTTGCACGCGCCTGCTACCACCTAGGCAACCGCCACGTACCGCTGCAAATAATGCCGGGCGAAGTGCGTTACCAGCACGATCATGTGCTGGACAACATGATACGCGGCCTTGGCCTCGAACCACGAAAAGACACAATGCCATTCGAGCCAGAGGCTGGTGCCTACAGCGAACACGGCAGCGATCATTCGCATGATCACTGATCCTTTGAGAATACCAATCAGAGCAAGGCCAATTGTGAAAGAGACGGATGCGATGCTAGGTCGATTGCGCCTGCTGCAACTTACCAGTCCAAATCTGCCAATCGGAGGATTCACCTACTCGCAAGGACTGGAGTTTGCTGTCGAAACCGGCTGGGTTAGCGATGTACCCACACTCTGCGATTGGCTTCAGGGGCTGCTCGAAGATGCGGTCACTTATCTAGAGGTGCCAAGCTTCGCGCGCCTATATGACGCTTGCGAACGAAGCGATAAATCTGCGCTCGAGTACTGGGGGCTCCATTCGCTTGCGGGGCGTGAGTCAAACGAACTGCGCATGGAAGAGCAGCAGCGCGCCCGCGCATTCACAAGATTGATTATCGACTTGGAAGTTGCCGATGCGGCTGAGTGGGAACAAGAATTGCGATTGTGTCAGGCAGCACCGTTTGCACTCGCAACATGCCGATGGGATATCGCGCTCGAGGACGCGGCACTCGGCTACGTCTGGAGTTGGTTGGAAAACAGCATCGCCGCAGCCATCAAATTGATTCCGCTTGGACAAACTGACGGCCAGCGCGCGCAACTGGCAATGGCAAAACTAGTGCCCAATGTAGTATCGAAAGGGCTGTCCATTCCTGACGACGCTATGGGCACATCTGCGCCAGCGATGGCGCTGGCCAGCACCCTTCATGAAACCCAATACACCCGATTATTCAGGTCTTGATATGAACGACAAAGACACATCGAGAAATGCTGGGCCCCTGCGCATCGGTGTCGGGGGGCCAGTCGGCTCCGGCAAAACCGCGCTGCTCGAGGCGCTTTGCAAATCCATGCGAGATGACTACGACATTGCCGTGGTTACCAACGATATATACACGCGAGAGGATCAGGAAATATTGACGCGCGCAGAAGCGCTACCCGCCGAGCGGATCGTCGGTGTTGAAACTGGAGGCTGTCCGCATACCGCAATTCGCGAAGATGCATCAATGAACCTCGCGGCCGTCGCGGATTTGCAAGAAAAGTTCCCGTCGCTCGACGTCGTATTTATCGAAAGCGGTGGCGACAACCTGTCGGCCACATTCAGTCCGGAACTGGCAGATTTGATGATCTATGTCATTGACGTCGCGGAGGGTGAAAAAATTCCTCGCAAGGGCGGTCCCGGCATCACCAAATCCGATTTGTTGGTAATCAATAAAATCGACCTCGCCCCTTATGTGGGTGCTTCGCTGGACGTCATGGAATTCGACACTCAACGAATGCGAGGTAATAAACCGTATGTGTTTAGCAATCTAAAATCAGGCGAAGGTTTGAATACGATTATTGAGCAAATAAAACACCTGGGTATGTTGACGGCTTAGTTTGATTTCCGACGCGGATGATACGAAATTCACCCAAGCCACCTCACCCTACACCCTAACTACTCTAGCAACCGTAACACCACTCGACGATTCTGCTCTCGACCTGATTTTGTTTCGTTGTCTGCAATTGGCTGCGTCTCGCCGTAACCCACTGCGCGCAGGCGGGATTCATCGATTTGATTGGCGATCAAATATGCGCGGACACTTTCGGCCCGGCGCTGCGACAGCACCTGATTGTATTCTTCTGGCCCCCGACTGTCGGTATGGCCCTGAACTTCAACGCGTGCCTCTGGATATTCAGTGAGTGTATCAACCGCTCGGTCCAATTCTGCGATAGCACCAGCGCTGAGATCGGCGGAGTCATTCGCGAACTGCACACCGGGCAAGGTTATTTCGATAAGGACAGCGCACCCATCTGAATCAACCTCGAGACCCGTACCAGTACCGGGGCACAAATCCAGACCGTCCACTACGCCATCGGCGTCACGATCCAGCTGACAACCATGCTCATCGACGATTCGGCCTTCAGGCGTTGCGGCGCACCTGTCGCGCGAATCGGCGACGCCATCGTTATCCGAATCAAGCTCGCAACCGAAGGCGTCAACTTCGACTCCTGGCGGTGTTTGCGCGCAGCGGTCACGATCGTCTGGCACGCCATCGGCATCGGAATCGATCACCAGCGGGCAACCGTTGTCATCCACGGCAACACCCGCAGGGGTCTGCGGACATTGGTCGGCGTCATCTCCGACTCCGTCGCCGTCCGTATCGGCGGGTCGTGACGGCGGCGGTTTGTCCTCGCCATCCTTGCCGATAAACGCGCCCAGCGAGACACCGGCGTACCAGGCATCGCGGTCGTAAAGATCAATATCGCCGCGCACAAACCACGGGGAACGCCCAAAGTCGTAGCGCGCGCCCGCGCCGATGGCGATTTGAAAAGCTGTCTGACGTTCGTACGGTATCGGCCCACCGACACCTTCATTCTGAATCACCGATAGTCCGACTTTGGCGAAAGGCTTGAAGTCCCGTTGCACACGCCAGAGATAGCCAGACCATGCCGACAACACTTTGTACTCAATCGCAGCATCAGGAAAAGCCTGTGCGATGGCCGGGTTGCGATTGGTAATACCCGCTTCGCCCAGGTCGGCGTAGCGAAATTCGGCGAAACGATTGGGTTCGTAATGTCGTCCGATGTAAAAGTGCCAGCCGTAATCGTGCGCCTTGTCTTCGTCGTGCGTAAAACCCTGCGCTTCCTTTTCCGGCGAAACGTAGCTGTAGCCGTAACCGATGCCGCCGTACCAACAATCTGCAAAACCCGCGTTGTCCGCTTCAGGGTCATCACCATCGTAGTAATACCGCGCGTCGTGCGGATCGGTGTAGTGGGCGCAGAGGCTGTCTGCGCGCGCATCTGTGGTAATTGACATACCGATCACAAGCGGCAGCAAAGCCAACGTTGCGTAGCCGCGATTTTTTATGACGAGCGCTGCGACGATTAAGGCGAGCAATCCGAGCACGCCGATATTCATTGCGCCGGTGCCGAAACCGGTGACTGCAGTTTCGAGTTCCTCACCCGCATCGATGTAGTCGGGAATGCCGTTGCCGTTGACGTCTCCAGTGCCTTCAATCTCATCCGAAAGACCGTCATTGTCGCTGTCCTCGTCGAGAAAATCCGGTGTCCCGTCACCGTCGGTGTCAACCGGAGTGAACGGAGTCGGACCCGCTTCGATGACATCGCCTATGGTGTCGTTGTCGCTGTCGGTATCCTCGCTGTTCGGAATACCATCTCCGTCGACGTCACCGTCGCCTTCGATTCCGTCGGCGATTCCATCGTTGTCTTCATCGTCAATAGTGCCAAAGCCATCGACCATGTCCGACCCATCGGGAATACCGTCGCCATCGGTATCGGTCGCATCATCGATCACGCCGTCGTTGTCAGTGTCAAGCGCAGGAAAGTCGGAGCTAATGATGTCCGGCGTACCATCGTTATTGCTATCGACGTCAATATAATCCGGCGCACCGTCGCCGTCTGTGTCGGGCGGGTTTGGAATCGTGCCTTGATCATCGAGGTCATCGATCACACCGTTACCGTCGATATCGGTGCCACCCGCCTCCGTGACGTCGAGCACGCCGTCATTATCCGAATCGAGGTCGAGCAAATCAGGCACACCGTCGCCGTCAAAATCGGGGGGTAGAACAGCGTCGTCGATACCGTCGCCATTGGAGTCCACGCCACCGGTGTTGTCGACGTCGTACGCGTCGTTTATGCCGTCGCCGTCTGTGTCTGCGGTCGGGTCAAGCTGGGCCTCGGTCGTATCCGGAATACCGTCGTTATCCGAATCGATATCCAGATGATCGGGAATACCATCGCCATCGGTATCAGGCGGCGCAACGGAATCATCGATGCCGTCTCCGTTTAAATCGACGCCGCCGGTGACATCAACATCGTAGCCGTCGTCGATGCCGTCACCATCGCTGTCGACGCCGGTTAGATTGGTGTCTTCAACAGCGTCGGGGATACCATCGTTGTCGGAATCGGGATCGAGGTAATCGGGTATGCCATCGCCATCTGTGTCGTTGTTACCTTCGATCACGTCGGCGATGCCATCGTTGTCGGAGTCCAAATCGATAAAGTCCGGCGTTCCGTCATTATCGCTATCAACAGGGTTTTGTGGGTCAGGGCCTGCTTCGGTGGCATCGTCGACGCCGTCGCCGTCTGCGTCCTGCTCAATGCCATCGTTGATACCATCACCGTCGGTGTCAGAATTTTCCGTTCCGTCGGGAATACCATCGCCGTCGCTATCAGGATTGTTGGGGTCGGTGCCGTTGATGATTTCCTCATCGTCGAGCACGCCGTCGCCGTCTGCATCACCACCAACCGACCCCGAAGCTGTAGTCGTGACCGAGTTGCCGTCAGCGTCGAGCTGATCGTCATAGCTGACAGTCAAGGTATCGCCCGGCTGGGTGAACAATGTGCCGTCGTTGTTAGGGCCACCGGTGCCCTGCGCGCTTGGCAACACAGCGACAAATTCGCCCGTGTCGGGACCGGTTTCGATCAGTAAAATCTGCTCGATCTCTCCGGTCACATCGTTAACCACCGTGACACTCACGGTCTCGATTACGCCGGGGTTTTGATTTAGATCGGCGTCAGTGAGCGAGATCACAAGGTCGTCGCCCGGTGCACTGTCGTCGCTTATCGAAACCACACCGGTGTCACCGGTGAGCGGTGCATCGTCGCCAGTGATTAAAAACGTCGTCGTGACAATAGTCGTGAGACCGTAAACGTATGTATCGATAAATCGCTCGTTACCCAAACCGCCGTTGATAAACGAGCCCCAGGTATGGCGCCCCTCGGGAGTGCCGGAAAGTACCCCGAACGGTACTGTCGCTTCACCGCCAGCCGCCGCGCCAAGAATCGTGACATCGTCCCAATAAATCTGGATTTGCGAATCGGTACCGTCCAGATCGGTCAGAAACAACGTCAGGCCATCCTCGACCGGGCCTCCGCTGGTTTCCGCGTCGTTCGCAATAAAGTGATATTCGCCAAGGCGCGCGTTGAGCTGCGCGGTGTATTCTCCCTCTGGAACGGGAGCGCCCAGCGCATCAGTTCCATCCCACACGATCTGATTGAGACCGCCGGCCATTGTGCCGACAATTCGTCGATCGTTCACATCGCCGAATAACCCGTTGCGATTCAAGTCGAGGGCGAGCGCGTAGGTACCGGGCACGTCAGATACGAAGTCAAATGTACCGGTGTCCTGAACACCAGGCGTCACGCCGGGTGAAATGCTGTTATCAACACCTTCGTCATCCAAAAACGTCAGCGCCTGAACAACCGGTGGAAGCGTCGGGCGTGGTTGCGCAATCGCAGGAACACCGAGATAAACAGGAAATTTGTAAGTTGCAGAGTTTCCCGCCACGGGCGTGGAATAACCCGAATTGGGAGGGTCAACACCGATATCGTTGGCGATGATGTTGTGCGCAAACGCAGCGAAATTGTTGAGATCCAGCTTCCAGATGTAATTGGTATTTGGCCGACCACCCGGAACCAAAATGTAGTAGTCAGAATCGACCGCGCTGCTCTCGTTGAAACTGCCTCCGTTAAGGTTCCAGCTATAAGCCCACAATCGACCCGCCGTTACAGTCGGGTCTGGATCGGTTAATACGTCAGGCGTGATCGAAATATCGAGCCGCCTGAAATTGCTGTTCGCCAGGTTTGTGTGATCAGTATTTTCGAGCAGGATGCGATAAGCACCTGTGCTTGCAGCCGTAACACGAACCGGGTTCGCCAACGGTCCAGTCATTGGATCGGTGCAGTCAATGGTACTGTCGGTGAGTACCGTTGCGAATACCTGTGCGCCAGTCGGATCGAAAATCGTTATATCGATATCGTCGGTATTCGAAGACCCACAAACCGACACATTGATCACTTCGCCAATATTGGTTACGTCGACAAAATACGAAGCCGACGCGTCATCGATTGCAAAGCCTTGAAAAAGCGCACGTTCCCGATCCAGAAATCGGTTCACAAGACCAACCTGAACCGAGCCTTCGGCGTGCGCGTAGCTGCTTAAGACTGCGCTCACCAGCAACAAAAGCGGCGTGAGTATCGCGCGCGTGATAAAAAAATAGCCTCGAATCATCGTACGTCAATTCTAATTCCTGCAATGCAGGCGGTACTGTTATTGAATCGAGACGCAAACACAAGCACTTGAAAGCGTATTTTGCGTTTTTATTCTTATAAACGGGCACGGTTCTCGGTATGAACGGTGTATCAACTAATTTAAGAGTGCTCGCAAAAAATCAGCTTTTTTTAAACAATGCGTTGTAAAACAAGCGTCTATCTTTTTGACTGATAACTCGTTTTCAAAAAACTCAATTTGATAAGGTTTGCGCATTATTTCAGTGTGCACAAATATCGCAAACGTTTCGGCGAAATCTTCTTCTACGCGTGTTGTGCTATACAAACTTGGAAAATTCGTTTCGCCCAGTTGCTGTAAAACGCTACGTGCCTGATTTATATGCAATTGCGGTTTCTGATAAAAAACCAATTCCCGCGCTAGAGGAAATTGTCTATCAAACCTCGATATAAAATTCTTTTTGTTTTTCGATACCCGCCACGAGATGTCCGCGAACGGAAAATCACCAACTGTCAGTCCATCAGTTTCACCCCACCAATGTGGATGCGTGTTGCGTGTGATCGACAACACATGCCCTAGTTCGTGCAATAAGATAAATTGAATCGCACCAAGCGAGTTGTCTTTATGCCGCTCGGCAATCGTCGTTCTAATTTCACAACAGGTAGCGTCTTGCACGAACGCGGTGTTATCGCGCCAGGTTGCCCACTCGTTAGCGGTACGCGCGAGTACCGATGCGTCCAGCACGATAAATCCTGCGATAAAACGACCTTCGTGATCTGCGATGCTTTCGACGTATCCGCTGGATCCAAGATTTTCGACAAGAAAAATTCCAACCAACGACTTTTCAAAATGATTCAGTACGGTTTCGGGAATGTCGCGCAAAGCACTTTGCACATCCTTGATTCCGATACCGTTTTCAGCAGCGCGCACACCGGAAGGAAAACCGTTGGCGCGATTGTCGATTTCGATGTAGTTGATAATATCGGCGGGTGCGTTCTGTATGCGATCATAAATTGGGCTGTTGAGATTATTGTCCCAGCGATCGATTTTTCGCACGGGATGTTGGCGCATTGCATGGATTAAACATTCCTGTGTTTCGCACGCGCCGATACCGCCCGTGTTGCCACCCCAAAGCGGGGTGACAAAAACAAAAAACAGCAGCGTTGTGAAAATCCGTCGAAACACTCCGCTGATAAAACGCCTCAGGTTTAATCCTTATTCAGTTTATCTGAAAACTCAGTCAGAGACTTTGCTAAATTTTGAACTGCCTGCTTGTGTTTTTCATCGGTCATTGAGCCGTCTTCGGCGAACACCGTAAATCCGTTCGGCACTGCGTGTTGCTGAGGGATTACATGCACGCCAATATTGCCCAACAACATTCTCAAAAACACCAGCCCACGAATTCCGCCCAGGGCGCCGGGCGCTGTCGCCATAAGTGCAGCAGTCTTTCCGCGAAATGCCGCCAGAGGTGGTTCTTCGTTTGATTCGGCGCGCGAGATCCAATCCAAAGCATTTTTCAGCAGCGGACTAAACGCGCTGTTGTACTCGGGCGAAGCGATCATAAAACCATCGTGCTCGATCATTAGCTGTTTCAGTTCGCGCGCCTTGGGCGGTAAGCCCTCGGCGCTTTCAAGGTCTTGGTCAAACAAGGGCATAGGATAGTCAGCAAGGTCGATCAGCGTTACCTCAGCGCCAGCGTCCGTGGCGCCCTGCGCTGCAACCGTGATCAACTTTTTGTTTATGGAATCTTTTCTTGCGCTCCCCGCGAACGCCAACAACTTTGCCACTTCTAATCTCCTCACAATCAGTTAAACGATGTGGAAAATGTAGCAAGGCGGAACGTGTAAATAATCAAGCGAAGTGGGAAATAATTATTTCCAATTTAGAATCAATACAAATTTGTGTCGTCTATTGAACAAGTGCGGTCTGCTCGTGTACATCGATAAGGCTTAGACCAGCTAGGATGACCGAACATTCAGCATACGAGATCTGCATGACCAAACCTGAGCGCAGACGCCGACGTAATCGTCAGGCCGACCAAACCGAAGAGGCCACTGCCGCCAGCGGCATTCGACAACTGCCGCGTCAGCAGATACGGTCACCGTTCGCCCCACTCACGCCCTTAAGCGAAGACCAGCTCGAAGCTGTGCACGACGCCTCGATGCGTTTGCTGGAGGAGCAAGGCATCGAAGTTATGAGCGAAAAGGCGCGCAGTCTGTTTAAGCAAGCCGGTGCCGAAGTCGACGAGTCCACCCAGATTGTGCGCGGACCGCGCGAAATGTTTCTCGAAGCGGTGGCAAAAGCCCCGTCGCAATTCACCCTCACCCCACGCAACCCGGATAATGCGATTGTGCTTGGCGGCGATGTGATCAACTTTGGTGTGGTGTCGGGAACACCGAACGTGCACGATCGCATTAATGGCCGTCGGCCCGGTAACTTCGAAGATTACAAGCGGCTACTCAAGCTTTATCAGCACTTCAACGTCATGACCTTTATCGGCAACCAGCCGATTTCGCCGATTGAAATGGCGGTCAACAACCGCCATCTCGACACCTACAAAGAACTGCTCGTGCTGACCGACAAAGTTGTCAGCGGGATTCCCATCGGCGTCGGGCGTGCACGCGATCTGGTTGAAATGGTCGCAATTGCGCGCGGGATGAGTGTTGACGATATGCGAGACGACCCTTCCGCGTGTGTGAACATCAACATTAACTCGCCGCGCAAACTTGACGACACCATGGCTGACGCCGCCATCTACATGGTCGAGCACGGGCAAGCGGTAATCGCCACGCCGTTCACCCTGATGGGTGCGATGACCCCGGTGACAATGGCCGGCGCGCTGGCGCAACAGAACGCCGAGGCAATCCTCACCATCGCGCTGCTGCAACTTGCTGCACCCGGCGCGCGCGTCATCTACGGAGGCTTTACGTCAAACGTGGATATGCGCTCCGGCGCGCCCGCATTCGGCACTCCGGAAAACGCGCTGGCTAATATCGCCGGCGGGCAACTCGCGCGCAAATACGGGTTGCCGTATCGCACCAGTGCGTGCAACGCGAGCAACGCGGCCGACGCCCAGTCTATTTACGAAACGCAGGCCGCGATGTGGGGCGCGGTAATGGGGCACGGCAACATTGTGTACCACGCGGCTGGCTGGCTCGAAGGTGGGCTGGTGTGTTCGTTCGAAAAATTTATGCTCGATATCGAATCGATTCAAACACTGGTAAAGATTCTCTCGCCAATCAATATCAGCGATGAAGAATTTGGATTAAGCGCGATTGAAGACGTTGGACCCGGTGGACATTTCTTTGGCACACCGCACACCATGGAGCGCTATAAAACCGCGTTTTACGAACCGATCATGAGTGACTGGCAAAATAATGAAAACTGGGCCAAAGCCGGTTCCAAAACAGCCGAGGAACGCGCGACCGAAATGTGGCAACAAGCCCTCAACGAGTACGAGCAGCCTCCCATGGATGCGGCGCGACTCGAAGCACTGGACGATTACATCGCACGACGTAAAATCGAGATTGGCGGTGACGAGCCGTAACTCATTGGAAAAAAAAGTTGAGCGACAAAGTTTCACACACAATCAAAAGCTTTCTTGATAAAACCGGTGTTGACTACGAATTCATGGATTGCGATCCAGAGCTCGCGGATACCGCCGACTTTTGCGCGCACTACGGCGAATCTCTGGAGAAGTCCGCCAACGCAATTCTCATCAAAGCGAAGACCGGCGAGGAGAAATTCGCATGCTGTGTACTGCTCGCGCACACGCGATTGGATGTGAATAAATCAGCGCGCAAAAAACTCGGTGCTCGCCGAGTATCATTCGCATCAAGTGACGAAACCAAAGCGATCACCGGAATGCAACTCGGCGGCGTCACGCCGATCGGGTTGCCCGATGATTTGCCGCTTTGGGTTGACTCGCGAGTTTCCGAGTGCGACTACATTATTCTGGGTGCAGGCACGCGATCCGCAAAACTCAAAGTTTCACCGACCATTTTTGAACACACCGCAAATACGGAGTTTGTTGAGGGATTAGCTAAAGATTCCTAAATATCATCTTGCAGCTGCGCGACCACATCCCTGATTTTTTCTGAATCAAAGATCGGCGTTGAACAAATATTTTCCGTACATGCAAATGCAGCCGCTTTTCCCAGATCTGGATAACGCACGTTATCGTTAGGCAATGCGCCCTCGCGCTTGTCCCACCACTCCGCACGTTTGTATGTGCTCGGATACGCCAGCGCCGCGCGATAAAGTTTCGCTGCATCCGGATCGTCTTTTGCACCGACTATCGTCACGTGCACCGGTTCATTCGCGAGTTCATATTCTGCCTGCAGTACCCCCGGCAGAAAGTAATAGCCATCCAGAATAGGTGGCGACGTTAAATAGCCCATTCCCGCTTCCGCAATGTCGCGAAAATCATTGTTACCCGTGAAGTACCAGAGCTGATTAAAAAAGCGGGTCGCCCGCACGTTCTCGTCTTTTTGCTTCACCGTGTCTTTTAAAAATGACTCGCCGGGCGCGGCGGTGGAAATGAATCCGCCGGTTTTGGCCTCAACGAAGTTGCTTTTAATAAACGCTGCGGCCGCTACGGACTGATCCAACCAGTAGCGTTCGCCGCTTGAGCGATATAAACGCAGCATCCCCTGCGCCATGGTCAGCGTGTCGACCAAATACGGCCCGCCTTCGTCCTGCTCTGCGTGGCGAAAACCGCCTCCGTCAAGATTTCGGTTTTTGATGATCCACTGCGCTGCGGTTGTCGCAATATCCAGGGCTTCTTGATTACCGGAGACATCATAGTAGGCGGCAAGCGCGCTGATTGCCTGTCCGTTTTCACGCGCATAAATATTTTTGTCAACGCCCGGATTAAAACTTTGCGCACCGAAGCTGGTGTAAAACGCGCCTTCGCTGCTAAGCAAAGTATCGCGTAAAAAACCGAACACCTTGTCGGCTGCGTGTATAAATTCTTCGTCACCGTAACGTGCGTAGGCCAGCGAGAATGCGGTTAGCCCAGCCTCCTGTGTAAACATTGGAAATTCCTGCAACGGGCCCGACCAGTCCTTTTGCAGAGAAATTTGCGATACACCGCCGTGTTCGGTGTTGACCATTTTGGTGAGTTGGGAAACGGTATGGTGAGCACGCGGTACCAGCGCTTCATCCCAGGGCACCTGCTCCAACGCGTAATCGAATGTCGCCGGATCAATATACTTGGCACGACGTCCCCAGCCACCGTGTTCCTCGTCGTACACCTCGTTCATAAAATCCTTGATGATTTTCCGTTGCGCGTCGGTCAACGCTGTTACTTTTGACCGGGCGCGCTCGTCGCCGCCAACGCGGCCGTAATCGACCGGGCTGGGATCATCAATCGTGGCTTGTAAAATTGGGATGAAAAACTGTGGCGAATAGAAACCGCGCAGTTTTACGATTTCGGTGCCGTCGGCGGCAAACAATACGGTCGCTGGCCAACCCCAACGCTCGTATCGCTGGGAGATATCGGGTCGGCTGTCCTGATCGACGTAAACCGGAATAAAGTGGCTGTCGATCATTTTTCGTACAGCGTCATCTTCGTACGTGATCGTGTTCATTTGATGGCAGGGATGACACCACCACGCCTGCAGGCTGAGCAATACGAATTTGTCTTCCTGCTTCGCGCGCGCGAAAACATCGCTGCCCCAATCATTCCAGGGGAAGTCGGATTCGACCGGAGCCGCACTGACAGTGAATGAAAAAAGCAGACAAGCAAAAAGGACAGCGCGTTTCACCAGGCACCCCACACGGTGGATTGACTGCGTATAGACCGCGCAAAAGCGCAAAGGTTTCGGAGCGGCCTTGCCCCTAAAGCGAAATGGCGACCTTATGGTATTAAGACGAGCTTGCCAGTGTGTTTTTTGGAAAGAAAATCTTCCTGCGCACGGTGAATTTCCGCCAGAGGATAGGTTTGCGCCACAACCGGTTTGATCTCACCTTTTTCGATATAGCTCACCAGATTTTCAAACACGATGTCGTCCTGAAATGTGCAACCAAAAAAGCTCAGATCTTTGAGGTAGAGAGTGCGCACGTCCAACTCGACGATTGGGCCGGCAATTGCGCCTGCTGTTGTATAGCGCCCGCCTTTTTTCAGCACGTCCAAAAGCACCGGCCAGCCGTCACCGACAACAAGATCGACCACCACATCGACGCTCTCGTTGCCCAGGACTTCAGTCAAGTCGGCGTTGCGATCAAGCACATGATCCGCACCCAGCGCTTTAACTTCATCGTGCTTGGCGACGCTCGCCAATGCGATAACCTCTGCGCCTCGACGCTTGGCCAACTGGACAGCCGCAGAGCCAACGCCACCTGAAGCGCCTGTTACGAGCACGCGCTCTGCACCGACACCTGCGCGATGCAACATACCCTCGGCTGTCGAGTAAGCGCACGGCACTGAGGCGAGTTCGGCATCAGTCCAGTCGCACGACACTGCATAGGTTTCGCGCGCGGGCGCTTTGCAATATTCGGCAAAACCTCCGTCGCACTCGGAGCCAATCGTCCAGCACTCGAATGGACGATAGTCAACGTAACTGCGCAACATGTTGCGCACTAAAACGCGCTCACCAATGCGAGCGTCGTCAACCCCGGCACCAACGGCAACAACATGCCCACACACGTCGGCACCCTGAATGCGCGGAAACTGCAAGGGCGTACCCGACCAACTCGCATCGTCGTCGTCGATAGAATCGAATCCTTCGGCACCGCCGGTGTTCGTATCGCCGGTGACTTGTTTGGAATACCAGCCGATTCGCGTGTTGATGTCGGTATTGTTGACGCCGGCGCCGGCTACCTTAATCAAGAGCTCGCCGTCACCTGCAACAGGCACAGGAACGTCGTCTCTATATTCAAGCTTTTCAATGCCACCGTGGCCGGTTAGCAGAACGGCACTCATCGTCGAAAGAATCATGGGAATCTCACTCATGTTGGTGGGGCAGAGTTTAAGCTGGTTTCACCGTGTAAAAAACGCTGATCTGTTCGCCAATCTATCCCCAACCGTCAAAAAGATTCCTGAATTCGTCAGCGCCGGATAATCGAATGTTGAGCGAATCGACAACATCCGCGAACGCCTTTATTTGCTCTTCGTTGCTGGTTGCAACTGAACCCTCGACGTTCAGCAGGTTGTTTTCGAATCCGATCCGAGCATGGCCGCCGTGCAACGTCGCTGCGAGCGTGCACGCCAATTCGCTGCTTCCAAACGCGCAGACCGCCCATGGCACACTAATCTTGTCGATCAAGGTCAAAAATGGAATGAGCATAGATGGGCTGGACACCTGCCCATCAACGTAACGACCCAGCACAAACAAAAGCCAATGCGGTGTATCGGGGATGTTTCCGCTCGCGCTCAGGCTGATGTACCTGGACAGCTCATCCACGTCGTACAAAATAAACTGCGGCAGAATCTTCTCGCGCGACAACCAGTGAAAAAAATCGACGCTCTCACTGTCACACGCGCCGGTCAGAAATTCGCGCAAAGCAAGAGACACTGATCGTGGCCGCAGGGCTTTCATCGCATCGATTTGCGCAAGCGTTGAATATCGATCAACCGCCTCGCTGGTCACCTGAATGATCATTCGATCGGCGACTTCGCGTCGCGTCGCGTCGACGGCCGCACGGTAGCTATCCGGATCGAGTGAGTGGCGACCATCTTTATCGCGCACGTGCAAATGAATCATTGCTGCACCGGCTTCATTGCAGGCATGCGCGGTGCGCGCAATTTCGCGCGGAGTTATCGGCAACGCGGGATGATCACGTTGAGACTTGTATGCTCCATTTGGCGCAACGGCGAGCACAGTGCCGCAGGGTGACGCGTTCAAGCAGCGCTCACCTCGCGACAGGTTTCATCTATCGCCAACGAAAGTTTTTTTACAATTTCGTCGATGTGATCGTGATCAATAATGTAAGGCGGAGCGAGCAAAATGTGGTGGCCGCGTTGTCCGTCGATCGTTCCGCTCATGGGGTAACACATCAGCCCGGCTGCCATCGCTTGCTGCTTGACGATCTTGTGCAGCGGCACAGATAGCTCAAACGGCGTTTTGGTGGATCTTTCTGCAACGAGTTCCAGCCCGATAAATAATCCGCGCCCACGCACATCGCCGACGTTGGGGTGTTCCGAAAATTGCTCCCCAAGGGCCTGTTTAAGCGATGCGCCCGCGCTCCTGACGTTTTCGAGTAAGTCATCCCGCTCGACGATCTTTTGCACCGAAAGCGCCGCCGCGCAACTCATGGGATGACCGAGGTAGGTGTGACCGTGCTGGAAAAATCCGCTGCCCGACTCGATTGCTGAAAAAATTTCATCTGACATCAACATCGCACCGATGGGTTGATACCCGCCGCCCAGGCCTTTGGCAACCGCTGCGATGTCGGGCTCGATGCCTTCTTGCTCGCACGCGAACAGCGTGCCGGTGCGGCCCATGCCGCACATGACTTCGTCCAGAATCAACAGAATCCCATGTGCATCGCAAATCTCGCGAACCCGCTTAAAGTAGCCTGGCACCGGCGTTAATGCGCCCGCAGTCGCACCCACGACCGGCTCGGCAATAAACGCGATGACGGATTCGGCACCGAGTTCACCAATTTTTTCTTCCAACTCATTTGCGATGCGCTGGCCGTATTCAAACTCCGATTCGTCGTCGCCTTGATCGCGATACGGATAACACGGAGCGATATGGTGCGCATCAATCAGCATTGGCTCGAACTGCACGCGTCGCCACTGATTGCCGCCAACGGCAAGCGCCCCGAGGGTATTGCCGTGATAACTTTGGCGCCTGGCAATAAAGTGTTTTCGTTTGTGTTCACCGCGCTCAAGAAAATACTGCCGCGCAATTTTTAAGGCGGCCTCCATCGCCTCTGATCCACCTGTTACAAAGTAGGCTTTGCCCAGACCAGGACTGCGTTGGATTAAAAAGTCCGCGAGTTCTTCTGCAACCTCGCTGGTGAAAAAGCCCGTGTGCGCGTAGGCAACCGATCCCGCCTGTCTTCGCATCGCCTCGACCACCTCCGGATGGCCATGGCCGAGGCACGAGACCGCAGCACCGCCGCTGCCATCTAAATATTGTTTGCCGTCGCGATCGTAGAGGTACACGCCCTGGCCACGCACGGCGACCGGCGGTGTGGCGCGCGCGTTGCGATGGAGAATTCGGCTCACTGTTGCAGTTCCTGCAGAGTTGATTTCGCTCGCGATTTAATCACACATATTTGCACAAAATCAATCCGTGCAAATTTATTTGCACATGCATTCATCACATCGTAGTATTGTGCGCAATCCGTTGATCAAACAGTGTTTATGCCGTCTACCCAAGCTTCACCGCCCTGCCGCACATCGCCTGAATCGATCGGGGAACTGCGTGTGGTACTGGCCAGGGAGCGCGAACAGGGTAAAGACTCTGCGCACGGTAAGCGTGCGATTCGTGTGTTGGCGGGTCTGCTCGACTCCCCACGCGATACGGCGATGTATTCGATTACACATCTCGCTGAGCAACACGGCGTACACGCTTCAACCCTCACCCGTCTCGCCAAGAACCTCGGTTTTTCGGGGTTTGCCGACTTTCAGGGTGTGTTCCGCAAACACGTGCGCAACGATCAAAACTTCTACTCGCAACAGGCTGACGCACTCCTGCATCACGAAAAAAATGTGGGCGGCGCTGACTCTGTGAGCCGACTGTTGAACAAGGTGTCAGGCACGGAAATCGATAACATTCAGCGCATGCGCCACGATCTGGATGCAGAAACACTCATCGACGCTGCACAAATTCTGGCTTCCGCACCACGTGTACGAACGCACGGCTTGCGGCAATCATTCGCGATTGCGGTTTATCTTTCTTACGTGCTGGGCCTGTTGCGTAACGATGTCTCGGTTTTAGGATCATTCGAACACGGCATCGCGCACTCACTTGCTCAACTGCAACCCAAGGACGCACTGCTTGTTGTCGCGTTTACGCCGTATACGCGACGCACTATTCAGGCGGCGGAAATTGCCGCCAAGCATGGACTGACGGTCGTGGCGATAACAGACAGCCACGCGTCACCGCTTAGCTCGGTTGCCAAACACAGTTTTATTTCAACCGCTACCGGGGCATTTATCGGCAACAGTGTTGGTGCTAGTTTCGTGTTAGCCGAAATACTGGTCTCAATGGTTGCGCACGAACTTGGCGATGAATCGATCGCGTCGCTCGAAAGACGCGAATCTTTTATTGCAGAAGAACGCATAGAGTTTTAGCCTCGGCTTTACCGAGGTTGAAAGGTCAAGCCGGAATTTTTGATCACTGATCCGGCGATCAACCTTTGCCGTGCTTTTGAGCACGGTGCAACATGGCAGTGATCATCAAAGCGAAACGTTTGTAACGGAGGAAACCATGAAGTTAAAACAACTCGCAACCGCAGCAGCGCTGTCCAGCGTCGTTGCTTTTGGAGGCACCGCAACCGCGCAGGAGTTTATTTCTATCGGTACCGGTGGCGTAACCGGCGTTTACTACCCCACCGGCGGTGCGATCTGCCGTCTGGTTAACCAGGGTCGTAAAGAGCACGGTATTCGCTGCTCTGCCGAGTCGACCGGTGGCTCAATCTACAACATCAACACTATTCGCGCAGGCGAACTGGAGTTTGGTGTAGCGCAGTCTGACTGGCAGTACCACGCGTACAACGGCACCTCGAAGTTTGAAGAGAAAGGTAAATTCGACAAACTGCGCGCCGTTTTTTCGGTTCACCCGGAACCTGTCACAGTCATCGCACGCGATGATTCGAACATTGTTCAGTTGACCGATGCCAAGGGTAAACGGATGAACATCGGTAACCCCGGCTCCGGAACACGCGGCACCTGGGAAGTCATCGAAGGCGCGCTCGGTTGGGATCGCGGTGACCTGGCGCTCGCGGCTGAAATGAAATCAGCGGAAACCGGTCAGGCGGTATGCGACGGAAAAATCGACGCTTACTTCTGGTTGGTCGGTCACCCGTCCGCACTGACTCAAGAGTCGCTCGCAAGCTGCGCAGCACACCTGGTTGACGTCAAAGGCCCGGCAATCGACAAGCTGGTCTCGGACAACTCCTTCTACCGCAAAGCCACGATTCCGGCGGGTATGTACAACAATGATCGCGACATCGAAACCTTTGGTGTTGGTGCGACCTTTGTGACCAGTTCTGATGTGTCAGAAGAAGCGGTCTACACAGTCGTAAAAGCCGTTTTCGATAACTTCGATAACTTCAAAAAACTGCACCCGGCGTTTGCCAACCTGAAAGAGAACGAAATGATTTCGGATTCACTTTCAGCCCCGTTGCACGATGGCGCAGTGAAATACTATAAAGAACGCGGCTGGATGTAGCCGCTCATGTAGCGCTTGGCGGTCGGCGTTTTTGCCGGCCGCTATTAATTTGAGAAAAATTGCGGGATGCACCCGCAAAGATGAATCGATTCGCAGCACAATCCGAGTAGCAATAAACAAAAAAATAAGCCGCTCGCGTGCTCGTCGATGACCGGAGGAACCACCATGGCGGCAAATAAACACAGCGACAAATCGGCAGAAGAACTCGTTGCCGAATTCGACACAGGAGCGCGCAACCTGACAGGCTGGCAAGCCAACCTTATTCCCTATATTTGTTTTATATGGGCGTTGTACCAGTTGTACGCCGCATCGCCCTTGCCGTTTATGCTGTCGGTTTCAACCGGAATAGATTTTTTCCAATTTATCGCGAATCTTTCACTCTCGCGAAAAATTCACCTAGCATTTGCGTTAGTACTTGCCGTGCTTGCTTACCCATTACTTAAATCCAGCCCGCGCGATCGCATCCCGTTATACGACTGGATCCTCATGTTGCTTGGCGTGGGTGCCATTTTTTATATGCTGGTGATGAATACCAACATTGCCGAGCGCGCGGGTGACTTTGTTCATCCGAATATCAAGTACGACATGACAGTCGCCGTCATCGGCATTTTCGTTCTCACGCTCTCGGTTTTTCGTTCCCTTGGATTGCCGCTGATTATCGTTGCATCTGTCCTGGTTGCTTACGTGTTTATCGGCGGCGGTAACTGGGGCGGCGCGTCTTTTATCAAAGGCGTGTGGCATTTCTGGATGCAGGAAGAAGGGATTTTTGGCAAGCCACTGGAAGTGTCTGCGCAAACGATTTTTCTATTCGTGTTATTCGGCGCAATTTTGGAAAAAGCGGGTGCGGGTGCCTACTTCATCAAGATAGCGTTTGCATTGCTCGGGCACTTGCGCGGCGGCCCGGCCAAAGCCGCGGTCATTGCGTCGGCGATGAGCGGTCTTTATTCCGGTTCCTCGATTGCCAATACCGTGACCACCGGCACGTTTACGATCCCGCTCATGAAAAAGACCGGGCTTTCACCTGAGAAAGCGGGCGCTATTGAAGTTGCATCGTCAACAAACGGGCAACTCACGCCCCCGGTGATGGGTGCAGCCGCATTCTTGATCGCGGAGTTTACCGGCATCCAGTACACTGAAATTCTCAAACACGCGTTACTGCCGGCGCTTGTTTCGTACATCGCACTGATCTACATCGTGCACCTCGAAGCGTGCAAGCTCGACTTGCGCGGCATGCCGAAACCGCCGTCTTCGCTCACGCTTAAGGCAAAGCTGATCGGCATTCTCGGCACCTGCATTTTGTTAAGTGTACTGGTGCTCGCCATACATTATGTGTTGCTGTGGGTGAGCGCCACGGTCCCGGGACTCACTACACCGTACGTTATTGCGGTGTTGGCGATTGCGTACATTCTTCTGTTATGGGTTGCGTCGAAACGTCCTGATCTCGAAATCGAGTCACCGGACGAGCCGATTACCGAGCTCCCGCCAGCGGGAGCAACTGCGATCAAAGGCCTGCACTATTTGTTGCCCATCGTTCTGTTGCTGTGGTGCATTCTGCCAACGCCGGATCGTTTATCGGCGCACCTTTCCGCCTTTTACGCATGTATCGCGATGATCGTGGTCACGCTCACGCAAAACCCGATCAAAGCGATGATGCGCGGCACTGGCGACATCGCCGGCGAGTTCAAGCGCGGCGTGCGCGATTGGTGCGACGGTATGATCGCAGGTTCGCGAAATATGATCTCCATCGCCATCGCGACTGCTGCAGCCGGCATCATCATTGGCTCGATTTCGCTGACCGGCGCACATCAGGTGGTCGGAGAGTTCGTAGAATTCCTGTCCGGTGGTCATCTCATCATCATGCTTATTCTGGTTGCGCTGATGAGTCTGATTTTGGGAATGGGATTACCGACAACCGCGAACTACATCGTCGTATCTTCGTTAATGGCGCCAGTGATTATTGCTCTGGGTGCGAAAAGCGGGTTGATCGTTCCGCTAATCGCAGTCCATCTGTTCGTTTTTTATTTTGGAATTTTGGCAGACGATACGCCACCGGTTGGACTTGCCGCATTCGCTGCAGCGGCAATCTCCAAAGGCGACCCGATAAAAACCGGGGTTCAGGGATTTGCCTACGATATTCGCACCGCGTTGTTACCGTTTTTGTTTATTTTTAACACGGAACTGCTGCTCATCGATGTCACCCTGGCAAAGGCGGTGTTTGTTTTCATTGTCGCGGTCATCGCGATGATGTTGTTCGCGTCCGCGACCCAGGGGTATATGTTCACGCGAAACAAAAAGTGGGAAACAGTCGCGCTGTTACTGATCGCGTTCACCTTGTTCCGGCCGGGCTACTGGCTCGATCAGGTATCGCCACCCTATGTCAGCATCGCGCCGGACAAAGTGTATGAAGTCGTTGGCGAAGCGACGCCCGAAGGAGTGCTCACAATGGTGATCAGCGGGCCAGACTTTGATACAGGCGAACAAGATTCGACCACGATTTTGGTAAACCTAGGGGAACCCGCTGACGCGGTTGCACGCCTGGAAAAAGCGGGCCTGATCGTTAACGTTGAAGACGGCCTCGCGAAAATCGAGGAACCTTTTCCGGGCACACCGTTTTTTGAAAAAATCGGTTTAAGTTTCGACTATTACGCCGATGAGCCGGTACAAATCGCCGATGTCCGCAAACCCACCGAGCGCATAGCCAAGGAAGTGTTTTACATCCCGGCCATTTTATTGCTCGGCATAATCATGTTTATGCAACGTAGACGTGCAGCTCTGGAGTAAAATATCGGGCGCGGCTGGCGATCGTCAGTCGCACCCCTTATCTCGAGACCTGCAATGAGCAATACGTTCAATTATCCACCGGCGTTCGGAATCCTCTCGCGCCTTCCACGCACTGAGCTTTTTTCCGGTCCCACGCCGTTGGAACCCATGCCAAACCTTGCGCGCGCATGCGATGCAGGCAATCTGCTCGTCAAGCGGGACGACTGCACACATCTGGCGTTTGGAGGGAATAAAGTTCGCCAACTCGAATTTTATTTTGGCGAAGCACTGGCTCAGAACGCCGACACCGTTCTGATCACCGGCGCGGTGCAGTCCAACTTTGTGCGGCTCGCCGCAGCCGCAGCGGCCAAGCTCGTGATGCAATGCCACGTGCAGCTGGAAGAGCGCGTCGACAAGACTGACCCGATGTACCACCTCTCCGGTAACGTGCTTTTGGACAAGCTGTTTGGTGCAAAGATGTACTCGTACGACGAAGGCGAAGACGAATTCGGTGCCGACCGCAAGCTGCGGGAAATTGCCGACGCGCTGGAACAAGAGCACGGCCGAAAAACCTACATAATCCCGCTTGCGCCCAATCACAAGCCGCTTGGTGCACTGGGTTATATGGTTGCGGCCCAGGAGTTGTTGGAGCAGATTGAGTCAGCGAATATTCGTGTGGATGAAGTCGTGCTGGGATCGGGCAGCGGCAGTACGCACGGCGGCATGCTGTTCGGGCTGCGCGCGCTCGGGTCGTCTATAACGGTCCGAGGAATTTGCGTGCGTCGCGACGCCAGCGTGCAGAAACCGCGAATCGAGAAGCGCTGTCAGGAAATTGCAGACCTGCTCGAAATGAAAAACCCCGTGACTAACGACGATGTGATCACCGAAGATGATTTTTACAAACCCGGCTACGGAAAACTGAACGCGGCAACAAATGAAGCGATTTTGCTGGCTGCGCGCAAAGAGGGGCTGGTACTCGACCCGACCTATACAGGCAAAGTCATGGCTGGATTCATTCACCGCGCGCGTGAGGCAGACAAGGGAAAGACACTGGTATTTTTACACTCGGGTGGAACACCAAGTTTGTTTGCTTACCAGGATTCGATTATAGCCGCGGCCAACCACGCGGATGAAACACCCTCATAGTTTTTAGCTGCAGCGATGAATCTCGAATTTCGCCAGGCTTGCGAAAACGATCTTGGTGAACTGATTGATTTACTCGCCGATGATGTTCTTGGCGCAGCGCGGGAAGTCGTTTCGCACCCGATTAAGCAATCGTATAAAGATGCATTTCAATCGATTAATACGGATCCTAATAACGAGCTCATTGTCGCGGCATCTGGCGATGACGTGATCGGCATGATGCAACTGACGTTTATTCCTTACCTCACGCATACAGGGTCAAGGCGTTGTTTAATCGAGGGAGTCAGGATTTCATCCTTACACAGAGGTGAGCGTATCGGCGAACAGATGCTCCAGTTTGCAATTTCGCGCGCCAAGACGAGAAATTGCAAAATTGTGCAATTGACATCAGATAAAAAACGCCCCGACGCGCTGCGCTTCTACGAGCGGCTGGGCTTCAAGCCGACGCATGAGGGATTCAAGCTGGCCCTGGGTTGAGCAGGACGTGGTTAAGTGGGTATGCGAGATCGAATTCGGTTATTGTTATAAACGCCCGTCGTAAGCTTTTTCGCCAATCACTGCCGCAATCACTGTATATGTATCTCGCTTTTGCGCAGCTTTGAGCGCTTTTTGCAAAGAGGCGCGATCCCGACACCAAACCCCCTCACCGCCGAGCGCTTTCGCGACAGCCGGAAAATCAGTCCCATCAAAATCAACCGCGAGATTGTGCATGCCGGTGTTACGTTGTTTGAGTTCAATCAAGCCCAGACTTTCATCGACAAACACCACAATCGGGACGGCCAGTTTCAAATCGCGCAAGGTCGCCAGCTCACCGAGAAACATCTCCATTCCCGCGTCACCGACAAACGCAATAACAGGTCGTTCCGGCTCAGCCAGCTTGCGACCGATAGCCAGTGGTACTGCACACCCCATCGTGCACAGCGCGGTCGATTGCAACAGCGCGCGCGGCTCGTAGCACGGCCACATTTGACTCAGTAAAATTCGGTGTGCACCAGAATCAACCGATGCGACGGTTTCGCGTGGCATGTTTTCGCGGCAAGTGTCAATCACAGCAGCCGGCCCCCACTCTTCGTTAAAGTTGTGGGATTTGTACAGGGCGAGCCGCACAAACGACGGCTCACCATCGCTCCACGTCTTGCGCGGTGAAACGCCCTCCGATAGTGCATTAAGACCACTCGCGACGTCGCCGACAAAATTCATTTCAGCCTGATGCATATAGTGCAGATTGCTAACCGCAGAAAATTCGATCACACGTTTTTCCATTGGCCACGGGTTGCGCCAGCCCGTTCGCATTTCAATCGGATCGTAGCCCGCGAGAATGATGAGATCGGTTTTTTCGAGTAGGGGCTGCATCAATTTGTCGCACTTGGGCGAGAGCCCCGCCCCACCCAGGGCAAGCATTTCATCCTCCGGCAATACGCCCTTCGCTTTATAACTGGTGATCAGCGGGGCATTAAATCGATTGCAAAAATCCGCTACTGATTGTTCACCGCCCTGATTCAACACATCGACACCGGCGATCACCAGCGGCCGTACCGACTCGGCCAACCAGCGACGCGCTTTCTCGAGACAGTGCGGTGCGGGCTGCATCGGAGCGCACGGTGCGCGCGAGAGCTGTTCGGACGCCGTGAATTTTAGTTTTTGCACATCGACTGGCACATCCAGCAGGACGGCGCCCGGCCGCCCTTCGGTCGCAATCGCAACGGCTTTGTCTGCGAGGGTGGCCGCCGAATCTTTGCTGACACGGAAGGCCGCCTTGGTGACCGGTGTCACCATCGCGACGTGGTCGAACACTTGATGCGTGTAGCTGTGTTGGTCGGCGTCAGTGACGCAGCCCGTCAGCGCAATCATCGGCACACGATCTTGCGTAGCGTTGGCGATCACATTGACCGCGTTGGCAATCCCGGGGCCAATCGTAGCGATAAGAATCACAGGCGCGCCGTCAAAGTGGTGCACGCCCTCACCAATAAAACCGGCGCAGTTTTCATGCTTGGCCAGAATAACGCGAATCCCAACGCGGTCCAGCGCCTCCATCAGTGCCAGCACCTCCCCGCCCGGGATTCCAAACGCGTAGCGACACCCCGCGTTGTGCAAGCGCTTGGCAATGACATCAGCTACATTGGACATAAGAGAGTGTTTCATCTAACCAGCTACAGTCACATTTTCTCACCGCAGCACCAAGCGAGTTCCGCTCAGATTCGTCATTGAACCGACAAGCGGGCGACATTATGTCAACGCGCGATGGGTGTGCATGCGCTAAACTGCGTTCAAGCTGAGATACACTACCGATCATGACTGTAAAAATCGCCGCCATACAAAATACTGCTACCCGCGATATCCCTGCGAATATTGCGTGGCTGCGCGAGAAGATCGATCAAAGCGTCGGTGACGGTGCGCAATTAATCTGTACTCCGGAGACCTGTACGCTGATCGAGCCGGACAACTCCCGTATATTCGACAGCACGCGACTGGAAGGGGACGACCCCGGGCTCGCAATGTTTCAAGAGGCGGCGCGTGAGCACGGCGTCGCAATTGCGGTGGGGTCGCTGATGATTCGGACCGAAGACGAACGCGTCGTCAATCGTGCGTTCTATATTGATAGCGAGGGGGAAGTTGTCGCGCGTTACGACAAACTGCATATGTTTGATGTGCAGCTACGCAATGGCGAATTCTACAAAGAGTCTGATGCATTCGACTCCGGCAGCGAAGCAACATTGGTGGAGTCAAACCTCGCCACAATAGGGCTATCGATCTGTTACGACCTTCGTTTCGCCGCGCTTTATCGCGCACTGGCGCAGGCCGGCGCTCAAATTCTGACGATACCGGCCGCGTTTACACAAACCACAGGACAAGCGCACTGGCATATCCTTGTTCGCGCGCGCGCGATTGAAACCGGCAGTTTTGTTGTCGCGGCGAATCAGTGCGGTACGCATCTGGGCAAACGACAATCGTATGGGCACTCATTGATCGTCTCGCCGTGGGGAGAAGTTCTCGCAGATGGCGGTGCGGAACCGGGAGTAATCAGCGCGGAGATTGATTTGGAAAAGGTGGCAGAGTCGCGACGGATGATACCGGCGGTGGAAAGGGATAAAGAATTCTCAATTAAGACCTATCAGTCAGACAACTCAAAATAGTCGGGCGTCTCTGGAAGGTTTCGCTCGCAAAACCACAGTAACTTTTAACAGCGCTCAAACACTACACAAACGTGCTCGGAATATCGAAGTCAAAGCATCCACTGTCACTCTCGCGCAGGCGGAAATCTATAAACATCGGTGACACGTGGATCCCCGCCTTCGCGGGGATGACGGGGTAACTTCATATAGTGCAGCCGAGCATAAAACCCTTCGACAACCCGCGACGCGAGAGCTCAGGGCGAACGACTTTGGACACTACTCGTACAGACGACGTGGACGGAGTTTTTTACACCCTGAAATCTCGACGATAATCGAAAATCAGTGCAAATCAGATTGACTCAGCCAAATTCCCGCACCCTGAAATCTATCGGCGTGCGATAGGACGGCTTTACAGGAATTTTATTCACGGCAGCAGTAATTCTTTGGGCCGCGGATGTAGTTCAAAAAACATCGGTATCAATCGCGGCGCGGCTCAGCCTCATAATTTCAAACAGCCTAACAGCGCATTTTTCGGCCATTTTTGGGCGCAAGCAAAAATGGCCTCGCTCGCTGCGCACTTTGCGCATAAAGATCGCTGTAGAGTAGCGAGAGAAATTCATCGATCGATAAACCGAGTACAACGTGCCGGGGGTTGCGCAAAATACCCTTCTACAACCCGCTGCGCGAGGGCTCAGGGCGAACGACTTTGAAGACTGCTCGTACAGACAACGTGGACGGAGTTTTATTACACTCTGAATTCGAGACGACAATCGAAGATCAGTGCAAATCAGATTGACTCAGCCAAATTCCCGCACCCTGAAATTTTACCGGCGTGCGATAGGACGGCTTTACAGGAATTTTTTTCACGGCAGCGGTAATTCTTTGGGCCGCGAGATGTAGTTCAAAAAACACCGGTATCAATCGCGGCGCGGCTCAGCCTCACAATGTCAAACACCCCAAGAGCGCATTTTTCGGCCATTTTGGGCGCAAGCAAAAATGGCCTCGCTCGCTGCGCACTTTGCAAATGAATATCGCTGTAGATTAGCGAGCGAAATTCATCGATGGATAAACTGAGTACAACGTGAAGGGTGACGTGCAAAAAACCAAATTATCAGACGCGGTCATTCCCGCGCAGGCGGGAATCCACAAACATCGGTGACCAGTGGATCCCCGCCTTCGCGGGGATGACAGGGTAAATCAGTTTAGAGTGGTCGCGTGAAATACCCTTCGACAACTCGCTGCGCGAGAACTTTGGGCGCCTTCACGCCGCTCAGATGACTACAGTTGTGCTTTATTTCAACAACTACTTAAGTACATCAAGCGGCTACTTCCATATCCAAAAAATTCCTCAACATATTATGCCCGTGCTCGCTCATGATCGACTCAGGATGAAACTGAACGCCCTCAATACATAACTCACGATGGCGCACGCCCATAATCTCAGCCATTTCTCCTGACTCGGTTTCAGTCCACGCTGTTACCTCCAGGCAACCTGGCAACGTTTGCTTATCAATCACCAGGGAGTGATAGCGCGTACAACGAAACGGTGAAGGCAGATTGGCAAAAACGCCGCTGCCGTTGTGGTGCACCATCGACAATTTGCCGTGCATAATTTCAGACGCAGAAACGATACTGCCGCCAAACACCTGCCCGATACTTTGATGTCCCAGGCAGACCCCCAACAGTGGTACTTTACCCGCGAGATCACGAATCACGTCCATCGAGACACCTGCATCATCCGGCGTGCCGGGGCCCGGTGAAATCATCACGTGCGCGGGATTTTTTCCGTTGACATCTTCAACAGAAATTTTGTCGTTACGGTGTACCTCTACCTCACAATCGAGTTGACCGAGGTACTGCACCAGGTTGTAGGTAAACGAATCGTAGTTATCGATCATTAAAAGCATGGCACTTGCCTCGCTGGATTGTCGCCCAACGGCAACACGAAATGAAATTTATTGAAACGGAACAACTGTATCGCCGACGGCAATAAATCCACCCATATTCTTGTAATCCCGCTCATCACTGTTCCTCCTGTTTCTGCGTCAGTTGTTTCTGCAATCGATCCAGCGCCGCGCGCGTTGCCTCCAACTCTCGCATGATTTCACCGTGACTGGGTTCACCGCGCAATGCTTCGAGCTGTTCGTGCTTTGCCTCCTCAAGATTGTTAAGCACCACCGCGATAAACAGATTAACAATGACAAACGTTCCTACCACGACAAAGCTGACAAAAAACACCCATGCCATTGGGTGCAACACCATCGCCGTATACATGACGTCGGTCCAATCCTCGAGCGTGACGATGCGAAAAAGTGTGAGAAGGGACAAACCCAGGTTGTCCCAATGCACAGGATCGTGTGCGTGAAACAGGTGGTAGCCACTGACAGCGTAGATGTAAAAGATCACCGACATCAACAGCACTACGTGACCCATGCTCGGTAGTGAGCGAATCAGCGTTGTTACGATTAGTCGAAGCTTGGGGACGGTGGATATAAGTCGCAGAACGCGCAGCAAACGAGCCAGCCGTGCGATCATGGCGAACTGTCCGGTTGCGGGAATAAGTGCAACTACGATGATAAAAAAATCAAACAAGTTCCAGCCATCGCGAAAGTAACGTCCAACATTAGGCGAGACGGCGATAATTTTGACCGCAGCTTCAAAAATAAACGCGGCCAGAATGATCTTATTGATCAGGTGTAACACCCCTGCGTAATCAGCGCGCACTGACTCGATCGTTTCCAGACCAAGCACCAGTGCTGTGATCAGAATCAATCCGATAATAGTGCGCTCAAACAGCACCGAGGCCACCATACGCTGGCAAACTTCGCGAATCACTTGATGCCCCCCGAGAGATCTTGTCCGGTCGACATCAGACCTTTTTCAGCCAGATATACCGCGCGAAAAACGGCGCGAGCTTTATTCATGGTTTCATCCCACTCGTTTTGCGGCACTGAGTCATACACCAATCCGGCACCTGCCTGAATATGCAGCATGCCGTCCTTAATTACAGCAGTGCGAATTGCAATCGCCGTATCCATATCACCCTGCCAGGAAATGTAGCCGACCGCTCCACCGTAGATGCCACGTTTGACAGGCTCCAATTCGTCGATGATTTCCATCGCTCTGACTTTCGGTGCACCGCTGAGCGTGCCCGCGGGAAAAGTCGCACGCAGTACGTCGATTGCATCGAGGCCTCGGCGCAGCTTTCCCGTCACGTTAGAAACGATATGCATCACGTGGGAATAGCGTTCGATCACCATTTTGTCTGTGAGCTCGACAGTGCCGATTTCTGCGACGCGGCCGGTGTCGTTACGACCAAGATCGATGAGCATCAAGTGCTCGGCAATTTCTTTTGGATCTGCGAGTAAGTCTTCTTCAAGCGCGCGATCTTCTGCCTCGGTTTTGCCGCGCGGACGCGTCCCCGCAATGGGGCGAACGGTAACTTCGCCGCCGTCCAAACGCACCAGAATTTCGGGCGAAGAACCGACCACGTAATGATCGCCGAGATCGAGGTAAAACATATACGGTGACGGGTTCATCATGCGCAAGGCGCGATACAAATTCAGTGGCGACGACTGATACGGGATGGACAGGCGTTGAGAGAGTACGATCTGCATGCACTCGCCCTCGGTGATGTAACGTCGGCACGTTTCAACATCATGCTTAAAAGCATCCTCGGTATAACCGGAAACGAAATCCGATTCATTTACCTCGCGTGGTTCAGATGTCAACGGCAACGCCATCGGCTGTTGCAGCTGTTCGACAATCTCGGCCAGGCGATCCTCGCCGCGCACTCGCGCATCGGTCACAGTGGGGTCGACGTGTACCACGACAAACAGCTTGCCGGCGAGGTTGTCGAAGACGACAACTTCCTCCGTCAGCATTAACAGAATATCGGGTGCACCGATTGGGTCAGGTCGCGTGTTTAGCCCAAGCCTCGGCTCGATATAGCGCACTGTGTCGTAACCAAAATAACCGACAAAGCCGCCGGTAAAAACGGGCAGGCCTCCGATTTCCGGGACACTGAAACGGCGTTGATCCTCGGCGATCCAGGCGAGCGGGTCATCCACCTCGAGTTGCTCGACCACAGCGTCGTGGTCAGAGACCGTAATCGTCTTTTCGTGCACGCGCACAACGCGCTTGGCGGGCAGACCAATAATCGAATAGCGCCCCCACTTTTCGCCACCTTGCACAGACTCGTATAAAAACGAATACGGCTGTGCAGCTAGCTTTATGTAAACCGAAAGCGGTGTGTCCAGGTCCGCAAGCACTTCGCAGTGCAAGGGAATACGGTTATGGCCGAGACTGGCGAGGTGGTCGAATTGTTCAGGTGTCATGGCATTACATCAAATCAGGGTTTTACGGACAGGTTTAAACAGCGCGTATTGCACGACGCCATCGCCAGCCCCCCATTGATTTGATGTATGCAGACATATCGAGTCTTTAACCAAAAAACGGCGACATGATAACCGGAATCTATAAGCGGTCAAGTGCCGTTCAAACCGGGGGATCAACACGGTCGCCGACTTTTTGCATCAATTTTTGTCGTTCGCGGCGGCCTCCGCTCGCATCCATTTGCGAAACTTCCCGACCGATTCGGGCTCGCTGCCGAGATCGCGATACACGAGATAGTAGGACAGTGGATGCCTGACCGGCTTTGGAAATGGTGTCACCAACTGTCCCGCTGCAATTTCATCTGCCATCAACTCCTGATAGCCCATTGCCAGACCAAAGCCGTTAAGCGCTGCATTCATCGCCAACGCCGGGTCGTGGAATGATTCACCAGGCAGCGCCGACGGCGAGTTAACCCCGTAGGCGGTTAACCACAACTGCCACTCTTCACCCACTGGGCGCGTGTCGATATCCGCGTGAATCAAAGGAACTTTGAGCAAATCTTCTGGTTTTTTTGGTTTTGGTATTCCCGCCAAAAAGGCCGGACTGCAAACTGGCATGAGATGAATAGGCATTAGCGGATCATGCTTGAGCCCTGCCCATGGCGGCTTGCCGCAGCGAATGCCTACATCCACCGATTCTTCAAAATTGAGGTACGCGAGCGTCGGTTGCACTCGAACATCAATGTCTGGATATCGGCTGCGAAACCTTGCCAATCGAGGCACCAGCCATTTGGAAGCAAATGACGGAGTCGCCGTTACGCCCACGCTTTTACCGCGCGTGAGCGTAAACGCGGTATCGATTGCCGCTTCCATTTTGTCGAACGCCGCTTTGATATGCGGCTGCAAACGCTTGCCGCTGTTTGACAGTTCGACTCCGTTACCCTGTCGAATGAACAACTCCGCTTTCAGCTGTTGCTCAAGCGCTTTGATCTGATGGCTGATAGCGGCATGCGTGACGCATAACTCATCGGCCGCGCGCGAAAAACTGCCGAGCCTGGCTGCGCACTCGAAAGCCCGCAAGGCTTTAAGATTCAGCCGTTTACGATCCAATTTAGCGCTCACAGTGTAAATTAAACTAACACTATTTGTGCAAATCAATCACTTGCTGTCAAGCTTCGCTTGGCGCATTGTACGGTTTGGATCGAACGACTACGCAAGCCACTATGCCACGCAATCACACCGATACTGCCCCTCTTCGCTTTACAGGCTACACCCAAACCGGCGACCCACAGCCCGACGAAATACTGACTCGTGTCGGGCCCGGCACGCCCTGCGGCGAATACCTGCGCCGTTACTGGCACCCGATCGCGCTCGAGGAAGACATCGGCGAGCTACCCTCACTCATCACAGTATTGGGCGAGGAGCTGGTGCTGTTTCGCGACGGCAGTGGCCAGGTTGGTCTGGTGCACAAGAATTGTCCGCACCGGCGCGCGTCGCTGGAGTTTGGCAAGTGTGAGGATCGCGGCATTCGCTGCTGCTATCACGGCTGGTTGTTCGACGTCGACGGCAGCATTCTGGACATCCCCAGCGAGCCGCCCGGTCTCGCGTTGGTCGATCGCGTCCAGCGATCGGTGCGACTCGGCGCTTATCCGACACATGTGTTTCGCGGGCTGGTGTTCGCCTACCTCGGCCCACCGGAATTGATACCTGAGTTCCCACACTACGATGCGTACGATATCCCCGATATGGTGATGACACCGTACAAGGCGCCGTTTAATTGCAACTGGCTGCAGGTGCTGGATGCGATTGTTGACCCCGCACACACGGCGTTTTTACATCACGATCAATTCACCGACGGCTTCGGTGTTCTCGGAGAAATGGAATTTTACGCGCGAGAAGGACAGCGCTATCTCGGCTCGGCGACGCGACGTGTCGGCGACAATGCGTGGATTCGTGTGAACGAATTGATTCTCCCGAACTTCACCCAATCCGGAGCTGCGTTTTCGACCGACGGCACCAAAACGAAATTTTTCGGGCGCAGTGCGTTCACACGCTGGGTCACCCCGCTGGACGATGAACGCTGCACCGCATTCGCGTGGGGCAACTTCGGTGAGCGCGGTGATCCGATCGAATACAACACCAAAGAAGGTATGGAGTGCATCGAACAAGGTGTACCGATTGAGCGCGAATACGCCGAGGCGCAACGCAACCCAGGTGATGTTGAAGCAGTCGAAGGCATGGGCGCGATAACCGACCACAGTCGCGAAAACCTGCTTACTTCCGATCGTGGAATAACGCTGTATCGCAAACGTCTGCGCGAACTCTGCGCGGCACTGGAAAACGGTCAAGAGCCGCCGCAACCAAACGACCTTGGCGCTGGCGTGATCAATACACACGGCAGCGATACAGTACTGCGTTGTCCAGCAAGTGACGACGACGGTGCGTCGCTGCGCGCGTTAAACGATCGGGTGATGGAGATAATTTTTTCGGGAGATGATTTGATTGCGCGAGAGCGGGATGAACAAATAATTTCTCGTTTATCAGAGCTAAATAACCATTGAACCTGCGATATTGCGTCGATCTGCGCTGAGCCGCACGCAGTCCTGTATACGATTTTGTGCCAGTGATTCCGGGTTTCGCTCGCCGAGGTAACGTGATTTTTTTCGAATTCACTGCGCTGCTGGCGAAACCCAGCAATGATTAACACGAAACAACAGCAACCGTTCTCACCAGACAAAAACACTCAAAGACAATGACCGACAAAAAAACTCGCGTTCACTTCAAGAGCAATCGCCACGCCCCCGACACCTTCCCCAACACACCGGAAGGCGAAGAAGTTTTTACAATCACGCCGGAGCGATACGAAACCGCAGCGGCGCATTACCCGGAAGTTGCGGCGTCGCTTGATGTGTCGATCGATATGGACACCGATCACTGGGAAGAGAAAATGGCGGATGCCGAAGTCCTGGTTTGCTGGAATCTGCCAACTGACAACCTTGCCCAGGTCGCGCCCGAGCTGAAATGGATTCACATTATTGGTGCAGGCGTTGAGCATCTGAATCCAATGACGTGGCTGCCGGATGGTGTGCAGTTGGTCAACAACAAGGGCGTGCACGCAACGAAAGCCGGTGAGTTCGGCGCGATGAGTATTCTTATGCTGCACAGTCATATGCCCGAGATTGTGCACAACCAGCGCAGTGCAAAATACGAATCGCTATATTCAACCCCCATAGCAGGTAAAACTGTTGCAGTGGTCGGTGTCGGAAATATCGGGCGCTCAGTTGCAGGGCACGCGAAACGACTCGGCTTGCACGTGCTCGGGGTGAGTCGCCACGGCAATCCCCTGGATGAGGTCGACGAGATGTTTGCGCAAGATAAAGTCGACGAGGTATTACCGCGCGCTGACTATATTTTTAACGCAATGCCATTCACGTCAGAGACAAGAAATTTCCTGAATCGCGAGCGTTTGGGATTGCTTAAACACGGCGCGGGCGTAATCAACATCGGCCGCGCACGCACGATGGATTACGACGCGCTGTGCGAAAAACTGCAAGACGGCAGCGTCAGCGGTGCGATTCTCGATGTGTTTGACCCAGAACCTTTGCCTCAGGATTCGCACTTCTGGAATGTGCCGAATTTAATCGTTTGTCCACACATTTCTGCCGACGACGGCAACGCCTACGTACCGGATACTCTGGATTTGTTTTTTCGCAACATGCGTGCGTATTTAAACGGCGAACCGTTGCTGAATCCGGTAAACCCTTCGCTTGGTTATTAAGTTAGACACGGGCTACTCGTCCTGTCCAAATTGGGCGTAGAATGTCAATACATTGATACAGGAGAGGACAATGCCCACCGACGTTCTTCACCATGCAATCATGACATCGCTGGAACCCATGTATGCCGAGGCCAACGAAAAGAAACTCTGGTTTTTTCATGCCGCAGCTGACGGCGAAGAAATCTGGTGTTCGCCGGAATATCTACAACGGGAACAATCCAAAGGCAATCTTATGCTCGCGCCCGAACACTGGGAGCTTCGCAATCCCGTAGGCTATATGACAAAACTAATCGCGAATGCTAACGCGCTCGTCGATGAATATAACGAATTGGCTAAACGGCTTGGCTATGAGGAGACCTTGGCGGTTGAATCACACTCGGTGCATCCCGCCGACGCACACTAGATAATTGTTCACCTTTTAAAAAATCCGGGCTGCTGCTTTGCCCGGGTTTTTTCTCTCCCCGTCGTATATTTTTGGCGCGCCTGAGCGCGCAGTTACCCAAAGTGGTAAAGAATTTTGTTTTTCAGCCGCTTACCCGTGGTATCTGCCTTTTCAGGTTAACAAATTGGGCTAGCAAACCGGGTTACGTGAAAAATGAACCCGAAAATCGAACAACACATCGCACTCGATTCCCTGCCGGTATTTCCGGAGGTTGTTTTGCGACTTCAGGAATTGATTCAGGACGAAAATTCGACTATCCCGCAGATTGCAGAGATCATCACTTCATCCCCGGTTCTGCTCGCACATTTGCTTCGCTATGCGAATTCGCCCCGTTACTCGATGGGAACGCAGGTGACATCACCGATGATAGCGATCAACATTATCGGCCGCAGCACGACCATATCCCTCCTGACAACTGTTGCGCTGCGCGATACGTTTAAGGAATTCAACAGCAAATATCTTGTTCTAAATGATTTTGTCCGTTACGGGATTGCAATTGCTGCCACGCTTGAAATCGTTGCGGAATACGATGATTTTGAACTGAATCTGGAGCCCATCGCGCTTGGCGTTTTGCACAACATCGGCGAACTCGCGATATTGCACACAATGCACGACGAATATACAGCGGCGGTCATCAAATCAGGCGATCAATCCACGAAGAGCCGCTTTCAGCGAGAGCTACAAGCATTCGGTTACGATCACTATAGCCTTGGTGCGCAGCTAATGACGCACTGGGGTCTACCACCGATTTATAGCAAAATTTGCCTGTCAATTCCTGAAAACAACCCGTGTCTGTGCGACGAGGAACTGATTCAAAATTTGCGCAAGGCAATCGCGCACACGCGCATCAACTACAACATTTGCCCCAAGTGGTGGCTGTCAGAAGCGGGTGAGTTTTCACCCAATTTAATCGACGGAGAAACTGTCTCCGAGATCCTTACAGAGTCGACTGAGCGGCATGAAGAATTATTGAGACTGTTCACCTAAGCGCATTCCTTTAAAGCCAGATCGAGCGCTTTTCTGCAGTATAATCAGGCGATTAGCCATCCGAACCGGGAAGCCAAATGTGCACTATCCGTCACGGCGATTTCATCCAATCGGTCGCCGACCATAAGGCTGTTTACCTGATGGGATTGGCGGTGCGGCTTGTCTGGTGTCGAGGGCGGTTAAAAACGCGCGTCTCATTGCCTTAATAGACCCTGGCATGGAAGCGATTCACGAGTTTGACGTAATCGATATGCCTGTTACAGTAGCAGTTGATAATTGCGGCTGGCCGTTACACAACAGCGGCCCGGCGCGGTGACAAAACATAAATTTACACAAAAAGGCCAGCTAAAACTGGCCCGGTCAAAGAACTGCCTGCACAATAAACACAAATTCTGCGCAGCGCGGCCGAGTGGATTACCGAGCAGCGCTGCAGTTGGGGGAAACATGTCAAAACACAATCAGCGAGGTGTGGCGACGCCAATTGTTCTGATCGTGCTGTTGCTGATCGCGGCGGCAGCCGGCTGGGCACTGTATTTCAACTCGCAACAGGCCCTGCGGGCAATCGAAGACGTGCAAGCCAAGCTCGATTCGGCTAATCAGGAAAACGTCGAGCTTCAATCAAATTTTGACACCATGCGCGACAGCCATACGGCGGCCATCAACAAGCTCGACGCAATGGCCGCGCAGATCGACGTGTTGGAAGAAAAGTCTACGGAGGCTGACAAGCTCAGGTCGGCTCTTGATAAATCTTATGAGGACATCAAAACACTGACTAACGAGCGCGATGCCGCACGCGAGTTAACCGGGGCAGCGACGGAGCAATCGACCGAGCTGATGGCCGAACTCGAAGCGGCTAAAGCTTCCGATGTGCGCGGGCGCGAGCAGCTAGCGGAGTTGGTCGCACAAATGGAAGCCAGTCAACAAAGCAGCGACGAGTATCGCAGCCAACTCGACGCTGCGCGTAACGAGCTTTCCAGCACCAGCGAGCAAGCGGAGACACTGGGTCAACGCATCGCTGAACTCGAAGCCGAGCGTGAACAAGAGCGCGCAGCTTTCGACGCGCTGCAGAAAAAGCTCGACGACGAGCTCGGTGCCAAAAGCGTTGAGATCGATCAGCGTGCGGGGCGCCCGACGGTTATTCGAATGCAAAACGATGTCTTGTTCGCCAGTGGTTCTGCAGAACTGCGCAGCACGGCCAAACGCGCGCTTGATTCAATCGGCGGGCTTTTTCAGGAGTACCCGGATCGACTGATTCAAGTCGAAGGGCATACCGACAATGTACCGATCAGCAAGCTGTTGTCGTTTCCGAGTAACTGGGAATTGTCGGCTGCTCGTGCCAGCGCGGCGGTGCGCTATTTGATCGGCAACGTTGACATCTCACCCAATCGATTGCGTGTGGCCGGTTTGGGTGAATACAGTCCAATTGCAGATAACGAAACTGCAGAAGGGCGCGCGCTTAACCGGCGCATCGAAATCATCCTGCTGCCGGCAGCGGACAGAGACGAAGTCAAAGTGAAATAACACGCCGATATCACTACTCGTGTACCTAATGATGTATTTCTCGGGAGGAGCTTATGGGTTGGCAAAATCGAATTCTTCGCGTTGATTTAAGCGCAGGCACGGTTGAGGCTGAACCTCTCAATCAGGAATGGGCGGATCAATATATCGGTCAGCGTGGTCTTGCCAGTAAGTACCTGATGGAGAATATGGACCCGTCCGTGGACGCGATGGATCCTGGCAACTGTCTGATTTTCGCAACCGGCCCCCTCACCGGCACCGCGGCTTCCACAAGCTCACGCTATTCGGTTGTGACCAAAGGCCCGCTGACCGGAGCGATTGCCTGCTCGAATTCAGGCGGTCGTTTTGGCGCCGAGTTAAAAAACGCGGGCTACGACATGGTGATGTTTCTTGGCATGGCCGAAAAACCTGTTTATCTGCATATTGAAAATGATCACGCCGAATTACTGCCGGCGGACGAAATCTGGGGCACCACGGTGTGGAATACTGAGGACTGGCTGCGCAAGGCGCATCAAGACCCGCTAATCAAAGTTGCCTCGATTGGCATCTCCGGCGAGAACGGCGTGCGCTTCGCCTGTGTGGTTAACGATCTGCATCGGGCCGCAGGTCGCTCTGGCGTCGGCGCGGTCATGGGCAGTAAAAACCTTAAGGCGATTGCCGTACGCGGAACCAAAGGGGTCGGAGCAGCGCGCCCGGATGAGTTTATGTCGGCGGTTAGGGCAAGCAACGCAAAGCTCGCACAAAGCCCCGGACGCAAGGAGTTTTCTGACTGGGGAACGCAGGCGATGATGGAGACGATGGATACGTTTGGCGGTCTCCCGACGCGCAATTTTCAAGCCGTGCAGTTTGAAGGTGCGAGCAAGGTCGGCGCCGAAGCGATGTGGGAAACCACGAAAGACGGCCACCGAAATATGGTGCAAAACGCCGCCTGCTTCGGCTGCACAATTGCGTGCCAGCGCGTCAGCAAAATCAATCCCAATCACTTTAGCGTGAAAGATCGCCCGGAGTACCAAATAGCCGGCGGCGGCCTCGAGTACGAAACAGGATACGCCTTCGGGCCCCTGGTGGGTGTTGACGACATCGACGCGCTCACCTTCGCCGGATTCCTCACCAACGAACACAGCCTCGATCCCATATCGATGGGCGGCTCACTCGCCGCGGCGATGGAGCTGTTCGAAATGGGCGTCATCACCACCGGCGATACCGACGGCGTCGAGCTCAATTTCGGCAGTGCCGAAGCCTTGTGCATAATGACTGAAAAAACCGGCAAGGCGGAAGGCTTCGGCAAGTTGCTGGGGATGGGTGCAAAACGCCTGTGCGAACATTTCGGGCATCCCGACATTGCAATGCACGTAAAAGGCCAGGAGTTTGCCGGTTACGATTCGCGCGCACTGCAAGGAATGGGTCTGGGCTACGCCACCAGCAATCGCGGCGCGTGTCATATGAAGCACGACGCCTTTGGTCCGGATATGAAAGATCAAACCGGTAACGGAAAAGCCGAGCCGATCAAAGCCTCACAGGATGAGATTTCGACCATCGACTCCACCGGCTTATGCTGCTTTGCGGCGAGCGCGGGCTGGAGTCTGGACGACTACCGGGTACTGCTTAACGGTGCCTGCGGAAAGGACTGGAGCGAAGACGATCTGCTGCGCATTGGCGAACGCATATGGAATATCGAGCGCCGCTTTAACGAACTCGCAGGGTTTACCGGTGCGGACGATACCTTGCCTAAGCGCCTGCTTGAAACACCCGCACCAAGCGGCACCGCTAAAGGTCGCGTGTGCGAACTCGAAAAAATGAAAAAGGAGTACTACGAGTTACGCGGTTGGAATCCGGACGGCAGTATTCCGGAATCACTTTTGGACGAACTGGGAATTTAGCGGGATTCGGCCGTTTGCCATTAACCCTGCAACTGAACGGTTGGTCCAAGCGATACGTCAACGACATCGATACGAAACTCTATGAAGTCGCGTCGATGCCTGCACCAACGTTTGCAGACCGCTTGCAAGTGTTGCAGCCTGGTCGATCGACGCACGAAATTCTTGTGATTGTCGATGGCGAAAACGTGCCTCCCTTACAACGCGCGAACTATAATCCAGCGCCTGACAGCCATGTTTCGCTAACCGCGTGGTACGCGCACCTAAGCCTGCGTGGCCCAACATCTAAAACCAGCAGAAAATTTTTCGATGAAAATACTGATTAAATTAGGCGGACGTATTAAAGAGTATCAACCCGATGCAATCGGCGGCATGCTCGAAATTACCACCTCACCGGATATCACCCTGCCTGAACTTTTCAAACGCCTGCGTATCACCGAAGACACTGACGAACTTTTAGTTGTCGTTGACGGGGAAAATGTACCTCCAAGTGCACGCGCCGGATACAACCTGCAGGAGGATCAGTTGATCAATATTATGCCGCCGCTCAAGGGCGGCTAGCCCCTGCTTACCACCCTACCTTGTTAATGCTGGACTAATCCGGGTAAACGCTCTGATCAAACTTACGTCATCACGAATGCAAACTGTTGCGCCAAAAGATTTGTATTCAGGCCGCGCTCTCTATCGCTGAATCATCGTCGCGATACGCATCCAGCGGCGGGCACGAGCAAATCAGATTTTTGTCGCCATAGGCGTTATCGACTCGTCCTACCGGCGGCCAGTACTTGCGATTGGAATCAACCCCATCAGGGTAGGCACCTATCGCGCGCGAGTACGGACGATCCCACTCATCTGACAACAGCGCTTGCGCGGTATGCGGTGCGTTATGCAGCGGGTTGTTGTCTGTAGGAAACTCACCCGATTCCACCTGTTTGAATTCAGCGTAAATCGCCAGCATTGCATCGCAAAATCGATCGATTTCGGCTTTGGACTCACTTTCGGTGGGCTCGATCATCAAGGTACCGGGCACTGGAAATGACATAGTCGGCGCGTGAAAACCGTAATCCATCAGGCGTTTGGCGATATCGTCAACGGTGACCCCGGCGCGTTCTTTGAGAGGCCGCGTGTCGAGGATGCACTCGTGCGCGACCAGACCACCCTCTCCCGTGTACAAAATCTGGTACTTTTCGCTCAGCCGACTGGCAATGTAGTTGGCCGAAAGTATCGCAACCTGGGTCGCGCGTTTGAGCCCCGCGCCGCCCATCATGCGCAAGTACATCCACGTAATCGGCAGAATTCCCGCACTGCCCCAGGGCGCGGCACTTACCGCACCGCCGCTGCGCGAGGAATCCAGCATTCGGTGTCCGGGCAAAAACGGCGCGAGATGCTCGCCGACGCCGATTGGCCCGATTCCCGGTCCGCCACCACCGTGCGGGATACTAAAGGTTTTGTGCAGGTTCAGGTGCGATACGTCACCGCCGAATTTTCCGGGAGCTGCCAGCCCCAGCAAGGCATTGAGGTTTGCGCCGTCGATGTACACCTGCCCACCGGCGGCATGAATTCGATTGCAAACCTCTGCGATTCCGGATTCAAACACGCCGTGCGTAGACGGGTACGTCACCATAATCGCAGCGATTTGACCCGGATACTGGTCGATTTTCGCTTGCAGGTCGTCAATGTCGATATTGCCCTGGGCATCACATCCGGTCACAACGACATCCATACCCACCATCTGCGCGCTGGCGGGGTTTGTGCCATGTGCTGATGACGGGATCAGGCAAACGTTGCGATCAGCATCGCCGCGCGATTCGTGATAGCGCTTGATCGCGAGAAGACCCGCGTACTCGCCCTGACTGCCCGCGTTCGGCTGCAGTGACAGCGCATCGTACCCCGTGCACGCGCAGAGCATGTGTTCGAGTTCATTCGCCATTTGCTCGTAACCGGCGCGCTGCTCAACCGGCGCAAACGGGTGCATATTGGCAAACTCCGGCCACGCGATCGGAACCATTTCGGCGGCAGCATTTAATTTCATCGTGCACGAGCCGAGCGGAATCATGGCTCGGTCGAGCGCAATATCCTTATCCGATAACGCCCGCACATACCGCATTAAATCGGTTTCTGAGCGATAGTCGCTAAACACTGACTGGGTTAAGAATGTATCGCTTCGCTGCGAAGACTCAGGGAGCAAGGAACTCGCCAGCGTATCGAGCGGCGAGTGCGATTTGCCTGATAGCTGCGCAAAAATTCCCAGTAGCGCGTTGACGTCGTCAAGGGTGCAGGTCTGATCGAATGCGACGCCGACGGTCGAGTCATCCAGATGTTGCAGGTTGTAACCGGCGTCCAGCGCGGCGGCGATTGCGGCGTCGGCGCTTTCGACATTGACGGCGACCGTGTCGAAGAAATTGCCGTGCCGTACGTTAACTTCGTTTGCCAGCGTTGTGGCCAATGCGTTTACCCGCCGCGCAATTGCCTGGATGCCCGAGCGACCGTGGTAGCACGCAAACAGCGTGGCGAGGATTGCCAGCAGTGCCTGCGCTGTACAAATATTCGACGTCGCTTTTTCGCGGCGTATATGCTGCTCGCGAGTTTGCAACGCGAGTCGGTAAGCTGGATTGCCGTCCGCGTCGAGCGACTCGCCAATCAGCCGCCCCGGCATATTGCGTTTGAACTTGTCTCGCGTGGCAAAAAACGCGGCGTGAGGACCACCAAAACCCAATGGCACACCAAAGCGCTGCGAGTTACCGACGACGACGTCCGCATCCATCGCGCCTGGCGGAGTAAGAATACTCAAGGCGAGCAGGTCGGTCGCGACAATCACGAGCGCGCCGTTAGCGTGCGCATCTTCGATAACATTTTTCAGGTCGGGAATGTGCCCGTCAGTACCGGGATACTGGATCAGAATCGCGAACACGTCATCCCAGTTGCACGATGCCCCAACCGCGGCGCTTGTCAGTTTTATATCCAACGGCTGCGCGCGGGTTTGCAAAATGTCTTGCGTTTGCAAATGCGTGTTGGCGTCGACCAGGAATGTGTTTTTCTTACCCCGCGCGGCTCGATGCGCAAGTGTCATCGCCTCCGCCGCCGCCGTACCCTCATCCAGCATCGAGGCATTGGCGATATCCATCGCGGTAAGCTCGGTGATCAGCGTTTGGAAATAAAACAACACTTCCAAACGCCCTTGTGAAATTTCCGGCTGATACGGCGTATACGCGGTGTACCAACCGGGATTTTCAAGTACGTTACGACGGATCGACTCGGGCATGTAACACCCATAATACCCCTGCCCAATCAGTGATTTTTTCAGTACGTTTTTCTCAGCAATCTTACGCAGTTCGGCCAGCGCTTCTTCTTCACTCAATGCGGATGGTACATCGAGCGCACTAGTGGTTTGGATATCACGCGGCACGACGGTGCTGCATAAGTCATCCAGCGACTCGTATCCAACCGCACTCAACATGGCATCTATCTGCGCCTGGTCAGGGCCGATGTGGCGATCAAGGAACGAATGCTGGTTAAAGTCTGACACGGGTTACTCCACGATATCGGTTTGTTGAATAAGCTGTTCGCTTATTCCTCGGAGGCAATAAAATCTTCGTAGGCATCGGCATCCATCATTGTTTCGACTTCGGTCGCATCATCGGGTGCCATGCGATAAATCCAGCCGTCTTCGTACGGGTCTGAATTAATGAGTTCGGGCTCGTCGGTCAAGACCGCATTGGTTTCGATCACTCTTCCGTCGAGTGGTGCATAAATATCCGATGCCGCTTTGACCGACTCCACCACACCGAGCGGATCTCCCGTGCTGAAAGTGCTGTCCTCTTCGGGGGTTTCAACAAAAACCAGGTCACCGAGTTGTTCCTGCGCGTGTTCGGTAATCCCGACGGTGACGCTCCCATCGTCGTTAAGGCGTACCCATTCGTGAGAGCTGGTGTAGCGAAGATCGTTAGGAAATGCCATGTGTGTATCCTCTCGTTGTTAGTTTTACGGTTTAGCGCTGGACACGCCGGATTTAACAAATGGATAGCCGACAATGCGAGCCGGAATGCGCTTGCCGCGAATATCCACGTCGCATTGATTATTGACGTGATCACTAACGCGGGCAAGCGCAATGGTTGCGCCCAGCGAAGGTGAGAATGTGCCGCTGGTGATTTCGCCTACACAATCATCCCCGAGATACACGTCCTGATGACTTCGCAGCACTCCTCGCCCTTCCAGCGTTAGCCCAACCATTTTGCGCAAACCGCCTGTATCGATTTGAGCCTGCAAGGAATCTCTACCGTTGAATTGCCGGTGGCTGTCGGCAAAATCGACTGTCCACCTTAACCCTGATTCCAGCGGTGATGTGTCTTCGTCGAGGTCGTTTCCATACAATGCCATTCCTGCTTCCAGTCGCAGAGTGTCGCGCGCACCCAGCCCTGCAGGCGCAACGTCATTGGCGGCAAGCGCTTCC
Organism: Pseudomonadota bacterium; assembly: GCA_039029275.1. Classification (GTDB taxonomy): domain Bacteria; phylum Pseudomonadota; class Gammaproteobacteria; order JBCCGL01; family JBCCGL01; genus JBCCGL01. Next base: position 57,005 of record JBCCGL010000015.1, on the reverse strand, counting down.
CACAGCGCAATTCCTGCATCGATTTGCGCAACAATTTCGTAGCCGTCTTCGCCGGTGTAGCCGGTGCGACCGACAAACCATTGCGCGTTTCGAAAAGCAGAAAAGCGTTTTAGCGCGGCAACTTGATCGCGGATATCGAACGGTAAACACTTATGCACGATCTCGCGTGCAGTCGGGCCCTGGACCGCGATCATTGCATGATCGTTGCGCGGCAATATCTCGACGGCAAATCCGCTTGTCTGGCTTTGCATCCATGCCAGATCTTTTTCTCGCGTGGCTGCGTTGACGATCAGGCGGTAGTCATCAGCTGCAAAGTGGTAAGTGATAAGATCGTCGATAACGCCGCCATTGGCGTTCAGCATGCAGCTGTAGAGCGCCGCACCTGTCTCGCGCAGTTTACTGACATCATTGGCGAGCAGTTTTCGCAGGTAAGCCTGAGCATCGGCGCCTTGCACATCGACCACAGTCATGTGCGAGACGTCGAACATGCCGGCCTCTTTGCGCACTGCATGATGCTCGGCGATTTGTGAACCGTAGTGTATGGGCATGTCCCAGCCGGAAAACTCAACCAGCTTGGCGCCTTGCGCAATGTGGGTAGCGTGCAGTGGGGTGCTCTGGATCACGCGGGTACTCTCAAGTCAGCGGTTCGCCACCAGCGGTTGCTGGTGTGCGCCCCTCTGTCCGGTTACCTGAGAGATTGAGACAATATATTTTGTCTTTCCCCTTTGGCGGGCGCTATTGCGCCTCTCTCCAGAGTCGACTCTACATGGGACGGTCCGGGTACCTGAGCGTTTCCGGGCGAGGTTGCGCCTTCGGTGCGCGGCATATGTAAGTACAGTTGCCGCGACTCTCCCATCCGGTATTGACGTCGAATACGGGAATATTATGCAAACCATAATAAAATAGCAATACTGCACGGATGGATCGGCTTCTCTGCGAAAGTTGGACGAGCTCTTGTCCGCATGGTATCAATATTGCTAAAAAGCTCGGTGGTGTATGTTTTTAATCTGGAGGCTGGCGTGCTGACACGCAGAAAATTCTTGGCGGGCCTGTCGGCGTTCGTAGCATTGCTTGCCATCAATGACCGTTTGTTTCGGGGCCAACGCTCCAGCCAGACAGGCGAGACACCCACGTCGGGCACTCAATCGCATGAGCAACTGACGGCCAAGCGCAATTCAACACTGCAAGAATTGACTTCGCATAATGCGATGGCTCACCCCAACGACTCAAGAATTACACGTCGCTGGGGGCGACAGCATTCGTCAGCGAACACTGAACCGCAGGAAAACCATCATCCCTCACCGGACCGCCCGAATTCAAAACAGGAAACGTTTGCATCGAGTGATCAAACGTTCGAGAACTCCGATTTTGACCAGCTGTTCATAAGGGATCATTTCAACTTTGCCGAAGAAAACGTTGTGCCCGTCGCACCTGAATTTGTCCTGGATGATCAGCGCCGGGTGACAATGGAATCAACCTTTCAGCGATTGACGCGACTGCAAAACCAGGTCGGGTACGGCAATTTTAACGTTATCGGCTGGGACGATGCGTTGCGCTTTGCCAAACAATACAGCGCGGTCGGGGAATTTACCCGAACTGAGCTGGAATTCGTCGATGAATTGTTTTCGCAAAATGCTTCCACGCTCGGGTTTTACGGTGACAAAGTAATTACGCACTTGAGTTCACGAATCAATAAGTCCGAGATTAAGAAAATCCCTGGCACCGGTCACTACCTATTCAAGGGCGAATCGATAAAAATGTACGAGAGTATACGCAAAGATATCGGCGATACCGTTGTGCTGACTTCTGGAATTCGAAGCGTTGTTAAGCAGATTTATTTGTTCATCAACAAGGCACGCGAAGTTGATGGCAATTTATCCGTGGCGTCGTTTTCACTCGCGCCGCCGGGGCACTCCTACCACGCGGTCGGGGATTTTGATGTTGGGAAAATCGGTTTCGGAAAACGCAACTTTACTGCCGATTTTGCGGACACAGACGAATTCAAGCGACTATCAGAACTTGGCTATTTTGACATTCGCTATCCCCAGAACAACCCATTCGGCGTTCGCTATGAGCCGTGGCATATAAAGGTGGTATAGATGAATCGATTCCTCACTGTCTTGCTCTGTGTTTTGTTGCTCAACACGGCAAACGCATTTGCCAACGATCTCGAGTTTACCTTGCATAAAATTACTTCTGAGATAGAGGGACCAACGCTACTGGTCATCGGCGGAATACAGGGCGACGAGCCAGGCGGTTTCACCGCAGCGTCGATGCTGGTTACCGACTACGCGGTCACGAAGGGCGAGGTTTGGGTGGTCCCAAATCTCAATTTCGAAAGTATTATCAAGCGGTCTCGCGGTGTGCACGGGGATATGAACCGCAAATTTTCAGAAATATCCAATAGCGACCCGGAGTTTCAAACGATCGAGAAAATAAAATCCATTATTTTGCACGAGCAGGTCGATCTGGTACTTAATCTTCATGACGGAAGCGGTTTTTATAACCCAACCTACATCGACAAAGATGAAAATCCAAAGCGCTGGGGACAGTGTATTGTTATCGATCAGGATGCAATCCGCGTTCAGCCCTACGGCAATATGGCGAGTCTTGCCAACCGTGCCATCGCTCGCGCTAACGTGCACACCGAAGACTCAAAAGCAGCTTTCAGACTTAAAAATACCTACACCAGCGATGGGAATAAAGAAATGGCAAAGACACTGACGTATTTCGCCATTCAAAATGACAAGCCGGCGATGGGTGTCGAGGCGAGCAAAGCCTATCCCACTCACAAACGAATCTTGCAGCACCTGCGTTTTGTTGAAGCCATGATGGACGAAATCGGGGTAGAGTACGCGCGTTCGTTTGAACTCTCGGGAAAAAGCATCAAAAACAAACTGGGCCGGGACATCAAGCTCGCTATGTACAATGAAAAAATCCTTTTCGATTTTGGTCAAGCCCGAAAAAAAATTCGCTTCGTCCCGATGAAAAAACGCGCACCCGTGATGTTCAAAACAAACAACCCGCTCGTTGCGATCGTTGACCATGACAGTCAGTACAAAGTGCGCTACGGTAACCGAAGTGTCACAACACTTGACCCCGAGTATTTTGAATACGATTACTCGTTGACCAACGCAGAATTTGTTATCGACGGTCAAGCTTTTGAGGTAGAGCTGGGTACGTCGGTAAAGGTCAGGAATGACTTTTCAGTTACTCCGATGGATGGTCGTCGAATCAATATCATCGGTTACCGACATCCCGAAAAAAGAAACGAATCAGGCCTCACGGTCAAACGATCCCAGATAAGCTCACGTTTTAGCGTCGACAAGGACGGCGACAAGTACCGGGTTGAATTTTACAAAGGCAAATACTACAGCGGCATGGTGTTGGTTGAGTTTTCGCGTATAAACCAAAAAAGCGCAACCTCAGCAAAAACAAATTTGGTACAACTCAACTAGAGCACGCTTTACTCTGCTTTGCCACTTATGTGGCTACGTATACAGTCAATCACACTATCTTGTTGATCATTTGTCATGTTCGATGCTGACGGCAAACACAATGAGGACGTAAACAAATAATCGCAATAACTGTATGCTTCCTCGTGTGAGAAATATAAAGCACCGTCAAAAAGTGGTTGCAAATGCATTGGCTTCCACACCGCGCGTGCCTCCACATTTTCTTTAGACAAGGCTTCGATCAGCTGGTGCGGTTGCGTACCGGTAATTTCCGGGTTGAGCGAAACTGCGGATAGCCATCGGTTTGAGTAACTACCCTCTGGCTCCGGCATCCAATCAAGGCCTTTAATATCTCTCAAGCCTTCAACGTATCGTGCGAAAATTGAACGTCGCGCCTCAACCCGATCATTAAGAACGCGAAGCTGCCCTCTTCCAATTCCAGCTAATATATTGCTCATTCGATAGTTATACCCAACAACTGAGTGTTGGTAGTGAGGCGCTGAATCCCGAGCCTGAGTGGAGAGAAACCGCGCTCGCTCGATCAATGATGAATCATCTGAAATCAACATGCCGCCGCCAGATGTTGTAATTATTTTATTTCCATTGAAAGAAAAAACGCCCATTTTTCCGATCGTGCCCGTATGGTGCCCGTGATATGTTGCACCAAGGGATTCGGCAGCATCTTCAATAACTGGTACACCATACTCATCACAAATCTCAACGATTGATCGCATATTTGCGCTTTGCCCATAAAGATGAACAACGATAACTGCCTTTGGTCTAATGCCTTTTTTTGAATAGTGTTCGAATGCCCGTCGAAGCGCGTTGGGCGACATATTCCAACAGTCAGGTTCCGAATCAATAAACACCGGCTCCGCGCCCTGGTACAGGATTGGATTAGCACTTGCGACAAACGTAAAACTGGAGCAAAAAACAATGTCGTCTCTACCAACATTCAACAAGTCGAGAGCGAGATGGATCGCTGCAGTTCCTGAACTCAACGCGGCCGCATGTTGGCTGCCTACGTATTCCGCGATCTCCTCCTCGAATGCGTCAACGTTCGGTCCTAGCGGTGCAATCCAGTTACTTTCAAACGCCTCTTCGACGAACTGCCGTTCGTACTCTCCCATGTGCGGAATTGACAGTTGGACGCGGCTGCGCAGATCGCTGCGCCGAATTACATCGATCGGTCGTCCCTCACTGTCAACAATTGGGACGTGGTGAATATCAAACTCATCCATCAACTTTAACGCGTCAATCGGCGAGGCCGACGAATCGAGAATATGTGGTGGTTGCTCATCGAGATGGCCAATCGCATCATTTAGCCCTATGCCGCTGACAAGAAGACGGCGCACGTCTCCATCTGTTATCGTGCGCTTAAGCACTCCATTTTGATCAACCAGAAAAAGCACCGTAAGCCCACTTTCGTTGAGCTGCTTGAGCGCAATACCTAAAGGCAGGTTGTCTCGAACTATAATTTTTGAAATATCATTCATGCATGCAGCCTAGTATTTAAAGCTGATGGAAATATCAGATTATACCGATCACTCAGACGGTTTGGTTTGCAGGCTACTAACCGAAGGATCTGCTAGAGACGACAGCATCTTTTCGTCAACTAACGTGTACTTTGCACCGTCAATCTCAATATAGGCACCTTGATAAGGTGGGAACCAGAAAGCACGAATCTTTTTCGCTATATCATCGCCAGGTTTGATCGCTTTCATCGCTTCCATTTCAGGCCTGGTTATATAGATCCCGCCAGAATTAATCGTTGTTGGTAGTTTCTTTTGCGCGTCAAGAAGCCTATTGAGCGTTTCGACAAACAATGAATAAATCATTGGCATCGACTTAGATTCGAGGCTGCGTGCTGTTTCTTCTTTCGGATCGATAGCGAACCGTAACACCTCGATAATACCACCTGTGTCGATCTCCTCGTCAACGTAATGCGCTGATACGGCCCACTCGACCAGCTCATCCATAATCGCCATGTTGTACCCGGCCGTTCCCTTGTAGTCTGGAAGTGGAGCTGGATGGAAGTTAACAGTGCCGAGATCAGGCGATGTTAAGAACTCATCGCGTAACTTACGCCAATACAGCATTGAAACGCCCAGATCATATTCCAATTCACCGTTTCTTATTGCAGCTAGTGCCGCGTCAAACTCGTAAAGTGGAAGTGCTGCCTGTTTCGCCAGAGCGGCAGTGGGCGAAATCGATAGATGCGAATCGGTCAACACAGCAACTACCTCAACACTCGGATGGTCGAGCAAAAACTTAAGGCACCTCGCAGCAACCTGCTTTCGCCCCATAAACAAAACCTTGGTCATTTACTAGATTCCCCGCGAGCCGTATTGTATTAAATGCGAGCGTGTTGAAATTTTTTCGTTAGTAAGTATTGAGTTTGTCTAACAGGTTCGCCCCAAGATCGAGTGTTACGACGAGCTGAGTAGCACGACTGGCGAATTCGCCATCGCCATAAACGTTTTCCCTCGACTGCACCTCTGCCGAGCTCCAGTGTTCAGCAATCGCATTCGCGATCTCTGTTTCGTCAACCGAGACATCAATTACATTTTGATTCCGCTCGCGCGCTTTTTGTCGATTTCCGACATTCACGACAGCTGTCCCAAGAGAAGCTGCTTCAATAATACCGCTGCTGGAATTGCCAACTAACACCTTAGCGTTCGCAAGTAATGATAGATAATCATTGCGGGGGCAATGTGTGACCACAGGCATTGCGTGTTCTCTGCAGTATTGATCGATCTCGGTTCTAATTTTTGTTCCTCCCGCATCTGCGTTCGGCAACAGCACAATACGATTTCTGCGATCTCTGTCCAACGCTTGCAGAAGTGTTCGCATCTGTTTACCAGCTAGTTCTGACTCCTGCACCACGGGATGAAACACCACCAGGCAATATTCGTCGTTTGAATTCAGTCCGTATCGAGGAAGCAAGGTTTCGCGCGATTCCGCAGACATTCCAACAATTTTGTCTAGCCCGGGCGCTCCTGTAACAAAGATATGATCCTCACGCTCGCCCATTTTTGTTAGGCGGTTTTTTGATTCAATGGTCGATACGAAATGGTAGTGCGACAGCTTTGAGATCGCGTGGCGGACAGATTCGTCCACGGTTCCAGATCGTTCACCGCCGTGAATATGGATGATGGGAATATTGAGATGGATTGCGGCAATAGCCGCCGCGAGCATCTCGCCGCGATCCCCGAGAACAACAACGACATCGGGTGACTCATCCTGAAAAGTCTGCGTAAATCCGGTCAATTCATCGGCAATTGCAAATGCCATCTCGGCGCCACTTGCTCCCGATAGATCGACCAAAACCCTTCCACTTATACGAATCCCATCTGCTTCAATTTCCTCAACAGTATTTCCAAAGGCAGCCAACAAGTGCATACCGGTAACACAAATCGAGAGATCGATTGAGGGATGGGTGGCGAATGCCTGCAGCGCATGTTGCATCAATCCATAGTCAGCACGCGTTCCCGTCACATAACAGACTTTACGCACTTTCTATATCAGCCCAGCTCAGCAATTCGCCAGCCAAGCAGTTTGTGAGCAGTCGTTTCCCGATTAAGGATTCAAAGTGTTTGGGTTCGATCCCGCTGGCTGGTCTCAACAGCGCCATATTTTCTTCGGAAAGTACGTCACCAGCAGAGCTGTTTTTAGTAATAACAACGCTCCGACGAACCAGCTCGCGGACCGGCAACTCAGAATCTCGCGGCTTTTTTATCCCGTCCCCCATACAGGTTTCAATCATTCTAATCTGATCGATCAGATCACGTAACTCAGCTACGGTTAGTGAAGCTTGGTGATCTGGGCCTGGTAAATTTCTGTCAACGGTAAAATGCTTTTCGATCACAGCAGCACCAGCAGCCACGGCAGCGACGGACACTAGAGTTCCGAGCGTGTGATCAGAATAACCGACCGGGAGTCCGCAGTTCTCTGCGATTGCACGCATTGCTCGAAGGTTCACATCTTCGTTTTTGGTTGGATAGTTGGAAGTGCAATGCAATATGCACAATGCGTCAGATAACGGCTCTGCGATTTTGTTTTCAGCTCGCACGCTTTTTACAACACTGACGGCGTCTTCAATTTCCTGCATGTCCGCCATGCCGGTTGACAAAATCATTGGCAAACTCATCGCTGCTACATGCTTCAGCAGTGGAATGTTTGTAAGTTCACCTGATGGTATTTTAATTCGGCTAACACCAAGTGACTTCAGAAAATCTGCAGACTCCGTGTCAAACGGAGTAGACATGAATTCGATTTCACACATCTGACAGTGCCTAAACAGTTTTTGGTGAAGCTCGTAGGAGAGTTCCAGGTTTTTAATAAGACTGTATTGATCCGCCTCGCCTGTCTGAGTTTTTTGGTAGTCCGCGGTCTTTGTTCCCTTACTGACTAAACTATCTGCTTTAAAAGTTTGAAATTTGACTGCATCAGCGCCGCATTCAGCTGCTGATTCGATCAGTTGAAACGCAAGCTCTTCTGAACCGTTGTGATTAACACCCGCCTCAGCAATGATTAGAACTGATTCTTTCATTGGTTGAATCTCACTGACCCAAAACTCTCGGAACTTTCAACATCAAAGATGTAGATAGGACACTAGTTAAGAGGATAAGCCAACTCCCATTTATCATCTTTACTCGTCCAGATATCGAGGTTACGAAATTTGTCAACTGTATCCCAATATTCCTTTTCAGTAATGTTGTGATAGCGAAGAAAATCTTCAAAATACTCCTTTGGAAACTCATCAGATAAACGATTGACAATTTCCACCGCCTCCTCTCGTGTGAGCTGATCGTTCCATAAATCGTAACAGCACTGATCAGTTGATCGCCAAAATCCAAATTTGATGTATTTAAACCATATATTGATCTCGCACAATTTTTCATCAATGTTGTCATAGTCAAGGTAGTTACCCGATAGAGGGCCTGCTTGTCTTTCCATAAACCCCCTTGATTTCACGGCTTCGTAATTGCGGCGTCCGTACCAATGCAGGTAATGCCCCAGATAGATGCTGTTAATTCCCGCATCCTCCAGCTTTTGGTAATCAGGGTATTTGTAGAAAAATACATCACGTTCCGAAATATCCTCTCCCAGCCAATCATGGATAGTTTTTTCCTTTAGAAGATCGTTCTTGTCGATCGCTAAAGCACTTGGCTTGCTCACTTCACCTTGCGCTCCACCAAACTCGAATGCGATGTCCTCACCCCAGACAACCAGCGGAACTTCGTAAATCAGCGCTGTATTTACAACGCTCGAAAACATTGCGCAGTGTTCCGCCCAGGCTGGTTCACCCTGCTGCAAAAAGCATCGTTGACGAACTTTACGTAAAACACTCGGCTTGAGCGTGATTTTCATATGATCAACGTTGAGATCTTTGATCATATTGTTCAGATTAGCGATGCCTTCGGTTGTTGGCATGTGCGCACCCATAGTAACGCAAAGGGTTTTAAGCTCATACTTTTCTGACAAAAGCATTGCTTGAAACCAGCTGTCTTTTCCGCCGCTAACCGGCACGATGCAGTCGTAAAACGGGTGTTCGGCGCGTTTAATTTCCGCCACAATTTCTTCCAGTTGTCGCTCGCGCTCACTCCAATCAATATTTTGCTTAATGTCTTTTGCTCGACACGCGTTACAACGGCCATTTTCATCGAGTACTACACCAGGTTTCGTATCGGGCATCACGCAGGTTGAACAATATTTCATCACCTAGCCCTCGATTGCCTTGTAGTTGTGATCATCCATGTAGGTGCGCCCAAGCAGAATATATTCATCCTCAGAATGAGAGGCCTCCAATTGTTTGGTAAGTCTGTAATCAAGAGGGTCTTCCACGGAAAGCTCATTAAAAGTATCGCGATCAGAGTTTCGATGATTGGCCACACTGTCGAGTAAAGTCCACTCTTCGCGCGCACCTGGTTGCCAGATTCGTTTGTCGCGAAACGGGGCAATTTGAGCCATGAAGTCTTTCTCGCTTAACCCAAGCCACTTGAGAAATTTATCCAAAGAAGCGGGAACGCGCTCCTGATAAGCTTCAACCAGCTCAATTCCCTGATTTCGAGAAATACGCTTCAGACGAATATCGCGCGAGGCATGGTCGGTCACTTTTCCATATCCGAATTTAAGGAACTTTACATAATCATGGACGCTGGCGTTGTTCCAACAGTAGATGGACTCGTACGTGTTGTAGGTTCGCTCCTGACTCTCCGTTTCATAACCATATTTCTCGATCATGTCTTCGATTTGGCGTTGCGAATCCCAGAATACAAAATTCCCCAGATATAGCCCCCGTACTCTGGATTTTTCGAGTTGCGTGTCAGTTGGATAAGTGAACGCCTGAAGATCCTTTTTTGTGATACGTTCACTCAATCCTTGCAGACTCTCAGCATCAAACTTCCGTAAACCGTGCTCTTTTCGAACGCGCTTTGTCATCTCTACGCGATCGTGGTGCGAAAACATGCCGACCTGATCAAGCCATCCGTTCACACCCCATATAATCAGCGGGATATTGAGCTTGGTTGCGACCTGAACTGGAAAAGTCTGACTGCCCGCTAACACATGCCAATACATATCGCCAATTTCTCTTAGAGTGACGCGAGTGACTTCTTTCACTGTATCGGGACCCACCGTCGACATCATGTGATCACAATCAAGACGGGTGATCAATCTAGCCAGATTCCGCACGCCTACTTTAGTACTGAAGTGCGTGTTATATGTCACCAGAAGCGGATTAAGCTTGAGACGGCTTTTAACCGCGTCAACCACAAAAAAATCGTCGCCAGTACCTGAGACCGGTACGATGCAGTCGTAGCTCGATCCGCCACGCCCACGATACTGATCAGTCACTGCCATCAGTTCATCGAATTTATTGTTCCAGTCGATGTGGTACTTTTCGTCGTGAACGCGACAGCCACTGCACACACCGTTCTCATCAAACGTAATGTTGAGCGGATGGTTTTCCGGGTACAGGCAGCGAGTGCAATACTTCATCTATTCGAAACCAAACTAAGAGTCGCTTAATAGGGTCGTCCCGTTACGTCAAACGAAAAATCCTCGTAACGAACGTTGGAACTGAGTCGAACTGGAACACCCGATCGTAACAAATGTGATTTGGCGGCAATCGTGCTGTGTTCCGAGTGCTGAAAGATATTAGCGGCGGCGACTGCCTGGCATCCACCTTTGGTAATTCCTTCAGATAAATCGGCGAACTTTCCAACGCCACCACAGGCAATGACCGGAATAGTCAGACCCTCACTTACCTGATTAAGCAACGCCAGATCGTAGCCGTCTCGGCTGCCATCACGATCAACCGAATTAAGGAAGATTTCGCCTGCCCCGAGTGCTTCCATTTGTTTACTGAATTCGGCTGGCGCTTGCGCGCAGACCGACTTTCCGATGTGATCGTAGACACGATACCCGCTTTCGGTTTTTTTTACGTCAACTGACACGGTGATACATTGGGTACCAAAAACCTCTGCAGCCTCTGTCACAAAATCAGGATTCGAGATCGCCACTGAATTAATACAAACTTTGTCAGCACCCGCTTTGAGTACGTCGCGCACATTCTTGATCGATTTGATCCCGCCGCCAACAGTAAGTGGAACGAAACACTCTGACGAAGCCCATTCGACCAACTCGACATTGGGGCTCCGATTTTCGCGACTTGCATCGATATCCAATACAACAATCTCATCAACGTCCCAGTTAACGAAAAACTCGATCGCTGTTTTCACGTTACCAATTGGCAGGTAATCACGAAAATTAAAACTCTGAACAACCAGCTCACCTTTGGTGACAATACAAGGAATCAGACGGGACTTAAGCATAGAGCGACGACCTTGCCCATGTCACAAAACGATTCATGGCGTGCAATCCGTTAGAGTGACTGCGCTCTGGATGAAACTGCATACCCACAATATTTTGGCACTGAACCGCTGCCGCAAATTCCCGACCGTATTCGAAGGTTGCTAGTATAAATTCGTCAGCGCAAACAACATGATAACCGTGCACGAAATAGAAATTACGATCGTCGTTCAGGCCTTCAAAAAATGTTGACTCCCGTTTTAATATCAGGTCATTCCAACCAACGTGAGGAACGCGATAGCGTTTATCGACCTCCATGTATTTGACGCTTCCTTTGATCCACCCAAGCCCATCATAGCCTCCCCCTTCCTCAGAGTGTTCAAACAATAATTGCATTCCAAGGCAGACTCCTAGAACCGGTTTTTGTTGCTGGCATACTTGCTCACCCAGCACTTCGATTAGATCGTGTTCGCGAAGATTGCTCATCGCGTCACGATAAGCACCAACTCCAGGCAAAATCAGGCAGTCTGACTGTCTAATAAGATCGTGGTCGCTAGAAATGTCTACGTGAACATCTGCGACATGAAGTAGTGCGTTTCGAATTGACTGAACGTTCCCTACACCGTAGTCGACGATGAGCACCCGGAGCTTACTTGTATCCAACATACTCCCTCCTAAACACCCCAACCACCATCCACAACTATGTTTTGACCCGTAACGTACGCCGATAAATCAGTCGCAAGGAAATGAGTGATGCCTTTAAAATCTTCCTCCCGTCCCATTCGATTCAAGGGAGTCGCTTTTTCGTAGCGTTCTACAAATTGACTATTTTGCCCTCGCTCGATCCCACCAGGGCTAATGCAATTCACGCGAATATCCGGCGCCAATACAGTCGCGAGATAGCGTGTCATCTGGGCAAGACCACCTTTGCTTGCGGCGTAAGCAGCCGGTGTCACGTATTCCATTCCTTCGTACATTGACATTTTCTGTCCGTAGCAGCCGTAGATACTGCTAACGTTAATGACCGATGCTGCAACAGACTTTCTGAGCAAAGGCAGCGACTTTTGAATCAGATAAAACGCACCGGTGAGGTTAACGTTAACCGCATGCGTCCAGACGTCGTAGTCTTGCTCCTCGAACGAACTTACCCATCCCTTCAACGATGCGCTGCCCACCATCGCCGCGCAGTTAATTAACACATCCATTTTCGCATGCTCCTCGGCAATCCGTTCAATCGCCGCATCAATGGATGCGCGATCGGCCAGATCGGTGACTGTCGTCATAATGCGGCCATGACTGTCACATCGCTTACTTAACAAATGTGTTGCGCGATCTAATAGTTCATCACTTACATCAAGCAGGACCACTGATGCACCTGCCTCGAGCAGCGCCTCGGCCATCGCGGTCCCCAGGTGCCCTGCGCCACCAGAGATGGAAACCACACGACCTTGCATGTCCGAAAGCTCTTGAATTGACCTCATTGATTACTACTCCGAGACAACATCAGCTCGGCAACTTCAAAATCGTGCATTGTATCAATATCAAGGGCACGGTGTTCGGGAATCAATACGGCGCCGACACAACCGCCAAGAACTGAGTCAGTTTTCATCACATAGTCGCGCTTTGCGACATACGCGACGGTGGTCATGTCATAAACCACCGGTGCATCTTGCCGTCTGACCAGTAATTCGTTTTCGGGTGAGGCATTCACGAGTCCATAACGATCGTCGTCAATTTTTTTAAGCATGTTAAACCATGGGCTTCGCGCAGCTTCCTTGATTGTCACGACGATATCGAAAATTCCTCGATCGTATTCTGCGATACAGCGCTCAACATCCTCGACCGAGCGCAAGGGCGAAGTTGCCGGAAGACTAATGAATGTTTCAATCCTTTCACCCATCAATTGCTCAGTGCTTACTACCGCATGTTTCCAGGCATCGAGTTCGCTACTGTTATCCTGTGCCAGATTTGATGGCCTTATGAACGGAACATCGGCACCGTGCTCTCGCGCGACGCGCGCAATCTCCTGATCATCAGTCGAGACAACGACGCGCTCAATTGATGCACTTTGACGAGCAACGTCAATGGAATAAGCAATAAGCGGTTTACCTGCGAGCATGCGAATATTTTTATGCGGAACGCCCTTTGATCCACCCCTGGCGAAGATGAATGCGCAGCGGGCATCTTGAGTGGATTGACTCATAGTGCTACTCGACGCCCTTGTACTGCGGATGTCTTGATGGCCTCAATGAGCCTAACCACCTCCATCCCCTCAGTTACAGAGACAGCCGGTTCTGTTTTGTTTTGTATGCACGCTAAAAATGACGTGAGCTCAGCGATATAACTGTCGTTGGCATCAACAGGTTCATCGTATAACGCTTCGACGTTATCGTGTGTAAAAGCGAGCACGGTATTGGCGATGCCGTCCCACACGACAGTAGCTTCCTCGCAAATTACGCGACATTCTCGTCGGCGCGCGCGCTGTAAAAAATCAAGGTGGACCAGCGCAACAATCCGTTTCGCACCCTGCCCAAATTCGATGATGCAGTCGGCGGTGTCTTCGACGTCGATTTCGAGCGGGCTGACTTTGTCGACATGACCGATCACACGAACAGGCTCTCCTAACATCCAACACAAATAGTCCAGCTCATGAGACAGTTCAAGCAAAGCCCCTCCTCCCAACTCTTTTCGTGCTGAAACCGTTTTGCGGTAATCCTGTTGCGGTCGCCAATCCGGAAGATACTGACCGACCTCCGCACTTACGGAATAAACAGAACCGTAGCGGCGTTCTGTCACCGTGCGATGAAGTACCTGCAAAGCGTGAGTGAATCGAAGGTTGTAACCAAGCGCAACGGTGACACTATTTCTTGAGGAAATCCGCTTAAGCTCATCCAAGTTCTCAACGTTATCGCTTAGTGGTTTTTCAATAAACAGATGAACACCTGCCTCCACAAGCTGTAACGCCACGTCGATATGAAAGGGGGCCGGTGAACAAATCAAGGCGAAATCAGGTTGAAAATCAATCGCCGACTGGAGCGATTCCAGCGGAATGTAATTTTCTTCATCCGTTTCTCCAAGACCCGAGCGCAAAACCGCGATCTCAATTTCTGGATACAGAGTTCTGAGGTTTCGAAAATGGCGTCTTCCGATGCTACCAAATCCCACAATTAGTGCCTTGTAGCTACCGTTCAAAATTGCGTTCCCATTGGTCAGCTGCAAAACAATTATTGACTATCATTCAGGCTGAATCCTTGAAATTTGCCATCGTTGTTGATCACTCCGGATAATCTGGTTTGTTACACCCATGAAATACCAGCAAATTGGGATCAGAAAAGAAACAAACCCCAGGCCCTCTAATAAGGGAGTTACGACGATTGGCAAGAAAAACACAGAAAAGGTAGACCGAAATTGTCGACTGAAAAAACAATTGAGCACGATAAGAAACCACGCAAGTAAGAGCGAGGTATACAACCCCAGTCTCAGGTATTGTTGATTCGCGAGCGAAACGCTAAACGTATTGCGTTCGATAAGCGACCCACCTTGACTGGCGCTCCCAAAAAAAAAGTCGAACTTTTGCACAACAGAAAATGCCAGTAATACTATCGCAACTAATACTATCAAATTGAAAAATCGATAAAACCTCGCAAGCCGCTTTCGGCACAACATCGCAATAATCAGCCACGGTAAAACGACACCCGAACTCAAATTAGCTAGCAAGGCCGAAAATCCAAGTCGGATATAACTTCGCTCAGAACCGTAGAGGCAAATAAACAAATATGCGATTGCACACATCACGAGGACCGACCGAAACGAGAACAGCAGTGGCAGATACACAAACAGGACCTGAAAATAAGGCCGTTTCTCACCGAACTTAACAGTTAATACAGGCAGTAAAAAAAACACCATTAAGACAGCCTCGAGTAAAGGCAGTATATTGTGCACATGCGCTGCAAAAAACGGCGAGACAGCCCAGAAACGTGCCATGTGCACCCAATACAGAGGACTGCTACGTGAGTCTTCTCCGATAACATGAAACATCTGCGCATAAAACCCGTCTGATTCGCCGCCACTGAACATTCCTTTGGGTATAAACAGCCCAGACACAATCAGAAATGCGATGACATTTACCCAAAGTAGTACCGTGAAACGGTCGGAGATTAGTGAATTGGGTGACTTAGATTTCAAATCTGATAACAAGAATTTTGCGAACCGCGGATTTATATTGAAGGAAAGGGCGCTGTGCCGCAGTACACGCGAATCCAAACCGATGTCCCAAGCAGTTTACCCCTCCAGAATAACGCTAAACATCCACAGAGACATTGCAGAGATGGCATATTGTAGCGAATACGTTTTGAGATGCCATACCGGGCGCCGAAAGGCCGTGCTCCAGGCTTGCAACAGTTGACGATAAGGCACGATCAATTGCGGCCTCCAAATGAGCAAGATCTGATACCCCGCTCGATAATCCCATTGCGCTGTATGGTGCGTCTTCGCGAAACACCGAGGTGTCAACCGTTATCAACGGCTTGCCAAGCATCACACCTTCGATGCCCACAGTAGAGGTCATGGTAATTACCACAGATACCGACTTTAGCAGTGTCGCAAGATCATCTTCGAACCCGCTGATATAGGCATTGTCGGGTGCCGTTTTTCGCGATTCTGATTCACCTGGGTGATAACGGATGGCAAGTATCCAATCCTTTCTGCGCTCTGCAACTTCGGATAGCACCTGTTCGACCCTGCGTGGCAATCGGGGATCACCAGGATCGCCAGTAAACGGGTGTCGATCAGGCTCTGGCTGCGACGCCCATAGCACGACCGGCTTGTCTCCCCATCCGCGATCACGTTTGAATTCTGTTGCACGTTTGTCCAGTTCTGGATCGGACAGACGATCCAAGGCCGGGTTTCCTGTAACCAAAACCTCATCTGCATTCTTGCCTGATCGTTCAAAGAAATTTTTTACGCCCTGTGAGATAACACAGATTTTCGACGCAAATTGCGGCTCACGAATCCACTCTATTTCGTGTCGCGCGAATAAACCAACAATGCAAATACTCGGAATCCCGTGCTCCCGCGCGACGTAAAATGCTGCGCGCTCAGCGCGAGGTGAATTGGTTGAAATCAGCAGAGCTGGTTTGACACGCTCAAACACACGTTCAAGTATCGAAATCGGCAAAAAAGCCTGACGACCTTTTTGCGCAAAGACGCGGGTTGCTTCGTCGGCCCCCAAACGAGTTTCCAGATCGAAATACGACAAGCCCAGATAGGCGACAGTTTCATCACGCGAAACCGAAGCATTCTCGGGAAGGTTTTCAGCCAGTGATTCCCCGCGCTCGATAGCCGCTGCATCTGCCTGCGTTAGGAGGTCTTTGAAACCGATGTGCGGTATGCCGCGGCGCTTGAGCACTGAAGATGCTGTTGTCAGCCCGAGCACCATAGCACTGAAGCGCGAATCTGCCAGCACCTTTTCGATAATCGGAACCAGCATATTCACATGTCCTGCGCCGTAACAAACGAAAAGCAGTTTAATTTTTTCGGGTTCTTTCATTTACTTTGAGCCAAAGATTTTTGTCTCGCGCTGTTGATGTCAGACCAAACTTTGTCTAAAACACGTTTTGGAGATTCGGCAGCAGTAGGTAACACTCCAACTGATTGGTTACTTTTCGCATTTTCCAGAAATTTGACTCGCGTCGGACGATCAGCAAACTCGCGTATAAAATTTCCGAGAGACTTTTCAGAATGCACGGAAACAGATCGGTTCTGCATAGAAATTGGCACATCAGGCAGTCGGGTAATTGCCTGGTAATGCTCAAGAATTTCTTGATCGAATAATAGGAACATACTGACACGCGACGGGTTGGACTCTTGTGAATTCATTAACTCAGCGTCAATCCCACAACTTGAATAACAACTGACTACGAGATCACAACCGGCTAACAAAGTCTCGACTGGTTCACTGGCGTTATCAACCGATGACTGCGCAAGCCCAAGAATATCGGCCGTGCGCTCGCGCGCCTCGGTCGATTCCTTCGGGTGCGGGCGGTACACGATCTTTGCATCAACCGCCGACAATGCATGCGCAAGCGCCTCGACTGAGCGCCAGTAGCCTGGGCAATCAGCCAATGGCGCTCCAAAGTAACCGATCACAAAATCATCGCCATGCACTGATAACAGTGCTCGCGACTTTGATCGCAAAGCATCCACATTCAGTGCCGCAAAGTGAGCATGCTTGACTGATCCTACAACGAGTGTCTCAGCATCTACACGCTTGTTAGTCAGATCCGCTGCAAATTGATCGCACACTAAATAGCAATCAGCCTGCTCACCAGCAGCTAAATTGACGTCGCCCCAAAAGTCCTGCACTACATAGGTTCGACATTTAGACCCGTACTTAACAAGGTACTCGTCGACCCCCGCATCGGGGCCGGACGACCCGGCTACGATCGCTAACGGCGCAACCCCATCAATCAGTGACGTGACACGTTGCTCTATCAAATCGTGACTGTCAGTGCTAGACACCTGCAATTCGAGTATCTGGAAACCCTGACTCTTCAAGATGCCGAAAGCGGGGCTGGCTGCCACCAGATAAGGTTCGAATCGCTGATCACGTTGAGCGGCAGCATAAAGATTTCCCGCCACTTGCGCAGCAGCAGGGTCACGTGCGGAAAATAGTACCCTCATATTTCTGTATTTTCAGTTAACAACTTTGCTCAAGCTTGGCAAAAAGATCTGCTCTCTCGTCAATATGTGTGAATAAGCGGTCGAATTTTTTCCATTCACTTTCTGGCCAAGGCGTTCCCTGTAGCTCGAAATGCTTGAGCAGAATCAGTGATCGAACACCTAAATATTCCAGCGCCAGTTGCAGAGAGCCACGCACAGGAAACGGTGTTTCACCGGACTCTTCATAGTAGCCACGAATCAGTGATTCTGCATTTCGTAGTGCCCGATCATTATCAGGCTCATCAATAAGGGCAAGACGTTCAATTGCAAACGCCACATCAATACCTACCGGAAACCAGGAATGTCGGGCATCTTCAAAATCCAGAAACCATACACCATCGTTGCAAAAACGTAGATTACCCGCATTGAGATCCCCATGTATCGCCTGACTGGAGTCAGATAACGAATTAAAAAATTCAGGCCGCGTCGAAATAATCTCTTTGGCACTCTGGGGTAGTCGCGCGTCGGTTAAAACTTCATCGAGGTGACTGTCGAGAAATTCCTGTAGTGTTGTTAGGCGATTTTGGGATCGTGACTGCACATCCGCAGCATTGGGATAACCCCTAAGCACGTCATGCAACCCCGCAATCTGAGACCCGAGTTGATAAAAGCTCGGTGGAGCTTGTTGTTCAATCCAATCATAAGCAAGAATCGACGAGTGAGCGTTCAATGAAACAGGAAAGCCATCACGCAAGGTAGACGTTTTCACTTTGCTCGAGGCAAATCTAGCAATGGCGTCTGCAGCTAATTGGGAATCCAGGTAACTGTCATCGACAATTTTGACAAACAAACTTTCGTTGGCTAACTCCAGCCGATAGTACGCCGATTCTGAATCCACCGAACCTAATCGAAATAGTTTCCCATCCACATGCAGTTTCGACAGGATATCTTTGACCTCGCTCGCCGGAGCAATCCGACTTGAAGGCTCGGATGACGACAGCGTTGATCGCGCGGGCTGTCGCGTATCAAGCGGTTGTATCAAGGTCATGCCAATTGATTACTTGGCCCGCCGTGAGGTCAAACTTAAAATCCCAACCCTCAACGGTACTCCAATGTTCCGTTGATATTCCCGCCGACGGAAATGCAAAGTCAACTGTTTCAGGCCCAACTTTTTCACCCGCGACAACTGAACGCTTTGCAACTAACCCCATACGCGCTTTGGGCTTGTCCCGATCCCGCCGCAAATAACGCCCAGGCTCTCCAAGCGCGTGGTGAATATTGAGACATTTTCGCCACATGTCTCCGACGTCACCGACGCGGATGGCGTGGTGAACATCTTGATCAATTGGAGCATCATCAGCGCACACCCCTTTTTCGATGATTGATGCTCCCAACGCTACAGCAGCGTACATCATTTCATTTCCCGCATGATGACACGAGAGGCCTACCGGTACATCAAACGCGTGCTGTAGCGCCAACATCATTCTGAGGTTGTGATTAGCGAGCGGCGCGGGAGGAGCCTCAGGGCTGTGCTCAATCAGTAATTCACGGCCATCGGCATCCCGAAACCATTGCACAGCGCGTGATATTTCTTCCATGTTCGACTTGCCAGTATCAATGATGACAGGAAGTCCAATTCCAGCCACGTCGCGAATCAGAGGTTCATGCGTAATATTTGAAGATGGGATTTTAAGCGCGCAGGCACCCACATCTTTAGCGAATTGCGCACCCTCGGTATCGTATACGGACAACACCAATTCTGGTCCCAAGCCCTGGCACAAACGAAACAATGACTCGTGCTCGTCGAACGTCATAACTTTTCGCTCCATCAGCGCACGATAGTTTTCACTTACCATCCCAACTTTTGGGTCGTAGTACTCCTCGAGTGTGCCATCGTCCAATGCGATATCCGCTCTGTGAATAACTGCGCCCTTCAGCACGTTTACGCCCGCATCCACGAGCGTTCGAACGACGTGTTCCGCGAGTTCCAGATCGCGATTAAAAAACATGTCGATATCAGGTAACAGAACAGGCGGTGCATCACCACCGACAGGAACAGAACCAAAGTGCAACGAATTCACAATCGGTTTCATAAATTAGCTCTCGCCATTGGGTCTAAGTTGTTGTTGTCGTCGCATCAGAAACTCAACAATCTCGATATCGAGCGGCGAGTCAATATCCCATGAGCGCTCTGGCGGCATTTCGTATAACAAGGTATCCGAATAAAATACACGGGGACTTTCTTTGAACAGTTTACGGTTCCACACATAAACTGATGCATTCATATCAAAACATGGCGGTGCGAGTTGCCTTCGTCCAAGTTCCTGGTCTGACTGACAGACAATTTTCGCGCTTCCTGTATCGGTGAGTTCAACCATATTTGTGTAAGGTGACCGATGAGACTGTGCACCCGTAATGACCGACCCCGGATTTCGGGCAAAGAACAGATCGAGCGCACCGTTTACATCGTCTGGTGTGCGTAGCGGTGAAGTCACGTCTAAATCAACCACCGTACTTACCTTTACGGAATTCACACGCTCCCAATCACTGACCGCGTGTTCAATCGCGCCCAGTTTAGTGACAGTATCCGCAGCAAGCTCAGACGGTCGAAGCACAGGAACGACTTTGGGGTAGCTCGCTGCAATGTCCAAATATCGCTTAGAGTCGCTCGTTACTAAAACCGCGTCAAACGCACTACACGAGTTCGCGGTCTCGACACTGTAAGCCAACAGCGGCTTACCCAGCAGCGGATAGATGTTTTTGTCCGGAATACCCTTTGATCCGGACCGGGCGCAGACAACTGCAACAACACTCACAACGCTACGTCTCTCGCATCGTTTCGAAACTCATTCACTTTTTTAAACCTGAACCTTTAATGCGTAATTTGCCAGTTTTTTTCGACTTGCCGAAACCAAGTCTCGACCGCCATTAGCGCGCGAATTTCTCGCGTATTATTTGCTTTATCTTGACAGTGATCCGCAAGTAGGCACGCAACGAATTTTTCGTCAAACAATTCTCTACTCCGTGCTCGCTCGGAGAGTAGCAGTTCTGCACACAAATCATATGATTCACGTTTGAACCAGTCACCCACGGGAACAGTAAACATCTGTTTTTTTCGATATGCAAGGTGCTCTCCGATCAAAGGCGTTACTGCTTTTTTGTAAAGGTATTTAGTCGTACCACCTCTGAGTTTTAGGTCACCCGGCATTTCAAACGCAAGTTCCATCATTCGAAAATCAAGGAACGGCGCCCGATTTTCGAGAGATACTGCCATACCCATTCGATCGGGTTTTACCAAGTTGTTGCCGGATAAAAGCAACATCATGTCGAGATACAGCACTTGATTAACGCGATCAAAGTGGGATGCGGATTGATAATATGGGGCTAGAACCGACCCACAGTCAAAATCCTCGATACGTGATTTGGTTGACTCGTTAAGCAGTTTTACTCGCTTTTCGGATCCAAAAAGAGAAATGTTATCTTGATAAAGCGCTTGAAAACTCGCGTTATCAAGTGCACACACATCGGCATTGAAGAAGTTTCTGTGTTTGTCATAACCTGCAAACAACTCGTCTGCGCCGTCACCCGTCAGAACCATTTTGACATCTTTTGCCGCGAGGCTAGCAACACGATAAGTTGGTAGAAACGACACATCGCCATGAGGTTGATCGCAATGATAGGTTGCGAGAGGCCATAGATCGAGCATATTGGGCTCAACCTTTCGCACCGTGTGTTCAGTTGAAAACCTCAATGACGCTTCTTCCGCATACGGTGACTCGTCATACTTGGGATCGTGAAAACCGATCGTGTACGTTTTAACAGGTTGATCGAGGTGTTTGGACATTGCACCAACAACCGAGCTTGAATCTACACCACCAGACAAAAATGCGCCGAAAGGAACATCTGACCGAAGGCGTATCCTCACCGCGTCATTTAGGACGTGGTTGAACTCTTCAATCCAGGTTTGCTCGTTTTGTCCTCGAATCTCTCGAGCGCTCAAATCCCACCATCGGACACTTGTATCACCGGAACGCCCAATTTTCTTATACTCACCGGGCATCACGTGTTTGACACCGTCAAACATAGTCAATGGCGGTGGAACATAATTGAATGCAAAATACTGATTGAGCGCGGTTTCGTTTAACTTTACAGTCTTGCAAACATTCAGTATTGATTTTATCTCTGACGCGAAGAGAACCCGATCGTGCTCTTGCATAAAGTAAAGCGGTTTTTCTCCAACACGATCCCTCACAAGGAACAGCTCATCCGTTCGCCCGTCATATACAGCGATGGCAAACATGCCATTTAGTTCTCGAACTGCATCTATGCCTCGTGCTTCGTAAAGCCTCAAAATAACTTCAGTGTCGGAGTTGGTTTTGAATTCATGCCCCTCGCTTCTAAGTGAATTCGCCAACTCAACAAAGTTAAAAATTTCTCCATTTTGGACAACAACGATTTTTTTGTCGTCTGAATAAAACGGTTGTTGACCATGTTCAACGTCGAGAATCGCTAGTCTCAGATTTCCGAGTGCCAAGCCCAGATCAGGATCATGATGACATCCAGATCCATCCGGTCCGCGATGTGCGATTGCCTCGCCCATCGACTGCAACGATACCTCGTCCATCCGGGATCGGCGAAAATCAAAATAACCAAAAATGCCACACATGTCAGATTTACCCTATGAGTACATGCTCATACATTCAATATCCACCTTTACCGAGCACCTGTCGAACGGTTAGCCCGAGAATCCTTAGGTCCATCGCGACAGATATATTGTTTACGTACTCCAAGTCCAGCTTCGTACGTTCCGCTGCGGTAGCGGAGGACCTCAATGTCGCTTGCGCAAGTCCAGTTATTCCGGGACGTACAGAGGTGCGTAATTTCCAATCGGAAACACTGTAGTCATTTTGTTGTTGAGGTACGTCCGGCCTGGGCCCAACAAGACTCATATCACCTAACAAAACGTTTACAAGTTGTGGTAGTTCGTCGAGACTGGTCTTGCGCAACACTCGTCCTACACGTGTTATTCGCTTATCAGTTTTTGACGAATAATGCGGCCCTATCTTTTCTGCGTCGGCAACCATGCTGCGAAATTTAAACATCCTGAAAACCTTTCCATCTATTCCGACTCGACGCTGAATAAAAAACGGGGAGCCCTTACTTTCCAGTCTTATCAGCAAGGGTAGCAGGAGCAACAACGGGAGCAACAAAACGAGCAGCAGAATCGCGATACCGACATCAATCAATCGCTTCATTTTGCGTGCTCAGAAAGAAATGAATGGACGCGTTCCCGAAACGCCTTCATCGAAATTTCAAATTGTTGTTTATCATGATTAGCCAGCTCTTTCTCAGCCGAGATAAGCTTTTTAAGCTCTATCTCGAGTTCGCGATTAGCGTCTCCGTTAGCGAATAACTCACCTTTCCGATGAAATGTACGAGACAGTATTACGCTCGCTGAGCCAAGGCGCATGTGTTCGGCGAGCACCATTTCACCGGGCACCACACCTTCTCCATAACGAGCGATTCCTCCAAATCCGAATGGCAGACCAGCTTGCTTGATTGTCGCCACCAACGAATCAATGTATCCATTGGCGAGCGGTTCGAACATAAATCTCATGCCCATATCGAGGTGCAAGTCATTCAGCCCTATATAGATTTCATCCACTCCCTTGATGGAAACAAGATCTTGCAAAGATTGAGCGGCCGCGTACGTCTCAACAAGGGGAATAGTTTTGGCTCGACGGTTTACTATGCTGACAAATTTGGAAACTTCTTCAGGAGAATGGAACATCGGGAGCATAAGTATATCGGCACCAGAGTGCAGTGCACCTTCAACTTCCGACTCGGTACCGGCGTGAAGTGGATTAAGACGCACCAGCAATTCTGCACTCGTCAGCACCTTCCTTATTCTTGCCACATCATGCGGCGAGTGAGAACTCATATGCGTATCCAAATGCCCTTGCCTTTCCTGCTTACCGAGCTTTTCGAGGTCGACAAAAATTCGGGCAACGCCTGCGCGTTCAGCAACTGACGCGACGTCCGGATCATTGGTGATCAACATGTACTTCATTGATCTTGGGGCTCTACGGATTGTAAGTTTTGCCAGTGGCTTCTGCTGACGTAAGCCAATCCTGCAAGGACTGTTGCACCAGAAACCACGCCAATAGCCAGCGCTAGAATTGATGGAAGCTGACTATCGACCAACCATCTCAGTGAGAGAAACAGCAAAATTATCACAACCAACATTCCGAAAATTGTTTCAATAGAAAGTAAGCTGCGTAGGCTGGGTTTTCCGGCGATTTTCACACTCAAACAAAATGCGACGCTGACCAAAATATAGCTAACCAACAGCGTCAGCATGACAGAAGTGAGGCCGCTGCCCAACAACTCAGCCTGGCACATTATAATAAACAGAATCAGACCAACCGCGTTAATCAACATTGGCGTGCGTGTGTTCCTTCTTGAATTTGACACTGCGGTAAGAAAAACAGCCATACCTTGAAACGGTATCATGATTAAGCCGATTGTCAGCAGTGAATTTATCTGATCTAAATCTTGGACACGCATCTTACCGTAGCCATAAACGAAGTCAGAGTAAAACTGATTAAGTGTTAAAAGCACCGCTACGCACACTACTGCGAGTACCAGTGTACAGCGTAGCCCAAGCGAAACCCATTGATCGTGGACTTCACGCGATTCATTAAAACTCGATGATAACCGTGGAAAAAATACAGTTGCTAAAAAGGTAACCCCTAACAACAATGGAAAATCGATTAACCGCAACGTGTAATTAAAAATCGCGATGCTACCAGCCGGTTCAAATGAAACATAAGCGCGAGCAAAAACGGGAAACAACAATAGAAGGCTACCCGACGCCATCGCCTGTATATAGTGTAAGCACAGCTGGCGATCAATCTGCCATGGTTCTAAGGCCGCCACTGGCGTCCATTTCAGCTTAACAAGTGAAAGTTGACTGAGTAAGCGAAGGACGCCACCAAACACAACAGCTCCAGCGATTAACAATAGCGTGTCTTTCCAAACCAATGTCATCAAAATCCCTACAATCACCGTTGAGTTGATAATGAGGGTACCCAGCGCCGGGACAAAAAACCGGTTCTGAGAGTGCAGAAACGCCGTAGCAGCACCCGCCAAAACGGTAACTGGTAACAACCAAAGAACCCATCGCATGATACTCGAGGTGCCAACACGTTGAGCTTCGCTAAATCCGGGTGCCAATAAATGAACGAGCGCTTCGACATTTATAAAAAGGGACAGCGCTATTATCGAAAACAGGAAAAACATGACTACGCTGCTTTGATACAACAGCCTTTTTGCCATATCTGGCTTGTCAGAAAATCGCGGAATCAGTACTGCGCCAAGCGCACCACCAACAAGAATACTGATGAGAAGATCGGGAATCGTTAGCACTAAAACAACCGTGTCAGCTCTTTCCGATGCACCAAAAACTGAAGCAACGACAGCTTCACGAACAAATCCGGAAAAGCGACCTAAGAGCAACCCGACATTGAGCCAGATCGAAGATACTAGAATAATTTTTAGCAAGTGAACGCTAACAATGGAATTCAATAAAAGATGGCATACTGGTACATCAACGCACTTAGCATCATTGCCGACCCAATGTGACTAATTCAGCGTCGTGGAGAATTACACATTGAGATCAACTCAAAATGGCAATCATTTTGATTCAAAATCTATCCCTCTCAAAAAATACCACGCAAGATGCAGAATGAAGGTAAAGAATAACGATAGAACGAATCCAATCATCAGAATCCTTTTTACATCTGGGCTTGCCGGCTTGTCGAGTACAACACTGCGTTGATCCAATCTAGCGGGGTGAATGCTATTTCTTTCGATGCGAATTGTTTTCAATTTGTCCAACTGTTCCTGTACGTTTCGCAAACCTGAGACAAACGCTTCGTCGTTTTCACGATTCTTCAACACTTCAAGTTCGGCTTCAAGCACCTCAACCCCTCTTGTGTAAAGCGGAACACCATTATTGTCTATCGATATGGTCATTGATTGAGACGTTTTGTTGGTGCTTACGAGATCACTAGAACGAATCCCGACACGCCTTGCGACGACAAGTGCCTCGTGTAGTGCCTGCTGATAGTCTTCGCGTCGCAGCTTGGCAAGCTTTAGTTTTGTTGCAGCTTCGTTTTCCAGAAAGGCAACAGTTGCATCAAGCTCGGACTGCACGCCATCGGCGAGGTCGATAACGGTTCGATTCATGACAAAATCAACGAACGCTTGCAGGGATTCTGCCGCAGTGTCAGATTCAGTCATATCAAAGTGAATTTTCGCGGACTCCGTTTCGGTGCTTTCGGGTTTAGTGACGACTAAAAATTCGTTAAACTCTTCGAGGAACACCTGATACTTTCCTAGATCTCCTTGAGTTTTAAAGTGCTCCAGCAAATTTTGTTGCTCAAAAAACTCCCAACGTAAATTTCTGGAGTCCAGATTTGTCAGGAACTTTTGATATACATCGTCAACTGACACCTCATCGAACTGCCGGACCGCGTTGACTGTATTCACAATGTTAAGCGGTTGAATATCCTTTAGCTGGGGCGCAAGAAAATAAACTTCCGCGCGATACACTGTCGGGGCAACGAGAAGATAGATCAGAAATGGGAAAAAGAATGCGAAAAATGTGAGCAAAAGCTTAGTCATTCTTTGCCTGAAGTACACAATAACGTCTACTATGTCTACGCTTTCGCCTTCGAATTGATTTCCTATTATCGTTTGCTTATTCATTCAGATCACACACTTTCCCGTTTGACGCGTGAAGATTCGCATTTTTGATGAATAGGTGAATGTCCGACCATAAACCATAAAACAAACAGACAGATGATAAGAATCAGCAGGATCATCTTATTTGCGAAAAGTAAATAAGGGGTCTGTCCGCCACGCGGCTGCAATCGAACATTGGCCGCGTTCGCTTCACCCAGTTCGATTTCAGCGCGAATTTTACCACGCGAATCAATAAATGCTGACACTCCAGTATTCGTCACACGCACCATAGACCTAGAAAATTCAAGCGATCGCATCCTCGCAATCTCCAGATGCTGATACGGCGCCGCTGAATCTCCAAACCAGCTATCGTTACTCACATTGAGTAACAAAGCAGCCTCGGGAAAATGCCTGATCATCTCTTCCCCAAAAGCATCTTCGTAACAGATTGATGGGGCAATTAAATGTCCGTTTATTGTCAAGCCTTTGGCACCGACCTCCCCCGAAGAGAGATCCGACATCGGAATTGTAATGAACTCCTGCAGAAATCCAATTAGAGGGCGAAACGGCATGTATTCACCGAAGGGCACAAGATGCTTTTTGTGGTAGTATGCGTCAGGATCATCCAGCATGCGAAGGCTGTTGTAGTACCGGTCATTGCTGCGATCATAGATGAATCCACCGGTCAGGACCCGCGTGCCCTGCTCAAGCATCGACTCGGAGAAGTCAGCTAGTTCCTGATCAATCTTGTAGAAAAATGTCGGGATGGCAGACTCGGGCCAGACGATCAAATCAACCGGTTCGTCGCTATGACTGAGTTCCTTGTACCTCTCTATCGATGGTTCAAGGAGTTCGGCCATAAACTTGTGATGCTGCTCAATGTTGCCTTGCACCATGCGCACTGTAATGGGTTCACCCGCTGGCTCGCTCCACTCGATGCCTTTCAGGGCAAAGCCGCCCCCCCAAATCGCTAGCAGCCACACCGCCGCAATACAGCGGTTGCGATTTTGCGAGACGACGAGTGCAATTAGAGCACCAGACGACATCGCGACCATCCAACCTACCCCGTAAACTCCGAGCACAGGTGCATAGCCGCCTAACCAAGTATCGATTTGGCTGTATCCAAGCGACAACCAGGGGAACCCGGTCAGAAACCAACCCCGAAATAACTCACCCAAGCTCCACATTGCTGGCAACACACCTATGAGCCAGAAAACGTTGTTATCGTTGTTATCGTTGTTTTTCTCACGTCTGAAAAACCGACACAAAATCCAGGCGAGCACCGCTAGGTAAGCGGCGAACCACAAAATGAAACCGCCGGTAATCACGGTCGCGAGCGGCGCGATCGCGTCACCAAACAGCTTCAGGCTGTAGTAAATCCAATGAGTGCCAGCGCCAAACATGCCGACCCCGAAAAGCAATCCGCACAACACAACGTGGCGCGTATTCCCGTGCCTCCAGAGCCAAAATAAAACTGCCGGGCAAAGCACAGCCAAAACACGGACTTCGTAGGGAGCGTATGCGAATGGAAGAGCGACGCCCGACATCAAGGCAATCAAACGCGCGACGATTGGTTTATCCGCCAAAGAGTTCATTACTAACGGCTACGAGGTCGTAATATTTGCTAGGTGGAAAGCTGCAGTAGATGAATGCGGCGCGAGTCGCCTGCCAGTACTTTAAATTCGCGCTCGTGGACAGAAACGATTTCACCGGGACGAGGCATATGCCCCGCATGGTGCATTACCAACCCGCCAATGGTGTCGTATTCCTCGTCGCTAAACGATTCCTTAAAAAATTCGTTGAATTCGTCGATCGGCATCAACGCACGAATCGTGAAAACCCCCTTTGCCGTTTCGCGAACATTAACGTCCTCTTCGGCATCGTGTTCGTCGTCGATCTCGCCAACAATCTGCTCAAGTACGTCTTCAATCGTTACCAGCCCGGCAACGCCACCGTATTCGTCGACCACTATCGCCATGTGGTTCCGATTAGTACGAAACTCCTTAAGCAACACGTTGAGCCGCTTGCTTTCCGGTGTAAAAACGGCCGAACGCGCCAGCGAGCGCACGTCGGGAAGATCGCTTTTGTCCATTAAGGTGAAGCGCAAAAAATCTTTGGCCAGCAATACACCAAGAACTTCGTCTTTGTTTTCGCCAATCATGGGAAAGCGCGAGTGTCCGGACTGGACAATTGTGCTAAGAATTTCGTCGAAAGGGTCTTCCGCCTCGATAACAACCATTTGTGCCCGCGGGATCATAATGTCGCGAACCTGCATATCCGCGACTTGAAACACTCCTTCAATCATCGCCATTGCGTCGGTATCCACCAACGAACGGCGCGCGGCGTCGCGCAAAATCTCCAATACTTCACTCTGGTCGCGAGGTTCGCCACCAAAGGCCTGAACGATGCGATCCATTAAGGATCGCTGACTACTGTCGCCGGGATCGTCGCTCATACTGTTAAATCGTACCTCACCACCTAGTGAGAATGTTCTTGTTCATACGGATTGTCAAAACCCAGGCCCGCCAACAGACCGATCTCGCGAGATTCCATTTCCACGGCTTCGTCGTTCGACTGGTGATCATAACCCAGAAGATGCAGAACGCCGTGCACAACCATATGCGCCCAATGCGCGGTGGTTGATTTACCCTGATCACGCGATTCACGTGCAACCACGTCGGCGCAAATGGCCAGATCGCCAAAGTATTCGCCACCATCGTCACTCGCCCAATCCGCCGGAAAAGAAAGCACATTGGTCGACTTATTTAGCCCGCGATACTGTTTATTCAACGCGCAGCTCTCGGATTCGCTTACCAAACGAACCGTCAACTCGCCGCGATGGCTCTTGTCAAATACCGATTGAGCCCATCGTGTAATACTCGATTCGTCGGGGACGTGAGACGGCCGCACGGCATATTGCACATGCACATTCACCACTAATCACCGACCTGTTTTTTGGCGTCGGCCTGCTCGGCTTTGTGATACGCACTGACAATGCGCTTAACCAAGGGATGGCGAACCACGTCGCGCGCGTCAAAATGCACGAATCCAATGTCGTCAATATCTGACAATACGCGGGTGACGTGCACCAGTCCCGACGTGGTGTGCTTGGGTAAATCAATTTGCGTGACGTCGCCGGTGACGATCGCATGCGAGCCAAAACCGATGCGGGTGAGGAACATTTTCATCTGTTCGACCGTGGTGTTTTGCGCCTCGTCCATTATCACCGCGGAGTGATTCAGCGTGCGGCCGCGCATATAGGCCAGAGGTGCAACTTCAATGACGTTGCGCTCAATCAGTTTTGCGACCCGCTCGAATCCCATAAATTCGTAGAGTGCGTCGTAAATCGGGCGTAAATAGGGATCGACTTTTTGCGCCAGATCGCCGGGTAAAAATCCAAGCCGCTCGCCTGCTTCAACCGCCGGGCGCACCAGCACCAGTCGCCGAACCAGGTCGGATTCCAACGCCTCGACCGCGCAGGCAACTGCGAGATACGTTTTGCCGGTTCCGGCGGGTCCAATACCGAAGGTGAGGTCGCGCGCGCGAATGCTATTCACATAAGCCGTTTGATGGCCACCGCGGCATTCAACACGCTGGCGTTTGAGCACGATATTTACGCGCTCGGATGTCTTATCCGTTGTATCCGCTGCGTCGAGCAACTGGTCGATTCCCGATTCTTGCAAGTAGAGGTGAACGCGTTCCGGAGACAAGGCCGATTCATCGGTTGCGCGGTATAGGTCGCGCAAAACAGTACTGGCAGCCGCGACCGCCTTAGCGTCTCCCGAGACGCGAAAGCAATCTCCTCGATTTTGCACTTCGACGCCTAATCGCGCCTCGACCTGCTTGAGGTGCTCGTCGAACTGGCCGCAGAGATTGGCAAGGCGCTGGTTATCGGTTGGTTCGAGTCGAAACTCAATGCTTTGCGTCATGCAATGTGTTGCTCAGGAATAGGGTGGCGGTGAGGATCGTTAAAGGAAACGAATTCGCCACGCAAGGAATTCGGTTTAGCCTCGGTAATCCTGACATCGATAAAGCACCCGATCATTGATTCATCACCAGGAAAGTTCACCACGCGATTGTTTTCAGTTCGCCCTGCAAATTCTCCCGATCCACGTCGTGCCGGACGTTCGACCAGTATGCGCTCAACGCCGCCAATCATAGCCTTACTGATTGTTGCCGCTTGTTCATTGATCTGAGACTGCAGAGTCGCGAGACGTTGCTTCTTGGTCTGCAAATCCGTGTCATCGATCAGACTGGCTGCGGGTGTGCCGGGACGGGCGCTGTAAACGAAGCTGTAGGATTGATCGAAACCGACGTCGCGAATCAGTTTCATGGTGTTTTCAAAGTCGCGTTCGGTTTCGCTCGGAAAACCGACAATGAAGTCAGATGAAATGGTGATTCCTGGCCGCACTTTGCGCAGGCGCCGGATCTTCGACTTGTACTCTATCGCTGTATGACCTCGCTTCATCGCGGCAAGAACGCGATCTGACCCGGCCTGTACCGGCAGATGCACAAAGCTGACCAGTTCAGGCACATGCGCGTACACGTCTATCAGACTGTCGCTGAATTCGACAGGATGCGAAGTGGTATAGCGAATGCGGTCAATGCCATCAATGGCAGCCACGTACTGGATCAGCAAGGCGAGATCGGCGATCTCCCCGTCGAACATCAGACCGCGATACGCATTCACATTTTGCCCGAGCAAATTAATCTCGCGCACGCCTTGTTCAGCGAGCAGCACGCACTCGGCGATCACATCATCGAATGGGCGGCTGACTTCTTCGCCACGAGTGTACGGCACTACACAGAAAGAGCAATATTTGCTGCACCCCTCCATAATCGAAACAAAGGCTGTCGGCCCGTCAGCCTTTGGCTCGGGCAAATTGTCAAATTTCTCAATCTCTGGAAACGAGATATCGACGATGGGAATGCGCTTTTTGGCGTTTGAGGCGAGCATTTCAGGCAGGCGGTGCAGGGTTTGCGGCCCAAATACGATATCGACCTGCGGCGCACGCTGCTGAATCGCCTCGCCTTCCTGACTCGCGACACAACCGGCGACACCGATGACAACGTCGGGATTATCCGCCTTAAGCTTTTGCCAACGGCCAAGTTCGGAGAATACTTTTTCTTGCGCTTTCTCGCGTATCGAACAGGTGTTAAGCAGTAGAACGTCCGCCGCTGCCGGGTTGTCGGTGGGCTGGATGTCACAACTATCCGCGAGCACGTCCAGCATCTTGGCTGAGTCGTACTCATTCATCTGACATCCGTGCGTCTTGATGTAAACCTTGCGTGACATTGTTATCGGGAATTTAGCGAAAAGTCGGCGACCTTACAACGAATTCGCCCGAAAATCACTGGGTTTTCTGCATTTTTCAATGCGGTTTGGATTCACTCGCACTCGCGGCTACTGCACGCGTTTGCGCTTGGCGGCTTCCTGAATATCCACAACCCCTGAAGTCTGAGAATCCGCCGTCTCGGTACCACGATAGATCCAGTCGACTATTCCGCCCTGAGGCTTGTAACCCTTAACGTGCTCAATCAGAATGCGGCGAACGTCAACATAGTCCGGTTTGGCTAGACCTTCGGCAAGCCTGTCCAGAATCAGCTGCATCTCCTCCCATGTTACGGATTCCTCATGCGCCCGCATAATCATGCTGTGCCCGGTGCCGGTCACGTTGTCGCCAATTAGCAACTCTTCGAACAATTTCTCGCCCGGGCGTAAACCCGTGAATTCAATTGCAATATCACCGGCGGGATTCTTCTCGTCGATCACCGATAGACCGGACAGGTGCACCATTTTCGTCGCCAAATCGAGAATCTTGACGGGTTCGCCCATATCCAGCACGAAGACATCCCCGCCCTCGCCCATTGATCCGGCCTGTATCACTAACTGAGCGGCTTCGGGTATGGTCATGAAATAACGTGTGATTTGTGGATGGGTGACAGTAATCGGTCCGCCATTACGGATTTGCTCGCGAAACTTGGGAATGACCGAACCGGAAGAGCCCAGCACATTGCCAAATCGCACCATCGTAAATCGGGTGTTGTTTGACACAACCGGACTTAGCGATGCCGAACTGAATGCTTCACCGTATAGCTTCAGCCGATCCTTACTACTTAACGCTTGTAATACCATTTCGGCAAGACGTTTACTTGCCCCCATCACGTTGGTTGGGCGCACTGCCTTGTCGGTCGATATCAACACGAAGTTTTTGACGCCAGTAACGATGGCAGCCTGGGCGGTGGTCAGTGTCCCAACAACATTGTTATTTAAGCCTTCAGCAATGTTATGTTCGACAATTGGCACATGCTTGTAAGCAGCCGCGTGATAAACCGTGTCGACCCTGTAGGTTTCCATCACTGACCGCATTTGCGTAGCGTTCTTTATCGAACAGAGAATCGACGTAACGATGACATCAAGCGACTCG
The DNA here is from genome assembly GCA_039029275.1 of Pseudomonadota bacterium. Lineage (GTDB taxonomy): Bacteria > Pseudomonadota > Gammaproteobacteria > JBCCGL01 > JBCCGL01 > JBCCGL01. The sequence goes on along the minus strand of JBCCGL010000015.1, from coordinate 23,899 downwards.
ACTTCGACGATCCGTTCGATTTCACCCTGAATCGCATAAAGATTAAATTCGGAATGCTCAATGAGAATCAGGCGGCTCGGCTTAAGATTGACGATCTGCCGGCAAAGCTCAGCACCGATCGAGCCACCCGCCCCGGTTACCAAAACTGATTTTCCGCGAATGCATTGCTCGAGCAGATCGTCGCGCGGCGAAACTTCTTCACGCTGAAGTAAATCGGTGATACCGACCTCGCTGATGTCGTCAACTTTCAGTCGGCCGCTCGCAAGATCTTGAATGCTGGGTACCGTGCGCACCCGAAGCGGCAGCGGCTCCAAATAATCAAGCAATTCCGCCCGGCGTCGGCGGCTCAACGATGGGATCGCGAGGAGTAATTCCTGAGCGCCGGTTTGACGAATCATTTCTTCGATCTGACGTGCATTGTATACACGCACGCCCGCTATCGATCGTCCGTGTAGCGAATCGTCATCGTCTATGAATGCGACAGGCCGATAGCTCGCGCGGTACCGCAGAGCTTCAAATAGCTGGTAACCGGCCGTGCCGGCACCGTAAATCGCAACTGGCGTAGTGCTAAAGGCTGACCGGTTGCGCTGCCCCGATGTGAAATCGAATGAAAATGAACCCTTAACAAGAATCTGACGCGCCAGATATCTAACAGCGCCAACCGCCACCAATGTCATTAACCAGAAGTTGAGTACCGTCGAACGCGGCACAACAACATCAATTGAACGACTTGCGAAAAAGATAACCAACGCCATCAACAAGGACGACAAGGTAACGGCATTGAAAACCGTGATAACCGCCTCACGCCCGATGTAACGCAAAACCGCGCGATAAAGACCAAAACGAATAAACACCGGGATTGATACAAGTGGCGCGGCGAGAATTAGCCAGACATAGCTGTCCCACGCTGCCAGAAAACCGTCAAAGAGACGAATATAGATAGCGCTGGCCATCACAGTCGATAGCACTACCACATCCGCACAAACCGCAATTGCACGCTTCACGTTGCGGTCCAAACGAATGATTTTGTCGATTAAGCTATGGGCTTGCATGAAGCTGGCAGATAAATTTTTGATTCCATGACGGACGCCATTGTACTTTAAAAACATCACGCAATCGTCGCTTTTTCTTACAATTTTTAGCGACATTTAGGCAATATTCACACCACCTATTTTATGAATCCCATATTTTCCAGTTTAAGGATAATTCGCTGCGCGGCTTCATCGGGTTGACAATCACTGGTGTCAATTTCAAGTTCTGCTGCCTCCGGCACTTCGTAAGGATCGTCGATTCCAGTGAAGCCCTTGATCATCCCCGCACGCGCTTTGGCATAAAGACCTTTTCTATCGCGCGCTTCGCACACTTCAATTGAGGTGCCAATGTACACCTCAACAAAACCGCCGCCGCCGCTGACCATCTCGCGCACTTTGCGTCGTGTACTTCGATAGGGTGCGATGGGCGCGCAAATCGCAACTCCACCGTTCTTGGTAATCTCGCTCGCCACAAATCCGATTCGCACAATGTTTAGATCACGATGCTCGCGGGTAAAGCCGAGTTCACTCGAAAGATGCGTGCGAACCACATCGCCGTCCAGCAACGTGACCGGACGCCCGCCCAGCTCTTGCAATTTGATCACCAAGGCATTGGCGACGGTCGACTTGCCCGCCCCTGAAAGCCCCGTAAAAAATACGGTGAAACCTTGTTTGTGCCGGGGTGGGTAAGCGCGGCGCAGCTCGTCGACAATTTCTGGATAGGAAAACCATTCGGGTACTTCGAGCGCTTCTTCGAGACGACGCTTAAGTTCAGCGTCGGAAATGCTTTGCACTGTTTCTTCGTCGGTAATTTCCGTGACCGGTCGGTATTCGGCACGCTCCTGCACGTAGACCATCGTTTGCGCGGGCACAATGTCGATACCCAATTCGTCTGAAAAGTTATCCAGGAGCGCCTGCGCTGCATTCGGTTCGTAAAACGGTTTTCCCTCGCTGGTTTTAACCATGCCGGCGTGATCACGCACAACGATAAAGTGAGTACAACCGAAATTTTTACGGATCAATGCGTGCCACAAGGCCTCTCGCGGCCCCGCCATGCGCATCGCCAACGGCAGCAAACTCAGGGCAGAAGTTTGATCCGGATATCGCTTGATGATGTGTTCGTAGCAGCGCACGCGCGTAAACTGATCGATATCACCGGGTCGCGTCATCCCCACGGCCGGATGAATGAGCAGATTCGCTTCGACTTGTTGTGCCGCGCGATAGGTCAGTTCGTGATGTGCGCAATGCATGGGCGCGTGCGAATGAAACGCGACAACACGGCGCCAACCGCGCTTTTTTATCATCGCTCGTACCTCAGACGGTGTGTCACGCAGGTACTGGTAGTCGTAGTGTAGGGGAGACTCGATACCTCGCACGGTACCGCCGAGATAAACCTCACCGGAACTGTTGTGCAAATAGTCCACGCCGGGGTGGGCGCTGTCGTCAGCGCCAAAAACAGCTTTTGCCTCAGCGGATTTGTCCGCTATCCAGATATCTTCAACCTGCATAGTGCCGTACAACAAACCTTCGGGATCGCGCAGTGCGATCCACTGGTCGATCTCGACGGATGCGGCGAACTCATCGCTCACGTCGAGCGTTATGGGCATCGACCAAATATCTCCATTCGCGAGCCGCATGTCATCGCACACGGCTTCGTAATCGTTGCGCTTCATGAACCCGGTCAGTGGCGAGAACGCGCCATTCATCAGAAGTTCGAGATCGCATAACTGGCGATAGCTTAGGGTCCAGGACTCGTATTCACGCGCGCGTGTTTTTTCAGCTTCGAGTTCCGGTCCCTGTAAATAAAGATCGACCAATTCGCCGCCATGCGGTTTATTCAACTCAACTACCATCGGGTTTTAAATCTCACGTTGGAAGGTTTTGAGAAAATTGGAGGGGCAACGCGCTGTTTATAGACCAAGTGGCAGGTCGAAAACGAGAAACGCGTTGCATTGCGCAACGCGTTTCGGAATTGATCAGGTGTAATTGATCAGGTTTTAATAGCGATAGTGCTCGGGTTTAAACGGCCCTTGCTGTGCGACGCTGATGTAGTCTGCTTGTTCTTGGGTTAGCTCGGTCAAGTTCACGCCGATTTTACCCAAATGCAGCCGTGCAACTTTTTCGTCCAGCCATTTGGGTAAGACGTGCACCGCGACATCGTACTTCTCAGGATGCTGCCAAAGCTCAATCTGAGCCAATACCTGATTGGTAAACGACGCCGACATTACAAAACTCGGGTGACCTGTCGCGCAACCGAGGTTAACCAAGCGGCCCTCGGCGAGCAGGATGATGCGTTTGCCGTCCGGAAAAATAATGTGATCGACCTGTGGTTTGATGTTCTCCCATTGATATTGCTTCAATCCTGCAACGTCAATCTCAGAATCAAAGTGACCGATGTTGCAAACAATTGATTCATTCTTCATCTGAACCATGTGGTCGTGCGTGATCACGTCGATGTTGCCGGTTGTGGTGACGAAGATATCGCCTTGCGCTGCCACATCATCCATCTTGACAACGCGGTAACCTTCCATTGATGCCTGCAATGCGCAGATCGGATCAATCTCGGTCACCCATACTGTCGCACCCATTCCGCGGAATGCCTGCGCGCAACCTTTGCCCACATCGCCATAACCGAGCACAACTGCAATTTTGCCCGCCACCATTACATCGGTTGCACGCTTGATTCCGTCGAGCAGTGATTCACGACAGCCATAAAGGTTATCGAATTTGGATTTGGTGACCGAGTCATTGACGTTAATGGCGGGTACTTTCAAGGTGCCCGCTTTCATCATTTCGTACAGGCGATGGACACCGGTGGTGGTTTCTTCGGAAAGCCCGTTAACGTCGTCGAGCAATTCGGGGTACTGCTCATGCATCATCAGGGTCAGGTCACCGCCGTCGTCCAGAATCATGTTCGGACGCCAGCCGTCGGGCCCGACAATGGTCTGCTCGATGCACCAGTCAAACTCTTCCTCGGTTTCGCCCTTCCAGGCGAAGACAGGCGTGCCGTTGTCGGCGATTGCCGCTGCTGCATGGTCCTGAGTTGAGAATATATTGCACGACGACCAGCGAATCTCGGCGCCGAGAGCTTCAAGCGTTTCGATCAGCACTGCGGTCTGGATCGTCATGTGCAGACATCCCGCGATGCGCGCACCCTTTAAGGGCTGCTCGTTGGCATATTCGTCGCGAATCGCCATCAAACCAGGCATCTCGGTTTCAGCAATTTTGATTTCTTTGTGGCCCCACTCGGCCAGTGAAATATCAGCGACTTTATAATCGGTGAAGTCGCTGCTCTGCATGGTTGCACTCATAGTGCACCTCCATAAGTTCAGCGAGCGTCGTTCGGTTGTCAACCGGACCGTACCGAGCCTGGCAGAGTCGCGCTTAACAGCGCGCCCCGTCGCAACGCCCCTCGGCAGGCGGGATGCGGGACAAACCCGCGAATCCAGTATTATAGGGTACTTACATTTCCTGTGATTGGTTCACTCACACAATTACGACCTGTTTACACACCCGCGGCGTCACGCAGTGCGTCCGCTTTATCGGTATTTTCCCAGGTAAAGCCTTCATTCTCACGGCCGAAGTGACCATATGCCGCCGTCTTGCGGTATTTTATTTTTTCAGCATTGAGCAAATCCAGCATGGTCAAAATGCCATACGGCCGCAGGTCGAAATGCTCGCGGACCAGCGCGGTGATTCTATCGTCATCGATTTTACCGGTACCGAACGTCTCGACCATGATAGACGTCGGTTCGGCAACACCAATCGCGTACGAAATCTGGATTTCACAGCGCTCCGCCAAACCGGCGGCGACAATATTTTTGGCAACGTAACGCCCGGCATAGGCGGCCGATCGGTCAACTTTTGATGGGTCTTTGCCTGAGAACGCGCCACCACCGTGACGCGCTGCACCTCCGTAGGTGTCAACGATAATCTTGCGCCCGGTTAGACCGGCGTCGCCCATTGGGCCTCCAATAACGAAGTTGCCGGTGGGGTTGATGTGGTATGCAGTGTCAGCGCTGAGCAGACCAGTGGGCTCCAGTACCGGTTTGATAATCTCCTCCATGACACCATCGTGCAGGGCTTCGCCGGCAAAATCTTCGGAGTGCTGGCTTGAGATAACGACCGCGTCGATCGCGACGGGTTTGTTGTCGACGTAGCGCAGGGTAACCTGCGATTTAGCGTCGGGCCGAAGTTTTCCCAACACGCCACTCTTGCGTTTTTCTGCGTGCTTTTCCATCAATCGATGCGCGTATTGAATAGCGGCCGGCATCAGCACATCGGTTTCGTTGGTGGCGTAGCCGAACATGATGCCTTGATCGCCAGCTCCCTGATCCTCTGGTCTGGCGCGATCCACCCCCTGGTTGATATCGGCTGACTGCACACCAAGAGCAACAATGGCCGCGCAAGTGCCGGCGTCGAAGCCCTTGTCCGAGTGATCGTAGCCGATCTCTCGAATGGTCTGGCGCATGATTGCCTCGTAGTCCGGGTTAGATGATGTCGTAATCTCACCGGCCAACATGCAAAGCCCGGTTTTGAATACCGTTTCACAAGCGACTCGTGCGTGTTTATCTTCAGCCAGAATGGCATCCAGAACCGCATCGGACACCTGATCCGACATTTTGTCCGGGTGGCCTTCTGATACTGATTCCGAGGTAAACAAAAAATCTCGACTCATAGGGATTTCGCTCCTGACCGATTCAGTGATTGTTTGGTTTTGTGGTAACGCAGACTAAGGCTGGGTGAAGCTAGAACGGGACGTCGTCGTCAAATTCGGGTTCTGGCATCGATTGCGCTTGCTGGTTGGGGGATGACTGTTGCTGCGCCTGATTGTATCCGCCTCCGTACTGTTGCGCGCCGCCAAACTGCTGTCCCCCGCTGTCGCCACCCCGACTGCCCAGCATTTGCATCTCATTTGCGACGATCTCGGTGGTGTAGCGATCAACGCCTTGTTTATCCTGCCATTTTCGTGTTTGCAAGCGTCCTTCTACGTACACTTGTGACCCTTTGCGCAGGTATTCGCCCACGATCTCGGCAAGGCGATTAAAGAAAACAACACGGTGCCATTCCGTGCGATCCTGTTGTTGGCCGGTGTTTTTATCCTTCCATGAATCAGTTGTCGCAAGGCTGATATTGGCTACGGCCGAGCCACTCGGCATGTATTTAACATCCGGATCATTACCTAGATTTCCCACCAGAATTACTTTGTTTATGCCACGTGCCATCGCAGTTCCACCTCGTATTTGTACTTTTTTGACGCCGTCCAATCGGGTCTGAGCGTCACGATTATACTCATAATTGAAAGCCCGCTGTCACGAAAAACCCAGAGCCCATAGGTTTGCGAGGCGTTGCACTGAACATCCAATTCTGGGCAGCTTACATTCGTTAAAAAAGTGCAATTAATCTGGGCGAATTGCTCAATATCAGCGTATATTTGTTGATTGCATTTTTTCAATTGCAGAGCCTTAGGCGAGACCCAGTTTCACGATGGATAGCATTCGAATACGCGGCGCACGAACGCACAATCTTCAGAACGTCGATCTGGATTTGCCGCGCGATAAGCTAATTGTGATTACCGGTCTATCGGGTTCGGGCAAGTCCTCACTGGCGTTTGATACGATTTTCGCTGAGGGTCAACGCCGTTATGTCGAGTCACTCTCTGCGTATGCGCGCCAGTTTCTCTCGATGATGGAGAAACCGGACATCGACCACATCGAGGGGCTATCACCCGCAATCTCGATCGAACAAAAATCGACCTCGCACAACCCGCGCTCGACGGTTGGCACCATCACCGAAATTTACGATTACCTGCGCCTGCTGTTCGCGCGCATCGGCACGCCCCGCTGCCCAATTCACGGCGAATCACTTGATGCGCAAACGGTGAGCCAGATGGTTGATCACCTTCTCGCGCTCCCCGAAGGCGGTAAATGGATGCTGTTGGCACCCGTGATCAAAAACCGCAAGGGTGAGAATAAAAAGCTGCTGGACGAGCTGCGTGCACAGGGATTCTTACGTGCCCGGATCGACGGTGAGGTTGTCGAACTCGATTCCGATATCACCCTGAACCCAAAGCAGAAACACTCAATCGAAGTGGTCGTTGACCGGTTTAAAATCCGCGAAGATTTAGGACTTCGTCTAGCGGAATCCCTTGAGACAACGCTAGCGCTCGCGGACGGTGTTGCGATTGCAGCGCCAATGGACAAAGGCGACGCCGGTGATCTGGTTTTCTCATCCAAATTCGCTTGCAAGCGCTGCGGCTATTCGCTTCCTGAACTCGAACCGCGACTGTTTTCATTTAACAGCCCGCACGGCGCATGCCCCACGTGCGACGGCTTAGGCGTCAACCAGTATTTTGATTCACATCGGGTGATTTCCAACGCATCGTTGAGTCTCGCTGGCGGCGCGATCCGCGGCTGGGATCGCCGCAATGCGTATTACTTCCAGATGATTCAATCGCTCGGCGCACATTTCAATTTTGACGTCGAGGCACCTTTTGACTCGCTGCCCGAGGACATCCAACACACCGTCTTGTACGGCAGTGGAAAGGAAAAAATCGAGTTTCGCTATCTCAACGACATTGGCGACGCGCGCACCCGCGTGCAGGTTTTCGAAGGCATCATTCCGAATCTGGAAAGACGCTATCGAGATACCGAGTCGAGCACAGTTCGCGAAGAGCTGGCCAAACTGCTGTCGACGCAGTCCTGCCCGGATTGCACCGGCACCCGCCTGAACGAGAACGCGCGCCATGTGTTCATCGGTGAACGCAATTTGCCTTCGATCACCGCCGACCCGATCGGCGAAGTGTATCGCTATTTTGACGAACTGGAGTTAAGCGGCCAGAAAGCTGAAATTGGCAGCAAGATCCTTAAAGAGATCAAGCAACGGCTGGAGTTTTTAGTCAACGTAGGGCTGGATTACTTAACGCTTGAACGAAGCGCCGACACCCTCTCGGGCGGCGAGGCGCAGCGAATTCGTCTAGCGAGTCAAATAGGCGCAGGATTGATGGGCGTCATGTATATCCTCGATGAGCCTTCCATTGGACTGCATCAGCGCGACAACGACCGCTTGCTCAACACGCTCAACTATCTTCGCGATCTGGGCAACACCGTTATTGTTGTTGAACACGACGAAGACGCAATTCGCTCCGCCGACTACGTGGTTGACATTGGCCCTGGCGCGGGCGCGCACGGCGGTCAGATTGTGGCAGAAGGTCCGCCAAAGAGTATAGAGAAGAACGCCGCTTCCCTGACCGGTCAATATTTGAGTGGTCACCGTCAGATCAGCATACCGAAAACGCGCACTGAACCCAGAGGGAGCAAGCTCACCGTTCGCGGCGCAACCGGCAACAATTTGAAGTCGGTGAATGCCGACATTCCCACCGGCCTGCTGACCTGCGTGACCGGTGTCTCCGGCTCGGGCAAATCGACGCTGATCAACGATACGTTTTACCGATATGTCGCGCAAAAGCTCAACTACGCCACCGAACCACACGCTCCCGTCGAGACAATCGACGGCGTCGAACTGATCGATAAAGTTGTCGATATTGATCAAAGCCCAATTGGTCGCACACCACGTTCTAACCCCGCAACCTATACCGGATTGTTTACACCGATACGTGAGCTCTTCGCCAACACGCAGGAATCTCGATCGCGCGGCTATCAGCCCGGGCGATTCAGTTTTAACGTCAAGGGCGGACGTTGCGAAGCGTGTCAGGGCGATGGCGTCATCAAGGTCGAAATGCATTTTCTACCAGACGTGTACGTGGCGTGTGACGTTTGTCAGGGTAAGCGGTACAACCGGGAAACACTCGACATTCGCTACAAGGGCAAGAACATCCATCAAGTGCTGGAAATGACCGTTGAGGAAGGTCTGGAGTTTTTCTCTGCCGTTCCGGTTATCAGTCGTAAATTACAGACGCTTATGGATGTTGGCCTTTCGTACATTACACTCGGACAGAACGCGACCACACTGTCTGGCGGTGAGGCGCAACGTGTCAAGCTGTCGCGCGAACTGTCTAAACGCGATACAGGCAAGACTCTCTATATTCTTGACGAACCCACTACAGGGTTGCACTTTCATGACGTCGAGCAGCTTTTACGCGTTTTGCATCGACTGCGCGATCACGGCAACACGGTGGTCGTCATTGAACATAATCTTGATGTGATCAAAACTGCTGACTGGATTATTGATCTCGGTCCCGAAGGTGGATCCGGCGGCGGCGAAATCGTGGCCTGCGGGACACCCGAAAGCCTCTCAAAACACGCGACATCATACACTGGGCACTACTTGAAACGTGTTATTGGCGCGCATAAAAACAAATCCTCGCGCAAAAAAGTCAGCTAGAAGAACTCCTGCGTGCTTGAGCAACGTTACGAAATTATTGCGTTAACGCCAGAGCGCTACGACGAAACTTTCGCACTCGCGACACGCATTTTTGTCGCCAACAGCTCAGTTCACAAGGCACTCGAAATCTCACTTGAGGAATACCGTAACTACTACATTAAGGAGTTCGAACTGATAGCTGAGGAGTCGCTCTCGCTCGTCTCGATTGATTCGAAAACGGGATTGGTCGCTGGGTGCCTGATAGGCCGCGATTACTGCACTGACTTGTCAAAAATTGAACCGAACATCAAACTGGCACCACTCTCACGGCTGATTGGCTGCCTTGAGGATCAATATAAAAAACATCGGCAACACCAACTGGGGGCCTGTGCGCTGGTTGACATAGGGGCAGTTGATCCTGAGCATGAGGGTCACGGAATTTATCGCAATTTGAGAACACAAGCCCACAGTTTGTTTAAAACGAAAGGCTATCGATATGTGGTGGGCGAGCTTTCATCGAGCGCGACGCAACATGTGTTAATCAACAAGATGGGGCATCGCGAAATAGCGAATGTCGCATTCGCTGATTTTACGTATAACGGTTCCACTCCTTTCGCAAGCATTGAAGAACCCCCAACAATAGTGATGGTAGAAGGCGAGCTGTAAGTCCATAGTCAGCGCCTGCGTGAAACAAAAAAAGCCCCGCATTGCGGGGCTTTTTCAGTGTTGTGTTGAGGTATGACTAAGCCGCGTCTTCTTCCTCTTCTACCGCAATACGATCAACCAGTTCGATAAACGCCATTGGCGCTTTATCACCCTGGCGGTAACCACACTTCAAGATGCGCGTATAGCCACCCGGGCGTTCGCTAAAATGAGGGCCAAGTTCTGAAAACAATTTGCCCACCATTGCTTTATCGCGCAGTCGTGAATACGCAAGACGTCGGTTAGCAACGCTGTCGCTTTTTGCCAGCGTGATCAAGGGTTCGATTACCCCGCGAAGCTCTTTCGCCTTGGGCAGAGTCGTTTTAATCACTTCGTGCTCGATCAGCGAAGCCGCCATGTTACGAAACATGGCTTTGCGGTGGCTGCTGTTGCGATTCAGTTTACGGCCGCTATTACGATGGCGCATTGTCTTAACCTACAAATATTTGGATTATTCAACCGTCGTTCAAAGTCCGACTTTGCGACCGGCGAGCTCTGGTGGTGGCCAGTTTTCCAGGCGCATACCGAGTGAAAGCGCCTGCTGAGCCAGCACATCTTTGATTTCTGTCAGCGACTTTTTACCTAGGTTCGGGGTTTTCAACAGCTCCACTTCGGTGCGTTGGATCAAATCACCGATGTAGTAGATGTTTTCTGCTTTGAGGCAGTTAGCTGAACGCACGGTAAGTTCAAGATCATCAACCGGGCGCAACAGAATCGGATCGATATCTGAAGCCTGCTCCTCTTGCTGAACCTGCTCGTCGGCAGTCAGGTCGACGAAAACTGACAGCTGGCCTTGCAGAATCGACGCAGACTTGCGGATCGCCTCTTCGGGGTCAATCGTGCCATTGGTTTCGATTTCAATAATCAGCTTATCCAGGTCGGCACGCTGCTCAACGCGCGCGTTATCAACCGAATAGGCGACGCGGCGAACCGGACTGAAAGACGCATCTATCTGCAGGTTGCCAACCGGGCGAGTTTCACCTTCAGCTAGCACGCGCTGGCTGGACGGCTCGTAACCGCGTCCCTGACGAACAGTCAGCAACATGTTGATGTCGCCTTTCTTGGTCAGGTTGGCGATGACATGGTCCGGGTTCACTATTTCGACGTCGTGATCGAGCACGATGTCAGCGGCCGTAACGACACCCGGGCCTTTCTTTTTAAGCTCGAGCTTGGCTTCGCTTTTGCCGTGCATGACCAATGCGATACCTTTGAGATTCAGCAAGATATCCATCACGTCTTCTTGTACACCTTCAATGGTGGTGTACTCGTGCAAGACGCCGTCGATTTCCGCTTCACAGATTGCCGCGCCCGGCATGGACGACAACAGAATGCGGCGAAGCGCGTTACCCAGCGTATGGCCGAACCCACGCTCGAGCGGCTCTAATGTAACTTTCGCGTGGTTAGGACTGGACGCGTTAACGTCAACAATACGCGGTTTCAGAAATTCATTTACGTCAAATGACATTAAATTAACTCTCCTCTACTTGGAGTACAGCTCTACAACGAGTGATTCGTTGATCTCGGCGGGTAAGTCGCTGCGCTCAGGGATAGACTTGAAAACACCTTCCATCTTTTTCGTGTCTACTTCCAACCAGTCAGGTACACCGCGCTGTTTAGCCAATTCAATTGACTCGGTAACGCGGGCCTGCTTTTGAGCTCTCTCACGCACGGAAATCACTTGATCGGCCGATACCTGATAAGAAGCGACATTTACAATTCCACCGTCGACCATGATCGCTTTGTGGCTGATCATCTGACGCGCCTGTGCGCGTGTGGCGCCAAAGCCCATTCGATAAACCACGTTGTCGAGTCGGCATTCGAGCAGGCTCAACAGGTTTTCACCGGTCGAACCCTTACGTTGTGCTGCTTTCTTATAGTAATTTCTGAACTGTTTTTCCAGTACACCGTAAAGACGACGCAGCTTTTGTTTTTCACGAAGCTGCATCGCGTAGTCGGACGGACGACCGCGCTTGGCACCCTGTACGCCCGGAGGGCTTTCGAGCTTGCATTTGGACTCCAGCGGGCGCAATCCGGATTTGAGGTACAAATCCGTGCCTTCGCGACGACTCAGTTTGCAAGTGGGACCGATATATCTAGCCAAGAGTAAACTCCCCTAATTCAAAGCGCGGCGTTAAACGCGTCGACGCTTTGGCGGACGACAGCCATTGTGCGGAATGGGCGTCACGTCAGTAATTGAACCAATTTTGTAACCTACGTTATTCAACGCGCGTACGGCTGAATCACGACCAGGTCCCGGACCTTTAACACGCACATCCAGGTTTTTAAGACCGTATTCTTTGGCCGCTTCGCCTGCGCGCTCGGCTGCAACCTGGGCAGCAAAAGGTGTGCTTTTACGTGAACCACGAAAACCGGAACCACCCGAAGTTGCCCACGCCAGCGCATTGCCCTGGCGGTCAGTGATCATGATAATGGTGTTGTTAAACGACGCATGCACGTGCGCGATACCGTCTGAAACGGTGCGCTTGGCTTTCTTGCGAGTAGGTGTCGCCATTGGTCTGCTCAGTAATCCGGTTTATTTCTTGATAGGACGGCGCGGCCCTTTACGGGTGCGGGCGTTGGTGCGGGTGCGCTGACCACGCAGTGGCAATCCACGACGATGGCGGATACCACGAAAGCTACCCAAATCCATCAAGCGCTTGATGTTCATTGCAACGTCACGGCGCAGATCACCTTCAACGGTGAACGCAGCGACGGCGTTTCGCAGGTTTTCGACTTCTGCCTCAGAAAGATCGCGCACCTTTACCTCGGGTGCAACCGATGCGGCGTCACATATCTGATGGGCACGGGTGCGGCCGATCCCATAAATCGAGGTCAATGCAACCCAAATGTGTTTATTCAACGGTATATTTATACCGGCGATACGTGCCATTTAATGACTCCTGCTGTCTTCTTTTGTCAGTCTCGCGACCGTGCGATCAAAAAAGCGCGGCATTATACGTGCGTTGGCTGACATGCTCAATGAGTAGCCGTAACTTAGCCCTGGCGTTGCTTGTGACGCGGATCTGAACTACAGATCACACGAATCACGCCATTGCGTTTTATAACTTTGCAGTTACGACAAATTTTTTTAACTGATGCACCTACTTTCATCTCAATTCTCCCCCGCGATACCTGTTAGCGAAGCCCGCGTGAACCATACCCTTTGAGGTTGGCTTTTTTCATCAAACCTTCGTACTGGGAACTCATCATGTGTGATTGAACCTGCGCGACGAAATCCATCACCACAACAACGATAATCAGCAACGACGTACCACCAAAATAAAAAGGTACCTGCCAAAACAGGATCAAAAACTCAGGCAAAAGACAAACGCCGGTGATGTACAGAGCTCCGACCAGTGTGAGTCGGGTTAACACCCCGTCAATGTACTTTGCAGTCTGTTCTCCGGGGCGGATGCCGGGAATAAACGCGCCGGACTTTTTCAGGTTATCTGCTGTTTCGCGTGCGTTAAAAATCAACGCGGTGTAGAAGAAGCAGAAAAACATAATTGCAGTAGCGTAGAACACCACGTAAAGCGGCTGTCCGGGTTGCAGCGTTGCGACGATGTTTTGCAGCCAGGTAAGCCCTTCGGAATTACTAACGAAGTCACCCATCGTCGCAGGAAACAAAATGATACTCGAGGCGAAAATCGGTGGAATAACGCCCGCCATATTCAGTTTAAGCGGCAGGTGGCTGCTTTGTGCTGCGTACATCTTGCGGCCCTGCTGACGCTTCGCATAGTTAACCGTGATGCGACGTTGGCCGCGCTCAACAAAAATGACAAATGCAGTCACGGCAATCGCCATGACAAAAAGAATAATGACGACAAATGATGAAAGCTCACCCGTTCGTGCCAGCTCTAAGGTGCCGCCGATGGCAGAAGGTAATCCAGAGATAATGCCGGCAAAAATCAAGATAGAAATACCGTTCCCGATACCGCGCTCTGTAATCTGCTCACCCAGCCACATTAGGAACATTGTGCCGGTTACAAGAGTGATGGTAGCGGTGACGATGAAACCTATTCCACCGATGTAAACCAGCGGCGCCGCCCCGACTGACTGCCCTTGCAGCGCGATGCAAACGCCGGTTGCCTGCACCGTTGAGAGCACCAATGTGCCGTAGCGCGTGTATTTGGTTATTTTCTTGCGGCCGCTTTCGCCTTCTTTGCGCAACTGCTCCAGAGAAGGTATGACGTGGGTCATCAACTGCATAATGATCGAGGCGGAGATATACGGCATAACGCCGAGCGCAAAAATTGACATTCGCTCGAGCGCACCGCCGCCGAACATATTGAACATATCCAGTATGCCGCCGCGTTGCTGTTCAAAAATCGCAGACATCACATTGGGGTCGACACCTGGGATCGTAATGTGTGCACCAATGCGGAAGATCACCAGTGCAAACAACACGAAAAACAGGCGTGAGCGCAGCTCGGCTGATTTGCCGATTCCGCCCAGTCCACCCATTGATGCCGCAGAGGTTGCCACGTTTACTCTACCTTGCCACCCGCCGCTTCAATTGCAGCTTTTGCGCCAGCCGTCGCCGCAACACCTTGCAGGGTGACGGCTTTGCCAACTTCGCCCGATTTAATCACTTTTACTTTTTTCGACTCACGCGGCACAAGATTCGCGTCGACCAAAGACGCAATCGTAATCGTGTCGCCTTCAACGAGCGCCAACTCACTGAGTCTAACTTCGGCGCTGTAGCGACCAACACGCGAAGTAAAACCGAATTTAGGTAAGCGTTGCTTCAGCGGCATTTGCCCGCCTTCAAAACCGACCTTGTGATAGCCGCCAGAGCGAGAGTGTTGACCTTTATGGCCACGACCGCAGGTTTTGCCCAGGCCCGAGCCCATACCGCGACCGACACGCTTGCCGGCGCTTTTGCTGCCCGCTGCGGGTTTAATTTCGTTCAGGCGCATCTTAGGATTCCTCGACCTGCAGCATATAGCTGACTTTATTGATCATGCCCCGGTTTTCCGGTGTATCGGTCACTTCAACGCTCTGATGTATACGACGCAGCCCCAAGCCAGCAAGACAAGCCTGGTGGCTTTTCAGACGTCCAATCTTGCTACGCACCAGCGTGAGCTTGACGGTTTTGTTCGATGACTTGGCCATGATTTAACCTGTAATTTCTTCAACCGATTTGCCGCGTTTGGCTGCGATAGCCTCAGGCGATTGCATGCTCGCCAACCCTTCGATTGTTGCGCGGACAACGTTGATCGGATTGTTAGTGCCCATGATTTTCGCGAGTACGTTTTGTACGCCCACAGCTTCAAAGACCGCGCGCATCGCGCCGCCGGCGATAATGCCGGTACCTTCAGACGCGGGCTGCATGTAAACGCGCGCGGCGCCGTGTTTACCTGTCAGCGAGTATTGCAAAGTGCCGTCGTTGATTGCGACTTCAATCATGTTTTTTCGGGCTTTATCCATCGCTTTCTGGATTGCCAATGGCACTTCACGAGCCTTGCCGTAGCCAAAACCCACTTTACCCGCGCCGTCGCCAACAACTGTCAGCGCGGTAAAACCGAATTGACGGCCACCCTTGACCACTTTCGCAACTCGGTTAATCGTGACCAGTTTTTCAATATGGCCGTCGCCGTTAGCTTGTACATCCGCGTTTGACATGAACAGTACCTCTAAACCTAGAACTGCAGACCGGCTTCACGAGCCGCTTCTGCCAACGCTTTAACGCGTCCGTGATAGTGAAAGCCAGAGCGATCAAACGCGACTTTTTCAACACCTGCCGCTTTGGCTTTGTCAGCTACCGCCTTGCCAACCAGCGCGGCCGCTTCTGCGTTGCCGGTGTTTTTCGCAGCGCCACGAACATCAGCCTGAACCGTCGATGCGGCGGCGACAACCGATGTACCGTCGGCGGACAGCACCTGCGCATAAATATGGCGCGGTGTGCGGTGCACAGTAAGTCGACAGACACCCAGTTGGCGTATTTTCGCGCGCGTTTTCGCGGCTCTACGCAATCTGCTGGCTTTTTTATCCATAGTCTTAACCTGTTACTTCTTCTTGGCTTCTTTCTTCGCTACGTACTCATCGCTGTAGCGTACGCCTTTGCCTTTGTAAGGCTCTGGCGGACGATAAGCGCGAATATCAGCAGCCACTTGACCCACCAGTTGCTTATCGCTGCCTTTTACAACGATTTCAGTCTGGCTGGGCGTTTCAATCTTGATACCCTCGGGCACTTCATATTCAACCGGGTGAGAAAAACCGAGCGTTAAACTCAGTTTTGCACCCTGCATTTGTGCGCGGTAGCCAACCCCGATCAGGGTCAGCTTTTTCTCGAAGCCGTCCGCTACACCGGTGACAAGGTTATTCAGCAGCGCGCGCATCGTACCCGCCATTGCGACGTCCGCCTTTGATTCCGATTTAGGTTCAACTTTCAGCACACCATCTTCTTCGTTGGCGCTCACCGAGTCGTGCAACACTAACTGATTGGATCCCTGCGCACCTTTCGCCGTGATGTTTTGACCTTCAATTTTGATCTCGACACCTTTTGGCAGCGAAATCGGCTTTTTGGCAATTCTGGACATAACTGTTTACCCGGCTAGTAGCGCTACGCCACGTAGCAAATCACTTCGCCGCCCTGCCCGTTACTACGCGCCTGGCGATCGCTCATCACTCCATTTGACGTGGAGATAATCGCAACACCCAAACCACCCAATACCTGCGGCAGCTCGTTTTTGTTTTTAAAGATTCGAAGACCCGGACGGCTTACGCGCTTGAGGGATTCGATAACCGGTTTGCCCTGAAAATACTTGAGGTCAATATGCAGGGTTTTACCCACATCGGCGTCAGTCACCGCATAGTCGGTGATGTAGCCCTCGTTTTTCAGCACTTCGGCAATCGCTGCTTTCTGTTTCGACGAGGGCAAAGCAACAGTTGTTTTACTCACCTGTTGGGCATTGCGGATACGCGTCAACATATCAGCGATGGGATCAGACATACTCATAAGTAATTACCTGCAAATCTCGTCTTTCTACCAGCTTGCTTTCGCAAGACCGGGTACGTCTCCGCGCATTGCTGCTTCGCGGAGTTTATTTCGCGACAGGCCGAATTTTCGATAGTAGCCATGCGGACGCCCGCTAACACGACAACGATTGCGTTGGCGGCTAGGGCTGGAATCACGCGGCAATGCCTGCAGTTTTGCCCCCGCTTCCATTTTTTCGTCGTAGCTGGCGTTTGCGGATTTAATCGTGGCGCGCAAGGCGTCACGCTTAGCCGCGAATTTTTTAACCAGTTTTGCACGTTTTACTTCACGCGCGACCATCGAGTTTTTAGCCATATCGATTAAAACCTGTTCGCTATTGCTTGAACGGAAAGTTGAAGGCGCGCAGCAGTGCGAGCGCTTCTTCATCCGTTTTTGCCGAGGTGGCAATAGTGATGTCCATACCACGGACCGCATCGATCTTGTCGTAGTCGATCTCGGGAAAAATAATCTGTTCTTTGACACCCATGCTGTAGTTGCCACGACCGTCAAACGCTTTCGCGCTGAATCCACGGAAGTCTCGAATACGCGGAATCGAAATACTGACCAATCGATCCATAAACTCGTACATGCGCTGGCGTCGCAACGTGACTTTGCAACCAATCGGCCAGCCATCGCGGACTTTAAAACCCGCGATTGATTTACGTGCAAGCGTGACAACCGGTTTTTGGCCGGAGATCTTGGCCATATCTTCCATCGCGTTTTCGATGACTTTTTTGTCCGAGAGCGCTTCGCCCAGGCCCATGTTCAGCGAAATTTTCGTAATCGCGGGAACCTGCATCGCGCTCTTGTAACCGAACTGCTCGGTCAACTGACCGACAACGGTTTCTTTGTAAAAATCTTGTAAACGTGCCATTTCTCAGCCTCAACCGTCCACGGCTTCGCCGTTGGATTTGAAGTAGCGAACCTTTTTTCCATCTTCCAGCACTTTGAAACCGACACGATCGCCTGCTTCTTTAGCCGGGTTAAAAAGCATCACGTTGGATACATCCATCGACGCTTCCTGTTCCACGATTCCACCCGCGACGCCGGCGTTAGGGTTCGGCTTAACGTGTTTTTTAACCATGTTTATGTTGTCAACGATCACACGGCCGTTGCCCAACACTTTTTGAACGGTGCCGCGACGGCCTTTGTCTTTGCCGCACACCACGACCACGTCGTCACCTTTTTTAATCTTACGCATCGTTATTGTCCTGGTTTACAACACTTCCGGTGCGAGCGAAATAATCTTCATGAATCGTTCGCTACGCAGCTCGCGTGTTACCGGGCCAAAAATTCGAGTGCCAATCGGTTCGAGTTTTTGGTTCAAAATTACAGCGGCATTTGAGTCGAAGCGAATCGCTGAGCCATCATTACGACGTACTCCCTTACGGGTACGTACGACGACGGCGTTATAAACTTCGCCTTTTTTCACCTTGCCGCGCGGAATAGCGTCCTTAACGCTGACCTTGATGATGTCACCAATGCCCGCATAACGACGTCGCGAACCGCCCAGCACTTTGATGCACTGAACCTTTTTCGCGCCGCTGTTATCAGCAGCGTTTAAAAGTGTTTGCATTTGAATCATGTTGCTATTCCAGTACTTTTACGACCAGCCGCCTTAACGCGCCTGCTCAACTACTTTAACCAGTTCCCAGGATTTCGTTTTCGAAACCGGGCGCCCCTCTTGAATTTGTACAACGTCACCAATGCGGCAGGCGTTTTCTGCATCGTGCACGTGCATTTTTTTGGAGCGTTTAATGAATTTTCCGTAAACCGGGTGACGCACCATGCGCTCAACCAGAACAACTGCGGTTTTGTCCATCTTGTCGCTGACGACCTTACCAACCGTCGTGCGCTGCAATTTGCCGTCGGTGCTCATTCTTCGCTACCCGCTTTAACTTTCAGTTCATTCATAACCGTGTGCACACGCGCAATATTTTTTCGTACGTCACGAATCTGGTGCGGACGAACACCCTGCCCAGACCCCATCTGCATACGCAGATTGAATTGCTCCTTGCGCAGTGCGACCAATTCTTCTTCAAGACCCGCCAGGTCTTTTTCGCGTAATTCGTTCGCTTTCATTACATCACCGTTCGGCTGACAAACTGGGTTGACAGCGGCAATTTAGCAGCCGCGAGGCGAAAAGCTTCGCGCGCAACATCTTCGGAAACACCTTCCATTTCGTAGAGCATCTTGCCGGGTTGGATTTTGCACACCCAATACTCGACGTTACCCTTACCTTTACCTTGACGAACTTCGATAGGCTTTTTGGTGACCGGCACATCCGGGAAAATTCGAATCCAGATTTTTCCGCCACGCTTGATGTGGCGGGTCATCGCACGACGTGCAGACTCGATCTGTCGCGCGGTAATTCGACCGGTTGCGGTTGCTTTCAGACCGAATTCGCCAAAGCTGACTTTGTTACCGTTTTGCGCAAGACCGCGGTTGCGACCTTTTTGCTGCTTGCGAAATTTTGTGCGTTTAGGCTGTAACATGTCTCGATCTCCTCTTACTTCGTCGCGACGCTGCTGCGATCTTCATCGCGCTTTTGTTCGAGATCAAAAACTTCGCCTTTACAAATCCAGACTTTCACACCAATGATGCCGTAGGTGGTGTTCGCTTCGGCAACGCCGTAGTCGATGTCTGCACGCAAGGTGTGCAGGGGCACACGGCCTTCGTGGTACCACTCGCGGCGCGCAATTTCAGCGCCGTTCAATCGGCCAGAAACACTGATTTTTACGCCTTGCGCGCCAAGACGCATGGTATTGGTTACGACGCGCTTCATCGCACGGCGGAACATCACGCGACGCTCGAGCTGCTGTGCGACGCCTTCGGCGACCAGCTGGGCGTCGAGTTCGGGCTTACGAATCTCAGCGATATTGATTTTGACGTTGTTAATGTTGATATCCATCATGGGCGCAACAATGCGACGCAGCTTCTCGATATCCTCGCCTTTCTTACCGATCACGATACCCGGGCGCGCGGTATGAATTGTGATGACAGCTGCGCGAGCCGGACGATCAATCTGGATTCGGCTGACTGACGCATGCGCGAGTTTCTTTTTCAGAAAATCACGAACGCGCAGATCATCGTTCAGATAATTTGCGTAGTCCTGACTATCGGCATACCACGTTGAATTCCAATCGGTTGAGATACCGAGCCGGATACCAACAGGATGTACTTTTTGTCCCATATCTGTCGCCCTTTACGACTGATCTGCAACCGTCACTGTGATGTGACTGGTGCGTTTCATAATTCGGTTGCCACGGCCTTTAGCGCGAGCACGCATGCGCTTCATGACCGGGCCTTCGTTAACAAAGATGGTCGAGACTTTGAGCTCATCGACATCGGCACCTTCGTTGTGCTCGGCGTTGGCAATCGCCGACTCCAAAATCTGTCGCGTGATTTGCGCCGCTTTCTTGTTGCTGAACTGCAAAATCTGCAGCGCACGTTCGACCGGCAGCCCGCGAACCTGATCCGCCACCAGACGAACTTTCTGCGGTGAAATGCGCGCGTGTTTTAATTTGGCACTGACTTGCATGACAATCCCCTAGCGCGTTTTCTTGTCGGCCACGTGGCCTTTGTAAAGTCGCGTCATCGCAAATTCACCCAGTTTGTGGCCAACCATGTTTTCGCTGACCAGTACCGGAACGTGCTGACGCCCGTTATGCACAGCGATGGTTAAACCCACCATCTCGGGCACGATCATGGAACGGCGAGACCATGTTTTAATTGGGCGTTTATCGTTTGCTTCTCGCGCTGCCTCGACTTTCTTCAGCAGGTGCGTGTCGATAAACGGACCTTTTTTCAACGAACGTGGCATAAACTACTCCCGCCTACTTCTTCTTGCGTCGACGCACGATCATGTTGTCGGTGCGCTTGTTAGAACGTGTTTTGTATCCCTTCGCCGGAGTACCCCACGGCGACACCGGATGACGGCCACCCGATGTACGGCCTTCGCCACCACCGTGCGGGTGATCAACCGGATTCATCGCGACACCGCGAACGGTCGGGCGAATACCTTTCCAGCGTTTGGCACCGGCTTTGCCCAATTTGCGCAGTGCGTGCTCACCATTGCCAACTTCGCCAATGGTGGCTCGGCATGTGGCCGGCACTTTGCGCATCTCACCAGAGCGCAATCGCAAGGTTGCGTGCGCGCCTTCGCGGGCGACGAGCTGAGCGTAACCACCAGCGGTACGGATCATCTGCGCCCCTTTGCCGGGCTTCATCTCGATGCAGTGCACCGTCGTACCGACCGGAATATTGCTCAATGGCAGGCTGTTACCTGCCTTGATGGGCGCTTCGCGACCGGACATCAGAGGATCGCCCGACTTCACACCTTTTGGTGCCAGGATGTAGCGGCGTTCACCGTCGAGATAGACCAACAGGGCAATGTTGGCGCTACGGTTCGGATCGTATTCGAGGCGTTCAACCCGCGCGGGGATGCCGTCTTTGTTGCGCTTGAAATCGATAATTCGATAGCGCTGTTTGTGACCACCGCCTCGATGACGCGTTGTAATACGCCCCGCGTTGTTACGGCCGCCGGTTTTTGATTTCTTTTCAACCAGGCCTGCCCAGGGCTCACCTTTATGAAGGTCTTTGTTCACGACCTTCACCATGAAGCGACGACCCGGCGAGGTCGGTTTGGCTTTAACCAGTGCCATGACTAACTCCCACCCCCGACGAAATCGATATCGTGACCGTCTTCGAGGCGAACAATCGCTTTCTTCCAGTTCACGCGACGACCCAGTCGTTGGCCAAAACGTTTGTTTTTGCCTTTCATATTGATCATGCGAACAGACTGCACCTTTACAGAGAACAGTTTTTCGACAGCGTGTTTGACTTCGAGCTTGTTGGCATCAACAACCACTTTGAAAGTGTGCTGCCCGCTCATTTCAGCGGCCACCGCCGATTTCTCGGAAATATGCGGCGTCACCAGAATTTGCATGAGTCTTTCCTGGTTCATTGCAGCCACTCCTCAAAGCGTTTAACCGCACCCGCTGTCATCACCACATTTTCAAAACGCAGCAGCGACACAGGGTCAATAGCAGC
The DNA here is from genome assembly GCA_039029275.1 of Pseudomonadota bacterium. GTDB lineage: Bacteria > Pseudomonadota > Gammaproteobacteria > JBCCGL01 > JBCCGL01 > JBCCGL01. The sequence continues at coordinate 1,813 of JBCCGL010000015.1, read as the reverse complement.
AACATCGATAACCTGAACGTCCGGCAGGTTGCGCGACGCAAGATAAAGGTTTTGCTCGAGCGCTTCGGTGACGATCAAAGCACTGCTAAGCTCCATTTCTTTCAGCTTGCCGACCAATTGCTTGGTTTTGGGAGCATCGAGCGCAATGCCGTCGATGACATGAATGCGTTCACGTCGAATCAGCTCAGAAACAATCGAGCCGATCGCGCCTCGGTACATCTTGCGATTTACTTTCTGCTCATGGCTTTGTGGCTTGGCCGCAAAGGTCACACCACCGCTTCGCCAGATCGGGCTGCGAATGGTGCCGGCACGCGCACGACCCGTACCTTTTTGCCGCCATGGTTTCGCTCCACCGCCGCGTACTTGCGAACGAGTCTTTTGGGCACGCGTACCTGCGCGACCTGCGGACATGTACGCAGTCACCACCTGATGGATAAGCGCCTCGTTGAACTCGCGACCGAAGACTGCATCAGAGACTTCAAGCGAACCCGATCCATTATGCATTTTCAGTTCCATCAGTACTCCTACGCCTTGACCGACGGATAAATAATGACGTCACCGCCGCGCGATCCCGGCACTGCGCCCTTGACGAGAAGGTAGTGCTTTTCAGCATCGACCTTGACGACTTCCAGGTTTTGCACAGTGCGGCGCACGGCACCCATGTGCCCGGCCATTTTTTTACCTTTGAACACGCGACCCGGCGTTTGGTTTTGACCAATCGATCCAGGAGCGCGGTGAGAAATAGAGTTACCGTGGGTGGCGTCTTGCATGCGAAATCCGTGGCGCTTCACGACACCGGCAAATCCCTTACCGATGGTGTTCCCTGCGATATCGACCTTTTGGCCTTCCTCGATAATGTCGAGTGATACTTCACCGCCCAGAGCAAGATCATCGCCTTCGCCGTCAGCGAGACGAAATTCCCACAGCCCGCGACCGGCGGCAATCTCAGCCTTGGCAAAGTGACCTGCCAACGGCTTGTTGACGCGTGAGGCTTTTTTCTCACCCACAGTAACCTGGTAGGCACGATAACCGTCCCCATCCTCGGTTTTCACCTGAGTGATTCGATTGGGCTCGACCTCGATAACGGTTACTGGCACCGAATCACCGGCGTCAGTGAACACACGGGTCATGCCTGCCTTGCGGCCGACTAAACCTATTGCCATCGTTGTTCCTCTTAAAACCACCGATTTCGATTGACCGGTGACACAAAAACTCCAGAAGATGGTTCCCAGGACGGGTTTTCGCTTCTGGCAAAATCAAGCCCCATATCAGCAAGACTGATATGGGGCTGGAAAGCCGCGCATTATAGCACTGAAATTCCTGGCCAGCCAAGTGGCCGGGAGCGACTAATTCAACTTAATTTGCACGTCCACACCGGCCGCCAAGTCCAGCTTCATAAGCGCGTCGACGGTCTTGTCGGTCGGATCGACAATATCGATCAATCGCTTGTGAGTGCGGATTTCGTACTGATCGCGTGCATCTTTATTGACGTGCGGCGAAATAAGCACTGTAAAGCGTTCTTTCTTGGTCGGCAGCGGAATCGGACCCACAACGTACGCACCGGTGCGTTTCGCGGTTTCCAGAATTTCGCGCGCCGATTTGTCGATCAGTCGGTGATCGAACGCTTTCAGGCGAATGCGTATGGTTTGACTTTCAGTGGCTGCCATATCAGTTACTCAACAATCTTGGAGACGACGCCGGCACCGACGGTTCGACCACCTTCGCGTACCGCGAAACGCAGGCCTTCTTCCATCGCAATCGGCGCAATCAGCTTCACACTCATCTTAACGTTGTCGCCAGGCATGACCATCTC
>JBCCGL010000014.1:0-139027 GCA_039029275.1 Pseudomonadota bacterium | reverse complement strand
ACGGGCACGACGAAGACCACGACGATCACGGGCACGACGAAGACCACGACGATCACGGGCACGACGAAGACCACGACGATCACGGGCACGACGAAGACCACGACGATCACGGGCACGACGAAGACCACGACGATCATGCTGGCCATGATCACGAAGGCGTGGATCCGCACGCTTGGCTCGACCCGCAAAATGCCAGGAACTGGATCGCGGTTATCGAAGCGGAACTGTCAGAGCACGATCCAGAAAACGCTGCGGCCTACGCGTCTAACGCCAAAAAAGCATCTGCCGAACTCGATAGCCTGATGGCCTCAACTCAAAGCGATGTCGACGCCCTGGGCGATCTGAAATACATCGTCTTCCACGACGCGTATCAGTACTTTGAAAAACGCTTTGGAATATCGGCTGTCGGCTCAATCTCTTTGGGCCATGCCGAAGATCCCAGCCCCGCACGCATCGCGGAAATCCGCGCCAAGGTCAAAGAACTGAACGTGACCTGCGTATTCTCCGAGCCGCAGTACAACGCCGGTTTGGTCGACAGCGTATTTGAAGGCAGCAACATCTCCGCGGTTGGCGTCATGGACCCACTCGGTGCCAGTATTGCCGAAGGCAGCGCGCACTACTCGGCGCTTATTAAGGGAATGGTCAACAGCCTGAGTGTTTGCAAGAAATAATCAGCGGCGCTGTTCCAAAAAAAAAACCGGTGACTAACACCGGTTTGTTGTCTCACAGGTGCACTCGGTTAACGAGTGCACCACATTTTGCTCCCGAACTAACGATAAGCTAAAGCAGAGGGTCAGATGATCCTGTAGCTACTGGCTACTGGATCGCCTTGGTTTCCAAATATTCGTGGAAACCCAAAGGACCCGCCTCGCGTCCGTTCCCGGACTGCTTGTACCCGCCGAAGGGCGCATCATAATCTGGCCCGCCGCCATTGACGTTCACATTCCCGGTGCGCAGCTTGCGCGCCACGCGCGCGACGCGGTCTTTGTCCGTTGACTGAATGAAAGACGCCAGGCCATAGGGAGTGTCGTTGGCGATTTCCACGGCCTCGTCTTCTGTGTCAAACGGCAGAATCGCCAGAACCGGGCCAAACACTTCCTGCTGGGCGATGACCATATCGTTGGAAACATCGGTAAACAGAGTGGGCCTGATGTAGTAGCCCCTGTCGAATCCGTCCGGCAACCCAGGCCCGCCAACGGCCAGCGTCGCGCCATCGTCGATTCCCGCCTGAATAAGTTTCTGCACGTGTTCAAACTGTTTTTTGTTGACCACGGGCCCGATGTGATCGCCGTCCTGCATTGGGTCACCAACTTCGCAAGCCTCGACCTCGGCTTTAACCAGCTCGACGACTTCGTCGTACACGGATCGTTCAACCAACAGACGCGAGGCAGCGTCGCAGGATTGACCATTGTTGATGAAACAGGCACCGACTGAAACCTTGGCCGCCTCGGCCAAATCAGCATCCGCGAACAGCAGATTCGGGGATTTTCCGCCGAGCTCAAGTGAGACTCGTTTTACAGTGTCGGCTGCCGACTTGGTGACGGCTTTACCGGCCCGGGTCGATCCGGTGAATGACACCATATCGACGTCCGGATGCGCCGAAATCGCCTCGCCCACACCCAAACCATCGCCGTTAATCATGTTGAAAACCCCCGGCGGGCAACCCGCTGCGTCGATGACCTCGGCGATCATGATCGAGGAGAGAGGAGAATACTCGCTGGGTTTCAGCACAATCGTACAGCCCGCTGCCAGCGCCGGCGCGACCTTGATCATGACCTGATTAACCGGCCAGTTCCATGGCGTGATCATGCCCACGATGCCAACGGGTTCGTCCACCAGAGTCGAACCACCGCGCAGGGAGGGACGTTCGAACTCGTGCGCCTTGACCGCTTCGATTGCCGCTTCGAGATGACCGACGCCAACAGGCATATGAACCTCGCGAGAAAATGAAATGGTTGTGCCCATCTCGTGCGGCATCATGCGCACAAATTCCTCGGCGCGGGCCTCGTATTCTTTCTGGATTCGTTCGAGCAGAGCAACGCGTTCGTCCACGGTGGAGAACTGCCAGGTCTTGAATGCCTCTTTGGCTGCCGCAACCGCCACATCGACATCCTTGGGCGACCCGAGCGCTATCGTTGCCACTACCTCTTCATTACCGGGGTGAATCACCTCAAAATCGGTGCTCTCGATTGGGTCAACCCAAGCGCCATTAATGTAAAACTTTTTTAGATTTTCCACCGCATTACCTCGATTCAGTACAAGTTGATTTGCGCGAAGAATAACGTAACTGTTCGTGACAGAACAGCGTGTCGTGTCGTTGCACTTATTTTCACTGATACGTCCGCAGTTTAAGTCAAATACAGATGCAGATTAAGCCAGATCACACTGCAAAGTATTTCAGGATTCTGCGGTCAGATTGCGGATCAATCCCGGCAGGAAGACATTTATGTTTAATTGCACCAGAGCAGTGGTTGAAGGCGTTTTTAAATCCTAACCACCCACCACACCAACAGCCACTTCGTTGCGCCGCAAAAATGGAATGGTCCACGGCGGGTCGTAGTACAAACCAACGGGGTCGGTCACTGGCGACCATTTGGAGGCTGCCAGTTCTTCAAGTAGCACAACTCGCTCTCTATTGAATGCAGAGTCGCTGCGCGACCCGGAATATTTCACTGCCGCAACAAGCGCTTCAGGGACGGCAAAAATCCTGACACGATCATCGTCTGGCGTCGGTGCGTCATCCAGCGAGATCGAAGCGGGCAGAAAAAATCGCATCGTCATCGTGTCGGACTCCGGGTCCGTAATTTCCACCGGCGCGGTCATCGCGATTTCCACAGACTCGCCACGAATTTCGACCGGTGATGTCATTGCAATATCACGCCGCGCTTTATTGCCACCAAAGATATAGCCTGCCAGGATTCGAAACGCGCTGTTGCTGGAATCGTCTTTCCCGGCGCTCGCGACCGTGACCTCAGCCACCAGTCGGGGTTCGTAACGGCGTATTTCCACGCGGTCGCCTATCCGTTCGACCACCTCAAAGCGGGTTTCTTCGGTGCCGGATCGAACCCCGAAAACGGAACACGCGCTGAGCACAATCGAGCTCAAAACAATCACGTAAACGCGCAACATGGGTAGCCCTCATCAATCACTGTTTATGTGTACGGACGACGTGCGTAGCTGGTTTATCCGCTTGACCCTGCGGTCTGTGCCTTACGATCGGATTTGCGTGAAAGTCGTCTGCATGATCGCAAACAAAATTTTTCCTGAATACGAATTGATCGATGAACGCCGGGTTACTTCAATCCGTCCACGCTGGAATCGGACACGACGCCGGGATTTCCGGGTGCAAAGCTCGCCTCTGTGGTTGGCATGATGCTGCGCCGTGCGTTGACGACTTCTCGATACCCAATGTAAACCCCGGACACGATGATCAGCAGCATTCCGACCAGCGTATTCCACGTCGGGACTTCGTCAAACGCCAGATATCCCAGTGCTGCGGCCAGCGGTAGATAGGTGTACTCGAACGGTGCCACGGCGCCGACGTCGGCTATCTGGTAGGCACGGGACAAGAGCGTCCAGCCCACCATACCGATGGCACCCAATAAGACGAGCCACGGCAGTATGGCCAGGGTAAAGGGCTCCCAGCTCCAGCGCAGATGCGCGGCCTGCGCACCGATATCGAAAACCACATTGAGACCCCACCCCACTGGCAGAACAAACAGACCTGCGAGGATGATGGTATAGGCACCGGCAACCATGGCCGTATCGCGATCGCCGATTCGTCGAGCCAGCATCTGCGATATGGCATAGCTTACGGCGCAAATCAACGGCAGTACCGAGACCCACTGGAACGAATCCGCACCGGGTTTCATCGCAACGATGACGCCGATAAAACCCAACACCAGCGCGCTGATTCGATGGATGCCAATTTGCTCTTTCAAAAAAATTGCTGCGAAAACCGCAGTGATTAATGGCGCGGCGAAAAAGATCGTCGTCACCGCCGCCAGCGTCATAAACGGAAACGCCGCGTAGTAAAGCGAAAACCCGAAAGAAAACAGCATCGCGCGAGTGAAGTGCAGCGGCCACAATGGCGTCAGGAGTCGGTGCGGCGGCCCCAGAAAAAGGATCAGCGGGACCATAACCATTGAGCAGATAACCGCGCGGACTAATAACAACGGCCAGACCGGAAACTCACCGAGCAACGACTTCATCATCGCGTCCTGAAACACAAACAGCAACATCCCCAGAATAATCGCGGCGATGCCCTGCGGCGTGCGACTAATCGGAGCATCGTGATTTCTTACGACCGTGCTCAAGTTCGTTACCTCTCGTTTGATCTCGGCTCAAAGCGCTGGGGAACCGGCCGGCTATTAGCGCGCGATATTCGCGACTGCACAAGCGAAAGTAATCGATTGCTCTGATCGGAAATCGTTATGCCTGAACAGGTGTCGAAACGGCTAATGATCAAATTGCAAATCTTGTCCTTGCTGTGTTGACATTTATTCATCTCCCCAACTCGGTGTTTTGCCGCTAGACTAGCGCAGCACCCCTGAAGACAAGGCCGCACCGATGAGCGAACAAGCCACGCTTTACTATATCCACGACCCCATGTGCAGCTGGTGCTGGGGGTTCAGTAAAACCTGGGGCGAGGTGTACGACGCGCTCGACGGCAAAGTGGATATTCGTTATGTCGTTGGCGGTTTAGCGCCGGATTCCAGTTCGCCGATGCCCGAGGAAATGCAACAAATGTTGCAGGCAACCTGGAAACGGATCCAACAAACGATTCCCGGCACCGAATTCAATTTCAGTTTCTGGACAGATTGCAAACCGCGTCGCTCAACCTACCCGGCGTGCCGCGCCGTGCTTGCGGCAAAAGCGCAAGCACCGGAAAAAGAACGCCCGATGATCAAGGCGATTCAGCACGCGTATTACACGCAGGCGCGCAACCCGTCGGATGACGATGTCTTGATTGCACTTGCTGGTGAAGTCGATCTCAACACTGCGCAGTTTGCAGACGACTTAAACAGCGATGAAACGCAAATGGCGCTGCATGCAGACATCACCCTGGGACAACGGCTCGGCGCGCAGGGTTTTCCGAGCATGATCCTGGTGCAAAACGACACCGCACGAATGGTCGGGCTGGACTATAACTCGTCGGACAACATCCTCAGTCAGATCGTCCACTAGCGCGCCCGAATCAACACGTTAACCCACGGTCGAACCGCGCAACGCGTTTCGCTCGCGCGCGATTTCGATCAAGCAGTACACCGTCACTGACACCAATACGACTCCGCTGCCAATCAGGGTAAGCGCACTCGGCGCTTCGCCAACGCCAATCCAAACCCAGATCGGCGCTAAGATCGATTCGGTCAGCGCAAACAGTGCAACTTCCGCCGCAAGAATATAACGCGTAGCAACGGTAAAGCAGATAAAACCGATCAGGAATGTCACGCAGCCCATAGCGATCGAGATCAGCATATCGTTAGTCGAGACTTCGAGCGTGTCAGCACCGGCAAATCCGGCGACCGCCATCACTACCCCGCCAAGACAACACGCCGGAAGCATATCGGTATCGCGCTTGTCGCGCAGAATCAGGAGATAAACAACAAACGACGCGACGACCAGCAGTGCCATGACGTTGCCGAGCCAGCGACCGGCGATCAAACCATCCGCAAACATCAGCGCGATTCCCGCCAGCGAGACCAACATGGCAACAATGCCAGTTATGGAGATGCGCTCGCGCAACACTAGCCAAGCAGCGCACGCCGTGGCGAGCGGTGCCGCACCGATGATAAACACGGCATTGGCAATGGTCGTGTGCAACAGGGCGAAGATATACGCGCAGGAACCCAGGCCCAGAACAAGACCCGCCCAAAGCCCGCGCACCCCGACAGCACTGAACGCAGCCGCCGTATTTTTTCGATAGCGCACAAGCAGAATCAGAAACAGCGCGAGGGTAAATGCAAGTCCGCGGTAGAAAAGCACTTGCCAGCCGTTGGCGGCTTCGAGCGAGCGCAGCATGATGCCGTTGGCACTGAGAAACAGCCCACCCACGACCACCAATAAAACTCCGAGCGCGTAGCGACGTTCGTTATCCAACTTTTTTTATCTCGCTAAACGGTGATTGAAATCGGCGCACTATAGCACCATGTTACGGTGAAACTTGTTTTGTTCTGGAGATGTCGTGGCGAAGTGGGTAACCGGCACCGTAGTGGAAAATGAGCGCGTTAATGAACGCCTGACAATGTTGCGGTTTACCGCCGACCTGCCCGCGTTTGAAGCGGGACAATATGTTCGCATAGCGCTCGAAATTGACGGGCAGATCGTGGCCCGCGCGTATTCATTGGTCAATGCCCCGAATAACCCAACCTTCGAGGTGTACTTCAACCTGGTACCCGAAGGTCCGCTGTCTCCCAAGTTGTTCGATCTCAAACGCGGCGACGAGTTTTTACTCTCGCCCATGCCGAACGGATTTTTGACAATCAGCGAAGTGCCGGATTGTCACGACCTGTGGATGGTCGGCACCGGAACCGGTGTCGGTCCGTTTTTATCGATACTGCAAACTGATCAGCCCTGGTCGCGGTTTGAGCACATCGTTCTGTGTTATTCCGTGCGCAGCGCGGATGAACTCGCGTACGCAGATTTGATCGCCGAGATCCAGAGCAAACGCGGGGCGCAATTTGTATTCGTGCCATTTGTCACGCGCGAATTGCACCCGGGAGCACTGCCCGAACGCATTCCGGCGTGCATGCAAAATGGATCGCTCGAGTCGCATACGGGTCTCACGATTTCGCCAGAACGCTCCCACGTGATGATGTGCGGCAGCGAAGCGATGATTTTTGACGTCACCGCAGAACTCGAACGCCGCGACATGCATCGCCATCGGCGCCGTAACCCCGGACACTTTATCGTCGAAAAATACCACTGATTTTTTAATTACACCTTAGTCGAATGGCTTAACCTCAGTCGCGACGCTGTGTGATAATCGGCGCTTCTCCAGCAAGACCTCAGGATTGCGCTGATGCGAACCTATCTTCGACTTCCACTGTTTATAATCGTCACCGCCGCTATCGCTGCATGCAGCGAAGACGCACCCGTTACCGAGGCCGAGCCAGTTCTGCGTCCGGTTAAAACGCTTAGCGTCGTATCTACACAAGCACAAAGTGAACAGCAACTGCCGGGGACGGTCGACGCGCTGCGCAATGCGGAACTTGCGTTTCGCGTTTCCGGTGTCGTCAACAAACTGCTGGTTAAGGAAGGTGACCCAGTCGAAAAGGGACAACTGATAGCACAGCTCGACACAACCGATTACCAGATTCAGCACGACAGTAATGCGGCTAATTTCGAAACTGCCGAGTCACAGTTCAAACGCGGAGAGACCCTCGTGGAAGAAGGACATATCTCCACAGCAGATTTTGAAACGCTGAAGGCGAACTACAACACCGCTAAAGCGGCACTTGCTGCGTCCGATCAGAGCCTGAAATACACCAATCTCACCGCGCCGTTCAACGGTGTGGTTGCGCAGCAACACGTCGAGCGATTCGAAGAGATTAACGCCAAGCAGGCGATTATCTCGATTCAGGATTTATCCAAACTGGTGGTTTCAATTGATGTCCCGGAAAGCGTCATGATTACCATCGAACGCTCGCGTCAGGGCGATGACTCCCTCTACACCACCTACGCTACTTTTGATGCGATCGACGCAGAACAATTCCCGCTCACTTTCAAAGAGGCGTCGACTCAGGCAGACGAGGCAACCAATACGTTTAAAGTCGATTTAACGATGGAAAATCCCGATGCCTATTCGATTTTACCCGGCATGTCGGCAACGGTTCACGGTCGTCGAAATGTTGACGACGACGCTCCCAGTCTTGTTTACCTGCCATCGCACTCAGTGATGGAGGATGCAGACGGGAGGTTTGTGTTTATCGCAAAACCAGACGGAGAAAACGAAGCGGTAGTCAACCGTGTGAACGTTGCGGTCGGTTCGCTTACCGAGCAGGGCATCGTGATTGAGAGCGGACTAAGCAATGGCGACAAAGTGGTTGTCGCCGGCATGAGTAAAATGCGCGACGGCTTGCGCGTTCGCCTCGATACAGCACGATAAGGGAATTATCGCAATGAACATCACGCGCTTTGCCATCGAGCAAAACCGCACCACGCTGGTTTTGTTGTTTGTAATTATTTTTGCCGGTGTTCAGGCGTATCTGAACATGCCGCGCGCCTACGACCCGGGCTTCATCATTCGCGCCGCGCAGGTGATTACTTACTTTCCCGGTGCCAGCCCCGAGCGCGTGGAAGAACTTGTTTCCGACAAGATCGAGAAAGTGATTCAGGAAATTCCCGAACTCGATTTCGTTACCAGCGAGTCGCGCACGGGTGTTTCGATAGTGGTCGCCAATATCAAGGAAAGTTACAAAAATATGCGCCCGATCTGGGACAGCTTGCGGCGCAAAATCGATGCGATCGATGATCTTCCCGACGACGTGATAGGCCCGATTGTTAACGACGAATTCGGCGATGTGTTCGGCATCGTGCTTGGCCTTACCGGCGAGGGTGTCAGCTATGCCGAGCTTAAATCGTTCGCCGATCAAGCGCGCGACGAGTTTTTACGAATTCCCGACGCGGCCAAGGTTGAAATCTACGGCGCGCAGGAAGAGCGTGTTTTTGTCGAATACAACAATGCACGAATGGCGGAGTTGAATTTATCACCCACGCAGCTTTCGCAAATCCTCAGCGCGCGCAACATCGTTGTCCCCGGTGGTTCGATTACGGTCGCCAACGAACGCATCGAACTTGAACCAACGGGTAATTTTCAATCGGTCGAGGATATCGGGCAGACGATTATTCAACTGCCGGGTAGCAGTCAGGTTTTTTACCTCGACGACATCGCCACGGTGACGCGCGGCTACGTCGACCCGTCCTCAACCAAAGTACGCGTAACGGGTTTGCCCGCACTGTCGCTCGCAATTTCGATGCGCGAGGGCGGTAACAACATTGAACTCGGCACGCAGGTCATCGAGGTGATGACTCGCCTGCAGAACGCGTTTCCTTATGGTCTCGAACTTGAAGTGGTGAACTTTTCGCCGGCTGAGGTGGAAACCAAGGTGAACGACTTTGTCACGAATCTCGGGCAAGCGATCGGCGTCGTGGCGCTGGTGATCATTATCAGTTTAGGTATTCGCACCGGGCTGGTGGTCGCGGCACTGATTCCGGCCAGCATGGTGTTCGCCATTTTAATCATGTCGTTGTTCGAGATTGGGCTGGATCAGATTTCACTCGCCGCGCTTATCATCGCGCTCGGGATGCTGGTTGACAATGGCATTGTCATGTCGGAAAACACCCTGGTGCGGATGAAAAACGGGCAGGACGCAATCGACGCCGCAGTAGATTCTGCGAACGAGCTGCGAATTCCTCTGCTCACGTCTTCGATGACAACTGCAGCGGCGTTTTTGCCGATTTTTCTTGCAGAATCTGCAGTTGGAGAATTCACCGCCTCGCTGTTTAAAGTGGTGGCAATCACCTTACTTTGTTCGTGGATTTTGTCGCTCACGGTAATCCCGTTACTGTGCGTCAAGTTTCTGAAATCCGATAACAAGCCGGTCTCTTTTGACAACGCATTTTATCGTGCATACCGCGCGGTACTGTCCACGCTGATTCGTTTTCGCTACGTCACGCTCGCCGCCGTGTTGGCAATATTTTTTGGCGCGATGAACTTGTTTCAATACATTCCGAATATTTTCTTCCCGCCGTCGGATCGCACATTTTTTACAATGGAGGTCGAGTTACCGCTGGGTACGTCGATCGAGCGAACGGAATCCGTGGTCACGGAAATCGAATCGTTTGTTGATGCTGAATTAAAAGTTCACAGCGCGGACGATGAAGGTATCGTTAGCTGGATAAGCTATATCGGTTCCGGCGGGCCACGCTACATTCTCGGGCACAACGCCAAGTCATCGAGCTCGAACTACTCGCTGTTCATTATCAATGCAACGTCGGCGCAAATTATCGACGACTTGATCGCGCAGCTGAACACATTTTCGTTTGATTCCTTTCCCGACGCGGATATCAAAGTGAAGAAAATCGAAACCGGTACCGCAGTCGCCAACCCGGTCGAAATTCGCTTGTATGGGCGCGACACAGACACACTATTCGCGCTTGCGACAGACATCAAAAACCGCATGTCCGAAATGCCTGCGCTGAAAAATATTTCGGATAACTGGGGCCAGCGAATTAAGAAACTCGTTGTGCAAGTCGATCAAACGCGCGCGCTCCGCGCGGGGGTCAGTAGCCAGGATATCGCCGTGTCGCTGCAAACCGGCTTGAGTGGTCTGGAGATGACGCAGTACCGCGAAGGCGAAGACAATATTCCGATCACACTGCGCTCAAGCAGCGCCGATCGTGAAAACATCAACACGATCCGTGGGCTTGCGGTGTATTCGCAGTCGAGCGGTGTTTCTGTGCCACTGCAACAGGTTGCGAACGTCGAGGTTGAGTGGCAGGCGTCGAAGGTACTGCGACGGGATCGGCTAAAAGCCGTCACCGTCAGCGCGCAGCTGCAACCCGGCGGGTCCGCCGCCCTGTCGTTCGAAGAACTTGTCCCCTGGCTGGAAGAAGAATCGCAATCCTGGCCGCTTGGCTTTGACTACGAACTGGGCGGTGAGGCGGAATCATCCGGCGAGGCCAATCAATCGATTGCGGACAAATTGCCTATTGCACTCGCGATCATCCTGCTGCTTTTGGTCGCACAGTTTAATTCGATCCGCAAACCGATCATTATCCTCAGCACGGTTCCGCTCGGTCTAATCGGCGTGGTATTTGGTTTGCTCGCCGGTCAATCCTATTTCGGCTTTATCACCTTCCTCGGCGTGATCTCGCTCGCGGGGATTGTGATTAACAACGCGATCGTGCTGCTGGAACGGATAAAGATCGAAATCGAAGACAACGGCTTTTCACCGGTCGAGGGAATCGTCGAAGCATCGCAACGTCGCCTGCGCCCGATTGTATTGACCACAGCGACAACCGTACTGGGCCTGCTACCGCTCTATTTTGGCGGCGGTGAATTTTGGGAGCCGATGGCGCTGTCGATTATGGGCGGGCTGCTGTTTTCAACAATACTGACGCTTCTGGCCGTACCGGTGATGTACGCAACTTTGTATAGGGCCAAATAACGGCAGAATTGAAACCTTCGATAAGCTCACGCTAATCGGTCGCGGGGTTCGCGACCAGCGAAGAATGCATCAAGGTTATCCAGCGCGCGAAATCCCATCGCGTCTCGGGTTTCGAATGTCGCACTGCCGATGTGCGGCAGCATAAACACATTTTCGCGCTTGCCAAACTCGGGATTGCCGCCGGGTTCAGTCATGAAACAGTCCAGCCCTGCAGCTGCCAGATGGCCTGAATCCAGCGCACGCAGCAGTGCTGCCTCATCGACCAGCGCGCCGCGGGCCGTGTTGATCAGTATGCTGCCCGCGGGCAAACAAGCCAGCGTCGTATCGTTGATAATGCCACGGGTTTCGGGTGTAGCCGGGCAGTGCAAGGAGAGGAAATCGGCAACCGCCAATGCACCTTCCAATGTGTCATGGTAAGTCGCACCTGATTCCTGTTCCGGCGTTAAGCGTTTGCGATTGTAGTAGTGCACATCCATCTCGAATCCACGCGCTCGACGGGCCATCACCTGGCCGACCTTGCCCATACCAACTATAGAAAGCCGCTTTCCTGTGACTTGATGCCCGACCATGAAAGAAGGACTCCAAGTGTTCCAATTGCCGGAACGCACGAGCTGATCACCTTCAGCAGCACGCCGAGCTGCACCAAGCAACAGTAACATGGCAATTTCCGCTGTGGCATCTGATAGCACATCCGGTGTGTTGGTCACGGCGATACCGCGTTTGACAAAGGCGTCAAGATCGCAGTGATCGACGCCCACCGAGTGGTTGGCAACGATCTTCAAACGGGCATCCAGTTGCGCGATGACATCGGCACTGAACAATTCGCTGTGACAGGGAATGATCGCGTCAACCTCGCGGCTCATCGCAATAATATCTTGCGCGCTACTCAAGGTGTCCGTTGGATTGAGCACAACATCGTAGTCGCGCGCCGCGCGCGCTTCAGTATTGGCTGACAGTTTGCGTGTCAGCCACAACCTTGGTTTATCGATTTTTGCCATCGAGCTGACTCAGGACGTGATCACCGTCGAACGCATTCATCCCAGAAATCATAAGCCGCCATCGACAACACGATGATCGCGATCACCAGAAACGGTAATCCGCCAAGAAACCCGGCGAATCCGGTCGAAATGCTGTAGGCCAACCCCAGCACAAATGCCATGACGATGAGCAAACCGATAATACCGGTCGCAATCCGAATGGGTTTAATAATCATACAAACACTCCTGACATCGTTAATCAGACTCGGATAAGTAATCCAATAACCAGCGCGATGTGCGAAACAGCCGGTCGTCTTCATTGTAGGCACCCACCAGTTGCACGCCAATCGGCAGTTTGTCCTTGCCTTCCAACAAGGGTAAAGAGATGCATGGAAGGCCGCACAAGGTCCAGATAACGCAGCAAATGGCGTCGCCGGTTCCCTGCTCCAGTCGCGGCGGCTCGGCCGGGGCAGAAGGCGTCAGAATTGCATCGAAGTCGTTAAAAAACTCGGCAAACCATTGGACTGCAGCGTCGTGAATTTCCACCGCTTCCTTATACTGCGCCTCGCTGCGATCGGCGGCGCGCGCCATATTCGACTTAAACGTCTCGCTTATCAGTTCGGCGTGCTTTCGTTCGGTCGCGAGCGCACGGTAGATTTCGTAGTCGTAAATCACTTTATGCGCTTCAATAAGCACCGCAAAAGAAGCGGGTGCCGGGATGCGCTCAACACGAATGCCCAAAGCCTCAATCAATTCAAGACTGCCTTCGCGAACCGCGTCACTGTAGCGATCACTGTACGGCATTTCGATCCAGGCGAAATTCGGTTCGATCGGCACCTCGGCATGAAATCCCTCGGCACAGCGCGGTCGGGGAGCAAGATAGGACATCGAATCGGCGCGATCAAAGCCGCCGAGAGCGTCGATCAGTAAAGCTGCGTCGCCCGGATTGGCGGCGAAAACACCGACCTGATCAAGTGTGCTCGAGGTGTGCAGCGCACCGCGTCGGGAAATGATTCCTCGGCTTGGTTTGACACCGCACACGCCGCAATACGCCGCGGGGCGGATCACCGAACCTCCGGTTTGGCTGCCGATTGCCAACGGCACCTGACCGAGCGCCACAGCGACGGCAGAACCGCTCGACGAACCGCCCGGAGTAAATTGCGGATTAACCGGATTACAAGTAGCCGCCGGATGCATCCAGGCCAACTCAGTTGTAACGGTTTTGCCAAGCACTACGGCTCCCGCTTCGCGCAGTTTTTCAACCACTGCAGCGTCATCGTCTGTGACGCGGCCGCGATAAATCTCGCTGCCTCGTTCAGTCGGCATGTCACTGGTGTCGAAAATGTCTTTTACGCCAACCGGAATCCCGTGCAAGTCGCCAAGCGGTTTACCGCGACGACGCTGATCATCTGACTTTTGTGCCTGAGCAAGTGCATGATCGCGATCGAGATACGACCAGGCCTGATACTCGCCGTCGGTTTCTTCGATACGATCGAGGCACCCAGACACCAACACCTCGGACTCAAGCGATCCTTCACGTATCCGCTGCAAACAGTGCTGCACAGAAGATTGGGGTTCGGCGCGCATCGTCGATCAGGGGATGTAAGGGCCGAACAGCTCATCGGGCAGCCACAGTGCAATACCCGGAAACATGTACATCAGAAACATGCAAAAAATCACAATGCCGAGATACGGCATGATCCCCTTGAATATTTCCACCAGTTCAATCTGCCCTTTCAGAACGCCCTTGAGGTAATACGCCGACATCGCCATCGGTGGCGTCAAGAACGACGTCTGCAGGTTCAACGCCACCAGCATCGCGAAAAAATACGGGTTTACGTCGAACGTACCCAGCATCGGCAGGAATATCGGTACGAAGATGATCAGAATCTCCGACCATTCGAGCGGCCAGCCGAGCAGGAAGATAATCAGCTGAACCATGATCAGAAACTGCCAGGGTTGAAGTTCCAGTGCGATAACCCAGTGCTCGATAATGTCGTGCCCACCGAGATATGAAAATACGGAGGCGAAGGTCCACGAACCCACAAACATCCAGCACACCATCGCCGAGGTTTTTGCAGTTAGAAACACAGACTCTTTAAGCTTTAACCACGTCATTGAGCGGTAAATGATCGCCAACACCAGACCGCCCAGTGCCCCCATGGCGGCAGCTTCCGCCGGAGTCGCGAGCCCCCCCAGAATCGCGCCCAGCACCAGCATAATCAGCACGGTCAGGGGCACAAACGAGACCAGCAACTCCATGTAAATCTTGCCCGGTGAATATTCCTGATCTGCAGGTGGCTTGGGCGCAATCGTTGGATTCAGGTAAACCCGCACGATCACATAAACGATATACATCCCGGCCAGCAACAGCCCGGGGAAAACCGCAGCAGCATAGAGTCGCAGCGGAGAAAGTTCTGCAATCGCCGCGTAAACGATGAGCATAATCGATGGCGGAATTAAAATTCCGAGCGTGCCGCCCGCGCAGATGACCCCGGCGCTGAAACCCTTGTGGTAATTCGCACTGGCCATCGCGGGAAACGCCAACAAGCCCATCAACGTGACAACCGCGCCGACAATACCACTGGCGGTTGAAAACACCGCACATGTGATCAACGCGGCGATCGCCATCGAGCCCGGCAGGTTGCGCGCAGCCAATTGCAACGAGCTGAACAGTCGGCCAACGATATTGGCACGCTCCACGACATAGCCCATGAACAGAAACAGCGGAATCGCCACTAACGTGTCGTTTTCCATTACTGAATACGTATTTTGATTCAGCAGGTAAAAAATCTGATTGTTAAACGCATCCGCGATCACCTCGACGGAGCCAGCGTCGTGGTAGGCGTAATACCCAAATCCCACACCCATTGCGAGCAGTGTGAAGGCCACCGGAAAACCCAGCAACACCAACACAATGAACAACGACAGCATTAAGATGGCAACTTCGGGATTTGTCATGATCTGTTTTCTCGAAACGTTGTTTTAGTTGTATTGAGTTACTTGGCGTCGTTGGTTGAATCTTGCGCCATCAGAGTTTCCTCTGTTTCACGCACATCTTTTAAGCGCTCCATCCACTGTCCTTCCCGAATGGCCAACCAGCAGCGCATACACTCAGAAATACCTTGAATAATCAGGAGGCCTCCTGCCAGAGGGATCAACGTTTTGAAAAAATAAACCTGAATGCGCGCGGGGCTGTTCCAGCTCACCTCTTGATAGCGCCAGGAATCAGCAGCAATCTCGGCGCCGAACCAGAACAACGCCAGCATGCCAGGAAAGAAAAATAAGATGTACAAAATAAAGTCGATGGTGGCCTGCGTTCGCACCGGAAACAAACGGTACAGCACGTCGCCACGAACGTGAGAATCCTGTGCCAGCGCGTAAGGCCCTGCCATCAGAAACAGCGCACCGTACATCTGCACCATCATGTCAAATGCCCACACAGTAGGTGCATTCAACATATAGCGAACAAATACTTCATATGACACCGAAAACGTCAGAATCAAAATACACCAGCCAAACGCGCGCCCTACCCAGACGCTCAGGCTTTCGATTGAATAAACCAGCTTCTTCACGCGACCACACACCTCATAACGACGGCGGGGACCACTATGGGTCCCCGCAATTAATTGAACAGCTTACCTGTCTGGATTAACCGAAGTAGTGCTTATAGGCCAGCTTGTAGTCCGGCTGGTTCAGGTTCAGGTAGTTCATTACCGTTTCAGCGTAGGCTTTCTGCGAGTCGATAACTTTCGCAAAGAACGGGTCGGATGAGGACATACGATCAACCACCGTGTCCCACGCCTTGAGTTGCTCAGACATCACTGAATCAGGCGTTCGGTAGACGTTAACACCCTGCTCATCGCGCAGCTTGACCAGATCGGCTGCATAGCGACGCGTGTTGTGCCAGTAGAAGTTTGAGTTCTCGGCCTCGGAAGCGTATTTGAGAATCGCCTTCAACTCGTCGGACAATCCATCGTATTTCTTTTTGTTGAACGTGACTTCAAAGAACTCTTGCGACTGGTGGAACGATGCGAGGTGGTAGTGTTTGGAAACATCCTGCATACCAAAATCGCGATCCGACGTGGGGTTGTTAAACTCGGCGGCGTCGATCAGGCCCGATTTCATCGCAGGTTGGATTTCACCACCCGGCAGTTGCACAACCGACATGCCCATTTCGAGCAATACGTCAGCCGCCAAACCTACCGTTCGGTATTTCAGACCATCCATCTGATCTGCGCCTTTGATCTCTTCTTTGAACCAGCCAAGGGGTTGCGCTGGCATCGGGCTGTTGAAAAAGCTGACCAGATTCAATCCCAGCTTGCCCATCAGTTCGTCGAACAGTTCCTGACCACCACCGTAGTGAACCCAACCCAGCACTTCTTGCGATGACCAGCCAAAGCATGGCCCGGTGCCGAACAGTGATGCGACAGGTGATTTTGAGTACCAGTAGGCCGGTACGTAGTGCGCGGCATCCAGAACGCCACGGTGCACCGCGTCCTGCATCTGGCTTGTTTTGACCACCGAGTTAACCGGTAGCAGTTCGATTTTCAGGGCATCTCCGGCCATCGCGTTAACGCGGTCGACATATGCCTTGGCGTTCTCGAGAAAAATCCCGCCACCCCAGGCAGCCTGCATTTTCAGGGTAACCGGTGCAGCATTGACAATTGCTGGTGCGGCTAGCGTGCCCGCAGCAGCAGCGGTGGCAACCGCGGTAGAACTACGCAAAAACTTGCGGCGTGAATTACTAATACTCATCTTTTCCTCCTGTTGCTCGTTGAATTGCTCTTACCTTTTACACTTTTTTATGAGCGATGCAGAATACTTCAAAGTCGCTTGAACGCGCAATTAAATATCCCGTGCAACGCCTGAACGCGAGCCGGCGTTAACTGCCGATTGACACAACAAAGTCAATATTGACTCACCAATCAAGCCGCCTTCTCGCTCTTTCTGATCACACAAAGCGCCACTGACACAGCACTTTGCAGCCAGTCCCTCTCAGGATTCACTCGTGACATCACCCGCACGCCCTGCACCTGCGTCATTAGAAATCGTGCCAACTCTCTGGGCGTCTGCCTGTGTGGAATTTCTCCAAGCTGCTGACCCCGCTCGACGGTTGTGACAAAGGCTTCTTCGACGGCCTTGAAAACACCAAAAATCCGATCCTCGATTGGGCCTTTACCCGAGCCAAATTCGATCGCCGAGTTGGTCATCATGCAACCGAGTTTTTTAGCATCACCAACGGCGAATTCGACAATCCCGCTGAAAAACGCCTCGATGCCACATCGCGGCGATGGATCATTCAGCATGGCCTGCACCCTGACGCGATTGATTTCGTTAAGGTAGCGCTCAATCGCGGCGAGAAAAAGCGCTTCCTTCCCACCAAACGTTTCATACAGACTGCTTCGGCTCAACCCCGTAGCATCCAGCAATTGCTGCATCGACGTGGCGTGGTAGCCCTGTTTCCAGAACAACTGCATCGCGCTGTGCAATGCAGTGTCCTCATCAAACGCTTTTGTGCGCGGCATGTTCTTCAGTCGCTGTACTATGCGGCCACTTCACCGCGCGCGGGGTAGTCATTCGCGACGGCGAACTCGACTGCTTTGAGCAAATCGGCAAAACCGGGACGCGCGAACGGCATGGTCTGGGTGGCGCCGTAGTACAAGGTGCCGTCAGGGCGGATAAGAAAAACGCCGGGTTCGCTAAACAGCTCGGGCTCTTCGATACCGATTGACGTTTTGCCGCGACTGGTGGACACGTACAGACCCCACTCGCGCGATTTTTCAATCGTCATACCGTAGGCGATGTCGAGATTGTCCAGCTTCCACTCGGATTTTGCGTCAACGGCACGATCTTCCGTGTCAGTTGAAGCGACGACGATATTCACGCCGCGCTCGGCGAAATCGGCAGCTTTGCGGTTCAAATCACCCAGGTACATGGAACAGATCGGGCAGTGGCGGCCACGGTAGAACACGACGAGGGTAAAGTTTTCCGGGTTTTGGTCGGCCAGTGACCAGTCCCCGCCGCCAGCCAGCGACAGGTCTAGTGAAGGCACGGCCTCGCGGGGCATAAGCGCTGCATGTGATGACATTGTGATCCTCTGAGTCAGTTAATGGAATGATCGTTCCGAAATATTAGCCGCCGCTCGATTCTGTGTCAATCATCTGAAACGAACCGTGTGAAGACTCCACAGGAATGCACGCACACGTATTCACAAGTTACCCGCTTCGATACCGTCGGTAGCAGCAAACGAGACTCTTCGGAAATCAATTTTGTCTCGACGCCAGATGAACAAAATGCCCCGCGAGACAGCAGTCTCTTCAATCAACTATTTGAGGGCATTGTTATGAAATTTTTCTATCGAATCAGCGCGGTTGTACTGATGCTGGCGGCGCCGATTGCGCACAGCGCGGGTTTGCTCAAGCCGGTTAACAGTCAATATCAGGATTTGCAAATCAAGCAGCATCACGTGGATGTCACCGTTTACGGAGCGTACGTGACCACCTCGGTCGAGCAGGTATTCCACAACCCGAACGAGGCGCAGCTGGAGGCGATTTATTCATTCCCGGTACCCGAGCATGCCGCGGTCGGTGAGTTCATTTACTGGATCGACGGGCAGCCGGTCGTGGGCGAAGTCGTCGAGAAACAGCGTGCGCGCGAAATCTACCAGCAGGAGCAGCAAGCGGGCCGCGACGCCGCGATCGTGGAACAGGACGAGTACAAAACCTTCGACATCAGCGTGACGCCGGTGCTGCCGCGAGACGATGTCAAAATCCGTCTTGTTTACGTGCAGGCCGCGATGATCGACAGCAACGTTGGCCGCTACGTCTATCCGCTTGAAGAAGGCGGTGTCGATGAAGAAAAAGCCGCGTTCTGGACGCGCAATGATGTGGTCAGCGAAAGCTTCAACTTCGACTTTCATTTGCGCTCGGCCTACCCGATTGACGCCGTTCGACTGCCGCAACATGCCGGCGCTGTTTTGAGCAAGATAAACAGCAGTGAGTGGAATGCAACCCTCGCCAATAGCAGCGGTGCTCAACAGTTCGATGAAGAGACGGGCGCTGGCTCGAACACGCAGCCGTTGGAGCCGCAGAATATTATTCGACTGGATAAGGACATCGTCGTGTATTGGCGACTGGCAGACGGCTTGCCCGGTTCGGCAGATATGATCGTATATCGCGATCCGCAAGGCACAGGCGGCTCGCGCGGCACGTTTATGTTTACCATCACGCCGGGCGATGATCTCAAGCCGATCCAGCAAGGCAGTGACTGGACGTTCGTGCTGGACGTGTCCGGCTCGATGCAAGGCAAATACGCGTCGCTGGCAGAAGGCGTTCGTCAAGGTCTAAAAAAACTGCGCTTGAACGACCGCTTCAGAATCGTGCTGTTTAACAATTCAGCCAAAAACCTGACCGGTGGTTTCTTGCCCGCCGACGCTGCAAACGTCGAATCGGCGATTAAACGACTGGAAAACTGGAAACCCGAGGGCGGCACCAATCTTTACGCCGGACTTGATCAAGCGCTTTCGCGTGCGGATGCCGACCGCCCCAGCGCGATTGTGCTGGTCACCGACGGCGTCGCCAATGTCGGCGTTACCGAGAAGAAACAGTTCTTAAAGTTGCTGGAAAAACGCGACGTTCGAATGTTCACGTTCATTATGGGCAACAGCGCGAACCGACCGCTGCTCGAAGAAATGACTGCTATTTCCAACGGCTATTCGGCATCTGTTTCCAATTCGGACGATGTGATCGGCCAGCTGATGCAGGCCACCAGTAAAATGACGCACCACGCGTTTCGCGATTTCGATGTCGACATAAGCGGTGGCCGCGCAAAAAATATCATTCACTCAAAAGTCGGTTCGCTGTATCGCGGCGAGCAGCTAACGGTGATGGGTCACTACTATCAAGCCGGTGAAATGCAGGTTGAGTTCAAAGCGCGCGTCGGCGCCGAGAGCAAAGTCTACCGCGCAACCTTTATCTTGCCGGAATCAGATACAAGTCATCCCGAGCTTGAGCGTCTTTGGGGCTACAACCAGATTCGCAAGCTCAACGCCAGAAGTGACTATCTGGGTGCGGACGCCGACGTCAAACAGGCGATTGTCGATACCGCCGTCGAATACGGATTGGTGACGGACTACACCTCGATGATTGTGGTGCGCGATGAAGTCTTCGATCAGCTCGGCATCGATCGCAATAACAAAGCGCGGGTTGAGAACGAGCAAAAAGCGCGTGCCGACCGCAAGCAGCCGTCAACGCAGTCGGTACCTCAATCGCAGCCGATATCATCATCGTCTCGACCTTCATTGGGAAGCGGCGGTGGATCGGTCGGCGCTATCGTCCTGATGGTGCTGTTGGTACTTACAGTGATGAGACGAAAGTGGAGTATTGCTTCGTGATTTTGATTTGAAATTGCGAATCTGTGCAGCCCCTACACCCTGTTCGGCGTAGGGGTTTCTTTCTTTCAGAGTCCAACCTGTGAACCCGAGTACAAACACAGGAAAATGATTCGAATTGAACGATCTTTACTATTTGTAGCAACGTTACTACAATTAATGGAATTGCATCGGAGGCTCACATGGCAATTACAACCCTATCCAGCAGAGAACTGAACCAGGATCTGGGGCGAGCAAAAAAAGCCGCGCAAAGCGGACCAGTGGTGATAACAGACCGCGGCAAACCCGCACACGTATTACTTAGCTTTGATGACTACCAGCGTCTGACCACGCAACAGCGCAGCATTGTTGAGTCGATAGCAATGACGAAACCGGATAATAGTGATTTCGACCCGCCGCGCGTGAACATTCATTCACAGCCTGCTGAACTTTAAGCGTGTTTTTAATTGACACGAACGTCATTTCGGAACTGCGAAAAGCCCGCTCCGGAAAAACCGATCCCAATGTATTGGCGTGGGCTGAGGCCGTTGATGCAAATCAGCTGTTTCTGTCCGCAATTTCCGTTATGGAATTGGAAATGGGCGTGTTGCAAATCGAACGCCGGGATCAAGCACAAGGCGAGTTACTTCGTGACTGGTTCGAGAATCAAGTACTGCCAGAATTCGAGGACCGAATAATTCCCGTAGACACTGCCGTTGCCCGTGATTGCGCCCGACTGCATATTCCCAATCCGCGATCAGAACGCGATGCATTGATCGCTGCCAGTGCGATAGTGCATCGGATGAGGCTTGTGACGAGGAATACGACTGATTTTGAAGTGGAAGATTTGGAAGTTTTGAATCCTTGGTTGGTTGAGAAGATAACGGACAGATAGAACAAATCCAGGCTCGCGATTTTACTTTTTGCGTCTGGCTGTTTGAGCAAGGCGGGTTCCAGGCGCGAACAATTTCTGTAGGTACTTTCTTTTTTTGCCAAAAGAGAGCACATCGTCCGCCGTGAAGAGACCCGGTAAATCGTCATTTCGACAAAGAATCAGTTTTTAGGGTTTATCTGAAAACCCGCCGTCAAGAAGAAACAATTAAATGAATCTCTCCACTTGATAAACCACCAACCCCAAATACTCATGCAACGCCCTCTCGCTATAAACCAACGCATCCGCATCAGGAAGCCAGTTTAAAACTGACCGCTTCGCGACGTTCGAAAAATCAGTCGGCGCCGCAGTTGGGTCAAGGTCTTGCGCCCGAAACGCACTCATCGAACGCGGGATGTGATACGCGCTGGTAACCAGAATTATTTTTGAAATATTCTTGCCGCGCAAAATCGCCGCAGAGGCTTCAGCATTTTCCGCTGTATTTCGACTCTTTTGTTCAACCCATACCTCAGTTTGTGGCGACCATTGCGCGACAAGATCGCGCATGACTTCGGCCTCCGCCTTCCCCTGTCGGTCGAATGTTTTACCGCCCGACACTAACAAAGGTAACGCGCATTTCTCCGCTATCAATGCAGCGTAGCGGGTACGATTGAGTGATCGCGGTTTAAGCGTGATGCCGCCTTCGAACTCAGGGGACTCCAACCTTAGCCCGCCCCCGAGCACCACGACTGCCTGGGCATCACCGCATCGTGATCCTGCTGACAATGTTGGGTAGGCATTCTCGAGCGGCGCAATTAATTTTGCGGAAAACCAGGGTGTCGACAGCAGCCACAAACTCAGCACGCCGGAAATCACGCATACCCGCGCAAAGCGCGGAAAACTGCGCCACAGGCATAAGCCGATAATGATAAGAATTAAATTAGATGCCGGTGGTAGCGCCAGTGTTTTTAACAAGTAGCGGGTGAGCATGTTTTGCTTGCAGATGCTTTGCGCTACAAAGCGGGCCCTAAATCCGTTTTGCTACCGTCACTAAAACGCCCGAAGCGAAAGCGCGACATATCGTGCCCGGCAGGTTTACCGGCAATGGTGTCCGCCAATACGCGGCCGATGCCCGGACCGATGCCGAATCCATGCCCGCACATGCCAGCAGCGATAAAGTAGCCAGGGATGGTCGAGACTTCATCGATCACCGGCACGATGTCCGGAGTGGCGTCGATCATGCCCGCCCAGCACTGTGCAATTTTGGCGTCGGCCAGCGGCGCGAGTTTGTTCTTTTCGCGCTTAATTTGATCGACGGCATCGCCCAGCGGTTCGGGGTTGAGTACGCGCGTATTTTCAAACGGGCTGACGGAATCACCCGCCCATCGGGATGCCGCGCCCATGCGCGAAAAAATCCCGCCGGTTCGCACGATCAAATCTTTTTTCGATTTCCAAAGACACGGAATAAACTTTTTCGCAAAACGAAAACTGTCGCGCCCGACGAAGTGATCAAAAAAACCCACCGCTGCGAGCGTGTACCCGCCGTCTGCTCGGCGTCGAAAAGACAAGTCCGTACTCGCGGCATTACCGCCGTAAAACTCGTGAGTCGGTTCGGTACGCGCAACCGTCGCGCGAACGCTGAGTTGCGGAAATATTGCCCCGTGGTGATCGCTAAACATGGATGCCCACGCACCGCCAGCGCACACCGCCGTCTGACAGCGGACAAGACCGTGTTCAGTGACCACGCCGGATACACGGCCCGCCTGGGTTTCGAGTTCGCGCACCGTGCAACTTTCTTTAATCGTCACACCCTTGTTTTGCAGCGCGCGTGCGATTGCAGGCACGGCGACAAAGGGTTCGGCCTTTCCGTCGCTGGGCGTGTAGGAAGCGCCCGCCCAGTTTCCCGGATTGCCCGGGATCAATTCGCCGACTTCCTTCGCGCTTAACATGCGCGTGTCGAGGTTGTGTTCACGTGCCAGTGGCAACCAACTCTCACGCCTGGCCAACTCCTCGTCGTTTTTGGCCAGATACATGACTCCGCTGCGGGTAAAGCCGATGTCCTCGTTTAACTCCGATGCGATCTGCTCCCACAGATCGATGCTCTCCATCATGATCGGCAGTTCGGCGTAGTCACGGCCGTGTTTGCGAATCCAGCCCCAGTTTCGGCTCGACTGCTCACCCGCCACGCGCCCTTTTTCACAGACCGCCACTCGCAGTCCGTTTTTGGCCAGGAACCATGCGGTCGAAATGCCAATCACCCCCGCGCCGATTACCACAACGTCGACCTCGTCCGGCAACGCGTCGTTAAAGGTAACCGGCGATTGATCTGAAAAAATCGTCATCGGTTTTATGTCACTGGGTCTACCGGCTTGGCATCAATTCCAAGTAAGCGTTCGATGTAGGCTGCATTGGAAATCAGATCGGCATCGCCCTGTGCCTTACCCACGACCTGTAATCCCACCGGAACGCCGTTATTTGCGACGCCACACGGCAGGCTGATAGCGGGGTGCGCCACCGTGGTGATGGCGTAAACAATGGCCAGCCACTCAAAATAATGCGCAAACGAATGGCCATTGCAGGATTCGACGTAGCGCGCGTCGATGGGAAACGATGGCACGATGGCGGTCGGGCAAATCAGCACGTCAACATCGCGCATAAATTCGCTCATGCGATAAAACAGACCAGCGCGTTCACGCTGAGCTTGCACGATTTGTGCGCCGCTGAGCGCGAGTCCCTGCTCGATATTCCAGACGTTATCCGCTTTGAGTTTGTCCCGGTGATCGCGCAACGTTTCTTCCATACCGATTGCGTAATTGTGCGCGCGCAGGGTGCGAAAGGTGTCGTGCACGCCGCGCAAATCCGGATGCGCTTCGATCACCTCAATGCCATCGCGCTCAAGCGCGCTGACGGCGCTTCGCACAATGTTGGCAATTTCGGGTTCGACTGGCGTGATTCCAAGATCGAGGCTGAAGGCGACGCGCGCAGGTTTGCTCGCCTGTGTCGCGCGCGCGCGGTAGCCGCTCGCATGGCTCGACTGTGCGAGCGGGTCGCCACCGGGTGCACCGCTCATCGCATCGAAAAGAAGCGCGAGATCGGCGACGCTGCGCGCCATTGCGCCGCCGCTTGAAAGCACGTCGAAAGGATTCGCGCTGCCGGGACCTGAAACAATGCGACCGGGCGAGGGGCGCATCCCGACCACGCCGCAAAAACTGGCCGGCGTGCGCAGCGACCCCGCCATATCAGACCCCTGCGCGACCCACGCGGTGCCAGTTGCCAGAGCTACTGCGGCGCCTCCGGACGA
The DNA here is from genome assembly GCA_039029275.1 of Pseudomonadota bacterium. GTDB lineage: Bacteria > Pseudomonadota > Gammaproteobacteria > JBCCGL01 > JBCCGL01 > JBCCGL01. The sequence continues at coordinate 114,336 of JBCCGL010000014.1, read as the reverse complement.
ACCGCCCGCCGACATCGCCGCGTTGTGCGGGTTGACCGTGGTCGGGAAAACCTCGTTAAAGGTGTGCGCGCCGCTGCCAAATTCGGGCGTGTTGGACTTGGCGTAGACAAGACCGCCCTCGCTCTCGATCTGTACAACAAGATCGCTGGACTGATCGGGAATGTGATCAGAAAAAATCGTCGAACCGTAGGTGGTGCGTACGCCGGCAACATCGTCCAGATCCTTGATCGGCACCGGCAGCCCGCAGAGAACTCCGCGTTGCTCAAGCGGCTTTTGCATCAGAGTTTTTGCGGCGGCGCGCGCGCGATCAAAACACAGCGTGGGTAAGGCATGAACCTTGTCGTCGACCTGCGCAATTCGCACTTCGAGTGCGTCGAGCAAATCCAGCGGCGACACATCACCGCTGCGCAGCAGCGCCAGAACCTCGATTGCCGATTGGTTGACTAAATCTGCATCACTCGCCATTCCACGATGGTAGCGAGTTTTTGTCGATCAGGACAGCGAGCGTTCCTGTGCCGCGTTGTCGGTAAAACAATTCGCCACCCAGCGATGGAAGTGGTGCGTGGGAACATCCATGACAGCAGAAAACGCGCCGCCGCCGAAGCCCGGTGAAGAGCGTCCGCGCTGCATGCCCTCGACCGCGTCGATGTCCTCGGCGAATACATCGCGCCAAAAGCCGAGCAGGGATTCGTGGGTGTCGCTCAAGTGGTCCGACGTTGCAGATTCGTCGATGTAAAAGAGCTGCCAGTACTCCGCAGATCTATTATGAGCAAGCGGCTCAACAATCATCGCAAACGCATGGTCGGCGTGGATGCCGAGCAACAGGTTCGGATAAAACGCGATGTACTCGGCTTGTTTGATTTTTTCGACAGGCCAGTTGGTGAACGCAGGCAACTGCGAATCGGTCTCGCCGCTTCGCGTATAGGCATTGCTGCCTTGTCCGGCGAAATTGTGGTTGAGCGTGATGTTGTAGTGGTCACTCAACCTCGATACGCGATTCAATTCGGGGTGAACCCAGGGCAAGTGATAGGACTCGCAGAAGTTCTCAACCGCGAGTTTCCAGTTGGTGTCCAACGTCATGCACTGAGGTTCGCAGCGTGTAATCGCACCGACTTTCGCGAGTTCGCCGTCGCCGCAAAATGCTTCCCAACGCGCTTTTAGCGGCGCGATGTAATCGTCAAACGCCTCCGCGGTGCCGGACAAATTGACAAATACCATTCCCATCCAAATTGCTGAGCGCACACGCTTTAGTCCGTGCTTGCTGCGGTCGAATTGCGCGATCTCGTGCACGCCGGTGCCGCCGATGTGCGGGGTGCCCCGCAGCTCGCCGTTTGGTGCGTAGTTCCACGCGTGATAAGGGCATTTGAGGCCGCCGCGCATGCGGCACTCGCCGTGAACCAGTATTTGCCCTCGATGACTGCAAACGTTATGAAAAATGCGTAACTCACCATCGTCGTCGCGCGCTGCCATCAGCGGCAAACCGATAAAATTAAACGGCTTGGCGTGACCGGGCTGCGGCATGCTCGATTCAAACGCGAGGCAGGCCCAGTTCGGCGCAAAAACGCGTTCGCGTTCCGCCAGTAGAAAGTCCGCATCGGTGTAGGCCTTGTTCGGCATGCCGGTGGCATTGGCGGTGTCAAGATTGATCGCAGTAATCATGTCGGAAGAGAGCATGGTGCATTCCCCTTAATTATTCGCAGCCTGAAAGCGGCCAAGTATGTTGTCGCACGCACTGTGCAGGGCATCGAAACCACCCTGCTCGCGCAGGATATCCATGCCGATCAGGGTGAAGGTGCCGTCGCGCGCAATCGAGTCAACCAGCGCTTGCACGGGGAGATCCGGTTTAGCCAGCGGCAGACCGCTCGCGCCTTGCGCTGTGAGCAGCGCCATCGACCGCGCCTGCGACTCGGCGACACCGTTGGCTTGCAACCACTTTTGCAGCTCGGCGATCATTTGCGCAAACCAGATGATCGCGCAGCCGGTGACAGCCATGGTGTCGAAGCTCGCCTCGTCGTCCATCACCACCACGCGGCCCATGGTACTTAGCAAACCCGTCACGCGTGCATCAGCGGGAAACTGCGGCATACCGCCGGTGCCGACTTCGGCGCAACACACGGGCAGGCTGCGCACAACCCTGGCCGGTGCGGCCAGCGGCTCGAGCCGGTCGAGGCCGATTCCCGCGACAACCGATACCACCGTTTGCGCATCGTGCAGCTCGAGCGCTTGGAGCGCGGCTTCGGCTACATCCGGCCGCGTTGCCAGGAGTACCAGATCAGCCTGATCGACCGCACTTTGGTTGTCACTGGCGATCTCGCAGCTATAGCGGGTGGCAAGGTCTTCGGCTTTGGCGCGATTGTGCGGGCTCAGCACCACGCGACGCGAATCGCCGGACTGCCGTAAACCAGCCAAAAAGTAATTAGCCAACTGCCCGCCGCCGATAATGGCGAGCACTGATTCGTTATTGTCAGTCACCTTATGTTGAACTCCGAAAAGTCGCATTGGGTATGGTGAAAAACTAAACTCGAAACGCACATTTTTCAAATGACAATTTCCAGGTTTCGGATAACATTGAGTTATGCGAAAAATCCGCGACTCTCTGCCACCCATCAGCACGCTCGGCGCATTTGAAGCCGCCGGCCGACTGCTGTCATTTACCCGTGCCGGGGACGAGCTGCATATCTCGCAGGCGGCTGTCAGCAAGCAAATTCAGCGGCTGGAATCCAACCTGGGGGTGGCGCTGTTCACCCGCCGGCATCGATCTCTGGCGTTGACCGCGGCCGGTCTCGAGCTGCATGCAGTGGTTGGCAACGGGCTGGGCGAAATCGCGCGATGCGCCACTTCGCTGCGCGCCCAGGGTGATCGACACCCCGTCACAATTGGACTGAGCGTGGCAATGGCGACACACTGCCTGATGCCCAGACTGGCCGCGTTTCGCGCGCACAATCCAAACGTCGACGTGCGCGTGCTCGCGGTGGATCGCCATATCGACGCCAGCCGCGAGCAGGTCGATCTGACCATTTCTTACTCGGATCAATCCCGCGTTCCGAAAGATGCAGCCGTTCTTTTTGAGGAGTGCATGTTTCCGGTGTGCAGCCCGGCGCTGGTGGAATCTCTGGGACAGGCGAGCGCAGAGTCCTTGCCGGCTGATCGTTTGTTGCATCTCGACCCGGAGCACTGGCGCGACCTGCGGGAATCGCCGATTGGCTGGGCTGAGTGGTTCACCCACTTCGGCGAGCCGCGCGAGGCGAATCCGCAAGGTCTGTTGATCAACAATTACGACTTGCTATTGCAGGCGGCGCTCGGCGGACACGGCATCGCATTGGGCTGGCAGCCGATGGTGGACGGATTGCTTGCGCAGGGCTTACTCCAGCGACTCGGTGATCACGTCTGGTGCACCGGCAGATGCCATTTCCTATCGGCGGATCCGAACGCCTTGCACGCACATGTCAAAACAGTCAAATCGTGGTTGGAGGAAAATCTTTTCGCGCCGCAATGAGTTCGGCGTCAACTACCAGTCGATGGGGTTGCGGTCGCGAAAAAAACCGCCGCTGGGGCCATCGTCGGGCAAGGTCGCAAGCCACAGGGTTGTATCGATCCCCTCAGCAATCGAGCGGCTGGCGTGCTCGGTTCCCATGTCGGTGCGCACCCAGCCCGGGCACATCGCGTTGACCTTGACGTTAGTCCCCGCTAATTCTGTGGCATAAATTGCGGTCGTCGAATTGAGCGCTGTCTTGGAAATTCGATAGCCCGCGTGGCCGGCACCCATGTCGCCGAGCTGCCCCATGCCCGAAGACACGTTCACAACGCGGCCATAGTTGCGCTCGCGCATCAGCGGCAGCAGAGCGTTCGTCAACAGCACAGGCCCAAGAGTGTTGGTAACAAAGGACGACAGAACCGCCTCGCGGCTTGCATCGAAAATACTCGCGTCGTCGGTCAGCGGGTCAACCAGAATTCCAGCGTTGTTGACCAACACGTCGATGCGGTCGAAGTCTGTTTTGATTGTGTTCGCCAGCGCGGCGATTTGATCCGCGTTGTCGACGTCCAGCTCGACGGCGCGCACGTCAAGACCGCTTTCGCGTAGCGGTGCCGCTGCAGACTCGCCGCCTGAAAGTGATCGGCTGCCGAGCAAAACCGTGTAATGCTGCTGTGCGAGTGCCGCGCAAGTGGCGAGACCCATGCCGCGGTTTGCGCCGGTGACGAGCGCGACTGGATTTTGATGCATGGGGAATTTTCCGATTCAGTGTTGCGCCAAATCGTAACACGCGTTTTGGCATGTCGCCTGAGAGGATGGTTTCGCCACACAAATCGGTCGAGTTTCGGTTTGACACAGGGTACCCTTCGCACGTCAAACAAGAGGTACAAACCAGCAATGATTGAACGAATCAATACAAACAAACGCATGAGCCCGATCGTGATTCACGGCGATACCGTTTACCTTGCCGGGCAGGTCGCCAGCGATCGCGACGCCGACATCGCGACACAAACACAGCAAGTGCTGGATAAGATCGATGCGTTATTGGCAGAGGCTGGCAGCGATAAAACCAAGATTCTTTCGGCGCAGGTTTGGGTCGCCAATATTGGCCATTTCGCCCAAATGAACGAGGTGTGGGATGCCTGGGTGCCCGAGGGCCATGCTCCGGCGCGCGCCTGTATCGAAGCGCGACTCGCCTCCCCCGATTTGCTCGTCGAGATCGGAGTTATCGCGGCCAAGTAAGCAACAGGAAGCACCACTTTGAGCGACGGAAATCCACGGCCGGCACGCCTGGCGTTTTTCTATTTGCTTTTGGCGGTGAGTTTTTGGGCGGGCAATACCGTGATCGGCAAGTCAATCGTCGATACCATCCCGCCGTTCTCGCTATCGTTCTGGCGCTGGGCACTCGCGTGCGTTGTGCTCGCGCCGTTCGCGATTCCGATCGTGGTGCGCGAGCGCGAGTTTTATCGTGAGCACTGGAAGCTAATCACCCTGCTCGCGTTTTTCAGCATCACGATTTACAACACGTTTCAGTACTGGTCGATGCAATGGATTACCGCAACCAAAGTCGGGATTATTTCTGCGTCGCTGCCCGTGTTTATTTTTATGCTGTCGTGGCTGATGGGTGTCGAAAAAATTGGCAGCAAAAAAGTCGCGGGGCTCTTTTTTTCGCTCAGCGGCGTCGCACTGGTTATCTTCGCTGCGGGCGGTCTGCAGAGCGGTGTGCTCTCGGCGCTGTCACCCGGTGACGGACTCATACTCACGTCCATCGTCGTTTTTGCCGTTTACTCGGTTTACCTCAAACGATTGCCGAATACGTTTTCGGTTAGCGGGTTTTTGTTCGTCAACATCGTACTCGGTCTGATTGGCATTCTGCCTTTTTATCTATTCGACGTTATGACCGGAAAAAGTGATTGGCCGCTTTCGACTCAGACAGTCAGCGTGTTGGCTTACGTTGCGATTTTTCCGTCAATCGTGTCGGGCATTCTGTGGTTGAAAGGCGTGCGCCTTGGAGGCCCGGCTCTGGGCGGGATCGCCTACAATTTTATTCCAGTCATTGCATCATTGCTTGCGGTGACTTTTCTCGGTGAGGAGTTTACCGTCATTCACTTGCTCGGAATTGTGCTGGTTTTGTTCGGCGTCAATTTTGAACGCATCACTACTTGGTTTACGCGTTCCGCTCAAGCGCCGCAGTAAACACACCTGCACCGATCAATGCAGTGCCGCCGCCGCGATTAAACCAGCGTTGCGCGCTTTCTCTGGCCAGAAATTTTTTCAGTGCGCCGGCAAAAACAGCGTAGAGTGCTGCGTTGATCGTACCGATTACCACAAACGTACTGCCCAAAATCACCAGCTGCCATACAACGTCGCCGGCGGGGTTCACAAACTGCGGCAGAAACGCCATAAAAAATACGATGCCTTTGGGGTTAAACGTGGTGACAACAAACGCGTGCATGAACAGGGCGCGTGATCGCCTCGGCAGCGGCTCTTGTTGCGTGACATTTTTAGAGTTTTCTTGAACCGGCGAGCGCCACATACTGATACCGAGGTAAATCAAATACGCCGCGCCCACCCATTTGACCGCCGTAAACAAGACCGCCGACGTTGCCAGAATCGCGCCGAGACCGAGTAAGGACATCACCAGTGCGACGGCATCGCCGCACATAACGCCAAGCGTTAGCGGAACCGTCGCGCGCGAACCGTGCCGCACCGACTGCGCAACCACCAGTAAAATTGTCGGTCCCGGAATAATGACAATTATCGTCGCTGCAATGGCGTACGCCAGCCAGGTGTCAAACGCCATGTTCCTAGTGTTTCTTTGCGGTGAAAAAATCGATACGCATGGGTGAGCGCAGACAATATCTGTCACCCTCGCGGCAGGCTTCGAAACGTTGCCTGACGACATCTGAGCGCACGACATCTGCGTGAAAGGTTAGATACGTCATGTTGACGTATCGATCGCTGAATTCGTCAAAATTATCGTAGTGCGTTTCGGTGGTGTAAAAAAATTGCTGCCAGCGGTCAAAGTGAGGCGCGGCAAATTGTTTGACCGCCGCTTCTGCGTCTTTGCGCACGGCTTCTTCGTTGTGAAAAAGCTCGATGCAATCGTTATAAGAACCGGCAAAAAGTGGTTCGACTACGGCGAGAAAACCGTCGGGTTTTAATACGCCAATGGCTTTTTCGATTGATGCCTGCATCAGATCTTTTGGTACGTGGTGCAACGACAAGCTGAACATGACACCGTCGGATGAACCTTCGTCGACCGGCATTTCGTGGGCACACGCCTGCACAAAGCTGACGCGGTCGACCGCTGTCGCGGCGGCGTTTTTCTCCGCTTGCGCGGCATCCGGCTCGACGCCCAGGACGGTCGCGCCAACGTAGGCAAGTTTGCGCGCGAGATCACCGGCGCCGCAGCCGAGGTCGACCAGATGCAAACCGTTGGGGTCAAAAATTGCGCGCAGGGCTTTAACGTCTGTCGTCGTGCCCAGTTCGGTTGTTGGTACTGTCATATCGGTGCCTATTTGACCACCGCAATAACGGCGAGCGCATCACCGCAGGCGATCAATCCGGGGTAATGGCGCTGCGCCAGCATGCCACTGATTTTGGCGCGGTACTCAACCGGTGCCGTGCCGGTGCGATTCATGTCGTAAATGCGCGCGATCACATCCCCCTCGTTCACCGTCTGCCCGAGGTCCACACACATTTCCAGTAAACCTTCGTGCTCGCAGGTGACAAAACAGTTGCCATCCGGCATATCCAGAAACACGGTCTCGCGTGGGATTAACTCGCCTTTTTTTATACCGGCGTGCACAAGAAAATTGTGCAGCCCGGTTTCGGCGAATTTGACCGTTTCCGCGGTGGACGTGCCGCCGCCGCGGAGTTCGGTCGAGACAAACACTTTACCCATTTCTTCAGCGGCAGAGTCGTACATTCCGGTAGCGTCGATCTCGAGCAACATCATGCTGTACGGTGCGGCAAAAGCCTTCATTGCTGCAACACAACGCGCTTCTTGATCCTTGTCTGGCAAAATGTGCGCACAGGCGAATGGTACGAAGTCCAGCGTCTTGCCGCCGGAATGAAAATCCAGAACGTAGTCGCACATCGGGAGTAAATGGCGCTGGAAATAATCCGCGGTTTTCTCGGTAAAGTTGCCATCCGGTCTGCCGGGAAAAACACGATTCATATTACCACCGTCGATCGGTGACGTGCGCTTGGCGGCCTTGAACGCGGGAAAGTTAAAAAACGGCACGAGAATAACGCGGCCGGTAATTTCGTCCAGATCGATACTGCTGGCGTATTTGCACATCGCCACAGGACCTTCGTATTCGTCGCCGTGATTGGCACCGGTGATGATCGCGGTTGGGCCGTCGCCGTTTTTGGCAACGGTAATCGGCGTCATCAACGCGCCCCAGGCCGACTCGTCGCGCGAGCAGGGCAATTTCAAAAAGCCGTGTTGCACGCCGTCTTGCTCAAAATCGACGGTCGCGGAAACAGGTGAGGGACGCATACGGGGTAACTCCTGATAGATCCTGACTACGCTAGCAGAGGCGATAGCAATCGTTCAAGTGCGGGCTTTGCCATCTTGCCTCGCGCTGCATACCATAGGCACATGAGTGAATCACGTACCATAGGTGTGCTGCGAGTACTGACCACCGCGCTGGTCTGCGCCGTCGCAATTTTGGCCTTGACGCAAACCATAGACAAACGCGCGGCGCAGCCGGTCGATGCGGCCTTCGAGCGTGCGCTTGTCACCTTTGCCGTGGTGCGCGGCATTAACGCGGTTGTGTCTGTGGTGCAAGGCACCGAGCTTGCGATTGAGCCCGCCGGAGTCGGGGTGATACTGACGCCGGGTCAGGTGTTCGATCCGGTTAACGACCTGATCGAGCGTTTCTCGTGGATCATGCTGCTTGCCAGCACCTCGCTGGGGGCGCAAAAGCTGATGATCGAGATGGGGTCATCCGCGTTTTTGCAGGGTGCGATGATCGTGGCGTGTCTGTTTGTGCTGGTGTGTTTGTGGAAGCCGCAACTCGTCGCAAGCCGGTGGCGCAGTCTTTTTCTTAAAGCGGCATTACTGGTGTTGTTGGTGCGATTGGCGGTGCCCGCAGTCGTGATAGTCAACGACTGGGTGTATCAGTCTTTTCTGGATACGCGTTTCAGCGAGTCATACAACGCGCTGGAGCAAACGCGCGACGAAGTCGAAGCATTGCAGGCTGCGGAACAGCAGGCAGCGAGTAGCGGCAACGAGAGCTTTTTGGCGCGAATCGAACGCTGGTACGATCGCACCACGCAAACGTTCAATGTCGAGGCGCGCATCGCCGAGTACAAACAGCGCTTCGCCACCGCGAGCGAACACATCGTTCACTTGATCGTGGTTTTTCTCCTGCAAACCGTGTTTTTCCCTCTGCTGTTTTTGTGGTTGCTGGTCCGCATCAGCGCTTCAGTTGTAAGAAGTTTCAGTGACTGACGCGACCCTCGAAATCACTCCACTGAATACGACAGTTGGTGCGCGCGTTTGCAATGTGTCGCTTCAGGAAATTCCCGGTGCAAACCTGATCGATGAAATTGAACACGCCTTAGAAAAATTTGGGGTATTGGTTTTTCCTGCGCAGGATTTGTCGGCTAAACAGTTGGTCGAATTCAGCCGCGCGTTTGCATCACTGGAATTGACCGAACTCGGAAACGCTCGCCTGCCACAGCACGACGAAATTTTTGTGGTTGGAAATACGGGCAAAGAACTGGTCACGTTTTCTCCCGCCGAAGCAGACGGCGAGCTCGAGTGGCATACCGATCACATTCACCGACAAGTGCCTGCGCGGGCGTCGCTGCTGTACGCGCTGGAAGTGCCCGAGTCTGGCGGCGATACCTTGTTTGCGTGTATGTACAGCGCCTACGATGCGCTGAGCGCACAGCAAAAAATAGATTACGAAACCATGTTTATCGAAACCAGCGCGAGCGGCCTGGAGCGATATCTCGAACGACAGGGTCACGCCTTCGAGAAAGCACAACGCAAGTACGAATCCGTTTGGCGGCCATTGGTTCGTCGCCATCCGCTTACGGGAAGGCGCGCGCTCTACTTTGGCAATCAGGTGAGTCTGCGCATCGACGGTTGGACAGAAAATGCGACGCGAACGTTTATCGAATCGCTTACCGATCACGCATGCGCGGACGAATTTCGCTATCGACACCAGTGGCAAAAAGGTGATGCTGTGCTGTGGGACAATCGCAGGGTGCTGCACGCCGGTACACCGTACGACATCCACAATTCGAGACGCCGCATGTGGCGTACCACGTGGCGCGAAGACGCGCCTCTCAAGCAACTGCAGTCTAAAAACTGAAATGACATTCAAACCCGAATACGACTACATCATCCTCGGCGCGGGTTCAGCCGGGTGCGTGCTGGCAAACAAACTATCCGCGAGTGGCGATCACAGCGTGCTGATTCTTGAAGCAGGACCAATGGATCACAAACTGCTGATCCATATTCCCGCTGGCGTTTACAGCGTCTACAAAGACCCGAGCATTAACTGGAACTACAAAACCGATCCGCAGGCGCAGTGTGATGATCGCGAAGTCGAAATGCCGCGCGGAAAAGTGATCGGCGGTTCGTCGTCGATCAATTCGATGGTGTATATGCGCGGCCATCCGCGCGACTACGACTATTGGGCGGAAAATCATAATTTGCCCGAATGGCGCTTCGACAATTGTCTGCCGTATTTTAAAGCCGGTGAAAATTCAGACCGAGGTGCGAACGAGTGGCGCGGCGACAGCGGCCCGCTGGGTGTTACCAAAGGCAAGTTACAAAACCCTTTGTTCGACGCCCTGATGGAAGCGGGCGAACAATCCGGTCAGGGCACATCCGACGATTTAAACGGGTACAAACCCGAAGGCATTGCAAGGTTCGACAGCACCACAAAGAACGGTCGACGTTCAAGTGCCGCGGTCGCGCATTTAAAGCCTGCGCTGTCACGCGCCAATCTGCAATTGCAAACCGACGTAATGGTCGAAAAAATTATTGTCGAAAACAATTGCGCGCGAGGTGTCCGCGTTTCGCTGCGCGGCGAGCAGCACACGATCCACGCGGGCAAATCGGTTATTGTGTCCTGCGGCGCGATTCGAACGCCGCAACTGTTGATGCTGTCCGGGCTTGGCCCTGCCGATCATTTGCGCGAGCACGGAATCGATCCGGTTTTGGATTTGCCCGGCGTTGGTCAGAATTTGCAGGATCATTTGTCGATCGATACCGCGTTCGAATGCACCAAACCCATCACGCTGAATTATCTCAGCAACCCGCTGCACAAGCTCAGAGTCGGTGCTCAGTGGATGTTGACACGCACCGGTGTGGCTGCATCGAACGTCTGGGAGATGGGTGGGCTTGTCTACGGCAACGACGAGGTCGAATACCCGAATTTGCAGTATCACTTTACGCCCGTGTACAACACCTACGAAGGCACGCGCATCAAACTGTTTCAGGGTTATCAGATTAACGTCGATCAATTGCGCCCGCGCAGCAAAGGTCAGATTCGTTTGCAGTCACTTAATCCCGCGGATCGACCGTCGCAACAGTTCAACTATTTGTCCGATCCTTTCGACGTACATGAACTGGTTGAGGCGTTCAAGAAAATGCAGGAAATCATGATGCAACCGGCCTTCGACGAATTTCGCGGCAAACGCATCGAACCTGCGCCGGATGTCAGAAGTGACAATGAAATCGAAGCGTTTGTGCGCGCGACCGTCTCGACCGACTACCACCCCTGCGGCACATGCAAAATGGGCATGGATGAAATGGCAGTCGTTGACGGCGAAATGCGCGTGCGCGGAATTGACAATCTTCGCGTGATCGACGCATCGGTTATGCCGGATATTGTTAGCGGAAATCTCAACGCACCCACGCAAATGATCGCAGCGCGCGCGGCTGATTTTGTGCTGGGGCAGGAACAGCGAACTCCGGAACGCCCGGCGAATGCGCCGTTGCGGTCAGCGTAATTGTAGAACGGGTGTCGCGGAATCGAACGTTTTTTGAATCGATTGCGCGAGTAAAAACGCAGTAAGAATTTCTAATGTGTTGTTTTCGCCTGTTTTTCAGAAAGATGCATGAACACACGAGAGGATACTGTGTTGTTATATAGATTCCTTATAATACAGTTAAGGTGGCCGAAAGTCTCATTAGCGCGCTGTTATACTTCAGTTGAAGTGCACACAAAATATGCCTGAATTAGAGAAAATTGATCACGTTCATGTCTATGCACCAAATAGGCTTGAGGCGGAAAGGTGGTATAAAGAGGTTTTGGACTTCTCACGTGTCAACGCTCTTGAAAAATGGTTTATAGAAGGAGGGCCGCTAACTATTTCGAACGGTGGTGTTCATCTAGCACTTTTTCAAAACAAAGATAAAAAATCCACCACAATTGCATTTTCAGTAGACTCAGAAAATTATCTGGCTTGGAAAAAAAAGCTAACTTTTCACGGAGTATTATTTGTTGAAAACGACCACGAGCTATCGTGGTCAATTTACTTTTCAGATCCTTATGAAAATCCTTTCGAAATTACTAGCTATTGTTACGACGAGATTGCGAAGATTCAGTCCGAGGCTTAACAAGCGCATGCAGTCGAACATTACTAGTCACCTCACACCTACTGAGTCCGTTGATTTGATTCGCTTGAGGAAAAACTGATGTATCGCATATTCTCAATTTCTGCCATCTCAATCTTGGTTAGCTGTGGTGGCAGCAATGGTTCCCCAGAAGACGCTAACACGGTAACGGTATTTAAAAGCACAGGTGCAATTCAATGCGAGCATTCAGGGGAATCTGTTGAAGAAAGCGCGTTGCTACTTATTCGCCGCGGAATAGACGTAATATCGTCTAATTGTGGTTTTGAAACGAATCTAGTCGTGCTTGCGGTCTGCGGTGCAGGGACAACTGACATCAATCTTCACCTAATCCCTCGTTCTAATCTACCCGATGCTGAAGAACTTGAATATTTTGATGTTGCGGTATTAGAAAACGATACAACTGGTGTTGGCTATGAGGTTGTTGACTGTGAAAATTCCTAGCAAGCCAAACAAGCGAATACACTACATGCTCCACTGATAGCAGCATTATCCGTCGATCAAAAAATCAAGGTTCATATATGACAGTAGAGAGCCAGAACGATATCGATGGCATCATGAATGCCGGGCGGGCCGTTGCCACGGTGCGCGATGCAATGTTGAGTGCTGTTGAGCCAGGAATCACGACAGCGGAGTTGGATGAACTAGGTGCGGCGCTTCTTGAAAGCATGGGAGCCAAATCAGCACCCAGAGTTACCTATAACTTTCCCGGTACGACTTGCATCAGTATCAATAATGAAGCCGCTCATGGCATTCCTGGCAAGAGAATTATTCAGGCAGGGGATGTTGTGAATATTGATGTTTCCGCTGAGTTGGAAGGCTATTTCGCTGATACGGGTGGCACGACTGTCGTTCCCCCCGTAGCAAAAATTAAAGCGCGACTGTGTCATGCCGCGAAGCAGGCATTAAAGCGTGCTCTATCGGAAGCGAGAGCTGGTGCGCCTATAAATAGAATCGGAAAAGCCATTCAGCGCACTGCGAAGTCGCACGGGTTCAAAACAATCAGGAATCTCGCCGGTCACGGAATCGGTCGAAGCCTACACGAAGAGCCTGAGGGCATTGTCAGCTACTTTAACCGTCACGACACACGACGATTGCAACTCGGTCAAGTAATAGCAATTGAGCCCTTTTTGTCCACGAAAAGCACATCTGTAACCGAGGCGAGTGATGGATGGACACTCGTTGGCCATCCCGCGAATCTATCCGCGCAATTTGAACACACTATTATTGTGACAAGGGGCGAGCCTATTGTCGCCACACTGTCTGAAGAACTGTAGGCGTAGACATCAACCAGGGGATGTTAGCAATTGCCAGGCGGAAATCTTCCAACATGGAGTGGATTACTTCACCGGCGGAAGGCCTTCGGTTTGACGACGAACAGTTCGATTGCGTTGTCAGTCAATTTGGTTTGATGTATTTCGAAAACAAGGAAACTGCTGTAAAAGAAATGCACAGGGTACTAAAGCCAAATGGTCATTTGGCAGTACTGGTTTGGGACGAACTCGAAAACAATCCGGGTCTCGCGGCGGAAGAGTACCTATGGCAGAAATTTCTCGGTGGAGAAATAGACAGCACTCCTTATGCAATGGGTGATTCGGCCGTACTTGAAAAGTTGTTCAAGCCGCTCAACCTTGGCGACTTTCTAATTTAAGGTCATGGTGGTACAGGTAACTTTAACTCGATTAACGAATGGATCCATACGGGTGCCAAGGGTTGGACTGAAGATGACGCGCTAACCGAAGCTCAACTCATTCAACTAGTAGAAATGGCTGACGTCGAGCTATCGCAATTTGAAACACCTGGCGGCACCGCTGCTTTCCCGACGTCAGCCTACGTGGTATCCGGGAGTAAAAGGTAAGCAAAAACCGCGTCTTGTAACCAGGCAAACGCATTCAGGTGTACGAAGCAGAACTGCGGCAATGACGCAGAACCTTAAGAGTTTTTATGAGAGTACTTTTATCATCCTGCATTCTTCTCGGCCTCGTGGTTTTCTCTCCTGCTCATGGTGATAATCCGAGGCTCGATCACGTCGTTTTGGCAGTGCACGATTTACAAACCTCTAATCAGATTTTTAAAAAATACGGATTTACAGTAAAAGACGGCAAAGTGCACAACAATGGTTTAATCAATTCCTTTGTCGAATTTTCTGACGGAACCGAAATCGAATTGATGTCTGTGCTTGGCACCTCCAACGACCCACTGGCGCAAATTTATTCGAAATTTCTTGCCAGTTCAGAGGGAGGTATATTTGTCGCCCTCAGCGGCTTTGACATAAACAACGCCTCAAAACAACTGAGGTCAGAAAGCATCGACCATCACGTTCAGCCAGGACGCCTCTGGAACTACCTAACCTTTCCAACGGGGTCCGGTCTGGAACACATTTTCTTAATCGAGAACCACAAGAAGGATACCAGCACACAAACAGCCACCAGTCACAGAAATGGGGTATCTGGCATCAATGAGGTGTGGCTGGGATCGAGCGAAAAAGTGGAGAATTTGCTACGAGCGTTAAAAATTTCATCTCATTCCAATGACCGGATATACCCGCTCTCAAATGCCACTTTAAGGCTGGAGAATCAAACACAGATCGGGTCAAGGCCAAGGTTTCACGGCATCGTGCTTTCGCTTTCCAGTAACCATAGATTTAGTAAGGTCCAAACGCATGGAATATGGATAAAATAGTTTGCCAACAAACCTGATGACAAAACTCTTAGCCAGCACATTCAGCCTGACCTCACACCGCTCGCTGAACCGACGCGCTACAACGAAAACAAAAATATCAATCTAGTCCCAATCGTTTGCGCTGTTTGCTACAGCTAAGCCGACCGATTGCGCTCTACCTGATCGCATCGGTTCTTGTGCCACACAGCAATCCCCGCACCGAGCAAATAAAGACTATGAAACGGTATGCGCGAAACCGGTGTAATTGGAATCGGCGACTGTGCCGGGTCAGATCCTTGTATCAACTCCGCGAGCAGCTTACCGGTTCCGGTCGCATATCCCACCCCGCGCCCGTTACACCCGAGCGACGCCCAAAGACCCGGCGCAGCGTTATGCAAATGCGGCAAACCATCAGATGTAAGCGCGACCCGCCCGCTCCAGCCGTATTGCATGGGCACAGCAGCCAACTGTGGAAAAAACTCCAACATCTTGCGACGGATGGGCTCATATACACCGGGATCATCCGTTTCGCGCAGCGGACCACGCCCACCGAACAGGAAGCACCCATCCGCCTCAAGCCGGAAGTAGTTGATCAGTTGCTTGAGGTCTGCCGCTGTTTGACCGTCGGGAAGGATCGACTCGCGCTGATTGTCGGTCAGCGGGCCTGTACCGATGATATAGGACGGGAATGGAACAACGCTTTTGTACAGGCCTTTGATTAAATGATCGCCCGCTTCTGTGTAGGCGTTGGTACAAATCAGCACCTGTTCTGCAAAAACGGTTCCGGACGCTGTCGAAACGTTCCACTTGCCGGATACGCGTTCCAACTTTGTCGCAGCAGAATTCGCGAAGATCGACGCTCCAGCGTCGGCGGCGGCTCTGGCAAGACCGCGCGCGTATTTGAGCGGATGCAGACGACCACCGCGCGGATCCACATACGCGCCCTTGTACCAGTCTGTACCCAATAAGCGCGATGTTTCCGCTGCGTCGACAATTTTTGGGTTGGCACCTTCCTGCTCCCATTCGCGCACTCGCGTGATCATCTTGTCGAGGACAGATTTTGCGTGCGCTGGCTGAATCCAGCCAGATTGAGAGGCGTCGCAGTCAATCTGATAACGTTCGATTAGATCGAGCGTCTGATCGGCAAACGTTCCCGCCCAGGAAAACAGGCGCCCGCCGCGCTCTTCCCCGAGCTTTTCGACCAGATCGGTGCGTTCGTATTTGTGGCCCGGGATGATCTGGCCACCGTTGCGCCCGGACGCCCCCCAACCCGGGGTTTGCGCGTCCAGCAAGATCACATTTGTGGCCTGCGCCGCCAGTTGCAGAGCGCAGGAGAGCCCGAGGTATCCGCCGCCAACGATTACAACGTCTGCTGTTAGCGCCCCCTGCACGGTCGGCCAAGCTTGATCCGCCCCCGCAGTTTCGGCCCAATACGACTCCACTTTAGATCAAGCCTCCACAAGCGCTCGGTATGCCAGTGCCTGAAAAAAATGGACATGGTGCTCCGAAAACCCAAAGTTGTCATAGTCCACAACAAACTTCCCCTGAACGTATCCTTTTGAGTTCAACCCTTCTTGCACCTTCACGCACAGGCCCACCCCACGTCTTCGGTGGCCAGCGTTTGGGTGATGTAGTCGATGAATTCAGACTGCGCCTTTGCTGACGTACCATCGGGGAAGTAAAAGTCATGCCCAATTTGGCTCGTCTGCGGGCCGGTCGGCCGAATGTGAAACAGAACCAGACCGCCGGTCCCAGCAAAGAAAAGCGGGATCGCAGTCGGGAAGATAAAACTGTAGAGCGATTCGGTCCCTGAATGCTCGCAGGTAAATGGCGCGCTATCCTCACTGTAGCCGTCCAGCGTGTGGACAAACGTGATGCCTTCATCGGACCAGGTCGCGCGCGCGGAGTAATCGGTCATCGCCATTAAATCGGGGTGGTTCACTGCGCAGTGGTAGCACTCGTGGTTGTTATCAACAATCGTTTTCCAGTTTGCCGCAACGTCGCGTGTCGCACGGTGCGCGCATTTCATGTGTGCTAAATCCGGGCAAACCCGATTGATCGCTTCCAGAAGCTGGCTCGCCTGCGAGGCCAGCGGCACGGCGTCTGTGTCGAAATTTACAAACAAAAGTCCGGCGTAGACCTCAACTCGCACCGGGCGCAGATCAGCGCTGTCGAACGCCTGCAATTCGTTCTCATCGTTTCGGATTACAAGAACAGCCTGATCACCCACATGAGCAGCAAGTTGCCTGCCCGGTGCATTCAGATCGGTAACATGCCCAACGTAAACCCACGCACGCAGGAACAAACGCTGCTGTTCCAGTTCAAAAATTTCCGAATCGTAGTACCAAACAGATGGTAACGTCAGCGATTCGGCGGCGTCATCTGGATTAAATCCACCCGCGTCGAGCTTGCGGGCAAGGCTTTCCAAATTGAGTTGAGGTTGCAACATGGTGTCCTGCTTCAATAAAGTCCGCGTTTAATGTGCGAATTTATATCAGATTGTGCACCCCTGCGGATATGGATATATTTCGATCCGGTTGATTTAAAAAAGCAATACCAAAAACGGTATTCCAGAGCCCTTGCTCGCCTGATGCCTTGAAAAGGCGCAGCGGTCTATGAAAAGATTCAAAGCGTTGTTTGCACCGCCCCATCTTTAACCTGCTTTATGCACTTAAGCGCTTGTGATTTACCGATGCGTTAAAAATCGAATCAAATGAAAAAAATCGTTGGAATTGGATTAGTACTGATACTTTTATTCGCGAAGATGTGTCTCGCACACGACAATGCCGAGCTGGAAATGGACGAGAAAGGATTTATCCTCGAAATTCCCGAATATGTGCAACCCGTAAAATTCGATGTGGTTACTCGAACGTTTCAGGCGAAGAATCTGGAAATGACTATTCCCGAATGCATGGATCAGTATTTTGTGGGAGAAATTCAAAAGATAAGAGGCACCTGGTTTCATCACCAAACAGACGTACCGCCACATGTGGTCTTCACGTGGTCTGATGAGAACAGCGGGGTTGTTTATAACATTCCGTTTTCGCTACTCTCTGCGAAGCCGATGTACGTGGTCGAGACAACGTCTGTTGACCAAAAGATGGATGACGGAAAAAAGATAGAAATCGACAAATCGTGCCAGGACGAAATCAATCGCTCAGTGAGAGAGATAGACGTTTGAAAGAACTATACCGCTTAAGTTCGCGCTTTCGATTGCGCTTTCTCGCTGGACCCCTAAATTGAGGCACTAACTGAATCTTCGCATGCGTAAATCTTTTGAATCGGAATCGGTATGGAAATCTCGCGGACGTGGTTTTAGCATGGGTGTCATTCCACCCGCAGGAAACCTCATCTACTTAACCGGGCAAGTCGCCTGGGATGCGGAAGAAAATATAGTCGGTAGAGGTGATGTCGCGGAACAAACGCGACAGTGCTTTCGAAACATCGAATCTCTTCTGAATGAAGTCGGTGGAAAACTTGAGGATATTGTGTCCATCACCACGTATTGTCTCTATCTGGAAGATTTACCTAAGATACAGTCGGTTCGAAACGAATTCCTCACGCAAGAGAACCCTCCTGTCAGCACCTCTGTTAGGGTAGCTGGTCTTGGCCACGAGGATTTTCTGGTAGAACTCACTCCGATCGCAGTGGTTCCTTATGATCGAAAATGAGCAATGCCGGCGAGCAAAAACGCGCAGTCGGTTTGGCGCTGATGTCGGGTATTACGATACGTAGGAAAATTGATATGAGACTGATATTTGCCATCCTGTTTTTCGTCGGCGCGAATCTATCCTTGGCCTCCACACAATCCCCTTATGCGGGAGAGGAAACAAAAAATATCAAATCACTTGCACCTGATGAGATTGCTGCGTTGCTGAAAGGTCACGGCATGGGCTTTGCTAAAGCGGCAGAGCTTAATCACTACCCGGGGCCTCGGCATGTGCTCGATTTGACTGAGCAACTACACCTGTCTGCGCATCAGATTGAACAAACAAATCTAATATTTGAAAAGATGCGCGAAAAAGCAATTTACCTTGGAACTCAGCTTGTAAAATACGAAGAAGAGCTGGATATACTTTTTTCGAGTAAGCAGATATCAGCCTCGACACTCGATCCCCTGCTCTTAAAAATTGGCAAAACCAGAGCAATGCTTCGCGGTACTCACTTACTTGCTCATCTGAAGATGAAAAATGTTCTGTCTCATCATCAAGTAAAGATGTACGACTCTCTTCGGGGGTATTCAAGTGGAAGCGGAAACCACAATCACGCACATTGAAGTACTTTAGAATTAGCCCAGTCACAATCGCAGACCATACGGTCTCGCGTTTGGCCTCTGGTGCACACATTTGGCGACATTAATGAAAAACCCCGATAAGCCTCAAGTTGTTGTAGTAGGCGCAGGTTTCGGTGGACTCTTCACTACCTTGGGTCTACGAAAAACCGACGTCAATATAACGCTGATTGATCGGCAGAATTATCACTTGTTTCAGCCGCTGCTCTATCAGGTAGCGACTGCGGGTCTGGCACCGTCTGATATTGCCTGGCCAATTCGCGGCATTTTGAGTGATCAAAAAAATGTCACGGTGCTTCTCGACGAGGTTTGCGATGTGGACCTTGATACAAACAATGTCGTAACTAAAGCACGCAGGATTCCGTTTGATTATTTGATACTCGCCACCGGAGCCCGACATGCCTATTTTGGCCATCAAGAATGGGAGGCGTTTGCGCCAGGTCTTAAAAGCATCGACGATGCAACGCTGATCCGGCAGCGTGTTCTGCTCGCCTTCGAAAAAGCCGAAATGACAGATGAGGAAAGCGAGCGCCAGCGTCTACTCACATTTGTGGTCGTCGGTGCAGGGCCAACCGGTGTGGAACTGGCCGGCACGATTGCGGAACTGGCGAAATGGACGCTGGCTTCCGATTTTCGACATATTGATTCGCGCAGCGCTCGGGTGATATTGATCGAGGCAGGCCTGCGGGTTTTGCCCGCCATGCCGCAGGAACTTTCTGATTACGCCAGACGTTCGCTTGAATCGCTCGGGGTCGACGTACGTCTTGGTGACGCCGTTACCCTGTGCGACAGCGACGGCGTTGTTGTCGCTGAGACCCAAATCCCCTCGGCAACAGTGTTGTGGGCAGCGGGCGTCGCAGCATCGCCTGCAGCACAGTGGCTGGGTGTGGAAAGCGATTCTGCGGGAAGAGCGCTGGTGCAAGACGATCTGTCCATTGCTGGATATCCCAACGTATTTGTTATTGGCGACACTGCAGCCGTTAACGATGATCAGGGTGCGCCAGTGCCGGGGATTGCGCCTGCCGCAAAACAGCAAGGGCGGTTTGTTGCAGGGCTGATCCAATCACGCATAACCGGACAATCTCCGCCCACCGTATTTCGCTATCGCCATAGTGGTAATCTGGCAACCATTGGACGAAAATCTGCCGTGATAGAATTGCCATTTATGCGGCTTACCGGACTCGTCGCCTGGTGGATTTGGGGGATCGCGCACATCTATTTCCTTATTGGCGTGCGAAGTCCAATTCTGGTTGCATTGAACTGGTTAAGACAATATGTCACCTACGGTCGCGGTGCGCGATTAATTACCGGGAAACGGTCAGAGCCGTGATCTCTCTGAATTTTTTGTCTGATTAAAGAAGACTCACATCAGCGGGTATCACTTATGCGCAATTCAAGTTCGCTCACAAGGCACTGAAAATCGGCGCTGGCACCGCTAAGCCAAAAGCACAGGTACAAAAAATCAAAATACGCAATGAAAATTGACCTTCCTCCTCCAGATACCACAAATACCAAGTCGCTAAACAGCGTTATTGCAAAGCGCAGGAGTTATCGAGAATTTTCAGAAGCATCGATTGACTTACGTGAAATATCCGTTTTACTGTGGGCAGCGCAAGGACTAACCGGTTCCGAAAACAAACGAACCACACCGTCAGCTGGCGCCCAGTACCCGAGCCAAATATATGTTGTCGTGGTAAATATATCTGACTTATCTCCGGGAATTTTTCAATATTGCTCACACGAACACTCTCTCGACTTAAAGACTAAAAAAGATTTTCGAAAAGAATTTTTTAGTGCAGCGATTGATCACCAACCATGGGGGCTTGAAGCAGCGATGATCCTGGTCTTAACTGCTGATTTTGAACTGATGAAAACTCATTTTTTCGAACAGCCGCCACGCGGCAAAAGAGGCGACCGCTATATTTACTTGGAAGCAGGGTCGATCGCACAAAATGTTCAGCTACAAGCGAGTTGTATTGATTTAGGCGCAGTTTTGGTCGGGGGATTCGACGATGAGAAAGTACAAAAATTATTGGGCGTTAATGAGTCAATTAAACCAACAGCACTGATTTGTATTGGTAAACGCAAATAATATTTCGCTTAACTCACATACGCATTCTGTCTGCGAAATTGCTACACATTATGTCATCTACTTTATTCAGTGTTACCAACGAAATAGGTATTTTTTAACTTGAGGAGGATATTATGAATATTTTGAACAGCTTCACTGAGCAAACCTACGCAGCTTTCCGAGTGGTGACCGGGTTTCTATTTTTATGCCACGGAACGCAAAAGTTGTTCAGTTTTCCAATTTCGTTTCCATACGATTTAAACCCGATGAGTACCGCTGCTGGCATTATTGAAATAGTGGCGGGCGCTTTGATTATAGTTGGATTCTATTCCCGATTCGCCGCGTTCATCGCCAGCGGAACAATGGCGGTGGGTTATTGGCTGGTACACGGCCTAAACCATCCGTTTCCAATTGCGAACGGTGGTGAAATTACCGCGTTTTACAGTTTCGCATTCCTGTATATGGCGGCGAAAGGCCCCGGAATCTGGGCGATCAATAAACGTTGAGTGCTGACTCTCACATCATCCATTCTTAGCAAACACGGTACAGAATATACAGCGGCGTTGCGTTTTAGCGCGCCGCGACTTCTAAAGCGCTTCACAGGCTAGCGACATCTCTTTAGCGAATACGCGCATTCGTTGATTGACTCTGCGATTGGACGGATAAACAAGACTGATCGAATAAGTACGAATCTGTAGTTCAGGCAATAGCGTGATTAACCGTCCATCCTGCTTCGCCTCGTTTGCGATGAAGAGTGGCAATCTTGAAATACCAAGGCCATGCAATGTAGCCTGATAAAGAAACTGGCCACTGTTAGAGTTAAGCGCTGGAGTGAAAGTCAGTTTGCGTTCTTCTTGCCCTTTTCCAAAAACCCATTCACACCGTCGTTCTTTGCCGTAGTACAAGAGTCGATGGGCTGCGAGTTCTTCGAACGTTCGCGGCATACCTGCGCCTTTAATATATTCCGGGCTCGCAAAAAGACCTCGACACATTTTACCCAAGGGCTGCTCAACAAGTTCGGAATCTAATGTATCGGTGATACGAATTGCGATGTCATAGTTTTCTCGGTCAAGATCGACCCGGCGATCGTCGAAATCGACGGAAAACTGTATTTCTGGATGGCGAGTCTGAAAGTCCACCAACGTCGCTTGCAGAAACGCCAGGCCGAACTCTGCGGGTACGGATACGGCCAGTGGCCCGGCCAACACAAAAGCGGGCTGCTTGAAATCTGCATCCAATTCATCGCTTTCGTTAACCAGGCGCAGCGCACGCTGATAAAGCTCTCGACCTGCGTCGGTCAGCATCCAGGCACCGCGTTCTCGATCGATTAAGCGCACCTCGTAGCGGTCTTCCAACTGACTCAGCCTTCGGCTAACCGCCGATTTGGCGATGTGCAATTCCTCTGCGGCTCGAGAGATTCCGTTGCTATCGACAATGGCGACGAATACGCGAAGGTCTTCTAGCTGCCCCATCTTCGTTCTCCAAACTAGAACAAGCCGGGCGAATATTAGCAACTATTCGAATTGGGGCAACGATTATAGTGTGCACGTCGAAATACAAACGGAGCCTTAGGTGCAAAAACTCAATTCTTTGATCTCTGTCAGCGCACTGATAATGGCAAGCATGCAAGTAGCACTCGCAGCCGGTTCGCCACTCAAGTCTGCAGGCGCCCTGGCGTTTGATAGTGACAATGTTCTGTTCGTAGGCGATTCAAAAGCGGGTGTTGTCCACGCGTTTGATCTGAACGATAAACACCTTAGCGACCAAGCCGATTATCGACTTGGCCGCGCGCAAACATTTGAGGGGCGCACCATTCTCAACGGTCTGGATAGAGAGATAGCGGCGCAGTTGGGCGTCGAACCGCACGACGTCGAAATCAACGACATGGTGGTGCATAAAGCCACGCGTCAAGTCTTTCTATCAGTTCACCGGGGTCATGGGCCGAACGCTGAAGCCGTCATATTTGCAGTTAACAAAGGAAAACTTGAGCTTGTAGATTTGGGTACAGCCAAACATACAAAGACAAGTGTTGGACCGGTTCCGCAGAATGAAACACTTGAGTTTGGCCAACCGCTGAACAATCTCGCCATCACCGACATTGATTATCACAAGGGTGAGATTATCGTCGCCGGAATTTCCAACGAGGAATTCAGCTCAAAACTGCGTCGTATCGCGTACCCCTTTACTGGCGACGTACAGACAACATCGGTTGAAATTTGGCATGCGGTACACGCGCAGTATGAAACTCGAGCGCCCGTTATTACACAAACGATTGTAGAGCTGGAGGGCGAGCCCACCCTCATTGCGGTTTACGCATGTACGCCCGTTGTGCGCATACCCTTGGAAGATCTAAAAGACGGCGCCAAAGTGCGCGGAACGATGATTGGTGAAATGGGATTCGGCAACACACCAATCGATATCATTCAGTTTACAAATGCCTGGGACAAATCAGACAACGTTTTGGTGACTAACACTAATCGCAGCGCAGCGCAAATATCATTGGGCGCATTGGCCACTGCTGACCCGATGCCTCATGGAACCGGGGTTAAGCCGGTCTTCTCAGTTGCGGGCGTTGAACAACATGCCATGCCAATGAGCGGAACCCTGCATCTGGATACCGTTGATGACACTTGGGCAGTAGTGGTTCGACAGAGTCCAGAAGACCCGCGCAATATTCAGCTTCATACCTTGCCAATGCCATTCTTTTTTGATCGCGCAGATCACGTAGTGGAAATGAATTGGGCCGACGGGCCTGACCCATTTGGCTACAAATCCGCGCCGCCGATTGAATATAATTGATGTCCGTCGCTCACAGACTTGCGCGCCGAGCAGTGTTTGGCGCGCTACTGTTTTTGTCCCTTGGACTCAAAGCCGAAGTCGCTGCGCGTTATGATGTAAACGCTAACGCGGTTGTTGTGTGCTGCTTCCAAGCGACAACAGTGCTTTCAACTGAAATTGAGTCGGGCGAAATTCAACTCCGTCATGCTTCGTCAGCAACCGGTCGTTCGATGCTGTTTACCGCAACTCGCAACGCCGATGTGTTGCGACTCTCACCGAGGTTTAGATTAAAAGCCGGTGAAGAGTACGTTGTCGGGGTGAACATGTCATCGATGGAGGCACCCGTTTTTGCACGCTTTACGATAGACAAACGCGAAAACTCCTCACCACGGGTCCTGTCCGTTTCGCCGACGGCGGCGCAGATACCCGAAAATACGCTTAGACTTTATCTAACTTTTTCAGAACCTATGGCACGCGGCCAGGCGCGAGACAAGATTCGTATCGAAAACAGCGCAGGTCAGACGATCGCAGATCCGTTCCTGAATTTGGCGACGGAACTGTGGGACAACAGTCAAAGACGACTGACATTATTACTAGACCCCGGGCGCCTGAAGCGAGGTGTAGGGCCGAACGTTCGAGCCGGCACACCTTTGAACGGAAATCAAACTTACACATTGATTGTTTCTGGTTTAATGGAAAGCGCAGAGGGCGTGGAAATCGGTAAAGACGAATCAAAAATAATTCATGTACATACCGCAGAACGTCGCGCAATTTCGCCGCAACGTTGGCATATCGAATCACCCCCAAGCAATTCAAAAAGTTCGTTAACTGTTACGTTCGACAGAATAATGGATGCCGGCATGCTGCCGCGAATGATTCAACTCGTTGACGCTCACGGCGAACGTGTCGATGGTCACGTTTCGATCAACGATCGTCAATGGACACTAGCGCCGAAACGCCCATGGAGCGCTGGACCTTATCAACTGCTTGTAGATTCCCAAATCGAAGATATCGCTGGAAACTCCCTGCACGCGGCTTTTGACTCAAAGCGAGTCAATTTCATAAACAGCGGAAGTATAAACACTCCAGATGGATTGTTCGCGGTGCGACAAATACGCATTCAATAACAGTGTTTTCGAGGTCTGTAATTTTGACTTTCGCAGAAAAATCAGGGTTAGTGTGTGACAATTACTGATTCATCAATCACCAGTATCAACAATAGTTGCCAAAAATCTGACTTAACCCAGATTAGCGATTATTTGAAAATCATCATATATGAAGCAAGCACCCATAAACGATTTAGTTGAGTTTGCGGATTTGGAAAAACTGGATATTCGGGTTGGAACAATTATGCATGTGTAGGAAGTGGAGAAATCAAACAAATTGATGAAGCTGAGCGTGGACTTTGGCGATCATGCCCGCTCGATTCTCAGCGGCATAAAACAAGAACGGGATAATCCTGACGAGATCGAAGGTAAACAGGCACTATTTGTGGTTAATTTGCCTGAGCGAAAAATGGCAGGTGAGATTTCGCAGGGGATGCTTTTTGACATCGGTTACGCCGACAAGCTTACACCGTGTATGGTGATGACGGAAACGTGTTTACCGAATAGAGTTAGAGCAGGAAAGTTTTTGAAAATTGCGTAAAAATTCGATTCGATTTTGAAACAGATGAATTCGCCAAACCCTTTTTGCGATGACTGAAGTATTTGCGTTTTTCGTACCACTAATTGCCGAATTTGAAATAGCATCGGTTGTACCAAGTCCCCCAAAACTTAATACATAATGACGTCACGCACAAAGCTAACGTCTTGTCGCAGCCCGTTCCAGATATTCAAGCCCGGTTTCGCTTGACGCATCGCACGACGCAAAATATTTTTCTATCGCAGTTCTCACGAGAAAGTATTCTAGCAGTCTACATCCCGCAGACGTGTTAACCTGACTTAAGCTGTTTAAGTTCAACACGTACCAAGGGTGAAGCGATGGATAAAAAATTTCTAGTCACATCTTTTGTATACGCAATCGTTGGTCTGGTACTCGGCATATACATGGCTGCATCAAAAGACCATAGTCAATTCGTAACTCACGCCCACATCATGCTGGTGGGATTCTTATTGTCATTTATATACGGAGTATGCCAAAAACTTTGGCTCGGAAACCCTTCTGGTGGCGTCGCCCAACTTCAGTTCTACGTCCACCACGCTAGCTCCGTGGTTTTGCTAATCGGCCTTTATCTGATGTTCGCAGGCAAGTTCAACGCACAGTCGTTGGGGCCAGTTCTTGGCATTTCCTCAATCGGGGTTTTAAGCGGCTTGTTAATAATGCTATTTTTGATCGTGCGGACTGATGAAATTTCGTAACAGTCACAAACAACAGTGCAAATAAATTAAAACGAGGCTGTATATCACTCGAAGTATCTGTGGCAATTTATCGGCACGGGTTACAACCGAATGGGAAAACGTTCTCTAATGTACGCATCGAGGTTGGACGCAATGTGAGTCGGTTTTTCGCTTGCTAGAATTTCCTTCGTCCTCTCCCTTGCCTGTTCCAATAAATCCGGCGCACCGGTGTCTCGCCACTCCTGCGGAGTAGTGCGATCCGCCAACTCAGGGTAGTAGTAATCACTTTGCATCCTATGCAGTGTTTGCTCGTGCCCAAGAAAATGTCCGGGGCCGTTAATACATACGTCTCGAATCACATCGAAAGCAAGCGTTTCTTCATCGACTTCGATCCCGCGCGTTGCACGTAAAATCCCACCGATCATGTCATTATCGAGAACAAAACTCTCCGCGGAACACGCCAGCAAGGAACCGTACATGCCCGCCGCTTCGTAAATCAAATTGGCTCCTGCCAGCGCGCTAAGCAACTCGGTCACGCCTTTTTCATAGCCGGCCTGAAAGTTGGGCATCTTGGCGTCCGTCATGCCTGCAGAAACGGCGCAGGGAATATCGTAAAACTGCGCCATCTGCGCGCACGCTGCCATCAACAACCCCTGCTCCGCGCTGCCACCAGACATTGCGCCGGTGCGCAAGTCAGACACAAATGGCAGCGCGCCAAATAGCGCGGGCAATCCGGGGTTGAGTAAATTTACGTATACAAGCCCTGCGACAACTTCGGCTGTTTGCAAAGCGACCGCACCCGCCAAGGTCACGGGACTGGTCGCGCCCGCTTGCCCGGCGGAAACAAGTTTGAGCGGGGTTCCACTATCGGCGGCGCATTCGATCACACCCAGAGCTTCTTCTGCGAAAGTTAGTGGCGGGACGATAAAACACGTGGAGACGCACAAAAACGGTCGCGCGCGCCAGGCGTCCTCGCCACCCGCAATGAGATGCAGGATCTCAATCCCGTCGCGCATGTGGTCGGCGCTCGTGAAACTACTGCCAACGTGTTTTGACGTACCCGCAGCACACGCGTACATCGTGTTCAAATCCATTTCGCGTGGATCAGTCAAATCGCGCGCGACAACCGTGCGCTGGAACATATGAATATTGGGCAGTGCATTGGCAAGTCGCGCCATGTCGTAAAGATCTCGTAAGGTCGAGTCGCGCACTTCCCGTGTTTCAGAATCGATCACGTGCACCGCCGCACCGGAGGTACCGAGGTGAATGCGCGTACCGGATGGGTCGAGGTCATGGTCGGGATCTTGCGCAAACAGCGTGAAATTGCGACCTGCGTTTGCGAGCGCAGATTCGACCAGCTTTGCGGGCATCAATAAACGACCGTCGGGCGTCACTTCTGCTCCGTGCCTGATGAACGTTTCGATACATCGCGGCGTCGCTCCCTTCAAACCAATTTCTTCGAGAATGCGCAGCGCCGTTTCATGCACCCGCTGCACATCTTTTGTGCTCAGCGGTTGATATCGCCCGCCAACAATCCCCGGCTAGATTGCGACTGTCGGCCCGGAGCCCGCGCCACCTGCGCGTTCAGCCTGTCGCGCGGCACGACCGCCGCTGCTACGTTTTGCCATTGCGTTCTCCCAATACTGCGACGATGTCGCACACGTTATCGTTTTGTTGCCAACTGAGTAGGCTGGCGACAATTTGTGCGTCTCGCGATAAACCGGTGTTGTCGCAAAACTTGTTGACGATTTGTTCTGCGCTCATCGGATTCTGCGGTGCGCCAAGCGGGTACGCACACGTCGCCTCGAATGCGTGCCCGTCTGCCATCGTGAGTATCAATTGATCGGGCTGTTCGGCGTCGTAATTGAGTTCAGGTTTTTGCGGTGTAAACGGATTCAGCGAACACACCGATATTAGTGCCTGAACATCGTCCCTGTTCCACGTTTGCGTCGCCAAGTCATTCGGCGACAGGTGCCCTTCGAGTAAGGCCATCGCGACACAAAACGGTAAACTGAAAAGTGCCTCACGACGATCGCTCGGTTTTTGGTACGGCAAGATCGCAGCGTGAAAGTCGGGTATGCGCATTTCTATCGCCGTAATTCTTTTGTGGTCGATCTTTTCGTGGCGCAGTTGAATGGCGCAACACATGAGTCGATGCGTATATCCGCAACTTGGCCACGGTTTGAATAGCAATCCGTACTCGTCAATCGCCAGCGTCGTTCCCACTTTTTTCATTGCATTTTCGACGCGCTGTTTGTCGGTATGCGCAAGCAACGCGGCGAAGCCTTTGGGGTGATCGATTGCGTGGGCCTGGCCGCAAACGCCCGCGCGCGCGAGCGTTGCGGCCTGTACGCCGATCTCGGCCGCGAAACCCGCGTGCAAGGCTTTGACGTCTGAGCCAAACTGGCAGGTGTAACCCGAAGCTCGGGTGACGGCTATCGACAGGGCATTAGCGGTGTGCTCAAGAGGCAATTGCCAAAGACGCGCGACCGCACCCGCGGCCCCAATGCAGCCCAGCGACATGGTCGTATGCCAACCCCTGTCGTAGTGCTCAAAATTCATCGCGTCACCCAGACGCGCGATGACTTCGAACCCCGCCGTGTACGCGTCGACAAGCGCATTGCCGCTGGCACCTTTTACTGATGCTGCCAAAAGCGCGGGGAATAAAACAATGCTGGGGTGTGTATTGCCGGGAATCTCCCAATCGTCGAACTCAAGCGCATGTCCCGCAGTTGCGTTAAGAAAGGCCGCCGTCATTGGCGGTGCTCTATTCTTCGTCCCGAAAACAAACGACCCTTCCGCGCCAAACATCATCGCGTCGGCAATCGCGGTGCGCGTCTTGGCTGCCACGGGCAGGCGGCTGCCAGCGATAATGCAGCCCAGCGTGTCGATCAGCGCGAGACGAATCTGCTCGCGCGCAACGCGCGAAGGCGCCAACTCCGATTGCGAGATAAAGCCGGCCAGCGTGCGGATGGTTGAGGTCGACTCGGCTCCCATTACCTTGTTCACCCAGAGAATGGTGTCTTTCGATTATTATTCAAATCACGCGATTTAAAAGAACGAATTTCGGTATATTCATCATTCCTGAATGGAATGTTTTAATGTCAACGCTCAAGCAACTCGCCACCTTTGATGCAGCTGCACGACACTTGAATTTCACCCGCGCGGCGGACGAGCTCGGCTTACTCCAGCCCGCCGTGAGCCGGCAGATCAGCGCATTGGAAAATGATTTGAACACTCCGTTGTTTGTGCGCAGCAAACCTCGACTGACGCTTACAGACGATGGCGAAGCTCTGCATCGCGCGGTCAGCGCTGGATTGGGACAAATCCAGTCAGCGGTAGCTGAGCTGCGCGCGAAATCGCACGCGCAAAAACTGCATGTAAATGCAACCATTGGACTCGCCAGTTGCTATTTGATGCGACGGCTGCCGGATTTTGCTGCACGCTTTCCTGACGTCGATATCGAGCTTCACACGCGCGATCTCAGTCGCGCATAGGACCAAACGCAAGGCGATGTCATTCTTCTATTTGGCGATCCGAACTCGCTTCCGAGCGCACACAGTGCGCGAATCATGCAGGAGAACATGATTGCAGTTTGCAGTCCGGATTATCTTGATAACCGAAGCGCGTTTTCACTCAAACAACTGGCGCACGAAAAACTGTTACTCCTGAACAATCCATCACACCTTGATGACTGGGAAACGTTTTTTGGCAAGACCACTGCACACCCGGTTGACGCAATCACCGCGCGCTACAACAGTTTTATGGTGTACCTGCAAGCGGCGCTCAGCGGGCAAGGCGTAATGCTCGGATGGACCGGACTGCTCGACGACTTAATCGACGACGGAAAGCTCGTCTACGCGTGTGATCATCGATTGCGCACATCGCGTGGCTACTTCGCATGTCTAATGCCGTATGCAAAAAACAAAACAGCAGCCAGGCAATTTTTTGACTGGATTTGCGGGATAAACGCATCCAATGTTTAAACAAAATTGAGCTGTACGTTACGCTGACAGCTTTTATTTTTTTAGTGATTTGACGGCTCAATTAATACCGATCACACTGGACTTATCATGCAAAAAAACGCCATCTGGATCATGTGTGATCAGCTGCGCTGGGACTACCTGAGCTGCTACGGTCACCCCCATCTTCATACGCCCAATATTGACTCGCTCGCTGAACAAGGCGTGAAGTTCAACCGCGCTTACGTCCAATCAACGGTGTGCGGGCCGTCGCGAATGTCGGCGTACACGGGCCGGTATATGCGAAGCCACGGCTCAACCTGGAACGGGGTCCCGCTCAATGCGGGCGAACTCACATTGGGCGATCACCTCGCACCGCTCGGTGTGCGCAACGTTCTGGTCGGTAAAACGCATATGGTCGCAGATAAACGTGGCCTCGATCGCTTAGGCATTCCGCATGACTCCAAAATTGGACAGCGCATAGCGCAATGCGGGTTTGAGGTTTACGAACGCGACGACGGCCTGCATCCCGACGGTGATTACGACCCCGCACCCGACTACGACGCCTATCTGGCCGCAAACGGATTTGAAGCGGACAACCCCTGGGAGCACTGGGCCAATTCTGCGGAAGGCCCCAACGGCGAAATATTAAACGGCTGGCTTTGGGCCCACGCGGACAAACCCGCGCGCATCCCCAACGAGCACGCCGAAACCCCCTATATGACACGACGGGCGATGGATTTTATTCGCGAGGCAAAAGCAGACGGACGGCCGTGGTCGATGCACCTGTCGTATATCAAGCCACACTGGCCTTATATGGTTTCCGCTCCTTATCACGATATGTATTGCACCGAGCACCTGTTGCCAGTGGTGCGCGACGAGTCGGAAAGGCAATCGCCCCACCCGCTCAATCGCGCGTTTATGGACATGAAGTTTTCAAAAAACTTTTCGCGCGACGAAGTAAGGGAACGAGTCATTCCGGCCTACATGGGCCTGATCAAGCAAATCGATGATCAACTCGGCCTGCTGTTCAGCTTTTTAAAAGAAAACGGATTGTGGGATTCGACTATGATCATTTTTTCGTCTGACCACGGCGAATATCTGGGCGATCACTGGTTGGGCGAGAAGTACCTTTACCACGAACAGTCCATGCGAATTCCGCTTATCGTTTATGACCCAAGTCCAGAGGCAGACCAGTCACGCGGCTGCGCGAGCGATGAGCTGGTCGAGCTAATCGATGTCGCGCCAACGCTTGTCGACTTTTTCGGCGGAAAACCCGCTACGCATATTCTGGAGGGTCGATCGCTGACACCGCTGCTGCGCGGTGACAAACCCAGCGAATGGCGCGAAGCCGTTTTTTCTGAATACGACTACTCATTTGACCCGGCGCGGTTAGCGGTCGGCGTCAGCGCCAGGGATGCGAGGATATTTATCGTGTTCGACGGCCGCTGGAAAATGATCCACTCGATCAATCTGCCACCCCTGCTGTTTGATCTGGAAAGCGATCCAAACGAGTTCGACAATCTGGCCGAAAATCCCGAGTTTCAAAATCAATTAAACCGCATGAAAGAACTGCTGTTTAGCTGGGCGATAAACCCGCCAACACGCACTACGCTGAGCAATGAGTTTATCGAATCCTTTGATGATGCTTTACAGGTTTACGATTCGACGCTTGATGAGGGCATTATCATCGGCTACTGGGATGAGGCGGAGCTCGAAGCTGAACAAAAAAAGCGAAAAGATTTTCTGCAGCAACAGGCGCCAGCAAAGTGACCGTGGTTTCGCGGACGCGTTCTTATCAAGACAAACGCTTTGTCTTTGTTTCTCTGTGATTGAGTACCCGCTTAATTAAACAAACGCGCTGGCATTAAGCCAGCGCGCACTGCGTGAGAATTGATAAATAAGCGCGTGTTACGCAAGCGGCGACGCTTACTCAACAAACGTGGTGGTATAAGCCCCCGGGTCAACGCGTTGCAAGACTGCGCCAAACTCATTTTCAATCGTTTCCATGATGAGATTCGAGAGAATCGCATACCCGCGAGCGGTCGGGTGCACACCGTCAAGCGAGAACAAACCTCCTGTTGCAAATGTTGTCGTGGCGATACCTGAACCGTAGTCGATACCGTTTACCGCGATGTCAGCAAAGATCGCTGCGGCGTCGAACAGCACCAGATCGGGGTTGCCCGCCGCGATACCGGCAATCGTCGTGTTGTAAGCGGTATTCGCCGCCGCAACCAACGCGATTTCACTCGCGGTCAACACATCACCGTCTCCCAGCGCGACACCAACGCCGATAACGGAAGCCGGATTCATCGGATCCGCCAGCGTGCCAATCGTGGCCGACGCCGGCAGAACGATCAAGTCGTCAGCCGTGGCCTGTCGGATCGAAGGCAAACCACCTCCGGTGAGATCGGTCAGTGTTTCGTCTTCGATGACTACGGCATTTTGTCCCGCGACGAAGTTGATAGTGCGCTGTGCGACTTCGGCTGCCGGAATACCCGAAACCTGAAGACCCCCGTTGTAGGCCACATACGCGGCGTTGGACGCATCGGCCGTGGCCTGATCCATGGGGATCGCGTTGAACGGAACCGTTGTGAAATATGGAATGGACGTGACATCGGGCAGGGTGATTAATATGCCTTTACCACCCGCTGCAGTCAGCGCGGTAACGTACTGCGAAAAGACGCTAGCGAATACCGATGGATCAGTTAAATCGTTGCTACCGTAGGTCGTCGGATCCAGATTGCCGAGCTGGTCGACACCGATGCCTCCGGTGGTCGCGTAGCTCAGCGTATCGTTGTTACCAATCCAGAGGATAAAAAACGAGGGGCCTTGATTCGCGGCATCAGCGATCATGGTCGACACCGAGCTCATCGCCATCCTAGCGTAGTACGGGTTGGCTGTGCCGCCGGCGACCCCAGCAACGTCACCGTAGCCGACAAATCCAAGGTGGAAAGATTTTGCACCCGGTACGCCCATGTTGTTGAAGGTACCATTCAAGACATCTTGTACTTCTGTCGTCGGTACACCGGAAATCGGTGCGGGCGAAAGTGCGTCCGGAGACGGGCCGGTTAGCACAAGTCGCGTGGCCGCGATCGGATTTCCGCCTAACAACAAACCACCGAGATTGTCATTCATCAGGGGTTGAGTGAATGCGCCTCCGCCAACCAGTGCAAACTGTTGTGCCAGAATCGCCGGGTAGGAATTCTGTTGGCCGTGGATGTAGAGCGCGCTGTCTGCAAAACCCGCGGTGAGTGAATCACCGACCGCGACGAAGCGGGCAAAGTCAGCATCGCCCGCACTGAACTGTGACGTGTCATCTACCGAGTTTGAGAATTCAGGATCGCAGCCGGTGAGGCCAATCGCTGCAGCAACAGCGAATACGAGACCAATTTTTTTGAAGCTTTGGCGTTTGTCGTTTTGAATATTCATGTTTTTTAGTACGCGTAAGTGAGGCCGAAACCAACGTTGTAGGCGTTAGTTTTGTAGGTACCGGAAAAAGGTTGTGTCACACCACCGCTGTCCACGAAGAAGTCGTACGAGTTATCGATTTCGCTAAACGTCAGGTACAGAAGGGAAAAATCGAACGATAGCTTGTCACTTTGTCGGTAGGTCGTACCATAGGTGTAACCAATTGAATCGTTGCGCGGTGTTTCAGGGGCAAAAAAGCCGTCGCTGATCGGTGAGCTGTCGAAGTAAATACCCGCGCGATGCGTCCACGAGTCGTTGTAGTCGTACTGCATGCCAAAACGAACGATGTTGGAGTCGTGGTAGTTGCGTGGATTGACCGAGGTCGGAACACTGGG
Source organism: Pseudomonadota bacterium (assembly GCA_039029275.1). GTDB lineage: Bacteria > Pseudomonadota > Gammaproteobacteria > JBCCGL01 > JBCCGL01 > JBCCGL01. Next base: position 80,348 of record JBCCGL010000014.1, on the reverse strand, counting down.
CGCATCGAATTCGATACGTAACTCTTCGTAAGCATCCCAGTAGGTGCGGTTTACATCGATCGCGACAGTCATCTTGTCTGTGGCACGATGGCTTACGCCGATGGTCAGCTCCGCAGGTAGAACGAGATCGGCGTCGAACGTCGTGTCCGGAAACGCGGCCTGCAGCGATGTCGGAATATTGTCAAATTCCGCTGATTCACCTCGCGCTTCAAGCGTCACTTCTCCTCGATAATTCACCCCAAATTGCGTTTTATCGCTCAGTTTGTAGAGAAGGCCTATGTTGTAACCCCAGGCGTCGACACCCGATGCGTCCAGCGTGACATTGGCGCGGTCGCCGTTTTCGTCTACCAGACTTGTGGAAATATTACGGTTAAATTCGACGCCGCCGGTGACGTATGCGGGGCCGAAACCCACGCTGAATGACTCGTTAATGCGATAGCTCAAGGTCGGCTGTATAAAAACCGCCGCCAGAGAAATATCGTTAACCAGATGCGAACCGGCCCAGTCTTTCTCCCACTCGACCGAGCTGCCGTAGGGCGTATAAACGCCGACGCCCCATGAAAGATCATCGCTGATCGGTTGGGAGAAGTACGCGTTCAGCGGTGTGCCAAGCGGGCTGTCGGTTTCTGCGCTGGCGCCGGTATCCTCATTTTGATACACCGATGTACCAAGAGTAGCGTTTAGGCTACCGGTGAATTCGCCTTTGTCGATATCGGTCATTGCGCCGGGGTTAAAAAATACGGCTTCCGCACTTTCGCTCATCGCCACGCCTGCGTGCGCCATGCCTTGCGCTTTCTGGCCTTGTAAAGAAACCCGATATCCGCCAGCGTGCGCGATCGATACCGCACAAACTGACGTGATCAAAACAATAGGTAGGGTATTTTTCATCGTTTTAACTTTTCGTTATAAATTTAAGAGTAGATTTCGTAGCCCCTCGCTGATTGTTGTTAGTGTTGGCAAACAGCATCTACGTGTATGCCCGATCATATCCAAGATTGCAACGAAGTAAACTTACCAAATTCGAATGCTAATCTTTTGTTTCTGCTCAACCCGGTGCGTATACTGGGCAGTTTTGTCGTTTTTCAGAGCGAAAAACGCTCGATTATTGGACCGTTCATTGAATAAAAACGTCTACCTGACCGGCATCACCACCACCGGAACCCCGCATCTCGGTAATTACGCCGGCGCGATCAGACCCGCCATCGATGCGAGTCTCAATAATGATATCGACGCGTTCTACTTTCTCGCCGATTACCACGCGCTGATCAAGTGTCACGACCCGGCGCAGGTTCACCAGTCCCGCATCGAGATTGCAGCAACGTGGTTAGCGCTTGGACTCGACCCGGATCGAGTCACCTTCTATCGCCAGTCCGATATTCCTGAAATCATGGAGCTGACCTGGTTACTCACCTGCATGACAGCCAAGGGATTAATGAATCGCGCGCACGCGTATAAAGCTGTTGTGCAGGAAAACGTGGAGCAAGGCGAAGCCGACCCGGACAAAGGCATCACGATGGGTCTCTTCAGCTACCCCATATTGATGAGCGCCGACATTTTGATGTTCAAAGCGCACAAGGTGCCGGTCGGCCGCGATCAAATTCAGCATTTGGAAATGGCGCGCGACATCGCGCAACGGTTTAACCATCACTTCGGTGAACACTTTGTACTGCCAGAGGCCGTCGTCGATGACAAAACAGCCGTGCTCGCGGGGCTCGACGGTCGCAAGATGAGCAAGAGCTACAACAATACAATTCCGCTGTTTGAGCCGGAAAAGAAATTCCGCAAATCGATCATGAAGATCAAGACCAACTCGCTTGAACCCGGTGAGCCAAAAGATCCGGAAGGCAATACATTGTTTGAGATTTATCGGGCATTCGCGAACGACGCACAGGCAAACGCGATGCGACAAGCGTACGCCGACGGAATCGCCTGGGGCGAGGCCAAACAGACGGTGTTCGAACATTTAAACGGGCTGCTCAGCGAACCGCGCGAACGTTATAACGAACTGATGGGAGAACCGCAAAAAATCGAGACCGCGCTGCAACAGGGCGCGGAAAAAGCGCGGGCGATTAGTGTGCCGTTCTTAAAATCGCTGCGCGAGGCAACCGGGATCGGCTAAAAGCACGGTTGCGCTCTATATAGACGGCGAGCCTGGCATCTCCTTAATATAGACATCCTGTTTGGCGTAGGGAATTTCAATTCCCTCTTCAATGAAACGTCTGTACACCGTACAGTTCAGCGCGTCGAGTACGCGCCCGCGCAGCACCGGCTGATCAACCCAGCACAGCAGTTCAAAGTCGAGGCTCGAGGCGCCAAATGCACGCATACGCACGCGCGGCTCCGGCTCGTCGCAAACCGACTCCGCGCCGACGCCAATATCCATTAAAACCTCACGCACCTTGTCGATGTCGCTGCCGTAGGCGACTCCCACTTGCACTCGCACGCGAAATTTTTCGTGCGGCCCGCCGGATTCATTGATAATTTTCGTGTTGCCCATAACCGAATTTGGCACCGTAACTTCAACGTCATCACGCGTCAGCATCCGTGTGCTGCGAATACCGATGTGCGTGATCTCGCCGCGCTCGCCCGAGTCGAGCACCACGTAGTCTCCGATTTTGTACGGCGCGTCCGCCAGAATAAATACGCCGGAGAACAAATTGGCCAGAGTATCTTTTGCGGCAAAACCCACCGCGATACCAACGATACCTGCAGACGCCAACCACGCTGTCATGTCGATATGCCAGGCAGAAAAAACGTAGTAAATCGCGATACTGATCATCACGACGAGCGCAAGGTTCTCGAAGAGTGGCAGCGTTTGCGCGTGCAACACCGAGAAACGGGAGGGGTTCGCCGCCATTTTGCGCAACAGCAATCGCAGCAGCTTAAAAATGAACAGCGACCAGATAATCAGCGCGATGGTAGTCAACAGCGAGCCGGCGACCCGGGTCACATGCTCACCCGGATCGATGAGCTGCAAGGCGATCGCGAGACCGATCAGTATGACCGAGTGAAAAACCGGCTTATGCACGAGCTCGATAATGTGATTGTCGAGCTCTGCGCTCGTTTTTGCGGCGAGTTTTTTTGCACTGCTGACGATCACTCGGTCGATAATCATCGCCAATACGAACGCAGCGCAAATAACCACCAGTGACTGCACATACGCATTACTGCCGAACACGTCGAGAAAGGGTTGGATGTCGGCTTTTAGTGTTTCTAGCACTGGAGGCTCCTTGTCAGTTATCCGCTAGAGTATACCAACCGACGCAGAACTTAAGACTGCGCGGCGGCTGCGCGCTTCGACGCCAGAAGTAAACACACCCACCCGATCGCACACGCGATAATCGCAAGCGTAATCACGCTGTCGTAGCCGGCCAATTCCCACAGCAGTGAGGCAATCGATGGTGACGCTGCTACCACAAGCAAATAAAGCGTGGCCAGCACGCCGGCTATGACGCCGTAGTTTTCCTGCCCCAAAAATTCGGCGATAACGACCGGCCGCGTGATGCTGGTCACGCCATAAGCGGCGCCGTAAACCGCAACAAAGATCACCAATAATTCCGCTGAAGCGGTAACGGCGAACAGAAACAGCGCGGCAATCCCCATCGCAATGAAGCTGAACTGCGCGACGGTTTTTGTCGCGACATGACCCTCAACCGCCACCATCAAAAGGCGACCCAGCACCTGCATTGGGCCAATCATGGCTGCTGCCAATACAGCGGTCTCCGCCTGAACCCCGCGATCATCGAGAAGAGGAAGAATGTGCGTGATCAACACACCGTGCGAAAGCGCAATCATCGCGAATGAAACACCCAGTAACCAAAAGGTAGTGCTGCGGAAAACATCCGAGGGCATGCGCGCGTCGGGCTTTTCTTGTTCAGCGCCGGTTGAGCTCAGGTTCTCGGCCGCGCCCACCGACCGCCACACCAAAACGGGAGCGCTTAACAACATCAACAACGCCGTCACTTGCAGAGCCATTCGCCAACCCCAGGCATCGGCAAACGCATTCAGCAACGGGAAGGAAATCGTGCCGGCGAACCCTGCGATCAGCGTGAGTGCAGCGATACCGCGCTTGGAATCGGTTTTTAGCGCGCGCGTTAAAACGGCGAAGCACGGCTCATAAAGCGAACCCGCCATCGCCGCGCCGATCACGCACCACACGACATAAAACTGCCACAGCGATTCAACCTGCGATAAAACGATCAACATCACACCGCCCAGCACGGTCGCGCTGGTAAAAAGTTCGCGCGCATATCCCCTGTCGATCAGCCGGCCAGCGGCCGGTGCACACAGCGCAGATGCGAGCAGTGCCAGTGAAAACGCGCCGGTGAGCTCAGTTTTGGACCAGTGCGTATGTCGCTCCCATTGCAGCAACAGCGCCGGAAACGAGTAGAAAATACTTGCCCAGATAATCGTCTCGGCTACCGCGAGCGGCAACACAATCGACTTGAAGAAGGGGCGTGACTCGCTGGGTACACTCATGATTTAACCGTGGGATCGATTCCAATTCATATTCAAATAGAGAATTTTAATGTGCAAATATATTATTTTTATGGGCATACCAAGGCCACTATTATTGCACTCCCACTTGAAACACTGGTATGGCAAAGAACATGAGTCAGGCACATCACGAGGCCGGATCGATCAACCAGACATCGCATTCAGCGTTGATTACGCAAACACTTGAACGCGCTGAACGTCCTATCGTCACCACAAAATTTGGACCGGAATCAGCGGTTCTGCTGCATATGCTTACCCAGGTTGCGCCAGATATACCCGTCGTTTGGGTCGACACCGGTCATAACACGCGCTCCACTCACGCATTTGCCGCGCACTTGCGCGAACGGCTCGCGCTCAATCTGAGTATTTGGCAACCGCGCGGGAAACCGATACTCGAGGGCGTCCCCTCACTCGATGACCCCGAGCACGCGAGCTTTACGCAACAGGTGAAGCTGGAACCTTTCCAGCGTGCGCTCAACACCTTGCGGCCAGACGTTTGGTTTTCTGCCTTGCGCCACGAGCAAACCGAGCACCGGGCTGGTCTGCAAGCTGTGCACAAGTCTCCCAAGGGTTACGACAAGATCTACCCGCTTTTGGATTGGACCAGTACAGACATCAATGCGTACCTGCGCGACCACGACCTGCCATCGGAGACCAACTACTTCGACCCGACTAAAGGCGAACCCAAACGCGAGTGCGGGCTGCATCTGGCGTTCTAGTCGACGGAGACCGACCCCACACAGAGCAGCGCCGGCGACTTTGCACCGACGCTGCACCTTTCAACGGCGTCCCGCGCAACCGCAGCGCTAAAAATCCCCGTAGTCGACGTCCTCGCGGGTCAAACCGATATCGCGCAGAAGTCGGTCATCCAGATTCTTAAGTTGACGTCTGGTTTCGGCGCGACTGGATTCGCAAAAGATCGCGCATAGCAAAGCAGCAATTCGGCGCTCGAGAGACGCCAACACGCCGTGCGTGCCCTGCCTTGTTGCGCATGGGTTTGTCAGTAACTGTGTGTTCATATCATCACCCTGTTGTACTCAAATTTCACTTCACCCAACTGCAATGCGTCGTCGTCTGATCGTTCGGATTGAACCCGATCATTGGGCTCCTTGCTTGCGATAGCGTCTGTACGCCAGCGCTTCGCCTGCGCTTCTTGCACGCGAACATCGCGATCAGATTCAATACCGGTGGCGCGTGCAAAGCTTTCTGATATGATTTGAAACATAATAATATCTCATGACTAATTCACGATACATTTCGCTTGTTAAGAATTTTGGCTAATTTTAATAAAGCTCTCAAACGATGAATAATTTCGTACAAATGAATTTTTCTCATGCATAGATCACTCCCACCGCTAAACGCTCTGCGTGCCTTCGAGGCCAGCGCGCGTCACCTGAGTTTTACTCGGGCCGCGGATGAGCTGTTTGTGACGCAAACCGCCGTCAGCCACCAGATAAAGGCACTGGAGGAATACCTCGGCGCCCCATTGTTCAAACGACTCCCGCGTCGCCTGCTGCTGACAGACGCTGGCAACATGCTTCTGGACGTCGCAACCCCATCGCTCGATGCCATCGCGGAAGTGAGCGAGGAGATCCGCAATCCGACCACGCAGCGCAAACTCACGGTGTCTGTTACTCCCGCGTTCGGGACGCAATGGCTGGTCCCGCGTCTGGGGCGTTTTTGGCGTGCGCATCCCGACATCGAGTTGAAGTTGGATCACTCCGTAACGGTCAGCGATTTCACCGATGGCGTTGATATCGCTGTTCGAGCGGCGCCCAAAAGCGATTGGCCCGGCACCGAGAGTGAATTGTTGATGAAGTTGGATTTGATGCCGGTTTGCGCGCCGATCCTGGCTGACGGACGCCCCGCTCCCTCGAGTCTTGAGCAATTGGCAGATTACCCCTTGCTCCACGAGGAGAGCTACGAAGACTGGAACCAGTGGGCCATAAACGCCGGTGTTACCGATTTGGATGTTCGTCACGGCCCGTTATTGGGAGATCACGCTGCAACCATCGCGGCGGCGTTGAACGGCGATGGGCTCGCGCTGGTGCGCAACGCCTTTGTGCAAGAACATCTGGCGAGCGCGCGATTAACCGTACCGTTTGAGGTGTGTCTTCGTGATACGTTTTGCTATTTCATCGTGTACCCTCGCGGGTCTTTGGCCAATCCGACAGTGCGCTCGTTTCGCGACTTTTTGTTTGACGAGCATGGCCGTGATAGCCAGTCCGCCTGATCTCAATTTTGTGATTCGATATGGATGACAAGGTCGATAATAATCGCCTGGCCGTAGCGGTCATTCTGCTAACGGTCCTGGCGCTGTCGTTTGGCGACGCGCTCATCAAGAATGTCAGCGCCGACCTGGTGCTGTGGCAAATTTTCGTTCTGCGTTCGTTGCTCGCGCTTCCGGTTTTGTTCCTCATTTTGCGGCTACGATTCTCATCGGTCGCGCTGATCCCGAGCAGACTGTTATGGACATCAGTCCGCAGCGCTATGCTCGTGGTCATGTGGGTGGCGTACTACGCCGCGCTGCCACACATCCCTTTTTCCAACGCCGCCGCCGCTTACTACACGTTGCCCATTTTTATTACTCTGTTTTCGGCGTTGTTCACTGGCGAACGAGTATCGCGCGCAGGTTGGGCCGCAATTGCGATGGGATTTATCGGTGTCGTTCTTATATTGAAACCAGCAGCCGATGAGTTTAATCGCTACGCCTTGTTGCCGTTGGTTTCGGCAATATTGTTCGCGCTCGCGATGATCTTGACGCGTACCAAATGTCGCGACGAGCATCCGCTGGTGCTCTCAGCCGCGCTCAACATTGCCTTCATCGTGTTCGGCTTGGTGGCAACCGGCGTCCTGGGTCAAACGAGCAATGATCATGCTTCACTGGCGTTCTTGTCCCCATCGTGGCCTACACTAAGCGGCGACGGGATATTGATCATCGGCGTTCTCACTGTGGCGATTTTGATCGGGAGCGTGGGTGCCGCCATCGCCTATCAGATCGGCGCATCATCGCTTGTCGCGACGTTTGATTTCGCCTATGTCGGCTTCGCTGTGATATGGGGGATTCTGTTCTTTAGCGAAATACCCGATAACACATCAATTGCGGGAATGGTGCTGATTGTGGCCGCGGGCATCATTGCCGTGCGGCGATAAAGAACATCCCTCCAGGACGAAAAATTCTGCGCGACGCCGCGTCGACAAAATTGTCCGCCCACGCTTTAAAAAAGTAACAGGCACACTATATACTTGCGTGTAGGCGGTCGTAATCGAACGACCGTGTGTTCTCGGGGCGGGGTGCAATTCCCCACCGGCGGTGATTCGGGTTTAGCCCGTTAAGCCCGCGAGCGCTTTTAGCTTGTCTAAAAGGTCAGCAGATTTGGTGCGATTCCAAAGCCGACGGTAATAGTCCGGATGATAGAGAATGGGAAGCAAAACATGCGGTGATCCCGCTATTTAAACCTCCCTTCGCCCTGATCCTGTGAATAATAGATGAGGGGAATCACAATGGATCAGACCAATCTCACCACGCGCAGTAATGTCGCCCAGTACGAAGGGTTTCGCTTGCTCGAAAGTGGAAAACGCATCGCATTTATTCAAGCCGCATGGCACAGCGGCATTGTCAGCCAATCGCGCGAATCATTCATCACCGAGTGCAATGTGCTCGGAATTGATGAAACGCAGATGGACTTCTTCGAAGTGCCGGGCAGTTTGGAAATTCCTTTGCAGTCAAAATTGCTCGCAAAAACGGGCACGTACGCAATTATTGTTGCGGCCGGGTTAATCGTGGACGGCGGAATCTATCGGCACGACTTCGTCGCCGGCACCGTTCTGGACGCGATGATGCAGGTTCAGCTGGAAACCGAAGTACCGATTCTATCCGTGGTGCTGACACCGCATCATTTTCAGGAAAGCGACGCGCACGAGCGATTCTTTTTCGAGCACTTCCAGATCAAGGGCGCTGAGGCGGCAGTTGCGTGCGCAAAGACCTTAAAGAATCTGGAATTTACCGCCAAGAACGCGAAGGCGGCGTAGCGGTTGAACTATACATAGGTCTGCACACTCTACTACCAAAATAGAGGTGCAGACCATGTCGAAATTCCTTGTCCTTGTAACATCGCTGATTTTTGCGCTGGCCGCAGGGGCCGCTGCCGCGCACGATGGCAATCCCGACAACAAACTTGTCGCGTCGGAAGCGCACGGCGATTGGGAAATCTGGTGCATTGACTACGGCGGTGCTGGGGACATCCGATGCAATCTCAATCTGGTAATCATCTACAAACCGCGCCCTGACTTCAGAGCAATGATCCCGCGCATTTATGTCGACGGTAACACCTATCGAATGGAGATCGACAAGGAGTGGCAAACGTCATTTTCCCGCGGCAATTTAACCTTCGACGGAAACAATGTCGTGTCGCTGGCCGAATGCGGTTCACCCTGTGTGGCCTCACACGGCAATCCCAAATTATTTTTCGACTTACTCGTTAAAAGTGAAAACGCCGAGATCACCTTTCACGATTACCTCGTCGAGGAATTTACGCTGAATTTTCCGTTGGACGGATTGAGCACGGGCATCAACCGACTGCGTGAACTTCACTCACGTTATACGCCCTGACAAATAACGCTGTCGCTCTGATTCTGGAAATTTCTCAATCGCATAGCGCAGCATCGTTCGCGGCATTGTCTGGTAGCGCGTTTTAAGAAAATTTTTCTCAATTTTTTTGTCGCGTTTGCCCACTTCGCGCAGCATCCAACCCACGGCTTTGTGAATCAGATCGTGACTGTCATGTAGCAGTATGTCCGCGATCGCCAACGTATCCGAGAAATCATTTTGATAAATGAAATGAAACGTCGACATTATCGCGATGCGCCGCTCCCACAAATGCTGTGATTTTGCAAATTTGTAGAGTGTTTTACGGCTCCGGTTTTCCAGCCACGGGCCAACCACTTTGTGCGCCGAACAATCAACGATGTCCCAATTATTGAGGTGGCACGTGCTACGCAAATACAGTTCAACAACTGACTTTTTTTGCGGCTCATCGCCGCGCTGAAATAATTCGACTAACAGCAACGCGGCGCACAAACGCACCTCGTGATATTTTGACTTAAGAAGTTTTTCAGTTTCAGTCAGCGAAATATTGCGAGACTCGCGAACCAGCGCGCGAACCGCCGGCACGCGCACGCCGATAAATACATCACCCTCGCCGTATTGTCCTTTGCCGGTTTTAAAAAATCGCTGGGAGTGTTCGGCGATTTTGCCGTCACCGAGCGCGCGTAGCGCTTTTGTGATGCTTGCTGCAGTGACGCGCTTTTGATCGCTCATCCGGTAACGATCCAAGCCACTATTGCGTCGTGACGTAACGTAAAATTTCGATGACTTGATCGGTCGTTGTTGCCCACGCCATCGCTGCGGCGTCAACTTCTTTCAAGGGATGAACAATATCGTCATCGTGCAAGGTGATGTAGGGCGTTCCGACGGCCGCACAGTAGCCCGCATCAAACGCCGCGTTCCATTGCTTGTATTTGTCGCCAAATCGGACAACCGCGATATCGCAATTCTCGATCAGGTTTCTGGTTCGGATCGCGTTGACCTTTGACGATTTATGATCACGCCAAAAGTTTTTGTCTTCCTCACCCAGGTGATCGCCTGCGGCATCGCTCGCCGCGTGATCCGTCACCGCAGAGGTAAACTCCATAGGCAGTTCGAGAGCGGCGCACGCTTCAACGATTTGATCGCGCCAGTCCGTGTGGATTTCACCCGACAAATAAACCGTCCAATACATTTTGTCCTCCGAAAAGTTATTCAGTATTCAGGTCGGCATCATCAAATTTTGCGCTCGGCGGCGCAGGGAATTTGGATGAGCCATAACGTATAACGAGAACCGAAAGCGCAAGAATAAAAATGCCGCCCGAAATGATCAAAATTCCCATGCCCGGGTTATCGTGGTGATGAAGAATATCGCCGAGTAACATGCGGGTTAAGGCAGTGATACCAACGTAAATAAGAAATCGAACCGGCATACGCTTGGTTTTAAAATAAATCCCAACCATTGCGCCAAGTTCAAGATAAATAAACAGCAAGAGAATATCGTCGATAGTCATCTCGCCGCTACCGAGCATTTCCAAGAGTTCGTGTACACCCGACCAGACGATGGCGGCGCCGATGATGAATAACGCCAAATAGTGAAAGGTCGTAACCAGCAAATTGCCGGTGTGCCTAAACGCTTTTTCAAGGTTATCCAATTGATCTCTCGATTTATTGATCAACATATCGTTTCACACTTCGTTTTGTCTTATCACACGCGCAATGCAATTCTGTTTGTAAACACTGATGGTGTGAAGTTTAGTTCCTCGCGAGCCATCGCAATTACACAAGTGGAGGCTCGTTGATTTCACCTTCACCATCGAGCGGTTGATGCTCTTCCTGAAACGCCTCAACCGCCTGAGCGGCACTATCGGGTGAGCGAAAACACGCGACGTGAAAAACGGCTTCTCCCTCGTGCACCAGCGGCAGATTGGTCTTCCCGATCACGATTCCCGCGACTTCGCTTGCGACCATCGCCTCTGACTCACCCAGCGTATCCGCTACAACGCCGAGTGTATCGCCGACATCGACCTGCGCACCCAGGGGTACCTGTGCGCGCAAGACGCCGCTTTGTGGCGCACGCATCCAGACGCTGTCTTTCGAAATCAGGGGCGCGTGACCGCGACGTTTTGAGGACTGTTTCGGCAACATACCAATTGCTCGCATCACACGCAGAATACCCTTGACGCCCGCCCGTATGGAGACTTCGTCAAAACGCAGTGCTTCGCCCGCTTCGTACAAAAGGACGGGTTTGCCCAGATCCGCCATCGACGCGCGCAACGATCCTTCTCGCAACGAAGAATCGATCACGACGGGGGCACCGAATGCGCATGCCATTGCTTCAGTATCTGGGTGCGCATCAAGCGCGGCGCGGATTTGCGGCAGGTTGTCTCGACCGATTGCAGCCGTGTGCAAATCGATTCCGTGCGTGCATGGATCCACAACCTCTCGGGTAAACAATTCAGCCAATCGCGAGGCCATCGAACCGGTTTCCGACCCGGGGAAAAAGCGGTTGAGATCGCGGCGATCAGGCAAATATCGCGATCGCGAAACAAATCCGTAAACGTTCACCACAGGCACGGCGATCAGTGCACCGTGCATTCGACTCAGGGCCTTGGTGCTGAGTAAACGTCGAATAATTTCAACGCCGTTGATTTCATCACCGTGAATCCCTGCGCTGACAAACAGACGCGGTCCATCGCGGCGGCCGTTGATAACGTGCACCGGCATCGACATTGTCGAGTGCGTATAAAGGGGTGGCAGCGCCAGATCGACGTGCCGGCGCGTGCCCGGCGCGATCTCCACACCGCCAATAATCAGAGCTTGCTTCATGCTGGCAACGGGTCGTCGAGCTACGGTCAACCTTTGCCTTTGGTTTTGGTTTTGCCCGCCTTGGCGTTCTTTTCAATGTACTCGATCATCATGCCCGCGACGTCTTTGCCACTGGCTTCTTCGATTCCCTGCAAACCGGGCGATGAGTTCACCTCCATCACCACGGGGCCGTGATTCGATCTGAGAATATCGACGCCCGCCACGCCCAGCCCGAGAATTTTTGCAGCGCGCACCGCGGTTGATCGCTCTTCCGGCGTAATTTTGATTAGCGTTGCCGATCCGCCGCGGTGCAGATTGGAACGAAACTCTCCCGGAGCCGCCTGACGTTTCATCGCCGCGACAACTTTGTTGCCAACGACCAGACAGCGAATATCCGAGCCGCCGGCTTCTTTGATAAATTCTTGTATGAGAATGTCCGCCTTGAGGCCCATGAACGCCTCGATAACGCTTTCCGCCGCCTTGGCTGTTTCTGCCAGCACCACACCGATACCCTGCGTGCCTTTGAGCAATTTGATAACCAGCGGCGCGCCGCCCACCATTTTGATCAAATCTCGAATGTCGTCAGGCTTGTTGGCGAAGCCGGTAACCGGCATGCCGATTCCCTTGCGCGAGAGTAGTTGCAAAGAGCGCAGCTTATCGCGCGAACGCGTGAGCGCCACGGATTCGATCAAGGGATACACACCCATCATCTCAAATTGCCGCAGCACGGCCGTGCCGTATGAGGTTACCGACGCACCAATGCGAGGAATGACGGCGTCATAGCCTTCGAGATTATCGCCCTTAAAGTGCACGCTCGGTTTATGCGAGGTGATATTCATATAGCAACGCAACACGTCGATCACCCGCACTTCGTGACCGCGCTCTTCAGCAGCTTCGATCAGGCGCTTGGTGGAGTAGAGCTTTCGGTTGCGCGACAAGATTGCAATTCTCATTCAGCTTATCTCCTTTACCGGCGTGCGTTGTACAGCGCCGTGGGATTCAGTTTGCCCACACAGTACGATGCTTTGGGGTTAACCACAATTCGACCCACCATAGCACGCCGCCCGATCAACATGCGAAATCGCATGCCTTTGCGATCGGTAAGCGTAATCTGAACAGGCCAGCTGTGCTCGCCCACCTTTAACGGCGTTTCGATCACCAGGCGCGATTCCTTGTGGCCACCAGAGTCCGTCACATCGCGCACATCGAGCAAGTCGGCTTCGCATTGAATTGTCGGTGTTTCGCTGCGCTGCAAGGGATGCATAACAAAGCGAACGCGGTCGCGATTATCCGCGCGAATGCGTTCAACTGACGATGCATGCAGAGCTGAGGTTTTGGCTCCGGTGTCGATCTTTGCTTTAATCGCGTGCAATCCAAGCTCGGGCAATGCTACCCATTCACGCCAGCCCACTTCAATCAATTCAGAAATGTTCGCCACAATTTTTTTCCGATTCTTTATCAATATAGTAACGCGACGGCACCTGAAACCGCGAAAAAGTTTTTATTAGATGATGATTGCTGGGCGTTCGCCCGTTAAGATTTAGCGATGCACCCAGGCGACGACATAGGCAAAACTGACGAACAAACACGCGCGTTTCAGGCGCTGATGCCCGATGCAATTCTCGACGCGATCGAGGCGCAGGGATTCGTTTGCGACGGCCGACTACTGGCTTTGAACAGTTACGAAAATCGCGTCTATCAGGTTGGGCTGGATGAAGCCGACCCGATCATCGCCAAGTTCTACCGACCGCTACGCTGGCGCGACGAAGCAATCGAAGAAGAGCACGCGTTCAGTCAGGAACTCGCCGACGCCGAACTCCCGGTTGTCGCACCCATGCGATCCGAGCACGGCTCAACATTGTTTCGGCACGAGTTGTATCGCTTTGCGCTGTATCCGCGGCGCGGAGGCCGTGCACCCGAACTCGACAGCGCCGAGCATCTGGAGATCATCGGGCGATTTCTCGGGCAGATGCATTTGATCGGCGAGACAAAATCTTTTTCGCATCGGCCGGTTCTGGATTTGGCACAGCGCATCCGCGAGAGTGCGAACTACCTGATCAATCACAATCAGCTGCCTGCGGAATTGCAGACGCCGTATTCGAGCTTAATTACCGATATCGAAAAACGCATAACGATCGCGCTTGATGGCCTCGACGACGTCAACACTTTGCGAATCCACGGTGATTTTCATCCCGGTAATTTGCTGTGGCGCGACGATACATTAAACATTGTGGATCTGGATGATTGCTGCACCGGCCCGGCAGTGCAGGACTTGTGGATGTTTCTTTCCGGCGACCGCACCTATCAAACCGCGAGACTCGGTGACCTGTTGTTTGGTTATACCGAGTTTCGTGAATTTGACCCGCGTGAATTGCGCCTGATTGAGCCGCTGCGCACCCTGCGAATCGTCTACTACGCAGCGTGGCTGGCGCGGCGCGCGGACGATCCGGCTTTTCAACACGCCTTTCCGTGGTTTGGCAGCGCGCGCTATTGGGATGAACACATACTCGCCTTGCGCGAACAAGCTGCTGCTTTACAAGAGCCGCCGCTGGTGTGGGACTGACGACGTGGCAACGCGCCTGTCAGAATCGACTATGATTAACTCGCGGGCGTGATATATTGCATTCAAAGCGATTTTGACGACTCTACAAACAGGTACCAATGCAATGACCAAAAGTCAGCAATTTGCAGAAAAGCTAACGCGCGCCGGCGTGGAAGTATCTGAAACCGGCGCGGTATATAAGGATCCGAAAAAAATCATCAGCTCGGAAAAAGCGCAAAAACAACTCGCGAGCATCGCCAAGATTCGCCAAAACCGGCGATAAGCGCACTCTCTTAAAACACCGAAAATGGATTTCGGGCTCGCGCCTTTTCTGCTTCTGGCAATCGTTGCCGGGTATCGATTCGTAAAACATTGGGAAGCAACGCGCTATCGATTGGCGCGCGAGCAAGGCCATCGACTGTATTTCGAGGCGACATTTTACGGCATGTTGCTGTCGGTGCTCACCGTTTGTCTGCTGGCACTGATTTACCATTTGTTGCCAGTGTCGATTGTGAACACAACGCTTTTCGATTATTCAATTAACGAGAGAATCACTCTGCAAGAACTGTTGCTTGCAGCGCTAATAGCGGCTCCGTTTCTGGCTCAATGGGCAGCCTTGGCTGCCAACAAACTGATCGTCAACAAAACGCATTTTTACGAAGCACTTGCGCAAAACGACTTTGAGCTGTTGCTGGTCGACGCTGTCGCATCCGACAACATGGTTATGGTGACGATGGATGACGACAAAGTTTACGTCGGCTGGGTGTACACGACATCGGATCCTGCAAACGGTGAGCGGCGCTATTTCAGTTTGATTCCCGTTATATCCGGCTACAGAAACACGCCGCAACACAAGGTTGAGTTCACGACGTACTACGCGGAAATCTTCGACAAAACAGATGAGCGATTCGCAGAGCTCGATATGGACGATTTTGTCGTGGTGTTGCCGATAGACAAGGTCACGTCCGCGCGCCGATTTGATCCGGAGGTTTACGCCCAGTTTCAGGAGCTGGGCAAAGCTGAGGCCGAGTGACGCAACACACTGCGGCGCTTGAATCACAGGTCTTTCATCACCAAAATGGTGGCGTTTTTTTGCACACGCCCGAAGATGCCGATTCACCACCCGACCATCGATGAAGCCGAAGCGCTTCGGCCCACGCATATCGAAATCGATCTCGAGGCGATCTGCGATAACTATCGTTCGATATGCGCGCACGTCGGCCACCGCCCTACCATGGCCGTGATCAAAGCCAATGCGTACGGACACGGCCTGGTCGAAGTCGCCCGGAGATTGGAAAAAGATGAGGTTCCTTACTTCGGCGTGGCGTTTCTGGAAGAAGGGATCAAACTGCGCAAGGCCGGAATCACGACACCCATTTTGGTAATGGGGGGGATTCTGGGCGATCAGATTCCGCTGTTTCTGGAACACGATCTAACCCTTACCGCGTCGTCGGTGGACAAGCTCGCGCAAATCGAATCGTTTGCCAAGCAACGTCAGCAGCGCGCCAAAGTGCACGTAAAAATCGACACCGGCATGGAGCGAATCGGCGTGCACTACTACAGCGCCGAACCCTTGATACTGGCATCCGGCGAATGCCGCTGGTGCGAAATAGAAGGCATATTCACGCACTTCGCCAGCTCGGACGAAGACGATATGAGTTATACACGTGTGCAACTCGAGCGTTTTTTATCGGTGTGCGAGTTGTTTGACAAACACGGCTTACCAACGCCTGTGAGGCACGCCGCCAACTCCGGCGCGATCGCGCAATTTCCCGACGCGAATCTCGATTTGGTTCGCCCCGGTCGCATGTTGTTTGGCGTATCGCCGACAGGGAAGGCCATCGACGGATTGCCGCTACGCACCGCGATGAACTGGAAGTCGCGCGTGGTGTATTTCAAAGTGGTTAAACCAGGACACCCGGTCAGCTACGGCTCAACCTGGCAGACAGATAAAAACACTCGCGTTGTTACCGTCCCGGTTGGGTACGGTGACGGATACTTTCGCAATATGTCGGGGCGCGCAGAAGTCGTCATTGGTGGCAAGCGCTACCCGGTTGTCGGGCGAATCTGCATGGATCAAATCATGATCGACATCGGCGATGACTCGGCGTTCAACGGCGACTCGGTGTTGTTGCTCGGTAAAGACGGCGATGCGTCGATTACCGTCGAAAATCTCGCCGAGTGGGCGAATACAATCCCGCTTGAAGTTTTAACCAATATCAACACGCGGGTGCCACGCGTGTACCGTTAGCGCACGCTATCGAAATTGGTAATTCCAGGTGTCCCCCTGCGAATTTTTAATCTGCACATGAAATGACACAACGATGCGATCCTGCTCGCCGTTATACGGAAATACCATGTGCTTCAAGTGCGACGGAAAAATAACCAGCTTGCCGTCCTGCGGGTAGGAATCGTAGGCGTAATCGTGCAGATATAAATTGCCTGCCTCACCGTGGCCGCCGCCGCCGATGTCCAGACCCGGGCCGTAAAACCGGGTAACGCCGTTGGGTTGCTTGCCGACGTGGTCCTCCGGCCCTTTGCTCGCATTGCCGGACTGCACGTAATAAACCCCGGACCAGGAGCAGTTGCCGTGCGTGTGCGTCTCGTGAAAGTTGTAGTTATTTGAGATCTGAAACCAGATGCCGGTCATGAAGATTTCGATGCTGGCTCTTTGACCCCAGTATTGACCGTTAACCTCCGCAGCCAGCTCAAATACATTGTCTTTGATAAATTGCGCCAGCTCGCCCAGTTCGGTGTGATTGGGGTACTCCGCAAGCAGGCGGTCGTGACTCGCGTAAGCGTGTCGGTTCTTGACGTTCTCCTTGTCCATATGCTGATTGAAAAGCTGGATAAGCGCGGGGTTCACTTTTTGAAAATGCGAAAACCGCTTATTCATCACGTGGGTGGGCCACAATTGCAGAATATTTGAATTCGATTTTTTCTTATCTTTAGCCAATAGCTTTCCCCAATCTCAGCGAACAATTCATTTGTATCAGTAACAGGCGGCCAAAAAATGTTTTCGAAGCAATTGATGCACAGCAGATAGATTTTCCACAGCCTGTTAGTCGCGGCGAGCGATCAGCACAATATTAACCAACAACATCGCAATAAAACACACGATCGCCCACTCCGGGATCGACAAGCCCATAAATGTCCATTGCACGGTGGCACAATCGCCGGTGCCTTTGAGAATCTTGGACATCACATCGAAAATCGGCATGGTTTCGAGCATAGTGCCAAGCCCCGCGCCGCATTCAAGCATCTCCGCGCCGGGCGTATGCTGCAGCCAGATCTGTCGTCCCGCTACCAGTGCGCCAACCAGCGCAGCCAGACCCGCGAGCGAGGCATACACCCGCCGCATTACAATCGCCGGCCCGTGTACTGCGGCGACAAGCGAAACCGCACCGACGAGGAAAAAACACACGCGCTGTACCATGCACAAGGGACAGGGATCGAGAAATTCGACGTATTGCAGGTAGTAGCCATAGCTCAGCAGGCAGGCACAGATTGCAAACTGGGCAAGGAAAAGCAGGCGGGGATTCCACAACATTGTTTGATTCTCGGGTCAGTTAACGCGCGGGAGTATAGCGCCCTCGCCGGCTGATAGCGGAATGCAGTGATGGACACTTGCCGTTCTGCAATCCGGTGATCCAACCCTGACGAAACCTCGAATAATGACGATAAGTATTTTTTTGACAACTTGTCATTTATCGACAATGCGTCTATGATCGCCGCCCATGACTAAACTGACC
This sequence comes from Pseudomonadota bacterium, assembly GCA_039029275.1. Taxonomy (GTDB): domain Bacteria; phylum Pseudomonadota; class Gammaproteobacteria; order JBCCGL01; family JBCCGL01; genus JBCCGL01. The sequence goes on along the minus strand of JBCCGL010000014.1, from coordinate 62,164 downwards.
CGCAAACAACGCGAGATTTTGCAGCGTCGCGACTTGATGCTCGACATCGCCGAGCAATTGATCGCCGACGGCGGGCACCAGGCGCTCAGCATGGATCGCATCGCCGAGCTGTCCGAATACTCCAAGGGTACGGTGTACCAGCACTTTCCTAACAAAGAGGAGGTGCTGATCGCGATCTGCTTGCGCAGCATGGCGGTGCTGGGTGATTTGTTTGAACGCGCCAGCGCGTTCAACGGCACCTCGCGCGAGCGCATGACAGCAATCGGTATCGCACACGCGCTCTACGCCAAATTGAACCCGCTTCAATTCAGCACTATTCAGGTGATCAAAAGCGGATCAGTGCGCGAAAAAATTTGCAATGCAAGCAACGACGCGCACGTCGAGGTCGAGCAACGCATCATCGGTTTGATCGTCGGCATCATCCAGGACGGTACGCAGAGCGGAGACCTTGTGCTGCCGCCGGGCATGACACCGCTCGACGTGGTTTTTGGCGTGTGGGCCTCGTCCTACGGCGCACTGGTACTGCAAACATATGATATCGATTTCGACGAAATCGGCCTGCCTGACCCCACCGCATCGATGATGCGCGTGATGCAGTGCACGCTTGATGGCATGGGATGGAAACCGCTTTCCAGCGACAACGACCCTCTGCTGCTGAAAGAGCGCATTTATGCCGAAGTGTTTCCCGATGAACACAAGCAACTGCTCGCGCTCAGCAGTAGTCGCTGATATATCCAACGACACTTTTTAAACCACCAACCTTTCCAGGAGCACAGGAACATGGTCACCCGATACGCCGAACAGATAATACGATTTCGATGGCTGGTCATCGCCGCCACTATCGTGATGACCATGCTGCTGGGCGCAGGCGGTCAGAACCTGGTTTTCACTAACGACTACCGCGTGTTCTTCAGCGAGGGCAATCCGCAGCTCGAAGCCTTCGAGAGCATGCAGGATACCTACACCAAAAACGACAACGTGCTGATTATGCTCGAGCCCAAAGACGGCGACGTGTTCACCCCCGAAACGCTTGCCGCGGTTGTCGACCTGACCGAACAAAGCTGGCAGATTCCCTACTCGATTCGCGTCGATTCAATCAGCAACTTCCAATACACCTATGCAGAAGAAGACGACTTGATCGTCGAGGATTTAGTCGAAGAAGCTGAGTATCTGACACCGTCCGACCTCGAACAGATTAAAAAAGTCGCGCTTGCCGAGCCTCGTTTGGTGAACCGTTTGGTGTCACCCAGCGGCCATGTTACGGGCGTAAACATTACAGTTGAAACGCCCGGTCTCGACGAGATCACCGAGCTGCCGCAGGTGGTCAACTTTACCCGCGATCTACTTGCGGAGATGGAGGCCAAGTATCCGAATATCGCGTTTTACGACACCGGTGTCGTGATGATGAATCAGGCGTTTCCGGAAGCAACGCAACTCGATTTTGCCTCGCTGTACCCAATCATGTTCGGCATTTTTATTGCCGGGCTGATTATCTTTTTGCGCAGTGTGACTGGCACGGTCGCCACGCTGATTATTATTGTTATGTCTGTAATGATGGCGATGGGCAGTGCCGGCTGGGCAGGAATAAAACTGACGCCGCCTTCGGCCAACGCTCCAATTGTGATTCTCACGCTGGCTGTCGCAGACTGCGTGCACATACTGGTAACGATGCTGCATAACATGCGCAACGGCATGGAAAAACGCGCAGCGATTGTTGAGAGCTTGCGAATTAACTTTAACCCGGTACTGCTCACGTCGATCACAACAGCGATCGGATTTTTGAGCATGAACTTTTCCGACGCGCCTCCGTTTCGCGATCTCGGCAATATCGTCGCGGTCGGCGTACTGTACGCGTTTATTTTGTCGGTAACGTTTTTACCGGCAGTCATGGCTGTTCTGCCGGTACGAGTAAAAGTCGTGGAGGACGGAAAAACTACGACCATGGATCGAATCGCCGACTTTGTTATCGGCAAGCGACGCCCGCTGTTCTGGATCATGGGCGGCCTGATCATTGTGTTTGCCGCGCTGATTCCGCGTAACGAATTGAACGACGTCTTTGTTGAGTACTTTGACACCGACGTGCCGTTTCGCGCAAAAACCGACTACATCACCGACAACTTGTCCGGCATGTACTTTATCGATTATTCGCTCGACGCCAAGGAATCGAGCGGGATCAGCGAGCCCGAGTTTTTGCGCCAGCTGGAACAGTTCGAGCGCTGGATCGAACAACAGCCCGAAGTGATTCACGTGAACAGTTACGGCGAAGTGATGCGCACGCTGAACAAAAACATGAACGGCGACGACAGCGACTACTATCGCCTGCCAGAGGAACGCGAACTCGCCGCACAGTATTTACTCCTGTACGAAATGTCGCTGCCCTACGGCCTTGATCTAAACAATCAGGTTAACGTGGATAAATCCGCCACGCGTATGCAGGTCACGCTGAAAACCATTTCCTCGGTTCGCACGCTGGAGTTTGAACAGCGCGTGCTCAACTGGATGGAAGAAAATACGCCTGCCCTGCTCACGCACGGTGCCAGCCCAACGCTGATGTTCTCGCACATCGGAATGCGCAACATCATCAGCATGCTGTCCGGGACCAGTATCGCTCTGGTTCTGATTTCGGCGCTGTTGATCTTCGCCCTGCGCTCGTTCAAGTTTGGACTGCTTAGCCTGATACCAAACCTTGCACCCGCAGGCGTCGCGTTCGGTGTTTGGGCAATGACGGTCGGTCAGGTTGGATTGGCACTTTCCGTTATCGTTGCGATGACGCTTGGAATTGTGGTTGACGACACCATTCACTTTTTGAGCAAGTATTTGCGCGCACGACGAGAGAAAGGGTTAGACCCCGAAGCCGCCGTTCGCTATGCGTTCTCAACCGTCGGCGTCGCGCTGTTCGTCACCACCGTTGTATTGTCGGCGGGCTTTCTGGTACTCGCGAACTCGTCCTTCACCTTGAACGCAGACATGGGGTTGGTCACCGCGCTGACCATTTCATTCGCACTGATTATCGACTTTTTGTTTTTGCCACCGTTACTAATGCTGGTAGAGAGGAACTCCAAATGAAATTTTTGAATATCGCACGCGCCACCACAGTTCACGCACTTGGCGGCGCACTATTAATCGCAACTGCAGCAGCAGGAATCGCCCATGCGCAAACACCTGAAGAAAAAGGCATGGAAATCGCGGTTGAGGCCGATCGCCGCGACACCGGCTTCGGCGACAGCGAAGCGGCAATGACCATGACGCTCAAAAATCGCAAGGGCGACACCTCGACGCGCGAGGTGCGCGTGAAAACGCTGGAGATTGACGGAGACGGCGACAAGAGCATGTCGATTTTTGACAAACCCGCCGACGTCAAAGGCACCGCGTTTTTAACCTACTCGCACAGCCTGGAGCCGGATGAGCAGTGGATTTATTTACCGGCGCTGAAGCGCGTTAAGCGCATTTCGTCGAAGAACAAATCCGGCCCGTTTATGGGTTCTGAATTCGCGTACGAGGACATCAGCTCGCAGGAGGTTGATAAGTACACCTACAAATATTTACGCGATGAGGAATTAAACGGCAAAAAAGTATTTGTGGTCGAGCGCTATCCCGCGTACAAAAATTCGGGCTATAAGCGCCAGATCGCCTGGATCGATCAGGAAGAATACATTGCACTTAAAACTGAATTTTATGACCGCAAAGATTCGCTTTTGAAAACGTTGGAATGGCGCGATTACAAACAGTATCTTGGACAGTTCTGGCGCGCGCATGAAATGCATATGGTCAATCATCAAAACGGTAAGACCACCACGCTGGCGTGGAGCGATTACACGTTTAATGTTGGATTAGGCGACAAGGACTTTAACAAGAATGTGCTCAAACGCGCGAAGTAAACATTCGATGCGCACAGCACGATCAGCCTTTATTTTATTCGTCCTACCTGCGCTGACTTCGGTGCAGGCGGGCGACTGGTCCGGCAATGTGGCCTTGGAGTCTCGCCACTTTTTCGAATCGACGACGCGCAGCGAACAGCACAACGCGAATCTCTCAGGTTATCTTGAGGCGGAGTATTACCACACGTTTGAGCACGACGCGCACAATCTGGTTGTTACGCCTTTTTTGCGCCTCGACGAAAACGACGACGAGCGTACCCACGCCGACCTGCGCGAAGCCGCGTGGTTGTTCTATGGCGATGTATTCGAACTGCGCGTCGGCGTGAGCAAAGTGTTCTGGGGCGTGACCGAGTCGCGCCATCTGGTCGATATCATCAACCAGACCGACAATGTCGAAAACATTGATGGCGAAGACAAGCTCGGGCAACCGATGATCAACTTCAGTTACTTCACCAACGAATGGGGCACGGTCGATTTCTTCTATATGCCGCTGTTTCGTGAACGCGAGTTCGCGAGCCTGGAAGGGCGTCCGTCACTGCCGCTGCGCGTCGACACGGATAACGCCGTGTTCGAGTCGAGCGACGAAGAAGAAAACAAGGATTACGCCATCCGCTGGAGCCACAGTTTCGATATCTGGGATATCGGACTCTCGCACTTTAACGGCACCGCGCGTGAACCGCGGCTGGTTGCGGGGCTGGACGGCGGCGAGCCGGTTTTGATTCCACACTACGATCAAATCGCGCAAACCGGAATTGACGCGCAGGCGACAACCGAAGACTGGCTGTGGAAGGTCGAAGCGATTGCGGTAGAGACGGATGCGCAGGATGATTACGGAGCAGCCGTCGCGGGGTTCGAATACACGTTTGTCGGCATCTTCGAAAGCGACGCCGACCTCGGAGTGATCGGCGAGTACCTCTACGACGAGCGCGATGAATCGCAAGCGTTTCAGGACGATGTACTCGTTGGTTTGCGCTGGGTGTGGAACGACGAGCAGTCCACTGAATTTCTGTTAGGCGCAATTGTCGATCAGGACGGTGGTGCGACTTCGGTCAGTCTTGAAGCCACCCGTCGAATAGGGGAGAGTTTTAAGCTCGATGTCGAAGTGCGCGCGATCAGCGGTGCGGATGATGATCCGGTCCTCGCAGGTGCAGCAGATGACGATGTGTTGCAGGTTGAGTTGGGGTATTACTTTTAGCCGATTGACAAGTACGGTTCCGCAGCCTAATAAGTTTATGTCATTCCCGCGAAAGCGGGAATCCAATTCGCAAGAGTGGTACGCTTTTTCGGTTTTTCGATTTGTCCGAACCCTGAATGCGCATCGTCTCACTGACCTGCTCCAACACCGAAATTGTCTGCGCGCTCGATTGCGCGGATTTATTAGTCGGCGTTGACAGCGACTCGGACTACCCGGCAGAAGTCGTTGCCAAGCTGCCCCGTGTCGGTCGTGATCTCGATATAGAGATCGACAAGGTCAAGGCTCTAAAGCCTGATCTGGTGCTGGCATCACTGACCGTTCCCGGTCACGAACGCGTGGTTACCAACCTCGAACGGGCAGGGTTGCCATACCTCGCGCCGGAGCCGTGCTCGCTCGAAGATGTGTTTGCCGATATCCGCTTGATTGGTAAGCATCTTGGCGTTGCTGAACGTGCAGAGCAGTTGATAGGCGACGCCAAGGCTGAGCTGGTCCCGATCACACATCGCACACGACCGCGCGTGCTCCTGCAGTGGTGGCCAAAGCCCGTAATTGCGCCCGGTTCGATGAGTTGGGCACACGACCTTCTCGAGCTGTGCGGTGCGGAAAATGTGCTTGCCGACGAGGCCATCAAGAGCCGCCCTATGGACGACACCGAAGTTGCCACACTCAATCCTGATCTGGTTGTTATGTCCTGGTGCGGCGTTAAGGCCGAGAAGTACCGCGCTGAGGTCGTCCTCGAAAACCCTGCGTTTGCCAACGTCGGTGCCGTTCGCAATCAACGCGTCTACCCAGTCCCCGAGGCCCATTTGGGACGCCCTTCGCTACGCCTGCTCGACGGCTACAGAGATCTGAAAAAACTCATCCGATCCGTGGTTTAAGTCTCACGCGACTCCGCCGCTACCACTGTTGTCGTTCCGGATTGGTTTTCGGGCTGTATGCGCGTTTACTCAAAAATGATGTTGAAACTGCTTGCGATGGCTTCCTTGCTTGCCGTGGCAAGCGTGTGCAAAGCAACAAGTACATCACTTCTCGATGAGCTTGTTTCCCAGAAGTCTGCCGTTCTCGATTTGATTCAGCGAAAATCGACGAAACGTTTACTTGCTTTCGCCCAGGACGAAGCGTTTGCGGACTATTTCAACGCAGCAGACGACAAATCCAGGACTGCTGCCAAAGCACGAATTGACCGACTTTCTCTCAATCTTCAGTTAACGCTGAAATTGGATTCGGTCGGTACGCTTAACAATGCGGGCGGGGTGATTTCGCGCGCCAACAATGGTCAAGTTGACGATCACACAACATTGTCAGTCGCGACGCCCACCTTCTTTGACGAAGCGTTCGAACGAAAACCTAATTCAGTCAGTGTTTCCATCGGCCATGATTTCAGCGAGAACCGCTGCATGGTTATGACATACGCGACGCCCATCAAGATTGGAAATGTAAAAAGAGGTGTCGTTTATCTGTCACAAAAACTGGTTAACTATCAGCTCCCGTTTTTTAATAAATTCAGGTCCGAAGACGGTGTCTATGTCGTCGCTGTAAATGAAGCGGGCACCGTGTTTGCCGATAGCCGGCTTTCGGCGATGAATGTGTGTCGACGGTCAGATCTGGATAGCACGCAACGTACAGCAGTCTTGTCTGAACAAGGGCTTTGCACCCAAACACTACTCGAATCGCCCCTGCAGGAACGCATCATTGATGATGGGCACGACAATCGATATGAAATCGCTCAACAAAAATCTGCGTTCTGGACGGTCATTGGCGTTAAAAAGAACCCAGTCAAGAAGAACAAAAAGCTATGAACCTAAATCGAAAGTTCGGCATTTTTGGTGTCGCGTGCACGGTACTCCCGCTACTGGCGATCCTGACATTTGCAATTTACATAGCAGGGGGATCACTTCGCGATAAGGTCGCGACGAGCCTTGAAACTTCCGCTGAGCGCTTTGCGAAAAATCTGCAGCGCGAGATCGAAGTTGCGGCAACAGATTTGTCTTCATGGGCAAAACAACCGGTAATGCAGGACACACTTTTTGACGATGCACATCAAGATATAGCAGCCCACCTTTTCGAGCTCATTATCGATTACCCAAAATTCAAGTGGATCTCGGTCACGAATGACGAAGGTGAGTTAATTTCTTCAACACAGGAATTCATATCACTGGATCGAATAAGCGACGATCGCTACGGCGTTAATCTCTCTTTACGTTATCCCCAGCAATTGGTGTATAACTCGGAAGACATAAACCTCCATTCGGTTCTACTGCAGCAGCCTATCGTTGCACATTATAGTAGTAAAACACTAATCGGAACCTTGCTTGTAGAAATGGATTGGGGTGTCTTAACGCAAGAACTTGAGCAATGGGTCGCACCGGGAGATGAACATCTTTTAACCAATAGCGTGATTATCTCAGACCGTGTGAGCGGCAAAATACTTTATTCTCAACTGGGCAATGTGCAAGCGAGACTCTCGCCGCAATCGTCGTTTGATGAGATTTCCATCAACAATACTGATTACGTTGTTGCTACGCGACCGGTACATTCGATCTCTGGTGCCTCAGACACAAACTGGATGGTTCACGTACTCGAAGAAAAAAGCAGCGCATTTGAAAGCATCAACCAACTGATTGCCTCCTTATTGTTTGTAGGGGCTGTTGCTTTGTTCACTACCGTCGCACTCGCATTTCGATTCAGTCGTTCGATGGTTATGCGGATGCAGCATATTGTCGAGGCAACGCACAAAATCAGGACGAAGAATTTTGATATCACGCTTCCGCCTCCAGTCAACGATGAAATAGATAATCTGGGCAGCACATTTTGGCAAATGCGCGATGCGCTGCTACAGGAAGACCAGTTGGTACGGGCAAAGGAAAAATCGGATTCTGCTAACCAGGCGAAATCGGACTTTCTGGCCAATATGAGTCATGAGATTCGCACCCCGATCAATGGAGTGATGGGCATGACAGACCTCTTACTCAAGACTGAACTTAACTCAAAACAGCGGCGCTTTGCCGGGCTGGTTCGCAGTTCAGCCGAGCTGTTACTCGCGGTGATAAACGACATTCTTGATTTTTCGAAAATCGAGGCCGGAAAGTTGGACCTCCATTTGACGCCTTTTAACGTTCGTGAAATGGTTGAAGATCTTGCAGAAATTTTTGCCGAATCAGCGCAAAAGAAAGGTCTTGAACTCAGCTGCATGATCGATTTACCGCGGGACCTGTACGTTGGTGACAGTAATCGTTTGCGGCAAATTTTAATTAACCTCTTGAGCAACGCGATCAAATTCACCGACACCGGCGAAGTCGCTATACGTGTGGAAAACACTCAAGAACTCAATGGCACTGCAACCTTGAGATTCTCAGTTCGCGACTCTGGGATTGGAATACCCAAAACTAAAATCAAGTCTATCTTTGAAGCCTTTACTCAAGCGGACTCGTCTACATCACGAACATACGGTGGAACCGGGCTTGGGCTTTCAATTTCCGGACAACTCGCTCAGCTGCATGGAGGTGAAATTGGAGCCAAAAGCACACAAGGTATTGGCTCAACTTTCTGGTTCACCGCCAGGCTTGATGAAGTTGAAGAGCAAGAAAATGCGACGCATGAAATAGATCTCACCGATCTTCACATTGCAGTGGTAGATGACAACAGCACAAACCTGGAAATACTTCAATCGCAACTCGAGTCCAAGGGCGCCGCGGTTACATTGTTCAATCACCCTAAAAAAGCGATAAAACATTTCACTGATCGACAGGCAATGCTAACCGATGTCGATGTTATCGTATTAGATATGCACATGCCGGAAATGAACGGTATACAACTATCGCGCGCACTAAAACGCTTGTCGAATCTGGATAATGTGCCGCGGATTTTATTGAGCTCAATTGCGGATCAAATCAGTGAATCTGAATACGCAGAAGTTGGGATTCGATTTCACCAAAACAAACCAATCCGGCAATCAGATTTATACACCGTCGTACGGTCGTCGCTCGATTTGGGCAATTCGTCCGCCCGAGATGACCGAAAAGAAGAGCGGGTTTACCGACAGTTTAACGGCCATGTTCTTCTGGCAGAGGACAACGAGGTAAATGCCGAATTTGCGGGCGAGCTACTCAAAGCGATCGGTCTTACATTCGATCATGCCAGCAATGGAAACGAAGCGGTAGCCGCGTGGGAGGCCACCCAATATGACTTAATTTTGATGGACTGTCAGATGCCGTTGATGGACGGATTTACCGCCACGCAGGAAATTCGCCAAATGGAATCAGAAACCAAAAAAATGCGAACTCCCATCGCCGCACTGACTGCAAATGCACTCGAAGGAGACGAGCAGCGTTGTATAGAAGCCGGTATGGACGACTATCTGGCAAAGCCTTTTACGGAAAAAAGCCTCTGCAACATGCTGGACCGATGGATAAGCGATGACAAAAAATATACCGATCGACAAAGGTTCAATCGAACCTCACCTAATGTAGTTGTGCAACACTCCGACACGTTTGATGATGGTGTACTGGAGTTAGACATAGTCAACGCATTGCGCGCGCGCAAAAAGCCGGGCAAACCCAGTATGTTTAACCGCCTTACAGAATTGTATTTGGAAAAATCACCGAGCTACGTCCAGGATATCTGCAACGGAATCAAGGGGGGCGACAATAAGCCAGTGCACCTCGCCGCGCATTCACTTAAGTCGAGCAGTGCGACCTTGGGCGCAACAGATTTTTCTAAAATATGTGCCTTGGTAGAATCAAGCGCGGCCGATAATGACTTATCAGCGGCAGGAATTTACCTGGATAAATTACAACGCGACTTCGTAATCGTGTGCGAGGCGCTGCGGTCGGTGCTCGACAAAAACGAAGACGACAGCAACCCCGACATCCCGGCTGCAAAAGCGGTAGGTGATTAACGCTCTATCCTGTTTTTGTAGTTTTTTCGTATTGCAAAAACACGATCAACCTTTAGGACTTGACGAGCGGGTTTCACGCCAATTGAGTTTGGTGTTGAGGTGACCGAACACAGTTGTGCGAGACTTATGCCACTTGCGAATTTGAGTGAGATTTAGGCACTGAAACAGTAAAGCTCGCTCCACCACGTTCGTTGTTTTTCGCGCTAATCGTCCCTCCGTGCATTTCGACTATTTCCTTGCAGATCGCGAGACCTAACCCAGTTCCGCCGGCACCGGTCTTCGTTTTGGAACTTTGCACGAATTTGTCAAAGATTTGATTCAATTCGTCTTCTGGAATGCCGACTCCCTGATCATGAATCGTTAATTCAATATGCGAATCGTGAGAGCCCGAGATTTCGCATTCTATGTGCGAACCCTCTTTTGAAAATTTGAACGCGTTCACCAGTAAATTTCGAATGACTTGCGCCATCTTGGCCTTGTCAATCACAGTGTCGGTTTGGGGTATCAAGTTGCTCACCGAAATCGTAATCCTCGACTCCTGCAAGCGCGCGGATAGCTCGTCGATAACGCTGTGCAACAACTGATGCAAGCATGTGCATTCCAGATTCATTTCAAAATGACCGGCCTCAAGCTTGGATAGATCCAGAAGATCGTTAAGGAGGGCCATTAGTCGGTCGGCGCTGGTTTCGATTCTCTGGAAGTATCCGCCCATTTTTTGCGGATCCCCGGAGGTCGATTTTTTGATACCAAGTTTGGCGAAACTGGTAATGCCATGCATTGGCGTTCTTAACTCGTGCGAAATATTGGCCAGGAATTCGGACTTCGCGAGATTCGCTTTTTCAGCCTTTTGCATTGCATTCTCAAGGTCCACTGTTCGTCGCCGAACTTCCATTTCGAGTTTTCTACGCTGATGCTTCAAGCCCTCTTCGTACAAGCGTTGTTGCGTGATGTCACGCCCGACACCGTGATAACCGACAAAACGCCCCTCAGAATCAAAGTGGGGCCGCCCGCTAATCGAGAGCCAGACTTGTTCACCATTTGCTTGTCGTCGCGGGTGAACAAAACTGTTGAACGCTTCGTGTGCATGCAGGCAACGCAGGTGTTCGCTCCACTCGGCGGGGTCGACATCAGGAATTCCCGTCTCTTCACGGGTCTTGCCCAACAATTGCTGAGGATCCACGCCCGTGATTTCCTGAAACCGATCAGAAAACCAGATAAAGCGAAGGTGTGCATCCATCTCCCAAAACCAGTCGGACGCACACTCGGCGAAAGCTCGAAATCGAGCTTCGCTTCTGGCCAGTGAATCTGAGAGATCTTTATCCTGATGTGCCAACTATGGATCCCGATTTTGGTTTTGCGACGCGAATTGAACGGACTGGATAACAGTCCGGTTCAAAATTCACCGGTCAAACTGCAGTCACTCAAATTGGGTAGCGTCCAAATCGTGGAATTCTAAAGAGAGGGACGAACGGGCTGGAAGCGGAGATTTTGGGGGTTAAGTTATTCGGATGCCGGCGAGTTTTTCGGCTGAAACCCGAGGACACGCACGCGACCGGGCATGCGCGGATTAAACATGTGGTTGTGCCAGTAGATTGCCTGATGACCGTCTTCGTTTTCTTCGAGTTCACGGGCCTGGCAGCGCAAGCGATGATGATGCGCATCTTGCTGAAAATCGAGCACGCACTCTCCAGCGTTGACAATCGTGTTGGCCAGGTTGGAATCAACCGAGAATAACGCCAGCAACTCGGTCGAAAACCCTTTTGATTGCTGATAGTACGCTTCAGATAGCACTTGTAACGCGGACTTTAACCGCGCTGAAGGATCCTGCGTCTTTTTGACGATGTGTCTGAAGTGAGTGATGTAACCCGTGCTATCGGATTTCACAATCAGCGTGTTGATTCGGCCAATGGCTTCCCCGCCCGAGTTGAGGAAAACGGCCGGTTGCATACCAGCAGTCGGGCGGCCACCGCCGGTGCGCACCGAGTCCTGTCGGATGCGGCACTGCCAATACATAAATTGATCGACGGGTGACGGAGCGTTAGACATGATCGAACTTACGAAAATAGCCAGTATTTGGATTCCCCCAAACTCGGGAACCTTTTCATCAAGTAGTATTTATCGCGGTCCTGCGAATATGCAAGGTGTGCTCACCAATGGGTACACGAAAAACGTTTGCGCGGCAGTTGTTGCGCGTCGAAAGCGGGCCAGAACGCGTAGTTTACAATTGCGTAAATGCGCATTTCGAGCCCGGTTTCAACACGCAGGCAACGACACCGTTAGTTGCTCACTCAGGCAAACTTTTCGTAGGCGTTACGTAAGTCCACCATGGGATGGTTCGGCGACATCTGAAACTTGATCAGCAGTTCGCGCGCGATCATATCGCGATCCTGCTGATTGTCCGGCAACGCAATGTCATCGGGGATCGTGACCCAACCGTTGATGTTGCGATCAAACACGGCGGCGTTACCTTCCTCATAACCCATGTGCACGTCTTCCAACCAGTTGAGGTCTTCCCAACCCATGGTTTCCATGTACTTTTTCAGAAACGGGGTCAGGCGATCCAGATCCGGCACCAGATTCACATCGTAGCGGTAGCCGATGTGTTGGCCGATTTCCTGCTCGCGTGCGCTGTCTAAGCCGTCACCCTCAAGGAATTGATCAATATTGTCACTCATTACAAAATCTCCTGCTTAGTTAGCAGCCAATTCGTTACTGATAGATCGTAAGCGAGGCAGCTGGAAGTCGGCGTGCTTGTTCGAGGAAGCGCAGTTTACAAAACGAGTAAATGAGCATTTCGAGAACAAGCACAACACCCTTCCAGCCACGCAGCTAGATCTATCCTAGAAGCGGGTCATGTCGGGGCGGCCCACCGTATGCTGCGTACCCGCCATCGGCACCTGCGCACACGCCGATGCCTCAAGCGTCAATGCTGACAAGTCTTCCGGCTCCAGCGAATGGATATTGGTCTTACCGCAGGCGCGAGCAAAAAGTTGCGCTTCCATCGTCAATGTATGCAGAAAGTTGTACACACGCTCAGCCGCCGCATCCGGATCAAGACGCTTGCGCAGTTCGACATCCTGCGTCGCGACGCCGACAGGGCAACGGCCGGTATGGCAGTGGTAGCAGTAACCGGGCTCTGCGCCGATCTCATTCGGAAAGTCCGCTTCGTCGATGTCTTTGTTGCAGTTCAGTGCAATCAATGACGCGTGCCCGATCGCCACTGCGTCCGCGCCGAGCGCGATCGCTTTGGCCAGATCTGCGCCGTTGCGCACACCGCCTGCGTAGATCAGCGTAATCTCACCCGACATACCAACGTCATCAAGCGCCTGCCGCGCCTGCCGAATCGCTGCGATACCGGGCACACCGGTGTCCTCAGTCGCAAGGTGCGGGCCGGCGCCGGTGCCGCCTTCCATCCCGTCGATGTAAATCGAATCCGGTCCGGTTTTGGCCGCCATGCGCACGTCGTCGTAGACACGCGCCGCGCCGAGTTTCAGTTGGATAGGAATCTGGCCGTCGGTTGCCTGACGGATTTCCTGAATTTTAAGGGCGAGATCATCCGGCCCCATCCAGTCTGGATGGCGGGCAGGTGAACGCTGGTCAATACCGGCTGGCAATGAGCGCATTTCCGCGACCTGATCGGTCACCTTTTGACCCATCAGGTGGCCGCCGAGACCCACTTTACAGCCCTGGCCGATAAAGAATTCGACCGCGTCAGCCAAACGCAGGTGGTTTGGGTTAAACCCGTAGCGCGACTGAATGCACTGGTAGAACCACTTGGATGAGTAGCGCCGCTCGTCGGGAATCATGCCGCCCTCACCCGAGCACGTCGCCGTGCCGGCCATGGTCGCGCCACGCGCAAGCGCTGTTTTTGCTTCGTAGCTCAGCGCGCCGAAGCTCATGCCCGTGATGTAGACCGGGATGTCCAGTTCGAGCGGTTTTTTCGCGTTCGGCCCAATCACCGTTTTGGTCAAACATTTCTCGCGATAACCCTCGATCACAAAGCGTGTGAGCGTGCCGGGCATAAACGTTAAATCGTCCCAGGTCGGGATTTTTTTGAACAGCGAGAAGCCGCGCATGCGGTAACGACCGAGTTCGGCTTTGACGTGAATATCGTCCATTACCTCCGGCGGAAAAATGAAACTGTTCCCGATCCGGTTTGTATCTCTGTCTAATGGTTTTTTCGCCATGATGGTGTCTCCGGATGCTTAAAGAACAAGTTTCTTTTCGTTGGGTTCGAGGTTGTCGTAGTTCCACAGCTGCTTGCCGGAAACGTGTTTAACAATCCCGTCGATACCGTTTGGCGCCTCCATCCCGTACTGGGCGAGTTTTGCCAAAACGTACTTTTTGTCGAGGTCGGTCATTTCGGCTTCGACACAGTCGACGCCGAGACTCGCCACTTTGCCGCCGACGTAAATCGTGCCGTCGTACATGGAGTCGCCGAGGTTGTCGCCGGTGTCACCGAGGATGATCATGCGCCCGCGCTGCATCATGAAGCCGGTAAACGCGCCGACGCTACCACCGACAATAATTGTGCCGCCTTTCTGGTCGATGCCGACACGTGCGCCCGCCTGACCTTTGCAAACGAGATCACCGCCGCGAATCGCCGCTCCAAACAGCGACCCTGCATTTTTCTCAATCACGACGCTGCCGGCCATCATGTTTTCAGCACATGACCAACCCACGCGACCGGAAATGGTGATGTTTGGCCCGTCAACCAGGCCGCAACCGAAATAGCCGAGGCTGCCCTCAAAATGCAGGCGCAGACGATTGAGAATACCAACGCCGAGCGAGTGTTTGGCGCGCGGGTTTTTCACCGTGATGGTGCCGTGCCCCGACTTCATCAGATCGCGGATTTTGACGTTGATGTCGTCAATTTCCATTTCCGCTGCGTCGAACTCGGCTTGCTTGTCGAAGTCGACCGGATACGACCAGGGATAGACGAAGTTTTCGTCTTCCGTCGCCGAGAAAAATCGCTGCTGAGTGCGGCCTGCAAGCTGCTCTTCGTGCAGACCCATATCATGGGATTTGCCAGCCTTGCTAACGCTTACGCTGCCCATACTTTCACCTCCCCTTGATACGGATCCCAAGTGTCGATTTCACGCGGGAAAATACTGCGAATGGCGACTTCTTCAGACGCCAGCCCGACGAACTCGTCGCTCTCGTACAGGACCATCGGCTTGGCCGCCATGTGGTCTTTGGCCATACCGAGCTTGTCGCTGGTGGCGACGAGGTAGGTAAACACGCCGTCGAGCTCATCTATCGAGCGGACCATCGACTCTTCGAGGTCTTCACCGCGATCCATGCGGTCGGCAATGTAAACGGCAATCAGCTCGGAGTCGCAGTTCGACATAAAGCGATGACCCCGGCGTTCAAGGTCGCGGCGGTTGGTCCAATAGTTGGTGAGCTGGCCGTTGTGTACCACTGATACGTCGTTAAATGGATACGCCCAGTAGGGATGTGCGGAGCGAATATCGACGTCTGATTCTGTCGCCATGCGGGTATGACCAATTGCGTGCGTGCCCTCGAAGGTGCCCAGCCCGTATTGGTCGGAAACCACGGTCGCATCGCCCAGGTCTTTGATTAATTCGAGCGCGTTGCCGACTGAGAGAATTTCAACACCGTCGATGTCTTCGATGTAGTCGATAAGGCGTTTCAGGTCGCCGTCGACGTTGAACACATAGCGAAACGCGTACTCGGTTGCCTCTTCCTGGTCGGTTACAGTCGCACCCATTTCGGCAAGACGCGTATCCACGATTGCACGGCGGTCTTTAACCTGTTGGTGGATATCAAAGCCGGTGCGCAGGTCTTCCTGCTCGGCTACTTTGAAACGCAAAACTTTCGATGCGCCTTCGCTTCTACCGTACAGTGCAAAACCGGTGGAGTCCGGGCCGCGATGCTTCAACGCCTGAAGCATTTGGGTCATTTCCCCACCGATGTTGCTGGTAACGCCTCCCTTCCAGATCAGTCCAGCAATACCACACATAGTTGTGATCCTCTGTTTGTTAATTTTCTCCCTACGACCCTGTAGCAGGGTGAAGGGTGCCTTGGGAGTGACAAGTCACTCCCTGAGTTAAATTAAGAGGTCGTTCCTCCCGCTGACTACAAAAGGGATTCGACCAGGCTGCTGCTAAAAGCCGCAGCCAATCGGCGATTCCCCTCTTATCGAAGGAAATCACCGCATCGCCCTACGGTAGGCAGTCGAGATATTGCTCCATATCCCACTCGGTGGTGGTATGCATGAATTTCTCCCACTCATCGTTTTTGTACCAGTGGTAGATCTTGTACATATCACCCGGCATGGCCGACCGGATAACCTCGTCTTCTTTCAAGCGTTCAAGCGCTTCACCCAGCGACATCGGCAGGCGCTTGACCTGTTTGCCAGCTTCCATCGCCTGGTAGATGTTACGGTTCTCGGGCTCACCCGGATCGATATCGTTGTCGATTCCGTCTTCGAAAGCTTTGAGAAGCCCTGCGCCCATGAGGTACGGGTTCACCATCGAGTCGACCGAGCGGTACTCGAAACGACCCGGTGCCGAGATGCGCAGTCCAGTAGTGCGATTTTGATAGCCCCAGTCGGCAAACACTGGAGCCCAGAAACCGGTATCCCACAGACGGCGATAAGAGTTGACTGTCGATGATCCGATTGCGGTCAACGCCCCGAGGTGGTTGACGATTCCACCGACGCACTGCAGGCCGACTTTACCCGGCATTTGCGGATCTTCAGTGTCGGGCATAAACAGGTTGTCGCCACCGCTGCGGTAGGTGAACACATCTTCCATACCCGGCAACACATCGTTGTGAAGGTTGTTCACGCTCTCGCCGCCGCCTGTCCAGAGCGAGATGTTGGTATGACATCCCGACGCCGACACGTTCATAAACGGCTTGGTCATAAAACAGGCGATCAGATTGTTTTCGCGTGCGACCTGTGCGCAGATCTGACGATACGTCGATAGGCGGTCGGCGTTGCGCAGCACATCGTCGAAGGTCCAGTTGAGTTCGAGCTGACCCGGCGCGTCTTCGTGGTCACCCTGGATCATGTCCAGTCCCATCGCCTGACAGTATTCGATCACTTTCATGAAAACCGGACGCAGTGACTCAAATTGGTCGATGTGGTAGCAATAGGGGTTGGAGTAACCGCCGTCCGGCATGCCATCCTCACCGCGCTTGAGCCACATCATTTCTGGCTCGGTACCAACGCGGAAATCCATGCCGTATTTGTCGTTGAATTCTTTGTGGAAGCGTTTCAGGTTGCCGCGACAATCGGAAGTCAGTGCGCCACCCGGATTTTCGCGCTCTTCGCGGTTGCGGTAACACGTACAGAAAACGCGCGCGATTCGCTTGTCCCACGGCAGCTGGCAGAAAGTCTCGGGGTCGGGGATACCGACAAGTTCCATCGCCTCTGGCCCGTAGCCGATGTAGTCCCCGTGGCGGTCGATAAACAGGTTTGCGGTTGATCCGTACACCAACTGGAAGCCTTTTTCGGCAGTGCGCTCCCAGTGGTCTGCGGGAATACCCTTACCAACGATTCGGCCGGTGACCGAAATAAACTGGTAGTAGATGTATGTGATACCAAGTTCGTTGATCTTTTCACGAACTTGCTTAACCAGTTCGGCGCGCCCGGGCGCCTCTACTGTTGCTTGTAAATCTGTCATGTATTCCTCCAGGGTGCGGTGTTGGTTTTGTGGTACTCCACAGACGTGCCTGAGCACCTTCAGTTGTACCACAGCGATTTCGAAAAAACCACATTGGTACAAATAAATTACCATTGGTTTTTTACCCGGCTGTTAACAATCCATTAACATAAATCAAATAATTATTTTAAAAACAGTATTTTATGTAATATTCACTTAATTTCCCTGTTTTGATTGGTTGCACACGCCAG
The DNA here is from genome assembly GCA_039029275.1 of Pseudomonadota bacterium. Taxonomy (GTDB): domain Bacteria; phylum Pseudomonadota; class Gammaproteobacteria; order JBCCGL01; family JBCCGL01; genus JBCCGL01. The sequence continues at coordinate 44,312 of JBCCGL010000014.1, read as the reverse complement.
GTAGTCGAGTGTATATTTAGTACCAATTAGTACCAAAAGTAACGATGCGAAACGATGGCGACACCGACTAACAATGCAAACGGTTCGGATCAACCTGCTTTGGCAACGGGCAGCGCGGCGCGCCTGATTACCGAGTTACGCAACGAGATTCAGGCCGGTATGTACCGAATCCACGAGCGCTTGCCCGCCGAGCGCGCACTGGCAGAAAAGTACAACACGTCGCGGGGTACGGTGCGCGAGGCGCTCAAGTATCTGGAAGACGCCGGTTTTGTCACGCGCAAAGTTGGCAGCGGCACTTTTGTCAATGTCCAGGGGGACAGCATTGAGAGCGACATCGCACGCGCCACCAGCCCGCTCGAGCTGATTGACGTGCGCATCGGGATTGAGACCCAGATAGTCCGTCTTGCCGTCATGAACGCCAATTCGCACGACCTCGACAACCTGCGTCGATCCGTTTTGAAAATGGAAAACGCGTTACACGATGCCGAAGCATTCAGCGAGGCAGACAGCGAGTTTCACCTTGCGTTGGCCGACTGCACGCAAAACCCGCTGATGAAATGGCTCTATCGCCAGCTCAGCGATATTCGACATCACAGTCAATGGTCGAGTGTTAAAACCAAAGTCTTGAACCACAAACGCATTGAGCGCTACAACCAACAACATCGCCGTCTGTTCGATGCGATTGTCGCGCGCGACATGGAAGAAGCGGTCGATGCGATCACTGAGCACTTGAATAAAGCGCGCTCGCATCTTTTGGGGCTGGACGCGCACTAGCTCGCGGATGCATCTGGGCTGTCTATGCGACTAATCCGGCTTTTCAAACGCGACCTGCGCGGAGAGATTGACGAGTGGGTTCGCGAGGATCTGATTACTCAGGAACAAGCACAAAAAATTTGTGCTCGCTACGGTATCGAGTTCGAGGGTGATTCGTCCTCGTTCGGTTATCGTCTGCTCCTTGCGCTTGGTTATTTATTCGTTGGTCTCGCACTTATCGTTCTAATCGGCGGCAATTGGGAGGATATTCCGCGCGAGCTGCGCATGGGTGGTCTCATGTTGCTGACGGTTGGCACTCAGGTATTTGGCTTGCGCAAGTTCCGTAGCGGTGATGAAAAAATTGCCTGCATTGTTTTCTTTCTGGGCAATTTATTTTTTGGCGCATCGATCATTCTGATCGCGCAAATCTACCACCTCGGCGAACACATGCCCGACGGCGTTTATTGGTGGGCACTCGGGACACTTCCTTTCGCGTTAATTACACGCAACGCATGGTTGATGATCCAGACGCTGGTTCTCGCTGGCATCTGGTATGTGCTGGAGCTCAGTTTCGGCTACAGCACATGGTCAGCGCCGTTATTTCTCGCTGCCGCTATTTACGTGCTACTCGGAAACTCACGCAGTGTGATTTTATTTTTGCTGACGATGGTAGGTTCAGCATTTGTCTTCGAAGCCACCCTGTGGCAGCTGATCGGCGTTGAGCACGAGCGCTATTTGATCGCCATTAGTGTCCCCGTTTCGGCCGCAATTGCCATGCTCTACTGGGCGTTCTCACAGTGGCTCAATTCACGCGAATCAAACACTGCCAAAGACTACGGTGCCTTGCTGGAACTCTGGAGTCTGCGTTTTGGTGTGCTGTTTTTGTTTCTCGCTAGCTTTGAATTTTTTTGGGACGAGCTTTACTACTGGCACCGCTCGCACGCGTTGATCACGATCAGCTTTGTCACCCTGCTAACGACTGCCGCCATCCTTGGCATTCGCGCCAGCCGGCCACGCACGACGCTGGTTTCGATCGCGTCGATCGTTGTCATATTTCTCATCCCTGCGCTGGTAGCGCACCCGCACACCGACGTTGCGATGCAGATTCTGATCAATGTGGTTGCGATTATCGCCGGTGTTCGTCTGATTATTCGCGGTCTCTCGATAGGCAAGTCGCAACACTATTTTCTCGGCATCGTGCTGATCCTCGGTATCGGGTTGATGCGCTACTTTGACTTGATCGGTAGCTACGTCGGTGGCGCATTGGTATTCGGATTTTTCGCCATTGTGATGCTCGCTTCAGCGCGTTACTGGAAACGCAGGATGGCAAGCGCATGATCAAGAAAGTCGCATCGCTCGCGCTAATCACCGCCATTGTTTTTCAGTTCGCCGTACTGTGCGCGCAATACCTGAATGCAGCCATGCCGCTGTGGCGCGGCACCGAAGTTCGTATTGCGACTGTACCGTACGATCCGCGCTCGCTTTTTCGCGGAAATTATGCGCGTTTGCGTTACGACATTTCTCGAATTGAGATGCCTGAAGCGTTAAAGGACACCCCGATTCGCACCAACGAGCCGGTCTTCGTACAACTGAAAAAGGGCGAAAACGGGCTATACGAGTACGATAATGTCGTATTAGCACGACCGGACAAAGGTCACTATTTACGTGGTCGAGTACAAAACCATTCGCGCAGCAACGGCTCGCTGAGCGTGAAATACGGAATAGAAGCTTTTTTTGCGCCAAAAGAAAAAGCGCTGGCGCTGGAAAAAGACTTAACCAACGGCGGCGTTGCAGTGCTGATGGTGATGGACAACGGCAAAGCTGCACTGAAAGACGTGGTACCAAACAAACAAACCGATGACGCTCAATGAAACGCAAATTCGGAGAGAATAATGGTCGCAAACGCTTTTGATATTTTAAGCAATCGCATTCTCGAACCAGGAATGAACGTGCTGCCGCCAGGTGTCGAACGCTACGTTGTGCGCGCCGGCGGAATAACCGTGCTATCGATTATGGCTGGCGACGAGATTCGCGTAGTCAATCCCGAGGGGTTGCAGGTCGCCGAAATCAGCGCCTGGTCGAAAACGGGCGAGAATCAACCCGGCCTGTTGGGCAAGGGCACGGTGGTTCCTGTTCCCGGCATTGCCAAGGCGCTCAATGCCAACAACGGCGGTGATTTCTACGGGGTAAACGCCAAACTCAAGCGCTACGGGATTGATGTTCGCAGTGCCAGTGGCTATCGCCTGTTCGAAAACGAGGCCCGGGCCGGTGAAAGCGTAGCCTTTACTGCTGAAGCGGATTGCACGTGCATTGTCGGCTCACCCGGACATTTCATGTTGTCGCACGAACAGGACACGGCCACCGACCTCATCGCGTTTGTTCACCGCATCAACCCTGACGCTGCGAGTGAGCTGGTCGAGTTACCAGAACCGCTGGCCGATCCACGGATTGATGTGCGCATACCCGCGCGCACCGCGTTTGCCTATGAAGTCAAAGCAGGCGAGTACATTCAGGTAATCGACGTGCAAGGGCGTGAGTGCTCCGACTTTCAGTGCTTTGACACGCGAAACCTGGACAAGGGTATCGAGCGATGCCTCGACGCGACGGTCACGCGGCACATGGTTGGCGCCGCATACCCCGCACCCGGACTTGCGGCAAAATTCTACGATCAGGACTTTGAAGCGCTGGTCGAGGTCGTTCACGACACCTGTGGTCGGCACGACAGCTACGGCACCGCGTGCACTCCGCGCTACTACGACAACATGGGCTATCCCGGCCATGTGAATTGCTCAGATAACTTTAACGAGGCACTCGCGCCCTTTGGTATCGCCGCGCGCGGCGGATGGATGGCGATCAATTACTTTTTTAACACCGGTGTCGACGAAACCAATCAGATGTATTTCGACGCCCCCTGGTCGCGCCCCGGCGATTACGTGCTCGTGCGCGCGCTCAAAGACATGGTGTGCGTGTCATCGGCGTGCCCCTGCGACATCGACGCAGCCAATGGCTGGAACCCAACCGATATTCACCTGCGCGTTTATTCGGCCAACGAAACTTTCAAAAGAGCGGTAGCCTACAGAATGACTCCAGACGCTGAACCCCAACTAACCAAAGAAACCGGCTTTCACGCGCGCAGCTCGCAACACACGCGCAACTTCACCGAATACGCCGGATACTGGCTGGCCAACAGCTACACCAAAACGGGAGCGGTGGATGAATACTGGGCGTGCCGCGAAAAAGCCGCCATGATCGACCTGTCCCCGCTGCGCAAGTACGAGGTGTTGGGGCCGGACGCTGAAAAATTGCTGCAGACCTGCGTCACGCGCAACATCCGCAAGCTCGCCGTCGGCCAGGTCGTATACACCGCAATGTGTTACGAGACGGGCGGGATGATCGATGACGGCACCGTATTTCGCCTGGGCCCGGACAACTTTCGCTGGATCGGCGGCTGCGACAGCAGCGGCAACTGGCTGCGTCAACAGGCGCAGGAACTGGGACTTCACGCGTGGGTGCGAAACTCGACCGATCAGTTGCACAACGTTCAGGTGCAAGGACCCAACAGCCGCGACATCCTCAAACAGATTGTCTGGACACGTCCGGACCAGGCCACCGTTGAAGAACTCGAATGGTTTCGTTTTTCGGTGGCGCGCATCGGCGACGAACACGGCATTCCGTTAATCGTCTCGCGCACGGGCTACACGGGCGAGCTCGGCTACGAGGTTTTTTGCCACCCGAAAGATGCGCCAGCCGTTTGGGACGCGATCTGGGAGGCGGGACAGCCGCACGGTTTGGTGCCGATGGGACTCGAAGCACTTGATATGTTGCGAATCGAAGCCGGGTTGATTTTTGCCGGGTATGAATTTTCAGATCAAACCGATCCGTATGAAGCCGGCATTTCGTTCACCGTGCCGCTAAAAACCAAAGAAGAAAACTTTATCGGCCGCGAGGCATTGGTAAAACGCAAAGAAAATCCGCAGCGCGTACTGGTAGGGCTCGAACTAAACGGCGACGAAGCCGCAGCCAATGGCGATTGCGTGCATGTCGGTCGCAATCAGGTCGGAGAAATCACCAGCGGCGTGCGCTCACCGATTCTGAAAAAGAACGTAGCGCTATGTCGTATGGCGGTCGAGTACGCCGCACAAGGAACGGAGGTGGAAGTCGGCAAGCTCGACGGGCACCAAAAACGACTGCCTGCCAGGGTTGTTCCTTTTCCGTTTTACGATCCGACCAAATCCAGAGTACGTTCCTGAGCATAAAAATCAGTTGAATATCAGGTGCCAGAAAACAGGTAAAAGGATCGCTGTCGCTATCGCATTGAGTCCCATTGCCAAGCCAGAAAAAGCACCCGCAACTTCGTTGACCTGAATCGCGCGCGCGGTACCGATGCCGTGACTTGCCGTTCCGATTGCAAGGCCTCTGATTGACCAGTCGTTTATCTTTAAAAGATTGAGAATCGGGGGTCCGACGATTGCGCCCATAATTCCCGTCAGTATGACAATGACGGCCGTCAGCGATGGCAGGCCGCCGAGTTGTTCGGAAATACCCATTGCAACAGGGGCGGTAACAGACTTGGGCGCCACGGAGATAACAGATGCCAGATCAGCTTCCAAAACCCACGCAATGTAGACTGCGGAAGCCGCCGACGTTACCGACCCCGCTAGTACGCTCGCCGTTATCGCAAATAGAGAATGCCTGACCCGATCAAACTGGCGATACAACGGAATGGCCAGCGCTACTGTCGCGGGCCCCAGTAAAAAGTGAACAAACTGAGCGCCCTCAAAATATGCCTCGTAGCTTGTATCGGTTGTGCGCAAAATCAAAACAACCAGAATGACACTGAGCAAAACCGGATTGAAAATGGGGTTCATACCGAATCTTTGATAGACAGTTGAAGCCAGGACAAACGCGACCAGGGTGAGCGTGAGATGCAGCAGGGGCGACGCGCTGAGATACACCCAAATTTCATGGAATTCACGCATCGCATTCAACCCTTGTCTTCACTGGTAGTTTTTGTGTTTCGCAGCACTACCAGCAAAACAGCGGTTACGATAATCGTCAGTGCGGTGCTGACAATCAGGGCAACTGACAAAGGAACGGCGTCAGTGCCGAGCAGTTCCAGATGGCTCATTACGCCAACACCCGCCGGTACAAACAGCAATGAAAGGTTGCCTAAAAGGGCGTCAGAGACCTTACCGAGGACATCGGGAATCCCACCTTTGATGACTAAAAACACGAAAAGCAGAATCATGCCTGCGACGGGACCGGGGAGTGGAGCACCGGTCGAGCTGATGAGCAGCTCACCCGCGAGCTGACACGCCAAAATCAAGGTCAGGTATTCAATCATTTTTGGATCCGTACGATTCATTGAGTGAGTTGAAGGAGTCATTTTACTGCAGTCGATCAGCGCTAAGGTGACGCCGATTGACGATCGCTTGGGCTAACCGCGCAAAAATCGCGCTTGCTTAAAAGAAACGCCATCCGATCGTTTTTCTTACAAAGCATTAATTGCCCATGAATCCGTTTCAAATTACAGTATGGGCCGTCACCACTTATCAAAGGAATCCAAGAGATGTCTGCCCGCCTACCCGTATTCGCTCTATTTTTTCTTGTTTCATCGTTCGCTTTCGCTGGCAGTGACAGCGGCTTGGTAAACGTCAAGAGTTCGCACGATGTGAAAACTACGGCGGATCGTCTCGAAAACGTTCTAAAAAGCAAGGGCATGAAAATTTTTGCGCGTGTGGATCACGCGGCGGGTGCAGCCAGTGTCGGCAACGATCTACGCCCGACCGAGCTAATCATTTTTGGCAACCCCAAAATTGGCAGCGTGTTGATGGGTTGCACACAGTCTGTGGGAATCGATCTTCCGCAAAAGGCCTTGGCCTGGGAAGATGCATCCGGCAACGTCTGGCTGAGCTATAACGACCCGGCTTACCTTGCAAAGCGACACAACATATCCGGCTGCGAGGCAGTATTACAAAAAGTTACCGGGGCGCTTGGCAAGTTCGCTGCAAAGGCGACGTCGGCCGACTAAGGCAGCCCTTGTCAAAATTCCATGAGCCGGCAGGAAACCACAACTGAGCAAATTGCGCAGGAGTGGCTGGCTCTGATTGATGTTGAGAAATTCGAGGATGCGCATTCTGCCGCATCCGACTATTTGCAAGAAAACATCAGCGCTGAGCAACTGGGAGTTGCCATTCGCGGTGCCCGAGAAGATTTGCTCGCAGGTGGCAAACGCAAACTCATTGGCTCGCAGCGCTTTGACAAACTACCGGACGCACCGCCCGGCGACTACATCGTCTCGCAATATGAAAGTCGCTTAGAAAATGATGCGAATAGAATCGAGACATTGACACTGGTCTTGCAGGACGCGCAATGGAAAGTGGTGGGCTACTTTATTAACAACCAGTAATTACAGCCGCTACTTATCGTAGGGCTAAAAAAACGACATCAAAATATAAATCGAAAGCAGAACAGCAATCCACAATCCGGTCACACCAATCGGCCACGTCCGAGCGAACACGCCGTGATTATCGCTTTCATCGGCACGCCCCAGGTAGCGAACCGCAGCTGTCTTTATTGCAGTCAACTTACTCATTGTTGATGTTTTGATCGAAACGGATGATCGCGCGATCAGCTGTTCCGTGTGAATCGCGAGCCGATGAAAAAGCACGCGCCACAACCAGTCGGTGTCGAGACTGATGGTGAGCGTTCGCTGCATCCACGGAAGCATCAGGAAAAACGCCAGCCCCGAAAAAAGCAGGAGCTGCAGATAAAACACAACCTTGCTGGCACTGTACGCTTGGTAGTCAACCTTGTAGGGCAGGTACTGATAAAGCAATTCGGGAAACATGCCGAGCAATAGACACAATGCGGTAAAAATTATCATCGCCGCGCCCATATTCCACGGCGCGTCTTTTGGGCGTAAACCTGAATCTTTTTGGAAAAACACAAACCAGGGAAATTTTATTCCCGCGTGTAGAAAAACCCCCGCGGACGCGGCGATCAACAAAAAGTAAACGATCGCCATACCTTCATCGGTTGCCGCCTGCGAAATCAAACTTTTTGTCGTGAAACCAGACGTCAATGGAAAACTGGAAATTGCCAGCGCACCGATAATGCCGCAAAACGTCGTCAGCGGCATGGTGCGAAACAAGCCTCCCAAATCGGTGCACTTACGCATTCCGGTTCGGTATAAAACAACGCCTGCGCTCATAAACAACAGCGCTTTGTAAATGATGTGCGCAAACGCGTGTGCCGCCGCGCCGTTCAGCGCCATCTCGGTACCTATGCCAACCGCACACACCATAAAGCCGACCTGATTGACGATCGAATACGCGAGGATTCGGCGCGCATCGTTTTCCAGAAGCGCGTAAATAATGCCGTACATGATCATGTAAACGCCGACCCATATCAGAACGCCTTCACCCGGGAACAAAAGGATCAGCGCAAGTACGGCGGTTTTGGTCGTAAATGCAGACAGGAAAACAGAGCCGGTCGCACTAGCCTCCGGATACGCATCGGCAATCCATGCGGAAAACGGCGGCGCGGCCGCATTGATCAATACGCCAGCGAGCATCATCCATGTAAAAAAATCATTGGCTGCAAATGCGCGCACATCGATTGAACCGGTCTGAACAACAACGCCAACGATGCCAACTTTAAGAACGATGCCGCCAAGTAAATGCAAAATTGCATAACGCATTCCCGCTGCGCGCGCCGCGGCGGTGCCACCACACCAAATCACGACGGTTGAAAACAGTGCCATGAATTCCCAAAACAGGAACAGCGTGATCAAATCACCCGCGAAGCTGACACCGATAGCGCCAGCGGCGTAGGCGTAGCCGGCTGCGAGCTCGTACCATTTGCCCTGTCGGAACGCATACAAACCACCGACCGCCGTCATCAGCGCGAAAATAGAGGCAAACAGGCGGCGCAAAGCGCTGCCTTCAACCGGCTCGATGGTGTAATCGAGAAATCCAATCGTAGCGACCACACCGTTGGGTACCTGCCAAATCGCCCACAGCGTAAGCAATGGCGCGAGCAAAATAATCGCACTGCGCACATGGCCGCGCGCGATACCTATTAGCGCGGCGGCGGCGATTAAAATAAACGCTGGTGAGAGAACGTCAGGCACTGTTATCTCCCGCGTTTTCTTGCGTGTCGTTGAGCAGATTCTCGTTGTCGGGCGTTTGGTGGTAGTAATCCTCGCCGCGCTTTAATACGGCGCCGAGCGCTTTGGCTACCAAAACCATTGCGACGCAACAACCGAATCCGTAAACCGCACCAAAGCCGAACCAGCTGTCGACGCCAAAGTAACCCTTAACTTTGAATACGAACTGCAGCAAGACAGTGATTGCCAGAACGACTGCAGAAATCCACCACAGCTTTCGCACAGTGCCGGGGCGTGTTAACCAGTGATCGATTTTGTCATCACTCATTAAAACGCTCCAAACAGTTGCTTTTCGAGTTGCACGACGGGACCGTGAAAAAGCAAAAACAAAATGGTCAATGCGGCAGTGATTGATAAAGCCATTACCGACGCCAGCGGTGCCTCCCCGTGCGGTTTATGGCCCTCGGGTTCTTTCACAAACCAGATCATATAAACCAGCGGTAAAAAGTAGGCAGCGTTCAAAACCGTGCTCGCAATGATTGTCGCTACGGCTACCATGTTACCCGCTTCGATAGCACCACCGAGGATGTACCACTTTGAAACAAAGCCGCCTGTCGGCGGAACACCGATCATGCTCAAGGCACCGATGGTAAATGCCCCCATCGTCCACGGCATGCGACGCCCGATACCGGCGAGTTGCGCAAGTTCGGTTTTTTTCGATGCGGTGTAAATCGCGCCTGCCGCAAAGAACAATGTGATTTTTCCAAACGCGTGCGCCACGATGTGCATCGCTGCACCTATTTCTGCAAGTGGTTTAAGAATGTCTGCAGCCATCACGATGTAGGACAGCTGCGCGATAGTCGAATACGCGAGTAAACGCTTCAGATTGGTTTGGCGCAGCGCGACGACACTTCCGGCAACAATCGTAAAACACGCCGCGTAAAGCAAGAGATCACTCCCAGGGGCGGCGAAAAGATAATCGACCCCAAATATGTATACGATCACTTTGGTCACCGTAAATACGCCGGCCTTTACCACAGCTACGGCATGTAAAAGCGCGCTGACTGGCGTCGGTGCGACCATCGCCGCAGGCAACCATCGGTGCATTGGCATCACCGCTGCTTTACCTGTTCCAAAGACGAAAAGTGCGAGAAGTAAAATCAGACCGACGCCGTCCAGATTGCCTTCCAAGATTCCGCCGGGGGTGAACGCAACCGTCCCCGCAACCAGATACGTCATGATAATCGCGGGCAGCAGCAAGCCGATGGATGTCATCAACAAAACGCCGAGATAAACACGCGCCGATCGCACGGTTTTTTCATCACCCTTGTGCGAAACCAGCGGATACGTCGCCAGCGTTAAGGCTTCATAAAACAGAAACAGCGTGACCAGATTACCGGCCAGCGCGATGCCTAAAGCCGCGCCAATCGACACGGCAAAAAACAGATAAAAGCGGGTCTGATTTTTTTCGTTATTGCCGCGCATGTATCCGATGGAATAAATCGAATTGACGATCCACAGGCCCGACGCCAGCGCCGCAAACAACATTCCGAGCGGTTCCAGACGGAACACGATATCAATACCGGGCAGCAGGGAAAACAACACGCGCTCGGGTCGTTCACCGTCCATTACCGCGGGAATTAGCGACCAAACAGTTGCGCACAGGACAATCGCGGTCGTGAGGGTTACTGCCTCGCGCAGATTATCATTGACGCGACCCGCAATACCGATGGCGACAGCCCCAACCATCGGAATAAGTAACGCGAGAAGTAATGTATCCGCTGCGCTCACGGCAAAATCCCCAGGGCCGTCGCGCCCTGCGCGGCAAGTTGCTGTGGCAATTGCGGTTGCAGGCCAAAGATGATGTTAAGTGCGACGGCGATCCACGTAGGAATCAAAATACCCAGCGGTGCCTCGCGTGCGTTTTCTTGCGTTTGCTGGCGTTCCATATCGCCAAAATATGCGCGTTCGACGACCCGCCAGATATAGATCACCGACATCAGCGAACTGATCAAAATAATTGCAACCAGCAGACCGCCTACCGGTTCGAAGTCCAGCGCTGCACTGATCAAGTACCACTTACTGATGAAACCTGCAGTGCCCGGAACGCCGATCAAACTGATGCCTCCAACCGCAAACGCTGCCATCGTCCACGGCATGCGTTTGGCGATGCCACCGATGTGTTCGATACGCAAACTACTGACGGAAAGCGCCAGACACGCGAGCGATAAAAACAGCGCGCCTTTTGCCAGCGCGTGATTAAACATGTGCAGCAACGCTGCGCTGACACCGGCGTGACTGAGCAAGCTCGCACCCATAACGATGTACCCAATCTGGGCAACCGACGACCACGCCAGCAAGCGCTTTAAGTTGGCTTCAAAAACTGCAACCGCTGATGCGAGCAGAACCGCAAGCACCGACAGAGGCAGCAGAAACGACACAAAGCGCATCTCGTGATCGCTCAGGTTTGGCTGCAGCACGATGAAATCAAAGCGCAACAACACATAAAGCGCGACCTTGGTCGAGCACGCCGCGATAAACACGGTAACCACATGTGGCGCAAAGGTATACGCATTGGGCAGCCACACATGCAGCGGAAAAATCGCGGCTTTCAATGCGAGTCCAACAATGATGAAACCCGCCGCCATCAGAATCGGTTTGAGATCGGCGACTTCACCCACGCGCTCGGCCATATCCGCAAGGTTAAGGGTGCCGGTCATCAAATAAATCAGCCCTATTCCGATCAGGTAAAAGGTAGCGCCGAGCGTGCCCATAACCAGATATTTGAATACCGCGGGCAGGGCGCGCCGGTCCGGCCCACCGGCTACCAGCACGTAGCTGGCCAGCGAGGAAATTTCCATGAAAACAAAAATGTTGAACGCATCCGCGCTCACCAGCATGCCGCACAAGCCGCTCATACCGAGCAGCCAGGCGGCAAAGAAAAGCGGCTGTCGCTCGCTTTGAATTTGCGTGCTCAAGCTGGTTGCTGCTGCCAGCAGGCCAAGGCTTGACGCGCCTGTCACCACCAACAGCAGAAGCGCACTGACCGCGTCAACTTGCAGCGCAATGCCAAACGGCGCAGGCCAATTGCCCATCGCGTAAGCGACCGGCCCGTGCGCGAGTACATGCACGGCGAGAGTCGCGGCAATCAAAAAAGCGCAAAGGCTTGCAAGGGTCGCCATCAGCCACGACAAACGACGCTCGCCCAGCAGCACCAACACAGGCGCTGTCAGCAGCGGCACTACCAGTTGCAGTGCGGGTAAGTGCGCTTGCAAACCGCTCACTGGCGCTCGAGCTCCCGCACTTTATCTTCTTCAATCGTGCCGAACTCTTCGCGAATCCTCACTACGATGGCAAGTCCCAACGCGGTGGTTGAAATGCCGACGACAATCGCGGTCAAAATCAAAACCTGCGGCAAGGGATTGGAAAACAACTGACCCGTGGGGTCCCCATTGATTATCGGTGCAGTACCACCTTCGACCTTGCCCATAGTGATGTACAACAAAAACACAGCCGCCTGAAACAACGACAAGCCGAGCAACTTTTTCACCAGATTGAGCTTGGCCACGACGGCATAAAATCCAACCATCAAAATAATTGCAAACGCCCAGTAGTGGTAAATACCTAGAGGATCCATCAGAACCTGCCACGTGCAGCAAAAGCGTGAAAAATGCTCAACAAGGTGCCGGTTACCGTCATGCCGACACCCGCCTCAATCAACAAAATACCCATATGCTGACCGACAACCGGGTCATCCGACAGCACGGAGTAATCGAGAAAATTGCCGCCCATGACGATACCGGCGACGCCAACCGCGCCGTACAGAAGCGCGCCACCGGCCGCCAGCCCGGTGAGCACACCGCGCGGTAATACCTCAAGGGCTCGGTTTTCGCCTTCGAGCAGGGCGAACAAAATGACCCCGGCAGCCACGATTGCGCCGGCCTGAAAGCCGCCACCCGGCCCGAAGTCACCGTGAAATTGCACGTACAACCCGAACAGCACAATAAATGGAATCAACAAGCGTCCCACAACCCGCGGAATAAGATAGTGCCGCAGTCCACCCGGCTCCATTTGGGGTTCCCGCTCGCGACGGCCGGTGGGTACGCGCTTGTCGAGCAAAAACAGCACACCTATGCCGGCGGTGAGAACAACAAAAACCTCTCCGAGGGTGTCGTAGCCACGAAAGCTTGCGAGCACGGCAGTGACGACGTTTGGGATATCGATCAGCTCGCGCGTTGTCTCGAAATACCACGGCGCAACGTGTTGATGTACCGGCGCCATCGGGTCCGCGAAACGCGGCTGATCAAATGTTGCGTAAATCACCGCCAGCGTAATCACCGCCACGACGATCAAAGCGATTGTGCGATTGTGCGACGCTGAGGTTTCGCGCTCGTCCAACATGGCCAGCGCGCTTAAAAACAATACGGTTGAGATTCCGGCACCAACTGCCGCTTCGGTGAGCGCAACGTCAGCCGCATCCAGCAGAAAAAAGTTAGCTGCCAGCAACAAGCTGAAAATGCCCGACAACATCACCGCGACAAACAAATTCGCTGTGCGCACGATCGCAATCGCGGTCACCATTAAAAACGTCAACAGGAAAACGCTGAAGATAACGGTCACGACGGATTATCCGAATCATTGTCTGGATCAATTGACCTGGCATTCGGCTCCTGACCGGAGAGCAGCGCAGCGCTGGCCAGCGCGTTGGACGCAGTCGGGCCGGTCAGCAGCAGAAACAGCAAAATCGCTGCCAGTTTCACGCTCGCGAGCGTCACTCCTGACTGCAACATGACCCCGGCAATGATGAGAATCGGGCCGATGCTGTCCGTCACACTGGCCGCATGCATACGGGTGTACAGGTCCGGCATGCGCAACGCCCCGACGCCGCCGACAAACACGAAAAAGCCCCCCGCGGTCATCAAAATGAAACTCGCGATATCGACGATTTGCGCCAGCACTATTTTGACGCCTCGCCTGAATCCGCGTTCGACGCGCGGTTGCGGAAAAACTCCAGCACCGCCAGCACGCCGATAAAGTTGATCAGGGCGTAAGCCAGAGCCAGATCCAGAAAATCCGGTCGTTCAAACATCAGCGAAATAACCGACAGCAACAACACTGTTTTGGTCCCAAACATATTTACCGCCAGCACACGATCGTAAACGCTGGGACCCAGCACGGCGCGTACCAGTGCCAGCCCCATAGTCACAATAAGTGCGAGCGTAACCGCGTAGTAGATGCTCATTCGCTGTGCAGCTCCGCCACGCGCCGGTTCATCTCGCCGCCCAGGAGTTCGCGCGCGCCCGACTCGTGGAGCGCGTGCACTTTGAGCACGCCACGATGCACGTCCAATGTCAGTGTGCCAGGCGTCAATGTGATCGAGTTACCCAGGATCACCTGATCGAAAGGATGTAAAGATGCTGACTTAATTTCCACGACGGTGGGACTGATCGACAGGGTGGGGCTCAGCACCGCTCGCGTCACCGCCAGGCTGGATTTGAATATCTCGCGCCCCAACCAAAACCAATAGGCAAACAGGCGCCAGCGTACCCAGCGCGCGTAGAGACCGTCGTCGAGATACCCCATACGCTGCACAAGCCACAGCACAAGTGCGCACGACAAGGCGCCCAGGGCGATCAGCAACGGCTTGTATATTCCCGACCATAGCAACCAGGCAGCGGCCAGCGTCAATGCTATGAATAGCACTCGCTCGATGCCACGACTGGAAGACGATGCGGACATTCGCTGGCCTAAACAGAAACTCTCGCGTGATTTTAGCTGACTCTGCCGTGCACACGATGCTTTTTATTGATTTAACAAGAAAAATTTATTGGTCTCGCAATCAAACGACCTGATGGTGATTCCCACCGCCGAAAGCAGGCAAGCTAAATTTTCTCACCGGATCCTGCACTCGCAGGGTTTTCAGACCAAGGCGTTTTTGTTTCCATTTACCGAAGCGGCAAAGTATCGTGATCGTTTCTGGCTCAGGCAATTCAGTAAGCGACCCATACGTGATTCAGCAACAGATCCAGTTGAAGCCGGCGAACAAAGATGAACTCGCTTTTTTTTGCGAAATGGCAAAACAGGATCACGCGCGCGATTTCGTTAACCAACACGATCTTGAAACGTTACAAACGTGGTTCGCGCGCGATAACACTCATTTCCTGTGCATATGCGACACCTCGGATGAATTGATTGGGTACTTTATCCTTATTGTCGAGCAAGACGAGCAGACCGTGGAGTTCGCCAGAATCGTAATCGACAGGCGATCACGCGGGATCGGACAGCTCGCGATCAGGGAGATGGAAGCGTTTTGTCGCAACGAACTGGGCGCTAACAGGATCTGGCTCGACGTGTACGAAGACAACCCGCGCGGCATCCATATCTACGAAAAACTCGGTTATTCTTACTTTAAAACCGAAATGGTTGCCGATAGAAAATTACACTTCTACGAAAAGTATTTCTAAATCGGGACGTATCAATCATGCTCAATATGGATTTCGAAAAATCGATTGTGATTACCCCGGATCAACAGGAGTGGGAAGCCAGCCCGATGGCGGGTGTGTGGCGCAAACGCTTTGCCTTCGAGGAAAAAGAACGAGGGCACGCAACCAGCGTGGTGCGATTTGATCCCGGATCCCGCTTCTCGCGGCACGAGCATCCGCTCGGCGAGGAAATTTTCGTTCTTTCCGGCGTGTTCTCCGACGAATCCGGTGACTTTCCCGCCGGGACTTATTTTCGTAATCCGGAGGGATTTGCGCACGCGCCGCACAGCGACGAAGGCTGCGAACTATTTGTCAAACTGCACCAGTTCAAACCAGAAGATTCGCTCCGCGTGTGCATCGATACCCACTCGGCGGACTGGTCGCCCGGACATGGCAATTCGCAGGTTTTACCGCTCCACAGCTTCCAAGGGGAACAGACGGCACTGGTTAAATGGCCGGCGGGTGAAAAATTTATCCCGCACCAACACTGGAGCGGTGAGGAAATATTTGTCATTTGCGGCGAGTTTATCGACGAACACGGGCGCTATCCTGCGGGTAGCTGGTTGCGCAGCCCGCGCCCGAGTTCAAACCACCCGCTCGCGGAGAAGGACACAATTATTCTCGTGAAGACGGGGCACCTCGCTTAGTTCGCGACTGATTTCTCCTGATCAATCATCCGCAGGCTGTCATCCGCAAATCCGGCGCCCGCTTCAACAAAAAAGTCGAAAACCTTGTCTATGCCATAGCTCTTGAGGGTTTCGCGATCATCCTCGAAACGTGCGATAGCCGCGATCTTTCCTTTGTACCCAGCAAACAACATTTGCTCGGTGATGTTGCGCACGTCTTCATTTGCCGGCGTCGCGATCATAACCAACTTTATTTTGGACAGATCAAGCGCCTCCCATAGATCAACGCTTTCGCCATCGCCAACAAACACATTCATGCCCTGCTCTTTTTGAGCCGCGACGCGCTCGTGGTCTGCATCCATTCCCCATACGTGATCGCCCATTTTGTTGTGCAGCGCACGATAAGCGCCGCGACCGATTCGACCCGTGCCCACAATCAGCACTTCTGCATCGCTCGGCTGTACAAAAATATCCTCGACCAAAGGCTTGCGTCGCTCGAGCCTCTGCAGCCTGTTTTTGACTCTCGCGTAAAAGCCGTGCGCATAGTGGTAAACAATGCAAGTGATAACAAACGAGAATGAAATACTTAACGCCAAAATCACGAGCCATTCTTTTCCTATCATCCCGAGCTGCACACCCAGAACCATCACGATCAAGCCAAACTCGCTGTAGTTGCTAAGCAATAAGGAGGACAGGCTCGCGGCGCGCGCGCGTAAGCGAAAACCAACAAAAATGACATAAAACATTGCCAGCTTGATCAACAACAAGGGCACGAGGAAAACAGAGGTCAGCACCATCGAGGCATCGGGCAGGGCAACCAGTCCAATAGACAGAAAAAACCCCACGAGGAAAATATCCTTAAAGCTCAGCAAGGATTTGGACAGCTCGGTCGCTTTTGCGTGCTGGCTCAATAACACGCCAAACAAGAGCGCTCCGAGGTCACCTTTTATATTCACGAGATAGAAAAGCTCGTGCGCACCGAGTGCGAACATAAAGCCGGAAAGCACCAGCAGTTCGCCGTGCCCGCTCATTGTCAGCAATCGACCCAACAAGGGCCGTGCCAACAACAGCAGAGGTAAAAGCAAAGCCCAAACAGTCGGCACTCTGCCCTCTGCGGCAACCAAAAACAGAACGGCGACGATATCCTGCATCACCAGAATACCGATGGCGAAACGGCCGTGCCGCGTACTCATCTCGCCCGACTCTTCCAGCATTTTGATCACACAAACCGTACTGGAAAAACTTAAAGCGAATGCCAGTAAAGCGGCGGACTGAAAATCGAGATCAACGAAATACGGCGCCGAAAGCGCGGATAAAAACAGCGCCAACGAACAAAATATCAGCGTCCACAGCCCGGCATTTGTCAGCGCACCCGCCCAGATTTCCGGCTTGAGTAGATCGCGAATATTCAGTTTCAGCCCGATCGTAAACAGCATCAATGTCACGCCGATATCGGCGATTTCCTGCAAGCCTGGCGTCATCGTGACACCGTACATATTCAGCAAAAATCCCGCACCGAGGTATCCAATCAGTGGCGGCAAACTCAGCTGCTTAACTGCAAACCCGCACGCGAACGCAAATAAAATCCAGAGAATGTCCATTTAACAAACCTGATAATGCCAATTAGTGGGTAACGAAAACATCATATCTGATTCGAACTCACAAGAGTCACGTGTAAACTACCCGACCGCTTGCTACCACCCCAGTTAAAAAAACCGCATGGGCAATTCACTTTCTGTCAGCTCTGATCATATAGGTGTTACCAACCGGGTGATACGCGCAACGATTTTACTGTGTGCGCTGCTATTTTCATTCAGTGGTTATGCCTCTGCGAAGCCTGACATGCTGCTCGGCAATGTACCTTTGCCAGATGATGTTTCGCCTGCGAGCAGTGACTCGCCTTTTACCGGTATCTGGGTGGGTCGTTGGGACAACGTCCTCAACAGCGTTCTGGTGGTGGAGTCGATTTCCTCCGGCGGCAACGCGTCTGTTGTCTACGCGGTTGCAGGCAACCCTCACCGCGGATTCAACGCCCGCTGGGTTCGCTACAACGCCAAAATTCAGGGCGATACTATGACGTTAGTCGGTGCGCACGCGCCAATCCGTTATGAACGTTCGCCAACCGGGAAGCTGCTGGGCTACTACGGAAACAACCGCGGCTTTGGGGTTTTTCAACACTATTCAGGCACAGCGCTCGAAGCGTCGAATACCGACCTTCAGTGGACTGCCGGCAAAAGCGAATTTTTGCAAACCGCTTTGCTTGAAAACGAAAAGTCCGTGAGTTTGGAAACAGTGATCTATAAACCATCCGGCGATGGCCCGTTTCCGCTTGCGGTGGTGAATCACGGATCAACCGGGTTCGGCAATAAGCCGGAGTGGTTTACGCACACGTGGGTTAACGATTGGTTTGCCGAGTTCCTCAATCGCCGCGGGTGGTTGGTCGCGTACGTACAGCGACGCGGGCGCGGACGCTCCGACGGTTTGTACGATGAGGGATTCCACGCCGACCGAAGCAACGGTTATACGTGCAATTCCGCGACGTCACTGGCGGGGGCCGAGCGGGCGATGGCGGACCTCGATGCCGCCATCGATGCACTGCTCCAGCGTGACGATGTGATCGATGCGCCGGTATTGCTTGCCGGCCAGTCGCGCGGTGGAATACTGTCGATGGCCTTCGCGGGTCAATACCCGGATCGGATTGCGGGAGTCGTGAATTTTGTCGGTGGTTGGCTGGGCGAGGGCTGTGACACATCGACCCACGTTAATCAAACCTTGTTCAAGAAGGCTGCCGGATTCGGCCGGCACACGCTTTCGCTATACGGTGAGAACGACACGTTTTATTCGATCAAACACTGTCGCGATAACTTCGATGCGTTTTTGACCGCTGGCGGTAAAGGTGATTTTAACGTGATGGAAGTCGCGGGTGACAACAACGGACATTGGGTAATGGCAATGCCCGCGCTTTGGCAGGATCAGGTCAAAAAATACCTCAACAGGGTGTCCGATCAATGAGCCTACCAGAGGTCGCGCGATTGAAGCACGGACTTAAGGATCGCAGGTTCATCTGTCATCAATGCATCGACACCGCGATCAATGAATAAGCGCATTTCCTGCGGATCATCAATCGTCCACACGTGCAATTGCATGCCGCGATCGTGTGCAGCTTCGACCATCGCTTTGCTCGCGGCCGGAATGCCGTAGTGCGTGGGCGCGACCTGCGCGCACGCGGCATCAAAACTGCCAACCGGAACACCAAGCGCTGCCAGACGCAATCGTGCAACGTCGTAAGGTCCCATTGATGTACACAACTGCGGGCCCAAAATTTCTCGCGCACGCGCAATTCGAGCGCCCGAAAAAGATCCGACGCATACGCGATCAATCGCATTCGATTCCTTAATCAGTCGACACAGCGGTTCGACTGCAGCATCGTCTTTCGGCTCGATATTAAATTTGATCTGCGGCCACGATTGCAGCACCTCAGCCATTTCAGGAACGCGCTCACTGCCGTCAATACGAGCAGCGCGCACATCGATCAGGGCCAGTTCGTTAATCCTGCCGTTTTTGTTGCTTACACGATCCAGCCTGTCATCGTGAAAGGCGATCAAGGCACCGTCACGCGTGGTGTGAACATCAGTCTCGATATAGCGGTAGCCGAGCGCAACCGCGTTTTCGAACGCAGGCATGGTGTTTTCCGGCCATTCGCCGGCGCCCCCGCGATGCGCCATCGCGATAAAACCATCGTGCTGCAGATAGGGGAAGTCGCTTGCGTTCACCGCACTACAAACAGTGAAACAGTTTTAGCGCAGTTGCAAAGTAACTGAGCTTGTTTGGCACTTCGATGTCGGTTCGGGCGAGAATTGATTCATGCGTGCACCACGCAGTTTCGGCGCCAAGCATATCGTCACTCGGTACGACAACTCCACCCAAAAACTTCACCAAAAAACCCAGACTGATCAAACACGGGATGGACTCATCGAATCGTATCGGTGCGGCGTGAATTAATCCTGCGAGTTCGAAGTCAGCTTTTTCACCGAGTTCCTCGCGTAACTCGCGAGCGACTCCGATTTCTGGTGGTTCATTCGCCTCAAGCACTCCCGACGGAATTTCCCACGTCTGCTTTTGCGGCCGCCGCATCAGTAAAAACTCCGATGCAGAATTGATCACATAAGCCAACACCGCCACGGGAAATGTCGGAAACTCTCTGCCGCTGTTTGCGACAATGATTGGCGCTGTGGTCATTGCGTCAAAAAATCGCAAACAGACTCGAAGGCCCGAATTGTCGCACGATCGATTAGTTCATCAACCGGCACGGATTGCGAGGAGAGCTTAACTATCACCACTTCGGCGTGCGGATCGATGTACAACCACTGCCCATGAATCCCAATCGCGCAAAATGCGGACTTATCGCGATCGATCCGGTACCACTGGTTGCGATAACAGCCGCGCGGCAAAAAGAGACACAAGTCGCCCCGATCCCAGGCGTTGATATCGCCACCTGTCGCACAATCACTGACCCATTTTTCCGACACTATTTGCGTGTTATTGAACGTACCGCGCAATCGCACCATCTCGCCCACTTTGACCAGGTCAGCGGGAGTCGCGCAAAACCCACCCGCACTGCGACCCGCACCCAATGCATCGACGGTTAGCACAGCGTTGCTGCTTGCACCAATCGGTTGCCAAAGATATTGCGAAAATAACTCGGCCAGAGGCACCCCACTCGCGCGTTCAAGCACCCACCCTAGCAAATCCGAGTTGGGTGAACGATAGCGAAAACGCATGCCGTGCGGATCAGTGCCCGGCGCAACGGATTCAAGAAATGTGTGCAGACCCACTGACGCCTCGCCATCGTCAACAGGATTCCACCCCGTCGCTTTTCGATAGTGAATGTAATCGCCTTGCGTTGCTGTGTAATCTTCCTCGAAGGCGGTGCTCACGGTCATATCCAGCACGTGTTGAACGCTGCAATCGCCATACGCCGAGTGAGACACCTCTGGAACGTAGTGAGTAATCCGTCGACTCGTGTCGAGTTGCCCTGAATCCACCAGCACGCCTGCAACAATCGCGGTCAATGATTTTGAAACGGAAAAAACAATATGCGGATTGTTAACGTCGTAGTCACCCGAACTCCGTTGACAAACCAGAGTACCTTGGTGCGCGACAAAAAGTGCGTCGGTTGAAGTACGATCCAACAGAGCGTCCAGCGTCCAGTTAACGCCGTTTATCCCTTCGAATACAACGTCGCCTAAATCGATTGCGGCGCTTGAAAGTTCGCAGGGATTGTCGGCGACCACCACCGACGCGCATGGCAGTATTTGATCGATGTGCTGAAACGCCCAGTGACTGGTCGGAGCCTCGCGCCAGTTCGCGAGGCTCAATGCGTCGGGTCTTTTCACTGCACGTCAAACTTTGGTCGATGACCGCTGTTACGAAACCACTGGCCCACTTCATTTTCGAACGCAAGTGCAGCACGGCACACATCGACTTCACAGTAAGTGTCACCGACGAGCTGAATACTGGTTGGGACTTTGTAGGAAGTCATCCCGGTCGGCATTGTCATCACCGGGCAGCGACTCATCATGTTGAATGGCAGGGTCATCACCCAACCGACAAAGGGGTCGACCTGTTTGCCGTTGATAACAACCTTGTCGCGCGCCTGGTTGTGCTCAGCCTTAACTGCAGCCAGGTTGTTTGTCGGGCAAATAAACAAATTGTGCTTTTGCATGACGGGGCCAAAGTTTGCGTACATATTCCCGGCGACGGTCTGGCTCTGTAAAAATTCTCGAGTCGTGGATCTCGATCCCTTCTGCGCCCACTCGATTGCATAATCGGTCAGCGCGTCACCGTGCGCCTCATACGCCTCGATCATTGACGTGCCAAAAAGATGCTCGAGGTATTTATTTCCCTGCGCCACAATGTCCTTTGGCCATTCGAGATCGACTTCCTCGACGGTTGCCCCAAGGTCTCGAAACACGTCGAGCGCCCGCAAGGTGTTGTTGCGAACATCGTCTTCGACTTCGTATGAGCCGAGGTCCATCGAGTACGCAATCTTCCAGCCTTTGATCGGCTTGTAGTTGAGAGGTAAACGTAACTTCGGACGAATCAGTGCGATGTCGCTGGGGTGCGGCCCGCACATAACGTTCTGAAGGAGTATTGCGTCTTTGACGTTGCGCGCCATTGGCCCGGCGTGGCAATACTGATCGAGATTAAACGGAACTGTTTCAGGGTTGCGCCCGAATGCGGGCTTGAGTCCAACCAACGCGCACGCCGCCGACGGAATCCGGATTGAACCTGCGATGTCGGAGCCCGTCGCGACGCTGCAGGTTCCCGACGCCAGCGACGCCGACGCACCGCCGGACGATCCACCGGATGTGTACGCCGGGTTCCACGGATTGCGCGTGACGCCGTGCAACTTCGAATGCGTATACCCCGCGCACGAAAACTCGGGCGTGTTGCTGCGCGCATGGACGATCCCGCCGGCGCGCATAATTCGCGCATTGTTTACCGATGTTTCGGTCGCAACGTAGTCTTTGTAGATCAAGGATCCGTTGGTCATCGGCTGACCTTTGATGCCTGTTTCGTCCTTTATTGCAATCGGCAGCCCTTCGAGTGACCCCGTACGTTTACCCCTTGCGTATTTTTGCTCGGCTTTTTTTGCCTGCTCCAGCGCCTGATCAAAAAACGTATGACTAAATGCGTTAACCACAGGCTCGGCTTTTTCGGTTTGGTGGATCACCGCCTGCATCACCTCAAACGGCGACAGCTCTTTGGTTTTGAATTTTTCGATCAGCTCGGTGGCGGGTAAATAGCACAGGTCTTCGTCACGCATTCGACACACTCGTATCCACATCTGAGTTGTCGCTCATCGTATCCGCCACGGCCGCGATTGTCATGGCGCAGAAAGTGCGGCGCTATGAGCGGGCGGGAATATCGACTAGTTTACCTCGCGGAATCTCTGCGTCTTTATCGTAAAGCGGCAGGCCTGCCATTTCACCGCGATGAAGTTCGCCATCGACGCAACGAACGGCAACCGCAGTGCCTTCGGCAAATCCGGCGCGCTCCAGCAATGCGATGCCGACGCCGCACTTTAGATACGGCGACATCGCGCCCGCTGTGACTCTACCGACCAGCTCACCGTCAACGAACACCTCGCCGCTAATATGCGGCTCGGCCTCACACTTAAGACCGGACTGACGGTTTTCGCGCGATGCCTCGGCGAGCGCAGCCTTGCCGATAAAGTCTGATTTGTCCTCATCAACGAAACGACCGAGGCCAACGTCGTAGGGCGTCGTGGTGTAATCGAAATCCGACCCTGCGTTCAGAATCCCCGCCTCAATGCGGCGGATGTGCATCGAATCCAGACCAAAGATCTGCATACCGTGGGGTTTACCCGCTGCGTCCAGATGCGCCCAAAGCGCCTTGGCGTCGTGGTGTGGCTCGGTGTAGAACTCCCAGCCCAGTTCGTTAGTGTAGCCGGTTCGCGTGATGACCACTTCCTGCCCGCCGAAACGCACGCGCGCGATGCCAAAGTAGCCGAACGGGTCGGGCATGCCGTCGTCGGCCGCTGCGGCCAGAATGTCCATAGAGCTTGGCCCCTGGACTTGTGAAACGTAAATCTGCGGGTCGGTGATCGCCACTTCCATGCCTTTTGCATGCGCCCGCGCCCAGCTGTAAAAATCGCCGTCGGCCTGGACGTACCAGAACAGATCGGGCTCCAGCCGCAGCACCACCCCGTCGACCAGCAGTCCGCCGTCGTCGTAACAGGCGAGCCCATAGCCGCAGCGTCCGGGGCGCACTTTGGTCATGTCTTTGGTGAACAGCAGATCCAGGAGTTTTTCAGCGTCGGGGCCCTGAAACTGCCACGTCAGTTCTCCGGTATGCAGCACGGCCGCTTTTTGCCGCAGCAACCAATAGCCATCAAGCGTCGCAATCGAATCGAAACTAACCGCCATTTCGCGACGGTTGTAAACACAGTAGCGCGGGCCAAGCGGCGCCTCGATAGCGTGATACGGATGCCGCGAGAGCGAAAAGTCCCAACCCGCACCGGGCACAGTGGAAACAAGATCACGGGTTTTGCCGTCGCTGGATCGCATGCTGTTCGCCTCGCTCGTTTGAGAATCAGGGCAACATATCACCCGGTTATTTTTCAAGCAATTGACAAATAATTGCCGATTAATCAAATTTTTGTCATCATGATCGCATGCGACTCGACACCGAATCCCTGCGAACCCTCAAGGCAACCATAGAATCCGGCAGCCTCACTGCCGCCGCCGCGCGGCTCTCGATTACATCGTCCGCGGTGAGCTGGAAACTGAAACGGCTGGAACAACGCCTGGGACGCAAACTGATTGTCCGCCTGGGCCATCAGATTCAACCCACGAGCGAAGCCAAAAAACTGCTCGAGTACGCCGATGTGATTGTCGCGGTGCACGATCGGGCGGTTCAGCACTTTCGTCTCTCGGATGTCGCCGGAAAACTGATCATCGGGATCACCGACGATCTGGCCTCAAACCAGTTACCGACGTTCGTGCACGATTTTCACCTGCGTCATCCGGGCATCCGACTCGAAATTAAAGTGGAGCAACAGCTCGCATTGCTCGAGTGGTACGAAGAGCGCGTGATCGATCTGGCGATTCTGCCGATGGAAAAATCCCTGCTCGAGGACTCTGACATTCATCTGTGGGAAGAAGAGTTAATCTGGGTCAAGAGCCGCGAACGCGATTACGCGCTGAGCGATACCGTGCCCTTGGTGACATTCTCGCCCAAATGCACCTACCGCGAGGCCGCTATTGAGTGTCTCGAAGCTAACGGCGTGGACTACTACATCTCGATGGAGAGCCCCAGCCTCGCTGGCGTGCGCGGTATCGTTTCCTCCGGTATGGGGGTAACCCTGATCAACCGGGGGCTGGTGACATCGGATCAGTGCGAGTGGGAAGAGGCGAGAGCGTTCGGACCACCCCGAGTGGTCAAATTTGCAGTGCGCGCGACGCCGATGATCCCCTCGCACCTGCGCGAACTGGTGATTCAGGAAATCGAGAGCTTTTACACGTCGAACGGCGCACCCTGGTCCACCGCTGCGGCACAGGGTTAGATCCCCTTTATCGCAGCGGTGTGCCCTCGGAAGTTGCGTCGCGATCTATTCCAACCCAAGTGCGCGCTTGCGCTGGTTAGCCCAGGTTCTGATCACCTGGTCGATCGCCAAGCCGATAAACGCCACGCACAATCCAAGCACCAGGCCGTTTCCTGTTCCCTGACGTTCTGACAGGGCGCCTAATATTAATTGCCCTAGGTCGTCGGTGCCGATCATGGCGCCGATCACAACCATCGACAGGGCAAATACGACGGTTTGGTTAACCCCTAGCGCAAGATGCGGAAAGGCCATAGGCAACTCGATAAACAGGAAACGCTGGATGCGATTGACACCGGACATTGAGCCTGCCTCCTGCAACTGAGGCGGCACGCTGCGCAAGCCCTCAATTGTGTAGCGCGTGGCGGGCACGGTGGCGTAAACCATAATGGCAACCAGCACCGACGTATCGTTGGCGACGCCAAACAACATCATTGCCGGAATCAGATAGATAAACGAGGGAAAGGTTTGGAATGTGTCGCAGATCGTCAGCATGATTCGCGTGCTAACCGGGTGCTGCGCGCAGAGCGTTCCTGCAACAATCCCGATTAGCGCCGATGCCAGCACTGCCAGAGTCACCAAATAGGCGGTAATCAAGGCGCGATCCCACCATTCGGTAAACGCAATGCACAACAGAAACCCGCCTACCGTGAGTCCGACGCGAATGCCCCCGACGATGTACCCGATGCCCATTGTCAAAACAAACGTTGCGATCACGGGCATGCTCAGATACGCGTTTTTAACCGGCACAAGAACATTGAGAATCAGCCATTCACTGAACCCGCGCAGCGGCTGCCAATACTGATCGACTATCCAGTCAACGCCGCCCTGCAGGAAAGCCGAGGCGGTGATGCCTTTGTTGTGCGGAATCAGATAGAAGTAATTAAACCCTTCCTTAAAAAAGAGAGAACCAATCCACGCGAGAATCGAACCCGCGACAAAAACGACCGCGAAAATAAGCGAATATTTGTGCCGCTGTACAAAGGACAGGTCGGCGAAATAATCGATTTGCTTGTTCGCCCACGCCAGCGACATTCGGTCGAGCATAATCGCGATCAGCACGATGCACACGCCGATTTCGATCGCCTCGCCCACCTTCAGTGAGTTCAGCGCAACCAGCAGATGGTGGCCGAGACCCTTTGCGCCGATCAGCGAAGCGAGTACCACCATCGCCAGACACGACATGATGACCTGGTTTACGCCAATCAAAATGTCGCGTCGCGCTGTCGGTATCAACACATTGGTCAGTAACTGCCAGTTGGTGCAGCCGCTCATCTGACCCGCCTCCGCAATTTCCGGAGACAGTCGCTTCAACCCCAAAATGGTCAAACGCACCATCGGCGGCGTCGCATAGATCACTGTTGCAATCGCGCCCGCGTGATCGCCGATGCCAAAAAATACGACCACCGGAATCAGGTACGAAAAGTGCGGCATGATCTGCATCACATTCAAAAAAGGCTGAATGGCGATTTCAACCGATCTGACCTTGTACGCCCAAACACCAACACACAGCCCGAGCAAAACCGCGATCGGTGCGGCGATAAGGACAAAAGACAGGGTTTCCATCGCCGGTTCCCACTGCCCAAAAATGGCGATGTAACTGAAGGTTGCACCGACGAAGATGGCTAGGCTGCGCCCCGCCAGTGAATACGCGAGAATTGCGCCACCGCCGGCCACGACCGTCCACGGCAGCGCGGGCCATACTGCCCAGCTGTTTTCCGTCGCCCAATCCCAACCGGTAAATGTCACGATGGTTTTTACACCGCCGAGGATGAGTTCGCGGATCAACTCGATCAAAAACAGAATCGAACCGGACACCGACCGTGTGACCTGATTCATCAGCGGTTTTTGCTCGTACTCCTCGATGTCCGGATCCCAGACATCGATCGTCCACCAGTCAAACAGGATATAGCTAACTGAATCATTAATGATCGCAGGCAGTTCTTTGAACAGCTGCGGCAAACGCCAGAGGTAATTACCGTCAGACGGCGTGACAACCGCACACAGAACAACAAAAATAACCAGCAGCAAAACAAACTGCAGGTATTTTTTTTGTTGCAGGGCTTCGATCATGACGCGGCTTCGAGGGCGTGATCTTCCTTACTGCCGAACAAGACGCTAACAATTTTTGAATGGTGCAATGAGCCAACAGGCTTGCCTGCGCCATCGACAACCGTGACAGGTTTACCCGCATTTAATACCGCTTCGGCCACCGTCTCGATAATCGCGTCGCCGGACACTTCAAAGTCTGCCATGTCTTCGCTGGGGTCAAATTCATCCATGACCGATTTGATCTTAAGCACTTTTTCGCGCGGCACTTCTTCTGTGAATTTACGCACGTATTCGGTTGCTGGATTCAGCACAATGTTCGCCGGAGTATCGAGCTGTTCGATGACGCCGTCCTTCATAATCGCGATGCGGTCAGCGAGACGCAGCGCTTCGTCAAAGTCGTGCGTGACAAATAAAATAGTTTTGCCCAAAACATCCTGCAGGCGCAAAAACTCGTCCTGCATTTCTTTTCTGATCAGTGGATCAAGCGCGGAAAATGGCTCATCGAGAAACCAGATATCCGGTTCAATCGCAAGCGAACGCGCAATGCCGACACGTTGTTGCTGACCGCCCGAAAGCTGTCTCGGAAAATAATTCTCGCGACCGCTTAAACCAACGAGATCGACCATCTCTTTAGCGCGCGAAATGCTATCGTGCGTGCTCATGCCCTTGACTTGCAAGGGGAACGCAATATTCTCCAAAACGGTTTTGTGCGGCAACAGCGCAAAGCTTTGAAACACCATGCCCATCTTACTGCGGCGCAGGTTGATTAATTGTTTATTGTCCATCTCGAGGATGTTTTCACCCTCGATAAAAATCTTTCCTGCGGTCGCTTCATTGAGTCGCGATATGCAGCGCATCAGCGTGGATTTACCAGAACCGGACAGCCCCATAATAATCAGCAGTTCACCGCGGTAAACGTCAAACGACGCGTTGTTAACACCAACGATTAATCCCTGTTCCTGAAATTTTTCTGCGTCGACAACGCCGTTGGCCTGCTCCAGTTTTGCTTTCGCGTTTTCACCAAAAATCATATAAACCGATTCGCATCGGATTACGGGTTCGTCAGTAGCTGTGGTGGCGTCTTGCGAGGACATGGCTTTTTCTGGCTTTAATTATGATTGATTAAAACTATCACACTACGCGCGTGAAGTTCTATCACTACAAAAAAGAACCCCTCTGACGTCTAGCGGTTCAGAGGGGTTCGGTACAACAGATGACTAGATCATCAATTTTGCACTACATGCCTTGCTCAACCCAGGGCTTCCAAACACCTTCGTTGTCAGCCAGCCATTTAGCACCAGCGTCTTTGTGGTCCATACCATCGGTGTCAACGAGAGCTGCCATTTGACCGATCTGGGTCGTGGTGAAATCCAGCTGCGAGAAGATGGTGTAGGCGTGTGGGTGAGTTTTAGGGAACTTGTAGTTCGCCGCTTTTTTCAACCAGCCTTTCGGCGATCCGCATTTACCGTCACCGCCGTCTTCTTTACGGCAGCCCTGATAGTAGGGCGGGAACTCGATGAAGGTGAAGCCGTCGGCATCGGTGAAGTTCGGGGTCCAGTTAAAGATAACCGTGCCGCGACCTTCTTTTTTCGCCGCTGCCAGTTCAGTCCAGAGTGCATCTGCACCACCGGCGAACTTGACCACCCATTTGTCGGCCAATCCCAGTGCTTCGAGGCGCTCGGGCATCAGGTTACCGTGCCAGCTTTGTGGGCCCTCCAGCCAACGACCCTTACCGCCTGAGTCTGCGGTGGTGAAGTTTGCGTGGCAATCTTTGAGTGCTTCCCAGTTCGGCAGGCCCGGGCATAGCCCTTTATCGATCACCCAGGTCGGTACACCCATTTCTTCGAGGGTGGTCGCTGAGTGGGAACCCGCATCGATCACGCCGCCTTTGGCCATCGCGTTGTAAAACGATTTACCGAACGTGGACTGCCAGACTTCGTGTGAGATGGTCACGTCGCCGTTACGGATTGACTCATATACCGCCTGCGAATCAGCCGGGACATACTCAACGTTGTTGCCGATGCTCTCGAAAATACCACCGATCACATACGCCATAACAATTTGGCTCGACCAGTTGTGAATCGGGATAACAATCGGCGCGGTGCTGTCTTTAGCATTCGCAACACCCGCGACCGACATCGCGACGGCAAACGACCCGGCAACAAGCTTCGATTTCAAGTTGTTGAACAATTTCATTTAAACGCTTCCTCCAATTACGAGATGTGTTTATTTATTGACAATTACCCCTGAATGACAAAACTGTCACACAGGTGCAACCCGAACGAGTATACGGAGCGAATAAGAACCGGGGAGTTTGAATTGTGAACCTGTTTATTGTTTTCGTTCACACCTGTTAACATTCCATTAATAAACAGCACGGCAAAGACCATGTCAGATACCAGTGCTCATCATCATGTGTTAATCGTCGAAGATGACGAAATCACACGATCCCGAGTCGCGGCCTACTTTGAGGCTGAAGGGTTTCGTGTTTCTGAATCTGAGGACGGCGAGTGTATTCATCGAATAATGGCGGACGATTGTGTCGATGTCGTGCTACTCGATATCAATCTTCCCGGCAACGACGGCCTGCAACTGGCCAAGGAGCTCAGCGAGAAAACCGACGTCGGTATCATTCTGGTGAGTGCACGCGACGATGAAATCGATCGCATTGTCGGGCTCGAAATCGGCGCCGATGACTATCTGACCAAACCCTTCAATCCGCGTGAATTGTTAGCGCGCGTAAAAAACCTTATTCGCCGATCGCAAAACACCAACAACCCATCGTCCCGCGCTCGAAATAAAACGTTTTCAGGATGGACACTCGACCTCGCGCGACGCTGCCTAACGTCTAACGATTCGGATAATGTGCCCCTCACACGCGGTGAGTACGAATTATTGCTGGCCTTTTTGGAACACCCAGGTGAAACACTGCATCGAGAATGGCTCATGGAAAAACTCACGCATCGCACATGGGATCCCAACGAACGCACGATAGATGTGCTGGTGCGCAGACTGCGCAACAAAATTGAACCGAACCCCCCTGAGCCCAACATTATTTTAACTGTACACGGCGAAGGTTATTTGTTCGCGAGCCACGTACTTTAGATTGTTGATTTTTCTCAGGCCGATTTTTGCGCGCGCGAGTCTTGTTCGCTTAAATAGAGTTTTAACGCAGCGATCGATTGCTGATAAAGCCGGTCGATATTTTCACGTTCGACCACACCTATCGAGAATTCGTCTCCTGCGCGTTTTTCGATATCAACGAGTGACGCGCACAGTTTGTTGAGACCAAAATTGGCTGCGGACCCACGCAATTTGTGCGCCAGCGAACTGACTGTTGAGTGATCTAAACTCCTCATCGCAACCAACAGTTCTTGAAAGGTCTGACCGCTTTTTGCAAAAAAAACATCGGCGATGCGCGCGACCTGATCAATACCGATATTCGTTATGTCAGCGTCAATCACCGAACGATCAAAAAGAGTGTTATTGTTTTTATTCGCCGCACTTCGCGCCTGCGTGCTCCCTGTCAAAACCGATGTGATTGTTTGTTCAAGTTCTTCGAGTGTGTACGGCTTGCCGAGAAACCCATCCATACCCGCGGCAAGATAGCTGTCGACTTCTTCAGTAAACACGTGTGCCGACATCGCGATAACCGGCAAAGTATTCACTTTTTTGTTTTCGGTTGATCGAAACCGCTGCAATAACTCAACACCATCCATGC
Organism: Pseudomonadota bacterium; assembly: GCA_039029275.1. GTDB lineage: Bacteria > Pseudomonadota > Gammaproteobacteria > JBCCGL01 > JBCCGL01 > JBCCGL01. Next base: position 13,441 of record JBCCGL010000014.1, on the reverse strand, counting down.
CCGGCAAACTGATATCCATCAGCACCAGGTTGTATTCCTTCTTCTGAATCAACTCCAGTGCGTTAGGGCCGGTTTCAGCCAGTGTTACGCTATGCCCCAGTTTTTGCAGATAATTCCGCGCGACCATGCGATTGGTTGCATCGTCTTCGACGACTAGCACAGACAAAGCAGTTAGAGGCGCTTGCGCTGGGTGCTCGTGTTTAACGCGCTGTGACATGTCGCGCGTATGCGGTAGTGCAATATCAAATCCGATACAGGTGCCCTTGCCCAGCTCGCTTTCGAGCACCATCTTGCCTCCCATTACGCCAACCAGTCGGTCGCAAATTGCGAGACCCAGTCCGACGCCTCCGTAGTGTCGGGCTATGCTGGTATCGACCTGCGTGAAAGCCTGGAAAATCTCTTTGTGTTTTCCCGGTGCGATCCCGATGCCGGTGTCTTCGACACGGAACTGTAGATTGATTTCCGTATCACTGCGCATATTGGCGTGAGCGCGCACCGAAATTACGCCGTTCTCGGTAAATTTGTTCGCGTTTCCGATAAGATTAATCAAGACCTGATGCAATTTCCCTGAGTCACCAACCAGTTCGTCGCGTCCAGCGTCGGGCTGATAATCCAGCTCAAGTCGATTACCTTTCTCGCAAACCGACGTTGCCATCAAATCAGTGACGTCGTGCAACAGCTCGCCGAGTTCAAACGCCCGCGCCTCGACTACCAGCTTGCCCGCCTCAAGCTGCGAGTAACCCAGAATGTCGTTAACAATATCGAGCAAAGTGGTGTTTGCCACTTCCACAGTGCGCGCGAATTTGCGTTGCAGCTCGTCGAGTTCCGTGTCTTCCAAAAGTTTGATCGTGCCCAAAGCGCCACTCAAGGGCGTGCGCAGCTCGTGACTCATGGTCGCAAGAAACGCTGTTTTTGCCTGATTCGCCTGCTCCGCCTTTTCACGCGCAACCGCGTGCTGCTGTGCCTCTTGTGACAACTTTTCAATTGCTTCGCGCAGTTGCTCGGTGCGTTCTTCAACCAATTCCTCTAGGTGAACTTTATGCTTGAGTAATTCGTCCTCGACTTTTTCTTTTTCAATCGCGTTATTGCGAAACCCGCGCAGGGCTTTACCCATATCGGCAAGCTCATCACGCCCTTCGTCCAGTATCGGAATGTCGTAATTTCCGCTGGAAATTTCACGCGTCGCACGCTCGAGCGACAAAAGCCTGCGAATCACATCGCGCTTGATAAATCCCCACAGAACCAGCGCGACAACCAGTAAGGAAAAAATGGAAATCCAGTTGAACAAGGTTCGGCTGCTGTCGAGTGATTCTTTCGCAACAGTGGAGACGCGATTGATCAGGCTTCCTCCCGACTCATTCAACGCGCTGACTGCTTCATTGAGTTTTTGCGACGCGACGCCATTTTCGTTTGCAAGCTGTTCCAGTGCTTTGTCAATTTCCAAAAGTGAAACACGCGTTTCAAAAATACCGTAGACGTACAGTGGACCTGTATCGATCTCCATTGCACTGAGCACTTCGCGAGCCTGTCGGCGGCGTTGAGGATCGTTAATTTCGCTCACGCGCCGTTTCAGGATAGACAGGGTTTCCGACGTTTGCTGGCGCAAATTATCCAGCGCCGAGAGATCTGTCTCCTTGCGTACCTGATTAAAAAAGGACTGCAGATTCGCACTGCGCAAGCGCAATTCATACATGCGCTCCATCGCGTCTATGTCAACTTCGAGTAGCCGATCGAAAACCGAGTACATATCGGTTTCACTCGCGCCGTCTTCGATCATATCGTAAAGGCTGGATGTCACCGCCGTTGTTGTCGCGGCAGCATTTGCGACCAGGGAATCGGAAAGTTCGTTTAGGTGTTCGGTTGCCTGTTCGAGTTCACTCACCAGACTGATGAAGTGGGCCTGCTGCTGCAAACGACGTTTAACAAGTCCATCCTGCTCGCGGAGTTTGATCGCGAGTTCGTCTGCAGTGGTGCGCAGATTGGTAACAATCTCGCGGTTTCCGTCGCCTTTGTCGATTTGATCGATTGACGCATTGAGCGCATCGATGTGCGCGAACAAAACACCGCTGGCGATGTCTCGCGCCAATTCGCTCTCGCTGCGCAGCAAGCGTTGCTCGGCGACGCCAATGGCGGCGTTTATTTCGACCAGACGGTGCGCCTGTCGCAACTCGGGTATCGCGCGGTCGATAACCGACGTTTGCGAATCGCTTATGCGTGCGAACCCTTGCCAGCCCACAACCGAGGCAACCGTCGCCAGCACAAACATGCCGCCAAAGGCGAGATACAGTTTTGTCGCGATGCCAAACTTTCGCATGTCAAAATCCTGCGCCTTGCAGTGGCAAAAGGCAAGCGTACAATGAACCGGCGCTTTTACTGCCAGTCCATCGATACGTGCTTAACCGTCGCTTACTTTCGAGAAACCTTGTTTTTGCGCTTGGCGTATCGCTTTCGTCGAGTGCACACGCACAAATCGATTCGTGGCGAGTCGAAGTCTGGTCAAGGCCGTTCGACTATAAAAGCGAAAGTTCGATTGTTGATTACGCACCCAGTAAACCGGCGAGCAAGCAGTGGCATTTGTGCGTGTCTTACCCGCACTTAAAAGACTCATACTGGCTCAACGTCAACTACGGCATGGTGGTAGAAGCGGCGCGACTCGGCGTTGCGTTTACGCTGGTCGAAGCAGGCGGCTATCCCAATCTGGATCGCCAACGCGTGCAAATTCAACAATGTACCGATGCCAAGACCGATGCGCTTATAGTCGGTACGGTTTCATTCGCCGGTCTCACCGAAGCTGTTAACGACATAGCCTCGCGCATGCCGGTGCTCGCCACCGTCAATGACATTGCGGACGAAGGGATTACGGCCAAATCCGGAGTCTCGTGGACAACAATGGGACGCGTGGCAGGTGAATACCTCGCACGCAATCATCCGTCCGACGGTGATCCGGTCAGGGTTGCATGGTTTCCCGGCCCTCAGGGCGCGGGGTGGGTCAAGTTTATTCAGGATGGATTTGACGAGGGCTTGCGCGACAGTGCGGTTGAAGTTGTCGTGACCAAATGGGGCGATACGGGTAAGGAAATTCAGAGAACACTGGTGCAGGAAGTGTTGGAAAGCCACCCGGACGTCGACTACATCGTTGGCAACGCATTGATGGCCGAGGCTGCCGTGAGCACGCTGCGCAACCGCGGACTCGAAGACAAGATCAACATCGTTTCGACTTATTTCACGCCCGCGGTGTATCGCGGAATCCGCCGCGGAAGGATTCTCGCAGCGCCCACCGACGCCCCAGTTATGCAGGGACGAATTTCAATAAATCAGGCCGTGCGCGTTTTGGAAGGGCGCGATTACGTCAAACACGCGGGGCCGGAAATTGTGATGGTGACACAACAAAACTGGAAAACAATTGACATCGGCGCGTCACTCGCACCGCCGTCTTTTTCGCCCGCTTTCGAATGGCCTTGACCGGCTATTGAAAAACTATCTGCGTTGGTCCTACTGCGTTAAAAACTGCCTCAAAATGCTCATTTACTTGCGTGCAAACTGCGCTTTCTCGTCAGTTTTTGCCTTGTACTACGCGCCTCGAAAACGTTTTTCAACAGCCGGTAAATTTTAAGTCGATCGTTTATTGGTCCGCCATCATCATCTGAAAGTACTCCTCCACTGAAACTTTCCGATAGTCGGGCACTCGATAGTCAACCTGCACGTCGCGTTCAACGCTTACAACCACTTCTCCCTCGGGCTCCGCGCCGCTGTCCAGAAATTCCTGCATAAGCTTTTCAAGCTGATCTGCGGGTAAAAAACTCATCAGGCCCGAGTTGGGCATTTCGAGATCGACGTCTTTCATGATAAATCCCTGTCTTGATAGCTCTTGCCGGGCTGCGAATTCCGGGTTGTCACCCATTGGGTTGGCAAACCCTGAAAACGCGGCCTCGATCTCTGCCACGTCGACTTCTTTGGCAATTTCATCCAGCAGTTTTTTCGATAAGCAGATTTCATTCGTCGCTGAACCCTTGTAACACTCAACCTTGTAACCGGCGACGGTCGAGCTACCTGCTTTTTCCAGTTTAAATTCAGACGCGCCACCCTGCATATTGCGCATCGCAGCCAGTTGCTCTTTGGTAATACCCATCGCGGCCATCATCTTTTCGCTGGCGGCGGCGAACTTTTTCGGTAGCTCTGCGCACTTGTCTCTGACACTTACGCGTTGTTGATGATCAAAGAACTGGCAGTCGCCTTTGTCATAAATAAACGACAGCTGACCGTCTTCGAGTGACGTGAGTGTACCGCTATCGAAAATTTCAACTTGCTGCCTGCCTCGATCGTCGGTTGTTACGACTATCGACGCGTGCAGGTTGTGGGCGAAAAAAGCAATCAGGATAGATAGGATAGTATTGTGCAACATCACTCGCTCCGTGGATCTGTTGAGAGTTCACCGATGCAGCGTACGCCCATCAAATGAATTCAGGAAGACGTGAGCGAATTCTACAGGACTTTCACAATCCCGGGGTACCGGCTGCGAAGCAATTTTGCACAACTCGCTAGACGTCAATGCCGAACACGTCGGACATTGTTTTCAAGCCGTGAGACGAAAACGTAACGATTCGGCTGTCGCGTTCCTTCTCCGCCCAACCCTGCTCGAAAACGAACGCAAGCAAGGCATGACCCAAGGCGCCGGCAATGTGAAAGCGGCGCTCGCTCCAGTCAACGCAGGGACGGCACATGACTCTTTTACTCGCGCAATCTTGGATATCGATACCCTTGCTTGAGCAAAACGTTTTGCCATCATGAGTCAATGTCAGAATTCCGTTTTCATCGTTGGTCGGTTGCACCAAGGTAAGGAAATTGCGACGAATAAAAGCCTCGTATATCGCAACGCTATAGGGGCCTGCAAGATGGTCGTAACATACGCGCGCCTTGCGCATGTTTTTGTCTTTGGGACCTGCGCGAAAAGTAGAGGGGCGGACCTGCTGCGCAACCGTCATCATTGATTCCAGCATGACGCTCACGTCTTCCGATGCCAGACTGAAATAACGATGCCGCCCTTGCTTGAGCATCCGAATCATTCCGGCATCCATCAGACGTGCCAGATGTACGCTGGCTGTCTGACGCGTTATACCGCCTTCATCGGCAAGTTCTGTCGCGGTCATGGCTTGCCCGGACATCAACGATGACAACATCGCAGAACGCGTGGGGTCACCTATCATTGCGCCGATTGCCGCTATACCCGGTTGTGTGTGCATGGTTCGATCATAGCAAAGCGGAGATTCGCATACTTCGCTCTGCAACGAACTGTCCGCGCGCCGATGCGCTTACTCTCAGCCCATCATCAGAACGCAGAGAGCAGAAGCATGGAACACATAGTCGCACTATCTACCGTAGCAACAATTTGGTTTGTAGCAGTCGCTCTACCGGGTCCGAATTTGCTGATCACGGGCTACACAGCTGCGTCCGATTCGCGGCGGGCCGCTCTTTTTACAGTGTCGGGAATTGCAACCGGGACGCTGTTTTGGGCCAGCGTTGGATTTTTGGGTTTCCATCTAGTCTTGGAGAACTTTCCCGCACTGCGCAGTGCTCTGGAGCTATTGGGTGGAAGCTATTTGATTTATCTGGGATTTAGACTGCTGAAGAGCTTACAGAATTGCGCGACGGGATCTGCACCGCAATTTGAGCGCCAAAGCAGCATGCTCAAGTACTACCTTCGCGGCGTGCTCACAAATATTGGAAACCCGAAAACCGCAGCATTTTCGGCGAGCGTGTTTGCGGCGGCTGCGGTGAACACAGCGGCCATTGGCGCACTCAGCATTGCCCTGATGGTGTGTATTTCGTTTCTTTGGTACAGCAGCGCTGCAATCCTACTTTCGACGACTGCCGCTCGACAGTGGAACGCAAAATTCGAGCGCCTGAGCAAGCAGATCGGAGCGACGATATTTATCGCTTTTGGCGTTATTCTGTTTCTTCCGGCTTAGCGTGAGGGCAGGGCTTTGGACGGATCATTCTCGACATTTGCTGATCACCGTGTAGGCGTGCACGTATCCCATTCCGTGTTGATCGGGATCAGCCACAACCCGCATTCGATATGCACCATAAAAATCCTCAATTACACGCTTGCGCTCCTCGAGCGGCCGCTCGCTCGATAGCCCGGCGAAGTAGGTGCTTTCGTTCCAGGTGCGGATGGTGGGAATGTAATCAGTGGCAAATTTTTCGGCGTCACGGTGTTGTTTAAAGTCTTCGGCGAACGGGCACGGCACAACCCGTGTTTCGATGCTTTCGAGTCGCAAGCCGGCCTGGTGCACCGGGTCGTTTTCGTTCAGCAAAGGCGCCGAAAATTCTTCGACTGTGTTGTAGTACTGCGGCAACGTCATTGCGGCGTATTCGGCTTCGCTGATGCGCCCCGCTGTCATCATCTCTTGCCAGATTTCGTGAAAGGTATTGAACATATTCACGCCGACGGTATTACCCAAATACCGGCCTTGCTCATCGATGCCAAAGTTGATCAACACCAGGCGGCCACCGGCCTTTAACTCACGTGCTCGACACAACAGAATCTGCTGCCAGTCTTTTTTTGCCTGCGCGCGGAATGCGTCCAACTCGTCACCGCTCGCACCGACCATGTGCACATGGTTGTTGATGTCACAAGGTTTTGAACTGAGCCAATGCATCGCGGTAGCTGAAAAGCCAAGGGTGAGCGAATTGTCCGGCAGAATCTGGCGATAAAACGAGGTTCCTGATTCGAGCGGAAAAACGTTTTCGTGTCGTCCCAGATAACTGTCGAACGGGCCGAGCCCGTGCACATTGGTGACCAGCGCGTTGAAGTCATTGCGCGGCTGATCGGTGTAGACCACGCTAACGGGTGTGTCTGGCCTGCGCGCGCGCACCGCATTGATCGCCGCCTCGACCATACTGAGTGAGGTACCGCCATCCGCGCAACCCATGTCGGAAAACGTAAAGCCCTGCTCGAACGATTCGGCCGGAATCGCGTTGATCGCATCGACGACCATCGGCGTAGCAGCGTCGATAACATCCTTAGCGCCTTTCGTCGCGAGAGAATAAACACCGCCTCCGCTCATGGTGACGGAATCAGCTTGTGCAGATACTTTACCCATGTAACGTCTCCCGTCTTGCCGCGGTGTCAATCGCTCGCTAAAAATTAAGCGAGATATCGCGATGATTCGCCTGACACGAAGCAACCTCGTGTGCCTGATCTTTGGTCAGGCGTTTTTGCAGACGCAATCCAATCGAGCTTTTAACCACTTCGTTGTACTGTTCAAGCGCAGGCAGAAATTCACTTTGCGCGCGTGTACGCCAGCGGACTTCCTCTGCGTACAGTTCCTGCGCTTCTACCAGCAGCCCCATGGCTTTATCGCGGTCGGGCGAATCGCCTTTCAAAGCGCGGCGCGCCTTGGAAATTTTTGATTTAATTTTCGATGCACCGGCAACCAAACCAAGCTCGCTTTCAGTCGCCTTGATATCGTCCATCGCTTGTTCGTTGTCATCGAGTTGAATCGCGGCAGCGACATCGTCGAAGCGTGATTCAAATTCGATCAGCGAATCGGTGGCGTCCAGGACCGCACGCGTCTCGATGATAATTTCGTAAGCTTCATCAGCATTGCGACGATACTGGCTTTTGGATTTTTGCTGAGCCTTATACAACTCGCGATAGCGTTGTTGTTTTTCATCGACATCGCCAGCGATTTGCGCAAGCAGTGATGCTTTTTCGGCTTCTTTTTCAGCCAAATCGGATTCGATGCTTGCGCGCTTGTCTACCTCGTTATCGCCCAGGCCGTTGAGATCGTCATTAAGGTCGTCGATTTCACGATCGACTCCCACAACCTGCCGGCGCACGCTGCGAATCACACGATGCAGCGGTTTGTAGTCGACAATATAGGCATCGAGTTCGCTGGTGGCACCGCGTACGTCGTCGACCCGATCGAAGGTTGCGCGCGCTTTATCCAGGCTTTCGTCGAATCTGTCCTGCAGGTCCTGCGGCAGGTAACTCATATTGGTCGAGGAAAATTCGTCCATCGCGGCGACGAGAACGTTTTGGTTCTCGTCGTAGTAAGCAAACTTGTGCTCTTCGAGACACAGCTGCAAGCGCGGATTGACCGGAGGCGGTGCCGTCTCCGATGTGAGCGAAATGCGGTACGGCAGGTAATTGACCAACGGCGCCCAGTTGGCAACGACAACCAAACCCACCAATTGCAATACGATAAACGCCGCAGCGCCGCGATAGATTTCGAGCGTTTTCAATTCTGGTGGGGCAACCCCGCGCAAATAGAAAAGCGCAAAACCAAACGGCGGTGTTAAAAATGACGTTTGCATATTCAAGCCCAGCATTACACCCAGCCAGACAGCGGTAATATTAGCTTCCGGATCCGCCAGCAGGATCGGCGCGACAATCGGCACAACGACAACGGCAATCTCGATAAAGTCGAGGAAGAATCCGAGCAGGAAAATCACGAACATCACGACAATGAACTGCGTCCAGAATCCGCCGGGGAGGCTGGTCAGGTAGTGCTTAACAAATTCTTCACCACCAAATCCGCGAAATGCTGAGGTTAGCATTGCAGCGCCGATCAGGATGATAAATACCATCGACGTAATCTTGGCCGTGTCGATCATGACTTCGACCAGCGTGTTGTCGATCTTATACGCCCGCAGCGCGCTCCACCCTATCGCATAAAGCAGCACCGCAACCGCGATGCACGCCAGCGTGACACCAATGACGTCATCGGTGGTCTGGATTTTTTTTACGTTAATGTCGTAAAAACTCAGGATGACGACCAGCGCGACGATCGAAGCAACCGAAAGTATTGCCGGCGTGAAACAGTGCGGTTTTCCTTTGGCGAGCCGGTAGCCGCCCATCACCATCGCGCCAATTGCGCCGATTGACCCGGCCTGATTGACCGTTGCGACGCCAAGGATAATTGAACCGAGTACGACAAAGATCAGCGTCAACGGCGGAACCAGTACAAGGACTATTCGCATCGCGAACTTTCGATCGTATTCGCCGTCATACGGCACCGGTGGTGCGTCTTGCGGGCGAATCAGCGCGCGCCCAAAAATATACATAACGTAAATCGCCACCAGAACCAGACCCGGCAAAAACGCGCCCATGAACATGTCGCCCGCACTGGCAGACGTGATGTCGAAGATCGACGGCATCGAAAACTCGCCGGTCGCTTCCTTAAACTCCGCTTTGCGCGCAGTGCTCGCCTGATCCGTCGCATTGGATAACTGGTCGGCGAGCAGGATCAACACAATCGACGGCGGGATAATCTGCCCCAGGGTACCGGACGCGCATATCGTCCCCGCCGCAAGTGGCTTGGAGTAATTGTTGCGCAACATTGGCGGCAGTGAGATCAGCCCCATCGCGATGACTGTCGCACCGACAATGCCAGTTGTTGCGGCCAGCAAGGCGCCAACCAGAACCACCGATATACCCAGGCCACCCGGCATCGGACCAAACAATTGCGCCATCGCGACGAGCAAATCTTCGGCGATGTTTGATCGCTGCAGCATAATGCCCATAAAAATGAACAGAGGGATCGCGATCAACGTGTCGCGTTCGACATCCCAGTACAAGCTTCGAAAGTTTGTCACCCCTGCGCTGAGCCACTGCACCGCGCTGCCCTGCGCGAAGTAAGCGTCGGGATTCCCCTCAAACAGCAGTCCACAAAACGCCGCGACGCCGATCGCAAGAATCGCCGAACCGGGCAAGGCGAAGGCAACCGGAAACCCGGATGTGAGCGCCGCGATCATAAGAAAAATCAGAAGCGCAAGAAAAAATAGTTCCATCGTCGTGACCCGTCTTTAATTAGTGTGAGGCGGCTGCGATTTCTTCGCCGCCGGGTTCGTCGTTCAGGTCAGCCATGCTCGAAAGCATATAACTGCAGAATTGCACGATCATGGATACAGCAAAAACAATCATGAAACCCGCCATCAGGTATTTAACGTACAGGCCGTAACCACTTTGCGAAATTTCGAATCCGATCATTGGGCTGTTGAGGCTTGCGGTTTTGGTCCACATGCCCATCGTCAAAATAATCCAGCACAGCGGAATTCCAAGCGTTAACGATCCCCAGAAGTTAACCAGCGCCTTTTGGGACTTTTCAAAGCGCGCATAAATCACATCGACGCGAACGTGCCCTTCGTGCACCAGCGCATAAGCACTTGCGAACAAAAACATCGAGGCATACCAAAAGCGCACGAGGTCGCCCATAAAAGCCTGCTCGTACGAAAACACGAAGCGCGTAATGACGATGGCAAACTCGGCGATGACTACCAAAAACCCAAGCCAGATAAAACCGAGCGAACGCACTCGCCAGGCAATAATCAACGAGGCCGCCAGCAGCGGGTAGTGCACCCAGCTCCCGCGATACACCGCTCGACCCAGATCTCTGGTCAGCTGTTCGCCGACGACCGCCTCGAGAAGATTTTCAACGCGCAAAAAGGAAATCACCGCGTCGACAAAGCCGACAAGTACAACACCCCAGAACGCTGCGCGAATGACAAATGCTGCGACCTCGGACAAGCGATCCGCGTCTTCGCGGAAACCGCTGCCGTGTTTCTTCAAGGCGTATAGCACCGGCAGAACAACGGCGAGCGCGTATCCCAGCGTTTGCAAAAACGCCATCAGCAGCCCCCCGCCCTCAATAGCGGAATCTGGCGCATCAAAACCCGGAATACCCCACTGGCCAAACAGGGCAAACATGCCAGGCCATTCAAACCAGAAGATCAGGACATTATTAACAAGGAAAAGGATGGTGATGGCCACCATGGAAATCGCAAATGCGCGCACGGCATTGCGAACGTGATCATTGTTCACTTATTTCCTCCGAACAGCTCTTATCGTTATTACGTGATAACGACTTTGTAGAAGCGCGCTCCACTGCGGTAAAGGGCGCTTCTACAAATTCGCATAACCAATTCAAACAAAAACGGAGCCCGAAGGCTCCGTTTTGTTATTGCATTGCAAAGGGGGTGATAATTCCCAGTTACACGCCGAGGGCGCGGTTGCGCTGTTCGACGTACGCCTGGTCAGAAATCTTCGCCCATGCACCGACGGTTTTACGCGCATCGAGAAAGCTCTCGTGGATACGCTTGGCGAGTGCACTGTGATCGACAACGCCTTCGTATACCTCTTCCGAAGCTTCTGCGAATGCATCGTAGATGTCGTCGTTGAACTTCTTCAGCTTCACGCCCTGGTCCGCGATCAGGCTGGCGAGTGAGGCACCGTTTTTGGCGTTGTACTCGGCCATCATCACGTCGTTTTCCATCGAGGCAGCGGCTTCAATAATCAGCTGTTCTGATTTGGTCAGGCTGTCCCACCACTTCTTGTTGGTGCCGCACGCCAGCATCGCTGCAGGCTCGTGCATTCCGGGGTAGTAGTAGAATTTGGCTGCTTCGTAGAATTTCATGAAGCTGTCGTTCCAGGGGCCTACCCACTCGGTTGCATCGATCGCGCCGGAAACGAGGTTTTCATAAATCTGCGAGCCGGGCAGAGAAACGGGTGATGCTCCGAGTTTGGCCAGTACGTCACCGCCGAGACCGGGGATACGCATTTTCAGGCCTTTGAAGTCGTCCGGGCTGTTCATTTCCTTGCGGAACCAACCACCCATCTGAACACCGGTGTTACCGCACATCATGTTCTTCAAGCCATACTCTGCAGCAAGCTCGTCCCACAGCTCCTGACCGCCGCCAAAGCGAATCCACGCGTTGATTTCGGTGTAGGTAAAACCGAAAGGAACGGCCGTGAAGTATGCCCAACCGGGGTGCTTGCCTTTCCAGTAGTAGTCGGCAGCGTGGTACATCTGAGCGTTGCCCGATGCGACTTCGTCAAACGAGTCGAACGGTTTGACGCGCTCGCCGCCAGCAAAATAACTGACTTTGAATTTGCCGCCACTCATGTCTTCCACGCGTTGTGCGAAACGTTGCGCACCGGTTCCCAAACCTGGAAAGTCGCGCGGCCAGGTCGAGACCATAACGATTTCTTTGTGGCCCGAAGCGATTGCTGGTGCGCCAATGGTTGTTGATGCGGCAACGGCGCCCAGGCCTAACGCACCTTTCTTCAGGATGTCACGTCTTTTCATTTACTCCTCCGAGAGTTGATCACGCTAAATAAAGGAAATAGCGCGCCGAGTGTACCAAGTGAGACCGGTTTAGCAACAGATCGACTAAGGTGTGTAGCGATTTTCGGTGAATGCCCGTAGTTCGAACAGCCAAATGACTCCGTATAATTACGGAGACAATTCAATCGTCGATCAATCCCTGTTCGACAGCGAATCGCAACATTTCAGCAAACGACGCAGCGCCCAGCTTCTGTTTGACGTTTGCGCGATGCGTTTCAACCGTGCGCGGGCTGAGCGCGAGCTGTTTGGCGATTTGTTTGTTGGTCAGCCCTTGCGCGAGCAAAGTGAGCACCTCGATCTCGCGCTCACTCAGGCTTTTTTTACTCTGTTCGTCGTCGCCTTCGTTGAGCAAGTGCTGTGACATTGCCTCGCTAAAATACGTGCCACCGGCGTGCACCGCGTGCACCGCGCGAACGATCTCCCCGCCGCCCACGTGCTTGAGTACATACCCTTTTGCACCGGCGCGCAGAGCGCCGCGCAGGTACTGCGGGTCATCGTGCATGGTCAGCATAATTACCCGAGTGGCAGGGGAAACATCGATCATGGAACCGATCACCGAAATGCCGGTTCGCTCCGGGAGATTGATGTCGAGCAGCGCAATATCCGGCTGGGATTTTTCGCAAACGGCAATTGCCGTCTCGGCATTGTTAGCCTCGGCAACCACTTCGATATCCACTTCTGACGACATGCGCGCTTTGAGGCCATCGCGCAGCAAAGGGTGGTCGTCGATGAGCGCGATACGAATCATGATGCCATTTCCTGAGCACCGATCGGCAAACGCACGATCAGTCGAGTGCCTTTGTTTTTGCTGCTCGTTACATCAAAAAAACCACCGAGAAAATCCACGCGCTCGCGCATATTGCGCAATCCCAGCCCAGTGTCACGCGCGCTCTGTTCAAGATTGGTAATGCCGCAGCCGTCGTCGCGAACTTCTAACGTGACCCAATCATCCTCGCATTGAAGCCCCAATGTAATGTGTTCTGCATCCGCATGTCGCTTCACATTGCTGAGCGCCTCCTGCGCCACGCGATAGATCGCCGTTTCAACGTCGGCGGAAAATCGCGCCGCATTGTCGTCGACGTCGACTTTGATCGACAGGGGGAACTCCTCTGCCAGACTCTGCAGCGCGGCGGCGAGACCCATATCATCAAGCACCAGGGGGCGCATGTCGTGCGAGATACGCCGCACCTCTGCAATCGCAGCGACAATGGTTTCACTGGCTTGTTCTGCATGGCCACGCACCTTGTCGCCGCCGGATCCGAAATCGGCGATCATGGCTTCCAGGCGGTATCGAATTGAGACCAGCATCTGGT
>JBCCGL010000013.1:0-149996 GCA_039029275.1 Pseudomonadota bacterium | reverse complement strand
GGGATCAATACCCTGCCCGCTTCGAAGCGACTGATCGCGGCAACAACCTCCACCGCCGGAGTTAATGCGCACCTGCAGGGTAGTAGTCGGTGGTGGTTCAGATGAGACGGTAAAGGCGGCACTGGCAACTGGACTGTCTTGATACCCATCGAGCACACCGATGGCATTGACCGTTGCACTGTCGGTAAGGGTGAATGGCCCGCCGTAAACCGAGGAACTGGTATCGGGTGTTGAACCATCGGTGGTGTAGTAAATCGTCGCTGAGACCGGCGAAGTGCTTAAGGTGACTTCAACCGAATCGAAGTAACTTCCGCCATTGGGGGATATCGCGGGTTCATCGACTACTGGCGGGGGCGTCGGTGTAACGGTAAAAGCGGCACTGGCAACAGGACTGTCTTGATACCCATCGAGTACGCCAATGGCGTTGACCGTTGCACTGTCGGTGAGAGTAAACGGCCCACCGTAAATTGTGGAACTGGTATCCGGTGTTGAACCATCAGTGGTGTAGTAAATCGTGGCCTCTGCGGGTTGTGCACTGAGAGTCACATCGACTGAATCTGCATAGCTACCACCGTTTGGCGATATGGTGAGCGCGGTAACTTCCAATGGGAAACTGTCAACCTTGACGATTGTGAAGTAGTCGCCAATGGTTCCGTCGCTCCTCAACATGTGTGCATCCAATCGATCACCGTCGATATCGACAACAACGGAACCGATGGTCGACTCACCGGTATACATGGCAGGATGGTCGAATGGTGTGTTGCTGATTCTGGATCCGTGTCCGGTTACGATATAAACGACACCTCCGATCTTGTCGGGACCGGTTGATTTTTGATAAACACCATCGCCGTCTTCTCTTCCGTCGCCTAAATTGAGGCCCATTTGCTGAGGGTCAAATGTGTCTGAAGGCCCGTAGTGATCCTTAAGCAAGTACGAACGTTCGTAGGCATTGGTATGTGCGGATAAAACGATGTCGACATCGTACGCATCCAGAATTGGAACTACGTTCTCGCGGAAATCCGTGCTTTCAATTGCGGTGTCCGAATGATTCTCGGAGCTGCTTGTATACGGCGGGTGATGAACCAAAACAAGCGCCCATAGTTTGTTATTCGCTGCGAGATCACTTTCCAGCCATGTGAGCATCGCATTTCCGGGTGTCATGTCATTCGAAAACGAATCGAGAACGACAACATGAATTTCTCCGTAGTCGAACGAGTAATAGGCTTCGGTGCCTGACGCCACTCCGCCCGATTCCCCAGCGGTTGGTAGCGAAAACATATCGAAATAAGGCCCTGTTTGTGTAAGCGCATCCGACGACAAACGGCCTTCACGATTCCCGAACACGGGCCAGATTGCATTGTTTTGCAGAAACGACTGGAATACGTCGAAGAATGATTGTTGATATTCAGCGTCGGTGCCTTCTTCGTAGGCATTGTTGCCAAGCATCGCGATGATGTCAGCGGGATAACCGTCCTGCTGGACCAGATCAGCGAAGCTATCACGCATGTCAATGACGTCCTGGTCGAAATCCCCGGAGTCACCGAATATCCAAAGGCGTGCTGGCTCAGTAGAGTCGCCGGGTGAAGTATCAAAGTAGCGTATCTGGTTGCTGAGTACGCGCGGCACATCTGCCTGAACGATCTGGTAGTAGTAACGAGTGTCCGGGTTCAATCCATCGAGATGAACTTCATGCTCGGTATTTTCCCCGGAGCTTGATTCTCGCGAAGAAAGTGGCTGGGTCAGATCGGTGCCGAACAGCACATAGCTGTTCTGGACTGTTGTTGTATTCCACCTAACGATAACGCTGGTTTGAGAAGGGCTCTGCAAATACGGGCCACGAAAGACATTGTCCGCCAGAATCGGGTCGGCAACATTGGGATCAGTGTTGTTATTGTATTCATCGACATTGGCTAGGCTGTCTCCATCTGGATCGAGAAATTTGTCGCCAGCGTCAAATGGATTCAGTGCGTGCAGCGTTTCCCATGCGTCCGGCATTTCGTCACCGTCGGTGTCGAGGCTAAACACAAAGTCCGCGTTCGCGGTATCGCTGTCTTTGTAGCCGTTCAACACGCCAAGCGCGTTAATTGTTGTGTTCTGGGTGAGAGGGATGGGGCCCGTATAAAGTGTCGAACTCTCAGTTGGTGTTGTGCCATCGGTGGTGTAGTAAATCTGTGCAGTTGGTGGCTCTACGCTAATCGACACGTTTACAGGATTGATAAATATTCTACCGTCGGGCGAAAACGTTGGCGTTGATACTTCGGGGATCAAAAATTCTGCGGTGGCAACCGCGCTATTCTCATAACCCTCTCGTGTCGCAATTGCACTGACGATGCTGGTTTCGATGACATCAAATGGCGTGACATAAAGTGTGGATTCAGTACCCGGCTCTGAGCCATCCAGTGTGTAATAGATATTCGCATCGGCCGTTTCTGTGCTGAGAGAAACCGAAACCAAATCTGAGAATGTGCCACCTTCAGGCGATATTGTTGGTGTGGCAACAATTGGTTCTTGCAACGGAATAAAGGTAAATCCGCTGGTCGAAATCTCGCTGTTGGAATGGCCGTCGAGCACGCCGATTGCTTTAACCGTTGTATTTGTGTTGAGAGAGAATGGCGCAGTGTAAAGTGTTGAAGTTTCATCGGGCGTCGAACCGTCGATGGTGTAATAAATTTCAGCATTCGCGGGAGTTAATCCGAGTGAAACCTCGACAGAACCAGAAAAGGTTCCGCCCTGCGGAAAAATAACCGGCGAAGCCGCTTGCGGATCTGCGCCAGGCCCTGAGTGAATTTCGTAGTCGATAGAAAGTAAAGCCGCCTCACTTGCTGAGCCGTTATAGGACTCGGCTGTGCGCTCACCGGTCCCGCCAATGACAAAGACCATGTTGTTATTTTCCTGCCATCCGGGGAGATCGATGATTTCTTGAACAATACTGCTCAAGTCTGGCGTTCTTTGATCTTCTGTCGTATTTCCAGAGCCTAACCAGGAGGGCGGTGACCAGTTAACCGATGTCGATGTTGTTGTTCGGTTGCTGATATTTGAATTACCGGTATTAATTGCACCAGGTTGCGCATTTGCGTCGCCGAAAATTGTCAGGTTAGTCGCACCTGTGTCAGTTGCCGCCGAGGTGAACTGTATATTGGCCTGTGTGATCGTTGTATCCGCTGGTATTGCGATGTCCTGGAATCGTAAACCGATAACTTGCAGGGTGTTGCCATCTGTTGAAAGTTCAAGATCGGAACTGCTCGCATTAACATTCCCGCTGGCAACCGTCTCTTCCGCATCGTCACGGCCGCGGCTAATGCGCGTCTGGAAGTTGGCGGTTACGGGTTCAGTCGGCAGCCCATTACTGCCGAGTTCGACCCGAGTCACCGCACTGTCCTGGTATCCGTTTAACACCCCAAGAACGTTGATTACGGTGTCTGCTGCAACCGAAAACGGCCCAGTGTAAATAGTGGAACTTTCGTTTGGAGATGAGTCGTCTGTCGTATAAAAAAGCGTTGCCTCGGCTGGCAAAGTACTCAATGAAACTGTCAGAGTACCCTCAGGTGTTCCGGGTTCTGCAAAAACCGTTGGTGAAGAAACGGTCGGTACCGACAGCTCTGTGGTGTACTCGATGTGCAAGATAGGGGCGTCTGTTGGTGATCCATCGAACGACGTGGCGGCTCTTTGTCCGTCGCCGATCAGTAAAAATGTTAAGTTGTTTCCGTAATTCCAATTGGGCTGTTCAATAATCTCCTGAATAATCCCGCCTAAATCCGGCGTCTTCTGATCTGGCCCAGCAGTCCCAATACTGCTCCAGCTCGATGGACTCCAAATCACACTCGAGTGCGTGGTTTGCCGACTGCTAACGTCAAGTTGCTGTGCGGTAAAAGCCTGGCTGTCGGGTGTTAATTCACCTCGAATCAAAATAGACGCCAGGTCACTGCTGGTTGTGCCGGTCGTAAATTGAAGATGAGCAGAAAGAACTGTGCTGCCTGTTGGCAACGCGACATTTGAAAATCGAATGCCAGTGATTGATTGTTCCGGCTGAACAATATCAAGGTTGGACTCGTCGATCGACACATCGCCACTGGCGCGCTCCACAGCATCATCGTCAATCGAATCGACCTGAATCGCAAACGTATGCACGAATGCCGTATTACTCAAAGTTGGGTCGGTGGCGTCCTGATACTCTTGCAGATTGGTCGAACCGTCATTGTCATTATCATCAGAGCCGTCCTGGCTTAAGTCTTCGAAAAATCGAATCTCCCATGTGTCCGGCAAACTATCTTCGTCGCTATCAGGATCGACGGTAATGGTGAATTCGGTACTTGCAACCGGGCTCGGTGCAAAGCCGTCAGCGATAGCAATCGCACGAAGGTTTACGACATCGTCGACTGCGTCGGACTGCATAACAGCAAACGGTGCGCTGTAAAGTGCGCAGCTTGAATCCGGAACGCTGCCGTCCAGCGTGTAGTAAATATTCGCGTTGGTCGTCGCAGAGCTTAAGGTGACTTCAACGCTGCCCACATACGCGCCGCCAGAAGGAGAGGCGGTTGGTAGGGATGTCACAGATCCTTCAGCAAATACATCGACCACAAGCTCATCGGTAGTCTGCAGTTGTCCATCATCAACAGTAAACTGCAATGTGTAGGTGCCGGGCGACGAGAAGTGAGCAATTGTGGATTCAGATGACGCATCATCGAATACAACTTGGTTCGAGCCTCCTGCGTCAGACCACGTCGTTGTAAGAGTGCCAGTTGGCAAACCATCGTCAGATACCAGAGGTTGAAGACTCACACCGCTGTTGGGAAGTAAAAGAACGTGGTCGGATCCCGCATAAACGAGAGGTGCCTGGTTCTGCGTATCTTGATCGCCACTGATTAGAAAGTTGTCAAATCGAACAATGCCGCCTTGGCTGTCACTTCGATTTTTAGCGCCGAACCCTAAATAGACGTCACCCGTCAATCCAGTATGCAAGTGCGCGCCTGAAAACTGTACAACGCCATCAACACTGACGGTCAAATCGGTTTGGTCAATGATCGCGTTAATCTGCAGTGATTGTCCGGCAACGACATTGCCTATCGATTGATTGAGCCCACCGCTGGAGAGTACCCAAAGCTCGGATCCGATAATTTCGACCTGAACGCTATCCAGCGGTGTCCCGTCGGTGGTAAAGGTCGGCGACGGGGTGAAGAACAAACCGGTCGATTGGTTACTCGAGGTATCGGGAACTGTAACTTGCAAATCGTAAGCGAACGGGCTCAACACGTTAACTGGATAGCTTTGAACGAGACTGCTTCCGCGCGAAGTCGCACTGGTGTTCTCGGTGTCGATCTGAATTTGCCCGCCTACTTCAACAACGTTCAGATCGCCGAAAATTTGCCAGTGATCATCAAGTTGATTGTCATCAAAGTTATCAGCGAGTGCAGTCGTTGTTGGGCCGTTGCTTTCAACGGTAACGATCAGACGGCGATAGTCGGTTAACTGCGGTGAACCGGTATCTGTGACTTCCAGAATGATGTGAATTGTTTCAGTGGAATTAACAGGCGGTGCAACAAAGCTGCTGAATTGGCTGGAACTATTCTGCAAGTCAATGCTGCCGCTATAGCTGCCTGGTTCGCGGTATTGCCACCATTTAAAAACAAGGTTGTCGTTGTCGGGATCAGTCGATTGACTTGCATCGAGAGACACGATGTCTCCCGAATTCACCGTGATCAGATCGCCCGCTGATATTGACGCGACAGGGTTGTGATTCGCGTTGGCAAATGAGCGATGATTCCAGTCCATTCGCGCAGAGAAATCATTTTGAAATGCGAGTCGCCAGCGGTTCACAGCAGCCTGAAACTGCGCATCCGGATCAAGGTTGTTTTCAGGCGTATCTCTAGCGTCTTCAAAGTGGTTGCTGCCGTCTTGCAACTGATTGAATCTGCCGCCCCAAGAACCAAACGAAGGCTGCGATGGGTCATTGAAACCATTCGGAAGAAAGTACAACCACGAAGGTGTATCGCCTTCTTTGATGGCGTCGTTTGGATTGCTGAAAGTTTCCGTTTCGTCCGGATAGAGCTCCCCAAGCGGTCCGTGGCCGTAAATGTTGTCCTCGATCCAGGTTCTGGATGTTAACTCTTCGTCTCCCCCCAGATACATCCCGGTAAACCCGGAAAGACGTGTGTCATCGGGATTTTCACTGCGTATATAAAAAAGAGATGGAAACTCCTGGCGAATCCAGGGTCCCGAATCATCCTGGTCTACTATCGCGAAAACGCGAAGCTTGGATATCAAGCCCGGAAGCTCAAGTTCTCGTCCCTGGTCCTGCAGTGTTTGCCGAATACGCCAAAGCGCCTGGGCCAAATCTGTTGTTCCGCCCCAAACTGATATGTTGAGTGGCTGCGGCGAGGAGTCTTGAATACGGTCTAGGATCCAGTTTGAACCATCCGTATCATGTCCTGCGCCGACGTACGCCATTCCATTTCTCGGGTTCCCATTTTTCACTCGCTCCAGCAAATAATCTGCGCTGGGGAACCCGCTTTTATGGAGTAACAAATTGCCCCGCACTTGTGCGTACACATTTATCTGATTTTCAATCAGCACAGGCTGGATGTAGAGACCATGGTGCTGGTTGCTGGCAGCGATGAGACCCTCAATTTTGAACTCATTTGAATAGTTCAAAAGCCTGACAAGTGATTGCTCATCGTCAGGGTCGCCCCCAATATCAGCCAGAACCAAAAGTCGCGGTTTTTCAGTATTTTGAGCTGCAGCGAACGACGGTTGCAAAAGCAACACTAGCGCGGCTAATAAAACCAGAGCGAGCTGGATGCCTCGAGAGGTTGTTGGGAAGGGTTGATGCATCCAGTAATTCTCGTCTTGTATAGGGTTTTCCTGAATGCCGGGTTTACATTACGCTGACCCCGTTTGAGGCGCGATCAGCATACAATCACGATCGAGCGACAAAATTTGCTCGCACGACGACCGGCTCCATTGAGCCGACGAATGAATTGTTACTGAATCACTGGCTAACGGCTTGTAGCTCGCAACAATGTTGCTTAAGGGTTCACATAAAGATTATGGGAATTGATGACTGACAGACATTTAAGGAAAATGATCTGTAATCCCTATTTACTTTTCCTCGACAATAGACCTCATCACATCGAGAAACCGTTTGACCTCATCACCTGAGTTGTAATGACACATCGACACCCGTACGCAGGTCTCCTCTCCCAAAGGTGTCAGAATGTTGCCTGAGAAATAGTCGTTTTTGCGAACGTGCGTTCGTACGCCGTTCTCGTTCAAGGTTCGCACAACGTCAGCGGACGGCACGCCATCGACGATCAGGGACACCAATCCTTCGCGCGCGTTGTTGTCGTGCCCGCCAATGACAAAAACCTGTGGCATGTCTCGCAGTCCTGGTACGCCGTCCATGCCGTTTATCATGAGGTCGACCAGATCTGCCTCGTGTTCGGCCATCGCTTTACCTGCGGCGAGCAGCCGGGCGCGCCGATCATCGCTTTGTGAAAACTCACTGCCGAGCCAGTCGAGGTAGTTGACGACTTCCGAGAACGTGGCATAAGCGGATGTGTCTCGTGTGCCCATCTCCCAGAAATCGTCGGGGGTTCCGTCCAAATGGTCGTGCGGAAAAGTACTCAAGCGGGGTGAGACCCAGGCGACGCCATAGTTGTGTTTGGAAAACACTTTGTAGGCAGATACGGCGAAACCGTCGATGCGATAGTCATCAACGTGAACCGCGCCATGAGCCGCGTGCTGGATGCCGTCAACGATAATGAGGCACTCCGGCGATACATTTCGAATCACATCGACAACCGCTTTCACATCGACCCCCATTCCGGTTACCGGACTGGTTTGAATGATGGTTGCGACGCGCGTGTCTGGCATAACGTATTTGGCATAGTCATCTGGGGTAACGGTTGCGGTATCGTTAGCGTGTGGGATCGCTACGTATTCTTTATCGGTGACGCCCGCCCAGCGTTTGCAGGCGCTGACAGTTGCGGGATGCTCCAAGGTGCTGCCGAGCACATTGCCGCCCTGCGGCGCGCCCAGAATCGCCGCACGCAGCATGCGGAAGATCAACTCCGTGCCGCTTTCGCCGACGAACACCTTGCCTTCGCTGGCACCGAGAAACAGCAGCATGTCGTCGCGCGCCTTATCGATGATGCGAACCAGCTCATGCGAAGCGGGATTGTCACGGCCCTGATTATCCGGAATCGCGGACAAGTGCGTGTTCACTTCGACAACTGACTTAAGCGTCAACGAGCCGCCCGCATTTTCGAAAAACGCGCGAGTGCCCTGATACGGGCAATTATCGACGTGGTGGAAGCGGTCGCGAATCTGGGCAAGTAAGTTGGGTGTGAACATTTATAACCCTTTTTATCAGTAGTTTAATTTACAAAATTAAAGTGATTTCAATTTTTAGTGCGCCACATTCGGTCCCAGCCGGAATATCGGTTAAACAGGGAAATGCGCCTTGCTCGCGTTGTTCTCGCTGATCAATCAATGCGGGTTACTGAAACCGATCAAGCGCGCACACTAGCAATAAGTTTTATAAAAAGATAATGTATTTATTTTTCTAATATCAAAACAAAAACTATTGGATACACGATTCCTTGACAGCCTAATCGCTGTTGTCGAGAACGGTTCAATCGCTCAGGCAGCGCGGCAGCAACATCTTACACCCGCCGCCATCGGTCAGCGCATTCAGTCACTCGAACGAGAGTACGGGGTGGCGCTGTTAAATCGACAGGGGCACCGAGCCGTACCCACTGAAGCGTGCACTCGGATGCTCCCGCGCGCGCGACGGGTTGTGGCCGAATCCCGCTTGCTTGCGGCGGACAGTCAGGGGACGGATCTCGGCGGTCGGTTTAACGTCGGCGCCATCTCAACGGCATTGACCGGGATTCTGCCCAAGGTTGTGCGTGCCTTGAGCGAGCACTCTCCAACTCTGGCTTTGACGATTACACCCGGAACATCGCGATCACTGATCGCCGATCTTGAGCAGAATCGGATCGATGCCGCGATTGTGGTGTTACCAAACTATCCCCTGTCCGATGAATATGAGGCGCACCTGATACGGCGCGAGAAACTCTTGTGCGTTTCGAAGCGATCGAGATCAAAGCTCCCGGTGAACGAAGTATTGATTCAAAATCCTTACATCGCGTACGACAAATCATCCTGGGGTGGGGCGCTTGCCCACGCTTATTTGCTGGATCAGTCTCTGCGTCCAAGCGTTCTTTGCGAGCTTGACGCATTGGAGGCAATTGTCAAACTGGTCGAGGAGGGCATGGGGGCGTCCCTGTTACCGCAATGGGCGGGGTTTCACGAGATTCAGGATGGTCTGGATGTGGCCCCAATCGAAGAGCAGCGCTATGCGCGAAAGATTGCGCTGGTGTTTCGAGATAACGCACCGCGAATGGCGGTTATCAACGAAATCAAGAATAATCTGGCGATTGAGTAATCACCACTTGCAAAGTAGCGGGCAGTCGACAGTTGCCTGCGGCGCAAAATCTTTGGCCAGTCGGGCTGCCAGCTCTTGTTTGATCGATTCGTAAGAGGCGTCGTAAAACAGATTGTTGTGTTCATCGCGGTCAACTTCCAAATCGAACAGCTCACCCCACTGTGAACTTTCAGGGTAAACACTCAGCCGCCATTTTTTTGTGCGAATCGTCTGGTTGTAAAGTTCCGGTTTAACCGTCGGGTGGTATTCGCCAAATGTCGCATCGCGGGTCCAACCGGATGTGCCGTGCAAAATCGGTTTGAGTGATTCGCCGTCAACGCGCGTGTTTTGTGTTGCCACACCGGCAAGATCAAGAAACGTGGGTGTTAGATCAATGTGATTGGTGAGTTCGTCGCTCACGTGTCCGTTCAATACAGCCGGCCCCTGGATCAGCAGTGAAACCTCAACCAGTTGTTTGTAACTCGGTGGACCTTTGTGCAGCAAGCCGTGTGTGCCGAGCAGTTCGCCATGGTCGGATGTGAACAGAACGACGGTATTGTCGCGGACGTTTGCATCGACGAGCGACTGCAGAATCTGACCAACCCCGTCGTCGATCATCTCGATCATGCCACAGGTGTGCGCAATAGCACGCTGCATGCTTTGGTCGCTGACGCCACGGGTGGAAATCATCGAGCCGGCTTCCAGATTGGTCGCGGCCCAGTAGAGCTCCCGAAAGCCGCCATCGGTCGGGAACAAGTCCTCGTAATAGCCCGGCAGTCTCTCGCGTTCATCGGAATCGATTCGCGGCAAAGGCATGTCGTCGGGTTTGTAGCGATCAGCGTAGTGAATCGGAGGTGCAAACGGGTGATGCGGGTCGGGGTATGAGACAAAAAGAAAGAACGGTTCATCGCGCGACGACGATTCGACAAAGTCGCTGGCGCAGTTGCTGATCCAGCTGTTGTAGTGGAGTTCAGCTGGTATTGCGGAGCGCCAGATTTCATCCAAATCGGCGGGAGGCGTTTCGGGCGCTGCGGCTACTTTTAGCAAGCGATCGGCATCGGGGTGGTTTTCTCGCAACCAATTGGCGTAGTGTCCGGAAATCGCCGCGGTGTCGGATTCTCCGATCAGGAGATCGATAGTCTGGAACCCGTAGTAGGGGCCATTCCAGTCCTTGTTCGCGGGATTTTTCCAGAACGCACGTGAATCTGGCAGATTCAATTCTGCCGGTGCCAAAATCGGTTCGAGGTGCTGTTTCCCGACGCTGTGTGTGCGATAGCCAGCGTCTGCAAGTTGCTGGGTCAGGGTCGGGATCTCAGGGTCGAGCGCACGACCGTTCGTGATCAACTGATGATGTCGAGGATAGAGCCCGGTAAACATGGTCGCTCGACTCGGCGAGCAAATCTGCATCGGTGTGATGTGTCGATTAAATCGCACACCACCTTCAGCAATCGAGTCGATGTTTGGTGTCCGCACAACGGGGTTTCCATAACAGCCGAGGCTGTCAGAACGCTGCTGATCGGTACAAATCCACAGAATATTTGGGCGGGACATCGCGATTTTTTCGTGGCTGAGATTCACAGAAACTAATCAAGTCGCGCGTGATGTACAAGTACTGATTAAATTATTGCCAACTCACAAGACGAATCCCCGCCAACCATAAGTCGTCGATGATATGATGAAACCGTTTTTTTAGTGGCCTCACACCGTGTTTAAACCTGTTTCAATTTTTCTATCGCTATTCATTTTCCAGGCCGCCGCGCAGGCCAGCGCGCTCGAGCGGCTTAACCAATTCACTGGTGACTTGATCACGTTTCAGGCCGGTTTTATTCAAACCCTGTATGACGCTGACTCACAGCCGATTCAAGAGTCCAGAGGCGCGGTGATTTTAAAGCGGCCCGGTAAGTTTCGCTGGGATTACCGCGAGCCCTACGTGCAATCAATTATAGCGGACGGTGAGAAGCTCTGGATTTATGACACCGATCTTGAACAAGTTACCGTCAAAACACTGGATCGCGCGCTTGGCAATGCACCCATCATGCTGCTGAGCGAAAATCGGCCGCTCGATCTCGACTTTGAACTGCGCGATCTCGGTGAACGCGAAGGTTTGCAGTGGGTTGAGTTGCAGCCCAAAGTGCGCGACACAGATTTTGAAAAGATTTATATGGGGCTAAGCGAGACCGCGCTCGAAGTCATGGAGCTGCGCGATCAATTCGGACAGGCCACGCAAATTCGATTCAATAACTTTGAAATGAACATGAACGCAGACGAACAACTGTTCGCGTTCACGCCACCCTCCGGCGTCGATATTATCGACGCCACCGAAAATTAGTCCCCAACCTTGGATCAGCCGTCTCTACTGGGCGAAACTGGCACTGACATAACCATGCGCCCGCTGGCTGATCGCATGCGACCCGGCTCACTGGCAGAGTTTTACGGGCAAAGCCATCTGCTTGGAGCAAACAGCACCCTGCGCCAGGCACTGGAAAATGACCGCCTGCACTCGATGGTTTTTTGGGGGCCACCCGGAACAGGAAAAACGACGCTGGCGCGAATGATTGCGCACGATTGTGGCGCGCAGTTTCTGGCGTTGTCGGCGGTTCTCAGTGGTGTCAAGGATATTCGTGCTGCGGTGGATCAGGCGCGCACATTCCGCGATACCAGCGGCGAGCGCACAGTCTTGTTTGTCGACGAAGTGCATCGGTTTAACAAATCCCAACAAGACGCCTTTTTACCGCACGTCGAGGATGGCACGGTCTACTTTGTCGGTGCTACCACCGAAAATCCGTCGTTTGAGTTGAACAATGCCTTGCTCTCGCGCGTGCGTGTCTATGTGCTGAAGCGATTGGAAGATCAAGAACTCGTGCGGATTATCAATCGCGCACTGAAGGACAAGGAGCGCGGGCTTGGGGCCCGGTCTCTCAAATGTGAGGGCTCGGTGCAGGAAACCTTGGCAAAGGTCGCCGATGGCGACGCACGTCGGGCTTTGATGCTGTTGGAAATTGCCTCCGATCTGGTCGAAGACGGTGGCGAGATTAACGAATCGGTGCTTGCCGAAGTCACCCGGGATAGTTTCCGCCACTTCGACAAGGGTGGCGACATACTCTATGACCAGATATCCGCACTGCACAAATCTGTGCGCGGGAGCAACCCTGACGCCGCGCTTTACTGGTTTTGCCGGATGATTGACGGCGGCTGCGACCCGCTCTATATCGCGCGGCGGGTCGTGCGCATCGCTTCCGAGGATATCGGCAACGCCGACCCTCGCGCGCTGCAACTGTCACTGCACGCGTGGCAAGCGTATGAACGGCTCGGCAGCCCTGAGGGAGAACTCGCCATCGGACAGGCGATTGTCTATCTGGCGTGTGCAGCCAAAAGCAATGCCGCGTACATGGCGTACAACGAAGCGCGTGACGCAGTCAAAACCCACGGCAACGCCGAGGTCCCGCTTCATTTACGCAACGCACCGACTGAACTGATGAAATCGATGGGGCATGGGGCCGAGTATCGATACGCACACAACGAAGAAGACGCTTTCGCTGCGGGTGAAACCTATTTTCCTGACAGCATTGGCGAGCAAATCTACTATCAACCGGCTGATCGCGGACTTGAAACACAAATCGGCGAAAAACTGCGATATCTCAGAGAAAGAAATCACAAGACGTGATTCTTGGCACTGTTAGTGCATTTCACGGTAGTCATACTAAAGTTTTGACACAGCGTGCCGCTGAACCGATCAAGTCCTGGCGACAACGATCAGGCTCGGCAGCGAAACATAATCTCATAGTGAAGGCCGAGTTTGATATGCATAACCAACGAGATATCGACGCGATGTACAACGAAAATCAAGCACAATTGGAACCTTGGCGACCTTACGAATTTGTGCTGTCGCCCAGTGATCTGAGCAGTGTGCGCTATATTGAGCAAGTTAAGCAGCTTCAGGATGGAGTTGCGATCTTAAACATCGAACTACGCCGCGTCTTTAGCGAAGACGAATAAGCACTGACATTTTTCAGGCGCAGCCGTGCTGCGCCAGAGCCCATTCGATGTGTTCATCGACCATCGGTGACACCGTCCCCAGTTTTTCTTGCAACACCTGAATTAACTCATCGCTTCTAGGCGCATTTCCAAGCGCCACCGCAATATTGCGAATCCAGCACTCGTATCCAATTCTCCTGATCGCGCTTCCTGCGTGCCGTGATTCAAATTCTTCCGCGCTCCAGCAGAACAGCTCGACCAGTGTTGTCGAGTCCAGTGAATGTCGCGGCGAAAAATCGGGCTCCTGAGTCTCGGTCGCAAAGCGATTCCATGGGCAGACTAACTGGCAGTCGTCGCAACCATAAATGCGGTTGCCCATCGCCTTGCGAAATTCAACCGGGATACTGTTGCGAAGTTCGATGGTTAGATAGGAAATGCAGCGACGTGCGTCGACCTGGTAGGGCGCAACAATTGCGCCGGTGGGGCAGGCATCGATACACGCGGTGCAACTACCGCAGTGATTTTCGAATGCGGGGGTGTCCAACGGTAAGGGTAGATTTGTGTAGAGCTCGCCGAGAAAAAACCAGGAACCAGCCTTGCGATTGAGCAGATTACTGTGTTTGCCTATCCAGCCAAGCCCCGCGTTTTCGGCCAGTGCTTTTTCGAGCACCGGCGCGCTGTCAACGAATACCCGGTATTGAAAATCGCCGATAAGTTCGGTTATTTGATTTGCCAGCGATTGCAGGCGTTTACGCATCAGCTTGTGGTAGTCACGTCCGAGTGCATAGCGCGATACATACGCAGCGTCCGGGTCCTGCAAAACCGCTTTTGCGTCTGACATATGTTCGGGGAGATAATCCATGCGAACGCTGATGACACGCAAGGTACCTGGTTCCAATTCCGCAGGACGTGATCGCCGCGTACCGTGGCGATGCATGTATTCCATCTCACCGTGAAAGCCCTTATCGAGCCAATTCAACAGTCGCGTCTCGTGTTCGCCGAGGTCGACACCGGTAATCCCGCATTGGGCAAAGCCCAAATCAAGCGCGCACGACTTAATCTCGCCAGCGAGCGAATGGTAGTCGGGGAGATAGCACTCTTGGGCGATCATTACTCAATTTTACCCGAATCGCCGAAAATCGTGGCGCTTTGATCGCGTAGAATAACGCGCATCATCGGAGAACCCGGAATGAATGAAATAATCGCTGTCGCCGCTGGAGGCGCTGTGGGTGCCATTTTGCGCTACGCTGTGGTCAATGCCGCAAATGTGGTTTGGGGGCATCACTTTCCGTGGGGTGTGTTAATCGCCAACGTGGCGGGTTCCTTTGCGCTTGGATTGCTGGGTATCTTGTTCATGAGTCGCTTTTCAGTGCCCGACGAAATTCGACTGGCGCTGCTGGTGGGTGTGTTGGGTGCGTTCACCACATTCTCCGCATTCTCTTTCGACACACTAAATCTGTTTGAGCAGGGCGCGATTATGAAGGCTGCGGCGAACGTTCTTGCAAATGTTTTTTTGTGCCTCCTCGCGGTGTGGGGCGGAGCCCAGTTAGCGCGGCAACTGTAAGCCGTGCGCGCTTAGATGCTATAATCCGTGGCTCTATTTTTTCTTACTCAGCCCCTTTAAATGATCGATCCCAAACTGCTGCGCAATGATATTGACGCAGTCGCCGCCAATCTCGCCAAACGCAATTTCAAGCTCGACATCGACGCATTCTCGGGTCTCGAATCGCGCCGCCGCGATGCTCAGGTCGAGGCGCAGCGTTTACAAAACGAGCGCAACACGCGATCAAAGTCGATTGGTCAAGCAAAAGCCGCGAGCGAAGATATTCAACCCTTGCTGGATGAAGTGGCGTCACTCGGCGAACAGCTATCGGCGGCAGAAAATGCGCTGGCGGAAATCCAGACAGAGATCGACAGCATCATCGAAGGCATTCCGAATCTTCTCCACGAGTCGGTGCCCGAGGGTGCAGACGAAGAAGACAATGTCGAAGTGCGTCGCTGGGGCGATCAACCCAGTTTTAATTTCGAGCCTAAACAGCATTTTGACCTGGCCGGCGATTTGATGGATTTTGAACTCGGCAGCAAACTGACTGGAGCGCGCTTTGTCTCGCTCAAAGACGATATCGCCTGGCTGCACCGCGCATTGATCCAGTTCATGCTCGATACCCATATTCACGAACATGGTTATCGCGAAATATCGGTGCCTTATATCGTCAATTCAGACACCTTGTTCGGCACCGGGCAACTGCCTAAATTCGCCGAGGATCTTTTTGCGCTCAACGGTACCGCCGGCTACTTTTTGATTCCGACAGCCGAAGTTCCCGTCACGAATGTGGTGCGCGATGAGATTGTCGACGCGGCAAAATTGCCCATGCGATTTACCTGCCACTCACCGTGTTTTCGTTCGGAGGCCGGGTCTCACGGCAAAGACACGCGCGGCCTGATTCGCCAACATCAATTTGAAAAAGTCGAACTGGTCTGGATCGTCAAACCGGAGGATTCCTGGGATGCACTGGAACAGCTCACGGCGCACGCTGAGACGATACTGCAAAAACTCGATCTGCCGTATCGCGTGATTACCCTGTGCTCGGGCGACACTGGGTTTGGCGCTGCGAAAACCTTCGACATCGAAGTGTGGTTGCCTGGCCAGGACAAGTACCGCGAAATTTCTTCGTGCAGTAATACACGAGACTTTCAGGCGCGTCGCATGCAGGCGCGCTGGCGCAATCCGGAAACGGGTAAGCCGGAGCTTTTGCACACGCTAAACGGCAGTGGCTTAGCGGTGGGGCGCACGCTGCTCGCCATCCTGGAAAACAATCAGCAGGCGGATGGCAGTGTTGTAATTCCTGACGCGTTGCAGCCGTATATGCGCGGGAAGTCGACGATTTTGGCGGACTGAAGTCTAAAAGTTCTTCTCAGGGAAAAGGCCTTGTGCTGATTGTTAGCGGCACGTTTCTGCATGCACAGCGAGCAGATACGAGCGCAATAGCATGCGTTGGTCTCGCAACAAATCGATTATCTCTACAAAGTCATCTCCATAAAGACGGTAATCGAGTAGTACGTATCTAACTGATCCTCGGCTTGAAAAGATTTCATACTGTTATCCGCGTATGGGTTAATTTCTTTGAAACCAAGCGAACGGTACAGGGAGTGCGCGGCTTCAAGGAATCTTAAGCTTTCGAGTTTAAGACGTTGATATCCAACCGACTTTGCGTCATTGATCAGTTGATTAGCGATCGCACGTCCAATTCCCATGCCTCGTGACTCAGGGGTCACATACATTCGCTGAATTTCAGCTATGCCATCGTCGATTTTTTTCAAACATCCGATCCCGCATATTTTGTCGTTACACGTGACGAGATAGAACCGCCCTGAAGGAGGGTGAAATTTGGATTCATCCCTAACATCAGAATCCACCATTGCATCCAGATCAAACTCAATTTCGTAATCGCGCTTAATCCGTAAGTTCAGGAATTCAAGATATTCGCGAATTAAAGAAGCCGCTATCGACTTTTCTTGATTGGATCTAACCTGATGGAAAACAATGTTGTTCATGGTATTTGAAGTCCAATAAAATGTTGGGTTCCCTGCGCAGAATTTTGGATAGTCCGGGTCGTTTCTAATCTCGTTGACTGGCGGCTTTACGGTTTTCCAGATCGCTTGATGCTAAGTGTATGATTTTTCATATTCATTTTCCCTACCGGGTTTTTACTCAAAACGCCGATATTGTTTGAATCCGTTTTGGTGCGGAAAACGCGACATGTTTTATGCGGGAATGATCTGTGGCACGGAGTGCGGCCCTAGCGAGCGCCCCACTTTGCAACGAGCGAAACCGCGCCGTAGCAGAACCTACCAACCCCGCAAGAATCGGGTCGCTACATCATCGCCTCCCATTTAGTATCATCTTCAGCAACCGAGGGTCGAGCTATGAGTCAATCCGATTACGCCCGCATTGAGCGTGCGCTGTACTTTCTTGCCGAGAACTACCGCGATCAACCATCGCTTGCGCAGATTGCCGAGCACGTTCATCTCAGTGAATTTCACTTCCAACGCATGTTTACCCAGTGGGTTGGCATCAGCCCCAAACGATTCCTGCAGTTCCTGACGATTGATCATGCGAAGGAGTGTTTGCGAGATTCTGAATCGGTGCTTTCTGCGAGCCTGTCTTCAGGACTTTCGACCAGTTCACGCTTGCACGATTTATTTATTCGCTACGAGTGCGTGTCTCCCGGCGAATACAAACTGCGCGGTGCGGGACTGACGATCGGATACACTTATTTAGACTCCATATTCGGCGAGTGCTTGTTGATGTCGAATTCTCGCGGCGTATGCGGGCTCGCGTTTACCGACGGTGACCGCAACCACGCCTTTGCAGAAATGTCGTCGCGATGGCCCAAAGCGACTTTTGTGCAGGAAGAAACAAACGCGCGCAACTACGCGAAAGTTCTATCCCAGATTGGAACTTCACGCTCCACGCAATCGGAAATCAAACTCGCGCTCTACGGAACGCCGTTTCAACTCAAGGTGTGGGAAGCGCTGCTGCAGTTGCCGATGGCGGCGCGGGTTAACTACTCGCAGGTTGGTGAGTTGCTTGGAAACCCCGGGGCGGCGCGAGCCGTCGGCTCGGCGGTTGGAAAAAATCCGCTCGCGTGGTTAATTCCCTGCCACAGTGTGATTCGTAGTGACGGTGTGCTGGGCGGCTACCATTGGGGGCAGGGGCGAAAGTTGGCCCTGTTGGGCTGGGAATCGAGTGTGGCGGACAATGCACTCTCGCCGATAGCAGCGGCGACTAACTAAACGACGTCCACACCGGGCAATGGTCCGATGGCTTTTCCATCGAACGGATGTCGTAATCTATGCCGGAGTCGACGATACGGTCGCGAAGCGGCGCTGTGACTAATACGTGATCGATTCGCAGCCCGCGTTTTGGCTCGCGCTCAAAGCCTTTGCTGCGATAGTCGAACCAGCTGTAAAAATCGCTGCTGTTCGGGTAAATAAATCGGTAGCTGTCGGTCAAACCCCATTCGACTAACTTGTCGAACCACTCGCGCTCTTCCGGCAAAAAGCAGGTGGCGCCTGTACGCAACCAGCGTTTGACGTTGTCCTCACCAATCCCCAAATCTTCATCGACGGGCGCGACGTTAAAGTCACCGATGATTGCAATGCGTTGGTCCGGCTGACAGTCACTCTGTAAATACGCGTAGAGGTCGGCGTAGAATTTTTCCTTGGCGGGAAACTTCACTTCATGTGATCGATTCTCCCCTTGCGGAAAATAACCGTTGACCACGCGCACGGTTCCGGTGCCAGTTTCAAAATCGCCAACAATCAAGCGCCGTTGGGCGTCTTCTGTGTCGCTGCCAAAACCCTTTTGCACTGCTATAGGCTTTTCTTTTGACATCATGGCGACGCCGTAATGGGTTTTTTGCCCGTGAAACTCCACGTGGTACCCCATCTCGGTAATCGCGTCTATGGGAAAGTCTTCGTCAGTGACTTTGGTTTCCTGCAAGCCAATAATGTCAGGCTTGTGCGAATCGATCAGCTCCTGCAGTTGATGCAAACGCAAGCGCACACTGTTGACGTTGAATGAAACAATTTTCATAAATTCAGACCGGCACCGTGAGATGCCTAACGTTAAATAATTCCGACGAGGCTGTACAGCATGCGTTGTAAAAAGAAAATTGGCGGACCGATTAATTCTCCGAGCCAACCCAGCGCAACCAGCAAAATCAGAATCGGGAAACCGAAACGCTCGAGCCGCGTGTAGTAGTACGCGGCGCGCATCGGTAACATGCCCGCCAGAATTCGGCTGCCGTCGAGCGGCGGAATGGGCAGCAGATTCAAAACCATCAAAACCAGATTGATCAAAATACCTGCGTAGCCGCTGTAAACTAACGGAAGGGAGAAAAATTCGTCGTGCAGAGTCGTGCCAAGCTTGAGCACGGCCAGCCAGATCAAAGCCATCAACAAATTGGACAGCGGGCCTGCCACAGCGACCAACATCATGTCGGTTTTCGGTCTGTCGAGATTGCGCCAGTTAACCGGAACGGGCTTTGCCCAGCCGAACAGAAACCCACCCAGCGCCAACAAAGCCCCGGGCACGATTATCGTGCCGAGTGGGTCAATGTGTTTAAACGGATTAAGCGTGAGTCGCCCCTGAGATTTGGCCGTGTTGTCACCCAGACGATGCGCAACCCAGCCGTGTGCGAATTCGTGAACCGTGATAGCGAATATGACCGGCAGTGCCCAAACTGCAAGTTTTTGAAGCAGTGAGAGTTCATCCATCATGACAATTCAGCGCTCGCTCGATTGCTCAGTGGGTGTATATAACACGCAGTGCGCTCGGGGATAATGTCGTCGCACCCAGGTATTTTTCGAGAGAGGCGGTTTCGTCGCGCATTCGTTCGATTTCGGCGTCGCGAACCGCGGGGTTTCGTTGTTTGAGCGCGACAAGTCTCGCGAGTTCCGGATCACGTTTTTTGTGCATATGATCGATGCAATCCGAGCGAATGTCATCGATGCGAGAGTTGGCGATTTCTTCGATTGCGCCAATTTGCTTTTTGAGTGTTGTGCGTGTCATGTCGATCATTTGTTTGGCCACTTCGTCGCTGACATTTTCCAGCAGTGATGCGTAGCGCGATGCAGCGAGCTTGTCGCTGTAATTACGGCCGGTTTGATCGACCAGCAGACGAACAACTGTGCTGGGCAAAAATCGCTCAACGCCAAGCACCTGCGGCGCGATGCAGCGCGTTTCGAACAATGCCTCCATCAAAACGCTTCGCGCTGGAAGTTGAGGCATCTTTAACGCGCACACGCTAACGCTGCCTTTTTCGCCGTTAATCGAAAGGTCAAACGTCGCGCGAACCAAAGGGTGCTCCCAGGTTACAAAATGCATGTCGTCGCGGTTAAGCGCAATATCGCGGCGCGTGGTAATGGTAATGCCATCTTCGGGAATTTCCGGATAGCGGTCGATCTGTAAGTGATCACTGGGGCGGATGATCCAGTTGTTGAGTGAGTGTTCGTCGATATCCACGCCGTAACAGTCAAACGCACGCTCAAGGTATTTTGATAGTGTACTGTCCTGTTCGCGCTGCTCGATTTCACTTGCGATGGAATCGGCGATAGCGGGGTTACACGCGTTGATTTCAAGCAATCGATCACGACCCTCAGCAAGTTCGTTCACTTTGTCCTGATGAATCGCATGGCATCGAGAAACAAATTCCTCTACGTCTTGGGAACCAGTCAGGTACTGCTCGAAGTCTCCACCAACGGACTGTTTGACGAATTGCCCGGTAACGCAACTCGACTCAAATGCGTTTAGCGCTTCGTGATACCAGTTTGCCAGGCGAGACTCGCGCGAACCCGGGAAGGCCGGCACGTGAATGACAACGTCCTGCGTCTGGCCAATGCGGTCGAGTCGCCCGATGCGTTGTTCCAATAAATCCGGGTTGTCGGGGATATCAAACAGAACGAGGTGATGCAGAAACTGGAAATTGCGGCCTTCGCTGCCAATTTCAGAGCAAATTAAAATTCGAGCACCGTCCTCGGTATCCGCGAACCATGCGGCGGCGCGGTCGCGTTCGATTAGACTCATGTGCTCGTGAAACACGCTGGCCTGGAGACCGTGCACCTCGCGTAATTGCCTGGCGATGGTCATCGCTGTCTCTGCCCTGGCACAAATTAGCAAGAGCTTTTCCGGTGCAAGATCTCGTATCGTATTAGCCAGCCATTCGATGCGGGTTGGTGATGAATCGTCTGCTAATTCATGGCGCGTCAGACGACGGGCAGGAAAACCTTGAATATTCGTTCGCGTATTGCGAAACAGCATGCGCCCCGTACCGAACTGATCGACCAGGATACCGATTGCCTGTTTTCGCTCATTGCTTGCAACGACAGACCCATTGAGTACGCGCGCGTTGTCACCAAGGCGGAGGTTGAGCGCGGTCATTGTCGCGGGTGCAAGCGTCTCGCTCGATTCCAAATCGATTACTAGTCTCGCTGTTTCGATATGACTTTTCTGCTCTTTCGAATAATCGGGCAGTGAATGGAATCTCGCTGGGTCGAGTAGTCGCAGTCGCGCAAAATGGCCTTCCTGTCCAAGCTGTTCCGGGGTTGCGGTCAGTAGTAATACGCCGTCGATCTGGGCTGCCCATTGCTCAACGCATCGGTACTCATTGCTGACTTCGTGCGGCGTCCACAAAAGGTGATGCGCTTCGTCAACCACCAGCATGTCCCATTCGCACGCGCTGATTAGCGGGGCGATTTCGTCGCGGCAAGCAAAGCTCAGACCGCAAAGAACGAGCGGGTTGTGATCAAACGGATTTTCCAGCGGCAGCGCATCATCCGCTTCATCTTCGCTTAATTCATCGCGCATGAAATGTGTTTCGTCGACCAGGGTGAATCGAAGATTGAAGCGCCGCAGCAACTCGACCAGCCATTGGTGCAATAGTGCGTCGGGCACAATGATGAGGCTGCGCCGAACGCGACCGCTCAGAATCATTCGGTGCAGAACCAAGCCGGCTTCGATGGTTTTTCCAAGACCCACCTCGTCTGCGAGTAGTACACGTGGTGATATTCGGCGCGAGACCTCGTCGGCGATATAGAGTTGATGCGGGATCAGACTCAAGCGAGCGCCCTGTAAACCAAATGTGTCAGACGATTGTGTTTGCGCTCGATATCGCAAGCTCATCGCGCGCAGCTCAAACCATTTATTATCGTCGAGCTGCCCTGCTAACAGTCTGTCTTGCGGGAGATTAAACGCGATCTGATCGTCCAATTCGCACTCGTGCATACTGCCTGCATCGCCCGATGCATTTGTGCCGTGATAACGCAGGGTGCCGCCCGCGTTTTCGACTTCGGTAACGGTTAGCTTTGCCCCATCGATGCTGTTGATGGTGTCGCCGATTGCATAGATAACGCGCGTAAGCGGCGCGTCCAGTTGCGCGTAGGTGCGCGTTGTGTCGGCGGCGGGAAACTCGATCTCAACTGTGCGTCCCGCCGTTGATTTGACAATGCCGAGACCCAAAGATGTATCGTTATCGCTGACCCAGCGTTGACCCGGAATAAATGCTGACATGTAAGTTTTGTAAGTCTTTGGATTCGCTAGAACAGCGCTTCAAACATGCGATAGTCGGTTTGCGTCATACCGAGTGAAGAATACGTATTCTGCGCGTGCACGTTGTCTTTTTCCACGTACAAACGAATGCCGCAGTTCGACGAATCCTCTCTCGCCAGTGATTCAACTTTTCGATAGAGCGCTTTGAACACACCTCGGCAACGAAATTCCCTGGCCACATATACGCTCTGAATCCACCAGAACAGACCGTCGCGCCAATCGCTCCACTCATAGGTGATCATCAGGCAGCCCGCCACCGCCCCGTCTATTTCGGCAACCAGATAAAATCCAAGACTATCATTTGAAAAAACGCGCTTAACGCCGCTGTTGATCGTTTCGGAGTCGAGGGTTTTATTTTCAGTTTCCAAGGCCATTGCGATATTGAATTCGGCAATTGCTGTGGCGTCGTCGATTGTAGCTCGTCGAACTTTCATTACGTACGCAATATCGAATCAGGCGCAGGCTCGCGCGTCGTAAATTGCACGGACCTCTTCACCGATAATGCGTATGCCTTCGCGCACGGTCTCTTCGGATTGCGAATAAGTCAGGCGGATGCACTCGTGCTTGTGCTGCCAGTCTTCATCGATGCCGGGGAAAAAATACTGACTTGGGATGATCAAAACACCGCGGTTTTTAAGGCGTTGATAAAGCTCCAGCGTTGTGATCGGCAAATCCTTAAACCACAGCCATAAGAACAGCGCACCTTCAGGTTTGTGAATCTTTACCGGGTATTCCGATAAGGCATCGCGCACGTAGCGTACCGCGCTCGCTGCTTTTTCCTGATAAAACGGCCGCACAACATTCGTGCTCAGATCCAACACTTCGCCCGATTCAAACAGCGGTGTCACCAATGCTGCGCCTGAGCTGTTGGGCGATAGGTTGGTGATCGCGTTAAGTGCGCTAATCGCGTCGATAACGGGCGTGTCGGCAATCACAATTCCGGTTCGCAATCCGGGTAACCCAAATTTGGACAAGCTCAGACACATGATGGTGTTTTGATTCCATGTTGGCGTGCCTTTGGAAAAAATGATATTCGGAAAAGGCAGGCCATAGGCTTTGTCGATAATCAGCGGGATATCGTTCGTCCGTGCGATTTCATCCAGGCGCGTCATTTCGTCGTCGGTCAACACATTGCCCGTTGGGTTGGTCGGGCGCGACACACATATTGCGGCGATGTCCTCGGTGATTTCCAATGTATCGAAATCAACCCGGTACTTGAACATGTCGTCGTCGAGGTAATCGATTGTTGGCTTGTTCGCAACAAAGTGCTGCCCGTCGACAAACACATCTTCGTATCCGATGTACTCGGGCGCGAGCGGCAGAAGGATTTTTCTGGTGCTGCCGTCTGCGTACTTGCCGCCAAAAAGGTTGAAGATGAAGAAAAACGCGTTTTGACTGCCGTTGGTTATAGCGATGTTTTCTTTGCTGATTCCCCAGTTGTATTGCGTATTGATTAATTTGACCAGCGCGTCGATAAAACGCGACTCACCGTTTGGTGCATCGTAAGCACCGGCGACCTGGGCAAAGCGGTTTTCGTCATTTGCAATCTTTCTAAGCTCATCGCACAGACGTGCTTCGAGTTCCGGGATGCGACCCGGGTTACCCCCGCCCAGCATCAACATCGGCGCTTCGCTGGCCATAGCACGGCCAAGATCGTCCATTAAATTACCAATGCCGCTGGGGCCATTGAATTTATCGCCAAAGGCTGAAAATTTCATGTCGAAAGTTCTGCGAAACCAAGCCGGGTATTTTAGCTTAATCGTATATTCGGTGACAGGCCCTATGTTGGACAGAGCTGTTTAACCAGTCCGGCCAGAACGCGGATTCCGGGCTCGATCTTGTCGACCGCAATTGAAGAAAATCCGAGCGAAAAATAATTCATAGGCGGATTCTCGGACAAAAAGCGGTTGTGTCCGGGCTCGATCAAAATACTATTTTGTCGCGCCAGATTCGCAAGTTCTGAGCAATTAAGTGAATCGGGACCTTGTATCCAATACGACGTGCCTCCGCGGGTTGAATACTTGCGACAGTTTGGCAGGAAACGATCGATCGCTTCCGACATCACCTCCCAGCGATCACGGTAGGCGTGGTTGAGTCTGCGAGCGAGCGAGTCATGATGCCCTTCGGCCAGAAAGACGGCGAGCGTGTGCTGGTTGTTGGCAGGCGGATGGCGCAGGATCAAACGGCGCATTGCTCGGGCTTCGGCAATTAAGGTTTTGGGTGCCACCAGGTAACCGATGCGCAGACCGGGTGCCAGCGTTTTCGAAAGACTGCCGATGTAAATTACGCGGCCGTCATTATCAAGGCTTTTGAGTGCAGGCGTCGGATTGTCGATGTAGTTTGTTTCGACTTCGTAGTCGTCTTCGATGATAACGAGATCGTTTTCACTTGCAGAAGCCAACAAAGCTTTGCGGCGATCCAGCGACATAATTGCGTTGGTGGGGTAGTGGTGACTCGGGGTTGTATAGATCAAATCGCACGCAGACGTTTGCGCATCGACAATTAGCCCGTGATGATCAACCGGGAGCCCTTGTAAACGTGGCGTAATAAGAGAAAAAATATTGCGCGCGTCCGGGTAGCCCGGATCCTCCAATCCAACATTCGTGCGCGGAAATATCAGCAGGCGTCCAAGCAGGTACAGCGCCTGCTGTGCGCCGAGCGTAACCAGAATCTCGTCGTCTTGCGCCCAGACTCCTCGTCGTGGCAAAACGCGCGTGCGTAAATGTTCGATAAGCATTGGGTTGTCGTGGTCTACGGCATCCTTGGCCCAATCGCGAATCGACTGAACCGCCAGTGATTGACGTGTACTCTGGCGCCAGTCAGCAATCGGAAACAGTCCTGGGTCAAATTGCCCCCGGATAAAGGGATATTCGTAGTTCTGCCAGTTGAGCGGCTTGACGTCGAAAACCTGTTTGCTCGGATGCGCAACAAGGCGGTCCTGCCAGCCAATATCTGGCGTTGCAAATCCCGATTCGGGACGGTTATCAACCTTGCCTTGCAGAATGTCTTCGGTAACGTAATAGCCGCTGCGTTGTCGAGAGCTTAGATAACCTTCGTCAACCAATTGCTGATACGCCAGCACCACCGTGTTGCGCGCGACACCAAGTTGGTCCGCCAGCTTCCGGCCCGACGGTAGGGGCGCGCCAGCGGGAATGTGCCCATCCAGAATCGCAGTCACGATCGTCTCGCGAATTTGTGCCTGAAGGCTCTTTTCGCTGTGCTCCGGTAGATGGAGAAGATAGTCAGCCATGTTCGGGTGTTATGGTTTTGTGGCGCATTGATTGGGTACACAAGAATGTACACTGGAATAACCAATGGTGCCAACCAATAACCTCGATGGTGCCAATGACGCCAGACCGCGTAATTACGGCGCATTTATTCGCAGGACCTCCAGAAAAACGGCTTTGGTCGGTAATTGGCCCGAGCATATAATGGCTCGGTTTAAATCAAATAAAAGAGGGCAGTCATGGCGACAGCAAGCGATCAAGTGAGCGGTGACACGAAAGAGCTCAAACACTACATTGGCGGAGCGATGGTCGGCGGTTCGAGTGGCCGCTACGGTTCAATTTACAACCCTGCTACGGGTGATGTCAGCGGGCAAGTGCCGCTCGCCTCTGTTGCCGAAGTGGAGTCAGCGATCGCAAGTGCTCACGCTGCATTCCCTAAATGGAGCGCGACGCCGGTGGGCAAGCGCGCCCAGCTGATGTTTGCGTTTCGTGAAAAAATCATCTCGCACATGGACGAATTAGCTGAGATTCTGTCTTCCGAACACGGCAAAACACTGGACGATGCCAAGGGCGAAATCACGCGTGGTCTCGAGGTTGTTGAGTTTGCTTGCGGTATTCCACAACTGCTTAAGGGTGAATACAACCAGACAGTCGCCACGGGTGTTGACACCTGGAGTATGCGACAGGCGCTTGGTGTGGTTGGGGGCATCACCCCGTTCAACTTTCCCGCAATGATTCCCCTGTGGATGTTCCCCGTCGCGATTGCTTGTGGCAACACCTTTGTGCTCAAACCCTCAGAGCGCGATCCATCGACTGGCCTGAGACTCGCCGAGTTGTTCACCGAAGCCGGAGCACCCGACGGCGTCTTGAATGTGATCAACGGCGACAAGGAAGCCGTCGACACGATCCTCAGTGATCCTCGAATTCAGGGCGTCAGTTTTGTCGGCTCGACCGCGATCGGAGAGTACATCTATCGCACCGGCACCGCGCATGGCAAACGCGTGCAGGCGCTCTGCGGTGCCAAAAACCACATGGTCGTTATGCCGGATGCGGATATGGAACAGGTAACTGATGCAGTAGTCGGCGCAGCCTACGGCTCTGCAGGCGAGCGGTGCATGGCAATATCGGTTGTCGTCACCGTGGGTGATGAAGCCGCCGACACGCTGATTGAAAAACTCAAACCCCGTGTTGAGGCGTTGAAAGTTGGCCCTTATACAGATTCAAGCGTGGAGATGGGGCCGGTGATTACGCCCGAGGCGCGCGACCGTATCAAAGGGTACATTGACTCGGGAGTGGAGCAGGGCGCTGATCTGGTTCTCGACGGCCGCGACGTCAGCGTCGAGGGCCACGAAAACGGTCACTTCGTCGGTGGTACGATATTCGACAAGGTCACGCCGGAAATGACGATTTACACCGATGAGATTTTCGGGCCGGTGTTGTCTATTGTGCGTGCCGGGTCATTCGAAGAAGCACTAGAACTGGTGAATGATCACGAATACGGAAATGGCACCGCGATCTTCACACGCGACGGCGATGCCGCGCGTGACTACACGAATCGCGTGCAAATCGGCATGGTCGGCGTAAACGTCCCGATTCCCGTGCCCTTGGCATACCACAGCTTTGGTGGTTGGAAGCGCTCGCTGTTTGGTGACCATCACATTCACGGCCCCGAGGGCGTGCGTTTTTACACGCGCATGAAGAGTGTTACCTCGCGTTGGCCTTCCGGCATCAGATCCGGCGCCGTGTTTAACTTTAAAGCAGGGGGCGAGCACTAGAGTCCGCAATCTTCAACGGATGGCGGATATTGAATTCGCCAGCCGAAGCTGCTCAATTTGACGCAATCGCTACCTGTCTGGTGGCGATATCCAACTGATGTAAATATTCACTTTTACCGAAAGAACCTCATAACGTACGTTATGTGTGACACTTAACTTATTGAATAAAATAGATTGTTAAAAGTTAAGGTCTGTTTCACGTTTTATGGTTCCTTGGAATCGATCTTCCAGAACCATGAACAAATTCTTCTTTTCCGTTTTCAGCTTCGGTAATCTGTGGTCGTCAGGACAAAAGTGACGTAGAGCACTCCCCTGAAGTGAGTCACGACATTTCAGAAGAAACGAGGACGGGAACTAAAATGATTAACCACAAAGTATTTAGATTGATCGCCGCGGTTGGATTGTTTTGCGGCTTAACTTCGCTCAGCTGGGCCGAAATTGAGATCGCCCACGATCCGATTGAATCGGCTTCATCCGGCGAACGAATTTCCATGACTGCTGTTGTCGAAGACAGCGAGCACGACCTTGAAACCGTCAGGACATACTTTAAGTCGAGCGAGGACAGTCAGTTTTATTACGTGAGTATGTCGAGCGAAGACGGCGAGAATTTTGCCTCTGTTCTGCCGGCACCGAGTGCGGGGGTTGGCTCAATCGAGTACTTCATACTCGTAAAAAACTCTGCTGATGACATTATCAAGTCGCAGAACTTCACCGTCGAAGTTGACGACTCCGATGGGGCAGCAGAGAGTTCTGGAACGCTTCAACGAATCGAATATCGCGATGTAGACGGATATCACGGGCGCGTGGTGCGTTTAGAGGGCGATATTACAGTCGTCGCGGCTGATGGGAGTAAGCGCTCGCTACAGGAAGCAGGCTTTGTGGTTCTCGAGTCGGAGACAATCGAGACCGGGACGAATGGGATGGTCGCAGTTGATTTCGATAACGACCCTGTCACTGTGCTCGATAACAATTCACGCCTCAAAGTTCGAAAACCTGGATTTTTCACTCACATCGCAGGCAAGGCGTTTTTCGCATTTAAAAAGGTGTTTGGTGTATCCAGCGAACCACGATTCGTGGAAAACCTGACCACTACGGTCGGTATCCGCGGCACAAAGTTCATTTCTTATGAGGGCGAACGACAGGGTTATGCTTTGAAAGAAGGTCGATTGGCGTTTGGCGAATCTGGCTCGCAAACATTTCAACTTGAAACCGACGGGACAACCGAATCGAAGCGCTTTTTTGATCTCGAGGAAGGAAACGAAGTATTCGTCGACGGTGATAAATTGCGTCAGACCCAACTGAGTTCGCAGTCAGTTTCGGACTTCGAACGACTCGAAGGGTTTGCAGCGGCGATACTGGGCGGCGTAATTCTGGCTGACGCCGCGAGTTCCGGTCGAGTAGCTGTGAGCGCCGAAGGTCAGCTTCCACAACAAGTCAACGGATTTGACGGGGGCGACATATCAATATCGAAGTCGCCGGCCCCAATAGGTGCCTCCGCGACAACCGGGACGGTCGCAGTAGCAGCCGCAGGCGGCTTGGGAACAGCCGGCAT
This sequence comes from Pseudomonadota bacterium, assembly GCA_039029275.1. Classification (GTDB taxonomy): domain Bacteria; phylum Pseudomonadota; class Gammaproteobacteria; order JBCCGL01; family JBCCGL01; genus JBCCGL01. The sequence continues at coordinate 120,931 of JBCCGL010000013.1, read as the reverse complement.
TATAGGAATCGGGGCGGGAACACTGGCCGTTGCCGGAGGAGCCAGCGGTAGCAGCCGATCCGATGACGACGATGATGGTGGAAGCGGCGGCGATGATGGAGCGACGCAGCAATGCAACGACTCGACTACATCAGGTGGAGACGACCCGGAGACTCATATTGTTGATCTGGGCCAAACCTCCGGAACGTTTAACGTCACCTTCGATGCCGCGAGCGTCAAAGATCAAATGCAGGTGTTTTATGAAAACAGGATAGTCTCTGACTCTGGCTGTATTGGCGACCAGATCTTCACCGACACGGTGACATTTTCTGGTAGTTCAAGCAGCGTTCGAGTGGAGATAACGCCGAACTGCGAATTCCCGGATCAAACCGGTACCTTCTGGTTGTTCACCGTGGAGTGTCCTATTTAGATTTCGATATCTCTGAATAACAATGCCGAGACTCTAAACGTGTTTCAACTACCTGAGTCCGGGTTCAACTAGACTTTTAGCAAAACGCTGGCAGGATGACATTTTGTCAGCGTTTTTTTTCTGTTTGTGAAACCGGTAACGCCCATAGTTTTATTTTTGATTTGTTCTTTTGCCTCATCTGCGGAGACGGCGGAACAAATCTCCTTGAGCGCTTACATAAGTAAAGTGCTTGAACAAAGTGACGATGCGCGCGATATTGCCGACGATCTCTATGCCAGTCAGTTATCGATAGATCTCGCTGGGCTGGCTTTCAATTCGAAAATCGTGCCTCTGGCCAATGTGAGTTTGGGTGACGGCATCGGAAATCAGTCAATCGGACTGGAGTCGCGGCGTACGAATGAGTTTGGTACAACACTCGCAATTGGAGTTCAGTCCAGTAAATTAACCTCTGACAACATAACGATTAATAACCCTTACAACTCAAAAGTGTTCGTGCGTGTTACTCAGGGACTTTTTCGTCGCTGGGGGCGAAAGTACAATCGCCACACGCTGACGCTCGCGGAACTCGATTATCAGATCCAATCGATTCGCGCCCAGAGTCGCGGTCAAAATCTTTTACTGGAGGCAACTCGCCGATACTACGCGGTGAGCCTGGCTGACCTGCTGCTGACCAAAAGCCTATCGGGAGCGCAGCGCAGCGCGGGTCATCTGGACGCTGCATCGTCACGACATCGCGTCGGCCTGGTGTCCAAATCCGATGTCTATCGCGCCGAGCTGGCGAACTTACAGGCGCAACGCGCGGTAGCGGACCGACGTCGCGTGTTGCGGCGGGAAATGGAACTGTTTCATGAACTTCTCGCCCTGCCGCAGGCTGACCGCTATAAACCTTCGCAGACGATTGACGTGATGACCGCGCTTGTCCCTGTGGACTGGCAGGATTCAGTGCTGGAGAGTCGTTTCGATTGGCAACAGCATTTGCTCGAAGTTGAACGCAACAAGCTATCTGTATACCGCGCCAAAAGCGACATCGATCCTGATGTAAATGTCAGCCTGCTGGTGGAACAAGAGGGTTTTGGTGATGACTACGATACGTCCAGTAATTTGGATGAAACTAACTGGAGCTTGAATGTCGACGTGCGCACAACGTTTAGTCAGGATGAGGAGAAAAATGCGCTCGCCCGTCAGCGCCTTGCATATTCGCGTCGAATTCGCGAAGGCGAGGCCCTAAAGCGCCATGTGTTTCGCGATGTCCGCGATGCGTTCGACGAAGTTGATATACAAAATACGAGATACATCTCTGCGGTCGCGGCGTCACGTCAGGCTGAGCTGGCGCTCGATTTGTCGGAGTACCTCTACAATAAGGGAGCATCGAGTAACCTGGAGGTTCTGGATGCCGAATCGGCATTGACTGATGCGGAGGTCGATCAATTTCGCTCCCTGGTCAATTACAATTTAGCGGTGACAAAGCTCGGATTAAGTTTGGGGCTGTTAACGCCGGAGTGGATGCAATCATTATTTGTGCCGTTGCACGAAGGTGAGTCAGATGGCTAGTTCACACAGCGGGCGATTGTCGCCGCTTGTTATTGGCCTGGTCGTGATACTGGTCTTATCAGTGTCGGTGTCTTTTCTATGGACGCGACCGTGGGAAGAAACCGTTCGCTCAAAGATTCATCAGATCGACCGGGTCAGTTTTGATCAAGTTGTGCGCGAACGCGGATACGTTGCGCCCGCAAAGGTCGTTAAGATCAGGTCGGAAATTCCAAGCAACCAGGCCAAATTGGTGTGGTTAGCCGAAGAAGGCCAACTCTACAAAAAGGGCAATCTCGTTGCCCAGTTCGATAGCAAACCGTTTACCGATAAGCTTGAGGTCGCACAGCAGGTTTACGTTGACGCGCAGGCAAAACTCGAAAATGCAAAACAAGCGCTGGAACTTCAACAAGAAGAAAACCAGGCTCGACTCGAAGCGGTCGCACGAAAAATCGAAATCGCGCGGATCAAAGCAGACGATATTCGCAATGGCACGGGCCAGTTGACACGCAAGAAGCTTGAGCTTGCGATCGAACAAGTGCAGCGACAGCACGTGATCGCTGTTGCGGAAAAAGGGGACTACGACGAACTGCTGGCGACAGGTCATGTCAGTCAAAGGGAGCACGACAAAATAGCCGATACGGTTAAACGAACCAGTGAAGCGCTTTCTATTGCGAAGGCAGACCTCGATAATTTTAATCAGTTTGAAATGCCGCGATTGCTGCGCGAAGCAGAATTGGTTTTGGATGAAGCTGATAGCGAAAAGGCCAGAGTTGTTCGTACAACAACGCTTGAGCTGAAACAACGCGAGACCGAGCTCGCCAAGCGGCGATACGATTTGCAAATCGCCGGCAGCGTTGTTGAGAAAGCTCGCGATGATGTCGAAAACTGTGACGTCCGAGCGCCAATCGACGGTGTTCTTTTGTATCTGGATTTGCCGCGTGAAAGACAAAAGCAAAAACCACAGTTGGGTGATGCTATCTGGTTTCGACAGGCATTTATGGCGATACCGGATACAAGTGAATTGATCGTTGAAATCCAGGTGCGGGAAATTGACGTCGCTCAGGTTAGCAGCGGTGCTGCAGCAAAAATCTCACTCGATGCGTTTCCCGGGAAGACCTACGACGGTGTATTGACCGGCATAGGATCTGTCGCCGAAAGCGAGAATCCGGGAAGCACCGTTCGTCGATTCAGCGGGCGCGTCCGCTTTTCAGAACTTGCCGCCGATGTCCACATGGGAATGTCTGCGAGCGTAGAGATATTGGTGCGAACATTAAAAGATGTGCTCGCGATTCCGGTTGAGTCTCTTCATTATCGAGAAGGGCGGAGCGGCGTTTTTCTCACTGACGGCCAGTCCGACAACTGGCGGCCCGTGGCGATTGGTGAGGTTGGCTCCGAATGGATTGAGGTTGTTTCAGGGATTAAAGCGGGTGATCGCATTCGGGTTAATCCGCCTTGAATCGTGTAATTGAAGCTAAAAAAATCAGCCGTCGCTTTTCCACCTATCGGCAAGACGTACTCGCAGTGCCGGAAGTATCTCTGTGTATCGATGCGGGGGATTTATTCCTGCTGACCGGTCCTTCCGGGTCTGGCAAGTCCACCTTGCTCAATATTCTGAGCACCTTGGACACCCCGTCGACCGGCGACGTCATATTAAACGGGACACACCTGTCTTCGTGTTCTGATGATGACCTTGCCGCTATTCGCAATGAGCAATACGGATTTGTTTTTCAGACTCCTCACCTCATTCCGCACCAGTCAGTATTGGAAAATGTCCTTTTACCCACGCTTTACGGTAACGAAATCAAACCTAAGGACGCCAAAACCCGAGCACTGGAATTATTGGACTACGTTGGATTGATTGACGCAATGGACCACTATCCGGCGACTCTTTCCGGGGGTGAATTACAAAGGGTCGTTTTTGCACGTGCATTGATCAGACAGCCTGACGTGATCTTTGCCGATGAACCTACTGGCTCGCTCGATGCTGACAATTCTCATCGTCTACTTGAGTTACTAAAAGATCAGGCGGGTAGCGGCAAGGTCGTGGTAATGGCGACGCATGATCGCGTCGCCATGTCATACGCCACGCGCAGTATCAGTCTCGACAAATTCGACCGCGATGCGAATTGATTTACGCACAGTATTGTTGGATATGCGTATCGCATCCAAAGGACTGCGGGTGCGGCGTTTCCGCTCAACTCTAAGCGCATTGGGTGTTGGTATTGGTGTGCTGGCATTGGTGGCCATGCTTTCAATAAGCGAAGGCGCTAATCGAGAGATTCAACAAAAAATTGCCAGCCTCGGAACCGACACCATCCGCATCGATTCGCAAACTTCGAAGACGGGAACGCGCGCTGCCTCCGAACTGAATCTATCTCAAGGCCTGAGCATCGAGGACGCTGAGTTTTTGAGCAACGCCAACAACGCTCGTGTGACTATCGCGCCATACTGGGTTCGCAATCAGGTCAGGGTTTCGGCGCAGTCCAAAACCGCTTCAGCAACGATCATCGGATCATCCCCGTCGTGGTTCAGCAATGAGCGCCTGACGATTGTGCGTGGTCGCTCACTGCGCGAGTCTGATTTACGCACATCGGCAAAACGTTGCGTGATTGGCTCAACGATTGCGGCAAGGCTTCAACTCACAGTGGGGGACATCGCCACTATCTCGACAATGAATTGTCAAATAGTGGGTGTGTTACACCCCAAAGGGGCTCTGCTCACGGAGGGTACAGGCATTGCGTCCTTGAATTTCGACGAAATTGTTGTGATGCCCTGGTCGAGTTTTGCGCTCAGCGATATGGCGGAAGAAACCCAAAAAATTGATGGTATCGTCGCGCGGGTGCAATCTGTTCGAGATGAGTCCGACGTCTTTGCCGCAGCGGAGAGTCTTCGAGGGCACTTGAACCGACGACATAGGGGTGTTCAGGACTACCGAATTGTCGTGCCGCTCACGCTTTTGCAGGAGGCGCGACAAACCCAGACACTGTTTCAGCTAATTATGGGATCGATCGCGGGGCTGTCGCTTCTGGTCGGTGGCATTGGAGTGATGAACATCATGCTCGCCAATGTGTCAGAGCAGACCCGCGAAATCGGTCTGCGAATGGCGGTTGGTGCAACACGACTGCGTATTGTAACGCTCTATTTGTGTCACGCCGTTTTGCTGTGTCTCGCGGGCAGTGTTTGCGGAATATTGCTGGGGGTATTTGTCGCGCTACTGGTACAGTGGCTGGTGGGGTGGCCTGTGGCATTTGCGATCGAGTCGCTCATACTCGGACCACTGCTTGCATTGAGTGCCGGAATCATCTTTGGCCTGCATCCGGCGCTCGTCGCATCACGCCTGAACCCAGTTGCTGCCCTGCGCGATCTTTAAGCGACCATCACGCTGAGGCGAATACATCCGCCGCCCACGGCACCGCTTCATCTTCGGGCATCATGGTTTCACACGCGTCGATTTCCAGCGGTGGGCTGAGTGCGCTCGCACCCTGTTCGCTGAGTAATTCGTCCATCAATTTACCGGCACCGCAGTAGGTGTCGCCGAACGAGCTGTCTCCCAAATTAACGACGGCGTAGCGAAGGTGCCCAAGCGACTGTGGGTTGGCTTTGAGTTCATCGTACAATGGCTCCAGATTACCAGGAAGCTCACCTGCACCGGTAGTTGACGTGCACACCAGTAAAATCGCGCCGTCTTCAGTTGGAATGTCGCCAGCTTTGGCGTTCTCAATTATCGAGACGGAATGGTTGGCGTTTTCAAGCTCGGATTTAATGTCTTCCGCGAGCGCTTTTGCTGTGCCGTAAACCGTGCCGACGATGATTGATACTGAGGCCATCTCAAAACCCTAAAGAGAAAATTTAGCGGCGCAGACTAGCAGAACACTCTGCGCTCTACCAGTAGATTTCGACCGGAACTTGAGTATCTGGAGCGGGTCTTATTCGCGATGCGATAGAGTGCTCACTAGCCCACCCGCGCAAGCAAGCGATCCAGCATTCGAGCACTTAAAAAACGCTGTGCCCATGCGAAAAAGTAGGTCGGAACAGTGACCGGGTATCGAATCTTCGGTCGCTTGCTTTCGAGCGCATGGATGACGCGTTTGAGTACCGCTTCGGGCGGCAAAGTGAACGGCACGGCTTGCCCTTCTTTTTCAAACCTTTCAATCATCGCCGAGTAGCGCGCGCCGTGGACGCTGTCATTGGTATTGATATGTTGCAGGAATTTTTTATAGGCATTCGCTCTGAAAGAACTGAGGATCGGCCCGGGTTCGATCAAGCTTACGTGTACGCCAGAGCCTTTAAGCTCAAGCCGCAAGGTGTCGCTGAAACCCTCGATCGCGAATTTGCTGGCATTGTAAGCGCCGCGCATCGGCATCGCGGCGAATCCTAAAATCGAGCTGTTTTGAATAATGCGACCGCGTCCATTGCGACGCATGGACGGAATCAGCCGGTTGGTCAGTTCTACCCACCCAAAGAAATTTGACTCAAACTGTTCCCGCAGCGCTTCACGCGATAAATCTTCGCAAGCACCTGGTTGACCAAAAGCACCATTGTTGAACAGCGCGTATATGTTGTCGTCGGTGCGCCTTAGCACCTCGTCGCTGCAAATGGTTATACTCTCACTGTCGTCGTAATCCATAATTAACGATTCAATGCCGCGTTGCTCAAGCGGGGTGCGGTCACTCTCTTTGCGTACAGTCGCAAATACCCGGTAGCTGCGCTCGTGCAACGCAATCGCGACGCATTGGCCGATACCACTCGAACAACCCGTAACCATGACGTTGAATTTACTATTTTCCGGGCTTGCCGGACTGTCATTGATCACTGAGACCGCTCCATTAAAATCCGCACAGAAAAGTGCTGTGCCAGTCTATCATCATGATGACGTCTAATAGCGCGTAACGCCCATTGGATATAAAAACAATGAACACAAACGAACAGGTCGCATCCATTAGCTCGGCGCAACGTGACATCCTCGCCTTGCGCGATACGCTCAACTCTCAGGTTATTGGTCAGCATGAGCTGGTTGATCGCTTACTGATTGCGTTGTTAACCGGTGGTCATTTGCTGGTGGAAGGCGCGCCGGGATTGGCAAAAACGCGGGCGATTAACGTGCTGGCCGATGCGATTGAAGGCGACTTTCAACGCATCCAATTCACACCGGATTTGCTCCCGGCCGACATAACCGGCACTGAAATCTACCGCCCCCACGATGGTGCATTCCAGTTTCAGCGCGGCCCGTTGTTCAGCAATCTGATCCTCGCCGATGAGGTCAATCGCGCGCCAGCCAAAGTTCAGTCTGCCCTGCTTGAGGCGATGGCCGAATTGCAAATTACCGTCGGACAAAAAACCTACGATCTGCCGGAAGTATTTATGGTCATGGCAACGCAAAACCCGATTGAACAGGAGGGCACGTATCCATTGCCAGAAGCACAGCTCGATCGATTTCTGATGCACGTGAAGGTCGACTATCCACACCCATCAACGGAGCGCGATATTTTGCGCCTGGTCCGCAGTGAAGCTGTCAACGCGGCTCAATCCCGCGCGATAAGCCTGAGCCTGGTTAACCTGAAACAGGCTAGAACAGAAGTGCTTGGCGTCTTTATGGCTGATCCGGTCGAAGATTACATTGTGCGCCTGATTGTCAGCACGCGTAACCCTGCGGCGCTGGATGACAATCTCGCCCGTTGGATCGACTATGGCGGCAGTCCGCGCGCCACCATATCACTCGACGCGTGTGCACGCGCGCACGCCTGGCTCGCAAAGCGAAATTACGTATCGCCTGCGGATGTTCAGGCCGTTGCACATGATGTGCTTCGGCATCGATTGTTGTTGTCGTACCAAGCCGAAGCAGATGGTATCAGCGTCGATCAAGTCGTCGACAAATTGATCTCGCTGGTTCCCGCGCCATAGTTCGAGGCCCTTTGATGCTTTCGACCCTAAAACAGGTGTTTGATCGCGAACCGGCCGACCATCAGGCGCAGCACGGCAATGCGCAAGCGTCACACGGTGATGGTATTCATTTGTCTTTGGATGAGCTTTTACAAATACGCCACCATGCGCGCGAGCGCAGTAGTCGTCGACGCAAACGCACTCTGGCACCTCGGACTGCCAGTCAGCGCAGTCGCGCTCTGGGGCGCGGTCTTGACTTTGCTGAGGCGCGAGTTTATCAGCCGGGTGATGACGTTCGACTGATCGATTGGAACGTCACCGCTCGCACCAATGTCGTACACACCAAACTGTTTGAGCAGGAGAAGGAACGACCGGTATTTTTTGTTGTCGATTTCGGTCGCACCATGCGATTCGGCACTCGGCGCGCGCTTAAATCGATTGTCGCGGCTCGCCTCGCTACGCAACTGGCGTGGACGTATGCTGCCACCGGAGAGCGCATCGGAGGGGTCGTGGTTAACGAGACGCGGCATATAGAACTGAAGCCTCTGAGCAGTACTCGCGGCACGCTCGCGTTGATACGCACGCTGGTCGATATGCATCGCGACAGTTTATTGATCCAGTCAAGCGCTGCGCAGTTGGCTAATCCTGGTTACTTTTCATCTGCACTCGCGCGCCTGCGAGCGCTTGCGCACCCGGGCAGCACTGTCGTGGTCGTCAGTGATTTTGCCAATCTGGATGCAACAGACCAGCAACACCTGCGCTGGTTATCCCTGCATACCGAATGCATCGCCGCACGTACAGTGGACAGGGTTGAACGCGCCCTACCGAATTCGGGACGCTTCGCTATTTCGGACGGGGAGCATCACACTGAATTCGATGCGGGTGACGCGCGCCTGCAGCGTAGCCATAAATCCAACCATGCCCGAATCTCGCAAAACCTCGTCGATCTTTTTTCTGGCGCTGGGAACTTTTGCGTTGAGCTGACGAGTGAAGACAATTACACCGATGTAGCGCACTCGATTCTGAATCGGGATCCGGAGTTCACACTAATTCGCAGGGACGACAGAGCATGAATGGCAATCTGCCTGTCGACCAACTTCGCGCTTTGCATATGCCGACGGACCCGGGGTGGTGGCCACCGGCACCGGGTTGGTGGATCCTAGCCGTCTTCATAATTGCCGTCTCTGCCGGGCTTGTTTGGTACTGGTACAGTGGGCATCGAGCCAATCGGTGGCGTCGCGCTGCGCTCCTCGAGCTGTCTGCTATCCGAGCTTTGCCCTCGGGTTCAGCGACCGAAGTCAGCACGCAGCTGCAAGCCTGCACAAAATTGTTGCGCCGTGTCGCGCTCGCGCTATACCCACAGGAGCATGTGGCAAGTTTGGTTGGCGAGGCATGGTTGCGGAAACTTGATGAGATAAGCAGAGGTAACGAATTCACGCAGGGCGACGGCAGATACGTTGCGGATAGCGTCTTTCAACAACCCGAGCGTTTGCCCATTGATACACAATCGCTACTCGATTTAGTTGAACGCACAATTCACGCTGTCAACGTGAGGCGACAGCATGCTTAGCCTTGCGTGGTGGTGGGTTTTGCTGATCGCGCCTTTACCACTGTTGATTCGATTTGCCAGCAAGCCATTGCAGACTAAGCGGGAAACAGCCTTGTATGTGCCCTTTTATTCATCGTTGGCTTCGCCGGAAAAGAAGGGAGATCATTCCGTTCGATTTCGACTCCCAGACCTGAATCTCTCGCTGTTGATTCTGATCTGGGTGAGTTTGTTGATCGCAGCCGCGCGTCCAATCTGGCTGGGTGAATCGGTCGCGCTACCGGTGAGTGGGCGCGACCTGATGATGGCCGTCGATATCTCGGGCAGTATGGAAGAGCACGACTTTGCTTACGGTGGTAACAGGCTCACCCGCTTGCAGGCAGTTAAAGCAGTCGCGGGTGAATTTATCGAACGCCGGCAAGGCGATCGTGTTGGATTGATTTTGTTTGGCACACAAGCTTACGTTCAAACGCCTCTGACATTCGACCTCAAGACTGTGCGCCACTTCCTTGAGGAAGCGGTGATTGGTTTGGCAGGGCAAAATACCTCAATTGGAGACGCGATAGGACTCTCGGTTAAAAGACTTCGTGAACGTCCGGCGCAAAGTCGCTTGCTGATATTACTTACCGATGGCTCTAACACCTCAGGTCTGGTGTCGCCGCAAGAGGCTTCGAGGCTGGCGGCAAAAGAAGACATCCGCATTCACACAATTGGAGTGGGCGCTGAAGCGCGCGTCGGCGGTCTGTTCAATTTTTTCAGCCAGCGCGGGCGACCACTGGATGAAAAATCCTTAAAAGAAATTGCGGATGCGACCGGAGGGCGGTATTTCCGCGCCCGCGACCTTGACGAACTCGGCGAAATCTACGCTTTGATCGACGAACTCGAACCCACCGAAGTTGGAGATGATTTTTATCGCCCGCTGACCGAGTTGTATTACTGGCCTCTGATCCTGATGGGATTGCTGATTACTGTCTTGTATTGGCGCAGACGGGCGGCTTAAAGATGACCGGCGCATTGGAACATTTCCATTTTTTGCGACCCTGGTGGCTTCTGTTGACGGTGCCCCTGTTGTGGGCGATTTGTGCGATGTGGTTTCACACGCGTCGCTTCAATAGTTGGCAAGCCGTTGTCGACAGGTTGTTGCTCGACTATCAACTCGGCACAACGGCACACGCCCGCAATCGATTGCAATGCCTATTGCTTGCCCTCGGCGGATGTTTGTTTGTCGCCGCACTGTCGGGCCCAAGCTGGGAAGAAGAGTCTGTGCCGGTGTTTCGCGATCAGCGCGCGCGCGTGATTGTGTTGGACGCGTCGCCCTCGATGCGCGTGTCCGACGTTGCACCCGACCGCATGACCAGGGCGCGTTTCAAGGCGCGGGATTTGCTCGAAAAGAGTCGTAATATTCAGGTCGGAATGGTTGCCTTTGGCGCGGCACCGTACGTGATCAGTCCGCTGACAGACGATACGCGCACGATCAATGCGATGGTGCCGTCAATTTCACCCGATATCATGCCGGTGCAGGGCAGTGACCTGAGCGCGGCTCTAAATGAGGCAGCGAGCTTGATGCGGGGAGCAGGTGTGCGAACGGGACAAATCGTACTGATGAGCGATGCGACACCGACCCAGGGCGACCTCGCGACTGCACGCAGCTTACGCACCGAGGGGTACACGGTATCCGTTCTGAGTATTGGCACACCCGAAGGTGCACCCATTCCGGCCGGTGAAAATTATCTGAAAGATGCCGATGGCAACATCATTATTGCGAGCATCGACACACCAGCGATGCGTCAACTCGCCATCTCTGGCGGGGGGCGCTACTCACCTTTGTCGAGTGGGGAGGATGACTTGCGTACACTGACAGCGCCGGAGGAACAATTGCTTTCCAATCAGGCGCGGGTGGCCGAAGATCAGCAGGCCACACGCTGGATCGAACGAGGGCCCTGGTTACTGTTGCCGTTGATACCAATGGTCGCGTATTTGTTTCGGCGCGGAGCCATCTAGTGCGCACGTTTCTGACTCTTATGCTGTTCTTCCATTGCGCATTTGCGCAGGCGGCCTGGCGTGACTGGTGGGTCGGCGCGGATCAACAAGGCGTCGAACTCCTGCGGCAGGAAAAACCGGCTGAAGCCGTCGAAAAATTTGCGAACCCGGAGTGGCGGGGAATAGCGCAGTTTCAGGCCGGCGATGCAGGCGCGGCAGCCGAAAGCTTTTTGCAATCACCGACGCAGGCTGCACTCTACAATCGCGCGACAGTGCTGGCGCACTCCGGCGAACTGGAACAGTCGCTGGCCGCATTTGATGAGTTACTCAAACACGCGCCAAACCATGAAGACGGTATCGCCAATCGCGAATGGGTGCTGCAACAGATGCAACAGCAAACACAAAACAGCGCTGACCCCAGTAATTCCGAACAGGGTGATGAGGGTCAAAATGAGCAAGGCGGCGACGATCAGAACGCTCAGCAAAACGGGCAAGCGCAAGAAGGCGCGCAAAATCAAAATACCGCGATGGATGAACGCCAGGCTCAGGCACAAAGTGGGCGCAACGACCCGAACGATAGCGAGCGCGATGCGATGAACGAGCTTAAAAACGCGCTACAGCAACAGTTCGACGGTGAGCAGGAAACCGTGCAGCAAGCACATACAAAAAACCCGTCAAACCCAAATCAAGGTCAACAGCAGCAGGCAATGATCGAGCAACCTTTTGATGAATCCGCGCAGGCTGTCGAACAACAGTTACAGCGAATTCCCGACGACCCGGCGGGCCTGCTACGCAACAAGCTTTATGTGACGCATCAATCCCGCTTTGCCGACATTGTGGAAAGTGAATCGTGGTAATCCGACAACTCTTATGCACGCTGTGCGTGATCGTTTTTGCGCACGTCGCTGCGGCCAGCGATCAAAGCCTAGAAGCGCGCGTTGATCGCAGCCTAATTGCCGAGACTGAAACACTGACGTTTAAATTAATTCAACGCGGTGGTGATGAAGAGCCAGATGTTTCGGCGCTGTTAGTGGACTTCGACGTTCTCGCGACGTCACGGAGTAGTCAGATGAGTATCGTCAACGGGACGGTCGACTCCTACGCAATCTGGCAGTACACGTTGGCACCCCTGCGCAGTGGCGATCTGGTGATCCCGTCGATTGAAAGCGGTAGTGCTCGCAGCGATCCGCTGACTGTTCGTGTGACACCGCAGAATGTGGGCTCCAGCAACGGCGGAGCGCCTCCCGAAATTTTCCTGGAGGCAGACGTTGAAAATACATCACCGTACGTTCAGTCTCAGGTGATTTACAGCGTCAAGATTTTTCGCTCGCGCAATTTCTTCGACGGCTCTTTGTCTGAGCCAAAATCCGATGACTTGATTTATCAGCGCCTTGGTGAGGACACAAGTTATCGGCTCGAACGCGATGGCATCTGGTACACGGTTCTGCAGCGACGCTATGTGCTGTTCCCGCAAAAAAGTGGTCGTGTTGTGGTGCCGGCAATCGTATTGGGCGCAACGGTTCCAGCATCGAATGCAGGTCAGGGATCTTTCAGCGGTCTCTTGGCGCACAAGCGTCCGATTCGCGTGCGCAGCAACGAAGTCGTGTTGGATGTACAACCGCCGCCGGAAACCTATACCGCGCAATGGTGGCTTCCGGCCAAATCGGTTGCGCTCGAGGAGTCGTGGCCCTCAAACGGTGATGACATCCGCGTCGGCACACCGATCACCCGCACTCTGAGGATTAGCGCCGAGGGGATACTTCGCGGGCAACTGCCCAAACTGACGTCGCCGGATGTGCCTGACGTCAAGATATATAGCGACCAACCTGAGCTGGAAGACAAAACGACGCTCGACGGATTGTCCGGAAAACATACCGAACGCTGGGCGATTATTGCGCAAGCAGCGGGAACGCATACCTTGCCACCGATTGAACTGGCGTGGTGGGATGTGCACGAAGACCGGCAGAAAGTCGAACGCCTGCCAGCGCGTACAATCACCGTGCTGCCCGCGATTGGCGAACAAAGTACTTCAGATTCTGCGGCAACAGTTCAGAATAGTTCCGATACGCAGACTCAAAAAACCGACGGTGCGGTTGAGCATGAAGCGAGTGGCGTTCAAACCGATGATACGCGGCTGTGGATTGCTGTATCGGCGTTTCTGTTGTTGGCGTGGGTGGCCACAACGGTTGTATTGCTGATTAAGCTTGGTCAAAAAGATGCGCTTAATGATAATTCGGGTAAAGCTGCGCAAAACTCTCGTACGGCACTGGTTCGGGTTAAAAATGCTGTCTCGGTAAACGACCCAGAATCAATTCATCTCGCAGTAATTAACTGGGCGTTGGCGATCTGGCCAGAAAATCCACCGCGCAATCTCGTGTCGGTCGCCGCCAGAATCAAAAGCCCTGATTTGCGTGATTACCTTAGGGTCCTTGACGCAACTTTGTATTCAAAAACAGAGGGTCAGCAGGCTTCGCTTGCGTCAGACGAACTGCCAGCCTGGTTAAAAAACGAAGAATCCAGAATTGAACGCAATCAGGTGATCAGTGAGGAGCCGTTGCCCCGCTTTTGACCAATCCCGCTACTGCGTATAAAACTGACTCATCCACTGACCCCACAAAGCGGCATCAGGGTCAGCGTTCTGCATGCTCTCGAGTGCCTTGTCGAGCACGTCGTTATGGATTGCGCCACGCGAGACTCCGATAAAGTTCTGCATCGAGTCGCGCTTTTGCTCTGGGTGCGCTTGTAAGCAGAAAATATGGTTCGAGACAGCGTAGGCGGCAAACGGGCAGTCCGTTTCGCTGCCCAGCGCGGTTGCGTTCTCGGGCAAACGGCAGACGTGATCCTGATTAAAATAGTGCAATTTGGTATGGCTTTCCGCCGGCGTCATCCATGGTTGATGGTTGCGAACGTGTAAGTCGCGAAGCCCAATCATCCATCCGGTTTCAAGGCGCTCGACACCCCCACCCAACTGTTGCGCAATAAACTGATGCCCGAAGCAAACGCCGATCAATCGCTGTTTGCGGTCGATGATCTGACCAACGAGCGCTGCGAGCCTGGAGGTCCATGTGTAGTGATTGCTGGCCGAGCACGGGCTGCCACTCAGCAAATAGCCATCATATTTTTCGGGAGAATCAGGCCACTCGTTGCACGTAACGCTGAAAACGTGCAGGTCTGCGTCAGGTAATTGTTCACGCAACAAAGATTCAAACTTAACCCCGTCGTTACGGCCCTTGTCTTCGCGCCAATAAACTTCAGGTACAACATCCAGAATTGCAATTTTCATTCGAGCAGTGATTTTCTTGATAGCGCGTGCAATAGTAACAGTCCTGTTGATTTGATTGCCTGCAGCACTGTCGAATGACTAACGATTCCGTTCGAAATCTGATTGAAATACTTCGTGTCTATCAAATCCGTTATCCGGACGAAGTTGCAGCGGTCGAACGATTCATCGATTTTTTGACGCGCAATGGCGAGGCCAGTTTTGACCGATCATTAACTGAAGGTCACATCACCGCGTCGTGCTGGTTGCTGGATTCCACCCAATCTCACGTTTTGCTTACACATCACAAGAAGCTTGGTATTTGGATTCAACCCGGCGGACACGCCGATGGTGATGACACGCCCACCCGAGTGGCGCTGAAGGAGGCGCACGAAGAATCCGGCTTGAACAATATTGAATTACTTTTCGACGGTGAGTTGTTTGACGTCGATTGGCACCGCATTCCCGCGCGGAAAACTGAACCTGAGCATATTCACTATGATCTTCGTTACGCGATGCGCTCTACCGGCAGCGACGAATACGTTGTCAGCGACGAGTCGCACGATCTGCGCTGGGTTGCGTTCACCGATCTGACCCGGGTTACACGCGATGAATCTGTCAACCGCTTGAATCAAAAATGGCTCGCGCGGAGTCAGTCCTGAAACGGAGAACGCTCAGATCACCGCCAACTCGCACAAATCTTTCCAATCTTTCAATAACATATCGCATAAATCACGCTATAGTCTGCCGTGGATTCACGCGATGGTGCGTTCAGTCCGAACTCTACCTACAAGGATAAGACTGAAGCATCGCATCACCGCGCATAATATTTCATCCCCGTTCTTCTGACTTCGAGTTGAGTTATGGCTAAAACATCCTCGTCTAATGCCATTGAGAAAAATCCATATAAACACTGGCGTTTGCACACGGACTCACACGGTCTTGCCTGGTTAACGATTGATCGTGCCAATGAGAGCGCGAACACGCTCGGGCGCGATGTAATGCAAGAACTCGACGCGATACTGGACGATGTGAGCAGTGATCTGCCCAAGGGATTGATTATCAACTCAGGCAAGAAAAACGGTTTTATCGCCGGTGCAGACATCCGGGAGTTTGGTGATGCAAATCAGGCAGATACAGCCGAGATTATTCGATCGGGACACGCGATTTTCGACAAGCTCGAAAACCTTGCATGCCCAACGGTGGTCGCCATAAGCGGCTTCTGCCTGGGCGGTGGGCTGGAACTCGCGCTGGCCTGCGACTATCGCATTGCACTAGACATTCCGTCGACCAAAATTGGATTGCCGGAAGTAAAAATCGGTATTTATCCCGGCTTGGGTGGCTCTGTGCGCCTGACTGAACGTGTCGGTGGATTAAAAGGTATGGAACTTATGCTGACCGGGCGAGCCTTGAATGCCCGTGCGGCCCGCGCTGCCGGCGTCATTGATGAAGTGGTCGGCGCGCACGGAGGGCTGGATTGGCATGCGCGCCGAGCAGTTGCGCAAAAGCGAAAATCGAAAGGCCCAGGGATTGTGGGCAAACTGAGCAATACTGCTTTGGTCAGGCCACTGTTGGCACGAGTCTTCCGCAAGCAAACGGCCGCCAAGGCGAACCCCGATCATTACCCCTCTCCCTTTGCGTTGATCGACGCATGGGAACAGCATCGAGGTGATCGTGCGCGAATGTTTCAGGCCGAAATCGAAGAAGTGAGTCGTCTGATGGTGTCTGAAACCGCTGTTGGGTTACGCCGCGTGTTCAATCTGATGGAACGACTTAAAGGTTTGGGTAAAGCCGATGCGTTTGAAGTCAAACGTGTCCACGTGATCGGTGCCGGAGTGATGGGAGGTGATATTGCCGCTGTGTGCGCGGCGCGTGGCATGCAGGTTACGTTGCAGGATCGCGAGATGCAGTATATCGATCCCGCTCTGCAGCGCGCGCGAAAGACGTTCAAAAAAATCCTTAAAAAACCTCTCGCTGTTGATGCGGCAATGACACGCCTAAACGCAGACGTCGAAGGTGTAGGCGTCGGGCGAGCCGACGTGGTGATCGAAGCAATCTTTGAAGACGTCGACGCAAAACAGGCACTGTTCGAATCGCTTGAACCGCGAATGAAAGAAGGCGCGGTGCTGGCGACGAACACTTCGGCGATTCCGCTGGAAACCTTGTCAGGTGTTTTGAATCGGCCCGAACGGCTTATCGGATTGCACTTTTTCAACCCGGTGGCGCAGATGCCTCTGGTGGAGGTGGTCAGAAGCGAGCAGGCCGATGAACGCGAGATCAGCAAGGGATGCTCGTTCTGCGCACAAATAGGAAAATTTCCGTTGCCGGTTAAGAGCAGCCCCGGATTTTTGGTTAATCGGGTACTTGCGCCGTACATGATGAAAGCCTTGTCGCTTCATCTAGAGGGGCGCTCAAAGCCGACGCTTGATGCGGCTGCAACCGGTTTTGGCATGCCCATGGGGCCAGTCGAATTGGCTGATACCGTTGGCCTTGACGTTTGCCTGAAAGTGGCGGATACCTTGTCCGGCAGCGACATCGCAAAAGAGCGCGAAATGCTCGAAAAGCTTGTCGCGAGCGGAAAACTGGGTAAGAAAACCGGCAGCGGGCTTTATCAGTGGGAAAAGGGTAAACCGGTACGTGAGCAGAAAATTACAGGCTTTGACGTGCACCTGCAATCTGTTGCCGAGCGCTTGCTGCAGCCTTTTCTCGACGAGTGCGAGGCGTGTTTGCGCGACGAGATTGTCGAAGACGCGGATCTGCTCGACGCCGGAATAATCTTTGGGACGGGTTTTGCCCCGTTCCATGGTGGGCCAATCAATTACCTGTCGAAGTCCTCCTGAATTTTTAAATTACTGCTTCAGACAGCACACCAAGAGATCTCCTTATGGCTAGAAAAACGTTGCGACCCGTTGCCGTAATCGGCGGAGTGCGGACGCCATTTTGTCGCTCAAACTCCGCTTACTCCGAGTTGACCAATCTCGACATGATGTCGACTGCCATTCAAGGCTTGTCGGACAAGTACAGCCTCAAGGGCGAGGTGATCGATGAAGTCAGCGGCGGCGCCGTTATCACGCACTCTAAGGACTGGAACCTTACCCGCGAGGCGATCCAGAGCACTGACTTATCGCCACTTTCTCCGGCGATTACGATGCAACAGGCGTGTGGCACCAGCCTTCAGGCGGTGCTCAGCAGCGCGGGAAAGATTGCGACCGGCCAGATCGAATGCGCGATTGCGGCAGGTAGCGATACAACCAGTGATGCACCCATTGTCTTTGGCCGTAAATTCGCTCAGCGTTTGGTGGGATTGGGTCGCGCACGCGACATCAAATCAAAGTTCAAGCTGTTTCAAGGTTTCAGCCCTAAAGAACTGATTCCACAGCCGCCGTCTGTCGCGGAGCCGCGTACGCTGTTGAGTATGGGCCAGCACTGTGAACGCATGGCACAGGAATGGGGAATCGACCGTGCGGCGCAAGATGAATTAGCCGTCACGAGCCACAATAAAGCGAGCGCGGCTTACAGTGCCGGGTTTTTTGACGATTTACTGGTGCCGTGTGCTGGCATCGTGCGCGATAACAACCTGCGCGACGACGCCAGTATCGAAAAGATGGCAACGTTGCGGACGGTGTTCGATAAAACCGATCGTGCAACCCTTACTGCAGGTAACAGCACGCCGTTGACGGATGGAGCCTCAAGTGTGCTGATCGCGTCTGAAGCGTGGGCGAAAAAGCACGGTCTTCCGGTGCTGGCATGGTTGACCGAATCTCGCACGGCAGCCGTCGATTACGTTGCTGGAGAAGGTTTGCTGATGGCGCCGGCGGTTGCGGTAAGCGATATGCTCAAAAGCGCGAAACTCGGTTTTGACGACTTCACCCACTTTGAGATTCACGAGGCGTTTGCCGCGCAGGTGCTGTGTACGTTGAAAGCGTGGGAAAGCGAGGAATACTGCAGGCAGCGACTTCAGCGTAAAGATGTATTGGGGTCAATTGATCGTAATAAGCTAAATATTAACGGCAGCAGTTTGGCGGTGGGGCATCCTTTTGCAGCCACTGGCGCGCGGATTGTCGCCACTCTGGCTAAAATTTTATCTGGCACAACCGGTGGTCGGGGGTTAATCTCGGTCTGCACGGCAGGTGGAATGGGACTTTCCGCTGTGCTAGAAAGTGCGTAAAGTACATAAATATCAGATTGTTATACAATATTCATGATGTTTAGGCTTACGTTACATTCAAATTGAGCGTTTGATTAGATCTGAAACGGGCAACAAATGCTTGTAAAAAACAAATCGCGACAAGCGGTCACGCCGCTAAAACGGGCCAGTGTGTTTACCAGCCTGCCACCGGACGAGTTCTTCGATTCGCTCGTTCGTCGTGCGCAGGAAATCACCAAAATGCCTTTCGCTTTGGTCGCGCACATCGAAGAGAGAAATCGCTGGATCGTGTCGTCCAACGGGTTGGAAGCCGTTGATCAGACCGACGCGCTAACCGATATTTGTGGCGCTGCGTTAGCACAGCCGGATATGAATGAAGTGACTGATCTGTCGCTTGATCACCATTTCTACGACAACGCATTGGTTAATCGCGCACCGTATTTACGCTACTTCAACGGGGCGCCATTAGTAACTGACGGCATGTCGATTGGTATGCTGGCTGTTTTTGACGATCAGACCGGCGGCCTGTCTTTGTCACAGCGCAAGGCGTTTATTCGCCTTGGGCATATAGCCGGGCACGTGATCGACAGTTACCGGGCGCCCATTCCCACGCAACGATTCGAACTCGGTGCGACGATCGATCGCGACATCTACTTGCTTGACGCGGATTCACTCGACGTGTTGTACCAATGCCACGGATCAAGCGGCGCTGACCGCAGTATTCAGTTGCATTCGGCATCCGGATCTTTCATGAGTTTTCTGGCGTCGGTCGACCTGATTGAATTTACCGGTTTGATTGCACCTCTGCGTGCGGGCGACACCAACCGTGTTCAATTTGACGCCATGTTTCGCAAGCCAGGCAAACCGGCGCGCCAGTCATGTATTGAAATCTCGATGGATCAAAACCGCGAAGCCAACTGTTTCGTCGTTAGCGTGCACACTCTGTCCGCTGACCAGGCACACAAGGTTGATCTCGCATCGCTGGTCGATCAATTGCCTGACACTGTTATCTATCGTATGCACAAGGAAGAGACCTGGATAACCGATTATGTCAATGAAGGCTATCGGACACTCTGTGGCGGACATCCAGAAGACGTGATCGGGCGCAAGATTGCGGTGATGCGTGAAGTGACGCATCCTGACGACAAGGTTCGTACCTGGAGTGCGATAAATACGGCGTTGAGTGCCAAACGACATTACGACATCACCTACCGAATCATCACGGCAAGTGAAGAAACGCGATGGGTGCGTGAACAGGGGCGTGCCACTTTCGCCAACGACGGGCAAATTCTCGCGATCGATGCGGTGGTGATCGATGTGACCCGACAGCAGCGTCGTTCGAATAAACTGGGTTATCAGGCATCGCACGATTATTTAACCGGGATGTGCAACCGGCGGGAATTTGAGCAACGCCTGATTCGATCGGTAGAAAATGCTCGCGAGAAAAGAGCAGAGCATGCGCTTTGTTTTCTCGATCTCGATCAATTTAAAGTAATCAACGACAGTTGTGGTCACCGAGCTGGCGATCAACTCCTTCGAAAACTCAACGGCGTCCTGAAAAGTGTCACTCGCCAACGAGATACCCTCGCACGACTGGGTGGCGACGAGTTTGGAATCCTGATGGAGTATTGTTCACTGCAGGAAGCTCGACGTGTTGCGACGCTGGTACGAGAAGGGATTCGCGACCTTGATTTCACGTGGGAGGGTCGTACTTTCAAGATAAGCACGAGTATTGGCATCGCCATCGTGAATGCCGAAACCCGCGACGCCCTCAGCGTCTTACAAATGGCAGATCGATCTTGCTACGCGGCCAAAAAGCAGGGCGGCAATCGTGTGCAGGTGTACCAAGGGCAAAGCGCGCTGCCCGAACCCGAAGATGACAGCCACTGGGTTTCGCGGATCAATCGCGCACTCGATGAGAATCGCTTTCAACTGTATAGACAATCGTTCGCGCTAACGAACGGTCTGCCCACCAGTGGCCACTACGAAATTCTGATTCGAATGGTAGGCGATAACGACGAACCCGTTCTGCCGGACAATTTTCTGCCCGCAGCGGAAAAGTTTCATATCGCACCGAGAATCGATCGCTGGGTTATCAACCAGATGCTCACATGGTTGGCGAATAACCCGGAAGAACTCCGCAAGCTTGAGATGTGTTCGATTAATCTCTCTGGACAATCGTTGACAGATGAAGAATTCCCGGCGTTTATATCCTATCAACTGCAGCGCACTAAAATTCCGGCAGAGAAGATTTGCTTCGAAATTACAGAAACGGCTGCGATCACCAACATAACCCGTGCGCGTCATTTTCTGGAGATTCTGCGCAACACCGGATTTCGCTTCGCGCTGGATGATTTCGGCAGCGGCCTCTCGTCGTTTGCGTATCTAAAGGCACTGCCGGTGCACTACGTGAAAATTGACGGGCAGTTTGTGCAAAACATGCTCGAAGACACGTCCGATCGCGCGATGGTGTCGGCGATTACCCACATCTCACATCTGATGGGCAAGAAAGTGATTGCTGAGTGGGTTGAAACCCCCGAAACCCGGGCCAAACTGGCTAAGCTTGACGTCGATTACGTGCAAGGATTTGCGATTGAGAGTCCCAAATTGATTAATACTGTCTCGGTTTCCCGCTCCACCTGAGCGTTTATATCATTCAGCAAAAGCGAATCTTCGTTGCGGTAACGCGACACCGACAGGTTTTCCCATTAATTCGATTGCTGAGGCGGCTAAAAATGAGTAGCATTGCGGCCCATTTTTCGGCTGCGGTGCATTGCTGCGGTTACTGTCTGAAAATTACTGAGGAACGTCGAAATGAAAGTGCTCGTCGCGGTGAAACGCGTACTGGACTACAACGTCAAGGTTCGGGTCAAATCCGATAACTCTGGTGTTGAATTAGCCAATGTGAAGATGTCGATGAACCCCTTTGACGAAATAGCAGTCGAAGAGGCCATCCGCCTGCAGGAAGCTGGCGTCGCCAGTGAAGTAGTTGCGGTTTCATTGGGTGTCTCACAGAGCCAGGAAACTATCCGCACCGCGCTGGCTATGGGAGCAGAGCGCGGCATTTTGGTCGAGACCGATCAGGAACTTGAACCTCTCGCGGTTGCAAAGCTGCTTAAGGCTGTCGTTGAACGCGAGCAACCTCAGCTCGTCATTCTCGGCAAGCAGGCAATTGATGACGATTGCAATCAAACCGGCCAGATGCTGTCTGCAATGCTCGGTTGGCCGCAGGCGACATTCGCCTCAAACGTTGAAGTTGGCGGTGAATCCATGAAAGTCACGCGTGAAGTCGACGGTGGTCTCGAAACCCTGGATTACAAACTTCCAGCGGTGATCACCGCAGACCTTCGCCTTAACGAGCCACGCTACGCGAAGCTCCCCAACATCATGAAGGCAAAGAAAAAGCCGCTGGATGTTATTCCGGTCGATGAACTCGGCATCGACATCACCCCGCGTTTGAAAACGCTCAAGGTAGAAGAGCCACCCGCACGTCAAGCTGGTGTCATCGTAAACAGTGTCGCGGAGCTTGTTGAAAAACTGCGCGATGAAGCGAAAGTTATTTAGGGGATCGACATGAGCGTACTTGTAGTAGCAGAACACGATAACGCATCGATTGCCGATGCCACCTTGAATGTTGTCACAGCCGCTACCCAGCTGGGAGAGGTTACAGTACTCGTTGCGGGCAGTGGTTGCACCGACGCCGGCAACGCGGCCGCCGCTATCTCGGGAGTCAGCAAGGTGCTGGTTGCCGATGATGCAGGATACGATCACGGGGTTGCCGAAAACGTCGCAGCGTTGATCGTTGGAATGGCAGGTGATTACAGCCACATTCTTTTTCCCGCGACTGCCTACGGAAAAAACATCATGCCGCGCGTTGCCGCACTGCTCGACGTGGCGGGCATTTCAGACATCACCGAAATTCAATCTGAAGACACGTTTGTTCGACCGATTTACGCGGGCAACGCAATGGCAACGGTTCAAAGCACCGATGCAACCAAGGTGATTTCGGTTCGCACCACGTCTTTCGAAGACGCTGAATCCAGTGGTGGTGCGGCGGTTGAAAATATCGCTGCGTCCGAGATCAGCGATCTGGTTAAGTTCATCGGAGAAGACCTGACCGTTTCCGAACGGCCTGAGCTCACCAGTGCGCGCATTGTCGTCTCAGGTGGTCGTGGAATGCAAAGTGGCGACAACTTCCCGATGTTGGACAACATTGCCGACAAATTGGGCGCAGCTGTAGGTGCGTCGCGTGCAGCAGTGGACGCAGGATTTGTTCCCAACGATTATCAGGTTGGCCAGACCGGTAAAATCGTCGCACCAGATCTCTACATTGCAGTCGGTATCTCCGGTGCAATTCAGCATTTGGCCGGTATGAAAGACAGCAAAGTGATCGTCGCGATTAATAAAGACGAAGACGCGCCGATCTTCCAGGTAGCCGATTACGGTCTGGTTGCTGACTTGTTCGAAGCAGTTCCGGAACTCGACTCAGCTCTCGGCTAGTACCTTCGATCCCTAACCGGGTTAAACTTTTGTAATCATCGCGCGGTGCATTCGCACCGCGCTACCACTGCTGCCACGCTACCGGTAGCGCTATAATCACCAATTTCGTCATTTGTTCGGAGCGTGTTTATGGCCTATGTTGCGCCTGTCAACGATATCCAGTTTGCCCTAGAAGTCACCGGCAGCGACCGCGTCGCTCAACTTCCCGGATTTGCAGATGCTACCCCAGATTTGATCAACACGATCGTTGAGGAAGCGGGCAAGTTTGCCAATGATATTTTGGCGCCTATTAACTGGAAGGGTGATCAGGATGGAGCGCAATGGACCGAGGATGGCGTCAAAACGGTAGAAGGGTGGCGTGAAGCCTACCAACAGTTCTCGGCAAACGGCTGGCAAAGTCTCGGATTTGATCCTGAATACGGCGGGCAGGGGATGCCGCGTTTAGTATCAGCTGCTGTCATGGAAATGTGGAATGCCGCGAATATGTCGTTTGCGCTATGTCCCCTGCTGACTCAGGGAGCGATTGACGCGATCCACAGCCACGGTTCCGATTTTCTTAAAGATACATTTCTGGAAAAAATGATCAGTGGTGAGTGGACCGGAACCATGAACCTCACCGAATCGCAGGCGGGGACCGATCTCGCGTCCATTCGCACCTCTGCAAAACCTAACGGTGACCACTATTTGTTGAGCGGACAAAAAATCTTTATCACCTACGGTGATCATGATCTCACCGAAAATACCGTCCACCTGGTTCTTGCGCGAACGCCTGATGCACCAGCAGGTGTAAAAGGGATATCGTTGTTCGTTGTTCCAAAGTTTCTGCTTAACCAGAACGGCACATTGGGTGAACGCAACGATGCCTATTGCGTGTCGATTGAACACAAACTTGGCATTCACGCCAGCCCGACGGCAGTCATGGCCTATGGCGATAACGGCGGTGCAGTTGGGTATCTGGTGGGGGAAGAAAATCACGGTCTGATGTATATGTTCACGATGATGAACATTGCGCGCCACAGTGTCGGTGTACAAGGCTACGCTCTGGCCGAGCGTGCATACCAACAAGCGCGCGATTTCGCCTTTGAGCGCGTGCAAGGTAAAGCAATGCTGACCGGCGAATCCGGCAGTCGCGGGATTATTAACCACCCCGACATCCGCCGAATTCTCATGACGATGCGCTCCCAGGTTGAAGCGATGCGGCTTCTTGGATTGGAATGCGCGGGCGTGTTTGATCACGCAGATCGGCACGAAGATCAAGATTACGCGGCATTCTGCCAGCGGCGGGGCGAATTGCTCACACCGCTAGTGAAGGGTTGGTCAAGTGAAATCGGGGTCGAGCTTTGCTCGCTGGGCGTGCAGGTGCACGGTGGAATGGGGTTCATCGAGGAAACTGGCGCAGCGCAGCACCTGCGCGATGCTCGCATCACGCCAATTTACGAAGGCACCACCGCGATCCAGGCAAATGACCTGATTGGTCGCAAGCTGGCGCGAGATGGCGGTCAGGGTGTCAAAGAACTGATTGATGCGATGCTTCAGAGCGTAGAAAGAGCGCCTGCGGAACTCAGCGGCGAAATTGCGGAAACCACTGCGCTCGGTATCGCCGCTATTGAGGCGACAACCGAATGGATGCTCTCGCAGGACAGCCCTTCGCTCCCGGCATCCGCGTCGGTAAATTATTTGATGATGATGGGTATGCTCGCAGGGCAGTGGATGATGCTGCGTTCAGCCGCGCACGCGCACGCTAAATTGTTGGCAGGCGAGGGTGATGCCGAGTATTTGCAGGCGAAAATCGATATTGCGCGATTCTATTCAACGCAAATTACCCCGAGGGCATTTGGTCTGCGCGACTCCATCCTAAATGGCTCAGACGTTGCGGTAACGTTCGCCGAGGCGCAGTTTTAGAGTTCAGATAAGTACCCCGGTCCACCGAGGCGGCGGACATTTCGCACAATCCAGCGCTGACGTTCGGTCACGTATCGACTCGGCGCATTGACGCGATAAATCACTGGATTAGGCAATACAGCCGCGAGTAGCGCGGCCTCCCAACGCGTTAATTCTCGCGCGGACTTGGCAAAAAAGAACTCGCTGGCAGCTTCGGCTCCGAACTGAGCGTCACCCCACTGTGCAATGTTCAGGTAGATCTCCAGGATGCGTTGCTTCGGGACGATCAATTCAATGGCCACCGTTAACCACGCTTCGATGCCCTTTCGAATCCAGGATTGTCCCGACCATAAAAACAGATTCTTTGCCAATTGCTGCGAGATTGTGCTTGCACCGCCTCGACTTGTGCCGGCTTGCCGCGCTTGCCAGGTTTGCGCGATAGCATCCCAATCAAAACCGGAGTGTTCTAAAAAACGCTGATCTTCGGCGGCGATTACCGCGATTTTCAGTTCGTCCGAAATGAATTCCCAGTCAACCCATTCCTGATGAATGCTTTTTTGCTGGCCAAGAGCGCGGGATTGCTGCCACATAAACATTGAGTAGGGAGGGTCGATCCACCGAATCATCAACGCGATAAGCAACGGCAACCCTATAATTGCACAAGTGCCAATAAGTAAAATCCGCTTTAATCGGGGTCGTGATTTGGGTCGTGTTTGCTTTTTAGGCGCTGTCCGGCGCTCGCTGAAAAGCTTGGGCAGTGATGAGGATTTTGCCGATTTATTCGACTTTGCTTTCATCTATACTACACACGCTGTTGTGAACGGACCGCGTTATTTTATCCAAACCAAATGCCGAAAGAAAAAGTACCGACGCGTGACGACTACCGCGAATTCATATCTATCGAAACGCGCTGGAATGATAACGATCCCTACGGGCATGTTAACAACGTTATTTTTTATGAGTGGTTTGATACAGCGGTAAATGCTTATCTGATCAAGCAGGGAGCGCTTGATATTTCTACAAGCGACACAATCGGCTTTGTGGTTGAAAGTGGCTGTCAATATTATTCACCTGTTGCATTTCCGGATACCATTTGGGTTGGGCTGCGCGTTGCACGGCTTGGAAACAGCAGTGTTCGATATGAGCTTGCGATTTTTAGAGGCGACGAGCATCTCGCCAGTGCAGCCGGGTTTTTTGTGCATGTGTATGTGGATCGAAACACCACACGACCACGGCCGCTTGGTTCTGCATTACGCGCTGCACTTGAACCGCTTGTTTAGGACAAAGTTACCTGTTTATTCAATTTACCGAGAGAAAGAATGAGCTA
Source organism: Pseudomonadota bacterium (assembly GCA_039029275.1). Taxonomy (GTDB): domain Bacteria; phylum Pseudomonadota; class Gammaproteobacteria; order JBCCGL01; family JBCCGL01; genus JBCCGL01. The sequence continues at coordinate 94,472 of JBCCGL010000013.1, read as the reverse complement.
CGAAAACATTTTGTTGGAAATCCACGAAAGTGTTGGTTTGATAACCTTGAATCGACCAAAGGCAATGAATGCACTGAACACCCCTTTGATGCGTGAGTTGACAGACGCGCTTGAAAAACTGGAACAGGATGACGAGGTAGGTGCGATTGTCATTACCGGTAACGAAAAAGCGTTTGCCGCCGGGGCAGACATCAAGGAAATGAAAGACAAAACGTTTATGCAAGCCTACAAGGAAAACTTCATCACAGCAGAATGGGAGCGGATCACGCGTTGCCGTAAACCGGTTATCGCAGCTGTCGCAGGCTATGCTCTCGGCGGTGGCTGTGAAACAGCCATGATGTGTGACTTTATCATCGCCGCAGATAACGCAAAATTTGGTCAGCCGGAAATCACAATCGGTACGATTCCGGGCGCTGGTGGTACGCAGCGTCTTACTCGACTGATTGGAAAATCCAAAGCGATGGATATGTGTTTGACCGGTCGAATGATGGATGCAGAGGAAGCTGAGCGGGCCGGATTGGTAAGCCGCGTGGTGCCGGTTGATGAACTTGTCGATGAAGCGATGAAAGCCGCAGCAAAGATCGCTTCGTTCTCGCGACCAATCGTGATGATGGCGAAAGAATCCGTAAACAGCGCGCTTGAATCAACGCTGTCTGAAGGCATCAAAATCGAGCGACGCTTCTTTCACGCGGCGTTTGCAACTGAGGATCAAAAAGAAGGAATGAACGCCTTCGCTGACAAAAGAAAACCCGATTTCAAAAACTGCTAACCCCAGGCGATCGCGGGATATCTGCGAGAACGGCACTGCTAAGTGAAATGATGTCGTTCTCGCTGCGATAAACAACTCGCTTATTGCGGATACTCGTCTCTCACTCTATTCAAAGCTGAGACGATCAATGGGCTATTCCGATTTTTCAGTGGGTTCAGATCAGGAGAAAATGGCCGCATGGCTGTCGGAACGACCGGACACAACGCGCGTGGCTGAATTTGTCGCGGGTCCAGGTATCCAAAAGCTCGGCTTGCGTTTTGATATACAGAAATTAAAGCAAACATTAACTGAAGTCACTGCCACGCACGCGTACAACGAAGAATATGCTGAACACGGTTTCGGAGCGTTTTCACTTACACGTCGCCCCGGAGTTGAAGTGGAGACTTCAAACGACTTGTCCGGACGTTATTGGCTGCGCAAGGATGAACGATACGTTGAAGAGTCAATGGAAGAACTGGTCGACGAATTTGCGTTTAGTGAACTTGTGCCCAAATTCAAAGGCACCTACTTCGAGCACGTGCATCAGGAACTGAGCAAACGTTTTCCCATCGGACGAATGCGCGTGTTGTCAAAAGGTCTCTACAACTGTAACTCCTGGCACCGCGATCCGGAGCCGCGTCTGCATATTCCGGTCGTGTCGAACCCGGGTTCCTTGTTTGTGGTGAATAACCACTGCACTCATTTGCCCGCCGATGGGTCGGTCTACTTTACCGATACCCGTGGGTACCACATGGCCATGAACGGTGGATTGCACGAACGAGTGCATATTGTGGCTGCGTTGCCCATTAAGGACTAATCCGTAAAAAGATTCTCGCCTGCAATGAATGTATGTACTCCGGGCAACTGATTTGGCCGGATTACATGTTGGGATAGTTCGGGCCGCCCCCACCTTCGGGTACAACCCAAGTGATGTTTTGACTGGGATCCTTGATGTCGCAGGTTTTGCAGTGCACGCAGTTCTGTGCGTTGATCTGGAATTTGGGATTGCCTTCTTCGTCGTCCAATACTTCGTAAACCCCCGCGGGGCAGTATCGCTGGGCCGGCTCCGCCCATTCGGGCATATTCTTTGTCAGAGGGATTGAAGGATCAGCTAATTGCAAGTGTACCGGCTGGTCTTCCTCGTGGTTGGTACTGGAAAGGAAGACAGATGAAGTTCGATCAAAACTCAGTTCGCCATCGGGTTTTTGATATTTGATTGGTTTGCTTTGCGATGCTGGCTTTAGCCCTGCATGGTCGGTTCCGGTATCTCGAAAATTTAAAGGTATTTTACCGCCGAAAATATTCTGTTCGACCCAGGTGACGCCCGCACCGATAATAGTGCCGAACTTGTGCAGCACGCCAACGAAATTGCGTGACTTGTAGAGATCGTCGTAGAGCCAGCTGTTTTTGAAGTTATCCGCATACTGGGTGAGATCGTTGCCGCCTTCATCGCCATTTGTAATTGCGGCGAAAACAGTTTCTGCCGCGAGCATGCCCGATTTCATCGCGGTGTGATTGCCCTTAATTTTGACTGCATTCATGGTGCCCGCGTCGCAACCAATTATCAGGCCGCCAGGAAAAGTCATCTTCGGTAGCGAGTTTAGTCCGCCTTTGGCTAACGCTCGCGCACCGTATGCAACGCGTGTCCCGCCTTTAAGGTATCTCGCACTTTCTGGGTGATGCTTGAAACGCTGGAACTCCTCAAACGGATAAAGATGCGGGTTGCTGTAGTTAAGGTCGGTAATCAGTCCAACAAATACCTGATTATTTTCTGCGTGGTAAAGGAATGCCCCCCCTGTCGCCCCACCTTCACTTAGGGGCCATCCGGTTCCGTGTACCACCAAGCCCTCTTCGTGTTGCTCGGCGGGAATGTCCCAGATTTCCTTGATACCGATACCATAGTGCTGCGGGTCAGCTTCGGCATTCAGTAAGAATTTTTCCGCCAGTTGTTTCCCCAGATGACCACGACAGCCTTCACTGAAAATGGTGTACTTGGCCAAAAGTTCCATTCCGGGCTCATAGCTGTCTTTCTCCTCGCCATCTTTACCAATTCCCATGTCGCCGGTCGCAACCCCGCGCACACTACCATCGTCGTTATACAAAATCTCTGAAGCGGCAAAACCGGGAAAAATTTCTACACCCAAACCCTCAGCCTGTTCGGCCAGCCAGCGGCACACATTGCCCATGGAAACGATGTAGTTGCCTTCGTTGTGCATGGGTTTCGGAATGAAAAAGTTGGGTACTTTGATTGCTGATTTCGCACCGGTATAAAAAAACAACTCGTCTCGTTTTACTGCTGTATTCAATGGCGCGCCGAGTTCTTTCCAATCGGGGAACAACTCATTCATGGATGTCGGTTCCAATACCGCCCCAGATAGAATGTGAGCGCCAACCTCGGAACCCTTTTCGAGCACGACAACGGTGATTTCCTGCTCATTCTCTTGAGCAAGTTGCATCAGTCGACAAGCTGTCGCAAGACCCGAGGGGCCAGCGCCAACAATGACGACATCAAACTCCATTGATTCGCGTTCCACGGAGTACCTCTTGATTTGCTCGGTATCAATGGGGCGGCATTATAGAGCGCGCTGTATCGCCGATGAAAGAATAAAAGCGTCACAGTGCAAACTGGTCACGTCATACCGACGCGTAACGATTCTCAATAGCAATTCGAAGTAATAAACATTTCCAATAAGTGATCTAAACGATGACAATATGCGGTTTATAATTGTCGGGAAATTAAGTGAATATCAAAGGTCAAGCGGCGCTGGTAACCGGCGGTGCGTCTGGCATGGGGGCCGATGTCGGGAGAATGCTGATTGAAGCCGGCGCACGTGTGACGCTGCTGGATATGAACCAAGCGGGGTTGCGGGAATCCGCTGACGCAATCGGCTGCAATTTTCAGGTGTGCGATGTATCAGATGCCGCTTCGGCGGAACGTGCAATCGAATCAGCCGCTTGCGAAAATGACGCGGCGCGTATTCTGGTGAATTGCGCCGGCATAGCGCCCGCGCAACGAATAGTTGGTCGTGACGGGCCATCCCCGCTTGAAAACTTCAAGCGTGTGATAGATATCAATTTGGTTGGTACGTTTAACATGATGCGAATCGCGGCTGCACGCATGATGCAGCTCGAGCCACTGGACGACGTCGGGGAACGTGGTGTTGTTATCAACACCGCGTCGGTTGCTGCGTTTGAAGGGCAGATCGGTCAGTCGGCTTATGCATCGTCAAAAGGCGGAGTTGTATCGCTTGGAATTGTCGCTGCTCGTGAATTCGCAAGCAAGGGCATTAGGGTAATGACAATTGCGCCTGGGCTGATTGGTACGCCAATGCTGACAGGTATGCCGCAGGAAGTGCAGGACAGCCTCGCGAGCCAGGTTCCGTTCCCCTCGCGATTTGGTCGGCCGGATGAGTTCTCCTCATTGGTCAAACATATATGTGAAAATCAAATGCTTAATGGTGACGTGATGCGCCTGGACGGCGCAATAAGGATGGCTCCTCGATAATGTTGCAAATGTTAATGGCGCGTGTTTCGCGTTTCGGTTACTTAGTGCTTTTTTCAGCAGTTCTCGGATCAGGGTCTGCTTATGGAGCGGATGATCAGCCACCGGCGCGAGTGGGAACACAGACAGTAGTTGAACAACTGCAGGTACAAACTGATTCGTTCTCCGGGGTTGTTCATTTCGCAAGGGTTGCTGATGTGTCTGTAGAAGTCAGTGGGGTGGTTCTTGAGGTGCCGTTCCAATCGGGCGATCGGGTTCAAAAAGGCGACTTGCTGGTAAGGATAGACACGGATTTCGCGCAGCAGGATATTGCCATCACGCGTGGGCAAATGGCTCAGGTGCAGGCTCAATTGGAGAGAGAACAGTCTGTGCTAAAACGACGCGAAGCGCTTATGGCGAACGACGCCGTCAGTCGCGACGCTTTTGACGAAGCGTTCTACAGCGTACAGGCACTCGAACGCGAACTCGAAACGCTGGCAGAACAGGTAAAGCGTAAAGAGCTCGAGATCTCCAAGAGCGAAATTCGAGCGCCGTTTGAAGGACTGATACTCGACACGTTCGTACAGAATGGTGAAGCCGTAGCGCCCCTAACGCCGATAGCGAGCGTAGCGGCGATTTCACATATTGAAGCGCGTGTGTCGCTTGCGCAGGAGCAGCTGCGTTACCAGCAATCAGGCGCAAAGATCGCGGTGAAGGTCGAATCGTTAAACCAGGACATAGAAGGGTCGTTTTTCGGCTTCGCGCCAACGGTTGATCTTCGCAGTAAGAATGCTGTTGCCAAGATTGCTATTCCGTATCGTGACGGATTGTTGCAGAACATGGCAGTGTCGGTGCAATTACCCATGAGCGAAACGCAAAAGATGCGCGTGTTCAGCCGTGACGCGGTGGTGAATTTTCAAGGCGGCAATTTCGTGTATGCAGTAAAAGACGATACGGCGCAATTATTGCCGATAACGATTGCGGCGCGGGTGGGTGAAAATGTTGGAGTCACAGACGAGTCGGTCTTCGCCGGCATGCAGGTGGTTATCGACGGTAATGATCGTTTGCAACCCGGGCAGAATGTCGAAGTTATCGCAGAACAGTAATCGATGAACGTTATTAGTCTGTCCATTCGGCAGCCGGTCGGCACGTTCGCGCTGGTTATTCTGGTTGTAATGTTCGGATTGCTTGGCCTCGACCGCCTGCCTTTCCAGCTCACTCCTGATGTCGAGTCACCTACGATTTCGGTGCGAACTACATGGGCGGGGGCGACACCCTATGAGATCGAAAAAGAAATCGTTGAGCCTCAGGAAGAAGTGCTTAAAAGTCTGGCTTCGTTGGTCACGATGGAAAGTTCAAGCTACAACAACTACGGTGAAGTAACGCTGACGTTCAAAGTAGGCACAAATCTGGAGACCACTCTCTCGCGCGTCTCCAATAAACTCAACGAAGTCAGCGGGTATCCCACTGACGCTGATCGACCAGTGATTTCCGGATCGGGTGCTCAAAGTTCACCCGTTATCTGGATGATGCTGAAAACATTTGACGACAACCCACGCGAAGTCGGCACGTATCGAACATTTTTTGAAGAGCAGTTGCGCGGTACCCTGGAACGTGTGCCCGGACTTGGTTCGCTGTTTGTTTTTGGCGGAAGTGAACGGCGTCTCGAGGTGATTGTCGATCCGCAAAAACTTGCGCAACAGCAGTTAACGCTATCGGATGTCGTGTCGCGATTGCAAACGGCAAACGTCGACACCCCGGCCGGTGTGTTGGGCTTGGGTAAGCGCAATTACCGTGTCCGCACCGTCAGTCAGTTTCAACAAATAAACGACTTCGACGATGTGCCGATCATCAACGACGGTCTGCACAGCGTGTACTTACACGATGTGGCCGATGTGCGTCTGGGTTTTGAACCAAACCCCGTTCCGGTTACGCATAACGGTGACCCCATGGTGGTTATCGGAGTGCGCAAGGAAGCGGGTGCGAATGTCATCGCGCTAACAGGCGAAGTGCGAAACGTAGTCGATAGTCTGAATCAGGGAATTCTCAAGCAGAATGGCGTGTACATTCACTGGGCTTACGATCAAGTGCCCTACATAAAAGACGCGATTGATACTGTTCAACGCAATCTGCTGATCGGTGCTGTGCTCGCAATTGTCGTTTTGTTTGTTTTCTTGCGCAGTGCGGCTTCGACACTGACAGTTGCGCTTGCGATTCCAATCTCAGTGATCAGTACGTTTATTTTTCTCTATGCATTCGATCGAACAATTAATGTCATCAGCCTTGCAGGCATCTCTTTTGCGGTGGGTATGCTCGTCGACAACGCAATTGTCGTGCTGGAAAATATTGATCGTCACCGCCAGCTCGGCAAGTCAGCCTTTCAGGCGTCGTATGACGGTGCAAGGGAAGTATGGGGCGCCGTGCTGGCATCGAGTTTAACAACTGTTGCCGTGTTTCTGCCCATTTTGTTTGTCGAAGAAGAGGCGGGGCAGTTGTTTCGTGACATCGCGATCGCGATTACGTTTTCTATTCTGGTGAGTTTGTTTGTGTCGGTCTCCGTTATTCCTGCGATCACAAACAAGCTTTACGGGTTCACAAAGGTAAAGGCCGCACGTAACGAAAACCATCAGGGAAATTTCTTTGTGCGCCTGTTAATGTGGCTGTCCGGCATCACTCTGAAAAACGCATTAACGCGGCTGCTTACGATCGCTTTTTTTGTCGGTATATCGGTGTACGCCGTTCTATTGCTTTTGCCAAAAGCTGAGTATCTGCCGCAAGGCAATCGCAACTTGATATTGAACATTCTGGTTCCTCCACCCGGATATTCCGACGAAAAACGACGCGAGATCGGCGATTATATTTACCAAGAAGTCGAACGGCATGTCGACAATGATGGGGTCGATGGCGTTCCGCAAATTGAAAATATTTTCTACGTTTCTTCAGACAGCATTTCATTGTTTGGCGGCACAAGCACTCACCGCGACCGCGCGCGTGAACTGATGCCGCTTTTCACGCGCGTGATGAACAGCATTCCAGGGATGTTTGGTATCAGTCTGCAGTCCGGTGTTTTTGCCCAATCGCTGGGGCGCGACCGTTCGGTTGACGTGAACATTTCGGGTGTCGATACAGAAGCGCTTGTTGCTGCCGGACGAACGCTTTACGGTGCGGTGTCGCAATCACTGGAAAGTGCACAGATTCGACCGGTGCCATCGTTGGAGATTAGTTATCCTGAGGTCAGCATAGTCCCGAACCGCGGAAAACTCATCTCTAACGGGCTGACGGAGCGCGATATTGGATTATTTGTGAATGTGTTGATGGACGGTGCCGTAATCGGCGAATTCAAGCCAGAAGGTAAGCGGGTGATGGATTTCGTTGTGCGCAGCGACGAAACGGAATTCAACACACCGGAGTCGTTGTTATCGGCTCAGCTCAGCAATCGTTACGGTGATCTGGTTCGTCTCGCTGATGTGGTTGACCTCACATACGCGCGCGGTATGACGCAAATTAATCGACTCGAACGAAAGCGCAATATACGTCTGGAAGTGACGCCTCCCGATAATATTGCGCTGCAGGAAGCAATTGAAATTATCAGCGCCTTAGTGGCTGATTTGGATGAGCAAGATCAGTTGAAAGACGTAGAAGTGGCCGTGGGTGGTAACGCCGACAAACTTGACCAAACACGTCAGGCACTTCAATGGAATTTTATTCTTGCTGTTGTGATCATCTTTCTCCTGATGGCCTCGCTGTTTGGGAACTTCTTTTATCCATTGGTAATCATGGTGTCGATTCCTATGGCAGCGGCCGGCGGGTTTATCGGACTGAGTTTGGTCAATGTTCTCATCACGCCACAAGCGTTCGACATTCTGGTCATGCTCGGTTTTATTATTTTGGTCGGAACCGTCGTCAACAACGCGATTCTCATTGTTCATCAGGCACTAAACAATCTGCGTTACGAGGGCTTGTCGCAGCGCGAGGCAATTCGTTTGTCTGTTCGCACCCGTATTCGACCGATTTTTATGAGTTCGGCAACGAGCCTGTTCGGCCTGTTACCCCTGGTGATCGCAACCGGTTCAGGCACGGAACTCTACCGCGGGCTTGGGGCGGTGTTGCTGGGTGGCTTGGCCGTCTCAACGCTTCTGACTTTGTTCGTTATTCCGGCGCTTTTGTCCTTCGCGCTGGCATTTGAAGGACGCAATCAAGCGGCCGATGCTACGGCCGTTTCAGACGTTTGAACTAAAGGGCAACCCCGCTGTTTTGCTCCTCTGTTGAAAGCTGTTTGAGCATGAATTAGCGGCCTCATTTGTGGTATGATTCCGGGCTTTGATCGCCCTGCTTGACTCAGGCAACAACCGGATCGTAAATGTCGGAATTTGCAAAAGAAATCCTGCCTGTAAACATCGAAGACGAAATGCGGCAGTCGTACCTCGACTACGCGATGAGCGTCATTGTTGGGCGAGCTTTACCAGACGTTCGCGACGGCCTCAAACCTGTGCATCGACGTGCTCTATACGCGATGCACGAGCAGAACAACGACTGGAACAAACCGTACAAAAAATCGGCGCGTATCGTCGGTGACGTGATGGGTAAGTACCATCCCCACGGCGACTCTGCAATCTACGACACCATCGTGCGCATGGCGCAGCCGTTCTCTTTGCGTTACATGCTGGTCGACGGGCAGGGTAACTTCGGTTCAGTCGATGGCGACAACCCGGCGGCAATGCGTTACACCGAGATTCGCCTGGCGAAGATCGCGCATGAACTGATGGCGGATATCGACAAGGAAACGGTCGATTTCATACCGAACTACGATGACTCGGAACACGAGCCGGGCGTCCTGCCAACCCGTATTCCCAATCTTTTGATCAATGGCTCAGCCGGCATTGCGGTCGGTATGGCAACGAACATTCCTCCGCATAATTTGAGCGAAGTCGTTGGTGCCACACTCGCGTTGCTTGAAAACCCCGAGCTCGAAGTGCCTGAGTTAATGGATTATCTGCCAGGGCCGGATTTTCCCACCGCTGGAATCATTAACGGTGCACGTGGTATTCGCGAGGCGTATCGTACCGGCCGTGGTCGGATCTACGTGCGCGCCCGTGCGCATATCGAGACAGACGACAAAAACGGTAAAGAGTCGATTATCGTCACCGAGCTTCCGTATCAGGTTAACAAAGCGCGGTTGCTGGAAAAGATTGCAGAGCTGGTTAAGGAAAAACGCATCGAGGGTATCACCGAACTGCGCGATGAGTCCGACAAGGACGGCATCCGCATGGTCATCGAACTGCGCCGCGGCGAAGTCGGTGAAATCATTCTCAACAATCTGTATCAACTCACACAGCTGCAAACTGTTTTCGGCATCAATATGGTCGCGCTCACCGACGGTCAACCGAAGCTGCTCAACCTCAAGCAGGTTTTGCAGGCGTTTATTCGTCATCGTCGTGAAGTGGTCACACGTCGTACCTTGTTCGATCTGCGCAAAGCGCGCGAACGCGCTCACGTGTTGGAAGGATTGGCTGTTGCGCTGGCGAACATTGATCCGGTTATTGAGACGATCAAACAATCGGCCAACCCAGGCGAAGCGAAAGAAGCATTGATCTCGCGTTCGTGGTCGCCCGGATCGGTTACAGGAATGCTCGAGCGCGCTGGGGCGGATGCATCGCGACCCGAAGAGCTTGAAAAACAATACGGTATTCAGGAGGACGGGTACCGATTGTCTCCTGCTCAAGCGCAGGCTATTCTCGATTTGCGCCTACACCGTTTAACGGGACTCGAACAAGACAAAATCGTCAGCGAGTTTAGCGAGATTCTCGATCGTATAGCGGAATTGCTTGAAATCCTGGAAAACCCGGCGCGCCTCACCGAGGTCATTCGCGAGGAGTTAACAGAAATCGTTGACGAGTATGGTGATGAACGTCGTACCGAAATTATCGCCAACCAATCTGACCTGACTGTTGAAGACTTAATCAGCGATGAGGACGTCGTGGTAACGCTTTCGCATGCGGGCTATGCAAAGGCTCAGCCTTTATCCGACTACAGTACGCAGCGACGGGGTGGCCGCGGCAAGTCTGCCACCGCGATGAAAGAAGAGGATTTTGTCGACAAGCTCTTTGTCGCCAGCACTCACGATACGATTTTGTTTTTTACCAGCGTCGGTAAGGTTTACTGGAAAAAGGTTTACGATCTTCCATTGGCGAGCCGAGGGTCGCGCGGTAAACCGATTGTGAATTTGTTGCCGTTGGAAGAAAACGAACGTGTCAACGCGATTCTCACTGTGCGCGATTTTCCTGAAGATCAGTTCGTCTTTTTTGCGACCAGCAAAGGCGTGGTCAAGAAAACCCCGTTATCGGATTTCTCGCGCCCACGCAGTAACGGAATTATAGCGATAGATTTACGTATCGACGACTACCTTGTTGATGTCGCGTTGACTGACGGTAACTTCGACGTCCTCTTGCTTTCCAGCGGCGGTCGCGCGATGCGTTTTAACGAACGCGATGTGCGTAAAATGGGTCGAACTGCGGCCGGGGTTCGCGGTATTCGCATGCCAGAGTCACAGTCGGTCATAGGCTTGATCGTGGTTGAGGAAAATGCAGCCCAAGTTGATGTACTGACCGCCACCAGCAACGGCTACGGTAAGCGATCGGCGATCAGCGATTACCCATGTAAGGGGCGTGCCGGTCAAGGTGTCATCGACATTAAAACCAGCGAACGCAACGGAGAAGTCGTCGGCGCAACATTAGTTAAGGACGACGACGAAATCATGCTCATTTCCAATAGCGGCACTTTGATTAGAACCTCAGTCAGCGGCATTTCTACGCTCGGTCGCAATACGCAAGGTGTTCGACTTATCCGCCTGGGTCAAGGTGAGCAACTCGTCGAGGTGGAGTGCGTTGCTGCACTCGATGACGAGAATGAGGCAGGCGGTGCCTCGGAAAATGCAGACAATACTGATGAGCCCGAAAATCGCGCAAGCGATGATTCCGGCGCCTCATGAGCATGAGGTAGGCGATGAGCGACGAACGCAAGCTCGAAGAGATTCGAGAACGCATCGATGCACTCGACCAGCAAATCTTGTCTGCAGTGAGCGAGCGAGCCAAATGCGCGCAAGAGGTTGCTGAAATAAAACTGGGCGCGACTCCCCAAAACGATGTGCTGTTTTATCGGCCCGAGCGTGAAGCGCAGGTTTTGCGCAAAGTTATGGACTTGAACAAGGGACCACTTGACGATCAGACCGTCGCTGTTTTGTTTCGGGAGGTGATGTCTGCGTGCCTCGCCTTGGAGCAGCCGTTGAAGGTGGCTTATTTGGGTCCTGAAGGTACGTTCACGCATTCGGCGGTATTGAAACACTTTGGTCACGCTGCGCAAGCGATACCATTGGGAGGAATCGACGACGTTTTCCGCTCCGTTGAAAATGGTTCTTCACGCTTTGGTGTCGTCCCTGTGGAGAACTCAACCGAGGGTGTGATCAACCACACGCTGGATTTGTTTCTAAATTCACCCCTGAGGATTTCCGGCGAGGTGGTGGTGCGTATTCACCATAATTTGGTCGGCAATGTCGCGAGTCTCGACAAAATCAATACAGTGTTATCGCACCAGCAGTCACTCGCGCAGTGCCGCAACTGGCTGACGCGTAACTTGCCAAATGTTGAACTGGAAGCTGTCAGCAGCAATGCCGAAGCTGCTCGATTAGCTGCCGAGAAATCTGACGTCGCCGCCATTGCCCCGCAGGCGGCGGCGGAGATTTACAATCTCGACACGCTGGCATCAAAAATCGAGGACAAAACCGACAACACTACGCGGTTCTTAATTATTGGCAATCAAGATGTGCCAGCCAGCGGTGACGATAAAACCAGCATCCTGTTTGCGGCCCCAAACAAGCCGGGCTCGCTGTATAACCTGCTGAAACCACTCGCCGAATACAACATTGACATGAATCGACTTGAATCTCGGCCGTCCAAAGGTGGGCTTTGGGAGTACGTGTTTTTTGTTGATATCAATGGCCATCATTTAGACGACGACATAAAGCCTGCGCTCGATGCTTTATCAAACAACGCGCCGCTTTACCGCGTATTGGGTTCCTATCCCAGGGCCGCTTACTAAAAACAATTGACCGATGAGTGACATAACACAAATCGCCGTGCCCGGCGTATTGGGTTTGAAACCCTATCAACCCGGCAAGCCGGTCGAAGAGCTTGAACGCGAATACGGTATTTCCGGCGCGATTAAACTCGCGTCAAATGAAAATCCGTTTGGCCCTTCACCGCTCGCCGTTGACGCAATTCGGAACGCAGTAACAGGTATCAATTACTACCCGGACGGCTATCAACTCATCGCAAAGCTTGCGACCCGGATGCAGTGTAATCCCGCTTGTATTACGTTAGGCAACGGTTCCAACGATGTCCTCGATATGATCGCCAGAGCGTTTTTGATGCCTGAAACCAATGCAGTTTTTTCTGAAAAAGCGTTTGCGGTTTACCCTATTTCGACCCAGGCTGTCGGGGCCCAGCTCAACGTTGCCAGGGCATTGCCGGCAGATCATGTAAGCGCGCCTTACGGTCATGATTTAAATGCGATGTCTGACGCTGTCAATTCGAAAACACGAGTTGTTTTCATCGCCAACCCAAATAATCCAACGGGCACCTGGTTGGCGATGGATGATGTGAAGGCGTTTGTTCTCGCATTACCGAAAACAGTTATTGCGGTTCTGGATCTTGCGTATATCGAATACATCGAATCAGCGGCGGTTAACGAAGCCGTCGATTGGTTGAAGAAATGTCCGAATCTGATCATCACGCGGACATTTTCCAAAATTTTTGGATTGGCCGGTGCGCGCATTGGCTACAGCATTTCCAGCCCGGAGATCGCGGATTTTCTCAATCGTGTTCGCCACCCGTTTAATGCCAATGTTATGGCGATAGCGGGCGCTATTGCCGCGCTGGACGACGATGAATTCATCCAAAAAAGTATTCGTGCGAACGCTGACGGATTGCGGGCATGGGAAAACGCGTGTGACGAAGTCGGGCTGACGTTTATCCCTTCAAAAGGTAATTTCGTCACAATAGATTTTGCGCGAGACGCTAGCGAGGTGTATGCGCAATTGTTGCGCCAAGGTGTGATTGTTCGTCCGTTGGCGAATTACGGGATGCCCAATCATTTGCGCGTCACAATAGGCACTGCAAGTGATAACGAGCGCGCTATCGCCGCACTCAAACAAGTTGTTGCTTAACAATGCGCCTCGTCATTGTTGGTGTCGGTTTAATAGGCGGATCGCTCGCACTGGCGCTTAAACAAAGTGGGTTTGCGACGGAAATTATCGGTACCGGGCGAAGCGCGGAGCCTCTGCAAAAAGCCGTCGACATGGGAGCACTCGACGGTTTCTCGACGGATATCAGCGAGGCTGCCAAGGGCGCAGACGTGGTGATGATCACTGTCCCTATGTCGGCAATGAAGCATGTGATGCGCAGTATTCGGGATTCAATCGGTCCAGATACGATTGTCACCGACGGCGGCAGCGTGAAAGGCAGTTTTATCGAAGATGCTCGTGAAATGTTTGGATCGCTGGCGAACGTGGTTCCCGGTCATCCCATTGCCGGCAATGAGAACAGTGGTATCAACGCTGCGTTTCCGACGCTCTATAACGACCGTCGCGTGATACTGACACCAACTCCGGAGACCGAAGCAGTTGCCGTTCAAACCGTTACGGAACTCTGGCAGCGTTGCGGCGCGGTGGTAGAAATAATGGATGCAGAAGAGCATGATCGTGTGCTCGCGGCGACCAGTCATTTGCCGCATGTGCTGGCGTACTCGCTCGTCGATGCGTTAATTCACTTGCCCGAGCGCGAGGCCATTTTTCGCTACGCCGCGGGCGGGTTTCGGGATTTCACACGTATCGCTTCGAGCGATCCGGTAATGTGGCGAGACATCTGCCTCAGCAACCGCGATATGTTGCTTGCAATAATTGATCACATGCAAAGCAATTTCGCGCACCTGCGTGAGATGATTGAAAGCGCGGACGGCGATGCATTATTAGAGGTGTTCACGCGAACAAAGACCGCGCGCGATAACCATTACGAGTAGTTTCAATATCTGGAACAATTGAACAAATAGATACGATGTCTGAATCAACGCAATACAGTGTTTCCGCCGGTGGTTCTCTCTACGGTGAGTTGCGCGTGCCGGGAGACAAATCCATTTCGCATCGATCCGTGATGCTGGCGTCGCTCGCGGACGGTCAGTCAACGATCAGAGGTTTTTTGCAGGGTGAGGACAGCCTCAACACACTGCGCGCATTTCGCGATATGGGGGTTGAAATCTCGGACGTTGAAAATGGCGTTGTGCGGGTCAACGGCGTCGGTATCGATGGTTTGCAGAAGCCAGACAGGGATTTGTATCTGGGGAACTCCGGCACTTCGATGCGATTGATGAGTGGGCTGCTCGCCGGGCAGGTTTTTGATACCACGTTGGCGGGAGACGCGTCTCTTAGCTCGCGACCGATGGCCCGCGTTGTCGACCCGCTCGAGAAAATGGGCGCTCAGATTTACGCAAGCGAAGGTAAACGCCCGCCGCTAATTATCCGCGGTGGTGCAACGCTAAATGGAATCGACTACAAATTGCCGATGGCGAGCGCGCAAGTAAAGTCGTGTCTTTTGCTCGCGGGATTGTTTGCAAAGGGCACGACAATCGTGACCGAACCGGCCATCACTCGCGATCACACCGAGCGGATGCTGCGTGGATTTTCATACCCGATCTCCGTGAATGACCGAGAGGTTTCGCTTGAAGGCGGGCATCGCCTGCGTGCAACAAATCTTGACGTGCCGGCGGATATTTCATCGGCAGCGTTTTTTATGGTGGCGGCGTCTATTGTGCACGGCTCGGACATAATGCTTAAAGACGTTGGCGTCAATCCAACGCGCACCGGTGTGATCGACATCCTTCGTTTGATGGGTGCAGACATTACGCTGCATCGTCAGCGTGAATCGGGGGGAGAAATGATGGCCGACATTCAGGTGAAATCGGCGCAGCTTCGGGGAATCAATATCCCAGAATCATTGGTTCCTCTGGCCATCGATGAATTTCCTGTCCTGTTTATTGCTGCGGCTGCGGCGGAAGGTGAAACAGTGTTGACCGGCGCAGAAGAATTGCGAGTGAAAGAGAGCGACAGAATTAAGGCGATGGCTGCGGGACTGAAGACTTTAGGTGTCAAAGCCAGACCGTTGCCCGATGGCATCGTGATAAACGGCGGAGCTCGACTGCGGGGCGGTGACGTCGACAGCTTTCATGATCATCGAATTGCGATGGCGTTTGCTGTTGCCGGATTGATCGCCGAATCAAGTGTCACGATCGAGCGTTGTGACAACGTGGCGACCTCATTTCCAAATTTTCCCGGACACGCCGGTAAAATTGGAATGTCGGTCCGCGAGTTAAGTCCTGCCTGAAAATCATATGCAGGTACTCGTCGTCACCATCGATGGCCCCAGCGGCTCTGGAAAGGGCACCATTGCTCGAAACTTGGCAGAGAAGTATCACTTTCATCTGCTCGACAGTGGGGCGCTGTATCGGATTACAGCGTTTGAGAGTAATCGAGTCGGTGTATCGCTGGACAACGAGGCGGCTGTGGTCGAGGTGGCTCACAGCTTGAAGATTGCCTTTACGCTGGATGCCACTGAGGGCGTTGCCGTGTTCCTCGATGGTGTTGACGTGACGCGGGACATCCGCACCGAAGAAGTCGGAATGAGCGCCTCGAAAGTTGCTCCCATGGAGGGTTTGAGGGCGGCTTTGTTGGATGTGCAGCGTAATTTTCGTCAAGCGCCAGGGTTGATTGCCGATGGACGCGACATGGGAACGGTCGTGTTTCCGGATGCGCAGGTGAAAATTTATCTCACTGCAAGCGCCGAAGAGCGCGCGAATCGGCGTCACAAGCAGTTGAAAGCTAACGGCGTTGACTCTAAAATTGCGCACCTTTTGCGCGAGATACAGGCGCGTGACGAGCGGGATCAAAATCGTGACTCGTCGCCGTTGGTACCCGCAAACGATGCAATTATTCTTGATTCGACTACGCTCAGCATCCCCGAAGTCGAATCGGAAATTAGTCTGCTGATTGACAAGCACTTGTCGAATCAGAACTGAGTTGTCTGTTTCAGGATGAAATAGGCGTTTATAAGCAACCCAGTGGGTCCGGGACCTTGAACCCTCTGTGTCATTCTGGAAAATTAATGTCTGAATCATTTGCGGAGATGTTCGAAGAGAGCCTCTCTAACACCATTATGCAACCCGGTTCCATCCTCTCCGGAACCATTGTCGAGATCAGCGGCGACTATGTCATGGTCAACGCCGGCCTTAAATCAGAGGGAGTTATCCCGGTCGAGCAGTTCTACAATGAAACCGGCGAACTTGAAATTGCCATTGGTGATCAGGTCGAAGTTGCGCTGGACGCTGTTGAAGACGGCTTCGGCGAGACTCGCCTCTCTCGAGAAAAAGCCCGTCGCGCGCGTGCCTGGAGCATGCTTGAAGCCGCGAGTGCTGCTGGCGAGATTGTTAAAGGCATCATCACGGGTAAGGTCAAAGGGGGTTTCACAGTTGAACTCTCCGATATCCGTGCATTCCTGCCGGGCTCCCTGGTTGACGTGCGCCCGGTTCGCGATATGTCCTACCTCGAAGGTAAAGAACTTGAATTCAAGGTCATCAAACTCGACCAGAAACGCAACAACGTTGTGGTTTCTCGCCGTGCTGTTGTTGAGTCAGAGTTCAGCGAAGAGCGTGAAAAACTGCTCGAGAATTTGCAGGAGGGACAGCAGGTTATGGGCGTGGTCAAGAATCTCACCGATTACGGTGCGTTTCTCGATCTCGGTGGTATCGACGGCCTTCTGCACATCACCGATATGGCGTGGAAGCGAGTTAAGCATCCGTCCGAAGTTGTCGAGGTCGGTCAGGAAATCGAAGTCAAGGTACTCAAATTCGACCGTGAACGCAGCCGAGTCTCACTTGGTTTGAAACAGCTGGGCGAAGATCCTTGGGCAGATTTGAAACGCCGATACCCGGAAAATTCTCGCTTGTTCGGCAAGGTCACCAACATTGCCGACTACGGTTGCTTTGTCGAAATCGAGGAGGGCGTTGAGGGTCTGGTTCACGTTTCCGAAATGGATTGGACCAACCGCAACACCAACCCGGCCAAGGTCGTTGCGCTCGGCGACGAAGTCGAAGTGATGATTCTGGACATCGACGAGGAGCGTCGCCGTATTTCGCTTGGCATCAAACAGTGCCAGCCAAATCCGTGGGACGAGTTCGCTCAGAACTACAATAAAAATGACCGCGTTTCTGGCAAGATAAAATCGATCACCGATTTTGGGATATTTATCGGCCTGGACGGCGGTATCGACGGGCTGATTCACTTCTCAGACCTGAGCTGGAATGACAACGGTGAGGAAATGGCGCGCAACTACTCCAAAGGCGATGAGCTTGAGGCAGTGGTTCTGGCTGTCGATCCGGAGCGTGAGCGTATCTCTCTGGGTGTCAAACAGCTCGATCGGGATCCGTTCGGCCAGTATGTTGCCGACAATCCGAAGGGAAGTATCGTTTCGGGTAAAGTCACCGAAGTCGACGCCAAAGCCGCCACGATCGAACTGGCAGAGGGAATTGAGGGCGTTCTGCGCGTAAGCGAAATGTCGCGTGATCGCGTTGATGATCTGCGGACCGAAGTGAAAGAAGGTGACACAGTTGAGGCCAAATTCGTTGGAATCGACCGGAAACTCCGAAAAATTCAACTTTCTGTTAAAGCTAAAGACAGTGATGCCGAAGCAGAGGCTATAAGTGATTACACTCAGTCATCTGCGACGCCAAACACGACGCTGGGCGACATTCTGAAAGAACAAATGCAGAAATAGACTGCATTTCTTAGGAATTTTAGCCAAGGATGGCTATATATAGAGTGTAATTCGTTGTATTTTAACGTTTATTGCCTAGGCGTGAATTAGCGATGACAAAATCAGACTTGATTGAATCTCTAGCAAAAACTCAGGGACATCTGGCCCACAAAGATGTCGAGCTGGCCGTAAAGAGCCTGATTGAGAAAATGAGTCAGTCCCTTGCAGGCGGCGAACGCATCGAAATCCGGGGATTTGGCAGCTTCAGCCTGCATTTTCGTCCAGCGCGAATGGGTCGCAATCCAAAATCTGGCACTGCGGTAGCGTTACAGGGTAAGCACGTGCCGCACTTTAAACCTGGCAAAGAGTTGCGCGAACGCGTCAACGCGATCAACACCCAGTCCGCCGCCTGAGTTTATTCAGCAGATACGGCTCCGTATCTGCGTTCTACTACATCCACACTTAACAGCACCGCACCTCCCATTTCGGTTTGAAGTTTGGGAGATGTGGATGGTTCGTGTGGGATATACTCTCGCACTAACACCGCCTGGTTTGCCCAAAAATGCGCTATTTAGACTTTGGTAGGGGCTTTTCATTCGAACCCGATTCGAAATCGAGCAGCTGTCGTGCTTGAATTTTTGCTTCTCCTGTTGCCCGTTGCCGCGGCTACAGGTTGGTTAGCCGGCCGTAAAGGCGGTATCTTCGGCGTCACCCAAAATACCCTTACACGACCAGCACCTGAATACTTCCACGGACTGAACTATCTGCTCAATGAGCAGCCGGACAAAGCCATCGAGGTCTTTATTCGCATGGTTGAAGTGGATAGCGAAACCATGGAAACCCATCTGGCACTCGGCAACCTTTTTCGCCAGCGCGGTGAAGTGGATAGGGCAATTCGGATTCATCAAAACCTGGTCTCACGACCGAATCTTTCAGCTCAGTTGCGTGGAAACAGCATGTTGGAACTGGCCCGCGATTACATGGCGGCGGGGTTGTTTGATCGTTCTGAAAGTATTTTTGCCGAATTGCTCTCGCTCGACTCGCACACCAGCGAAGCCTGCGCGAGTTTGATTGTGATCTACGAACGAGAACGCGAATGGCAGAAGGCAATCGATACGGCTAAGCATCTGCATAACAAGACGGGTGAGGCGCGTAACGAAGTTGTCGCTCACTACTACTGCGAAATTGCCAGCGATTTGCTACAGGAAGAACAGTTCGCCGAGGCGAAGGCACACCTAAACAACGCGTTAACGTTTGATAAACACTGCGCTCGAGCGGACATTATGCACGCGGATATTGCGCTTCAGCAGAAAGATTTCGGGCAGGCAGACGGTCATTTCAAACGCGCTTACGACAAGGATGATAGTTTGATGCCGGTCATCATCGTAAGATGGCTTTCTGCGGTAGAGCGACAAAGCGACAACACGCGACTGCGTGAGTTCATCGCGGGCATTCGTAAAGGTGATCACGACTTTGAAATTGTGAGTGCCATCGCTGATATGGTCGAACGAGTCGACGGGAAAGACGCAGCTGAGCAAATGATTAAGGATGAGCTTGTTGAGAATCCGACGTTAAAGGGATTGCATAAGTGGGCAGAAATTGAGCTCGACAAAAGCAAGGATAGCGAACGTGACAAGATTCGTGTAGTGGTGGATATGCTCGGTCGCGTGATTGAAACCAAACCGTCATTTACGTGCAATTTGTGCGGTTTTCGCGGTCATGAGATCCATTGGCAGTGCCCGGGCTGCAAGTCCTGGGACACCGTAAAACCGCTTAAGTCTGACGACGTTGTTTAACCACAGTTAAAAATACTAATGGATTCGAAAGTCATCGTCGCGCTCGATTTTGCGACTGAAAACGAGGCGCTCGCGTTTGTAGATCGTATTGACGTAAGTGATTGTCGGTTAAAAGTAGGTAAACAGTTATTCACATCTGCCGGACCACGCTTCGTGCGTCGCCTGGTAGAAAACGGGGCAGACGTTTTTCTTGATCTCAAGTTTCACGATATTCCCAACACCGTCGGTGAAGCATGTCGTGCCGCAGTTGATCTCGGCGTATGGATGCTGAATGTGCACGCGATGGGCGGTCTGAAAATGCTGGAACACGCTCGACGCGCCGTTTCGAGTGACTCATCGCTGTTGATTGCAGTTACCTTGCTAACAAGCTCGGATGAAATGGAAATGGCGCAAATCGGAGTGCCTGGACAACCCAAGGAATTCGTTAATCGTTTGGCTGCCTTGAGCCACACTGCTGGCCTCGATGGAGTGGTGTGTTCTGCACAGGATGCACCTGACCTGCGGGCATCTATTGGTGACACATTTACTCTGGTTACACCGGGAATTCGCCGAAGTGATTCAACTCAGGATGATCAAAAGCGTATCGTAACACCTCGACAAGCCGTCGATAATGGTGCAAGCTATCTCGTGATTGGACGACCGATTACCAAAGCTAAGGATCCGGCAGCGGTGCTAACACAGATTAACTCCGAGCTAAATCTTTAGACGCGTTGTCCCGTCCGGGCGTGCGGCTTTGCACGTCTGTTTTATTGCAATTACAAGGAGTTGTTATGATTCGAATCCGCTCGGCAGTTGTTGCTGCTGTTCTGCTTTTCTTCTCTTCTTTTTCATATGCTAATCCAGTCAATATCAATTTGGCGAGCGCAGCCGAATTGTCTGACGCAATTTCAGGTGTCGGGCTAGCCAAGGCGCAAGCGATCGTTGACTATCGAGAAGAATATGGCGAATTCAAATCCGTTGAGGAGCTGACCAAGGTCTCGGGCATAGGCGAAGGCATTCTCTCAAAAAACCGAGAAAACCTGGCGGTCGAGTAAATCACAACTAGAGGAGGGCTTTACAAGCGGGCAATACGCCCGCTTTTTTTGTATGCTTCGATCTCATGTTTTTGCAACTCTTTTTATGTCAGAAAAAGTTTACATAACGGCCCAATCACTTTTAGATGACTCGTATCGACTGGCAATCAAAGTGCTCGAGGATGGTTTTCGGCCCGATTTCATTGTTGGTATCTGGCGCGGCGGGACTCCAGTCGGGATCGCGGTTCAGGAGTTGTTGCAATACTTCGGTATACCGACAGACCATATTTCGATTCGGACTTCTTCGTATTCGTCAATGACCCGCAGCGAAGGCGCAGTGGCGGTACACGGCCTGGGCTATGTGATTCGCAATATCGACTCAGAAGATTCACTTTTGATCGTGGATGACGTTTATGACACGGGATTGAGTGTGAAAGCGGTTATCGATACTCTATACCTCAAAGCGCGTAAAAACACTCCGCATGATATCCGCATTGCAACGCCATACTTTAAACCGGGAAAAAACCGGACAGATCGCGTTCCCAATTACTATATTCATGAAACCGAAGACTGGTTGGTTTTTCCGCACGAATTGCAAGGTCTAACCGTGGATGAAATCCATGAGAATAAACCCAGCATGGCGGAATTGTTAAAAGGCGTCGAAGCGCTTAAAAGTTATCAATAACTCACGACTTGTTTATTCGACAACCTGTCAAAATAATATCGACAAGCGAATTGGCAAATTGCTCGAAATCGGTCTCATCTAGTACGGACTTTTCGAAAATTAGTGCTATTTGAGCGTGATAGTCCGCGTAGTACTGCGTCGTGGACCAAATCATAAAAATGAGGTGGTAGGGATCTATTTCACCGACCTTTCCCTGTTCTTTCCAGGCATTCAAAACCGCGACACGCTGTTCAATCCACTTGTTTGTGACATCGGTTAAATAGTCGTGTAAGTGGGGCGCACCCTGGATCATCTCCATGGTAAAGATGCGAGCCGCTCGAGCGTTTTGCTGGCTATAGCGCAGCTTGGCGCGAATGTAACTCTCAATCATTGCTGCCGGGTCGTCGTCCACGTGAATGTCACCGAATGCGCTGTTCCATAAATCAACTATACCGCTGAGGACTGCAATATAAAGATCTTGCTTGTTCGGGAAGTAGTAGTGCACATTGGCCTTGGGTAAACCCGCGAGATCGGCGATGCGTTGCATTCTCGCGCCACCATATCCGTGTGCTTCAAACTCTCGTTCAGCGGCCTGCAGGATTTTTTGCTCGTTCACTTGCCGAGAGGCGCGTAGTGACGTACGCGGTTTATTGTTTTTCATGAAGCATTCCAAAGCTTTTGCGCAGCTAAGTGGTGTTTGTGAGTTAGCTCACGCAAATCTGTATCGAGCGGGTCTTGGTCGATTACGCGCCATTGCCCCTCGATCATGACCCGGTCCGCGCGATGCGCACCACATAGAATCAACGCGGCCAGTGCATCGCCTGCACCAGAGAAGCGTAATTCGTCCAGCTTAAATAGCGCCATATCCGCACGTTTGCCGACCGCAATCGAGCCGATGTCATCGCGACCTAAACAACGTGACGATCCTTTCGTTGCCCAGTCCAACACGGTTTTGTGTGTTATATCCGCGGCGTTGTAGCGCAAACGTTGCAACAGAAAGGCATGACGAACTTCCTGGATCATATTTGATCCGTCGTTTGAAGCCGACCCATCCACACCGATGCCAATCACACACCCAGCAGCCTCGCAATCCAATGTGGCGCACTGACCTGAGGCCAGCAACATATTTGAGCTTGGGCAATGTGATATTCCAATGCCGGCTGCTCCAAGCCGCTTAATTTCATCGTCGGTGAAATGAATACCATGTGCGAGCCAGACGTCGTTAGCCATCCAGTTAACGGACTCCAGATAGTCCACGGGGCGCTGACCGAATTGCCTCACGCAAAACATATTTTCATCTTCTGTTTCGCCCAGATGTGTGTGCAAACGAACCCCGTGCGTGCGCGCGAGCGCAGCTGTGTCACGCATCAACGATGCAGACACGCTAAATGGCGAGCACGGAGCGAGTGCGACTTGCAACATACTGCCAGGATCGCCGTCATGGTGTAAGCCGATCAAACGCTCACTGTCAGCGAGAATCGTCTCTTCAGTCTGAACGACACTGCGCGGAGGCAAACCACCCTGATCCTCGCCCAGACTCATTGAACCGCGCGTCACCGTCGCCCGAATACCTACTTTTTTAATTGTGCGTACTTGCAGATCAATTGCGTCACTGATTGCATCGCTGAAAAGGTAGTGATGGTCCGCCGTTGTTGTGCAACCTGATAACAATAGCTCTGTGCATGCGAGTTCGGTTGAAAGAGAAATCATTTCCGCATCGAGCTTTGACCAGATTGGATACAAGCTCTTGAGCCAGGGAAAGAGCGGCTTATTCAGCGCGTCGGGCAGGGCGCGGGTGAGTGTCTGGTAAAAGTGATGGTGCACATTGACCAGGCCTGGGATAACAACGTGTTCGCTCGCATCGAATTCGTCACTCACGGGTAGCGTTGGTTTTTCACCAAGAGGAACCACCTCCGCTATTACGGCGTTTTCGACGACGACGCCTCCGCGGGTATCTGCGACATCCGGTGCGTGTATCGCTAAGGGATTCTTGATCCAGATTCTCGGAGTCATGTGCGTGCGTGAGCGAGTTTTCCGAGTGCATAGGTCGATTTAATCAAGCGATCGTCCCCGAGCATCGCAAGCGCGAATAGCGTTTCTTCAATCGATTGACTGACGCGGGTACGCCTGGAAATCAATGAAGTTGCGTTCTTGTCCAGAATCACAAAATCTGCTTCTTTGCCTTTGTCAAAGTTTCCTATACAACTCTCCAGATTAAGCGACTTCGCACCGCCAAGAGTTGCCAGGTACAACATAGTTTTTGCGCCAAGGTTGTATCCGCGTAACTGTTGAACCTTGTACGCTTCGTTAAGGGTTCGAAGAATTGAGTAGCTGTCTCCACCTCCAACATCAGTGCCAATACCGACTGTTACGCCAATTTCTTCCGCTTTCTTAAGGTCGAATAATCCGCTTCCAATAAAGAGATTTGACGTTGGGCAAAAGGCGATTGTTGAATTCGTCTGCGCAAGTCTTTTCCACTCCGTTTGACACAGGTGAATGCCGTGCGCCAAAACCGAACGCTTTCCGAGAAGTCCGTAGTGATCGTACACGTCAATGTAATTCGATCTTTCGGGAAACAGAGATTGCACCCATTTACATTCGTCCCTATTTTCGGACGTATGGGTATGCAGGTGTACTCCAGGGTTTGTACGTAATAAATCACCCGCGACAGCCAATTGATCGGGTGTGCTTGTTGGTGCAAAGCGTGGTGTCACCGCGTAACCAAGCCTGTCAACGCCATGCCATCTATCGATTAAGTCTTGCGATTGGTTTCGTGAGGTTTCCGGGGTATCACACAGATAGTCAGGCGCATTACGATCCATCATGACTTTGCCACAAATCATTCTTAGTGAACGTGCGCGCGCGCATTCGAAAAAGCTGTCAACCGACACAGGATCAGACGTGCCGAATACCAGCGCGGTGGTAGTGCCGTTACGCAACAATTCGTCTAAAAAAAATTCTGCTACCTCCGTCGCGTGAGCCCTATCACCCAGTTTGCGTTCCGCCGGGAATGTGTAAGTCTCGAGCCACTCCAGCAACTGTGCTCCGTGAGATGCGATAACATCGACCTGGGGAAAGTGTACATGTGTGTCAATAAACCCGGGAACGATTAAGCAATCGGTATGTTCAATTACCGTTGTACTTTGAGGCAATGCGCCCAGTAATGTTGTCGCAGACTGGCACGCCGCAACATGACCCTCTTCAATAAGAAGAATTCCGTCCTGAATGTATTCCAAGGCGTGATCATCGTTGCGCGGATCATCCAGAAAATGAACAATTTCGCCGCGATGCGCGACGGGTGTCATAGATTCCAAGACTAGCTTCCGCGATATGTGGAGTAACCGAATGGCGCGATCAGAAGCGGCACATGATAGTGTTGTCCGTCACCTTCAATCGTAAAAACAATATCCACCGATGGGTAAAACGTATCAACGTTTTGACGTGTAAAGTACTCCCGCGTCTCAAAATGTATCTTGTATATTCCAGCATCCAAAACAGTGTTTTTGGAAACTAGATCGGATGCTCGCCCATCCGCATTGGTTTTGCCGGATCCCATTTTCGTCCATCCATCGTTTTCGCGCTTGTATAAAATCAACTCAACTTTTTCGGCAGGAGTTCCGCTGCTCGTGTCCAGTATATGGGTGGTGATTTGACTCATTGTCGTTTTTTGCTCGCGCTTAATTGTTCGACTGTCGCGGACTTAATCGGCTTGGTTTGATAATCAGGTGAAACGCCTTTTTGATCTTGTGCCCGGCGCGCAAGTAAATCAGATGAAATCGACACCGCAATTTCCATCGGTCGTTTTCCGGGAATATCGGTGCGTCCAATTGGGCACGTCAACATGCCGATTAGATTGGCATCGAATCCTTTAAAAGCAAGTCGCTTTCGAAACTTGGCGGCTTTGCTCCGTGATCCAATCAAGCCGCAAAAATTGACATCATTTAATTCTCCATGACGTTTTAATATTGCTTCGGTCAAGGCGTAATCGAGGCTGTGATCATGCGTCATAATCAAATAGTCACTTTGGTTTGGTGCATGCTGAACAACATCAACAGGCGCTTCGACGTACTCCACCGTGTGTTCATGTTTTGCTGTGAACGCTTCGCGCGAATCGACCCACCTGACGTGACACGGAAGCTCACGCAAAATTTTGTGTAGCGCGGTTGCAACATGACCACCGCCGAAAACTACAATATTAAACTCGGTGCTTGGGAAAATTTCGAAAAGTACTTTTACATATCCACCACAGCATTGACCCAGACTCGGGCCAAGCGAAAAATTTTCGATTCGATGTTGAGATTCGCCACTCGAGAGCAGTTCGCGTGCCAGTCGGGTGGTTTCGTACTCAAGATGGCCGCCGCCAATTGAATCAAATGTATCGTCCGCCGTAACCACCATTTTGCTTTCGCAATTGCGCGGGGTCGATCCTTTTGTCTCAAGTATCGTAGCCAGTACAAATGAAATATTTCGATTTCCCAGATCGTGGCATGCGCGTGTCCATTGCTCGTTCATGCGGCGGAATCCAGTGCGTGAATTGCACGCATGATATTTTCAGGCGTTGCAGGCGCGTCAAGGTCGGGACTGATTTTGTAGTCAGCGATGGCAGCAACGGCGTCACGAATCGCACACCACCCGGAAATGCCAAGCATTAGCGGAGGTTCGCCTACCGCCTTCGAATGAAATACCGTTGCTTCTGCATTCGGGGAGTTTTCGAGTAAGTCGACGTTAAAAACCGGGGGGGTATCGCTGATCGCGGGAATTTTGTAAGTCGCGGGTGAATCACTCAGAAGACGTCCGTTGTCGTCCCAACGCAACTCTTCGCTTGTGAGCCAGCCGAGCCCCTGGATGAATCCGCCTTCGATTTGCCCTTTGTCGATAGCAGGATTAATAGACCGCCCAACATCGTGCAGAATGTCAGCACGAAGGCAGCGGGTTTCTCCCGTCAAGGTGTCAACCAGCATCTCCGTACAAGCAGCACCATTGGCATAATAAAAAAATGGTCGGCCCGACGCAGTTTCACGGTCGTAATGAATATCAGGGGTTTTGTAATATCCTGCGGCCGACAACTGAATTCGGTTCATATAGGCAAGCTGCGAGACCTCCGCAAATGTCATAATTTTATCGCCGACACTAACGTGATTGTTAGCAAACTCAATCGATTTTCTTCCAACAGAGAAATGTTCACTTACAAACGTTTTTAATCTCGATTTTAATTCCTGTGCCGCATTAAACGCTGCCATTCCATTTAAATCAGTGCCGGAAGAGGCTGCAGTCGGCGATGTGTTCGGTACCTTGTCGGTTTGTGCCGCCGAAATTCTAATTGTATCCGTTGAGACGCCGAACACATCGGCTACGATCTGGGCGACTTTTGTGTATAGGCCTTGCCCCATCTCGGTTCCGCCATGGTTAAGGTGAATACTTCCATCGGTGTAGATCAGCAGTAGCGCGCCAGCTTGATTGAGGTGGGTTACTGTAAACGAGATTCCAAACTTAACGGGTGTCAGTGCCAACCCTTTTTTAAGAATTGGATTGCTATCGTTAAACGCCTTGCAACTCGCTCGTCGCTCACGATAATTCGACGTTTGTTCCAGACGGTCTATGATTTCCGGCACAGTAAAGTGCCTGACCTGCTGATCATAATGCGTAAGGTTGCGGTCATCATTGCCATACAAATTGGTCTTACGCACATCGAGCGGGTCACAACGGACTGCGCGTGCGATGTCATCCATCGCCGACTCCATTGCAATAATTCCTTTGGGGCCACCGAATCCACGAAACGCAGTGTGAGAAACCTGATGAGTTTTGCAGCGGTAGCCTGTAACTTGCGCGTGCGGCATAAAGTAGGCGTTGTCACTGTGAAACATTGCGCGGTCCACTATTGCGTCGGATAAATCCGGGGAGTGTCCGCAGTTGCCTGCGAGTGAATGTTCAACGCCAAGCAGTTCACCGTTTTCTTTACAAGCTACGCGATATCGCGCCAAAAAAGGATGACGCTTTCCGGTCATCGACATATCTTCGCGTCTTGCCAGCCTAAGTTTGACCGCGCAGTTATTTCTTACCGCAAACAATGCAGCAATGCACGCCCAGGGCGCTGCCTGTGTTTCTTTACCGCCGAATCCGCCGCCCATGCGGCGCGTAACAATGACGACCTTGTTAAATGAAATTCCCAATACTTCGGCAACGAGTTTTTGCACCTCAGTTGGATGCTGTGTTGACGTGTATACCTGAACACCATCGTCATCCTGAGGTTGTGCTAACGCGACTTGCCCTTCAAGGTAAAAGTGTTCCTGTCCACCGATGCTGAATTCGCGTTCGATTAAAATTGGTGCTGAAGTAATTACCTTTTCGGCATCGCCGCGTTGCATTCGATGACGGGGCCGCACGAAATGCGATCTATTCATTGCATCGGTGATCGTCAGCACGGGTATTTGAGGTTTATATTCGACCTTCGCGAGTCGAGCCGCCTGACGTGCCGCACGTTGACTGGTCGCAAGAACTGCAAAAATGGCCTGACCGAAATGACTGACCTTAGAGTCCACCAATAGTGGATCACCGGGAAAGACCGGGCCGATGTCGAGATGTCCAGGAATATCCTCACTCGTGATGATGTCGATCACGCCTTCTGCGGCGCGCACGGCGTCCAAATTCATTGAGGTGATTTCACCACTTGCGCACTCGGACTGCCCGACGTACGCAAAGAGCGTGTCACTTGGTTGGGGAATATCGTCGACGTATCGCGCTTTGCCGCTCACGTGCAGTTCGGCGCTGTCGTGCGTTTTCTCTGCGCCGATATGATTCAGCGGTGAAGTGTTGCTTAAATGACGGTTATGCAAGTTGACTTACCTGGGTCATCGCATTTGGCTCAGTCAACTCAAGCCGCAGACGTGTGAGCAGATTTTTTGCAACCGTTAGTCGGTATTGCGCGCTCGCGCGAACATCATCGATGGGTTGAAAGTCTTTGTCCAACGCGATTTGCGCCGCAGCAACCGTTTGCGCGTTCAATGGTTTGCCCGTCATTGCAAGTTCGCAGTTGCGCGCGCGTTTAGGGGTCGCAGCCATCCCGCCGCAAGCGATTCGAACGGTTTTTATCAGGCCATTTTCCAATGTGATTTTTGCGGCCATCAAAACGGCCGAAATGTCATCATCAAGTCGTTTGCTGACTTTGTAAACCTTAAGGTGTGCCGCAGGACGTAGTTTTGGAACAATAATTTCTCGAATAAACTCACCTTGTCGCAATGCCGTTTTTCGATAGTCGATAAAAAACTCTTCGATTGGAAGCGACCGAGTTCCGTTAGTGCTCTGCAAAATCAGCTCTGATTGCAGCGCGATCAAAACCGGCGGGGTGTCACCGATGGGGGAGGCGTTAGCGATGTTGCCTCCAAATGTGCCCTGGTTTCGAATCTGACGTGAGCCTAGCCGCAGCATCATGCTTGCCAGTTCGGAGAAAAACGTTTTGATCAGATCATAACTGCGTGAATAAGTGACCGCGGCGCCAATTCGTAAATGGTCCGTGTTGTCCTCGAGTACCTGCAATTCGGGAACATGCTGAACACCGATCAAGGTTTCAAATGATCGCAAATTTTGTGTGTACTCAAGCGCGAGATCAGTGCTGCCAGCATTGATTCTGGCCTCGGTGTGGGTTGCAAGTAACTGCGCAAGCTCGGCAGCGGAATTGGGGTGCAGGTAATTGTTTGTCGTTTTTTCTTCCGAAGTGTTACATCTCAGATCTTCCAACTGTGTTTTTATCGATTCTCTGTCGATATTAGATTGCGGGGCAGTCGTGCGATCCTCACACGCTTTGTGCATCGCCGTGATAATTGGTTTGTATCCCGTGCAACGGCATAAATTCCCGGCAAGATACTCGTCAATCTCATCGTGTTCAGGTTTTTTGTCGAGTTGATAAAGCGAGTACATCGACATCACGAAACCAGGTGTGCAGAACCCGCATTGAGACCCGTGACAATCAACCATCGCTTGTTGGACCGGGTGCAATCTATCGCGTTCTGCTAAATGCTCTACGCTCACAAGATGCTTACCCTGAAGAGCACCGACAAAGGTGATACAGCTATTAATTGCGTTGTAAACCAAATCACCTTCGCTATTGGCCTCAACAACGACCACAGTGCAAGCACCGCAATCGCCTGACGCACATCCTTCTTTAGTGCCGGTTAACCCACGATTTTCGCGTAAAAACTCCAGCACGGTTTGAGTGCCGTAGGACGAGTCTATTTCGACAAGCGAGCTGTTGATATAAAAACTGATCATTTTGCTGACATGCCCCGACGCGGAACTCCAGACACATCGGATTACGTTGGGTCATACTTTGCATAAATCTGACCATTTGGTCAAGTTTTGAGTCAGAGAACTTTGCCTGAAAGGGACAGAGATTGAGAAGGTACTACTGGGTTGATTGCAACGCGGGCGGCCACGCCAGCAACGATCAAATTTCTGCAGGACTCAACTCACCGTTTGAAAGCTATCTCAATCAACAGGGTTATTCATTTTTGAGGAGGTCGTCAATTTGCGCCCGCACGCTCTCGATAAAGAAAATTGATGATTTATGAGTCAGATGTGCATAGTCCCAAGCGGCAATAGCGTCGGGTGATTCACCTACTTTGGTACGGCAGGATCCGGCATTACAAAACGTTTCAACAGGCGAAACATAGGCGACGTCTAGATCACGCGCGACCTGGCGATACGCCTTTTCGATCTCAAAGGTTCGCTTGATTGCTGCAATTTCATGAGGGATCGTCCTCGACAGGGCGTACTCGTTTTGCAGTATCCTTGGTAACCCTTCCTCACCAAAATTTGGCAAGGGTCCCACTATCAGTAATTTATTCTGATACGAAGCGAGGTCATTTTCTAATTGCTGTCTGATGAATTTCGCATCAGAAGCTCCGCGATAAAAACCGGCGATGACAATCAATTCAGGGTTGATTCTCTCGATTTCTTCAAAGGCCGCAGGAACTGCGTGGCGGCAGTGTTTGTGCGACTCGCGAAATTCGTAATTTAGGTAGGGTTCGCATCCCGACGCTGTTCGCACCGCGATGTTCTCTTTGCCGTAAAATTTTGTCAGCCCTGGAACCAGCATGCGTGCATGTGAGTCCCCTATGACAAGGATGCGCCTGCTTTTATCGCCCTCGTTCTGCCGACATTCACTGTATAAGGCGACGATGTCAGATCGCTTGCCAAGCGCGCAACCATCGTAATTTGTAAATCGAGCCTCGTTCTCTTCTCGCCAATAGTTCAGGTCGACAAGGTCATTGAATTCATTGAAACGATGCGTCGCGCCTTCGCTGGAATAGACGTGTGTCTGGATCGCGAGAACACACGCCGCAGTCGCGCTGAGAGAAACAACGATGAACCTGCGGCTAATCAATTTGCGGTTGCGCGTTGGTCGTTCTATCGCAAAATACGAAACAACGGAGAGGGCCAGCGCAACCAAAATCAGCACGATCTTGTCGGATTCGGTCAACTCCACAAGTTTGATTCGCGCGAATGCGAAAATAGGGAAATGCCAGAGATAAAAACTGTAAGACACCAATCCGATAGCGACAAATGGCTTGCTGCCCAGAACCTTTGTCACCGGCCCTTCAGACGTGCAGTACCAGATAATAAGCATCGTGCCCAATACCGGTAGTGCGGTAATCAGTGAGGGGTGCTGTGTCGTATGATCGAACACGATCATGGAGATCGACAGGAGCAGAACGCCAACTGCTGGCATAAACGCGCACATAAGACGGTGGCTTTGGCGTCCTCGATCGAGCTCGAGCTTGGCCAGGATGGCACCCGCTAGCAGCTCCCAGCCACGGGCAGGTAGAAGGAAGAACGCGGCGTCAGGGCTTGCGCTGCTCTGGTATTGTGCAAACAGAAGCGAAACCAAAAATAAAACAAAAAACACCGCAAGTGTGTGCCGGCGCGACACTTTCCAAAGTAGCAGCACCAGCGGTGGGAAGAGCAGGTAAAACTGCTCTTCGACCGAGAGCGACCAGGTGTGCAGTAAGGGCTTAAGTGCACTGGGCTCTGCTGTATAGCTATCCTCCTGCCAGAACCAGACGTTTGAACTGAAGAATAACGACGCAATTGCTGATCCGGCGTATTCTTTCATCGCCTTTGGCAACATCCATAACCACGCAAATGGGATCGTGGTCGCCATCACCACAAACAACACCGGGAGAATTCGTCTCGCGCGGCGTTCGTAAAATGACGCGTAGCTGAAGGTGCCCGCCGCAACTTCCTTGAGGATGATCGCTGTGATCAGGTAGCCGGAGATCACAAAAAATACATCGACCCCAATATACCCTCCGACGAAAGGGTCAACACCGCCGATCACAAATTGGGCGTGATAAAGAACAACGGCGATAACGGCGACCGCGCGAAGCCCATCGACTTCGGGTCGGTATTTAATTGCGTGAATGCCTTGTTTCAATTTTGTTACTGATCAGTCTGTTAGTGAATGTCCGCATCCGGGGCTTAGAAAACATCAACCGGGTCACGATTTAGGGCTAACAGACAATTAAGTCGGCATAAGGTTCGGTTTGAAAAGTCGATACGCTGGAACGGCTTGAAATTTGAATCACCGTCTATGACAGTATGCAGGTGTGCGTAAACACAAAAAAAGCCGCGAAGGATGCCCTTGCGCGGCCGTGTAAGTCTTTATTGTTTGGAAGTTTATTGCGGGACTTCGCCTTTCAATCCCTCGATGTAAAAGTTCATACCCGCGAGCGTTCCATCGTCGGCGACTTCACCGTCTTTGAGCCAAACGCTGCCATCTTGTTTGTTGATTGGGCCGGTAAAGGGATGGTATGCACCCGAGGCCATCGATGCTTCCAGTGCCAGTGCTTCAGATTTGAGATCAGCAGGAACCTTATTGGTGATCTCTCCAATCTCGACCATACCTTCTTTGATGCCATCCCAGGTGTTTTTGGTTTTCCACGTGCCGTCCATTACCGCGCGAGTGCGGGCAACGTAATAGGGTGCCCAGGCGTCGATGATCGATGAAACACGAGGTCCATCCTTATATTCGGCCATATCTGACGCCTGACCAAACCCAATCACATTGCCTGCAGTTGCAGCTGTCGCGAGCGGCGCGGTCGAGTCAGTGTGTTGCAGTATGACGTCGGCGCCTTGTTCGATCAGGACTTTGGCCGCATCCGCTTCTTTGGCTGGATCAAACCAGGTGTATACCCAAACTACGCGGAAATCGACCTCCGGGTTTACGCGCGATGCGTGCAAGTACGCGGAGTTGATTCCTCGAACGACCTCAGGAATCGGGAAGGAAGCGATATAGCCAACGATGTTCGATTTCGTCATCTTACCGGCGATATGCCCCTGCACCGCACGACCTTCATAAAACCGGGCAGAATAGACCGATACGTTTGCTGCGGTTTTGTAACCGGTCGCGTGTTCAAATTTAACTTTCGGAAATTTTTTGGCGACATTGATGGTCTGATCCATATAGCCAAATGAAGTTGTGAAAATAAGGTCAGCACCTTCGAGCGCCATTTGTGTCATTACGCGCTCGGCATCCGGGCCTTCCGGGACGCTTTCGACGTAAACTGTTTCGACCTTGTCGCCAAACTCCGCCTCAACCGCTTTGCGGCCTTGATCGTGTTCGTAAGTCCAGCCGCCGTCGCCAACGGGGCCAACGTAAACAAAGCCGACTTTGGTTTTATCAGCTGCTACCGAACCACTGGTAGCAAGCGCAA
Source organism: Pseudomonadota bacterium (assembly GCA_039029275.1). GTDB lineage: Bacteria > Pseudomonadota > Gammaproteobacteria > JBCCGL01 > JBCCGL01 > JBCCGL01. The sequence goes on along the minus strand of JBCCGL010000013.1, from coordinate 61,209 downwards.
GCGCCACCAGAGAGCCGGTGAGTAGTCGGGATAGTTTCATTCGGAAAGATCTCCTGCATTTTGGTGAATTTGGATTTTTATACGCTGCTCCTTATCTTGAAGCATGAAATGAGCGTCCAAGTGAACCAGGTGCTCCACTCTTGTCACTCGACAGTATTACAAGTACGAGAATCGTAATTATGTAAGGCGACATTGTAAGGTATTCGACCGGAATCGCCACGCCCACGGCCTGCAAATTCAGCTGCAGAACGGTGATGCCACCAAACAGATAAGCGCCGACAATGATTCTTCCGGCTTTCCAACTGGCGAACACCACCAGGGCAAGTGCTATCCATCCGGCACCCGCAGTCATGCCCTCTGTCCATTGGGGGACGCGCACCAGGCTGATATACGCGCCGCCAAGTCCGGCGCAAGCTCCGCCAAATAAAATTGCGCAGATACGTACACGCATCACTTTGTAACCCAGTGCGTGCGCAGCGTCGTGGTTTTCACCCACGGCGCGCAGAACAAGCCCGACCCGCGTGTATTTAAGCGTTGCCCAAACGCCGGCGACGATTGCCAGACTCAAGTACAAAACCAGATCGTGTGAAAACAAAATAGGACCCAGAACCGGTAAATCAGACAGAAATGGAATTTCGATTGCGGTTGTCGGCGGTGGTTTGATTCCGATATAACTCTGACCCATCAAGGCACTCGCACCGAGGCCAAACAAGGTCAACGACAGCCCGGAAGCTACTTGATTGGCCAAGGCGAACTGCGTGAGCACAATAAACAGCGCGGATAACACAGCGCCGCCGATGGCGGCGGCCAGAAAGCCAAGGGCGGGTGACCCGGATTCAACCGCGACCGCAAAACCGCTAATCGCACCAACAATCATCATGCCCTCGACACCGAGATTGAGTACGCCGGCTCTCTCGACCACCAGCTCCCCGACGGCCGCGAGCAAAATCGGTGTCGCCGCCACCATCAATGACGCGATGAGTAAAACCGGGCTGATTGAACTCAGGTCCATTTCTAGTTTGCCCTCATTTGACGAAAGCGGACACGGTAGTGCGTTAAGACATCCAGCGCGAGTAAGAAGAACAGCAGCATCCCCTGGAATACCTGAATCGCCGCGGCGGGCAAACCCAGATTCGATTGCGCGATCTCGCCACCAATGTACGTTAGGGCCATCAATGCCCCTGCGAGTAAAATGCCTATTGGGTGCAATCGACCGAGAAACGCTACGATAATCGCGGTAAAACCGTAGCCGACGTTGAAATCGATGCTGACTTGACCCGACGGGCCAGCAACTTCAAACAGACCGGCAGCGCCAGCCAGTGCTCCTGACAAACACAGGCAGAAAACAGTTAAGCGCGCAGGATTTATCCCTGCAAATCGCGCCGCACGTGGAGCAGCGCCCGATAATCGAATATCAAACCCTAGCTTGTGCTTGTTGATGAGAATGTACGCCGTTATCACCGCAATAAACGCGGCGGCGACACCCCAGTGCATGCCAATTTCCTGATTGATCCAACTCGTTGCGCTTGCGTACTCGGCGAGGTTGCGACTGCCGGGAAACCCGAAACCATCAGGGTTTTTCATTAAGCCCAGTGACATCGATGCGAGAAGTTGCTCGGCCACGTACACGAGCATCAGCGAGACCAGAATTTCATTAGTACCAAAGCGAACTTTTAAAAAGGCGGGAATGCCAGCCCAGATAGCGCCGCCCGCAAAACCCGCCATTACCATCAGCGGAAAAATTAAAACCGATTCCGCAGGATAGAATGCGAGTCCAACCCCGGCGCCAGCCAGAGCACCGGCGATATATTGGCCTTCTGCACCGATATTCCAGATTCCCGCGCGAAAACCGAGACTCAAACCGATTGCGATCAGTACCAGCGGCGCACCTTTGACCAGCAATTGCGGCCGATAGTAAAAAGCAAACTCACCGAACAGGGGCTCAAAAAATATCGTCTGGATCGCGACCACTGGGTTTTTGCCTAATGCGGCGAAGAGGATAGAACCAAAAATGATCGTCGCGACGACTGCAAGGACCGGCGTTAAAAACGACCAGCGCCGCGAAGCTTGCGGTCTTTTTTCAAGTGTTATCACGATGAGCTCACTGAATCACGCGTCGCCATGAACACCACCCATCATCAGTCCTATCTCGTCGACGGAAAGGTCTTGCGTTGGCTGTGGCTCGCTCAAACGCCCGCCGTTAAGCGCGGCAAATCTGTCCGAGACTTCCATTAGCTCATCAAGGTCCTGGGAAATCCAGATAACCGCGCAACCGTTGCTCGCAAGGTCGAGTATTGCCTGACGGATTGAGGCCGCGGCCGCCGCATCTACGCCCCAGGTCGGTTGATTGACAACCAATACGTCCGGGTTCTGCAGAACTTCACGTCCGATCACAAACTTCTGTAGATTTCCGCCCGATAGCGAGCTGGCCGCGTTATCAACGCCCGGGGTACGCACGTCGAATTGTTCGACAATGCGTTCTGCAAAATCCGAGGATTTCTTCCAGTTCACGAAACCGTTGCTAAGCAGTTTTTCGCGAACAAATCCGCTCAGCATCGCGTTTTCAGTCAAGCTCATATCCGGCGCTGCGGCGTGGCCGAGACGCTCTTCGGGTGCTGCGAGCAGTCCCAGTTCACGGCGTGCGTTGGGTGCGAGATGTCCAACCGGCAAACCGCTTAAACGGATACTTGAGGGTTCTGTGGTGACTTCACCAGACAAAGCCAAAAGAAGGTCATCCTGCCCGTTGCCGGCGACGCCGCCAATCCCCATGATTTCACCTTTGCGCACGCTGATGCTGATATTTATCAATCCAGAACCGAATGCGACTGAGGATCTGGTTGTAACGTTAATCATTTCCAACGCAGGGTCGCCAAGTTCGCGCGCACCGCGCGACGGTGATTTCAGGGTCGAACCTACCATCATTTCCGCCATATCACGGGTCGATGTTTCAGAAGGATTACACACGCCGACTTTTTCGCCGCGCCGCAAAATTGTTGCGGTGTCACAGAGGGCTTTGATTTCGTCTAGTTTGTGTGAAATGTAGAGAATCGAAGTGCCGTTGTCGCGCAGTTTGCGCAGTGTCTCGAACAGAATCTCCACTTCCTGCGGTGTAAGAACACTGGTCGGCTCATCCATTATCAGCAGTTTTGGGCCCTGCAGAAGGCAACGAATCAGTTCGACGCGTTGGCGTTCACCCGCGGACAAATCACCCACTATGCGTTCAGCGCCCAGGGGCAAGCCGTAATTCTGCGAAACGTCTTCGATATGTTGCGCAAGCGTGCGCATCGGCGGTGGGTCCTCCATGCCGAGCGCGATGTTTTCTGCAACTGTCAGCGCATCGAAAAGTGAAAAGTGTTGGAACACCATCGCGATGCCATCTGCTCGTGCAGAGCGCGGTTCGGTCGGATGAAACAGGGTGCCGTTTAGCTGCATTGACCCGCTGTCGGGCTTGACCAGCCCGTAAATCATTTTGACGAGTGTCGATTTGCCCGCCCCGTTTTCGCCGAGCAGTGCGTGCAGCTCGGATTTGCCGATATCAAACGAGACCGCGTTATTCGCCAGCACACCTGGATAAGACTTAGTGAGATCCTGAATGCGCAGTAACGGTTCGCTCATTGGCGGCGGCTTTTTTTGGGTTGTATCGCTGGGTTGCCTGTGAACACGATCTTAATGCATTTCGCAGTTGTGTAATTGGGTCAAGCACGAGTGCCGCGTACTACTCTGCATAAATCTGACCATTTGGTCAAGATTTACAATGAATGTGGTCTCACAAAGATACTCGCAGATGCCTAGGACAGGGTGCCGTGCGATATACGTGTGTAGAGATACAGCCCAATGGCAAGTAAGGCTGATGCGAGGACTAGCAGTCCCACGATAGCGAATCGCCGCCCCTTTTTGTGCTCAGACTCGCTGGTGAAAAGAATGCGGCGCATGCCAGCCAACGCGGATGCGTTGATCTTGTCCTGCTTGTATTGATCAATCACGTCTTGAGACCGGTTGTCGGGCATTCCAGACTCCTGTTGGTGATTTCGCGTCATGCTGCAAAAAACAGAATAGGGAGAACGAGCAGATTTAACCGTGTTAAGGGTGGTTCTATTATGCGTTAAGTCCTACTGCCGATTCGAGTGACAAGCTGCACTCTGGTAGTGATTTTAGCTGTTGGTGCCGGGAGAGGGACAAACAGGCACTTTTAGACAATCCTTGTTTATTCCTTGAAAACCTCCAAAACCCGCATTCTGGAGCCGTTTTAGTTGTCATTATAAATTTGAAAACGTTTGATATTCCCGTATATGTTTCGGTATATTGTACGACAAATTTACGACAAGGGCCGTATATGGCGACGTTTAGGAAGCGTGGGAACACATGGAATGTAGAGGTGCGCAGGAAGGGCGCATACGATTCAGCCACCTTCGATACTAAGTCAGAAGCGCGTGATTGGGCAAGAGAAGTTGAGGCTTCACTAAAGCCCGGTGGGGCGACATTATTTACCTTGTCAGATGCACTGGAAAAATACTCGGCAGAAGAATCGCCGAAGAAAAAAGGGGCGCGTTGGGAGCAGATACGCTTGAAAATGTTCCAGCGCTTCCCGATGGCGTCCATAAGGCTCTCTGAACTCGATTCTGACGCCTTGGCCAAGTTCCGCAATGATCGGTTAAAGTCTGTGCAATCCTCATCAGTAGCGCGAGAGCTAACGCTACTGTCTGCCGTGCTGACAACAGCGCGCCGCGAATGGAAATGGATTTCTTCTAATCCGTTAGCGGACGTGAAATGGCCGAAAAGCAACGCACCGCGTAATCGTCGAATCAGTGACGACGAAATAGAACGCATAATCGCAGCGCTTGGATTCACGGGTACGGTATCCAATAAAACGCAGGAAGTCGCTGTATTGTTCTTGCTAGCCATCGAGACCGCCGCGAGGTTGGGGGAGTTGTGCTCCATTTCGCCCGACGACCTGCACTTGGAAGAACGGTTCATGCGCTTGCGAGATACAAAAAATGGGGATACCCGCGATGTTCCATTGACTCGCGAAGCTGTGCGACTTTTCCAGTTGCTCCCGGATAAATCTTTCACAATAAGCAGCGGCAGCGCTTCCACTCTCTTCAGGAAGGCGCGTGACACTGTGGAGATAAAAGACCTCACCTTTCACGACTCCAGACACGAAGCATGTACACGACTTGCTCGCAAAATCGATGTTCTGGATTTGGCAAAGATGATCGGTCATAAGAATCCTAAGCAGCTTTTGACTTACTACAACCCAACTGCAACGGAGATTGCGCATCGACTTGACTAGTATCAATCCCACGTTTTTTAATTTGCGGCTTAATGTATTTATTTAGTCGCATTTCACAATCGACGGTAATATTTTTGAACAACCCTTCCCCTTCAAAAGGGGGTTTGTTAATCAGCTTTATCCATTTCATTGCGTCCATGTAAGAATCTAAGATTTCTTCATCGCTCATAGAATCCCATCGTTTTTGTATTTGCTTTTCTCGGAACGACTTAGGCAAGTACATCAATATCCAAAGTGGAATTTTCATTGCTCTCGCGGCCTCCCTTGTTTGCCTTTCTTGCCCCTGTAACTCGCAGCCCATTCTTTAACCTCATTTGGATGCCAGCGTTTTCCGCCACAGGGCAAAGTTATCGGCTCAGGGAAAGACGTTTTGCACGTAATCGATTGCTGCGTGGTTGATACGGCTAGATTCAAGTAATTGGCTACCTCTCTAGTTCGCCATAACCGACTGTTAGCGTTTTGAGCGGCTAGCAAGTCGCGTATTTCCTCTAGTAACTGTTCTTGCATAATCTCTCCGCGCAGAACTTATTAATGAGTAGGACTTTGAGCATTTCAATCTTCAGGCGTCAAACTATTGATTTTGTGAAACCGTTCTTTCGCCTGTTCAAGCCGACGCAAAGCGCTTGCTACTTTATTGGATTGATTTTCCTGAAGCGCTTCGTGTGCTTCTCTCCAAGTATCAAAGTATTGATGCTTGTTAGATGCCTTTGCACGGCGTCTACCTTTAATCCAGACTGAGCTGTCAGTTTCACGCTCAACAATATGGGCGGTAATTTTCGATAAAGCGTCGAAATTCCATGACCCAAAAATCACGTAGTACATCGTTTTATTCATCTCATCTCACCCTTTGCCCTTCGCTATCTTTTCAAGTGCTTCGACTTCTCTAGTCTTAAGTTCAAGTGACTTTTGACGGGAACTGATTTTTTCATATTCCTTAGCCCGTTTTATCCCGGCGTAGTTATCCAGTACAGCGCCGGTGCATGTGTCCTTGTCAGTGATTGGACTTAGTAAGAAATCTAAAATCATATCGCCCTCTGTATTTACCTATTAAGTAGGCGGCTTGCCTGTTTTTCGCAGTGTTAGGCGTGTAGCTGTATTAATTTAATTTCGCTCAAATGTAGGCAGTCTTCCGGGTATTCATCAATGTCATGGCTTTGGCCTACTTTCTGGCAGCTCACACAAGGCTGTGAGCCTGTCTCAAACTCGTAATCCCATTCAATATACTCAGGACATTCTTTGGTTTTGCAAAACTCGTTGTAGTTTTTCATTCTTTTAAGCCTCTAAACCGCAGCGCCTAAAAATACATAGGCGCGTTGTGTTCTATGGGCCGCGTTGTTCTTTAACTTCACGCTGCAAGTCGAACATACGAAATTTCAAATACACTCTACGTTCTCCCACTTGAGTAGCTAACTCAATGTATGGATCGTTTCCCCAGCTTGTCACTTCAAATAGAACGCTCTCTTCCAGCTCTGGGTCTTCATCATCACCACGAAATGAAGTTACTTCGCCTGCAAACATATTATTTCTCCTAAAAAGGCACGTCGTCATCAAACTCAGGCTGAGTCGGCACTGAACTTTCGTTACTTCCTTGTGCCGGAGAGTTACCCTGTTTGCCGCCTAGCATCTGTAGTTGATTCACCAGTACGGACGTATAGTAGCGGTCATTGCCTGTTTGATCGGTAGACTTCCGGGTTTGCATCTTTCCACTGATGTAAACTGGGTCACCTTTCTTTACATACTGCTGCATGATTTCGGCTAACTTGCCAAACGCAGATGCATTGATCCATTCCGTCTGCTCGACCTTTTGGCCTGTTTGCTTGTCGTTGTAATCGTCGTTACACGCAATGCTGAAATTCGCAACAAGAGTGCCGCTTGCCATTGCTTTGATTTCCGGGTCTTTACCTAAGCGCCCGATGAACTGACACAGGTTTAAATCTTTAGCCATTGTTCGTTTCCTCTTTCTCTTTACATTCCCCACAAATCAACCCTGCAAATAGTTCTTCTGATTCGTGACATTCGTTTATTTCGTTACCGCATTTGTCGCAGGTCACGCCGCCGCCATGTCTGCCATCAGATCGTCAAAAACAATTTGCTGATCGTGGTTCAAATACTCGCTTTCTTTAAGCAACTTGATCGTTCCCGGCCCCGCGCCCTCCATATATTCATGCAATCGATCCGGTTGGTTTTCGTTAATGGCTGCAATTATTTCGTCGACGATTGCTTGGCCGGTTTTACGCAATTCGGTGGTCGCCCTTTTGTGTTTCGTTTTGTCCGACGTGAACGAATTGTGCAGATCGGTCTGTACGCCCTCATCTAGTGACCGGCAGAACAAAAAGAAACCAAGCCCGTTACCCTGGCGGTACAACTGATCGTGGATTTTCTTCTGATCGTCCGTGTATTTTGGCTGATACTCTTGCTGCGCAATTGCGTTCTGCACTTCATTTGCGCTGGCGTATTCAGTACCACCAATGCCGATACAGGCTAGGGCGCGACCGATGCTGCTGGTCTCGCAATTTTCAAGCGCGGACGTTCTATTAATGTTCCCTTGAGTACGATCTTCTTCAGCGTAACCAGTACCGCGCAAACGATCCAGATCGTCATAGATTTCAGTTTTGACTATGACGATATCGCCTTCGTTAAAAACAAGGTCTGTCTTGATCACCCATCCCTCGTGCTTTTCGTGAAAATCGTTTACCCGTTTTGCCACGGTGTGATATTCCTTGCCGCGGATGTTTACAATGCCCTGTGTCATAGTCAGGCTCCCGTGTGTAATTGTCATCGAACGCCTGCGGATTCAGACGCTCGGCGAGTTGTTTAAGGTCTTGGCTCATGGGCTTATCGGTCTTCGCGTATGTATATACATGCGTACGCGTTTTCGTCGTCAGGCTGAGCGTGCTCAAGGTCTTCATAAAAAGAAATGTCGTACACTCGCAATGGAGCCTCACACCCAAGAAATGCGCTGGTAATCGGGCTGAATTCAACCGGCAAGCTGTCTGGCAGACCATGTAGCATTGATCGAATTTCCCCAACGGTTACTTTATTGGTCATTGCTGCCGTTCTCTCTCATAGGTCTTCAACTGAGTGAATATCGTTGTAACTCTCAACCTCGACCCACTGCCCACCGCGCCAAACTTCACGCCTTACTCGGTAGCATTCGTAATCGTGGGCGTTTAGTGCACACGCATGTGTCACAGCGTCATTTAGCGTGTCTCGAATAACGCTCTGATAAGTACCCGGCTCAGGGTCGGTAATTTTCTTGACGGCATATTCCGCCACGTATCGTGTTTTCATGCGCTTTCTCCTTGTCGTAAATCAATGCCGGAAATTTCGTAAAAAATATCGGCGTCGAAATTTGGCAAGTCTCGTACTCGCTCACGATCATCTTCGTTTGCGTCCTCCCATGATTTCCGGAAAGACGCCTTGTAACCAATTCCAGGGTCAGGCGTGAAATAGAGGAAGTCAGGTTTGTATGCGCGCGACCATTTTTCGAGGTTGCAAGGCTTGTTGAACACGTTGACGGTTTCGGGCCGCTTGGTATTGAAAAACCCTGTTTCTCGATCAGTAGAATTCCAGTCGCCGCTGTTCCGGTCGCCGCTGTTCCTGTAGCCGCTGTTCCGGTCGCCGCTGTTCCTGTAGCCGCTGTTCCTGTTGCCGCTGTTCCTGTAGCCGCTGTTCCTGTTGCCGCTGTTCCTGTTGCCGCTGTTCCGGTCGCCGCTGTTCCAGTTGCCGCTGTTCCAGTTGCCGCTGTTCCTGTAGCCGCTGTTCCAGTCGCCGCTGTTCCAGTCGCCGCTGTTCCAGTCGCCGCTGTTCCAGTCGCCGCTGTTCCAGTTGCCGCTGTTCCAGTCGCCGCTGTTCCAGTTGCCGCTGTTTTGTTCTCCTGAGTTATTTTTTCCGTCAACCATCCCCTTTACTTCTTCGTCAGGAATGATGCGTAAAATCTTAATTTTGTTGGTACAGCCTTTGTGTTCAGTCGGTTTTTCAAACTCGACTTCGCCAATAACTTCTACTTCGGCATAGCAGTTGTCGATAATGTCGTCAGCGCTGTAATAGGCGAGGGTGAGAACCAACTCTTTGCAGAAATGGAAGCCGTGTTCACAAAGGATCGGCTTTCCTTCTAGTTCGTATGTTTCGCCTTCTTCGTACTTGAAGCCGCGACAGGTCATGTCACGGTTAAATGCCTTGTATGCTTTAAATGACATGATCAACTCCTAAAACAATTCAATCGATTCGGCAGCGCTTTCTGCAGCTGCGCGTAGCAAGTAAGTGCGCATTATTTTTTTTGCCCACATTCCAAAATCTGCGTCATCGTCGTCGCGCAGTTTTTTCAGTAGCTCCAGTGATGTAGAGCCTTCGCACAAACCCTCTTCGGCCACGCCAGCCCAACGGCTGCGATCACCTTGTTTTTCGAAAGTGGTTTGAATGAAGTCGAAGATGAATTCGTCAATGTCGTCTTCTGATTCGACGCTGGCGACTTCCTTTAGAATCTTGTATCGGTGGTTGCATTCCGCGACGTTTTGTCGATATGCAATCCAGTCATTTGTAGACATTGCGTGTGGCGCTGTTGCCATGTGTTCTCTCCCGTTCTTGCCTTCTGCTGGAGGGGCTGAACGCCCCTCTGTGCAACCGAAGACTCCTGTGAACTTGAGTTAATAATACATTATGTACTATATTAGTCAATACGAAACGTACTTTATTTTTGAAATAGTTCGCGCATGACCGAGAGAATTAAGAGGCTCTTCGCCGAGATGGGTCGATACGATAAAACAATCGGTGATTACATCGATGAAATCTATAACCCCAAGCCGGGCAGACCAATCAAGGTCAGCCACGCTCAATTGGAGGCTTTAATGTCGGATAAAAACCATCCGTGGGACGCCGCAAGAACACTGCGAAATTACGCGGAAGATATGGAAAATCGAGCAAGCGCGATGCGGCTGCTCTCAGATGAGATTGACGGCAAGCTCTCTAGTGAGGCTGACTCATGCCTAAAGCAGATAATGATAAGTGCATACATGAATTCTTATACGAACGATCTTCAGTAAACCTCACGTTGCAAACGTCAGCAATACTCTCACGTCATCCGCAAGCTGATCACGTTGTTTAACAGGGTGCTTGTCCGGAAACGCAGCTTCCGCGATGGCTATGTGCCAATCCATTTGCTGGCAATTGTCGCAATAGCGTGTTACGGCCTTTCGGAACCTGTGTTTAGCGAAGAATCCCAGATTGTTTTCAAAGATCACGGCGGCACGCCTTACTTCCGGGATGGATTTTTTGACATCGGAGTACATGCTCTGATTCCAGAATCCTCCAATTGGGTAGAACCCGTTGAGGGCGGACATCAAATCGTCTCTAAATCTTACCGAAGCTCTATTGAACACAGTCTTCTGATAGACGTGAACGGCGCCAAAAAGCGCAATCATGGCGCTCAGAAGGACAACCAAGTTACCGATGTTCTGTTCTATATATTGCGCCATCTGCTGATCGGATTTATTCCTTGGCTGATAGTTTGGCCGGTTATTGTTCGTGTTCTCAGTGACGACTCAGATTCTAACTAATATTCCTCGCTTTAATAGCTTAAGCAAACAACTTTTGGATGTCTCTCAGATTGTTCAGCGCTTTACTGATGACTGACCCGCTTTCCTCTAGCACCCATTCCTTCGGTATCTGATTAATCCAGAAGGGCGGGCAGAGGCTTGGTTGGGCGCGTATGTAGAATATCGCCATACTGAGTAGGTCGGTTTCGGGTTGCCGAGTTTCTCGCTCGCGAGGTGAGCAGCCCCGAATTGTTTCCACGTAGGACGATGGCAACTCCCAGTGCTCCAGAATCCTAGCGCCTAACTGGAAAGCGTCACACTCTAAGTATTCGAACTCCGCATCGTGACGCTGCATTCCTCGTATATGCATGGGATCAAGCACTCCTTGCTTATACTCGTCGGTAAGGCAGGAAAGGAGTACGAGTGTTCCAATGTCGTGAAGCGCGCCAAGCGCAATAGGACATATTGTTATGCCCGGTTCATCCTCAAAGAAAACGCCACATACAGCGCCTACTGAGGCAGTGTATCTCCAATACTCTTGAAACGTCACTGCGCCGCTTATCGGAAACTCTGAGCGTAAGTGATTGATAACCAACAGTGCGGGAAGGCTGGTTAACCCCAAGTGAGCGACGGCTCTATCAATTCTTTCTATTGGATAACCTGCTGAATAGTAAGCGCTATTCGCGTAGTGGAGTGTTTGCGCAGCCAACGCGCTGTCACTCGCTACCATATCCGATAGTTGCTTGTATGTAATATCTTCACTGTTGCAAGCTGCAACGATACGCTGTATCACGTGAGGCAAGGACGGAATCGTTAAACCGGAAACAGGTTCCGTCAGAGGAGCGGAAATGGAAGACGACGGTATCATTCAACGATGGCGGGAACAGCAGCTTATTCAGCTCTCGCATAGGCTCAATAAGCAACCTTATCGGCAGCCAGTTGAGAAAATTCAATCAGTTATAGACAACAGGCTCGGGCGCGCTAATCCTTCTGAGAAGGTTGCTTTGCACGCTGTTGCTTAGGTTCGTTCGCACTCACGAATGTCTTACCGATACCTTTCAGGGCCATCGGCTCTGTTGGGCCAGTATTTTTTGGCTTGCTATCAAGTAACGCTCTTATGTAAGCAGTTACTAAAGGCCGCTGAGAATCCTCCAGTAACCGGTATTGTTTTATAAGGGTCTCTTCATCCTGTGTGCTACTGACATCAGCAACCAGAAGCGTGACAACTGGGACGTTCAACGCTTTCGCAATCTTATCGAAATCTTCGAGAGTCGGCTCTCTGCGCTCGTTTTCATAATGCGAGATTGATGCCTGCTGTGCGTATCCACATTTAGACGCCAAGTCTTCTTGAGATAACTCCGCGGCCTTTCGTGCCGCCTTTATTCTTTTTCCGAAACCCATCGAGCCAGTATCCGATGGGCGCGCCATCCTTGAGAAATACGTTATGTATTGATTTTTATCAATATGAGTAGTACACTTTGTATTATTTTTAAACATAAAAACGACCGGCAGCCTCTCTAGGTTGAAAAAATCCGTTTCTAAAAACCCCGGCCCGGTCAGGGGAGAAACAAGTTCAACACAGAAGTTAATGCGGGAGCAAGCGGATTTTTAGCGCTTGCAAAACATTTCCCTACGAACTGTGACGGGGTGCAAGAGATGAGTAGTTACACAAGCGAGGCGCAGAGCTTCGTGAACCTGCGTTTTCCTGATGCAAGCTCAGATGAGCGGTTAATCGCTGCGACTGAGTTAGCCCAAATCTTACAGCTCCACTGCGAGAAAGCATTCCAAGCAGGACAACGTGCATCTGCTGACAGCGTGGCGAATTTCTTTCGTGAGATGGCGATGCAGATCAACGGCGGGGTGGATGAGTGAGAATTCGCACGATCAAGCCAGAATTTTGGACTGATCCGTTCATGGTCGGTCTTCCTCATGAGGGCCGATTAATGTTTTTAGCCCTGATCTCATGCTCTGACGATCATGGGTTTATTCACGACGAGATCGAACGCTTAGCGCTGGAGGTAATGCCTCGCGAAAGCTCCCTTGATGTAGATGATTGGGTTCAGTTCTTTATTTCATCTAACAGGCTTGAATATCACGTTACTGAAGACGGTTATTCTTTTCTAAAAGTTGCAAATTGGGAAAAACACCAAAGGGTTGATAAGCCGGGCAAATCCAAGATTTTTCGCGAAGGCTCGCGAAAGCTCGCGATACCTAACTCGGTTCGCCGAGAAGTCGCCGAGAAGTACGGATGCAAGCCCGGAGAGAGAACTGATGCAGCATGCTACTACTGCGGGTCAGAGGGGAGAATTTCTTGGCATCGGCTTCACAGTGGCCGCCCAAGTGGGTGGGTTACCTTCCCAGGATTAGAGCTTGATCACTTGGAGGCGGAGTTTAAAGGCGGGGAAAACGCCTGTGAAAACATAGTTTTAGCGTGCCAACATTGTAATCGATCAAAAGGAACAAAGGACTGGTTCGAATTTCTGTCAACCTTAAATGATCTGGGCGAAGGTGTAGTTTCTCGCGAGGATTCGCGAGGATTCTCGAATGCTCCACGTAGGAACAGGGAACAGGGAACAGGGAACAGGGAACAGGGAAGAAAGTCAAAACCCTTGTCGTCTGACGACGACACGCGGTCGGATGTTGAAACCGTTTTCGAAACTTGGAAACAAGAAACCGGGCACAAGCAAACCGCGCTCGACGAGAAACGAAAAAAACTTATCCGCAACGCACTCAAGCTTGGTTACTCCGTTGATCAACTGATTCTAGCGGTCAAGGGGATGATGCAGACACCGCACAATCTTGGTGACAACGAACGAGGGCAGAGGTACGACGGCGTCCACATCGTGTTCAAGGATGCAGATCAGATTGATAGGTTCATCAGGAATTACCACTCACCACCGGCAGCGCAAAACAAAGCCGAATCACTTCACGAACGAAACAAGCGCGTAGCTGCTGAAGCGGCACTGGAGTTTGCAAATGCAGGTTGATGAATTCCAGAGCTTCAGTGAATTACTGATAGACGTTTTGTCTTTCTACGGCAAAGACGTGAGCAAGTTCCAAGTCGGCGTGTATTGGGAAGTTCTCAAGCGGTATGACTTGGCATCAGTTCGTTCCGCGTTTTCGCAACACGCAGGCGATCCAGATCAAGGGCAGTTTGCACCGAAGCCTGCAGACCTTGTTCGACTAATCGAGGGTAGCGGACAAGACCGCGCCCAAATGGCGTGGGGAAAAGTTCAAAAAGCGTTAAGCAGAGTAGGGGCGTACCGCTCTGTTGTGTTTGATGATCCCGCGATTCATGCGGCGCTCGCTGACATGGGTTCTTGGCCAGAGCTGTGCCGAACAAACGCAGATGATTTGCAGTTTCGAGCGCGAGAGTTTGAGCAACGTTATCGCGGTTACGCGCGACGCCAAAATTTCAATTATCCAAAAAAGCTTATCGGCATCGTCGGTTCTGAAAATGGCCGCGACGGCTATGAGCATGACGAACCAATGTTGATCGGAAACTCGCAGCTCGCGTTGACGGTAATGCGCAACGGCGGCGGCGAAAAATCTGAAGCGGTGCTGCTCTCTGAATTTGTTCCTGAAGACCCAAAGCTCCTGAAAGCTGCAAGTGAATGATCACCAATACACACAAGCCGAAAAAAAATTCTACGCCGCCATGTTCGCCTGGCGATGGAACCGACGGTCAAAACCGAAAAAGCATGACGATTGGTTCGCGTGGTTCAAATCAATGTTTGGAGTCTCAATCCATGACTACAGAAAATCAACAGAGTGCCAGCACTTCCGAAATCAAAACCATAAACGGCAACAAGTACAAGATCGGCGCTCGCGAGAAAATCTTCATTTGGTTGAACGACGACTGGGTGCTGTCATCGCTCCCGAGAAAACTGTTCGAGAAAAACCAGAAAGAAACGATGAAGGTCAGCGCGCTGCAAATCGACTCGGCGTTGCGAGAAAAGGTTAAAGCGCAGGTGCGCGAGAGGTTTCTCTCTGGCGCACGCGTCAATGAAATTGCCGCTGAGATAGGCACCAGTCATTCCACAGTTTCGCGTTACTTGCGGGGATGTGAGAAATGCATGGAGAAGCGCTCAGCATGAACTTTTACTTACGCCGAGGAATGGAAATTGACCCATTGATCAAACTGGTTCATCGCGAAGTTGCAAGGCGCTGGTGTGAAAACAATGAAGTCGAAATCAAAGTGACTAACGCGAAAACCAAACGCAGCGTTGAGCAAAACGCGCTGATGTGGAAATTGCTCGCTGACTTTTCACGCGCGAAGGCATGGGAGGTAAACGGCGAGGCGGCAAAACTCTCTGCCGAAGACTGGAAGCATTTGACCACCGCGTCATTCGAAACGTTGCAGCGGATGGCTCCAAACCTTGAGCGCAACGGTTTTGTGATGTTGGGCCAAAGTACGAGCAGGTTTAGCCAGCAAAAGATGAGCGAATACATTGAGTTTTTAACGGCAACCGCTGTTGATTTGAATGTGCCGATTTCGGCGAGGGAAGGTTGATATGAAGAATCGATATTTAAAGGAATCGATGTTGTTACTCCGTGTTCTGCTTACCCCTATGTGTTGGATCAGAAACGGGTGGACTGACAAGGAGTGGGATAGGAGTTTACGAGCGAAGTTATTGGATGACCCGGAAATAATAGTTAATGACGGTGGGTGTACGGCGTCAATCGATGGAGTAACGATTTGGATCGCGAATCATCCTTATGCGAGCGGCCAGCTTATTAAACATAGGAGCGTTTGTTATGGGCCGTATTGCGGCCGCCGTGCCGCACTTTTGCTAGGTGATTTGCTTCGCTCAAAAGGGTTTAGACATAGTGACTAGCTTGAAAAAACACTACAACGCAGTAGCGGCACTTGGCTGTTACTGCTGTTACGTGGATTACGGCAAATGGGTTGAGCCTTCGTTACATCATCCTTTTGGCAGAAAGCGCGGACGCGAGAAAGACGTTATTCCGCTTTGCTGGCATCACCACCAGAGCGGCAATCACGAAACCCCGTTAAGCATCCACGGGAACAAAAAAGAATGGATAGCGAAGTACGGGGAACAGGAACACATTTTGGAAATTGTTAACGCAGCAGCGGAGGTTGGTATATGGCCAATGGTTAAAGAGCTAGAGGGGGAAAGGGTATGAGTACATTTTTTATTGTTGGACTTGTGATGGGTGCGCTTTTGGTGAGCACGATTGTCACTGGTTTTGTCATTAGTGTTTTGTGGGGATGGTTCGTAGCTCCAACTTTTGGCGTACCTGAGTTATCCATTCCAATCGCAATTGGATTGGCAATGGTTGTCTCGTATTTCACCTATCAGCACGACGCGCAAAGCAAAGAAGTCGATTGGGGCAGGACGGTTGGATTTTTAATTGCCCGACCCATTGTGGCGCTTGGTTTTGGGTGGTTGGTTTTTCAGTTTGTTTGAGTTTTTCTGATGGTTCCGAACGAAACCGAAATACAAAAAACCATTCTCGAAGTGGTTAAAGCGCACCCCGACATCGTTTGGGCTGAACGCATGAACAGCGGCGTAGCCAAGATGAACGGGAGGCGTGTTCGATTTGGCTTTAAAGGCTGCCCCGATATTCACGGCCTGAACAAATACGGGAAAGGCGTGTACATCGAAGTGAAGGGCGAGCAAACAGAAAAAACAGCAGAGCAATTGAGATTTATTAACGAAGCACGAGAGGTAGGGGCGCTGGCGGGATTTGCGACTACGCCAGCACAGGCAATTGAAATCATAGAGGGGAAGTGAGATGCAACTAAAAAGTATTGTTCAAAGTATTGGGCTGATTTTAGCGTTGTTCTTGGTAACAGTCGTTCTATTACCGGGATGCGCAGCGCCAACACAACAGGCAGTTGTGGAGCCTGAAGAAGTAAATGCTGAGCCTAACGCATGGACGCTGTTTATCGGTGGTAAACCTGCGTACTGCGATAAGCCCATGAAGTATTGCGGCTTTCTCGGTAGTTCGTCTGTTTACCAATGTCCCGGTGTTGACCGTTTCGAAGACTTCGATCCTCAGCTTTGCTTTGAGGTTTACTCGAAAAACGAAGGGCAGGCGATTTAGGAGTTACGCATGTCGGTACATCTCTTTATTCCTGATTGCCAGGTTCGACCCGAAGCACCAACAGACCAGCTTGACTGGATCGGTAAGTATCTCGTGAACATAAAGCCGGATGTGGTGGTTAATATTGGCGACTTTGCTGATATGCCGAGTTTGTCGTTTTGGGACGTGGGTAAAAAGGCAAGCGAAGGCCGACGCGTTGAGGATGACTTAAAGGCAGCTCGTGACGGCATGGCCAAACTTATGCAGCCGTTAATCACGTACAACGATCAGCGCCGAGTTTGGAAAGAGAAACAGTACAAACCGCGTCTAGTCCTGACGCTTGGCAACCACGAAGACCGGATTACCCGCTCAATTGAAAACGATGCGAAGTGGGACGGAAAGCTAACGCTGGATGATTTGAATTATGAGCTTTACGGATGGGAGGTACACCCGTTTCTTGAGGTTGTGACAATCGACGGCGTAGCGTACTCGCATTACTTCGCCAATCCGATGACCGGCAGACCCCTCGGGGGAATGGCGGCAACAAGATTGAAAACCATTGGGCACAGCTTCTCAATGGGACACGTCCAAACATTGGACATGGCGCAGCGGTTTCTTGCGAACGGTGAGAGACAGAGAGCGCTGATTTGTGGGGCGTCGTACCTGCACGATGAGGAATATAAAGGGCCACAAGGCAATCCGCACTGGCGCGGAATTATCGTTAAGCATGAAGTCAGTGACGGAGGATATGACTTGATGGAGGTATCGCTCGATTACCTTTGCCGGAAGTATGAGCAAATGCCCGTCAGAAAGTTTATGCAGGAGAAGTACGGACTAGATTACATGGGAATTGGTGAGCCAGTGGAGGTTGCGGCGTGAGGTTTGATTGCGGCGAAACCTTCGCCGAAAAAATGGAGCGTCTTTCCGCGTGGCATTTCTGGTTTGCGTGGCATCCAGTGCGATTTGGTAGCCACGATTGCCGATGGCTAGAGACTGTCCAGAGAAAGGGCACATACGAATGCGGTTGGGGAGATTGTTATTGGACTTGGGAATATAGGGCTACAAGCGATGTCTCCTGAACGCGCTGAAGCAGACCTGCGGTTAAAAGCTCGCGCTCATGCCGAACGTGCCGAGCCGTCGCCAATACCTAGCAAACATCCGGGTTCTATCGATCTGCGCGGCTGGGGCTGGTCTGGCCGCGTTAACGTCACACCGTGGCCGGAGGAGGTACAGGAAACGGATCAGGCGTTGAGGAACATTAAGCAAAATAACCCGAAATTATTCGCCGTGTTCGTTGAGCACTACATCAGCGAGAGAAATTCAAACGAGGCAGTAGAAATACTGCGCAAGCATTACAACATCAAGACGACGCCGAGAACGTACCGCGATTGGCGTTACAAGCTCTTGGATAACGTGGTTAAGGAGTTGAGGTTATGAGCGAATTGGAACAAAAAGCAGTTGAAATTCTAGACAAGCTGGAAGCAATCACTGTGAATTATGCGCCAGATGTAGCAGACGCCGCTTTAGCAGCAGTTCAGGTAAGCGCAGTCAGTGAAATAACCGCACGCGCGACATTTGCGGCCATCGTCGCGATATGTTGGTTCATTCTCTTAGGTTTCAGAAAGCGTGTAATTGGAAAGATTAACGAGGGGGAGCGAGGTCTTGAAGAACATTTGTTTTTTTGGACGGCGGCGGCAGGTTCTTTACTTTTTGTTCTTTCAGTCATGGCACTTTTCGAGCTGAGCGATGTTTGGACGTGGGTATCTTTATTTAATCCCGAGCTTGGGTTAGCGCACAAGGTGACTGGGTTATGATTAAGGGAAAATACTGGAAAGTGTTAACTGACGAAGGAAGGTTAGTAGACCCTCCCGAAATTCAAGTTGGGTATGAAGATTGCGTTGACATCAATCACCAAGCACCTTTCACTGATGAATGCGATGCAATGAGCGCAACAAAAAAACTGCAAGACAGGCACGATTTTAGATGCCTTCGGTTAGTGTTGGTTGATGTCTACATGGAGAATCATTAGCATCACTTTACATGGACAAATCCGCCAAAATATGAGATAATATCTTTACGGTGGGGTAAAAATATTTGCTCCCATTTTTCTTTAAATCAGCGAAGACATTAACTGTTTTTCGCGTATCGTTTATTTGATTCAGGCCGCTTAATTGCGGCCTTTTTTGTTTCTGGTTTCCCCTATGCCCTTAGAACAATCCGCCTTAATAGGTGGTGATCTGTCGTGCACGTATTTTGACACCGAAGGTCGCGCCAAATCAGAGGACGACGGAGAACCGTTTGGCGGGCAGCTTAAGGGTATTGATAAAGCATTAGACGATTTCCTGCGCGGTACTGGTGAGTTTTCAAGCCATGACTAATAACAAGAAAGACGTGCTGCAATCGCCGTTATTGAAAAAATCACACGCCCACCAATCGGGACGGGATTACGACAGAAACCAGAACTCTGTGGTTATCAGTGACGAGTTGGCCGCAGAGATTAAACACCGCGCCGACTGTATGGAAGCCATGAAGGTACTCCACGGTGACTGATTCAGAGCGAATGAAGTCATTAGGGATAACCAAGGATCGCAGGGAGAACCAGAAAGCAGGATTAGACACGATCCGTATGCAGGTTAAGGCGAATTCCGAAAAGATTGATCGTCTTGAGCAGCGGTTAGAGCCTATATTGCAAAGAGCAGAAGAAATTAACTCATTTGTTTCGGTTACAGCAAAAATATTCAGCGCGATTAAGTGGATAGCAGGATTTTGCCTGCTGATCTTTGGTGCAATAAAAGCATGGCCAAACGGGACGCCATAAAGTACCGCGCTTACTACGCATTCGTTAACTTCGTGTGCGGCATTCAAGCGCTCGCTTAAAACAAGAATAACAATTTCTACAGGCTCGCAATCGCGGGCCTTTTTCATTTCTGGAGAACAATAAAAATGGCTAGATTTGCTAGCGACGGAATGATTGATGGTGGGTTGGACAAAATTGCAACCTGCACACGGATGACCATTTGTTCAGCAGAGCCGGGCACGATTGCTGACCTTACGACATACGGGCTTGCCGAAGCTGCTGGACTGACCAGCGGAGATTTTACAAAAGCTAACGGCGATACGTCTGGTCGAAAAATTACGGTTGCCGCTCAAAACGCATTGAGCATTACAGCGCCGGGAACAAACGAAGCCAATCATATCGCGCTTGATGATGGTACAGACTTGATTGTTACGACCTGTACCGCGCAAGACCTTATCGGCGGCGGTACTGTAAACGTTCCTGCTTACGACTTCGAGATCAGCGCCCCTGGCATCCCGCTTTAAGTTCGCGTAACCCAAGTGTTTACGCCAACTTATATCCCAAATACGGGAGACACTCGACGCGGTGGATCATTAGCGTTAGCGCCAACTGAAGAGGGCACTCAGGCTCAAATGGAGTCTGATTTTGACGTTAACTTTTCGGGCATCAATGATCTACGCCCTGACCTGCCATCGTGGGCGCGACCGGGTTTATTTTTAGCGCGCCTTGATCCGCATGAATTGTTTGTTAGTCACGGCACCGAACCGGCGGACATCTATGACCCGGCTGACCCGAACTATGATTGGACTCAGCTTGATAATCTGCTGGCTGCGGCTGCGAGCCGCGAATGTGCCGCGATTCCTCGTCTGCACTTTGGTAAAGGCGCGCCCGCTTATTTGATTAATAACGGCGGAGCTTATTACGCTACAACCGGCGCAAATCATGAGCACGTTGATTACGCGCACCCTAACGGACAAGACTTCGTTAAGGGACTTACGACGGCTATACAGGCTCGCTACGGCACCAATGATCACTTCTACGGAGTAGCGTGGACGGAAGGCCCAAAAGGGCCGAGAACGTCCACTAACGACAGCTCACCGGCATGGGGCGTTAATAGTCATTCGGGGCAGGATGACACAACAGCGGCGTTTATACAGCTCTACAGGGATTGTCACGACATACTGACTACTTCTGGTCTTGTATTGTTTCAGCCTTCGACGGAAAAAACAGAGGGCACAAACGACTTGCGCGGGATTATTTACGCGCACGCTGACCCCGACATATTCAAGAACGGATCATGTCACCAAGGCGGCATTTTGGCCGGTGTTCTTGATGCCTTCGGCTACTACGGGAACATTCAAGAATACTCGGATAGTGGGAGCGGACACTTAGGCACGGAAGGCGTTCCGCACCCCACAATGATGAGCGCGGAACCTAACGGCTACGATAAACAGATCGAATGGCCAACGGACTCATCGTCGCCTGTATTTCCTTCGGGGCCAGGTTATTCAGCGGGCGAGGTTCACGACCCAACAGAAGTGGATGAATGGGTTTGGTATCACTCCGTGTTATTGCCTGTCAACATGCTTGTACTGGCTAACGCAACAAGCAACCAAACACCGGCAGCATACAAAGCCGCCTTTGAAAAATACGGTTACGGGCCTAATCAGGATTCCACTTGGGGAAGCATTCTGTTACCTGCGATGCAGGGTACGACAGATGGCGGCGGTAGCGACCCTGACAATTACACCAGCTCCTTCACCATAGGCGAAAGCGCAACGAAAGCGAGCGTTGATAGTTCGCTGCGTTTAGTCCTTGCAGCTATGAAGGACGGTGTAGATGCGGATCGTGTTATCGCGCCAGAAAACGACAGCGTCGCAATTCCGTTTGTTACTGGATCACGCTTTGAGTCTACCAGCACCAGTAACGATGCCACAGTGGAAGCTTACGCCACGACGATTGCAACAGGTGGGACTGGTTTAGTAACACTTAATCCACAAGGTGGATCGCTTGCGCAGGGGCGCGTTGGGATTGTTGATTTTCCTGGTATGTCCTTAGTCACTGTGCTCGGTGGCGATGAGCGCGACGGAAACGACAGTTCAGACTTAACCGTTTCGTTTACACCGACCCGTGATGCTCAAGTATTCGCTATCCATGCGCTAATGAACGACGGCGCAACGTTTACATGGTCGGGAACGAACAGCGTCATTCATGCTGACAACACCAACGGCATGACTGTAGAGATTGCTTATGCTGGTTTAATTACAGCGGGCACTCAACGAGACATTACGGCGGGGATTAGTGATGGCAACGGACGCGGCGCGTTATTGGTCGTTGGATTGGAAGAGTCTTCTGTGCCAGGCGAAACGCTTGTTGTTGACGACTCTACGTTGTCTTTTGTCTCCGACAACGTAGATTTAACACAAGGCACTGAGTTGGAGGTTCAAAACTCAGCGTTAAGCTTTACGGCTGATAACGTGACCTTGTCGCAGGCTTATAACTTGGACGTCCAAAACTCTAGCTTTAACATGACCGCTGACAACATTGAATTATTCCCTTTGATATGGCGAATACAGCTAACAATTTCGGGCGGATGGGTAGATCAGTGAACGATCACAAATTGCGAATAGGAAATAATCTTTACTCAGTTGAGGCGATGCAGAAAAGTCATTCAGATGATTCTGCGATGTGGGGCGTTACACGGCCTGACTCAAAAGAAATCGGCATTCTTGTTGACGGCGCGCCGCTCGGGATATTATTGAATACATACATTCATGAACCGCTCCACGCTATTTGTGCTGAGCATCGGATCGACATGCCGCGAGAACAGGAAGAAAGGGTTGTTACTTCGATGGCTGATGGAATCCAGCAGCTAATTGTTGATAACCCGCATTATCTGGATCAGCTTGTTAAGTTGGTAAAAGAAGCGCGTAAACAGCTTCAGTAACACGGCAGAAAACCGGCATATTGTGGTATAATTTCCTTATGAAAAAACTATCGGAGTTTGAGAGAAAACGGCTGATCCGTGAAGCCCATCGGTTAATAGATCGTGTTGAGGGTTTGCTAAATCATATTGCTGATTCTATCGACGCTGAGAAGAAGAAAGCCGCTTAATGAACTTTAAGCAACTATCGGCTGAAGATAAACAAAAATACAACAAAGCCATACTGCGCGACGCGTTCACACAATTATTGACAAGCATGATCGGCGCAGAAAACGCTGCAAAGTATCAAAGCGAGATTAGTGATTACGTTGATAGTCTCGGCGAGGAAGTGAGATTTTTCTGAAATGATTGAAGTCGAATCTAACACAGAGGACCGGATCAAGGCATACGAAGAATGGAAGATGTTTTGTAGTCATGGGCGATCCAGCACCAAACCTAATATTTGGTTCAAGGGTGGTCATTGGTACATAACTGTTTTCGCTTACTGTGATCGTAGAGGGTACGGAGAATGGACTCATTTTGTAGGAAGCACCGCAGAGCGCGTATGGAGGCTTTGGTCTTCATGTTCCGGTGAGTACCCTTATGAGACATACCCTGCGCTGAACCGGGCTGCAGCGTAATGAGCGTACGCAGCCGAATGATTAACTTAGAAGGCTTGGAGATATCCGAGACCGGCGCGGTTTATAAAGACCCGAATAAGGTAGTCAATTCTGAACGTGCTAAACGAGACAGGGCCGTAATAAGGCGAAATATTAGGGAGTGGATGAAAGTGAAGAACGAAGAAGATTACGTAATGACTGAACAAGACACATTGATCATCACGAAAGACCCAACTGATGTATGACGATCACAACGGCTTGATCAGCACAGAGACGATTTAATGCAGGACACTGAATCCAAGGAGACCGAGCACCTCTACGGGGTTAACTTCCAGCACTTATTTCTAAAATTGGAAGTAAGGGATAAGAGGGAAGATTTGAGTATCGCCGAAGAAGCTCTTGCTGAATACGAAGAGAAATACAACCTGGTCGGACTTTAATTGTGTGCACACTCTGTAGGTTGAAATTAGTAAAGCGGGGCTTCCCGAATCCCCGCACCTAAAAAGTGTACAAAGTACACGTCGGGGCCATTTCAACGAATTATGGGAGTAGCTCTCCTGTAAGGATATGACTGAATAACCGTTCGCAAATGACGGTAAGGTACACATGCAGCTCTTCGCAGAGCGCACTGACGATCAAGTGATTAAGGTGAATCGGGTAGCTCCGGGTATGTGGTCGAGACGTATTACTTGTAAATGCTGAGTTTGTCGTTTCGTAAAGGTAAGCAATCCTTTTATCCGCCTTTATTCAATAGCCCCGCCTAGTGCGGGGTTTTTATTTTGATCTTTATAAAGCTCGTTAAGCCCTTTAATGCGCTTTGAATAGATCATTCCTGTTTGTACATTGCATAGTACAAATAAGACTCAAATGTACCGTGTAATGCACATTTTTTGTATACCTACGGTAAACAGAAGGGAGATCGTTTATGTGCGTAACCTCAATGGTTATTGACCAAACAACTAAGGACTGGGAAGCCAAGCACGCACTTCATGCCGCGTTACTGAGCCATAGTGAAGTTGTTTTCCCAAAGAATCATGCCTTGCAAAAACTTGTAACTGAATTCCAAGATCGATTAGAGGCAGCTGAGAAGCTTGATGAATTCCTCAAGCAGCCAGATTGTGAACACACTATTAAAGTTCAGTTGTTACTTGATGTTGCAGAAAACATCGGTGGCCCAGAGATGCGTGGCAAGGTAGCTCAATCATTTAAGTATGAATAACTAGGTATCTACCCGTAAGGATGAGACCGTGACTGAATCTACAGACAACAAACAGAGCAAACCTTGGCAATTCAAGCCCGGGCAGTCTGGTAATCCTGCTGGACGACCTAAAGGATCGCGTAACAAATTCTCGCAGAAGTTTATAGATACGTTAGCGGCTGACTTTGAAGATAACGGCGCGCATGTAATCGAAAAGCTGCGTTACGAGAATCCAGCGGCTTATGTGCAGGCTTGCGTTCGTTTAGTTCCACAGCAGTTCACAGGAACCGATGAGGACGGCAACGAGTCGAGTCTAAAAGGAATTGCGGTGCAATTTGTAGAATCTGATGGAGCTGGAAGCTCTTCCTCCTGACCTCCCGCTAGCTAAAATACCGGCCGCTTTTCGCGAGCTATTTCAACCACACCGATACAAGGTATTTTACGGCGGTCGAGGTGGTGCCAAGTCATGGGCGTTCGCTGACGCATTATTGATTCTAGGGGCGCAGAAATCGCTTCGTATTCTTTGTGCGCGTGAGCTGCAAAAATCTATCAAGGATAGCGTTCACAAGCTCTTAGCTGACCGTATCGTGGCGCTAGGTCTTAGTGATGTGTATGACGTGCTATCTACTGAAATACGCGGCACGAATGGCACTGAGTTTATATTTGAAGGGATTAAGACTGATCCGCATAAGATCAAGTCGAAGGAAGGCATAGACATATGTTGGGTAGAGGAAGCTGAGAAAGTTTCTTCTGCTAGCTGGAAGTTTTTAATACCCACGATCCGCAAGCCTGGTTCTGAAATCTGGGTCAGTTTCAATCCATCAAGCAAGCATGATGCGACTTGGCAGCGTTTCATTGTGAATACGCCGCCTAACGCCTACGTGCGCAAAGTCGGATACCAAGATAACCCTTATTTTCCGCAAGTTCTGCGAGATGAAATGGAGCACGACAGATCAGTGGATGCTGAGACGGCGCAGAACACTTGGGATGGTGAGTTACGCGACATAGCAGAGGGCGCAGTGTTTAAGGATCAAATAGTCAAAGCACGCGCTGACGGACGGTTCTGTCGCATCCCGATTGCCTCTGGAATCCCCGTTAACACGTTCTGGGACTTGGGGCGCAGTGATGACACGGCTATTTGGTTTCATCAAAAGATCGGGCCTGAACATCGCTTCATTGATTACTACAGCAATCGATTAAAAGACATCGAGCATTACGTAAAGGCGATGCAGGACAAGGGCTACATCTGGGGCACACATTACTTGCCTCACGATGCTGGTCATATGCGTTTGGGTGTGAAGCGCAGCAACGGAGAACAAGGGAGCATGGAGGATTTAATAAACGATGCTGGCCTTAAGAATACAGTGATCGTTTCTCGCTGCGTTAACAAGGGAACGGACATTGATTACCTGCGCAGAGAGATGGGTTCAATGTGGTTCGATGAGGAGCGCTGCGAACGCGGCTTAGAAGCTCTCAAGCACTACGTTTACAAACACAACGAAGAAAACGACGTTCTCTCGGTAACCCCTTTGCACAACTGGGCAAGCAACGGCGCAGACGCGCTAATGCAGTTCCGTGGTTATCGAGAAATTGACGACGCTTTCGAACAAGACTTAGAAATAGATACCTCTTGGGTGGTATGAAGAATAACGACAAAAAAGACCTTGAGACCGAACTGCTAAAGGTCATCAAGCAATACCGAACGATTGGTGTTTCTGATGAGCTTACACAGCAGCGTGAGGATGCTCTAAAGCGATACTTCGGCGATAAAGATTTCTTACCTACGCTTCCGGGACGCTCCAAGCTCGTTACACGCGATGTAATGGAGGTGGTCGAATGGGCCGCTGCGGACATGGTTCGCGTCTTCACGTCCTCTGACGACGCTGTAGCGTTCGTTCCTGAAGGGCAGGAGGATGAAGCGCAGGCAGAACAGGAAAGTGATTACGTTAACTATGTTCTGAATCGCGATAACAACGGCTTCTTGATCCACACGCAAGCGATTAAAGACGGCCTGTTAAGCAAGAACGGTGTAGTCAAAGCGTGGTGGGATGAGTCCGAAGAAGTTACACAGGAGAATTACGAAGGGCTGACCGAATTCCAAGTAATGGAATTGACCAAGGACGAAGAGTTAGAGCTAGGAGAGGCGCAGGTAGAAATGGTTCCGGTCGATCAATTCGACCCCGCTAGCGGCCGAAAGGTTGGTGCTATTGAGGTTCCGTTCTATGACATTGAAGCAACACGCACACGCAAGCGCGGCAAAATCAAGATTGCTGTTATCCCGCCTGAGCATTTCTTTTACGATCACTTACACCCCGACCTAGACCTGTCTGATTGCCGATTTGTAGGCGACAAGGTGCGCGTCACTGTGAGTGATTTGCACGACATGGGATTCAGCAAGGAAAGCATCGACAGAATTAACGATGGTGACGAGCAAGATTCACTTGAAACGGGCGAGTACCAAGAACGCCACGGCGAAATATGGGACAAGGATTCCGACGCCGACCAATCCAGCAAGGTCGTGTGGCTCGAAGAGTATTACATCAAATACGACACAAACGACGACGGCAAGAGCGAAACCGTTCAGGTTCACGCGGTGCAAGACGTTATCTTGTCGCATGAGGTTGTAGACCGTAATCCGTACCACGCATGGACGCCAATCATCGTTCCGCATCGGTTCGACGGGCTGTCGATGGATGACGTTGCGGGCGATCTTCAAGATTCCAGCACAACGATGCTTCGTCAGGCTGCGGACAACATCTATCAGACGAACCACTCGCGTCCCGTTATCGGGTCAGGCGTCAACATTGAAGACGTCATTAGTCCTGCGCCTAACCGACCGATCCGTGTTAAAGGTGATGTAGTGGGCCAGTTTATGCCTAACCCTGTTCAGCCAATCGCGCAGGGTATTTTCCAAGCAATGGAATACCTCAGCGCACAGCGAAGTGATCGTACTGGTATCGATAAGTCAATGCAGGCTATTGATCCTGAGTTATTGAAGCAGACGACACAGGGAGCGTACGCACAGGCGACGAACTTAGCAGGCGTTCGCAAGGACGGCATGGTTCGCACATACGCCGAGACGCTGCTTAAGAGCTTGACACAGCACATCCACGAACTGGCACGCAAACATCAAGACGTGCCGCGCATGATGAAGCTGCGCAATGAGTGGGTAGAAGTGAATCCTACTGAATGGAAAGACCGCTACAACATGATTGTTAACGTTGGCCTGGGCACCAACGATCGGGATATGCGCGCAGCACAACTAGGCTCAATTATGCAGATGCAATTTGACCGATTGTTACAGCTTCGCCTGGCGTCTCCGCTTGAGATTCGCAACACTTTCAACAAGTACGTTGAAGCACTTGGATTTAAGGACGTGGATAACTTCTCGATTGATCCGCGCAAGCTACCACCTCCGCAACCGCAGCCTGATCCGAACATGATCATGCTGCAAATTCAGGAGCGTATAGAGCAAGGCAAGCTGCAAGTTGCCGCGATGAAGAATCAGAACGACGCGCGACTGACTGAGCAGAAGCAAAACCTAGAAGCGCAGATTAAGCGCTGGCAGATGGAGCTTGAATACCACAAACAAAACAGTGCGAATCAACAAGCGGCGATTGATGACGATAGGGAAGAAAGGCGTTTGGGAATGGATGCCGCAGTGCATGACGAAAAGCTCGATATCGAATGGGCGAAGTTAAACAAATCGCCTACAGGATCGGGAGATTCTGGGATCAACATGACGTTTGACACATCCAACGGTGTAACCAGTGTAGACAAATTAAGCGATCAAGTTGACGCGGTAGCGGGTGCTGTTAAGCAAGGTATCGGCAGCATGGGCGATGGAATCAAAGAAGGCTTGTCGGGGATCGTTGAATCAAACGCTAAATCTATCGAAGTGCTAACCAAATCTCTCAACGAACAATCAAAAACCTCAACAAAACAAAACGCGGCAATAACTCAAGCGCTGACAGAAATTGGTAAAGGCATGAAAGAGATTCACGAAGAAAGCCGATCCGATAGCAAAGCGAAACTTGAGTTAGTCGAACAAATAATGAAGGGTGAATAATGGCAACAACTACCGCAACGATAAATATTTACGATCATGTTGCCGAACGAATTGCAGACGGCGGCATCGATTTAGACAACGATTCTTTCGAATGGCGCTTGACTTCTAGCGCGCATACTCCGGCTGACTCGGATACGGTTATTGGCGACATAGACAACGAACTTAGTGGTAACGGCTATTCTGTCGTCACTGCAACAAGTGTCACGTGGAACCGTACAACTAACGTTGCTACTTTTGACTGCGCTGATCCTGTTTGGACTGCTTCGGGTGGCTCGCTAGTGTTCCGTAACTGGCACTTGTACGACACGACCGCAGGGCTATTGATTGCTTACGGATTGGTGGACAGCACGCCCGCAGATGTCACCACAACCGACGGCAACACATTTACACTAAACGTCTCAGGTTCAGGACTCTTTACCGTTACGGTGTAAATCATGGCGGCTGGCGATTATTTAATACGCCGCAACGCAGCCAATACCGACGCAGTACCCAACGCAGGAAGCGATTTACTCTGCTTATACGATACGGCGGTTGCTAACAACGGCAGCGGCATCACGTACAGCGCAGGCACGATTACGCTTGGTGAAACTGGGCGCTTTCTGGTTATGTGTTCCGAGCAATACGGAACGACGGACACAACCAACAACCAACGCGTTAGCGCAAAGCTGACGTTAACGCTCGGTGGTACTGAGTTACAGGAAGGCTTTTCCTCTGGTTACATTCGAAAGTCTGGCGGTTCGCAGGAGTTTATTAACTTCTCCGCAGCGATTATCGATGTTACAAGCACGGTCGGTACTGCTGACGAATTGCAGTGCAGGTTAGAGCGCGTTGATAGCTCCACGGCTGGCACAGTTAATCGTATTGCTGATCGATCAGGCTTTACGGTTCTTAAGCTGGATGATTCGTGGAACTATGGCAGGTACGAATCTTCGGCTGCGTTTACACCAACTGCAACAGCTAACAATCACGTTGCCTCAAACTTAGGCACAACGCTTGAGGAAGACTCGGTATTTACGCGCACTGGCAACACAGTTGCGCTTAATACAAACAATCTCGTTTTAGCGGTTTACAGCTTAAAAAACGACCCTACAGACACAGTTTCAGGGCGTTCTGAATATCAAGGCGCGTTATCGTTAAACGGTACGCAAATTGACGGTACCTGGTCACAAACATACGGACCTCGCGGATCGCAAAACACCAACATCGGTGGCATGTCTTGTGTTGCGTTGCTTAACCCGACTTCAGGCGATGACTTAGAGCTTGATTTAATCAGTCGGGCTGACGCTGACGAGGATTGGTTAGCGAGCTTACAGCTTGTTGAGCTGCCTAGCGGTGCAGAGGCGGTGATTCTCTCGGGTAGTGGCGGCAACATGAACGCCAACGGTGCGGATTACGCTTACACAAGCGCAGACTACATCGATACAGCCGCGTTTACGTACACAGGCGGCAACGCAAACGTAGACGTAGACAATGGCGGGGATTACCTCGTTATGGCGTCTCAGGCGATCACAGCTAACTCAGGCTCAAGTGGCACAAGGGCTGTGCCTGCGATCCAGTTTCGCGTTAACTCGACGGATAACGAAGTTGCGGGGAACTCGTCATATAACCGCGTGAGTGGTTCGGCTGACCACGCTGGCATGGCGGCGGCTACGTTGTTGTCGGGACTGTCAGCAAATGACAGTGTTTACACTCGCAACGACCGAATCGGGACGAATGGCACAACCATCGCACCCGGTTCTGCGGGTATGTCGCTGGTTCGTCTGGATTCGATATTCAGCAGCGGCGAAAACAACGACGCGACGCTATCCACTGCGTCAATCACGGTTAGCGGTAATGCACCACAAGGCGTTAGCACTGAGAACGTCGAGGCTCAGTTAAGTACAGCATCAATCACGCTGACTGCGAACGCGTTAACCGCAACAGCAACTGAAAACGTCACAGCCTTACTTGATACTGCAACTGTATCGATCACAGGCAACGCGCTCACTGGTGTTAATTCTGAGGGAGATTCGGCTAACTTACCGAGCGCATCGATCACCCTACAGGGTAATGACCTTCAAGGCGTTTCGACTGAAAACAATGTCTCTACGCTTAACTTAGCGGGCATAAATCTCACTGCTAACGCGTTACAGGGCGTTACAACCGAAAATCACGTTGCGTTACTTGATACTGCATCAATAACGTTCACCGGGCTTCCCTTAACTGGGGAGAACACGGGCGAGCAGGTTGTGACTCCTCCACCCGGTGGCGGCGGCGGTAAGAAAAAGAAGAAAAAGAAAAAAACAATCTGGAGGGAATCGGATTGGCTTGAAGTTGCAGAGCGTTTTAAAGCCGTTGAAATCGAAATTCCAGAGGAAGAGTTAGAAGCTGTTAGACCGTATTTGATCAAACCGGCAAAGATTCTGCCCGCTGAGAAGAAACCCATACCGAAGAAGAAACGCGCTTTAGCGTTACTGTTAATCGCATAGGAAATTTAATGACGGATGAAGAAAAAGTCCAATACGGGCACGAAAGCAAACGTGCGATGGAAATATTGCAAGGCGCATTCGATGCCTTGGACAAAGGACTGATCGAGCAAATCAAAAACACTTCGTTTGAGAACGCGCTTTTACGCGAGAAGCTCAACCTCATGCTGATCGTATCGAGTGGTGTTCATCGGCAAATCGAACACTTCATGGAAGAAGGAAGGATTGCCGCAAACGAGCTGGAACAAAAATCTATTTTTAACCGCAACGGTTTATAAGTTTTAACCGCACTGTCGTGAGACAGCGCACCAATCCCACGCCCTCACTCTGAGGGCAAAGCTGGAGCAATACCATGAGTGAGACTACCCAAACGGGCGTTTCTGTATCCGATGTAGGAAACCAGATCGGCGAACTTTTAGCGGGCGCTGAAAAGCCACCTGTCGAGCAAGCCGAAGAAGTAAAAGCCGAAGTAGAAACCGAAGTTGTAGAGGCGGCGACCGACACCGAAGAAGTCGAAGAGACCAAAGCGGAGGAGGAGACCCAACCAGACGCAACAGAGGAAGAAGCGACGGAGGATGAAGAGGGAATTACGCTCGAAACATTCGAGCAGCTAGAAGACGTTCTAGGACTGACAGCAGACGAGTTACTGAGCCTACCCATAAAAACAAAAGTGGATGGCGAAGAGTCAGCCGTTAGCCTGTCCGAGCTGGTTAAAAGCCACCAGTTAGAGAAGCACGTCAACGCTAAATCCATCGAAGCATCCGAAATAAAAAAGGAAGCACAGGAGGCGCGCGACAAACATATTGCAGAGACGCAACAGCGTGTTGAATCTCTGGATACGTTAGCGCAAAACCTGGCACTCCAGATACAGGGCGAAGGAAACATCGACCATCTGATTGATTCCGACCCCGAGGCGTACTTAAAAGCGAAAGCCAGGCGCGAGCAACAATCAGCATTGCTCCAGCAAGTACAACAAGAACAACAGAAGCAAGCAACGTTAGCTCAAGAAAAACAAAACGAGCAATTGCAGGCATACAAGCAGGAACAAATCGCTGCGTTACCGAAGTTAATTCCTGAATGGAAGGACGCGAAGGTAATGGAGGCGGATTTCAAGGCGGGAGAAAAGTATCTCGCTGCGAAAGGGTTCACGTCTGAAGAAATGTCACAGTTAATGGACGCTCGCTTGTTCGCTGTTATTCACGACGCGCAGCGCTATCAACAGTACGCAACACAAGCGCCCGTTGTTACCAAAAAACTAAAAATCGTTCCGAAGGTAACAAAGCCGGGTAAATCTCAATCATCTTCTGAGCAGAAAGCAGAACGGCGTAAGGCTGTTCAATCGAAAGCCATGAAATCGGGCAACGTTCGAGACATGGGTGACGCGTTTGCTCAGATGTTGCAAAAAGGATAATAAAAAATGCCACAACCTACTAACACTTGGGATGGATTTGACATCGTTGGCTGGCGTGAAGACCTCAGCAACATGATCTCCAACATTTCACCAACCGATACGCCGTTTATCTCGAACGCGCGCAAAGAGTCTTGCTCTAACCGCTACTTCGAGTGGCAGACAGACTCACTCGCTGCTGCTAACGGTGCGAACGCTCACATTCCGGGCGACGACTCAACAGCATCGGCTCTTAGCCCAACTGTACGAGTTGGTAACCGTACTCAAACGATGCGTAAAGATTTCGTTGTTGAGGACGGCGTCGACTCTGCTGACACTGCGGGACGCGCTAAAGAGACTGGTTACCAGATCGCTAAAAACGCCGCAGAGCTTAAGCGTGACGAAGAAGCGGTAATGCTAGCTAACGTTGCGTCTGATGCGGGTTCTAGCTCTGCTGCTCCACGTACTGCTGGATTGCCTGCATGGTTAACTTCTAACGTTGATCGTGACACGGTTAACAGTGGTGCTTCTGGCGGTTTCTCGGGCGGTACAGTTTCCGCTGCCACTGACGCTTCCGATGATCGTGTATGGACTGGCATCGAAGACCAAATCCGTGGCGTGATGCAGTCTGCATACGACAACGGCGGTCAGCCCAAAACCATTATGTGCGGTACTTACGGCAAGATGCAGTTAACCGACAACTTGAACGGTATTGCGACGCTTTATCGTGACGTTGGTGTGTCTGCTGCAACCGTAGTAGGCGCTACTGACGTTTACGTTTCGGATTTCGGTGAGCTGATGATCGTTCCTAACCGTTTCCAGCGCGCACGCGATTTGTATCTGCTCGACTGGGACAAAGTGTGCGTTTCTACCTTCCGCCCTTACAAGCTGCAAGAGCTTGGAAAAACTGGCGACAGCACGAAGTACATGATGCTTTGTGAGAAGGGCTTGAAAGTCGATAACGAAGCCTCACACGGTGTAGTTGCTGACTTGGATGCGGTTGCACCTTAATCACAACAAAAAGCCGTTTTAACGGTGCTTTACGGGGGAGCTTCGGCTCCCCTTTCTTTTTGGGGAAATTATGTCCAAAGAACTAAGCAAGGCAGAGGCCAAAGCTGAGAAAGAAAAGAAAGAAGCTACAGCGGCTAAACGTGCAGCCACTATTGCCAAAAAGAAGGCGGAGAAAGAACAGGCCGAGGCAGAAGCGGCAGCAGAAGCAGTCGAGAAGCTGAAAGAAGAATCACGCGATGTACGAGTAAAAATTATTCGTGATCGTGTCAATACATCTAAAGGCCGATTTAACAACGGCGCACGAGTCACGCTCTCTAAATTTGATGCGCGTCGCTTGATTCGTCTTGGTATGGCAATGGAGTTGTAATGGATACCGCACTACGCACACAGTTTTTTGAGGAAGACGGAAAGTTAATTGTTAACCGCGTGCAAGACGTGGAACCGATTCTTGAGCGAAACCAACTGGAGCGTAACAACCCTGATGTATTTCAGGCAAAAGGGCAAACGTTCAAAAAGCTCGGTTCCATTCCTAACGGGCTGATCGAAGAGTGGATGAAGGACGAGCCAGAAATCATGCGCGAGCCTTCGTTGTTGCTTCAAAAGCTTAAGGATTACCAATACAGCAAATTACGTGTAGCTGAGAACAAATACTTCAAATAATGGCTATTACAAATTTCGGCGAACTAAAAACAGAAATCGCCAATTTCATCGATAACGACCAGATAACGAGCGTTATTCCAACGTTTATCACGCTTGCAACAACTCGGATTAACTCAGAGCTTCGCATACGTGACATGGAGAAGCGTTCCGTTAACACACTGATCGGTCAATACATCGATTTACCAGACGATTTCATTGAGCTTCGGAACATCCAGATTAACTCAACGCCGCGTCGGTCACTGTCTTACAGAACGCCAGAGCAAATCGATTTTAATGTCGCTGAATCGACTGGGATTCCCGAATATTACTCGCTGTATGAGAACGTCATAGAGGTTTATCCGGAACCTGCCAGCGATTACGAAATTGAGATTATTTATCTGGCATCGTTGGCCGATTTTGTTGACGACACAGACGCAAATTCAATCCTGACCAAGTATCCCGGCTTGTACCTTTGGGCTGCACTGCTCGAAGCGGAAAGTTACATCGCCGAAGACGCACGTACCGCGACATGGGCGCAACGCTACGCCGACCTAATAACAAAACTGAATAACACAGCAGACGAAGGACGCTACAGCGGATCACGCCTTAACTCTGCGACGGGAGTTTATGCGCCATGAGTGATATTGATACCGCAACGTATGTAGGGAATTTAGACCCGACTATTCCAACTGTTGACGTGCAGAGAATCAACGAGCTTGACAATAACATGCGTGTTAACAAGCAAGCGTTGGTTAACTCATTTCCGAATATTGATGCGCCTGTTACAGCGACTCCTGCGAACTTGAACACGCTTGCCGCGACGGCTGGATGGGTTCAAAAGTTCAACGGCTCTAGTACTTCTGTTTCTAACACATGGGGCAGTGGTCACTTCCTGGTGAGCACCAGCGGAAGTGTAACGCCTGATCTTTATCAAATGCTTGTAGATGACGGTATGCCGCTAGCCAATGCGATTACTCGCGTATGGACTGGTTTCACGGCTAATGGTCTTGGGCAGCTAGTTGGTTCAGCGTACATCCAGTACAACCATGCTACGGACACGTTTACGGCGCGTGAGTCGCTTAATGGCGTCGGCAGTGATCTGAACATTATTTACATCTACAAGTGGGAAGCTCAGTAAGTGCAACGTTACACTCCCGGCAATGTCGGTGGCGGTGTTTTCTATGACGTTGACCCAATACAGCTACCACCGCAAGCATGGTCAACCGCTAGTAATTTCTACTTCGAAAACGGCGCAGCAAAACGCGTAGATGGCTACTCGCTTTATGGTGCAGCAACAGGTACGCCGATATTCGCCATTCCTGTCCTCGCATCGCCTAATTACTTTTGGGTTTACGCGAATGATGCGGGCAACGTCTACGGAACAGACGGCACGACAACAAATCTACTAAATCCAAGCGATACGGCTGATTTTTTCAGCACTATTCCCAATAAGTGGAACGGTGGCGTGTTGGGCGGTGTTTTGATTCTTAACAATGGTGTTGATGATCCGCACTATTGGGAAAGCGCTAGCCTAACGTCAAATCTTACTGCGCTTACTAACTGGCCTGCGAGCACGACAACGAAAGTCATAAGACCGCACAGGGATTTGCTGATTGCGCTGAATACAACGGAAACAGGGACGGCCTTCCCTCAACGTATGCGATGGTCAACCAGCGCTCCAAGCGGTTCACTGCCTGACAGTTGGGACGCAGCAGACCCAACAAAGCGCGCTGGATTTTACGACTTTGCGCAAACGGACGGCGAAATTGTTGACGGTGCATCTCTTCGTGATTCGTTCATCGTTTACAAATCTGATTCTGTCTGGCGTGCGCAATGGATCGGCGGTAACGCGGTATTTGCGTTCACTGAAATCTCACGCGATACGGGCTTACTTTCAACTAACTGCATTGCTGAATACAAGGGTGTTCAATTCGCCTTAATGCAAGGCGATGTCGTGATGTGCGACGGAAACCGCATTGAATCAATCATTGATAAAAAGAACAGGGAATATTTGTTCAACAACATCGATCCAGATAATTTCGATAGCGTGTTTGTGTCTATTGACGTTGCAAACTCGCAGCTAATGGTGTGCTACCCGAAGCAGGGCAGTGATTACCCTGATAGCGCGATGCTGTACGATATCAAACAGGGATCATGGGGGCATCGCGATCTTCCGAGCCTTCGCCACATCGCAAACGGGATTGTTGATCCTGGCACAAGCCAGCTAGTTGACGACTACAGCGACGTCGTCGATACGTTCGATGGCTTTGTCGATGCGCTCGCTTTTAACCCGCCTGAAGTCTCACAAATGTGGGTGTCAAACGACGGTAATTTGTATAAAGGCAACGACGGCAGTACGGCTAACGGAACGGTGATTAGTTCCCTATTAGTCAAGCAGGATGTCCCACTAACCGGCTCCATTGATTACCGAACGATGGTGACGCGCGTTATTCCGTCGATAAGCGGCACAACCGGAGACACGGTTAACGTCTCGATTGGCGTCTCTGAGGGATTCTCACAGCCCATCATGTGGCAAACCAGTACGTACACCATCGGTACTGACTACAAGTGCGACTTTAGAACGTCTGGGCGCTTAGTTGCCATTCGTTTTACGGGCAATACGCAATATGACGTAACCAATTATGAAATTCAGTACGCAAAGCGTGGTGAGCGATGATTTACGAGCGTTCCGATACTGGCAATCCTCTCTTCGACGCAGAAACCAGAAAGTTATCTGAGTTGTTGAACGAAGGATTGCCGTACTTGCAGTTTCAAACTCAACACGTTGAGCCAGACAAGCTACAAGATGGCATGTTGGTATTTGCTGACGGCACAAATTGGAATCCCGGTAGCGGTGGCGGGTTATACGAGCGTGTTTCAAGCGCTTGGGTAAAACTCTAAAAGTCAATAGTAATTAAATCGACTTAATCAAAAAAAGTACTTTATTGACTTAATCGATTAATTTTCACCTCAATAAAAACAACAAGCACTGTCGTGACGACAGAGCGGAGGATTTATGCCACTAGGCAGTTTATTCGGCAGTAGCACGCAAGATGTGACCACGCATAGCGCGCCGTGGGAAGAAATACAGCCTTATCTATTGGGCAACCCCGGCACGCAAGGTTACTGGGAAGGCGGAACACAACAGTGGGTGCCTGGGTTAGGTTCAACCGGTTATGGTGTTCCCGATTCGCAGATGGAAGGTGGGTATGGCAGCTATCAGCAAGTCGGCGGAACGTGGGTTCCCGGTGGCGACGCAACGCCCGGCATACTCGACGACGTAATGACGCAGTATCAGGCAGGGATGACGCCGAACGCCAACCAGACGACTGGTCACAACATGGCGCTTAACTACGCCGATGGATTTGGCGATTACTACAACAACGTTCTGAACAGCCAGAACAGCATGCTCAACGCGACCGACGTCGCGAATAACCCCTACGTTACGGGCAT
Source organism: Pseudomonadota bacterium (assembly GCA_039029275.1). Classification (GTDB taxonomy): domain Bacteria; phylum Pseudomonadota; class Gammaproteobacteria; order JBCCGL01; family JBCCGL01; genus JBCCGL01. The sequence continues at coordinate 23,772 of JBCCGL010000013.1, read as the reverse complement.
GATGGACATGAACGCTAGCCACGTCATGCGCAACCTTAACGAGAGCGTTCTGCCAAGCATAGACAGCCGTTACGGAGCTGCGGGTCACGTCGGCGGATCGAGTCAATCGGCCATTGAACGTGGATTGGCTACTGGAAGGGCCTCAGACGCGATTGCAGACTCGAATACAAGAATTATGGCCAATGCCTATGGTGCTGGTTTAGCGGCCCAGAATAGCGCTCTGGCGAACTCAGGCAACATTGCACAAATGGGCTTAATGCCTAGCCAGATTTACAGCAACGTCGGCAACGATCAATACAACCTGCCTTGGCAGAACATGAGTAATGCAATGAATCTCCTTGTGGCACCCGGTGGTGGATCACAGACAACGCCGACTTATGGGCCTTCTACATTCTCTCAACTGGCCGGTACAGGACTGACTCTGTACGGTCTGTCGCAAGGAGTCCCGGCATGAATTTCTTCAACAACTTCGACGGGAACGATGCGTTAGCGCTCGGCATGGGTCTATTGAGTCAAGGCTATTCAACGACTCCACAAGCGCCGCTAGCGGGTCTAGCGAATGGTGTTAACCTGATGCAGCAGGGAAGGCGTCAACGTGCTCAGGACAAACTGAGAGCGGATAACTTAGCGTTTCAACAACAGTTAGCGCAAAACGCAGAGAACAGGGCGGCTGATTTGCATCCGTTTAATCTAGCCAGCGCTGAACAATCGTTGTTACCGCAACCGCCTAAATTGACTTCTGGAATGAAGGAATACCAGTTAGCTAAGGCACAAGGTTATGAAGGGTCATTCTTGGAATATCAGAAGTCGTTAGCAGAAGCGAAACGTACCTCAATTGTGAACAACGTTGGCGGAGCGCTGCCGTTTAAGATTCCGTCCAACTACATGCTGGCCGATCCAAATAATCCGTCAAAAGGAGTCGTTCCGATACCGGGTGGGCCGGGTGGAACGTTATCAGGTGAGGGCGCGAAACTGGAAGAAATCGCGCGCGGCGGATTGGCTGCAACCGAAGAGATGTTTAAAGGAATTGAGTCGGGTGATTTCGATCAGATATCAATGGCGCTCGGTCAATATGCACCTAATTTCATGCAGTCAGCTAATGCGCAGGACTTCGAGCGGTTGCGAGACAATTTGACAGACTTGGTTGGCCGATTGCGTTCTGGTGGTGCAATCACTAAGGACGAGGAAGGGCGATTCATGGGACAGATTCCGTTGTGGAGTGATAAGCCGCGCATCCGAACAAACAAACTTAAAACGCTGCGTAACATGTTTGGGAACATCAAGAAAAACGTTAATCACACATCAGTAGTTTCCGACAACGATCCTCTAGGAATTCGCCAATGAATGTCTCTGAATTCAGAGAAAAATACCCGCAGTATTCTGATCTTTCAGACGAAGCGCTTGCTAAGAGTCTGTATGACGCCAATCAAGACAGTTACTCGGATATGTCATTCGAAGAATTTGCAAACGGGTTTGGCGTCACTGTTCAGCCGACAGAAGCATCTCAAGAGGAGTCTACTCGTGGTTCTGTGATAGATGCGTTAGGGCAGGGTGTTAGTCTCGGTTTCGCCGATGAACTAACCGCAGGTATTAACGCAACAATCGGCACGTTCGACGACGAATTTGACGGTACAACTTGGATTGAGCGCTACAAGGGCATGCGTGATATTTCACGCGATGACTTGAAGGCTTATCGAGAGCGCGAACCAGAATTAGCGCTCGCCGCTGAGTTGAGCGGTAGTTTGTTAACAGGCGGCGTTTCTGTGGCACGTGCAGCCGTCGCGAAAGGTGGTAATGCAGCGCAGAACTTTGTCCGCAACGTTAGCGCGGGCGCTAAGGCTGGCGGCGTGTACGGGGCTGGCAGCAGCGATGCGGATAATGCTGTTGACTTGGCTGTAGATACCGGTATGGGCGCGTTGTATGGCGGCGCTGGTTCTGGTCTCTTTACTTTTGCGGGTGTAGGGGCTAACAAACTCATGCGCAAAGGCATTCGACCAGATACCGATAAGGCACACACGACTGCTGTTGATATTTTGGATGAAGCAAATATTCCTTTAACAACCGGGCAGCGCTCCGGTAGTGATCGTGTCCAAGCTCTGGAGACCACACTAGGACAATCTATTTGGGGTCCGCGAATCGAAAAAATATGGAATGAACAGCGGCAAACGTTACAGAGCAAGTTAATGGAAAAGGCCGGGTTCGCCACTGAGGACATCGCAAGCGGAACATTTGGAGATGCTGCGATCCTGAATGCCAAGGACAAATTTGCACAACGTTATAGTGAAGCGCTGGCAAATAAATTTGTTCGCTTGGATCGTGATTCATTCATTGATGAGTTAGCGGCAATTGAAAAGAAAAATATGCAATACCTTCCAATCAATCAACGAAAAGACGTTGCGCGTTACATTGATGAGTTTATCGATGAAGCGGCCAGCTCTAAAGGTCTTTCGGGAGAAAGGTATCAAGGTATTCGTAGTAGGTTATTGAAGTCACAAAGAGCACTGCAAAATAATGACCCTCGTTCGGCTCAATTATTCAGTGATCTTGCTGATGCGCTGGACGATGAATTTCTCGCGGCTGCCGATAAATCAACTGCAACAGCTAAACGAAAGATTGATCAGGAGTACGCACGTTTTAAGCAAATAGAGACATTGTATAAACGTGGCGGCAAACAAGTGGAGGCTGGAGTGATTCCCCTTGCGGGATTAAGCAGAGAAAGTCGGAAACGGTTATACGACAAAGAGTGGCGTTCTTTAATCAGTGCATCAAATCGAGCTTTGGTCGATTCTATTCCAAACTCTGGAACTGCATCGCGTGTACTTAATCAGGCGCTTCCTATTATTGCGCCGAGTACAGCAACAGCGTCAACACTTGGTGTGCCGTTCGTCACGCAGCAATTGTTATCGAGAGGAGTAGGAGGAAATATTGGTCGAGCGACTACGCCCGAACTAATCGAGAAACTACGGAAGGGTAGTGTCCTCACCGCGCTCCCTAGCGTAGCTTTGGAGGCTTCGAATAAAAAAGTACATCGCTAACGCGCCTAGAACTGCGCCCACAGCGAAGATGCCGCCCTCATCTTTCAAGAGATAAGTGATGACCATTAATGCGACACAGAGTGTGCCGCCTATGATTTCGTCCTTAATCCTTTTAATCGCGTTAATCATTACTGAATTCTAGCGCATTTTCTCTTCAAATGTCCTGTGAGAATGTAGCGATATGCTATACTACTCGCATAATTACGAGGGCGACCACCGCTCCACGATTAGTTACCTAGACGGTAGAGAACGAAGGTGCTGGCACACCCGTTCCCATTGCCCGAATCGATAACGAGCATACGATCGTACATGTACGACTTTAATGGGCATACTCATAACGCTTCTCCGATAAGTAGCAGGTGACAGCCTGCTGGCTCCGAGGTCAACCATTGGCCTCGCGGCGTCAAAGGCTTAGTCGATCTGGACTCATCGGGAACGGTGGTCGCTCTGTATTAATACAACTTCGTTAACGTGTGATCTGTGAAATATTCACATGTTATACTTACCTTGTCGCTGCTCTATCCCTCCCGGGATACCAGTACAAGTCCACTTCGGTGGCCTCCGCACGGTAGGGATTGCAACCCCGTGCGGCGACAGATGCCCCCTCTCGTAGGGGGTTTTGCTTTTCTGGTGTTCACATCCCTGTGCAATTTCCTTTCCGGGGTTCTAGTTGTTCCACATTTCACATATTGCGTTCTCAGCTAACGCCAAACCGCCAACAACTAAGCCCCGCTCGTAACCATCAGGTACCGCATCGTTTACTTGATCTAAAGCGTGTCTTACTGAGACAAGTAAAGCCGACAGATGAGGGTTCACAATTTTGGGTTTCTCGAATTGCAAAATATTGCTTTCAGTATTAGTATTCACAGGGTAGTCCTCGCTGACTATGGTTTTAAGGCCCCTTGAGTTGTTCGCGCAACCAAGGGGTTTTTCATTTATGCCGCAGGTAAAAGCTCTGTCGTCAATTCGTGATAACGTGCTTGCAACCTATGCTTACGCGCCTCGCGATCCAGTTGCACACCGATTAAAACGGTGTTGTACATTTCGAGATTAGTCAGAATCGCCAATTCATCCGCATCGAGTGAATCACGATCTACGCCTTTGTACTCACCGGTCATTGCCCAATTCACAAGTTTCGCTTCGTTGGCATAGTGAAACCATTTGGTTTCTTTCCCGTTGAGTTTCCTCACTTCGTCAATCGTGCGCGACATAAGTTTGTATTCGATGGCGCATTCGGTTCGGCCTTCTAGCCATCCTTCTTGCATGACCTTTTGCAAGTGGTCTTCCATCTTGTTAAAGGCGCTTAAAAACTTCTTTTGCCATTCATACGCTTTGTTACCTGTAAAGCGCATCGCGAGAATCGCAAAACCATCTCTTGAGATCTCATAGACTTTGTTTTTCCTGCCTGATTCGTCTACATATTCACTGACCGCAAAATTGCGGTGAGTGAAATCGTCCTGAGGAAGGTTTTGGATTTTTCGCAATACCGTGTCGTGGCGTTTCCCAAACTTCTCCGCGATGAGAATGCTCGTGGTAAACGCTTCGCCAGATGGTTTCAGCAGTACGATGTCATTCATGCCGGTTCTCCCGGCACGAGCGCGCCCATCACCAAGTCTTCTATACCATCAGCACCCAGCTTCTCGACAATATCTTGCGGCAGCGCAATTGTGATTGGCGCGTAGGTAACTTTTTGCTTCTGATCGAACGTTTGATTGAGGCGCGAAATTATTTCCGCATTTTTTGATTTACTGCTTTGTTCTGCGGCATAGTTCAGCAGCGTATCTAATTTCTTCGGTATGCGAAGCGTGATTCTCGTGTATTCCATTTCGCTATGTATCCCACCTTCTGACATTTGCTCTATCATCGTTGTGTTAAGAGATTTTCCGGTCTTTCTGGCCACGTCTAGCATTTCGGCGTGTAATTCGCGCGGCAACCGGATAGCGGTCTTGATGTAATCATCCTGTTTGGTTGTCATCGTTGAGCCTCCTGCTCTTTCTTTCGTGTCTGTTCAAGACGATGAATGACCTCATTACTGAGGCTGCGACGGTTATCTACCGCTGCATGTTTCAGGTACTGCTTGAGTTCATCAGGTAGTCGAACTGGTGTCGGGGTAATACGATTCCTATCGGTCACTTCTAGTCTCCGTGTCACTAAATGTAGTGACATTCTAGTGTCATGTAGACTCGCCTGTCAAGCAATTGTGAAAATTTAGTGATACTATTGTCACTATGGCAATCCAAAAAGAATTTAAAAGAACGCAGGTGCGATTTCCGCCTGACCTCTACAAAGAAATTGAAAAGTCCGCGAAGAAAGAGGGGTTAAGCATCAACTCTGAGATTGTTCGTCGCCTCCAACAATCCTTCAACATCAACAAGGACTACATAACTCGCGAAGAGGTTGCGGCAATCTTCAGGGAACAGCGAGACGAATACTTAGCGATTGCAGCAGAAGCTGGTGAAAGGGCGGCAGCGACTCGCGCCGAGTACGAAAAGATGCCGCACATGATCGAATTGCGGAGACAGGAGGCAGAGCAGAAGAAGAAAGAGCAGGGCGGCCAATGAAAGAATACACCTACCGAGTCACATGGAGCGCTGAAGACCAGCAACACGTCGGTCTCTGCGCCGAACTACCGAGCCTGTCCTATCTCGATAACGATATGATCGGTGCTCTACATGGAATCGTTGGTCTTGTGACTAACGTGTTAGAAGATATGCACGAAGCGGGGGAGGGCATACCCGCGCCAATCTCAGGCTAAACCCCTCCCTTTGTCGGATCACCCGTCACTGGCAGCGCGTCCAGCAACACAAACGACTTCTCCTGTCCTCTGCCGTTATCTACCTCTACCATCGGATACGGCCTTGCAAGCTCTATATGCTCTCCACAGCCCGTACACTGATGTAACCAGATGTAGTTATACTCCTGAGTTACTGGCGGGTTCTGCTTTAGTCTGTAAACGCCTCCGCAATCGCAGTAAAACTCGATAAGCTTGGCTTGTACTGGCTTGGCTCGTTGCATGGGTGCATCTTAATACATACAAGCGTATGGACTTTGACACCCTTTAATCAAAACCGAAAAAGTACTTCTGCACTTCCTCGTGACCACAGTTACACGGACGACCGTAGTGTATTTTGCAATCGGCATCGTGGCTGCCACCGTCTCTTTGATATAGAAGATTTTCCAGAAAGGCACACCGATCTTTGTAGTGCGTAGACTCGGCAGTTAGCAAATCTAGCGAGGACGCAAACATGCTTATTGAGAAATCTGGTTTCTCGAAATTCATCTCTACCTCCTATTCAGTTTGTTTATCAAAATCGGGTAAATGTGATAATCAACGGGCGCTAAAAATCATAGAAACGACAGACATCACTTCCGTCTTTTCTTACGCTCCCTTCATACGGGCACACATCACGAACTAACCGCTTCTCGTTGTTCGCTATTTCCTCGCGGTAAATCTCATCTGCGTCACCGCCCGTCGACACACTTAATACAGCTCCGTCATCCAGCTCAGTTTTAAACGTAAAGCTGAACTTGTAGTAGTGGCTAAATTCAACCTCTACATCGCCGTACCTCTCGATAAATTCCTGATGAGAAATTTCCACTCTCTACTCTCCTTTGGGCAACATACCCGTTAGTGGTGTTATGTATCTCTGTTTTCCGAGTCCAAATACTGTTCAACGGTTCCACCGTTGTCCGCGATTGTGCTGTTGAGCCATAAATCAAGCTCTTCGGCTGGGCTAATGCTTGTCTCTTCAATTCCGTGCCGTAGTTTCATCGCCCAAAACATATTTTCTGCCGCGGACAACATTAGCTTCTTTTCTCGCGCAGTTATCATCTCGCCTACCTCTCTGGTTAACTGGTTGCCTGCTACTTTGGGTCTACCTTGTCTGCTTTTTTAAACACGTCTTCTCTAAACTTGTCGCACAACTGGCTTAAAGTAGTCGCATCAAGGTCTGACAACGCATATTTCGGGCTTTCTTGAAATCCTTCCTGTCGTGGCCGCGTGTCGTCTTCAACAAGGACGAAGTTCGGTGTCCTAAAGGGCTGTAGTTTTACTCGTACTTCAATAGGCATATCTCATTCTCCTTGGGCAGCATTTACGCTGGCTCGTTTTAACGCTTCCAATATCTCTGACTCTATCCTTGCTAGCTGGCGCCCTCCGTCATTGTCTTGTCCGAGGCCGACATGATCTAAACTCCATTGCAGCTTTCTTACTCCTTTCAGTAAAACCTCTAAGTCGTTGGCAGGTACCGTGTTATAACGGCCCGCGCCAACCTCATGCCCGACTTCCTCTTTTGCCGCTTTTTCGCATAACTCTTTCGTCAACATCCGGTCAATCTCCACTGTCTTTAAACCAGCAGAACCTTTCGCGAGGCCAATGGATGTACTTGTGCGCGCCCGTCTTCTCATCAGTGATTTGGGCAATAACTAAAACCGTGTTGCTCGCCGTCCAGAAAAAGTGCTTCACGTTCTCATAGACCACTTGCGTCGTTGAGTCGTCTCTGTATATCGTGAGTGTTCTCATCTCATTCTCCTTCGCCAGCATTTACGCTGGCGTGTTTGGTTGGTGGTATGAGGCCAGCTTGTTTTCTATTGAAACGGCCTCTCGGATTCTCAGTTTCATTCCGACCTCCCAGCACATACGGCAAGCACGCTTGTTACAGCCATTTTCTTGTTCTTCGCAGGAACAGGGTGCGCCGTATATTCCGTATGAATTCGCCAGCTCCGTAACGATGTCGTCTAACGTTTCAATGCTCATCTATCCGGTCAACCTCCACATATAAGCATCTGATTAACGGTTTACCACTGTGGGCGCTCGGTAACAGAACTTGACGTCGTAAATGTCGTCAACTTCCTCATCGGTGATTTCACCCGCTTTTACTTCAAACCAGCATTCCTCGGGACCAATAGTGAACTTGAAATCAAACTGGCGCTCCAGTTCTCCAGCTAGAAATACGCGGATTTCGTCGTCGTTTAATTTAATTTCCATCTCAATCTCCTTCGCCAGCATTACGCCAACGTGTAATGTTAAACTCTCAGAATATGTTTCATATCAATACAAAGCCCGTGATCTGGGTGCTCGTGACTGAAGAAGCAAACGCGATCATCATCAACAACGTGAGCGGTTGTGGTCTCATCGTCAGCCATATCTTTGGCTTTCCTCACCTTGTACAGACCGCCTTGCACGTGCTCGATGTAGCGGAAATCCAGATTGCGTAAACGTTTTCTTTCTTTATTGCTCAATGACAGCATTTCGCCTACCTGCATTCATAAACATCTGATTTAATCGTTTCCTGTGAGTAGGTCTCGAGCAATCAGTACGGGGCATTTCATTTCATGCCTAACTTCAAAGATAGAATCTGGCGACGAAGCTCCGCAGTAAATACAGTCATACGTACTCTCGTGCGGCCCATAATCGCCGTGGTATTCGTATTGAACAGCTTCTTCAATCAAGCTCTCGGCCACTGCAATAACGTCATCGTGATTGAAGCTAACAATCCTTTCTTTTTTGCCAGCTCTTTCAGAGCGATTGCGAGCGTTCATTTTTCCCGCAATCACGTCAGCTCGATAATCTTCTGGATCAAACCATGGGCTATCAATGTCACCACTCACCGCATTCTCCTTCGTCAGCTTTTTGCCAACACACGTTGCTAAACATCTGGTTAGCTGGCGTGAACGACAGTTGATCGGTCACAAACAATATTGCGCCAGCCTGATAGCGTCCATCCGTTTGGCTGGCGCCATTCACCCTTTCCGGCGCGTTTCCAATCAAAAGATATTTTTTCTCCATCAATTGCAGTAACGCGCACATGATCGCCACAATATTGGCGAATAATGTCTCCCGTTTTCGGCGCAGTGCGTGGGTCTCGCTCTGACTTATTAAAACTTTGGTTCGCCAACATTTGGTCAACCTTCATCTCTAAACATCTGATTTAAAACCGAAGTACGAGGGTTCGAATCCCGCGTACCGAACGACAGAATTACGACAAAGAGGCTGGAGAGCTAGGCTTAATAAGGAGTGCTGGTGCCGGGAGAGAGACTCGAACTCTCACTTCCGAAGAAACCGGATTTTGAATCCGGCGCGTCTACCAATTCCGCCACCCCGGCACGGGTGACGCGCGGCGATTGCAGCGCAGGGGGCGTATTCTAGGTAATCGCCTATTTCAGGTAAAGGCAAAACTCACTTGCAACGAACCGGCGCGCTTGCGCTCTGTGCTAGTATCGCGCCGCCATGAGAACTGCCGATTTTGATTTTGACCTGCCAGGCGAGCTGATCGCACAGATTCCGTTGTCGCGACGCAGTGACAGTCGTCTACTGGTGTGTGACGCGCAAGCGGGAAGCATAGTCGATTCACAGTTCGCGGCTTTATACGAGCAGATGTGCGACGGTGACTTATTGGTGCTGAACGATACGCGCGTGATTCCGGCGCGCGTTGAGGCGGTCAAAAAAACCACGGGTGGTCGAGTCGAGATTTTGGTCGAACGGGTTCGGGACGATCAAAACATGCTTTGCCACGTGCGCGCCAGCAAATCACCAAAGCCCGGAACTGTCTTATCTGTTGGTGATGAAATCGATATCGAAGTAACAGGCCGCGAAGCCGACTTGTTTTGCCTGCAGTTGATTTCTGGCGCCGCTAATCTGGATGATCTGCTAAACACGCACGGTGCGATGCCTTTGCCGCCGTACATCGAACGCGAAGCTAACGAAACGGACGATGAACGCTATCAGACAGTTTATGCGCAGACTCCCGGCGCGGTTGCTGCGCCAACAGCGGGACTGCATTTCGACGATGACGTGCTGCACAAATTATCTGAAGCGGGCGTTGAGACGGCCTTTGTGACGCTGCATGTCGGCGCCGGAACTTTTCAGCCGGTGCGAGTGGAGGACCCCCTAGACCACACGATGCACTCCGAGTGGATTAATGTGGATCAAACCGTGTGTGACAAAATCACCCAAACCCGTGCGCGCGGCGGCCGAGTTATCGCCGTTGGAACAACCGTGGTCCGGAGTTTGGAGAGCGCGGCTGCCGGCGGTGAGCTCGAGCCATTTTCGGGCGACACCTCCATTTTTATTACACCGGGTTATCGTTTTCGCTGCATCGACGCTTTGATCACCAATTTTCACCTTCCGAAATCAACCCTGATGATGTTAGTGAGTGCGTTTGGCGGGCGGGAATTCATGCTGCGCGCGTATCAGCATGCAATTGACGCGCGTTACCGGTTTTTTAGCTACGGCGATTCGATGATGATTTTTCCTGATCGAGCCGGCGCAAACGTCTGATGCAATTTCAACTACACAAAACTGACGGTAACGCACGCCGCGGCTCACTGATTTTCGATCGCGGACAGGTTGAGACACCGGCGTTTATGCCGGTCGGCACCTATGGAACGGTCAAGTCGATGACCCCGGAAGAGCTGCACGGCATAGGCGCACAGATTATCCTGGGCAATACGTTCCACCTGATGTTGCGTCCGGGAACAGAGATAATCCAGCAGCACGGTGACCTGCACGATTTTATGCAGTGGCAAGGCCCAATTCTGACCGACTCGGGAGGATTTCAGGTGTTCAGCCTGGCCAAACTGCGAAAGCTGAGTGAGTCAGGTGTTGAATTTCGTTCGCCGCTTAACGGCGAAAAGATATTCCTCGACCCCGAACGTTCAATGGCGGTGCAGCGCGCGCTCGGCTCGGACGTCGTGATGTGCTTCGATGAGTGCACGCCGTATCCGGCAAATGAAAGCATTGCGCGTGAGTCTATGGAATTGTCGATGCGTTGGGCGGCGCGCAGCAAGGCCGCATTCGACGATAATCCCAATGCGCTTTTCGGCATCGTGCAGGGCGGGGTGTACGAACATCTTCGAGCCGAATCGATACAGGCACTCACGGACATCGGTTTCGACGGCTATGCCATCGGTGGGCTGGCGGTTGGTGAATCCAAAGACGAGCGCGAAGCCATGCTCGACTGCATCACGCCGCGAATGCCAAACGATGCTCCGCGCTATCTGATGGGCGTTGGTAAACCCGAGGATATCGTCGAGGCCGTCATCCGTGGCGTCGATATGTTTGATTGCGTGATTCCGACGCGCAACGCACGCAATGACTTTCTTTACACCGATGCCGGCGTAATTCGATTGCGTAATGCGCGCTACCGCGACGACACACGCCCGCTGGATGAGTCCTGTGAATGCTATACCTGCCAGAATTACAGTCGCGCGTACCTGCATCACCTCTCGCGTTGCGGTGAGATGCTGGGCCCGCGATTAAATACCATCCACAATTTGCACTACTACCAAAAGCTGATGCGAGGGCTGCGCGCGGCGATTGATTCGGACTCGCTGGATCCGTTTGTTGTAGATTTCTATGCAAAAAGAAGTGCCTAACTAAACGAAAACCCGAGAACTTTGCGCGTATAAAACCAGTGAACATAGGCGGCTTCGATCAGCAGCCGTTTCCATAGTCCTACACCAGAGATGAGGTCGGTCTCTGCCGCACACAGCGATGCACGGATCCCGCAGAATCGGGCGAAAACCTGACAGCGATACAAGTGCGTGCGGCTGCTACAAATTGCGATCAGACTCTCCTGATCGCTGCCAAGCATTCGACTGGCGAGCACCATGTTTTGCATGGTGTGTTGGGATTGCTCTTCCAACATTATCTGATCGTCGCGAACTCCCGAGTTTCGAAGATAGGTTGCGCCACGATTCGCCTCGCTGACCGTATTTCCCGGTGTGCATCCTCCTGACAAAAGAATCTTTTTTGCATAACCGTTACGCACTAAAGAAGCCGCTCGATCGAGCCGGGTTTGGTAGACAGGTTGAATACCGTCATCGACAAGCGCCGCCCCCGGGACAAGCAGTACGTCAATATCTTCATCGGATTTGTGGTCGGACTCGCGCGCTAATTTGTAAACGTTTGCGCCAAAATACAGTATCCCGATTCCCAATGTCGCAACCATGATCAGCCCACTCAGTATCAGGCTGATAATTCCATGAGTGCCGAGCGATTCGTAACTCAGTCGCACAGGTCGATCTCACTAACATGAAACGCAACTATCGGGCATGCGCTTGAAATTTCGATTGCACCCCCCATGTCTCGGCTAATGAACGCGGCAGATTGGGCTTGGGTTCTTTTAAACAGGGTCTGTGGCATAATGCGCGGCTTCGCAAACCGCCCTTACGGGGCTGCCGATAACACTAAATTAACGGGGTAAGTGATGGACTTTTTTATTTCAACCGCAGTGGCTGAGGGGCACGCGCAAGCGGACGGTGGACTGTTCGGTCTCATGCTGCCCATTCTATTGCTGGTGGTTTTCTTTTTCATTTTTATTCGCCCACAGCAAAAGAAGGTCAAAGAGCACAAAAAGATGACCGAAGAGCTTAAGAAGGGCGATGAGATAGTAACCGCAGGCGGCGTGGCAGGCACGGTTACACAAATCAGTGACGCGTTTGTGAAGGTTAAAATCGCAGACGACGTCGAAGTTAATGTCCAGAAACATGCGATAGGGAACCTGTTACCCAAAGGCACTATCAAAGCACTCTAATCGCAGCAATCTTAGGCCGTGTCGTGAACGTTTATCCCGCCTGGAAATATCTTGTCCTGATCGTAGTTGTCGTTGTCGGGATTGTTTTCGCTTTACCCAATATTTACGGAGACGATCCGGCCGTACAAATATCCGCTCGCAGTGGTGTCGATGACACGTCGCTGGCCGAGAACGTGGAAACGGCGCTCGACGGAGCAGGGATAGAACATATCGGAATCGATGACAATCTCGGTCAGGTGTTGGCACGCTTTGCAACACCGGATCAGCAATTGCGCGCGCAGGCAGCACTCGCGCAGACACTGGGAGATCGCTACGTCACCGCGCTGAACCTTGCACCTGCGACCCCTGCATGGTTGCGCGAATTTGCCGCCCCCATGTTTTTGGGGCTCGATCTACGCGGCGGTGTTCACTTCTTGATGCAGGTCGACATGGTGACCGCGATCAAGCAGGCCGAAGAAGGCTACTCGGACGACATTCGCGAGTATTTGCGCAAAGAGGCAAAAATCCGCTACAGCGGATTGCGCTACCACGAGGACCAGCTCGAAGTGCGTTTCAAAACCCAAGCTTTGCGCGACAGCACTGTCGAGGTTCTTGAGCGCGAGTACAGCGATCTGGTTTTCGGAACGCGCGACGATGAAAATGCATTCATCATTACGGCAAATCTCACTGAAGAAGCTGCTGAAGCGGAACGCACCGCTGCGCTGGAACAAAATGTGATCACGCTGCGTAACCGCGTAAATGAATTGGGCGTGGCGGAGCCAGTCGTACAGCGTCAAGGCGCGGATCGAATTGTGGTGCAGTTACCGGGTATTCAGGATACCGGGCGCGCGAAGGAAATTCTGGGCGCAACCGCGACGCTCGAATATCGCCTCGTTCATGGCACCGCTGCTGACTGGTATTCGGCTGAAGAAAGCGGGCGTGTTCCGGCCAATGCGCGGCTGTATACCATGCGTGAAGACGACTCTCCTGTTTTACTCAAACGTCAGGTGATTGTGACCGGTGACCAGATTGAAGATGCCTCTGCGGGCATTGATCAACAATCCGGCTCACCCGCTGTGTTCGTCAACCTAGACGGCAAGGGCGCAAAGAAGATGCAGCGCGTGACGCAAGAAAACGTTGGCAATCTGATGGCGGTGGTGTTTATCGAAAACCGCACAGACACCAAACTCGTTGACGGAGAAATCGTCAAAACGCGCAAGCGTGTCGAGGAAGTGATCAATGCCGCGACAATTCGCGACGTGCTGAGCCATCGGTTTCAGACGACTGGCCTCGACAGTACCGAGGCGCATAATCTTGCTCTTTTATTGCGAGCTGGGGCGTTAAAAGCACCGGTTGAAATTATTGAGGAACGAACTGTTGGCCCAAGTCTCGGTCAGGATAATATCGAACAAGGGCTGAATTCGGTTTTGATTGGTTTTGCCCTGGTGTTGGTGTTTATGTTGGTGTATTACCGCGTATTTGGCATGGTCGCTAACGTCGCGCTCACCCTTAACCTTGTTCTGATTGTTGCGGTTCTGTCAATGATGCAGGCGACTCTGACACTGCCAGGTATCGCCGGTATCGTGTTGACGGTCGGGATGGCGGTCGACGCCAACGTCCTGATCTTTGAACGCATACGCGAAGAACTGCGCGCCGGTAACGCGGTGCAGTCGAGTATCTCAGCGGGTTATGAAAAAGCATTCTCTACGATTGCGGATGCAAACGTAACCACGTTGATCGCGGCAATTGTTCTATTCAGTTTCGGTACTGGCCCGATCAAAGGGTTTGCGATCACCTTGTCGATTGGGATCGTGACCTCAATGTTTACCGCTATTTTTGCTTCACGCGCGATTGTCAATTTGATTTATGGCAGTCGCAAAGTGAATAAGCTCGCGATTTAGCTGGAGTTGGTAATGAAATCGTCTGCCTCTACGAAAGCGCGTTTCGATATTCTCGGCAAACGCAAACTCGCAATGATAGTGTCTGCGGTGTTATTAATCGTGTCGATCATCGCTATCGCGACACGCGGTCTTAGCTTTGGCGTTGACTTTACTGGCGGTTATCTAATCGAAGTCGCTTACCCGGACTCTGTTGAACTCGCACCGATTCGATCTGCGCTCGGTGTCGGTGGGTTTGACGACGCACTGGTGCAGCACTTTGGTTCAGCGTCTGATGTGCTGGTTCGCCTTGCGCCGCGTGAGGGCGTCAACAGCGCTGAGCTAAGCCAAAATGTACTCGACGTTTTGGGAACCCAGTCTGATGATGTCGCCATGCGTCGGGTTGAGTTTGTCGGGCCACAGGTAGGTGAGGAGTTACGCGAACAGGGCGGCCTTGCGGTGCTGTACGCGTTGATCGGAATTGTCATCTACATCTGGTTACGCTTCGAGAAGAAATTCTCGATTGGGTCGGTCGCGGCGCTGGTTCACGATGTTTTAATCGTGGTCGGATTTTTTGCGTTGCTGCAAATTGAATTCGACCTCAGCGTGCTCGCGGCTATTCTCGCCGTTATCGGCTATTCATTGAATGACACAATCGTTGTATTTGATCGCGTTCGCGAAAACTTTCGCAAGCTGCGCAAAGGGACTCCGCTGGAAATTGCCAATATTTCGATTAATCAAACACTGTCACGCACAGTAATCACCTCTATGACGACCCTGTTGGTGTTGCTGGCTTTGTATGTGCTGGGTGGAGAAGTCATCGCGGGATTTGCTGTCGCGCTGATCATTGGCGTCCTGATCGGTACGTATTCATCGATTTTTGTTGCCTGCACGACAGTACTTGCGCTAGGTATTACCAAGCAGGATTTGATGCCGGTGGAGAAAGAGGGCGCAGACGTAGATGCGATGCCGTAACGGGTCGCATGACTGATTTAGCATCTGCCCTGGCAGATGTTTCACCAGCAGTTTGGGGAATTTTGAGCGCGCTTGCTTTCGGCACTGCAGATTTCCTTGCAAGATTCACCAGTCGCAAGATTGGGCACTTTCCCGCGTTATTCATCGTGCTGGTTCTTGGCGCATCGGTTTTTGTGCCGTTGTTATTATTGCAAAACAGCCGCGAATGGTCAGCTCACGGCCTGATCTATGTCGGCTTGCATGGCGTGCTCCTCGCCGGCGCGATGGCGTTGCTCTATCTGGTTCTCGCACGCGGCCCCATTAACGTTGTTGCTCCTATTATCGCGGCGCATCCGGCGTTTATCATCCTGATTGCTTTCGTGTCGGGTTCGCGACCCTCGGCGATGCAGTGGCTCTTGATGTTGGCGATTCTCGTGTGCATTGGCGTGATCACTCGCATCGTCACGAATCGAGCAAACGAATCAGCAATTCACAATAGTTCGGAGTATTTTCGTCGAACACTGTGGCTATCGCTGGCGACTAGCATTGTTTATGCACTGAACGTCGTTGCCGCGCAACGCGCCGTTGTAATTAACGGCGAAATCGCGACCGTCGCCATCGGGCACTGCTTTG
Organism: Pseudomonadota bacterium; assembly: GCA_039029275.1. GTDB lineage: Bacteria > Pseudomonadota > Gammaproteobacteria > JBCCGL01 > JBCCGL01 > JBCCGL01. The sequence goes on along the minus strand of JBCCGL010000013.1, from coordinate 7,758 downwards.
CGATCGGTGCTCTGTTGTTTGTGCGTGAAATTCGGTATGCATACGCGAGCATCCCTTTTAAATGGTGGGGTGTGTTGCTTTTTCAGGGAGTGCTGAACGCGGCGGGGATGCTGTTTTTGTTTGCTGGAAGTTTCGGGCTGTTTCCGGAAGTAACAGCGCTGTTATCATCCGAGTTTTCTGTTGTAACGATTTTACTGGCGGCGATTTTTTTAAGAGAACGAATGACAGTTTTGCAATTGCTGGCAGTAGTCGGTGTTTTTACGGCAACCGGCTATCTGTCACTAATTTAAAAACGGCTCTAAAACCAGTCGGGGGGGGGACGCATTATGCGTTGCTTTACCTGCAAAACATTTTTCAACGCGTTGCTAGTCTTTCACTGAACAGTGCGGCTTGATCACCTGAAGCATAGCGTGAAAAATTTTCGGGTTAGCGGCAACAATTTGTTCACCTTCCAGCCAGTCTTCACCACCGTTGAAATCGCCAATCAAACCGCCAGCTTCACGAATCAAAAGCCCGCCCGCGGCAACGTCCCAGACGTTTAAGCCGGCTTCCCAAAAGCCGTCGAGTCGACCCGCGGCAACGTACGCAAGATCGAGCGCAGCGGCGCCGGGGCGACGAATGCCCGACGTACACTTGATAAAGTCGCGCAAAACGGGAAGGTACTGATCGATGTCCTGGTTGTCGAGGTAGGGCAGACCGGTGCCTATCAGGCTGGTTTGCAGCGTTCTGCGTTTAGACACACGCAAGCGTTTGTTGTCCAGCCACGCACCGCGTCCGCGAGACGCGGTGAAAAGCTCCTGCTTGACCGGATCGTAGATCACGCCTTGTTCCAGAGCGCTGCCTTTTTTTAATGCGATCGAGACCGCAAATTGCGGAAAGCCGTGAAGGAAATTAGTGGTGCCGTCCAGTGGATCAATAATCCAAACGTATTCGCTGTTGCCTGTGTTGCCTGATTCTTCAGCCATGATTGCGTGGTCGGGATAGGCTTGATGCAGCGTGTCAATAATTGTCGCTTCAGCCGCACGATCAACCTCAGATACAAAGTCATTGCGCTGTTTGCTTTCGATCGAAAGTGAATCGATACGATCCAGGTTGCGCATAATGATATTGCCGGCGGCGCGTGCTGCGCGTGTGGCAATGTTGAGCATTGGGTGCATGTGGAGACAGGCCGGTGTGGAAGGCGCGGGATAATACCAGAAAGCGCGGCCATTCGCGGACGGTTTTGGCCGCAAGTCAATTCGCTAGGCCGCGAACAATGCTTAACGCTAAAATAGCGAGTTTGGATTTTTGATGGATTCAGTGAATGCTCGGTAACGTCCGCATCGTCCTTGTGGGAACTTCGCACCCTGGCAATATTGGGGCGGCGGCAAGGGCCATGATGAACATGGGCTTGTCTGATTTGTCGTTGGTTCAACCCGAGGCCTTTCCGCACCCGAAGGCGACCGCGCGTGCTTCGGGTGCAGTCGGGATATTGGAGAACGCGACTTGTCATGATTCGCTTGCCGACGCGATTTCGGGTTGCACCCGTGTGTATGGAACTTCTGCGCGACATCGGAGTCTTGCGTGGCCAGAGGTCAGTGCACGCGAATGCGGGATCGAGATAGCGGGCGAATGGCGCGATGAACCCTGCGCAATTGTGTTTGGTCGAGAGCGCACAGGGCTTACCAACGCTGAGTTGGACTTGTGTCATGTAATGCTGCATATCCCATGTAATCCGGCATTCAGCTCACTGAACATTGCTGCCGCTGTCCAGGTAATCGCGTATGAGTTGCGAATGGCTGATGTAGAAAATAAGCGTGATTTGGCAGCAGTTGATGACCAATTCAGAGAGGACTTGGCAACCCGCGACGATATGGATCAGTTCCACACCCACTTAACATCGGTGATTACCCAAACGGGTTTTTATGACCCAAATAACCCAAAACAATTGTCAAGACGGCTGTACCGTTTTTTTAACCGCGCCGCGCCGGATAAAACGGAGATAAACATAATGAGAGGCATTCTCAAATCGGTAGAAAAAACGATAAAAAACAAGTAGATAGGTTGTTTGTAAGCCGCTTCTGTAATACTTGACTAAAATACTAGGTTATGTCACTCTTTCACCGCAATCTGGAGCCCTGAATGAAGCTCACAACACGCGGACGATATGCCGTGACGGCAATGTTGGATTTGGCGATTCACTCCGGTGATTCGCCTGTTGCACTGGCTGAAATCTCCAAGCGTCAACAAATCTCGCTGTCGTACCTTGAGCAATTGTTCTCCAACCTGCGTAAATACGGCTTGGTGGAGAGCACGCGCGGGCCAGGCGGTGGGTATCGACTCAACGGGGCGTCTGAGTCAGTCGTTGTTTCTGCGATTATTGATGCGGTGCACGAGTCTGTTGATGCCACCAGCTGCGGCGGTCAAGAGAACTGCCTCAACCAGAGTCGGTGTCTGACGCACGATTTATGGGCTGGCTTAAATGCCCAGATTGACGAATTTTTGAGCGGAGTGACGCTTGCTGACCTGATCAACAAACGGCCACTTCAACCTATACCCTTAAGGCGAGAGTTTAAACCCAAAGGGAAATCGCCTGAGGTCAACATTCAGTCTGCGGCTGTTTAACTTTAGAGCGAGTGTCTCACGTGACAACGACGATCAATCTTCCGGTTTATCTTGATTACTCGGCAACGACGCCAGTCGATGAGCGAGTCGCAAAAGCGATGACCGACTGCCTTACGCTGGAGGGCAACTTCGGCAACCCGGCGTCTCGGTCGCATCCATTCGGTTGGCAAGCTGAAAAAGCAGTCGAAGAAGCGCGCGCGAACGTTGCGAAACTAATCGGCGCGGACCCCCGAGAGATTGTATGGACCTCCGGTGCGACCGAGTCGGACAATCTTGCGATCAAAGGCGCGGCGATTTTCAATCGCAAAAAGGGTAAACACATCGTCACAATGAAGACGGAGCACAAGGCCGTACTCGATACGTGTCGTCACCTCGAACGCGAAGGCTATGAAATCACCTATCTTGATCCGCTCACTAATGGGCTGCTGGATATGGACGCGTTCAAGGCTGCTTTGCGTGACGACACAACGCTTGTTTCAATTATGCACGTCAATAATGAAATCGGCGTTATTCAGGACATTGAAGCGATCGGGGCGATCACCCGCGAGCGTAAGATTTTGTTTCACGTCGACGCTGCACAAAGTCCCGGTAAGGTCGAGATTGACGTTGATAAAATGAATGTCGATCTCATGTCTTTATGCGCTCACAAGGTTTATGGCCCTAAAGGGATCGGCGCTTTGTATGTGCGCCGTAAACCACGTGTTAGACTGGAAGCGCAAATCCATGGCGGTGGCCACGAACGCGGGATGCGCTCTGGCACGCTGGCAACGCATCAAATTGTTGGTATGGGTGAAGCTTTCAGAATCGCACACGAGGAGATGGAATTCGAAAACCGTCGAATCAGCGCGTTGCGTAATAAGTTATGGGACGGTCTGAAAGATATGGAAGAGGTTTACCTTAACGGTGACCTGACCCAGCGTATCCCGGGCAACCTTAACGTTAGTTTTAATTTCGTTGAAGGCGAAAGCCTGATCATGGCAATGAAGAATTTCGCGGTGTCGAGTGGTTCGGCCTGTACCAGTGCGAGTCTAGAGCCGTCTTATGTCCTGCGCGCTTTGGGTCGCAATGATGAGCTTGCGCATAGCTCAATTCGATTTACGATGGGCCGTTATACCACCGACGAAGAAGTTGAATTTACGATTAAAGAGGTGCGTGCCGCAGTTGAAAAACTGCGAGAACTTTCCCCTCTTTGGGATATGTTCAAGGATGGCGTCGACCTTGAATCTGTCGAGTGGGCGCACCATTAATTACATTAAGGTTTAGTTACAAACTTTCGGAGCAATCTAATGGCTTACAGCGATAAAGTTCTCGATCACTACGAAAACCCTCGAAACGTTGGCTCGATGGACAACAGCGACCCTAATGTGGGCACCGGCATGGTCGGCGCTCCTGCGTGTGGCGACGTTATGCGGCTGCAAATTAAAGTGGACGATGACGGGGTTATTGAGGACGCGAAATTCAAAACCTATGGCTGTGGCTCGGCAATTGCGTCGTCTTCACTTTTGACCGAGTGGGTTCAAGGCAAGACGCTGGATGAGGCAGCTCAGATCAAGAACAAAGACATCGCGGACGAACTGGCGTTACCCCCGGTGAAAATCCACTGCTCGGTTTTAGCCGAGGATGCGATCTCAGCGGCCATAGCTGACGTAAAAGAAAAGCGCGCGCAATCTTCTGACTAGATTTTATTATGGCAATTACGCTAACAGACGCAGCCGCTGATCGAGTAACAAACTTTCTCGCAAATCGCGGGAAAGGTATCGGCGTTCGCTTAGGTGTACGAACCACCGGGTGTTCGGGGATGGCCTATGTGATTGAGTTTGCCGACGAAGTTGAAGAGACCGATGTTGTTTTCAATGATAACAACGTTAAGGTCGTTATCGATCCTAAAAGTCTTCCTTATCTTGATGGCACAGAGCTGGACTTCGCCAAAGAGGGCTTGAACGAAGGGTTCAAGTTCAATAATCCTAACGTCAAAGATGAGTGCGGGTGCGGCGAGAGCTTCACTGTTTAGTGGTGGCGTTGCAAAAGTAATAAAGCGCCCTTTAATCGGGGCGCTTTTTTGTTGGAGCCATTTTCACCAATCCCATAGGCATGCTCGACTTCAAACAAAACTACTTTGAATTGTTTTCGATACCGACCCGCTTTGATGTCGATCAATCCGGTATCGAGAAATCGTATCAGTCTTTTCAACAGGAGCTCCATCCCGATCGTTTTGCAAATTCCACAGATGTGGAAAAACGACTCTCGGTGCAGGCAACCACACATGTGAATGAAGCGTTTAATACTCTTAAACATGATCTTCGTCGCGCCACGTATTTACTTTCCCTGAATGGGGTCGATCTAAATACTGAAACTGATACCCGGTTTGCGACAGACTTTTTGATGGAGCAAATGGAGTTGCGGGAATCGCTTGAGTCGATTGAGAGTCAAGCCGATCCATTAGCTCATGGCGATACGCTAAACGAAACTATTGATAGCAAGATATCTGATCACAAATCTGCATTCAAACAAGCGTTCGAGTCGGATGATACCGAAACTGCACGGGACGTCGTGCGTCGCTGGTTGTTTCTGGACAAATTCAAACGAGAACTCACAGAAGCAATGTACCGAATAGAAGATGAACTCGCCGGTTAACACACAAAGATGGCGTTACTGCAAATATCAGAACCGGGACAATCAGCGGCCCCGCATCAACATAAACTTGCTGTGGGGATTGATCTTGGGACAACCAACTCTCTTGTAGCCAGTGTGAGAAGCGGCATCGCAAGCGCTCTTGCTGACGAACAAGGTAGGACGTTATTGCCGTCTGTTGTTCGCTATCTTGAATCGGGTGAAGTGGTCGTTGGCCATCAGGCAGCGAAAAAAGAACTGGGTGATCCAAAAAACACAATTCGGTCGGTTAAACGCATTTTGGGCCGTAGCGCCGATGATATAAAAGCGCTCAAATCCTGGCTGCATGAAGTGGTTGAACGTGAGTCCAACATTCCTGCAATCGAGACTGTCGTTGGAGACCGCAACGCAATCCAAATATCTTCTGAAATTTTGAGTTCCCTGCGATTTCGCGCGGAACAAACACTCCGTGGCGATCTGGTTGGGGCTGTCATCACTGTCCCTGCATACTTTGATGATGCGCAACGCCAAGCAACAAAAGATGCCGCCCAACTCGCCGGATTACATGTGTTGCGCTTGATTAATGAACCGACTGCTGCTGCGATCGCCTATGGGTTGGACAAAGGTGCTGAAGGTGTTACTGCGATCTATGACCTGGGTGGCGGAACGTTTGATGTATCAATATTGCGACTTCACAAGGGCGTTTTCGAAGTGCTGGCAACTGCGGGTGATACAGCGCTTGGTGGAGACGATTTCGATTATAACGTTGCCCAGTGGATCGCCAATGAGGCAGGCATCGATACGTCATCCGGTTCAGAGCAAAAAGCGGTGCTGCTAAACCTGGCAAAAACTGCAAAGCAGGAGCTTTCAAATACAAAAACAGTTGACATTGACTTGTCGTGTTTATCAACTCAATCGAACAAAACCTCAATAGCACTGACGAGAGATATTTTTGAAAATCTGATAAGCGACCTGGTTCGAAAAACACTCCTGCCTTGTCGACGGGCGCTTCGTGATTCGGGGGTTGATAAGTCCGATGTCACAGCGGTTGTTATGGTAGGGGGATCAACCCGTGTCCCGCTTGTTCAACAGGAGGTCAGCCGGTTTTTTGCGCAGGAGGCGCTTACAGATATTGACCCTGATGAAGTTGTGGCTGTTGGCGCGGCGGTTCAAGCAGACATTTTAGCCGGCAACAAACCGGACAATGAGATGCTGCTATTGGATGTGATTCCATTGTCATTAGGCGTTGAGATGATGGGCGGATTGGCCGAGAAAATTATCCCGCGGAACACAACGATTCCCACTGCTCGTGCGCAGGAGTTCACAACGTACGAAGACGGGCAAACCGCAATGGCACTACATGTGGTGCAAGGTGAACGCGAACTCGTCGAAGATTGTCGATCACTTGCGCGGTTTACTTTGAGAGGCTTCCCCGCAATGGTCGCCGGTGCTGCTCGAATTTTAGTAACGTATCAAGTCGATGCCGATGGCTTACTTAGTGTAACCGCGATAGAAAAGAACAGCGGTGCGCAGGCAAATATTGAGGTGAAACCGTCGTTTGGTCTTGCCGATGGCGATATAGAAAAAATGCTGCGCGAATCCATGGAGCAAAACAGCTGTTGACCCGCCCGGCACGGCGGATTGCTATGATCCGTAAGACACCTGTAGACTTTCAAATCAGAGGATGACCGTGAAGACAGTTGGTATAGGGTTTTACTGGGATGACCTCAGCGAAGGCTACAAGTTCCGCACGCTCAATCGCACGATTACCGAGGCCGACCTTGTTCAGTTCATCAGCGTGACGGGTATGGTCGAAACGATTTTCACGGATCTGTCGTTCAATGATGACCATGGTGCCATTCAGGGCCGCGTCGTGCCGGCTGCCTGCACCTACACCATCATCGAGGGCTTGCTCATTCAGTCAACCATGCAGACGACGGGCCTGGCGTTGCTCGAGGTTGAGAAGAAAATTCTGAAACCGGTTTTCGCTGGCGACACCGTGCATGCCGAAGTGGAGGTGCTCAACATTCGGCCGACGAGCAAGGGCAATCGCGGCATCGTCACAACGATGAATAACGTGGTCAACCAGGACGGTGATACAGTCATCGCCTACAAGGCCGTACGCATGATGGCCGGCCGACCGGCTGACGCCGAGGCTTAGGCTCCAATCAATTGAATGCTGAAACTCGAGCACTGACCGAGAAGGATCACATCAATGAAAATCGGACTCTCAACGCCATTGCCGGCCTACACAATCGACCCTGCCTTCATGGGACGCAAGGCCGAAGAGCTGGGCTTTGATTCACTCTGGTATGCCGAGCACCCGGCAACGCCGGTCGAGAGCAACAGCCCATTCCCATCGACAGGCGGTGAAATACCGTGGACCTATTCGCACTTCGATGAGCCCTATATCGCACTGGCCCGTGCATCAGCGGTAACATCCAAGTTGCTGTTGGGCACTGGCATTACGCTGGTACCGCAACGCAACCCGTTGATCCTCGCCAAGGAAGTCGCGGCCCTGGATTTCCACAGTGGTGGCCGCTT
>JBCCGL010000012.1:0-179005 GCA_039029275.1 Pseudomonadota bacterium | reverse complement strand
GTGGCGGGGGAGCTGACGAGTTTATATGGACTGCGGGCGATGGTACGGATGTGATCGAAGACTTTAACGGTACTGAGGGTGACGAATTGGTTCTTGGCGCTAGCGACAATCACGTTGAAATCGTCTGGGATGATGGGTCAGATGCTGCATTCGTTACCGTCTCTGGTAGTGCTGTGTTAGAGTTGGAATCAATCGAAACACAAGCGGAGTTCGATGCTGCCGCCAACGATTGGATCGTTACAGATATAGCTAGTGTTGTAACTCGAATCAGTTCTACTTATGACTTTGACGCTGCATAATCACTAAGCTCACCAACTAAACGGCCAAAAGGCAAACTCAAAACCGGGCGCTTTCATTTGAAGGCGCCTTTTGTTTTTTGTTGATGGTTAATCGTTAAGTTCTTGCGGTATTCAGCACACACCGACTGCGTGATATAGACACATTACCATTTCCTTTCGTTGCTACAAAAATCAGCGCTGACTGCTGAAAATCAAACCGTGCTCCTGCAGCCTTGGTTAGCTTTTTCGCTAACAAAAAACAACAGATTGAAACTGATTTTTTCCCGTCGTAGATATCGTCAACACCGTTGTATCGTCACTCGCAACGAGCACAGTAAATAGGGTTGGGGTCAATATGCATTCGCGTATGTAATTCACTCATTGGGATATTGCATAGGTAAGTGTTACTGGAGGGTTAATTTGCAACGAATCGATAACATTCATGCACTCGTATATTGAACATCATTTTGAACCCTGCATGATTCACATTTTACGAAACGCTCTTTTAACCGATCTGTTTTCTGAGTAACTCGAAGTGTCGTCTTTCGGGTCTGAGTTGCGCTGTCGTCTCAACGGGCTGAAGGCGCAGAAAAAACCATTTTCAAGATTTACAAATTCATGCAGCTTTCAATCAATATCGAAAACTCATTTAGCGATGAGAGTGCCAACGGCCCTGTGACAGTCGGTTGGGTTATCGACCCAAACGCCAAAGGTAACCTCATATTCTACGAGCCAGAGCGTGTGCGCACCACTGACGTTCAGCGCTCCCACGCTAAATCGGCATCGCGCTGCCCGGCGGTGATTAATACGGAAAGCCGGTACTTTTTGATCCGCAGCCCCTACGACATTGATATCGAGTTTTGCCGAAATAAAGAAGGACAGGCACGGTTCAAAAATCGGGCTGGTGACAAGGGTAGTGTGCGCAAAAATTCAATTGGTAAGATGATCAATCTGGTTGCAGAAGCAGAGTGGCGTCGCAAGGATACCCCGATGCTGCAAATAGGTATGCCCTACATCTTTATTGCGGATGAACCGGTGTACATGAGCCAGGTACCACCATTTATGCATTACTCCCCCAAGCCATGGCCGGGGTTGCTGTTTTGCGGTCGATTTCCTATCAATATTTGGCCGCGCCATTTGAACTGGGGGTTCGAGTGGTGCGATCCAGATAAGCCTTTGATTATCAACCGCGGCGACCCGCTGTTTTACCTGATGTTTGAAACGATGCCTCAATCGCGCAGTGTGAAACTGACGGAAATGGAGTTCACGCAAGATCTCGCGGAATACACCAACATGATCGCCGGCATTACAAACCACGTTAATCAAACGTTTAGCCTGTTCGAAGAGGCAGAGCGCAGGCGTCCCGTGTCCACACTGGTGGTCCCGCGGAATCGCCCCAACCGATGCCCTGTTAAATAAACCATGCAATCTGTAGCCAAAAACCCGATGCTGGATGCAGTTCGGTCGCTGCGCAAAGGATTTTGGTTGGTAGGCGGTATGAGTTTACTGATCAATCTGCTGCTGTTGACGGCTCCGATGTATATGTTGCAGATATACGATCGCGTGCTCAGTAGCCACAGTGTGGAAACGTTGATTGCGATCACTTCCTTAGCTATTGGTTTGCTGCTCGCGATGGCCTTATTCGATATGTGTCGGTCGCGCGTATTGGTTCGGGTGGCGTTGCGACTCGATGAACGAATCAACCGAGATGTTTTTAAGGCGCTGTTAAAGCAACGGTTGCGCGGAGAAGGTGAGGTAACGCCGCAAAGGGCAATATCAGAGTTGGATCTTTTGCGTCAGTTTATATCCAGCAACGGTTTGTTGGCATTTTTCGACGCGCCCTGGTTGCTCTTCTTCCTAATTTTGTTATTCATCATGCATCCGCTCTTGGGCGCTGTGTCTCTTATTGGTGCGCTATTGCTGTTAATGCTCGCAGTGCTAAATGAACTAACGACACGCGCGCCGTTTCGATTGCAGCAGGAATGCCAGGCGAAAGCGGGTCGTTTTGCGGTGGACTCGCTGCGCAATGCTGAGGTACTTGAAGCGATGGGAATGGCTGGCAGGTTTTGTGAAAACTGGCATTCGTCACACGCTCAAAGTCTAAGTGCACAACTTAAAGCAAGCGAACGAGGCGGCTCGATAGCCGCGTTTTCCCGTGCGCTTCGAATGGGTTTGCAGGTTGCCATTTTGGGCGCCGGTGCTCTGCTTGTCATCGACCAACAAATCACTCCGGGCATTATGATTGCTGCATCTATATTGATGAGTCGGGCAGTGGCACCTGTGGAACAAGCCATTTCCCAATGGCGTAGCTTTGTTCATGCGCGTGGCGCGTACAACAGGCTCAAGATGTTGTTGCACACAAACCCGGCTCCCCTCGAGTCTATGGCCTTACCACCGCCAAGTGGTGCGTTATCTGTTGAGTCCGTTTTCGCCTGTCCTCCTGGCGTGCAACAAAGTGTATTGAACAATGTAACGTTTAAGTTAAAGGCGGGAGAAACCCTTGGCGTGATTGGACCGACTGCCTCGGGAAAATCAACGCTCGCGCGATTGCTCGCAGGAGTGTGGCAGCCCCGCGTGGGCGTGGTCAGGCTAGACGGAGCTGACATCGCAAACTGGCCCAGCGATGATCGCGGTGCGTATATTGGCTACCTGCCACAAGACGTTGAACTTTTCTCTGGGACAGTGGCAGAAAACATCGCGTGTTTCGACGCAAACGCCGAACCGCAGGCGATTATTCAAGCGGCGCAACTCGCATCGGTTCACGAACTTATATTGGGTTATACGGATGGTTATGACACCGAGATCGGCGAGGGCGGTGCCGTGTTATCCGGTGGACAGCGGCAGCGAATCGGTTTGGCGCGGGCGCTGTACGGCCAACCTGCATTGGTGGTGCTTGATGAACCCAACGCCAATCTCGACGGTGACGGCGATCGCGCCTTGCAACGCGCGATTACGCATCTGAAAAGTAAAGGAACGACGGTGGTGCTGATGGCGCATCGTCCCAGCACGATTTCCCAAGTTGATCGATTATTGGTGTTGAGAAATGGGCGTGTTGAACAGTACGGGCCAAAATCAGAAGTATTGGCTCGATTGAGCGCCGAGGGACAGGTTGAGCAACTCCCCCGCAACAGCGAGGATCCGCAACAGAACAATATCAATAAACAAGAACAGGGGTAATCGATTTTGGCTCAATCAATGCTTCCTGTTACCAATAGCAAAAAACATCTCGCGGTTGCTGATCTTGATTTACGAATTCGCCCGCTATTTTCAGTTTCGTTGATTGTGTTTGTGCTGATGCTCGGCGGATTTTTTGTCTGGTCTGTGCTTGCGCCTATCAACAGTGCTGTGATTGCGCTGGGTGTTGTCAAGGTCGACTCCGAACGAAAAACGATACAACACCTTGAGGGTGGCATCGTCGCCGAGCTGTTCGTTCGCGATGGTGATCGTGTGGAAGCGGGTGAACGTTTGCTTTTGCTCAAAGACAGTCAGGTCTCTTCGAATCTTGGGATTATTGAAAAGCGTCTTGTGTCGCTTGAAGCACGGGTCGCGCGACTGGGCGCAGAGCGACTCGGTCAGGCAGACATCGAGTATCCTTCCGAATTACTTGCGCGGGGTGCGGAAGAGCATGTGGCAGAGGTATTAGCGGGGGAGTCGATTCTGTTTCAATCGAGACGCAAGGCTCTGGAGGGCGAGCACGCGTTGTTGTTGAGCACTATCGATCAGCTAAAAGCTCAGATCGATGCAATGGAACTCCAAAAAAAGTCATCTCTCGAAATCAGGGAATCGTTGATTCAAGAGCTGAAGGGTTGGGAAAAACTGAATGAGGCGGGTGATTTGGCTAAGACACCGGTTATACGTCAAACGCGCTCGATATCGCATATTGAAGGTGAGTATGCGCAATATGAGGCAGACATTGCTGTCGCCAATCAGGGCATTAATGAAGCACAGTTGAGAATTCTGCAACTCAATAAATCTTTTCAGGAATCGGTGGAGTCTGAACTGGTTGCTTTGCAGGGCGAATTGCAGGAACTCTACGAAAGACGCATGGCTGCGCAGGATGCGCTTCGCCGACTGGAGCTTCGCGCCCCGCGGGCTGGTGTGGTGGTCAATATGGATGTTCACACAATTGGTGGGGTCATCGCACCCGGGCAGGCGATTCTTGATATTGTTCCCGAGCAGGATGACCTGGTCCTCGAGGCCAACGTGAACCCGCAGTACGTCGATGACGTCACGATTGGATTAGATGCAAGAGTTCGTCTAACAGCGCTTGACGCGCGAACCACGCCGTCTCTCAATGCGCGCGTTGAAAATGTGTCGGCAGATCGACTGGTTAACGAGCAAACGGGCGAGGAATACTACGGCGTTCGGGCACGAATTTTTGCAGGAGAGTTGGACAAACTGGGCGACAAGAAACTATTGCCGGGTATGCCGGTCGAGGTTTACATCATCACCGGCGAGCGCAACTTTTTGTCCTATCTGCTAAGACCGTTTACAGACAGTTTAAATCGAGCTTTTCGCGAAGTATAAATCTGTAGTTCACCGACTCTACTGTAGAGCGCAAACCAACAGTACCCGAAACACTATAAACAAACGGCTCACCATTAAACTAGCCCTGCACGTGTATTTTTCACTTAAGACTGGTGAGGGCTGGCTTTCTAACCTAATGTATTGACCGGGCACCAGTGATGATCCTTCTTTTCGGGTAGCGCCGGCGTTCCGATCTTTACGTCGAACGAGTTGGCATATTACTCAGGAAAAAACGACATCCTTTTTATTCTGCTGTCTTATTTTGGCGGCTTCTTCATTGTAAAGAAATGGCAGGACTGCGTATCGCTTTCCCGAGATTATTGGTTTCGCCTCATGCTGTAAGGAGCATGAAAAGACGATGGCTTCACCCGTTCCAGCGCGGTATTCGCAAAGGTCATATTCAGGAAACCTGAGATTTCCACCTTCGTAATTCTCAGCATTTAGATTAATAGTGACTGCAAATTTGCGATGCGCTGTCCCTGCGGTCGTATTGTCTCGGTGGGGCTTAAAGTATCCGCCGGACTCTGAGTCGTAACAAGCAACAATATAGCGTTCTATTCGCGTGCATTTGAAATGGAACGCTTTTTCTATTTCAGGGACGAGGCGATGAAACAGCCGATGGCAAATCGCGTCGCGAATATTACCTTGAGTGATTTCGCAATCTCTGCGTCTCTTAAACGAGTGATCCGACATCGCAACGGTTTTGTTATCTACCTGCCGCATGAAGCCGGATTCCGTCCCGCCATTTTCCTCATAAATCGAAATCAAGTGTTGGCAGAACTCACGCTCGAACACGCGAGGTACTCTTAGAACAGGTGCTTTCGGGATGAAGTTTTGCTGATGATGTGGCGAAGACAACGACATAAGTGTGTCGAATACCTCATTCGCGTGCAGCGCAGGATTGGATGTATCGAATCTTTTCAAAACGCGTAGGTTAGGGTCCAAAATTAAGGAAAGTAAGTGTTGATCATTTGATCGTTCCAGCGGTGGGTATAGTTCGTTAATCTTATATAAATTCTGAATCTTTTGATCTAGATCGTAAAAGAAACGTATGCCAGGCATTTGGTCTTCGATTCTGCTTTTGTGATAGTCAGCAGGATCCGTCGATACGCCGAAAAAACTGGCTCGATCGTCATCAAAAAGGTTTCTACACTCGAGCAACTTTCTCAAAAACGATGCGCCGCTATCGGAATTTGACGAGCCAAAAAAGCTTAGGACAACATACTGCCCCCGAGCAATTGTCTCGAATGCGAATTGCGGGTTGACTCGAGTGAGTCCCTTGAACATTGGAGGGCGTACACCCACGGCCAGGTGAGGGGAAAACTTGAACGAATTGTCGTTCTCCTTTCCGATTAAACCGTAATCTGACATTGACATCTATTTTCTGAGTGTTTGTTAGAGGAAAATTCCATTCGAAGGAACCAATTAAACGAATCGTTTGTATCACTTGTTTGATATGAACATAAACGATTTAGCCACTCTGCGGTTGACCGTACTGTTGCGATTGGGTCTTCTGATTTCAAGTGTTAGTGTCGATTGATCAAATTTGCAAGCGGCCGCTCTAACGTGATTGGTAGGTCTGCCCAATACCCAGAATCAAACATCACGTCATAATGTGACAGAGGTTGATAGCAGTTAGCGTCTCTCGTCATTTTCACATCTGATTAATCGAAAGACGAAGTAATCATATCTAATTTTTCCCGGTTCCTATATGGGCTGGTTACACCGATTCTAATTTGGTAATCGAAATACGCAGTTCATTCAGAAATTCATTTGGAATTTAAATGGGAGTATCAGCCATACGAATTAGTTGCGCCCCCAAGAATGATTATTTACCAAAAATAGGCTTTATCTGATGATTGTCCGTTGACGAAGTTTTTGTTCGATGCCACATTTTGAGAAAACAAAAATAAACAATTAGGAACGATTAGTTCCGTATACAAAAAACTAATAATTACAACATTTCATTGGAAGGGGTTTTGTCAAGGAGAGGCAACATTTTTGTTCGTTTTTGAGTGCGAACTTGACGGGGGTAGGGTTGTTTGAAGCGTCTCGATCTGTTTGCAGTATGCAATTTGGCTGACTGCTAAGACAGTAAAGACAGTGTTACATTGTTTTTCGGTGCAATCTGGGTTCATCGTGCTCAGGCGGTCGATAGCAGTGATTGATGCGACTTCAAGGTGGATGTGGCTCCACTGAACACGGCAGTCTCTTTGAGTGGTAAGTGACTGTTCGTGGACCCGACAAATACCCCCTCATTTTTTTGCAAGCAGTCGCCTCATTTGCTTGCGTTGCGGTTTTTATGAACTGAACGTGGTGTCCAGCACATGCGCACTTGGGTTCGCCACTAGATCGACTGCCATGAAACAAACCGACAAGATTACAGTTCGTTCTCACACAAAATAAACAGCCAATCTCTAAAAGTTCTGATAGCAGATTTGTGTTGCTCTCCTTCTCGGCACACAAAGTAGAGCTTGCGATTGAGCGAAACCGACGTTGAGTCCAGCCTGACGAGCCGCCCGCTATCCAAATCCTCTTTCAACAAGATTCGTCTCGCTAGCGCGACACCCTGACCGTCGCATGCCGCCGCAATCAGCACTGCAGAGTCTCTAAATTCAATCGTCGATGGCGCAAAGTGCGAATCGGCAAGGCCAACCGAATTCGCCCATTTTTCCCATGCCGGATTAAAACGATCGAGGAGCAATGGAAGTTTCGCCACCGCTTTAGGCTTCATGGGAAGCGAATCTTCCCCAACCAGTTTGGGTGAGGCTGCAACAAAAAACTCTTCATCCAGCAAGCGCTCGCAGTGCAGCCCGCTCGTCGCGGTGTCGTCATAACGCAACGCGATATCGACATCGCTGTTATCGAAATCGACGATTTCGTCATTGGTGTCGAGGAAAACGCGGATGCCCGGATACTGTGTTCGGAACAATGGCAGCCTGGGCACAAGCCATTTGATCGCCAGCGACGAAGAGAGGGAGATGCTGACGGAGTGCGAATCACGAGTACGACGAACCTCTCTCACGCCCGATGACAATAGTGAAAAAGCCTGCTGAGTCGCCACGTGCAATCGCTCACCGGCGATGGTTTTTTCAACACCGCCGGAGTGTCGATAGAGCAGTGGAGTACCAACGTACTCCTCAAGTTGCTTGATTTGTCTGCTGACGGCTCCGTGCGTAACACCCAGAGACTCAGCGGCTCTACTCAGATTGGAATGTGTTGCGGCTGCATCGAAAGCCTGAAGCGCACGCAGATGTCGAACTTCGCTCATTGATGTGAGAATACCTGACAGACTTGTGAGTAATAATCGATTTATGTATGCGCTAATCGTATCCAAAATGAATGTCGCTGTGAATATTAATCACATCTTCGTGCATCCACATCGAGGAGATTCAAAATGTCAGATCATAAAGTCGCCATCATGACGGGTACAGGTCAGGGCATCGGTCGGGGCTGTGCCATTGAAATGGCAAAGGCAGGTTACAAGGTGTCTTTGATGTCGCCGTCCAATCGGAGTATCGAGCTTGCCGAAGAGTTGGGCGGTATTGGACGCAGTGGCTCTGTGCTCGATGTCGACGACCTGCGGGCGATGGTCAATGAGACCATGAGTCAATACGGGCGCATCGATGCGGTTGTCAGTAACATGGGGCACGGTGGCAGCGTGCCCGAGGCGATTAAGACGGTAGGATTTGATCCCGACTTCGACGGGCCTTTGCTAGAACATCCGGACGAGTTGTGGCATGAGAGTCTGGATATGTACGTGCTAAATGTTGTGAAACTCGCGCGTCTGATAACACCCATTATGATCGAACAAGGTGGCGGCTCCTTCGTCAATATTTCTTCCATGAACACGGTCGAGCCGCGGGCGCCGTATCCTATGAGCATGCTTCGAGGTGCGCTGCACAGTTTTTCAAAACTTTACGGAGACCGCTACGCTCGGCACAACATCAATATGAATAATTTGATGCCGGGCTTTTGCGAGAACGTAAATTTGTCAGAATTTGCGCGCACGTCTATTCCGGCTCAGCGCCCCGCATTATTTTCAGAGATCGGACAGGCCTGCGTTTTCCTCGCTTCGGAAGGCGCGCGATACATCAATGGGCAGAGCATCCTGTCAGACGGTGGCATGAACCGCGCTGTTCGATAGGGCATAGCGTTCAAAACTGGGAAATATCAACCCACAATCGCAGCAGGTTTTCGCGTGCGCTGAGTGCCGATACGGGCGCTTGGTGGTTCACACCGGGTCATCATTTCCGTCTGCGTCATCGATTTTATCTTGCTTGGCCAAATCGGCCGCGACAACGCCGGTGACAGCAGCAGCCGCAGCGCCAACCAGCCCTTTTCCTAAACCCTCGTCCCGATTGTCTTGAGTCAGGTTAGATTTACCAGACTTATCTTCAAGGGCGTGTGAATGCAGCTCATCGAATTCCGGTGGCATTCTGACTTTTACTTCGCGGTGCGCAAACTCAATACCGGCCGCGGCCAGCGCATCGCGCACTCGCGTGTAAGCGACTCTGCGAACAATCCACTGTTCTCCCGGCTTGGCAGTGAATTTCATTCGAACGATCAACGCAGATTCTTCGACGCGCATGACGCCCTGAGACTTGAGCGGTTGAAGCATCATGGGTCCAGTCACTTCGTCCTGAATCATCTCCTGGCCGATTTTCTTGATGATTTTGCGGACCTTTTCAATATCCACATCGTAGGGCAGGCGCAATTCAAGTTTCATGATGACCCAATCTCGGCTGACGTTCTTAACCGTATTGATTTCACCGTACGGGATTGTCTGAACTGCGCCCAGATGGTGTCGTAACTGCATCGAGCGCAGCGAAAGCTTTTCGATCGTGCCTTTCAATCCGGCCACTTCCACGTATTCACCACGGCGAAAAGCATCGTCGATCAAAAAGAACATGCCGGAAATAATGTCCTGGACCAGTTTTTGCGACCCGAACCCGATTGCGATACCCACCACACTGGCACCCGCGAGCAATGGGCCGATCTGCACGCCCAGTGAATAAAGGACTGACGTGATGACGATGGCGCAAAGCAATATAAGCAGGATTGATCTAAAAAGTGGCAGTAAGGTCTCGCTTCGGCTGGCTGCCGCACCACCGCCTTCTCCCTCGATGTCCGCCGCTGCACCGTCGTCTTCCGGCTCGGGCAAACGACTTTCCATTGCCAAAAGGATGCCTTCCCAAATAATAAATCCCAACAACACGGTGACACCAATATCCACAACGGAGTCAATAATGTTGCCGCCCGCTGATGAACTTATCGTATCGAGTGCGCTGAAGCCCCAGGCCTCAAGAAAACTGAGTGTTAGAACTGTCAGCATAATGAAGCGAACAGTGGTCCTGATAATATACGTTACGCGATAAGCCCGACGTTTGAAGCCTGTCGTCTGGAACACGTTGAGGCCGACCAGTTTGATCAACAGTGACGAAACCAGAAGGTCAACAATCGGGAATAATATGGTGGCCCACCAGGCCAATTCGATTGCAGCCTGACGCGATGTATCTTTGGTCATAGCTTGAATTTGCCAGTTTAGATAAGCCAATGTAATGATGAGGGTCACCAGCAAAGGCCATGCGACCGCGCGCCTTGCGTGGTGATGTTGGCCGCGCCCCACTAACTCTCCTTCGTTGTCTCTCGCGCCGAACATCACCCGGTCTACGGCATAACGTTGCGACCACACAAACCAGAAAACGATTGGATTAACGATCAGGCCGAACAGGAGTAGAAAGTATATTGTCAGTTGTTCGCCCGGCACACCTTGTTCGACAAAAGCAATGCCCAGTTCGGTACCAAACGTGTATGCGAATGTAAATGCCGCCATGCAACGATACAGCGCGCGATAGCTGACCCGATCGTCTATCAATTCAATTCCGTCAGGCGCGGGAAACAGCAACAACCTGAAGACAAAGCAGAAAAAGCGGGTAACTAATATCGCACCGAATAAGCTGTCGACGAGCGTTGACAGTGTCCGCCCTTCTTCTGTGAGCACTGCAGCGCAGGTGTAGCCGGCGAGCATAAATACAACCAGGCCGGCGAGATTGATCGAAAACCCCCATAGCGCCGAACCTGACTTGGCAGCATTTTCTGCCTGCTCAGATTTCGCATGACTGCCTTGCAGCCAACTGCGCAGCCACATCAGGCAGACCCACTCAAATATCCATGCAACAAACAGGGTTAACAGGACCACCCCGATCAGGGTGAAAAAGCCGACAGTACTTTCACCGGGGCTGATCTTTTCGAACACGGCCCCAACGGCAGACCAGAAGCTGCCCGCAGCTTCAATCGTAGAACGAAAACCCCTGATCAAAGGAGAATCAGGGTGCCTGACACCCTTGATGAGGTCGATGACCGAGCCTGATTGCTGCATTCGGTTTTGACTGTTGAGTTCAGCCTTTTTCTCGATTTCAGCGATCAACAACTGACGCACCTGCTGCTCGTTTAGAGGTGCAACAAATTCACCGACTTGATCCGGCTGTATATCAGATGGAATGCTAACTGCTTTTTCAGAGGTGTTACTCGGCGCAGCGGGCAGTCCCGCTTGACTTGGGAATGACAGCGTTGCCAGTAAAATCAAACTGCCGAGAGATACGAACGCTTTTCTATAAACATTGTTTTTCATACGGCCCCTTCAGGACGATCAAAATGATGCTTTCGCTTTCGTGAACAATCCATCATCCCAATACGGATCGTTCCCACCGAAAAATTCGAATGCAAAATCAAAAAATGCGCGAACCTTGGCTGGCAGATATTCCCGCTCAGGAAACACGGCGTAGAAAATGTGATCCGGGATCCGGTAGTCCGCCAGTACCTGGACGAGGCGTCCGGATTTCAGCTCGGGTCCCGCAATAAATGTCGGCAGACGACCGATGCCAATTCCCTCGACTAATGATTCGAGCAGTGCAATGCTGCTGTTAACTCGATAATTACCCGATACGGTAACTGTGTGTGATTCGCTCTCACGCGTCAGTGTCCATTCGTTGGTGTCAATGGAATAACTGAAAAGAATGCAATTCCGTTGCTCGAGTTCATCGGGATTGGAGGGCGCGCCGTGACGCTGAATGTACTGAGGTGACGCACACAATACCTGGCGTAGTGGCGATAACCTGCGTGCGACCAGACTCGAATCGGCAAGCGTCCCGGATCGGATTGCGATATCGATGCTCTCAGCGACCATATCGACATTGCGATCATCCATGATCAAATCGATCTCAAGTTTGGGGTATCGCTGCATGAATTTGGGTATCAGGGGAGCCACATGCATTAACCCAAAAGACATTGAGCAACTCACTCTCAATCGTCCCTGCGGTTCGCCCTGTAACTCCATCACTGCATCCTCCGCCTGACTGGCGGATTCAACTGCCTGCAGCGCATGTTCGTAATAGCGTTCCCCGGCTTCAGTCAGACTCAGTTTGCGCGTCGTGCGATGCAAAAGGCGAACGCCGAGTTGCTCTTCAAGTCGATTAATACGCTTGCTAACGGCGGATTTCGACACTTCAAGGGCTTTTGCAGCCGACGAAAAACTTCGATTTTCGACAACCGCAACGAATACGGGGATGGCGTCAAATTTCTCCATTTCATGCAATTGTGGAATTCAATTCAACAATTAGTCTCCCACTTCCCCGTTTACTATTCAATTGGGAACAAAGTTCACAACCAACATCAGTGCGGTCTGCTTTCCAATGTCGCGATAACGCGCTGCGCCACTTTCTTTGCCGATGCAGGGTTTTGCCCGGTGATCAAACGCTGGTCGACGACGACGTTTTCATCCCACGCATTGCCGTGTACGTGAACTCTGGTAACCAAAAACCGGTTTTCTTACCCGTGTCTCCCAATTCGGTGTGACTGGTAAGGACGATGAGAATCCTTTCATTTTTGGTCACTTCAACGTTTGTTGTATCGGCAGATTTCATGGTAACTCCTGAAAAAATGGATTGAATTTTTATCATCACAACAGGCAAACATCGCACGCCAAAAAAATTAATAGGCTGCGGTTATTCGGGTTTGATGATGTTTGGGGTTTTCGACTTCGTCGAGCAATACGACGGCAGCGTCTTCCATTGAAATTCTCGATCGGCCTTTGCGGTCGACCAACAGTTCGTCGCGACCCATTCGGTATTCGCCAGTGCGTGTACCCGGAAAAAATTGGGCGGCAGGGCTGAGATAAACCCAGTCAACCCGGCTTTCATCACGACAGACTCCGAACTGGTCGGCGCTTGCCTGGCCGATATAGCGCGCGGCAACCGGCAGGTAATCAGAATCCTCGAGCACGGTCTTGCCTTTTCCACCGGGCACTTTTAGCGTTGCGGCTCCGCCAACGATTAGCAATCGCGCGCCTGAATCTGCGAGACCGTCCATCAGATACCGTGTGGTTGAAATGACATTTGACTCTTGACCTGATGCGGGCCGAACAGCCGAGATGACGACATCCTGACCGGCGCTTAACCTGGCGACATCGGCGGCATTACTGGCGTCGCCGATGATTGTTTTGACGCCACTGTGCACCTTTTTCGCATCATCTGAATACCGAACAACGGCAGTGACTTCATGACCACGAGTTATAGCCTCAGAGACGATTCGGCTACCGGCGTTGCCGGCTGCACCGAGCACCGTAATTTTCATTAGTGTTTACCTCATACGGTTAGATTGAAAAATACCAACTGAGCCGCTTGCTGAAGAGCAGGTCAGCAAGCGTTACATTCGGGTTGAATCCGATTGGATTTAGAAATTGGAAGAGACTGGCTGTCGCCACGGCCACGTTTTAAAAGCATCGCAATGGCGATAACGACCATCAAAGCGCCAGGAAGCCAGTGCCAACCGATTTGATGTGGTTGCTCAATGAACAGCAGCAACATGGAAACAAATGGCACTAAATAGCTATATGCTGTTACCGACGATGGGGTCAAAACTGCAGTAGCCCGTTGGGTGAGCCAAAAGGTAGCGCCGCTCGAAAAAATGGCTAAATAGGTCAGCAGCAGAACATCCTTTGTATTCATCCGCATCAGACTCGCCATGTCCTCCATCAGCAAACCCATCAGACCAATAAAGACGGCACCGCTGATCAGGCTCCAGAAGGTGCGCAGTTCAGCTGACGGCGACAGAATATTGCGAGCCAATCCCCATTTGCTCAATACTGGAAAGAGGGCGGAGCCCATACATCCACAGAAGTAGGCGAGTTCAACGCGTTCGAATTGAATTTGATTTAGACTGCCGCCCGATTCAGCCAGAGCTAAGGCCAGAGCTCCGGTGGCCCCGAGCAAAAGAATGGACATCAGTGTTTTGGAAGTGCTTTCCACTCTGAGTAGGCGTCCAAAAATGTAAGCCAATAGCGGAACGCTGACATAGATGGTGGCCATTGAGAGCGCACTGGTTCGATGTGCCGCCCAGAACATGGTGCCAAAAAAGTAAGCCAGGCTGGTCCCCATGACCAGGTACAAAACCAGGCCGCGCAGACTGGGCAATTGATGCGAATGCCGCCAGACAAGTGGACTTAAAAGGAAAGCCGCCATGAGGAACCGGATTGCCGTGAGTAACAGGGGTGGCAGTCCTTCGGTCATCATGACAACGACCGGAAACGATGACCCGACAATCAGGGCCCACACCAACATCCCGAAATGCGCATTCAACGATCGACTGCCATCGGATTTTTCTGCCCTCGATAACAGCATCGAACCCGTGGCAACCGACGAATTAGCGATGGCTTGTACCGCGCTGTTTTTGTTGTGTGCGTAGGCCTGTTTCATGACTTTTCCCCGTTCGAAATTTCATGTCGGCAAGCCTACAGTGTTCGAAATTCGATGATAATCTGCCTATAACGAAAATAATTGTTGATTTAATTTCAACAATTAAGCGCGTAATTGGCACCGCGCTTCGCTTTGGGCAAAGCGCATTAGTTGGGATCAAGTGGCGTTGAAGCGGTGTTTATTCCGGTTAGATACGTTTGTGTGCCTTACGCACCGCGCCCGGCGCCATGCCGACGACACGCTTGAAAGCTCGATTAAATGCAGGCTCTGACCGGTAGCCGACGCGTTCGGCAATCTTGGCAAGATTGTCCGAGGTTTCGCGTAACTCACGGTGAGCCAGTTGCATCCGCAGGCCGGTGAGATATTGCAGGACCGATTCACCGACCACCGCGGTAAACCGAGCCGAGAACCCGGATCGAGACATACCGATTTCTCTCGCTAGGCTTTCCACACGCCATTCCCGTTCGGGTTGCCGATGCATGAGCGACATGGCTTTACCGATCTGTCGATCGTGCAACGCTGCGATCCAGCCATGCGTCTCCTCGCGCACGCTTTCCAACCAGGTGCGTATCGCCTGTATGACCAGCACGTCGGCGAGCCGGGTAATGACGGTCTCATTACCGGGTAAACGTTGCCGCGCTTCCTCAGCAATGAAACGAATTGTGCTGTGCAACCAGCTGCCGTCGTCCACGTGAGTGCGCAGATGCAACATCTCGGGTAAGAGGCGAATCAGCCGGTCGGCCAGATAGGAGTCGAAGCGAACGCCGTAATAGGTGACTTCGGTCGGTCGACCGCCACCGCCAAAGCGCATGATCTCGAAGCGGTCTCCGATGCGCTCAATAGGAATATCTTTGAGCCAGGTGGTTTTATCGCCCGGATTCCCGCGCAATTTGTGCCGTCGACCACGCGGAATCATCAACAGGCTTCCCTCCGGCATGAACACTGGCGCTTCACCCTCGAGTTCGATCCAGCAATGACCGGAAGTGACCACTTCGACATTCATGACACCGGGAATTTCAGGAATTTCTATACCCCAGGGATCGGTGAGTTCGGCGCTGCAGTAGAGCACGCCGGTTAATTGCAGCAGATGCAAAACCTCACCGAGCGGATCCGAACTGGGCGGTAATTCGGAATCGATTCGCGGTATCACCAACTCGGGATCTTGCATAAAGCGTATAGATATGGACGAATTGGTAATTATTTTAGATATTTTGTGATTTTATATCCATTTGTATTTATCCAAGATATATCGCAACGGCGAGCCTCATGGCTGCCTTATTTTTGATAAACACGAATTGGAGACTTAAAAATGCAAGATTCACCGATTTTAATTATTGGCAAAAATGCCAAAACCGGCTGGCGAGTGGATCGCCGCTTAAAGGAATTGGGTTATTTGACGCGGGCTGTGTCGCGCTCAACCTCACCTGCTTTCGACTGGGAAGATCAGGACACCTGGCGCGAGGCGCTCGTGGGTGCACGTTCCGCCTACATTACCTTCCACCCCGATCTCGCGATTCCAAGTGCTGAACGGACGATTCGAGACTTTGTTGACATGGCCGTAGAGTTGGGCCTCAAACATTTGGTGCTGTTGTCGGGTCGAGGCGAAGAAGGTGCGCAACGTGCCGAGAAAGTGCTTCAGCAATCAGGTCTCACCTGGAATGTTGTTCGCGCGAGCTGGTTTATGCAGAACTTCAGTGAAAACTTCATGATTGAGGGGATTTTAAACGGGGAGTTGATGCTGCCCGCCGGCGACATGGTCGAGCCTTTCATCGACGTCGATGACATTGCTGACGTTGCGGTTGCGGCACTGACCCAATCCGAACTGCACAATCGCCTGTTCGAAGTCAGTGGTCCGCGTGCGATGACGTTTGGCCAATGTGTTGCCGAGATATCCGAAGTGACGGGTTACCCGGTGAAGTACACACAGATCCCGATCGATGAGTTTATCGACGGTTTGCGAACGCACGGACTCCCGCAACCCGTATTGTGGCTGATGCGCGAACTCTTCACGGTGGTTTTTGATGGCCGAAATTCCAAACCAACCCAAGGCGTCGAAGAAGCGCTGGGCAGACCGGCGACAGATTTCAGTGAATATCTTCGCAAAGTCGTTGTATCGGGCGCATGGGACCGCAGCACCATGCTGAAAAAGGCCTGATGATAATTCCTGCTGGAGAGCCGATATGACGACAAAATTCGCAAAAACCCAACTGCTTATTCTTTTCATCGCAGGCGCGCTGCTGGTTCTGGTCGGTGGATATATCCTCGCCGCACCGACCAGCTTTTACGCGTCAAATAACATCGAGCTGGGCACCAACATCAGTCTGATCAACGAATTGAAGGCACCTGCCGGGATGCTGATGGTTGCGGGGCTGTTCATGCTTGTCGCAATCTTCGTGCGCAGTCTGGTCGATTCGGCCACCTGGCTCGCAGCCCTGATCTTTGTTTCCTATGCGACGTCCCGCCTCTCAAGCATGGTATTCGATGGGACACCCGCAAGCGGACTTGTTCAGGCAGCGATGTTGGAAGGCATTGTCGGTGTGGCATGTCTGACAATACTGTGGGTGCGCGGCATCCCGACAAAAAGGAGGGCGTGATGTCGACCGCGCTGATAACCCTGGCAATCATTCTTGCAGCGCTTGGCGCCGGCCTCATGGCCGGCGTCTATTTCGCGTTCTCCGGATTTATCATGCGCGCGCTTGATCAGCTCGGATCTGCTCAGGCGGCGGATGCAATGAACTCGATTAACGAGGTCATTCTAGGGTCGTGGTTTATGCATGTGTTTTTTGGCTCGACCGTAATTTACGCGGGTCTATCGGTATACGCCATATTCGACCCCGCCTTGCCCGGTCGATGGGTCCTTTTCGGAACCGGTGTGCTGTACGTCGCAGGTATGTTCCTGTGTACAGCTATTTTCAACGTTCCAATCAACAACCGTCTGGCCGCTAGCGCGAATGATGAAAAAGCCAAAGTCCAAATCTGGGAGCACTATATTGAAAAATGGACTCGCTGGAACCACGTGCGCAGTGTCTGTTCGCTAGCTACCTTGATCATGAGCATTTTCTATCAAGCAAGTTATATCCAGGTCAGGTGGATAGGGTGAATCGAACTGCGCGCTCTCGGATGGGTGATCATCCTTACTAAACATCGCGGAGGGCTCTGAGTGAATATTTCTTTCGTTAACACCGTATTCGATGAGCGTGCTTCGCGGTGTCTTGCACAGTTTTTCCAAGCTGTACGGCGGCCGATATGCTCGGTACAACATCAGCATAAATAACTTGGTGTTGGGCTTTTGCGAGACCGTGAATTTGTCGGAGTTTACGTGCGTCTATTGCGGCACAGCGCCCCGCATCATTTTCAGAAATTGGCAAGGCCTGAATCTCCCTCGCTTCGAAAGTGGTGCGATACATCAATCGGCGAAGCATTCTTTAAGGCGGCGGTATGAATTGAGCTGTTCGATAGGATTTATCGTTTAAAAGAGAAAAACGGAAACCCAGAATCGCGCTGGGTTTTGACTCGTACGCCAACTATTAATACAAACGCTATTTTACGTCTGTGATTTTACGAAAAAAATCTAAATGGTGGGTCCAGCAGGACTCGAACCTGCGATCAAGGGATTAGAGATCTGCTTCTGTCGAGAGTTCTTGCTCTGGGCTGACCTGTTTATATGAGCTGCGAGCAAAATCGCAAATTAGCGTACACCCTAAATTTCATGGGTCAATTTGGTCAAAAAGTGACCAGAGTTCTAGAAAAATTGGGTTGTACTCAGATGCTGCGTAAGGGTTCAATATTGCCACTCTTCATTAATAAACTGCATTCGGTTGCCTGAGAATTTTCGAGGAACGTCAGTGATCGCCCCTTAACCATCATTAAATCGTAAATCGTGCGTGTCTATTTGTCAGGTAATTGGCGCTACGATATTTTTACTTATGGCATTCTGCAAAGATTTAATGTTGCTTGCAGCAAATCGATTGAAAAATCCCACATTCGTCGAGACGGATCGATCCAGCAACTGGCACCAATTGCTTGTTCTCAGCAGAACTAATTATCAAGGAACGAAACAATCAAGAAAGAAACCGAACAGCGATGGAATCAGGTCAGCCGCTATTCATAGCAATAAGAGTCAGGTAGCATTGAAGCGCTTCAATTCAGAAGGAATTAAAGTCTTCGTATCTACTGATATCGCGGCGCGTGGTTTAGTAATTTCACAATTGCCTCAGGCCGTAAAATTTGAGTTACTGACCGTTTCCGAAGAATACGTTCATTGAATCGACCGGAATAGTCGTGCAGGATACAAGGGCATTGTTAGATCAATAGTTAGCAATCAGAAGACCTAGCCAACTAACGCGAAAGGACGATTGATAAAGACCGACATCTCAAAAGGGATCGCTGTCAAACTCTGTCCCGAACCGCTTCGCGGCGCTGAGTCAAATAAGCGTTTGCGAAACCGATCCAACTCACAGAATCGACGCTCAAAGTCCTAGCGGCTTAGCGCAGCGTAGATAGAGGGAACATTTTGCCTACATCATACATAAAGCGCGGTGAACGGAGATTCACAGTCACATTCGTTGGAGAAACCGATCCTCCTAATGGTTGCACTAAAGGAAGTTGGTTTCGATATACGATTGGGCAAGGTGATTCGAAGATCACGGGAACACGGTCTGGCAGCTTACAATCAGTTAGTCGGTATGCGGAAGAATTTGCTGAGACACTCAATTACCGAGAACTTAACGGCTACTCGAGCTATGCAACGCGCAAAATCCAGACGAAATAGACGGTCTTATTCACGCGGTAGACTTCGCAAAATCGCGGTCGCAAAGGCGCCGTTAAACTATCTGCGGCGCTTCACCGTTTTAAGTTTGGCTTTCTCTAAGTAAACTCTTATTGTTGAGCCACTAACTTCTCGGTTGTTCATTTCGCTCAATGCGAGTCGCGCCTCGTGCCCCTCCATTTTAATCGTGGCAAATCCTCGACATTTTCCCGTGAACAGATCCCTCACCACTGAAACTGAATGAACGACTCCGAATTCCGAAAAAAGCTTACTCAATGATTCTTCAGTAGTGCAAGGAGAGAGTCCGCGGATAGAAAGTGTAACCAAAGAAGTATCCTCTAAAATTCGACTGTAATCGCGCAGGCAGAAGCAATTGATGGCATACCCACGGCTGTTTGTGTTGTGCGACAGTTACAACTATTGGCGGTCTATAACCAACTTGATGACGCACACTGTGTTCACGAAACCGACGACTTGCATAGGGATTCTCGCGCACTGACTCTATTTTTTCTTACTTGAAACCACTATCGCAGCTACAAAATCGCATGATCTGAAGGAAATCTGAAACTGAACGCAAGTAGATTCGCAACGGCAGTAAACATGGCAATCAGCAATCCATCAGCCGCATCGGTTCAGTTTCATGGAACGCAGTCACAATACGCTTAAGCAGTAGCATTGCAATTCGGTGCTCAATAAAAGTAACAGATATCTCTCTTAGCAATATAGCCTATTTGGCTTCAGATCGGCTTACGGGGAACAATTTATTGCAGGCACAAAAAGGGCAAGCTGTTTGGCTTGCCTTTTTGCAAAACAACTCAGTTATCAGATAGCTACAATATTCTCTGCTTGAGGGCCCTTTTGGCCTTGAATTACATTGAACTGGACCGTCTGGCCCTCAGCTAACGTTTTGAAGCCAGAGGAGACAATCGCACTGAAATGTGCAAAGACATCGGGTCCGGATTCTTGCTCAATAAAGCCAAAACCTTTCGCTTCGTTAAACCATTTTACGGTGCCGGTTACTGCGTTAGACATAGATAATATCCTGTAGAATAAAGTATAAGAGTGCCTCCGTGAGGCACGGATAGCGGGAAAACAGACTAAAATTTAGAAACTACAGGACGAGGAACTACGGGAATGCAACGAAATGGAGCGTGTAAATTGGAGGCTTACTTTCAAGCTGTGCGCACAGTATAGAGCATAGCAATCAATGTCAAACTATTAATCTAGTAGTTAGCGGACACTGAGGCGTGCAGAGATTCCGTCACGCATGTCGGAATCCATGTCTTTGAGCTACGTGACAGCAGCCTTTTAACCTATTCCCATTCAACAAATGCGTAAAAAGGGGTCCCTTTAGCCGCATTTACACGTCAATCACTAAGTTACTGATTTTTACACTGGTCGGATGCTGTGAAACAGCAGAGGAGAACTTACGTTCAATTGCACTTCGTGGAGTTCGTCCATGTGGTGATTCAAGTTCGCTATTTTCTTCGCATATGTGTCTACGGTGCCTACATAGCGCCTACATAGTGGAAATATGAGATTCAACAGAAGGTTAAAAACTATCTAAGTTGTTGAAAATATTGGTGGGCCCAGCAGGACTCGAACCTGCGACCAAGGGATTATGAGTCCCCTGCTCTAACCAACTGAGCTATAGGCCCACGAAGGGGGTAAAGCCTTGATGAGGAGAGCGCACATGCTTGCGCTCTCATGAGAAGTCTAATCGCCGTCGAGGAAGCTGCGCAACTGCTCGGAACGGGTGGGATGCCGCAGTTTACGCAGTGCTTTGGCTTCGATCTGACGTATGCGCTCACGGGTAACGTCGAACTGCTTGCCAACCTCTTCGAGCGTGTGGTCGGTGTTCATATCGATACCGAAACGCATGCGCAACACTTTCGCTTCGCGCGGGGTAAGGCTGGACAGCACGTCGTGTGTGGTTTCACCCAGTCCGGAATTGGTCGCGGACTCAACCGGTGAAACGGCGCCCTGATCTTCAATGAAGTCGCCGAGGTGCGAGTCTTCGTCATCGCCGATAGGGGTTTCCATCGAGATCGGCTCTTTGGCAATTTTAAGAACCTTGCGGACCTTATCCTCCGGCATGTCCATTTTTTCTGCCAGCTCTTCGGGCGTTGCTTCGCGGCCCATTTGCTGCAACATCTGGCGCGAGATGCGGTTGAGTTTGTTGATGGTCTCGATCATGTGCACGGGGATGCGGATCGTGCGCGCCTGATCCGCGATCGAGCGCGTGATCGCCTGACGAATCCACCAGGTCGCGTACGTTGAAAATTTGTATCCGCGACGGTATTCAAACTTGTCGACCGCTTTCATCAAGCCGATATTGCCTTCCTGAATGAGATCCAGAAATTGCAGTCCACGGTTGGTGTATTTCTTTGCAATCGAGATAACCAGCCGCAGGTTCGCTTCGACCATTTCTTTTTTGGCGCGGCGTGCTTTCGCTTCACCGATAGACATGCGGCGGCTGATGTCTTTGATCTCGGCGATCTTGAGGGTTGAGTCTTCCTCGATTGTGCGAAGGCGACGCTGCGCCTTGCGCAATTCGTCGCTGTTCTTTTCGAGCTTCGATGACCAGGGTTCGCCCGCGTCGATCTGCGCCTGCAGCCATTCATTATTCGATTCGTTACCGGGGAAGCTGCTGAGAAAATGCGGGCGCGGCATTTTGCAGTCGCTTACACAGATGTCGCGAATAACGCGCTCCTGACGACGAATGCGATCGACAACATTGCGCAATTCGTTGGTCAGCGCGTCGACGAAAGAGGGTGCGAACTTGATCTCCATAAACCGCTCGATCATGTTTTTGATCGCGGTTGCGGTCTTTTTCTCTTTAGTGTCGCCGGACTTCTCCAGCGCTGTAAGTGCGCGTTTGTAGAGCTTGGTTAGCTCCTTCATAAACGCTTTGACTTCTTCCGGATCCGGACCGGTATCGACGGGCTCGGCATCTTCATCTGAATCGTCATCATTTGCGGTGCTTGAATCTTTTTGCACCGGGGTGGCGATTTCATCTTCCGCATTGGGGTCAATAAACCCGGTAAGCAAATCGCTCAGGCGTGCCTGTTCTTCTGTGACGGCTGCGTAGTGATCCAATACCCGGCTGACCGAACGCGGGTATTCAGCCAGCGCGGCCAAGGCTTGTTTGAGACCCTCTTCGATACGTTTGGCGATTTCAATTTCGCCCTCGCGGGTGAGGAGTTCGACCGTGCCCATCTCGCGCATGTACATGCGCACGGGGTCAGTGGTGCGGCCGAATTCGCTGTCCACAGAGACCAACGCTGCAGCCGCTTCGTCGGCGGCGTCTTCGTCGGTGCTGCTCACAGAGTCTGACAGGATCAGCGAGTCTGCATCGGGCGCGGTTTCGTGCACCGAAATACCCATGTCGTTGATCATGCTGATAATGACTTCGACTTGATCCGGCTCTACGATTCCGTCGGGTAGGTGGTCATTCACCTCGGCGTAGGTGAGATAACCTTGTTCTTTACCTTTGGCGATGAGCAGTTTTAGGCGGGATTGTTGATCTTGATCCATGCTTTATTAGTCACCAGGTTGGCTGCTCGGCAAGTGTGCAAGCACTCTTGCCGTGGGGCAAAATAAACGGGTAATTATAGCGTATGGAATATGGCTGGTTCAAACAAATTCAAGGCGTCGAGTAGTTAAGGGCACGCGGACTGCACAATCAAGCATTTTTCTGGCTCAATTTTCTCGCTTGACTTGCCGAACGGCTCATGTTCAAGGAAAATGCCCGGCTTTTATTTCACTCCTTCCGGACTTGCGCCTTGAAGGCACACTGGCAACAACATTCAGCGCGGTTTTCCCTCACGATGGTGACGCGCCAATCCGGCAGAATGCCATTCTTCACAAAACAGAAAATTAAGAGGCTAGGCATATGGTAGAGCGCAGAACGCTCGCTAACGCAATTCGCGCGTTGAGCATGGACGCGGTGCAAAAGGCAAACAGCGGCCACCCAGGCGCGCCGATGGGCATGGCGGATATCGCAGAGGTTTTATGGAACGATTTTCTCAAGCACAACCCTAGCAATCCCGAGTGGGCAGACAGAGACCGCTTCGTATTGTCAAACGGTCACGGTTCGATGCTGATTTACTCGCTGCTGCACCTGAGCGGTTACGCACTGACAATTGAAGACTTGCGGCAGTTCCGTCAACTGCACTCGAAAACGCCTGGGCATCCGGAGTACGGTTACGCACCCGGTGTCGAGACAACAACGGGTCCGTTGGGGCAGGGAATCAGTAACGCGGTCGGCATGGCAATCGCAGAACGCACACTCGCGGCTCAGTTCAACCGTGACGGGCACGAGATCGTTGACCACAACACCTATTGCTTTCTTGGCGACGGCTGCTTGATGGAAGGCATCTCGCATGAGGTCTGTTCGCTGGCTGGTACGCTTGGCTTGGGCAAACTGGTTGCGTTTTACGACGACAACGGCATCTCCATCGACGGCGAAGTTGGCGGCTGGTTCACCGACGATACCGCTGCGCGTTTTAGCGCCTACGGCTGGCACGTGGTTGAGGCTATCGACGGTCACGATCCGAATGCGGTTAAGGCCGCGATAGAACAGGCCCGTGCGGAAACAGCACGCCCATCATTGGTCATATGCAAAACCGTTATCGGCTGGGGTTCACCCAACAAACAGGGCAAAGAGTCGTGCCACGGTGCAGCACTGGGGGATGATGAAGTCGCACTTGTACGCGAGACAATCGATTGGCCGCATGCGCCGTTCGACGTGCCGCTGAATATTTACGAGGGCTGGGACGCGCGTGAAAAAGGTGGCGCAGCAGAGGGTGATTGGAATTCCCGATTTGCCGCTTACCGGGGCGCGCACCCGGAACTCGCCGACGAGTTCGAGCGCCGCATGCGAGGTGAGATGCCGGCTGACTGGGCGCAAATCAGCGCCGCGTTTATCGCTGATGTTGACGCCAAGGGCGAGAAAATTGCGACGCGCAAGGCCTCGCAAAACGCGCTCGAGGGTTTTGGCCCTGCGTTGCCAGAACTGCTGGGTGGCTCCGCCGACCTTGCCGGGTCCAACCTCACGATCTGGTCCGGCTCCAGGGGGATTCACGAAGAATCCGCGGGCAATTACATTTACTTTGGTGTGCGTGAATTTGGTATGTCGGCCATTATGAACGGCATCTCATTGCACGGCGGGTTCAAGCCATACGGCGCGACGTTCCTGATGTTCTCCGAATACGCGCGAAACGCACTGCGTATGGCGGCGCTGATGAAAATCCCCGGCATTTTTGTGTTTACGCACGACTCGATAGGCCTGGGTGAAGACGGTCCAACGCATCAGGCAGTCGAGCAGGCCGCAACCCTGCGCATGATGCCGCGCATGTCGGTGTGGCGTCCGTGTGATGCGGTCGAATCAGCAGTGGCATGGAAGTTTGCGTGCGAGAGAACTGACGGCCCGGTATCGATGCTGTTCTCGCGTCAGGGATTACCGCACATGCAGCGCAGCGCGGATCAACTCGATCACATCGGGCGTGGCGGTTATGTGTTGTCAGACTGCGATGGTGATGCCGATGCGATCATTATTGCCACCGGTTCGGAAGTCGAATTGGCGATGAGCGCACAGCAATCGCTCGCGGAAAAGTCTATAAAGGTCCGTGTCGTATCGATGCCGTCAACGGATGTATTCGACGCGCAAAGCGCCGATTACCGCGAGGCGGTGCTGCCTTCCACGCAACGCAAGCGCGTGGCAATAGAGGCAGGCGTTACCGATTACTGGCGTAAGTACGTGGGCCTCGACGGCGCTGTTGTAGGCATCGACACCTTTGGTGAGTCCGGTCCCGCAGGTGAGGTGTTTGAGCACTTCGGCTTTACCGTCGACAACCTGATCAGCACGGTTGAAAGTATTTTGTAAATCTGAATGCCTTGAGTACGGCATTCTTTCAACAATTGGAGCACTTGAATGACGATTAAAGTGGCAATCAATGGCTACGGTCGAATTGGCCGCAACATCATGCGCGCGCTGTACGAATCCGGTCGCGACGATATTAAAATTGTGGCGATAAACGATCTTGGTGATGCTGCAACTAACGCGCACCTTACTCAGTACGACACGGCGCATGGCCGTTTTAATGGCGACGTTTCTGTCGACGGCGATGACATGATCATCAACGGTGATCGCATTAAAGTGCTGGCAGAGCGTGATCCGGCCAAATTACCCTGGGGCGATCTGGGCGTAGATATCGTGCACGAAAGCACCGGTTTTTTCGCCAGCAAGGAAAAGGCCTCCGCGCATCTTCAAGGTGGCGCGAAAAAAGTCATTATCTCGGCACCGGGCGGCAGCGATGTCGATGCGACGATCGTCTACGGTGTCAACCACGATACGTTGAAAGCCAGCGATACGGTTATTTCAAATGCCTCGTGCACCACTAATTGCCTGGCGCCCATTGTCAAAGTGTTGCACGACGGTATCGGTGTTAATCATGGCGTGATGACGACGATCCACGCCTACACCAACGATCAAGTGCTGACCGACGTCTATCACAAAGACTTGCGCCGCGCGCGCTCCGCAACCAGCTCGATGATTCCGACCAGCACCGGTGCGGCTGCAGCGGTGGGTCTCGTGATGCCTGACCTTAACGGCAAGCTCGACGGGTTCTCGATGCGCGTTCCGACCATCAACGTATCCGTGGTTGACTTCACATTCGAAGCCGCACGCGCTACGACTGTCGACGAAATTAACGATTTGATGAAAGCGGCGTCAGAGGGTTCGCTGAAAGGTGTGCTCGCTTACAACGACAAACCGCTGGTTTCGTCCGACTTTAATCATGACCCGGCTTCATCCACTTACGACGCTCCGCTGACCAAAGTCATGCAGGGCACGCAAGTGAAAGTGCTCAGTTGGTACGATAACGAGTGGGGCTTTTCTAACCGTATGCTCGATACCACGGTGGCGTTGGCTAACGCCGGTTAGGCCACGTGAATACACAAAAAAGGGCGGCTCCGGCTGCCCTTTTTTGTTTGTGGTGGTGTAGTTCTTCAACCCATGGAGTGACGCGCTAAGTGGTCACCTGTTACATAAAATACATTGTCGATCCGCACAAACTCGCGGAGTTTGAACACTACGGAAAAATGTGGATACCACTGGTGGAAAAGTTTGGCGGCACACACCACGGCTATTTTTTGCCAAGTGAAGGCGCGAGCAACGTTGCACTGGCTCTATTTACCTTCCCGAGTCTTGCGGAATACGAAACCTACCGTGAAAAATCGTTCGACGATGACGCATGTCAGGCGGCGTTTGCATACGCCCAGGAAACGCGCTGCATCATCAGTTACGAACGCAGTTTTATGAAACCCGTTTTTGAGTAGAAATTCCATGACAGTTCTAAAAATGTCCGACCTTGATTTGGCTGGAAAACGCGTACTGATCCGGCAGGATTTGAACGTTCCAGTTGCCGATGGCGCCGTCACCAGCGACGCCCGAATTCGCGCATCGCTGCCTACGATCCAGCAAGCGCGGGCGCAGGGTGCAAAGGTAATGCTGATGTCGCACCTCGGGCGCCCGACCGAAGGTGAATACGCAGAGGAGTATTCGCTCGCGCCGGTTGCGAAACATCTCTCCAACTTGCTGGGCGAGAACGTTCGATTGGTCAAGGATTATTGCGGCGGTGCAGTTGACGTTGCGGAAGGCGAAGTTGTTCTCCTTGAAAATGTGCGATTCAACGTGGGTGAGAAAATAGACGACGAGACTCTGTCGAAACAGTACGCGGCGCTGTGCGACGTTTATGTGATGGACGCCTTCGGGACCGCGCATCGCGCGCAGGCCTCGACGCACGGTGTGGGCGTGCACGTCCCGGTTGCCTGCGCCGGGCCGCTGCTGGCGGGTGAGCTCGACGCGCTGGGTAAGGCGTTGGACAATCCCACGCGCCCGCTGGTGGCGATTGTCGGTGGCTCCAAGGTTTCCACCAAATTGACCGTGCTTGATTCCCTGTCGAAGGTTGTCGACCAGCTCATCGTTGGCGGCGGCATCGCCAACACGTTTATTGCAGCAGCCGGCCACAGCGTCGGCAAATCGCTTTGCGAAAACGATTTAATCGAAGAAGCGAGTCGTTTAAAAGCAGCAGCGCAGGCGAAGGGAGGCGATATTCCGACGCCAACTGATGTGGTCACCGGAAACGAGTTTTCCGAATCAGCAGTTGCCCAAACTAAAGAAGTAAGCGCTGTGGCGGGTGACGATATGATCTTTGATATCGGCCCCGAGACTGCCGCCAGCTACGCCGATATCCTGAAAAACGCAGGTACGATTGTGTGGAACGGTCCGGTCGGTGTGTTCGAGTTTGATCAGTTCGGCGTGGGCACGGAAACACTCGGTCGCGCGATTGCGGAATCCAGCGCTTTTTCCATTGCCGGCGGCGGTGACACACTCGCTGCGGTCGACAAATACCAAATTGCAGACAAGGTCTCTTATATCTCGACTGGCGGTGGTGCGTTTCTTGAATTTTTGGAGGGTAAAACTCTGCCCGCCGTGGCGATGTTGGAAAAACGGGCGCAATAAAGCCCGCTAATGCCTTTTTCGATCAAAAACATAAATACATTCTCCTAACAGTTACGTTCTATAATTTCGCTCACGCGATTCACTGGTCAATTGACCGACTTCACTATGCGAAGAACCAAGATTGTTGCAACACTCGGCCCGGCTACGGACAGCTCGCGCCAGCTCGAAGGCTTGATTGCCGTTGGCGTCGACGTCGTTCGCCTGAACTTTTCCCATGGCACAGCGCAGGACCACAAAAAGCGCGCGCAGATGGTGCGCGATATTGCCGCCCAACAGGGGCGATGCGTCGGGATTCTGGGTGATCTGCAAGGTCCTAAAATTCGCGTGACAAAATTCCGCGATGGCGCGGTACAACTGCGACAGGGCGCTGACTTTATCCTTGATTCAGACTTGCCCGACAACGACGGAGATGTAAACTCGGTCGGTTTGACGTACAAACCGCTGCCGAGCGAAGTGCGCGAGGGCAATACTCTCGTGCTGGATGACGGACGCATCGTGCTCGACGTTGTCAAAGTAGTGGGCAATCAAATTCACACGCGCGTCGCAACCGGCGGACAGTTATCCGATAACAAGGGGATTAATTTGCGCGGCGGTGGGCTCACCGCACCAGCCTTGACGGATAAAGACCGACTGGACGTGAAAACAGCAGCCGAAATCGGGGTCGATTATCTGGCTGTGTCGTTTCCTCGCGATGCTGATGACATTGCGCAGGCGCGTGGACTTCTCCGCGAGGCGGGTGGTCAAGGCTTAATCTGTGCCAAGGTCGAGCGCGCCGAGGCGCTGGAGAACATTGACGGCATTCTCGAAGCTTCCGACGCGATCATGGTCGCGCGCGGCGATCTGGGGGTCGAGATTGGCGACGCGGACCTGCCAGCGGTGCAGAAACGCCTGATCAATCAGGCGCGCAGCGCCAACAAGATCGTGATTACGGCAACGCAAATGATGGAGTCGATGATCAGCAACCCCATTCCGACTCGAGCCGAAGTGTTCGACGTGGCCAACGCCGTTATCGACGGCACTGATGCCGTGATGTTGTCGGCCGAAACGGCGGCTGGTGCGTATCCAGTTCCCGCAGTCAAAACCATGGGTGATATCTGCGAAAAGGCGGAAACGCACACCAGTGCGATGCGCTCGCGTCACCGCATCGATGACACGTTTACCCGCATTGATGAATCGATCGCGATGGCGGCGATGTACGCGGCTAACCACTTTAAGGTCCGAGCAATTGCGGCGTATACAGAATCCGGATCGACGGCCCTGTGGATGTCGCGCATCAGCTCCAGCATTCCGATCTACGCGCTCACGCGCCACGAAAACACGCGCACAAAAGTAACGCTGTACCGCGGCGTTTATCCCGTCGAAATGAACACGTCGCTCTCCACAAGTCGCGAAGCCAATCGTGAAGCTGTGCAGCTCATGCTGCGAGAGGGCATTGTCGAGCCTAGCGACAAAGTGATCATCACGCGTGGCAATATGACCAAATTAGACAGGGGCACGAGTGTGATGGAGATACTGGAAGTGTCGGACTATCTTTCGTCTGCCGACGACGACTAGCAGATTTCCATTTAGCCTTAGCCACGTCTGTCTCGTGACCGCAGTCAACCCTCGCGGGCACGCTGACGAAAACCGCTCCACGATGAGCTAATTGCCCCGCTGATCAATGCTTCAGCTTCCCCGGTTTTGGATTTCTCTCATTTATCCAGTCGCGCGCTTGGGGTAATCGAAACGGGGAACGGCTGTTACACTCCACAACTTTTGTTGCGGGCGAAACATTTTGTTTGAGCAATACGATGCCTGGGTTCTGGCATGGTGCACATTCGCGCTGGTTTGCGGTGGAGTTATTAAGGGTGCGCTCGGCATAGGCACACCGCTTTTGACTGTTCCGATGATGGCGCTGGTGCTGCCGCCGCAACTGGCTGTGGTCGTTATGGCGATTCCTATCGTCGCGGCCAACCTCTGGCAGTTTGCGCTGGCCGATCACAGTGTTGCGGTGGTCAAACGGTTTTGGCCCGTATTTATCAGCATTCTTATCGGCGTGTTGCTGGGCGCAAAAATTCTCAGCGGGATTGACGAGCAAACGCTTTTTGTCATTGTGGGTGTTGCCGTGATTGGTTTCGCGCTCGTGCAGGTCTCCAGTTTTAGGTTTCAATTTTCTGAAAGTATGGTAAAGCCAGCGGGGGTGTTGTTTGGAGCCTGTGCTGGTGTGATTGGCGGCTTGTCGTCCTTTCTGGGGCCGCTACTTGTCGTGTATTTGATCTCTTTACCTAGGATGAACAAGGATCAGTTTGTCAGCTCAATCAGTTTTCTTTATGTCAGCGGTGTCGTGCCGTGGGCAATCACTCTCTACCTGCTCGGAATGTTGTACGGTGAAGTGTTGGTGCTGTCGGTTTTTGCGACCGCGCCGGTCGCTGTTGGGTTGTTACTCGGGCAACGTGTGCGTAAGTACATCAGCGAGCAGCACTTTAAAATCCTTATCGTGTCAATTCTGATGGTCTCAGGCGCGTCGATGTTATGGCGTGCGTACCAATTCTGATCGCACCGCGCCTTGTCGTACGCGTGTGGACACACATCTATATGTGTGATATTAACCATTGAAAAAGCTCTACAAAGAGATACCAACAGGAGGAGTCCCAATGAAATTCAAACGTATTCTGACGAGCAGCGCGGTGTTGTTTGCCGCGTCAATTCTTTCCGCCGGTACAGTTCACGCGGCATGCGCAACCGATGGCATGCCGGGTTCTCTGGATAAGCCGGATGGCTTTCCGCAACGCGCACTGACAATGATTGTGCCCTACGGCCCCGCGGGGGGTTCCGGGCAGGTCGCACAGGCAATGGCGCAGGCGGTAACCGAACTGACCGATGTATCGATCAACCGCGATCACAAACCCGGTGGTTCCGGAACAGTAGGCATGACAGCGTACATGGCGGCACCGGCAGACGGCTACAGTGTGCTTGAACACATCGACGATGCCTCATCGGCGCACGCGCTTGATTCGAGCAAACCAAACCCTGCGTCGGACCTTGTGCCACTGGTTACCTCGCAGATTACCTTTTCGCAAATTTACATCCGCAAGGACGAAGATCGCTATACCGACTGGGATTCGTTCGTCGCATGGGTTAAAGCGCAGGACGGTAAAGCGACGATTGCGAACGTTTCCAAAGAAGGTTCGATGGAGCGCGTGACGATGAAATTCATCACCGACGCTACCGGAATGAAAATTCAGCAGATCTCGTTCGACAAAGGTGCCCCGCGTTATGGCGCGCTGGCGGGTGGTCAGGTTGACGCCTTGTTTGAGCAGCCCGGCGACGTTCGCAAGTTTCTCGACGCCGGCAAATTCAAACCAATCCTGACAATCCTGAAGGATCGTCCGTCGGCTTTTGCTGATGTTCCCAGCTTGAGCGACGCCGGCTTGAACTTCGACCCCCTGTTCCGCTTCCGTGGATTTTACGTGCACAAAGATGCACCGGCCGATCGGATCGCGTGGTTGCAGTGGGCATTCCAAAAGGCGTTCTGCGAAGAGAGCTATCAGGCATTTAACGAAAGCAAGTACATGAATCTGATCGAAAGCTTTCGCGACACAGATGGTTCAAAAGAACTGATCACAGCGACCATTTCGCAGTATCGCGACGTCTACAAGGAAATGGGCCTGGAAGTTAAGTAGCGAACCGATTCAAACAGTGTTCGGCGTCCGCTTTCGCGGGCGTCGACTCTCCTGATCGTTTGCGATGAATCGCGGTAAGCTCGAAACAAAACACCTCGTCGAGGCGGCACTTTGGCTGTCGCTGTGCGCATTCTTGTTTGCCTATTCTTTCGAGTTCGACAAAGACATCGAGATTTATAAATTCGGTGCCAGTGCGTGGCCGCGGACAATTATTTTACTCATCGCAATCGCGGCGATAGGGCAGCTGTTTCAGCATTGGAAGCGTGGGGACGAAACAGCGTCTGAAATGATCACTGCCGCAGTCGACGACGGCTCTGACAGCGGCGATACCCACTCTGACC
Source organism: Pseudomonadota bacterium (assembly GCA_039029275.1). GTDB lineage: Bacteria > Pseudomonadota > Gammaproteobacteria > JBCCGL01 > JBCCGL01 > JBCCGL01. The sequence goes on along the minus strand of JBCCGL010000012.1, from coordinate 147,147 downwards.
TGCGTTGGTACGTCGTGACCTTCGTGCTACTCGCGATACCGTTTGCCTACATGCGAATCCCGGACTGGATAGCGGTGGTTGCGGGCTGGGAGGATGGCGGTTTACACATTGCGCGCATTGTCGTTGCAATCGTTTTAATTGCTATTTTCGTAGCGCTCATGCTGCGCAACATGGTCGGTGCGGTGTTGGCATTCCCGCTGTTTTTTGCCGCCCTGCTCGAGGACTTCGGGTTTTACACGCTAGCGCCTTTTTTCATCATTGGCGTCATGTTTCTGTTTGGCGAACGCCGACCCAAGCCAATGGCCGGTGTGATGGCCTTGGTCCTCGGTATCCTGCTGGTGCTGTTTGTCAAAATACTCTACGTGGGATTGCCTACTGGATACATCCGGCCGTTTTACGATATCGGAACCTGGGTAGTCACGGTGTTGCAATAAGATGGATGCGTTTGAAAAATTTCTGACCGGCACCGTTACGCTGTTTAGCGATCCTATCGGCATCCTCATTTTTTTTGGTGGCGTGATCGGCGGAATGCTGTTTGGCGCAATACCGGGAGTGAGCATGCTCACTTTGGCGGCCATTCTGCTGCCGTTTACAGCGCACTTGTCGCCCGAGCACGGCATCATGTTGTTCTCGGTCATTTACTGCACCGGCGTTTACGGCGGTGCGATTACGGCGATCCTCTTCAATATTCCCGGTGCGCCGGAAAATGCCCCCACCGCTTTTGATGGCTACCCGATGACACAAAACGGGCAGGCCGGAAAAGCAGTGGGTGCGGCGGTGATGTGTTCGGCGCTCGGGGGAGTGATATCCACCATCATCATGATGGCGGCGACGGCACCGATTGCCGATTGGGCAATTTCCGCCTTTGGACCCCCGGAAATATTCGCCCTCGTTTTTTTTGGTTTGGCAGTCGCCTCGTCCGTTGGCGCGAAGACGTTTTGGAAGGGCTGGCTGTCGATTTTGATCGGGTTGATGATCGCCGTTGTGGGGCTTGATCCGGTCGGGGGTATCGAGCGATACGATTTCGATATGCCCTATCTTCTTGCGGGCATTCACTTTATACCGACCATTCTGGGATTCTTCGCGGTTTCCGAAATTTTCGTGCAGGCCGAGAAGAAAGCGACCGGCTCGTACAAAGCGCCTAAGCTGTCGGTCGACTTTCCGAGTGTTGCAGAACTGATCGCTCATAAATTCGCGGTCGTCCGCTCGATCACAATCGGATTTTTCTGCGGCATCTTGCCCGGTATTGGTGCCACGCTCGCCGCGTTCATGGGATATAACGAAGCCGTGCGCTGGTCCAAGAACAAAGAAGAGTTCGGCAAGGGAAAACTCGAGGGCGTCATTTCTTCCGAGACGGCGAATAACGCCGCAACGGGCGCCGCGATGATCCCGCTACTGGCGCTGGGGCTGCCGGGTGGTGCGCTCACCGCCATGATGGTCGGCGTTTTTCAAATGCACGATATGGAGCCGGGGCCGCTGGTGTTTTTGAACAGTGAGGAATTGGTCTGGATCGTTTTCGCGGCCATGTTTTTTGCGAACGCGTCGATCCTGATTATTGGTTTTCTTGAAACCAAAACCATTCTGCAGCTGCTGCGGATTCCGTTTCAATTTCTTGCACCATTAATCCTGCTGCTCGCAACCGTTGGTGCCTACGCGGTTCGAGGTCTCACCATTGACGTGGTGGTGATGTTTGTCGCGGGTGTCGTTGGATTTTTTCTGCGCCGCTCCGGCTATTCTGTTGCCGGCATCGTGTTGGGTTTGATTCTTGGAAAAATCGGCGAGCAAACGTTTGCCCAGGCAATGCAAATGTTGCACTTTGAGTGGGGCGGTTTCCTCAACCGTCCGATTGCGCTGGTCTTGATTGTCGCAGGGTTTCTTACACTGGCGGGCAGTGTCTACGGCTCGTTTTTCAAACGCACCAAATCCTCGCAAGAAACTGGCGAAGCGTAAGTAAGAAATTTCTGAAAGAGGACGGGCCGATGATTGTCAGCCCGCCATGACGGAACAGTGTCAATCAGCTATTCGATGCCTGAAAAATACTCTCTATCGAGCTGTCGATTGTCGCGTTGAAATCGGCGTCGCTCTGTTGAGCGCTCAAGCCCTCCGATAAGGCGCGAGAGAAGCTGGCGACCATGCCGTTGTTGCGACTCAGGCGGTCATTAGCCTCTTCGCGCGAATAACCACCCGACAGCGCGACAACTTTGAGAACGTTCGGGTGCGCAATACACTCGGCGTAGAAGTTGTCTTCTTCCGGAAGGGTCAGTTTCAGCATAACGAGCTGGTCGCTGGCCAGTGCGTTGAGCCGATCAAGCATCGCGGATTTGAGCAGCGCCTCGGCTTCGGCTTTTTGCGGGCTGTGGATGTCCACTTCGGGTTCAATAATCGGGACAAGCCCCGCCGCGACAATCTGCAATCCAATGTCGAATTGTTGATCGACGACTGCTTTGACGCCGTCGGCGTTTGCCAATTTAATCACCGAGCGCATTTTGGTGCCGAACACATCGAGTGATTTCGCGCGTGCCAGAAGCTCGTCAAGACCGGGCATCGGTTTCATAACCTGCACGCCGTTTTCTTCGTCTGCCAGACCTTTGTCAACCTTCAGAAACGGGACGACCTGTTTTTCGTTCCACAAAAAGTGAGACGTCGGAACGCCGCCGACTTCGCGATCCATGGTCATTTCAAACAGGATGGCGCCCATCACGCGCTCACCGTTAAAAGCGGGGCTGGTGATGATGCGGGTTCGCATGGCGTGCACCATGTCGAACATCTCATCGTCGCCGGAATACTCATCGGCGCTCACGCCATAGTTTGCGAGTGCCTTGGGCGTGCTGCCACCGCTTTGATCAAGCGCGGCAATAAAACCCACCTGTGACCGAATTTTATTTAATTGACTGTCGAAATTACTCATTTATAAAACCTGTGGGATGTTGGACTGAAATGGGCGCGCACTCGATGGACGTAGCGAGCTAACCCCAGAAATATAGCTAAAAATCGTGGTGAAATTCGAGAAGTTTCGCTCATCCTTGTCGAATTTTTCAATCTTGCAGGCTGTGATCAGAATGCAAAGTGCAGCGATACTTGCTGCACATCGCTGTCTTCGAATTCATATGTCGTCCATTCAATTTCAAATCGAATACCCGTGCTGAATCCCAGTCCGAGCCCGTAAGCGGTACCGCTATCGCTGTCGCTGCCGGCGTCCTGCTCGACGCGAACGTCGACCAGCCCTGCGCGCGCAATCACGTAAATTGGGCCAGCCGACCTGATCGAGCCAAACAGTCCGGCGTGTTGATAACTGTAGTCGCCGCCCGGGCCATCGGCGTCGGTAAGTGAGCGCGTGATGTCGCCCTCGATCGCAAGATCAACGGCCAAAAGATCGACAAACTCGTAACCGAGTTGCAGGGTGCCGGTTGAAATCGGATCAAAGCCAGAGGCATCAAGGTCGACGACTCCCAGTTTCAAGCCGCCAATTATCTCTCCGGCTTTGACTGTGTTTGGTAAAAGCAAAATGCTGCAAATGATCAATACGATTTCGATTGGGTTTCTAGCGCGAATCACGACGCGGGGTTCTCCTGAGTTAGTCTTTGAATGATGTCTTCGTATTTGGCGAGCGCGCGTGCCATAACATCATCGGGCAGTTCCGGGCCGGGTGCTGTTTTGTCCCAGTCCAGCGTTTCGAGATAGTCGCGCACGTACTGTTTATCAAAGCTTGGCGGATTAACACCAGCCTGCCATTCGTCAGCGGGCCAAAAACGAGACGAGTCGGGGGTCAGCACCTCGTCCATCAGAACGAGGTTATCGTCATCGTCCAAACCGAATTCGAACTTGGTGTCAGCGATGATGATTCCGCGTGCTCGCGCGTATTTGCTGGCACGCTGATACAGCGTATGGCTCACATCGCGGACGCGTTCGGCCAGGTCAACGCCTATTGTATCGACGACATTTTCAAAGCTGATGTTCTCGTCGTGATCACCCGCTTCGGCCTTGCTGGCCGGAGTAAAAATTGGCGCCGGCAATTGCTCAGCAATGCGCAGGCCGGCCGGTAAATCGATTCCGCATATTTGCTGCGTGGCCTGATAATCCTTCCACCCTGAACCGATTATGTAACCGCGGACAACCGCTTCGACGGGCAGCGCGCGCAGGCGTTTTACCAGCATGCAGCGACCTTCGGCTTGCGCATACTCCGTGGGGTCGGTCAGCACGTCACGCAGTTGCAGATCGCTTAGGTGATTCGGCACCACATCGCCCAAGTGGTCGAACCAGAAGTGCGAAATCGCGGTGAGTAAACGCCCTTTGCCCGGAAGCGGTTTAGGCATGATCACATCGAAGGCCGAAAGCCGGTCAGATGCGATCATCAATAAATGATCGTCGCCCACGGCGTAGAGATCGCGCACCTTTCCGCGATGAATCAGTGGCAGCGATTGGATCGACGTTTCCAAAATAGCGGGCGCCGATGCGCCGGGTGGATGACTCACAGAACACCTAACAAGTAGCAGCGTTGGGAGGGGCGTAACAATAACAAACCGCGAGGACCTAAGCATCCGGATTTTAAGCGGCGTGCTCGTTGATGCGCGCTGGTCAAGCGCGGTGAAATAAGCGAGAATGCGCCGCTTTCTGATTTCTTGAAGCTCATCGAGGGGCCTTTCATGAGCGACGAATCCGCACCGCTGGTCGGTGTCGTAATGGGAAGCGATAGCGACTGGCCGGTCATGCGGCACGCAGTCGAGCAGCTCGAACGTTTCAATATCGCCCACGAATACCGCGTGGTCTCGGCGCATCGCACACCCGATCTTCTATTCGAATATGCCGAAGGCGCGCAGGCGCGCGGGCTCGCATGCATCATCGCCGGCGCCGGCGGTGCCGCGCATCTGCCGGGTATGCTGGCGGCCAAGACTATCTTGCCTGTGCTCGGAGTACCGGTTCCCTCCAAGCACCTGAATGGGCAGGATTCACTGTATTCCATTGTGCAAATGCCCAAAGGTGTGCCAGTTGCCACCTTCGCCATCGGGGAGGCCGGCGCAATTAACGCAGGATTGTTTGCGGTGAGCATGCTGGCGCGCGACGACGCAAGCGTTGCCGACGCGCTACAGGCGTTTCGCGATTCACAGCGCGAAGAGGCACTTGGCAAAACACTGCCGCCGGAAGACCAACCTCAATGACGGCAATTGAGCAAGGCGCTACCCTTGGAATGATGGGCGGCGGTCAACTCGGCCGCATGTTTGCGCAAGCCGCGATGGCGATGGGCTACAAGGTGACTGTGCTCGATCCCGATCCGCTCAGCCCGACCGGCCAGATCGCCAATCGGCACCTGCAAACACCGTACACCGACCCGGCATCTCTGGATGAAATGGCGACGACATGCGCGGCAGTGTCAATTGAATTCGAGAGCATTCCGGCCGAGGCCTTGCGTGCGCTGGAAGGACGCGTTCGTTTAGCACCTTCTGTGCGCGCTGTCGAAATTGCGCAAAACCGTTTTCTTGAAAAATCGTTTATTCGCGACAGCGGCCTGGCCACCGCCAATTTTTCAATGATTGAATCGATCGCTGATGTCGCCTCCGCGTTTGCGGCAATCGGCGGCGACTGCATTATTAAAACCGCGACCCTGGGGTACGATGGCAAGGGACAAGCGGTGTGCGAGAACGCGCAACAGGTAGAGGAAGCGTTCGTCCGTTTTGGCGAAGTGCCGTGCATTCTCGAGCAAAAAATTGCGCTCAAAACGGAAGTCTCTGTGGTGCTCGCGCGTGGCGACGATGGCAAAGCAAGCTGCTTTCCGGTGGCAGAGAACACGCATGTTAACGGCATTCTGGATTTGTCTGTCGTCCCCGCCAATGTGAGCAATTCGGTGCTCGAATCCGCGCAGCGCATGGCGACAGCGCTGGCCGACGCGCTTGGCTATGTCGGTGTAATCGGTATCGAGATGTTTGTGACGGACGATGACGCAGTGCTGATCAACGAGATCGCGCCGCGCCCGCACAACAGCGGCCATTACACCATTGATGCGACCGCCACATCACAGTTCGAGCAGCAGGTGCGCATGATGTGCGGATTGCCCGCGGGCGATACCTCGCTGAAGTCGCCGGTGGCGATGCTCAATCTTCTGGGTGATGTGTGGGAAAACGGTGAGCCCGACTGGGCGAACGCGGTTACCGACAATGCGCAGCTCCACCTTTATGGCAAGGCCGAAGCGCGCCCCGGTCGCAAGATGGGGCACATCAACGTGATGGCAGAAAGCGCAGACTCGGCGCGTGAGCAGGCCGAGTCGATCAGGCGACGGCTGTAGCCGGGCGCCCGACAATCTGTTCGTAGATTTCCGGGTCTGTCGCGCCTTCGGTGCCAATTACCATAACGCGACTTTGCGCAGTTAATCCGAGCGCGGTTTTTAATGAAGGCTGCTGGCAAGCGGCGATCAAACCCGAGAGTCCGGCGACGCCCGATTCACCTGCCACAACCGGTGCTTGATCAAACGCGCCGTCTGCAAGCATGCGCATCGTGGGGGCAACCAGCTCGTCGTCGATACTCAGATAGTCATCGACGCACGGCTCGATAATTCTCCACCCGAGCAGTGAGACTTCACCGCAGGAAAGCCCCGCCATAATTGTTTCGTCCTGAATGTCCACCAGCGTCGCTCTGGCATTTCTCGCGCTTTGCAGCAGGCAGTCCGCCAGATTTGGTTCGACCATCACGAAGCGCGGTCTATCGCGGCCGTATTTCTGCCACAGATAGCCGAACACAGCGCTGGCGAGCCCGCCGACGCCACCCTGAACGAAGACGTGAGTCGGTGCACTCTCCCCGTCGATTGCGTTAATCGCCGCGATTGCCTCGTCCATAAAGAGGGTGTAGCCGGCGGCAACATGGCGCGGCAGGTCAACGTAGCCTTCGTAAGACGTGTCGGAGACGATAAACCAGCCGTTGTCGTTGGCATCGCGCTCAGCCTGCTGGACTGAAGCGTCATAGTTGCCATCGACGCGCACGACCGTCGCGCCAAAGGCTTCCATCGCGGCCTTACGCCCTTCGCTGACTTCAGCATGGATATAGATTGTGCAGCCGCAGTTAAATTGTTGGGATCCCCACGCGACTGAACGCCCGTGGTTGCCGTCAGTTGCGGTGGCGACCATGATATTTCGCGTGTGCTCGGCCAGCGCGCCGCTGCGGATTTCTGCAAAGTCGACTTCGCGATCGAGTTTTTGCGAGAGTTCGCGCCGCAGCAGGCACAGCACGGCGTACGCGCCGCCCAGAGCCTTGAAGCTACCCAGGCCAAAGCGGGTGGCCTCGTCCTTGTAGTAAATATTGTGCACGCCGAGTTCGGCAGCTAGTCCCGTGAATTGGCGCAGCGGTGTGGGCGCGTAGGCGGGCCACTGGCTGATTTCCTCAACCGCCTGCGCAATCGCAATCGGTCCCATGATCTCGCTCAGCTCTGCTGGCCAGTCGGTTTTGGTTTCAGCGACGCTGCTGTGAAAGTAGTCGATTGATGTGTTCTGAAAAACCGGGTCAAGCATTGAATGTCTCTTTTGGAAAATGCGTTACTGGGCGGGTAGTTGCGACTCGACCATCGCAATCCAGAAATCCGCGCCGATGGTCAGGATCTCATCGTTAAAGTCGTAGCGAGGATTGTGCAGGCTGCAGCCGCCAATCTCGCCAGTGCCGTTTCCGAGCAAAAGGTACGCGCCCGGTTTGGACTGCAGCATGTAGCCGAAGTCCTCTGAGCCCATGATCGGTTTGGAGTCACCGCGGACGCGTTCGGCTCCAACCAGATCGATGGCTACGGCGGCGGCGATTTCGGCTTCCCGGGGGGTGTTGATGGTGGATGCAAAATTGCGTTGGTAATCGAATTCGAACTCAACGCCGTGCGCCTTGCACGTACCCTCGACGATCCGCTGCATCGTGCTTTCAATTGTGTTCTGCACTTCCGGTATCAACGAACGCGTGTCGCCTTTAAGCGTGACTTCACTGGGCACCACGTTGACGGTACCGTTGGTGTGAATTTCGGTAAACGATACAACCGCGTTCTCGACCGGGTCTACCGTGCGCGCAACCAGCGATTGCATCGCCGTGATAATTTGTGCGGCAACGACGATCGGATCGCGTCCGAGGTGCGGCATTGCCGCGTGATGGCCGACACCCTTGATCGTGATTTCAAAGTTGTCTTCCGAGGCCATGATCGGCCCCTCGCGCACGGCGAAGTGGCCCATGTCCAGAGACGGGAAATTGTGGATCGCGTAAACCGAGTCAACCGGAAAGCGCTCGAACAAGCCGTCAGCGATCATCGATTTTGCGCCCTGACCGTGTTCTTCAGCGGGTTGAAATATAAACACAACCGTACCATCGAAGTTCCCGCATTGCGCGAGATACTGCGCCGCGCCCAGGAGCATCGATGTGTGACCGTCGTGCCCGCAGGCGTGCATTTTTCCCTCATGGGCCGAGCAATGCGCGAAGGTGTTCTGCTCGTGGATTTTGAGCGCGTCCATGTCCGCGCGAATGCCGATTCGCTTGTCGCCGTCACCTTTCGTTAGAACGCCGACAACGCCAGTCCCGCCAATTCCGCGGTGCACCTCGATCCCGAACGATTCGAGTAGATTGGCAACCTTGTCTGAGGTGCGGTCTTCTTCAAAACCCAGTTCGGGATGCTGGTGAATGTCGTGTCGCCACGCTTGCATGGAATGAAAATCGCTATTGGGCATGGCTTCATCACCGGCTGAAAAAACGGGCCGATGGTAGCATGACTTGACGCGGATGATGATGGTCTTCGGCACTCGGCGATCGGCGCGCAGTCCTAGGGTGTGAGCTCCTCGTGAATCCAATCGACGAAGCGTATGCTCAATTCGTTGTTGTCGTGAGTGTCTCTCACTGCGATGTAGTGATTGTCTTTGGCTGGCGTCGTCAGTTCCAGCGGCTTAACCAGACTGCCTTCGAGCAGGCTTTGCTCGGCAACCAGGCCGCTGACCAGCGCTATTCCGGCACCGGCGTGGGCCAGTTCGATCGACAGCGCGTACGAGTCGACCGAAAAAGTGATTGCGGGCGGCGGCGGAAGCTCAAGATTAAGCGCCCAGGTTTGCCAGTTATCGGTCGAGCCCACCGCTTGAATCAGCGGTTGCGGATAAAGGTCTTTGTGCGTCTGAATGCCCATGGCGCGCTGCCGTGTGCAGATGGGAAATATCTGGTCCGCCAGGAGAAGCTCCGCGCCGTCGCCAACCAGCTCCTTGGCCCCGTAGCGGATTTCCACATCAAAGTCGGCAGGCAGGTTGTCATCCGGCCACAGCGTGCTCACGATCTGGATCTCCGTGCCTGGGTATTGTGCGGCAAACTGCCCCAGTCGCGGGGATAACCACGTCGACGAAAACGCCCAGTTGCAGGAAATCCTGAGGCTGTTTTTGGTTCGGCCCGGCCGGAACATCGCCGCTGCCTGCGCCAGTTCAGACAGCGGTCCGGAGACTGCGGGCAGCAGTTTTCGACCCGCATTGGTCAACGCAAGTCCACGCGCTTTACGCACGAACAGCGTTGTCCCAAGGCGCAACTCGAGCGAACGCACGTGCTGGCTGACCGCCGATTGTGTCAAGCTGAGTTCGCCAGCCGCAGCGGTAAAACTGAGGTGGCGAGCAGAACACTCGAATGCCCGCAGCCAGTTCAGTGGGGGTAGGGATTGCTGTTCAAGCATCAACGGAGGTATTAGTAACTTTAATGTCGTTGAGTGTAAATTAATCGCTTGTCACGTTCCAACGGTGCTGTGACACTCAGCTTCTAGCCAACTCGATTATTGGACAGGTACACGCCGTGACAGTAGCCACTCAGTCGTTCACCGAGGTGACCGACGCCAGCGATTTTCAAGACATGCTCAATGCGAGTCAGCTGCCCGTCGATGAGGCGATGTCGTTACCGGCCGCGTGCTACCACGACGAGTCGGTGCAAAAATCTGAATCAAAAAAAATTTTCCATCGCCACTGGCTGGGGCTGGGGCGTGCCGATAGATTCAAGGAGCCGGGACAGTTCGAAACGATGGATATCGCGGGGGTGCCGCTGCTGCTGATCAGTGATCGCAATGGCGTGCTGCATGCGTTCAACAATGCCTGTCGACACCGCGGAGCAAAGCTGCTGAGTGGAGAAGGCAACACCAAAGTCATCAGCTGCCCTTTCCATTGCTGGACGTACCACGCGAATGGCCAGTTTATCACTGCCCCTCACATGAGCGACTCGAAGAATTTTGATAAATCCACCTTGGGGCTGGTTGAATTTGCGTTGAAGATTCACGCCGGTTTTGTCTTCGTATGTTTTGATCCTGATCCTCCGGATTTTTCGCAGTTTTTAGGCGATTTTGATCGCCTGCATTCACCCTGGCCACTCGAGACCCTGGTCTCGGTGCGGCGACAAAGCTTCGAGGTGAAGTGCAACTGGAAACTATTTCTGGATGTGTTCAACGAGTACTATCATCTGCAATTTGTGCATCCCGATTCCATCAACGGCGTTTACGCCAAGCCCGACCCGGCTGATGTCACAAGCGGTGCTTACGCGAGCCAGTTTGGTGCCACTGAGGGCACCGGCGGCTTGTTGGAAAGTCAGCAGGCGTTCGCCTTGCCGGCGATTCCCGGTTTACAGGGGCAGGCGAAAAACGGCACGCGCTATACCTGGGTTTATCCGAACATGACGTTTGCGGCAGGCACTGATTCGCTGTGGATTTACGAGGCGTATCCGCTTGATCCGCAGCGCTGTATTGCGTATCAAACCCTGTGCTTCCCTCAGGAGGCGCTCGATCTCGACGATTTCGAGACCAAGGTTGCGTTCTATTACGAGCGCTTTGACGCGGCGGTCGAAGAGGATCGCATCGCGCTGGAAAACCAGCAGCAGGGCCTGGCTTCGCCTTTTTCCAAACCCGGGCCGTATTCACCCTCGATGGAACCCAACGTCGCGGCATTTGCGCGCTGGTACGCGCAGCGCATGCAGGCCAAGTGAGAGCCGCGCTAAACCCATTGATTGGTGTTAGTTAGCGGTAAAAAAGCGCTAGCGCAGGTGCTCATAAAGCCATTGCCGCTGCTGCGGCGTATCCGGGACCGGTCGCCCACGATGTTTTGCGATTAATGCGAGCGCGTCGTCAACCGGCACTCCCAGTGCAAACAGAATCGAACAATTCAACAGTGTCGAGCGTCCGATCCCCGCGTGGCAGTGTACGGCGACACTCGCACCGGATTCGACTTCAGTCGCCAGCGATCTCGCGAGATCGAAAAACGCGGCGGGATCGGTCGGCAGGGAAAAATCAGAAATTGGAAAATGACTGAAGTGTCCGCCAATCTGCGCAAACACGGTGCCCTCGTCGCTCAGGCCGAGCGCATCTGCCTCGTTTGCGCCAAGCAGTGATACGATCCTGTCAATCCCTGCGTCACGCAGTGCGGTAAGTTCACTTCTTAGTGAATCACCTGCGCGCGGGTGCGGCATCTGAGCCAGTCGACCGCGAGCGTCGACCGGGATAAAGAAAATTTGGGACTGCATCGCCGCGATACTTACGCAAGTCAGCGGGCGACACCAGTACTCCTAGTGAAACAACACCTGCTCGACCATGGTCCGAATTTTTTTCATCTCGAAGGGCTTGCCGCACAGCGCTGAGATACCGGCTTTCTCTGCCGCGATTATCATGTCCTGATCTTCTTCGCTGGTTATCATCAGGATGGGCGTGTTGGGTTGAATCGACTCTTTGCGAACTTTGCTTGTGAACTGTGAGCCATTCATATTTGGCATATTGTAGTCAGTGATGATCAGGTCAAAGGTTTTCTTCTCGACCTCGATCATGCCCTCATTGCCATCACCGGCTTCGGTAATGTGCTCGACCCCCATTCCATTAAGCACCCGGCGGATATGTTTGCGCGCCATCGTCGAGTCGTCGACGACAAGCACATCGATATGCGACACATTGAATTCACCCTCGTCGACTTCATCTGGATCGAGCAATTCAAGGCTCGTGCCCAGGGCCACGTCCAGCTCGCGTTGGGTAAACGGCTTGCCGAGGATCGCCGCAACACCGGCCTGTTTGACCTCGTCGAGATACTCCGAGCGGGTTTCGGATGACACCAGAATAAATGCGGTGTTGCTGAGATCTTCGTGTCGACTCATCGCCTGAACAAGCTCCTCGCCGTTCAGACCGGGGAGGTAAAGCGAGCTGAATACCAGATCGGGCTTGGCTTCGATTGCGAGATCGAGCGCGACCGCGCCGTCATCGGCCTCGTGTACATAGCTGACACCGCTTTGCATGAGAAGCCGACGTAACGCTTTGCGCTGTGTTCGCGAGGGTTCGACGATCATCACGTCCAATTCGGCCAGATTCAAACTCATCGGATTTCCCTTTTATTCTCCACTTTCAATCTCAGATTTGATCTGTGATGAACCTTTCATTGACTCACAGATAGCGGCGATCTGGCTCCAGCCTTGAGGATGTAAACATCAGAGAATCGCGGACCGGTACTTATTAAAAAAATTAGCAAAATTTGAATATATTAAAATTATTGGAAATTATTTTAATTTGTGCGATGCTTCGCGCGATCAAATATCAGGCGCGATTTTATTCATGTCGCTCATCGATAACCGCAATGTTGGGCAGCAAATTCGCGACCTGCGCAAGGCCAAAGGACTGACCTTGAATGTGCTCGCGGATCGCATCGGCAAGTCCCCAGCCTATGTCAGCCTGGTTGAGCGGGATATGGCGGAGCTATCAATCTCCGCACTTAAAGGCATCGCCGAAGCACTTGAAGTCCAGATCAGCTGGTTTTTTCAGGGCGAGGGTGCTGTCGACGAGGAAGAACGGCCGTTTATTGTCCGCGCCGGTAATCGCCGAAAGCTGAAATTTACCGGCACCGGGATGCACGAGGAGCTATTGTCGCCGGGGTTCAACGGTGAGAGCGAACTCGTGCTCACGACCTATGCGCCCGGCGCCAACAGTGGGGAACCAGTCCAACGAAATGCAGAGGAATCCGGCGTGGTGCTCGACGGCACGCTGGTCCTGAAGATACAAGAGAAAGAATTTACGCTGAACGCCGGGGACAGCTTTTGCATGCCGCGCAGTCAGGTCCACCAGAGCTGGAATCCCGGCGAAAACGAAACACGTGTGGTGTGGGTAATTACCCCGCCGACTTACTAAACGAGTCTGGAGAAATCTTAAAGATGGCTAAACCAATCCCGAATCAGGCGAACGTGGTTGTAATTGGCGGCGGTGTTATCGGCACCAGCCTCGCATATCACCTGGCCAAAGCGGGTGAACGCGATGTGGTGTTGCTTGAGCGCAAACAGCTGACCTGCGGAACCACCTGGCACGCAGCGGGCTTGATTGGGCAGATTCGCAGCACGTATGAAATGACCCAGCTCGCGCTTTACACCACCGATCTTTACAAAGACATATTACGAGACGAAACCGGGCAGGACACCGGGTACCGCCAAAACGGCGGCATTGGTGTCGCAGCTGACGCAGAAAAGTTCGAGGAAATAAAACGCCTGGTCTCGACCGGTAAAGCGTGGGGCTTGGAAATCGACCTCGTCACACCCGAAGAAATTAAAAATCTCTGGCCCTTGATTAACACGGACGACCTCTATGGCGGCTTTTACACGCCAACCGAAGGACAAGCCAGCCCGGTTGACGTCACCAATGCGTTTGCCGCGGGCGCGCGCGCACTGGGTGCGCAGATATTCGAAGGTGTCAAAGTCACCGCCATCCATCAGGCCAACGGAAAAGTAACCGGCGTGAGCACCAGCCGGGGCGACATCAAGGCAGACGTGGTGGTGAACTGCGGTGGAATGTGGGGGCGTGAAATCGGAAAAATGGCGGGCGTTAACGTACCGCTTCATGCCTGCGAGCATTTCTATGTGCACACGGAAAAAATGGACGCCGATGTTCTTCCGCCAACCCTCCCAACATTGCGCGAACAGGGCGCAAGCGCTTACTACCGCGAGGATGCGGGTTCGCTGCTAATCGGCTTTTTCGAGCCGGTAGCCAAACCCTGGGGCATGGGCGGTATCGCCGATGATCACAGCTTCGAGACCCTGCCGGAGGACTGGGATCACCTTATGCCGCAGCTGGAAATGGCGATGCACCGTGTACCGCAAGTCGGAGAGACCGAAATCCGCAGTTTCTTCAACGGGCCTGAGAGCTTTACGCCTGACGATCAATTCCACATGGGCGAAGCGCCAAACCTTAAAAATTTCTTCGTCGCCTGCGGATTCAATTCGATTGGGATTCAGTCCGGCGGTGTCATGAAAGCCCTGGCTGAATGGATCATTCAGGGTTATCCGCCCTACGAAATGTGGGTCAACGATATACGTCGTGTGTACTCGTTTCAGGGTACTGACCGCTACCTGCATGACCGCGTCTCCGAAACCCTCGGACTGCTCTACGCCCACCACTATCCCTATCGACAATACGAATCCAGCCGCAACGTTCGCCAGGTTGCGCTGCACGAAAAATGGCAGAGCCTGAACGCCTGTTTCGGTGAGACAGCCGGCTGGGAACGTCCGAACTGGTTTGCACCCGACGGCGTAGAGCCGAAGTACGATTACAGCTTCGGGCGACAAAACTGGTTCGAGTATTCCGCTGCCGAGCACAATGCAGTGCGTAACAACGTAGGTTTAATCGAGCTATCGACCTTCGCCAAGATCGATGTCGACGGCAAAGATGCCTGCGCCGCCCTGCAGAACATCTGCACCAACAACGTTGATGTTGAGCCTGGGCGTATGGTGTACACGCAATGGCTAAACGCGCGTGGCGGTATCGAGGCGGATCTTACGGTTACTCGACTAGCGGAAAACAGCTTTCGAGTGACCACCTCTGCCGCGACCAGCAACCGGGAGTTGAACTGGCTGGCTCAAAATATCCCGGATGATGCGCATTGCTTCGCAAAAGAAGTCACCACGGCTTACTCGATTCTGGGTTTGATGGGCCCGAACGCGCGCAAGGTGCTGAGTAAACTGACATCCAGTGATTTGTCGCTTGAGGGTTTTCCGTTTGCTCGCGCACGGGAAATCGAGATAGGTTGCGTACCGGTTCTGGCCTGCCGTATCACCTACGTCGGCGAGTTGGGATGGGAGCTGGTAATTCCGGCCGAGATGTCTCGGCATGTATTCGATTTGGTGTGGGAAGCCGGTGCCGAGTTCGGGATGAAGCCGGTCGGCATGCATGCGATGGATTCACTTCGCCTGGAAAAGGCATACCGTCACTTTGGTCACGACATCAACGATGGCGATTCGCCCGTGCAGGCCGGTCTGACCTTCGCCTGCAAACTCCGTACGGACATTCCGTTTATTGGTCGTGATGTGGTTGAGCGCCAGCGCGACGAAGGCGTTGATCGTCTTTTAGTGCAGTTCAAACTCGATGAGTCAGAGCCGCTGCTGCTGCACAACGAGCCGGTTTTCCGTGATGGGGACTGCGTCGGATATTTGACATCTGGCAACTACGGCCATTATCTGGGAGCCGCGATGGGCCTGGGATATGTCACTAACAAAGACGGCCTGTGCACGCCCGAATTCATCAATGCGGGAAGTTACGAAATCGAGGTTTCGTGCGAACGATTCAGCGCTACTGCCAGCCTGGCCCCGATGCACGATCCCAGGAACGAGCGCATAAAGTGCTAGTGAATGTCTCACGTTGAGGCACTAATCTATATGCGAAGGGCAACGTAAACGCTTTCTGGAGTTGGCACGTAAATCGCTTCATCTCGTTAAACTCAGTCATGAAGCGGAGTGTGAGGCGAGCGATGAACGTTTTCGAACCGCGTAGCTTGTGGGTAAAAACGATCTGTTTATGTGTGGTTTTGGGCGCGGGTAGCGTCCGAGCCGATACTATCGAATCCGCGCTTACGGCGTATAGTGACGGCAACTACACCGGCGCACTAGAGATATTGCAACGCCTGGCCGAAAACGGCGAAGCTCATGCACAGTACAACCTCGGGGCGATGTATGACACCGGCAGCGGAGTTGAAGAAGACAATGAAACTGCTGTTCGCTGGTACGCTGCCGCTGCTGAGCAGGGTTTAAGCAGCGCCGCATTTAACCTTGGCAATATGTACCGTGAAGGGCACGGAGTCGATCAGGATCACGACGAAGCCGCACGCTGGTACGAGATTGCGGCAACCAAGGGTGACGCGAGCGCACAGTACAATCTAGGCGCGATGTACGAAAACGGATTCGGCACCCAACGTGATGTTGATCTTGCCGTCGAGTGGTATCAAAAGGCCGCGTCGCAAGGGTTGGTGCATGCGCAGTATCGGCTCGGCAAACTGTACGTTGAAGGAAACGGCGTTAATCAGGATCGCGTCGTCGCCTACACATGGTTGAATCGTGCGGCGATTCAGGGCTATCACCCAGCCAAGGTCGATTTATCCACGCTGGAAGACGATATGGCCCACCTGCGCCGTTATATTAACGGCTCAAACGTCAATCTAAGGTCCGAGCCGACAACCCGTGCAAACGTTGTGACGCGCTTGAATCGGGGGCAGGGTGTACTTGAAATTGCAGCCCAGGGCGACTGGATTCAGGTAAACGTGATTGGAACAACACCCCAAAAAGGTTGGGTGCATCGGTCGCTGTTACGCTAAGCGCTCCGGTCTAGACCACGGCGCCGATTTCTTCTTCTAATCTCGGCTGCATTCGTTTGAGTCGACGAACTTCAAAGCGCGCCGGATGCAGTAATGCCAGCAGGTCGCGTTCGTGATCACGCAATTCTCCGCTGATCAGCCGTGCCAACAATTCGCCGGAATAAGGGCAATGCGTGATTCCGCGTGAACCGAATCCTCCGGCGATATACAGGCCCGGATGATAAGGTGCACTTGAATAATTCTCAGCCGGTCTACCGTGTTGCAAATCGTTAAACGTCTCGTTGTAAGCGGGAAAGTCAGGAACCCCGCCGACAATCGGTAAGCGATCGGCGGTGGTGGTGCGAATAGCCGCGCGCCCACCCAGAACACAATCCACATAGCCTTTGCCAAGTACTCCGAGAGTTTGCAGGTTGCGTAGATTTTCGCGGTGCGAGTACTGTGTGGTCTCCATGGTCATGGTATCGGGTTCGTAGGTTGCACCGACGCTCATGGTGTCCTGTCGATCAGGAATCACGTAACCGCGATTGCTGCAGATTACATTGCTCACCGACTTTTCAAACGCGGCCGATTCCACAAAACTGATCTGGCCGCGCACCGGTGTTACCGGAATGTTCGAAGTCTGTGCAAATCGGTTTGCGTCCACGCCGTTTGCGATGATGACTACGGGTGACATCGCGATTTCCTCTTCGCGGTTAAACACCGACCAGCCCTCATCGCGCTGCTGCAGGTGGATAATTTCGCATTCGTATTTGATCGAGATTCGCCCCGCTACAGACGCAATTTGTGAAGAGCAAAGATCAACCGGGTTAGCCCAACCGGCAGTCGGAAAATAGAGCGCAGAGCGCCCTGCGCCGAGCCCGGTAACCGTTTGAAACTGCTCGAGATCAAGTACGCGCGCGCGCAGGCCGGAATAGCGTTTTTCGATCACGTTGGAAAACTCAGGCGCGCTATCGCTGACCTGGATCACACCAATGGGGTGAAAAAACGAGTTTGAGGACGATCGGCGCAACTGCTGGAAATGTTCCAGGGCGTATTGAAACGCCGCGTATGAGAAATCCGCCGGGGGGCTTGATTTACGTGATATTGCCGGCATCACCACGCCGCTGGGATTGCCTGATGCGGCGCTTGCCAGAGCTGCATTGCGCTCGATTAGCGTGATTTCCCAACCACGACTGGCCAGCGCGTACGCCACTGAGGTGCCGGCCAGGCCACCCCCGAGGATTGTCGCGCGCTTCTCGTGTGGCACGACTAAATTGTCATATTCAAACCACGGCGCAGCAACCATTCCACATGATCCTTAAGTAGTTTGATCCTCATACTACTTAAAGCTCGTGAACAATGTAAGCACTCAGTTCACTTCGCTACTGTGACAAAATCACACCAATTCGTTTCAGGGATTGAGCAGGACTGTTAGCGCGGCGCATAGTGCGTGCGAACGTAGTCGTTCACGATTGCCTGGAAGTCTCCGGCGATATTGTCACCCTTGAGCGTCACGCTTTTCTCGCCGTCCACATAGACGGGTGCGACCGGGTTCTCTCCGTTACCCGGAAGGCTGATGCCGATGTTGGCGTGCTTGCTCTCACCGGGGCCGTTGACCACACAGCCCATGACCGCGACTTTCATTTCCTCTACACCGGGGTGGCTCGTCTTCC
The DNA here is from genome assembly GCA_039029275.1 of Pseudomonadota bacterium. GTDB lineage: Bacteria > Pseudomonadota > Gammaproteobacteria > JBCCGL01 > JBCCGL01 > JBCCGL01. The sequence goes on along the minus strand of JBCCGL010000012.1, from coordinate 128,942 downwards.
ATAGCGGCATTTGGTCTCGCAAATAGCTTTGGATGTCCTCAGCGAGAGACTGAAAATACGTGCTGCTGGTTCGACCACAGCCGGGGCAGGCGATAACCATCGGGGTAAACGACCGCAATCCCATGGTTTGAAGTATTTCCTGCGCAACCTGGACTTCGCGCGAGCGGTCACCACCGGGCTCGGGAGTCAGCGAAATTCGAATGGTGTCGCCGATACCCTCCTGCAGCAGTACAGATAACGCTGCGGTAGATGCAACGATTCCTTTTGAGCCCATGCCTGCTTCAGTGAGTCCCAGATGCAGCGCGTATTCACAGCGTTGTGCCAAGTCTCGGTAGACGGCGATAAGATCCTGAACCCCGCTCATCTTGCACGAGATAATAATGCGGTTGGCAGCGAGCCCGATCTTCTCGGCTTTCGCCGCACTCTCGAGCGCTGAGTTAACAACTGCAGCGCGATTGATTGCTTCGAGCGCGCGCGGTTGCGCGAGCTGGGCGTTTTCGTCGAGCATTCGCGCCAGCAGTTCCTGATCCAGGGAGCCCCAGTTGGCGCCGATGCGCACTGGCTTATCGTACCGGCAAGCGGTTTCGATCATGAAGCTGAACTGTTCGTCGCGCTTTTTGCCACGCCCGACGTTGCCTGGGTTAATCCGATACTTGTCGAGTCGCTGCGCGCACTCCGGATGCTTGGCCAGCAGACGGTGGCCATTGAAATGAAAATCACCGACGATGGGAACGTCGACGCCCATCTTATCGAGCTGGTCCTTGATTTTCGGAACGGCGGCCGCAGCTCCATCATCATTGACAGTAATTCGAACCAACTCCGACCCGGCGCGCGCCAGATCGGCAATTTGCGCAGCCGTGCGGATTGCATCGGCAGTGTCGGTGTTCGTCATCGACTGCACGACCACCGGCTTACCGCCGCCGATTAAAACATTGCCGACTGGAACCGCTGGTCGAGAACTGCGTGACATGTCACCCTGAGCACAAGGAAAAAGAGTTATTTTATCAGTCGCTGCGTGTCAGCGTGTGAATTGTCTATTAGAATCTGACAAATGAGCGTTCCAAGTCCAGATTACAATCTAAGCGATCGATCACAAATGATCCTGCGGATGCTGGTGGAACAGTATATTCGTGACGGTCAGCCGGTCGGGTCGCGCACATTGTCGAAGTTGCCCGGTATTGGTGTCAGCGCGGCAACTGTGCGCAACGTGATGGGCGACCTCGAAGAACTTGGCCTTTTAGTAGCGCCACATACCTCAGCCGGGCGTGTGCCAACTGCGCAGGGCTACCGAATTTTTGTCGACACCATGCTCGAAGTTCAGCCGCTTGAATCGCGAGCGGTTGAACCTCTGCGCGAGACGCTGGAAGTCGAGGGCAATCCGGAGATGATGGTCAAAACCGCGATCTCGTATCTCTCTAATCTCACGCAAATGGCCAGCGTCGTAACCGTCCCCAAACGCAGCGTGACAACCTTCCGCCAGATCGAATTTCTGCCGCTGGGTGAGCAGCGTGTGCTCGCGATCATCGTTGTGAACGAGAAAGAAGTGCAGAACAAAATCATACCGGTCGAACGCGAGTACTCGCAGGATGAACTCAACGCCGCGGCCAATTTTCTTAACGAGCACTATCTCGGCAGACCGCTGGATGAAATACGCAAGACTATCCACGCCGAACTGGAAGCCTCGCGTAACGATATGAATCAGCGCATGCAGGCGATGACCGAGCAGGTTGGTGTTGCCGCCACTGAAGTCGAGCCGGAAAAAGACAACGATACTCTGGTTGTCGAGGGTCAGACTAATCTGATGAACTTTAGCGAACTGTCAGATGTGGAAAAGCTGCGCAGCTTGTTCGAGGCCTTCAACAGCAAGCGCGATATGTACGATTTGCTTGAGCGAAGCGTCAATGCAGACGGCATACAGATTTTTATCGGGCGCGAATCCGGTTACGGCGTGTTCGACGACTGCAGCCTCGTCACTGCCCCTTACGAGGTCGAGGATAATGTCCTCGGCGTGCTCGGAGTGGTCGGTCCGACGCGCATGGCGTATGAGCGTGTAATCCCGATTGTTGATGTCACCTCAAAATTATTGAGTGCGGCCTTGAATTCCTCCAAGTAGTCCCCATTCACACCCCCGAGCCCAAAATCCTGGGCGAATAACACGATTTACGCCTTTTTACGGAGGCCACTTGCATGGCGAATACCGATAAAAACGAACCGTCCACCGAGACCGGTGAACCCGAAAACGGTGAAAAAGAAACGGTCGAACAAACCACAACTGAGAAGCCTGAGGTGACTGAGGCAGTTGCCGAAGATTCCGAAGCTGGAGACGACGGTTCAGAGGGCGACGAAATCGAGGCAGGCGATCCGGATCTGGCTGAACAGCTCGAACAGGCAAACGCCCGCGCTGATGAAAACTGGGATCGACTGGTGCGCATGCAGGCCGAGATGGACAACCTGCGCAAGCGCCAGAGTCGCGAGATCGAAAACGCGCACAAATTCGCGCTGGAAAAAATCGCGAACGAATTGCTCGGCGTACGCGATAGCCTCGAAAGTGGTTTAGCCGCTGCCGGCAGCGACGACGCCGATGTCACCAAACTGCGCGAGGGCAGTGAACTGATCCTCAAACAACTCACGCAGACGATGGAGAAATTCAACATCGTCGAGGTCAATCCTGAAAACCAGAAATTTGACCCTGAGCTGCATCAGGCGATGAGCATGCAGGAAGTGCCGGATACCGAACCCAACACCGTTATCGCCGTTCTGCAGAAGGGGTACACGCTTAACGATCGGCTGATAAGACCCGCGTTGGTTATGGTTTCAAAATAACCTTACATAAATATGGGTTTATCACTTGAATCGACTGGTGATGGCCATAAATAAGCGTTAGTTTTTAGCGATTCACACATATTAATTCAACGAGATTGAACAGGGCGCTTTGGCGCGGAGAGAACAATGGGAAAAATTATTGGTATCGATTTGGGCACGACCAACTCCTGCGTCGCGGTGATGGAAGGTGATGGCGCCCGCGTAATCGAAAACAGCGAGGGTGACCGCACCACCCCGTCGATCGTTGCATTTGCCGACGATGGCGAAGTGCTGGTCGGCCAGCCGGCCAAACGTCAAGCAGTGACCAACCCGCTTAACACAGTGTATGCGGTCAAGCGATTGATCGGTCGCCGCTATGAAGAAGACGCAGTGCAAAAAGACATCAAACTTGTGCCGTATAAAATCACCAAAGCCAATAACGGCGATGCGTGGGTCGAGGTGAATGGTAAGGGCATGGCCGCGCCGGAAATCTCCGCGCGCACGCTGATGAAAATGAAGTCGACAGCGGAGGAGTACCTCGGCGAAGAAGTTACCGAAGCAGTTATTACAGTTCCGGCCTACTTCAACGATTCGCAGCGACAGGCGACCAAAGACGCAGGCAAGATTGCCGGTCTTGAAGTAAAACGCATTATCAATGAGCCGACCGCTGCCGCTCTCGCTTACGGCATGGACAAGCAGCGCGGCGACGCCAAGGTCGCTGTTTACGATCTCGGCGGCGGTACTTTTGATGTGTCGATAATCGAGATTGCCGAAATAGACGGTGAGCATCAGTTCGAGGTGCTGTCAACCAACGGCGATACCTTTCTCGGGGGTGAGGATTTCGACCTGCGTTTGATCGAATACCTCGCGGACGAATTCAAAAAGGATTCGGGCATCGACTTGCACAACGATCCGCTCGCGCTGCAACGTCTCAAAGAGGCGTCAGAAAAAGCCAAAATTGAGCTGTCGTCAAGCCAGCAGACTGAGGTCAATCTCCCGTACATCACGGCTGATGCCAGCGGTCCCAAACACCTCAACATCAAAGTGACCCGCGCCAAGCTCGAGTCGCTGGTTGAAGATCTGGTAATGCGGACGATTGAGCCGTGCAAGACCGCGCTGCAGGACGCCGGCTTAAAAGCATCGGATATCAACGAGGTGATTCTGGTCGGCGGCCAAACCCGCATGCCGAAAGTTGGCGAAGAAGTGAAAAGCTTTTTCGGCAAGGAACCGCGTCGCGATGTGAATCCCGATGAAGCCGTGGCCATGGGTGCGGCAATTCAAGGCGGTGTCCTCGGTGGCGACGTCAAAGACGTGCTGCTGCTCGACGTCACGCCGTTGTCGCTGGGTATCGAAACCCTCGGCGGCGTTATGACCAAGCTGATCGACAAAAACACCACGATTCCGACCAAGGCAAATCAGGTGTTCTCAACTGCAGATGACAACCAGACCGCTGTAACCGTTCACGTCTTGCAAGGTGAGCGCGAGATGGCTTCCGCCAATAAATCGCTGGGCCGCTTTGACTTGGCAGATATTCCGCCTGCTCCGCGCGGTATGCCGCAAATCGAGGTTACTTTTGACATCGACGCCAACGGCATCCTCAACGTTTCGGCAAAAGACAAAGCCACAGGCAAAGAGCAGTCGATTGTGATCAAGGCATCGAGCGGCCTCTCGGACGACGAAGTCGACCGCATGATCAAAGACGCTGAAGCGCACGCCGAAGAAGATCGCAAGATGAAAGAGCTGGTCGATGCGCGCAATCAGTCTGACGGCCTGATTCATGCGACTGAAAAATCGCTCAAAGATCTGGGCGAACAGGTCGAAGAAGCCGAAAAGAACGATATCGAAGCCAAAATCGCTGAGCTGCGCACGGCAATCGAAGGCGACGACATCGAGCAGATCACGAGCAAGCGTGACGCGTTGACCGAGGTCTCTGCCAAACTGGCTGAACGTGTTTACGCTAATGCACAGGCGGCTGAAGGCGTCGAACCTGCAGGAGACGCGGGCGAGGCGAATAACAATGCCGACGACGTCGTCGATGCCGAATTTGAAGAGGTCAAGGACGAAGAGAAGAAACAGGCCTGAACTTCTTGATTCAAATGGTCACGAGCGGGTGTTTGCGCGCAAACGCTCGCTTGTTTCGTTTGGCGGAACCGAATCGGAACTGACACTGAATGTCTAAACGCGACTACTACGAGGTGCTTGAAGTCGGAAAAGACGTCGATGACGCGGACCTTAAAAAAGCCTATCGACGCCTTGCGATGAAGTACCATCCTGATCGTAATCCCGATGACGCGGTCGCGGAAGAAAAATTCAAGGAAGCCAAGGAAGCTTTCGAGGTACTCGGGGACGCGCAAAAGCGAGCAGCCTACGACCAGTTTGGCCACGCGGGTGTTGATGGCAGCGCTGGCATGGGTGGCGGCGGATTCGGCGGGGGAGGCAGCTTCAACGATATTTTTGGCGACGTCTTCGGCGATATTTTTGGCGGCGGTCGCGGTGGCGGTGGCCGCAAGGCCTACCGCGGTTCTGATCTGCAATATAACCTTGAGACAAGCCTCGAAGATGCTGTCGCAGGGACTACGGTTAAAATCAAAGTACCGACGCTGGTCACATGTGATGTGTGCGATGGAACAGGTGCCAAACCCGGTACCTCACCGTCAACCTGTGGTACGTGTAATGGCGTCGGTCAGGTGCGGATGCAACAGGGCTTCTTCTCAGTCCAACAGACGTGCCCTACGTGCCACGGCACCGGACAGGTCATCACCAATCCTTGCGTCAAGTGTCACGGTCGCGGTCGAATCGAAGAGCAAAAAACCCTCTCGGTGAAAATTCCTGCCGGTGTCGATACCGGCGATCGCATTCGTTTGTCGGGTGAGGGCGAGGCAGGAGAAAAAGGCGGACCCGCGGGTGACCTGTATGTCCAGATTCACGTCAAGCCGCATGAAATTTTTGAACGCGACAACGCGGATTTACTCTGCGCGGTCCCGATTAATATTGTGACGGCGTCGCTCGGTGGTGAGCTGGAGGTGCCAACGCTTAATGGCCGAGTAAAGCTTAAAATTCCGCCAGGTACGCAATCTGAAAAAGTATTTCGCCTGCGCGGCAAAGGGATCAGACCGGTTCGCGGCGGCGCAATTGGCGATCTGTTGTGCAAGGTTAAAGTCGAAACGCCTGTCAATTTGACTTCCAGTCAGAAAAAACTTTTTGAAGAACTCGGCGATTCTTTCGGCACCAAGCACAGCCCACAGGAAAGTTCCTGGATGGACGGAGTAAAACGTTTTTTTGATGGAATGTAGCGGGGTGATTGATGTGACCCGATCAACTACAAAGATAATCAAACAAGGTTGCATTAAATAGAGCGAGCTTTTCAAAGCGCACAGCGTGCGCACATTCTTCACAACGCGGATCATCGTGGTAATGTAGAAACCAGTTGGATGAAATCCGTCGACCGCTTGATTCCAATCCATCCTCATGAAGCGTCGCCTCGACTCGTTGTACCAGTCAGGCGAATCGGACGGTTGCAAAATATCGCACTTGGCTGGATCTTTGGTCGGGTCTGATAGTGTAAACACATCAAACGTGTACCAAATCGCGTGCGGTTTTTACGCTTTCCTCCGCGCGGACTGGATCAATACGTGTCAGCAGATCGTAGTCGCGAACTTTCACCTCATTTATGTTGCTTGATGCCCAACCCGGCGCGCCTATCCACATTTCATCCTTGCCGTCCCGGTTAGAGTTACTGTAGAGACGAATTATTCGGTGAGTTAAATCACTGCCTTACGTGCGGGTTCTGCACCTTCCGGGTCATCGGGTATGAGTTGCGATTCTTCCTGTTCTGCAATGGGATGATTATCGCCGTTGAAATCGCCCATATCGGGTTCAGCAGTTTCTGTGGTTAGCTCAAGCGGTTCATTGTCTTCACCGTTGCGACTTTTGTTCGTCGTTGCTGCGTCATGATCGCCTATATGCATGCTCACATAGTTACTGTCGGCGCTGAAGATAACGCTGTCTTCGCTCCAGGGGAGTTTTCTGTACACCGCCATTTCATCGAAGTGGAAGACGGGATACTTAATCAGATCAAAGTAGGGCGAGTAGTCGAAGTCCTTGGGCGTCAACAGCTTCGAGTTGTGGCGGATGAGCTGCAATTGCCCATCTTCAGTTTGCGACAGAGAAGGCAGAATCGGATAGTGCACGGACGCAAAGGCGCGCCCGATCAAAGTTGAACACACCGTTTTAGTAGACTCACCCGCAGCAGATTCGAACAATGTTGACCGCCATTTTCGAGGCATGATTGCATAGGGTATGAAAAAACGAAGAAGGTCAAATATCTGTCGAACGTCATAGTCCCTGCCGAGCCTTTCAATCACGTACCGAAGAACAAGCTGCGCGTCCTGTCGAGCCAAACGATTAGGTCTGCATATGCGCAAATGATCGTTACGGTAATAGCTCAGCGGGCGGATAATTGTGCCCTCGCCAAGCATCGCCTCGACCAGTAGCTGCTCGTCCGGTTCCACGTTTAGACTTTCGATGACCTTGGCGCGCAGTTCCGGGTCGTCGATATCGTGCAGCCGCCCGATATAGATAGCGGCGTGCGTCCACGCGCTCAACGTAACGTGTTTGATCACCTCGCTAACGTGAGAATAACCTTCAACCAGCAATACATCGCAGGGGCGGATTTCGTAGCTCAGCTGTTCGAAATCAGACGGCGGCATCAGCGCCGTGTACTTCTCAGCATTTAGCCATCGCGTAATGCGTTTTGATATCCAGCCAATCATGTCGTTAAGTTATGCGTCCGTTAAACTGCTGCCTGCAATTCTGAAGATTTGACCTCCAGATAGGTATCGGCATTCGATCAAAGCGACTTGAGCCGTTACCCGAGTGCTATCTTACCGTGCTGGTAACAGTAAATTTGTATCTTCACGATATCGTAAGGCTTTGGACGACAATTTCATGAATCTGTTCAATATTCTCGTGCAAACGTTAATAAGTCACAATCACTGTCTTGCAGACCTGAACGCGCAAACATTCACGCAAGTTGACGAATGGCAAATCGAGAACACGATGATTCCGGTTGCGAAAGCAGTGGTCGTCCGAGCACCCATTTTTTTGCGCAGCCAGCATCGTATTCAATACTGGCACCAATGTGAATCAACAATGGCGCTATGGATGTACGCCGGGTAACGTACACTGATTTTCAATTTCGACAGTGAATACACGCTTATGTACATCCCGCCAAACATGGGTATTGCCGAGCGTAGCGAATGCGAGGCCTTTATCGCCTCGAATAGCTTTGCGGTGCTGACATCGTCTGATTTGCAAGTCACACATCTTCCGCTGGTGCTGAGCGAGGATTGCACGCGCCTTCGGGGACATTTCGCGCGCGCCAATCGTCACTGGCGGCAGCTCGAAGAGCAACGCGTCGTCGCGGTGTTTAGCGGGCCGCATGCTTACATCTCACCATCGTGGTACGCGGATTCGCCCGCAGTGCCCACGTGGAACTACGCAGCGGTTCATGTCTACGGGACTGTCAAACTCACCAGCGACGAAATGCTGGCCGAGACACTCGATCAAATGTTGCAGCACTTTGAACCCGCGCTGCTGGAGACGCGCGACATAGTGACGCCAGACTACCAAGCCAAGTTGCAGCGTGCGATTATCGGCTTTGAAATAGATATTGAGTCAATTGAAGGCAAGCAAAAGCTTGGACAGCTGCGTTCGGGTGGCGATCAGCGTGGCGTTTCCAAAGCTCTCGCCAGCAGTGATCGACTCGACGACCGAATGCTGAACGAGTACATGAAACAAACCGGGCTAGGGCTCGGAAATAATGAGGAAAAACTAAAATGACCGTTACAATCCGCAAGTTGCAAAACGGCGATCGCAATGGCTGGGAACAGCTTTATCATGGCTACGCAGAATTTTACAAAGTGCCAATGAACGACGCGATCCTCAATACGGTCTGGGGGTGGATATTCGACGAGTCCGAGTCGTTTCATTGCCTGGTTGTAGAGGATGCTCAGGGAGATCTGATTGGCTTGATGCACTTTCGTGAAATGGCATCGCCGCTTCGTGGCAAGAAGGTTGGCTTTTTGGACGATTTGTTTATACGCCCGGAAAGTCGAGGGGAAGGGGCAGTCGAGGTCATGTTTGATGCACTGGCTGCGGCTGCAAAGGACAACGATTGGCCGTTCGTTCGATGGATCACCGCTGAAGATAACTATCGCGGGCGCGCAGTGTATGACAGGCTCTCATCGCCGACCCACTGGCGAACCTATCAGCTCGACGTTGCGGGCTAAAACGTAAGCCGGAATTCTTCCACCGCAAGTATAAACCTGGCGATCAGGTCTGCTTTCGGACCATTACGTTTTTCTAATTGTGACGATAAGCATTGTATGATGTTTTGAATCGTTCTAAGGTTTCAATATTCATATTAATCGGAGTTTGATCATGGCATCTGTTGCCTCGCTGCGCACAGACAACCCCCTTGACCTGTCCCCCTGGGGGATCGAAAACCCCGCAAGCATCGTTCACAACCCCTCATTTGATACGCTTTACCAAGAAGAAACCCGAGATGGGCTGGCGGGTTTTGAACGTGCTGTTGTTACCGAGTCTGGTGCTGTGGCGGTCGACACGGGTGTTTTTACCGGGCGTTCGCCCAACGACAAGTACATCGTGCGCGATGACACAACCCGGGACACGCTGTGGTGGTCGGATCAAGGCAAAAATGACAACAAACCCATATCACCAGACGTCTGGGGTCACCTCAAAAAATTGGTGGTGCGACAGCTTTCGGGTAAGCGCTTGTTTGTGGTTGATACCTACTGCGGCGCCAACCCGGACACGCGTTTGAGCGTTCGATTTATCACCGAAGTCGCCTGGCAGGCGCACTTCGTCACCAATATGTTTATTCGCCCCACTGAGGATGAGTTGCAGAGCTACACCCCCGATTTTGTCGTGATGAACGGTGCCAAAACGATTAATCCGGACTGGGAAGCGCAAGGGCTTAACTCCGAGAATTTTGTCGCCTTTAACCTCACCGAGAAAATGCAGTTGATCGGCGGTACCTGGTACGGCGGCGAAATGAAAAAAGGTATGTTCGCGGTGATGAACTATCTGCTCCCGCTCAAAGGCATGGCCTCGATGCATTGCTCGGCAAATGTCGGTGCAGACGGTGATGTCGCGGTCTTTTTTGGTCTTTCCGGCACCGGGAAGACAACGCTTTCGACCGACCCCGAACGCGAGCTGATTGGCGACGATGAGCACGGCTGGGACGATGACGGTATTTTTAACTTTGAAGGTGGTTGCTACGCTAAAACCATCAACCTGAGCGAAGAGGCTGAGCCAGATATTTACCGCGCGATCAAGCGCGATGCGTTGCTGGAGAATGTTGTTGTTGATGCAAACGGTGTGATCGATTTCAACGACGGCTCAAAAACCGAAAACACGCGCGTGTCATACCCGATTTTTCACATCGACAACATCGTTAAACCGGTGTCAAAAGCGGGCCATGCAAAGAAAGTGATCTTTTTGTCTGCTGACGCTTTCGGTGTTTTACCGCCAGTATCAAGGCTCACACCGGAGCAGACCAAGTACCATTTTCTCTCGGGCTTTACCGCGAAACTGGCCGGTACCGAGCGCGGTGTGACCGAGCCAACGCCAACATTCTCTGCGTGCTTTGGCAACGCCTTCCTGACATTGCATCCAACTCAATACGGCGAGCAGCTCGTCAAGCGTATGGAGGCCGCTGGCGCACAGGCGTACCTTGTAAACACGGGTTGGAACGGCTCGGGTAATAGAATTTCGATTCAGGATACGCGCGGCATTATTCACGCAATTCTCAATGGCGATCTCGACGACGCCGACACAACGACGATTCCGTACTTCAACCTTGTGGTGCCGACGGCTCTGCCGGGTGTCGACAGTGAAATCCTAGACCCGCGCGGTACCTACAGTGATCCCAGCCTATGGGAATCCAAAGCGCGTAACCTAGCGCAACTGTTCATTGATAATTTCGAGAAATATACCGATACCGATGAAGGGCAGGCACTGGTTGCTGCCGGCCCGCAGCTTTAGCGCGTTTAACTAATGACGGTGCGGGTTTCTTCGATCGCACCGCCATTATCTATCCAGTGAAGCGTGAGCGTGTCTCCACGCTTCGCGTCCTTAAAGCGAAAGCTAAGATAGGGATTTCGCGCGATCGGCCCGCCCCAATGAGCGGCAAACACAATATGGCCGTTGTGAATCGCTTTAATTTCGGTGATATGGTGACAGCGCGCCGGACGTTCAAAACTGAACGGCTTTTTAAACCCTGATTCCATGGGGTGATTGATCAGCACCATTGCCTCGACTGTGTTGCCAACTAACTTTGCGCGCAGTTTGGTTTTCATCAGGTTTACTCAACCAGCTCCAGAATCCCATCTTCCACAAGATCATCAAACGGGTCATACAGCTCCGGCTCTTTAAAATCGGTCACCACAACTCGGCGGTAGTTGGAGTACAGTCGATTTTCAGCGCGCACTACCGCTATTAAATCGCCGCTCTCGTAGAAGTCCACGCGTGTTGTCACTTGAGGTTCTTGTCGCTGCGGTAAGTGGTAGACCGCCGCTAATGGCAAGGGTTGGTTTGCGACCAACAGCGCTATTGCATCCACACCGGGTAAGGTAGTCGAAATGGTGACTTCAACTACCTCGGTATCTTTGATGTAAGCAGGCGCCTCGATCATGACATCATCGCTCGGCGCACCCATTTCGCTTCCCAAGGCGAGACTGATTGCCTCGTTCATCGAAGGCGTTGAGAAGGCATCGATGGGCCATCGGCTCGGTGTCGCCTGCGCGGGATTGAGCAATACGCCCGGCGCCAGCGCGCACGCGCCAGCAAATACGGCCGATGATTGTAAAAACTCTCGACGCGTGTTTTTCATCCAGCAACCTCGCTTACGGTATGCCTAAGCTATCGGCGGATATCTGCGATAGTTGACCTCGCGGGGTTTACTCAATTACTCCGATTCGCTGTCACGCTCTCGCGTCAATTCGTCGATGCGCGCTTGCACCTGTTGTTTTTGACTTTCGCTGATGTTCGGATCTTTCAGTGCCAGAGTGAGCTGGTGGTGGGCGGCGGAGCGGTCGCCGAGGGCGAGAAAGTAAGACGATAAACTGGTGCGGCTGGCGGCCGTCTCCCCGCTTGCTTTTTGCTGCGCGGCGAGCAGTCTGTACGCATCAGTGTCAGGTTTCGGATGGTTAAACAAGTAGTCTTGCCAGATTTCGATAGCCTGTTGGTGTTGTTTGGTTTGCTGCAGCAATTCGTCCTGCAGCACCAGCACCGGATAGTGGTCCGGAAAGTTAGCGTGCAGCTCGCGCATGGTTGCGTGGGCATTCTCGTGCTCGCCGAGCGATATCTCGCTGCTGACCTTGAGCAGTTGCGCGTAAACTGAATCGGGGTGTCGCTGCAGCAGCTGAGCTGCGAGTTGCGATGCCTCGCTGTGTTGTTCGAGTCGCTGATGACTAAATGCCATCACGTAAAGTTCAGTGTCCGTCGGTTCGCGCGTGACGATGTCCTGCTCGGTACTGCGCAACAATTGTGCAGGATTAGCGCTGCCAAGCACCTTCAGTCGAGCCTTGACCAGCTGATAATTGAGGGAATCTGTCACCGCGCTGGAGTTATCTTGCGTGCGGGCGAAGTTCTGCGCCTCAGCCACGCGTCGTGACGAAAGCGGGTGCGTGCGCAAAAACTCGAGCTGCTCATCCTCGCGTTGCACCGTGGCCCGTTGCATCAGGCTGAACATCTCGGATACGCCTTGAACGTTGTAGCGACTGCGTGCCATCAGTTGTATGCCTATGCGGTCGGCCTCAAGTTCGTGCTCACGGGTAAACGTGATCTGACTTTGCGCGCTGCCGGCAATCCCGGCGTAGATCGCAGCGCTCCCGACCTGTGAGTTGCCCTGAGCGCTCGCAAGAATTCCAGCGAGGACGGCGGCAAATGTCGCGACCGACACGTCTTCCTGTTTCGCATAGATACGCGCCAGGTGTCGCTGTGTCACGTGGGCGATCTCATGCGCCATCACGCTGACCAGCTGACTCTCGTTTTGCGTGAGCTGAATCAGCCCGCGATAAAAACCGATGTACCCGCCAGGCACGGCGAAGGCGTTGATCGTGGGGTTGTCGAGCACGAAAAAAGTGAAGGACTGATTGCCAAGATCGTTGCTATCGACCATATGGTCACCGAGCGCGTTGATATAGTGATTCACGACGGGGTCGGCGATGTAGTTCGGCTGTTGACGAACCTGACGAAAGAATCCCTGACCAATCGCTCGGGATTTTGCCGGTGACAGCGTGCGCTCTGAAGGATCGCCCAATTTTGGAAGCGAAGTGTTTGCGCCGGCGGCACTGAGGGTTGTCGCAATCACGCCTGTTAGAAGTGATTTCTTCAGGGTCTTCCACCAGCCCAAAGCTGCCAGGTCAACGGCTGGGTTCGTCATAGCTTTTTGTTGTGTGTAGGTTTTCGCATAAGCGAGAGGATACGATAGTTTTTGATTGACTTGCGCTTACCACTTTTTCAGCTTTCAAGGTGAGTCGTAAACGTTTATTCGGGCCAGTCTCAGCGTGTAATTTGGAGCAGTTTCGTATTAAACTACCGCGCTGACTCAAAAACGCGCGATTTCTCGCGAGATCGTGCGTTTTTTCTTGTTACCAACAGAATACGGCACTCTGATGTCGGGGGGAATATTGTGGAGTTATCGGGGGGCGAGATACTCGTTCAGTCGCTGAAGGAAGAAGGTGTTGAATTCATCTTCGGATATCCGGGCGGCGCTGTACTGCATATTTACGATGCGCTGTACAAGCAGGACGACGTTAAACACATTCTCGTGCGTCATGAGCAGGGTGCGACCCATGCTGCAGACGGTTACGCGCGTGCAACCGGCAAGCCGGGCGTGGTGTTGGTGACATCAGGACCTGGTGCGACAAACGCCGTGACGGGCATTGCGACCGCGCATCTCGACTCTATCCCCATGGTGGTGATCACCGGACAGGTACCAAGCAAATACATCGGCAGTGACGCATTTCAGGAAGTCGACTGCGTTGGCGTAACTCGCCCGTGTGTTAAGCACAACTTCCTCGTCGATTCACTTGAGAATCTGGCGGAGACCATTAAAAAAGCGTTTTACGTAGCGACCACCGGTCGCCCGGGTCCGGTCGTAGTCGATATTCCAAAAGACTTCACGGCACCGAACGTCAAGATTCCGTTCAAATACCCAAAAGACATTTCCATGCGCTCGTACAACCCGACGGTTACCGGGCACCCCGGTCAGATGCGCAAGGCGATTGATCTGATTGTTTCCGCCAAGCGCCCGATGATCTACTCGGGTGGCGGTGTCGTTCTGGGCAACGCGTCTGAGCAACTAACGGACTTCTGCAGGCTGCTGGGGTATCCGGTCACGAATACGCTAATGGGGCTGGGGGCATTTCCTGCAACCGACAACCAGTTCGTCGGCATGCTCGGAATGCACGGCACCTACGAAGCCAATATGGGTATGCATGAATGCGATGTGCTGATCGCCATCGGCGCGCGCTTTGATGACCGCGTCACCGGCGAGGTCAGTCACTTTTGCCCGGGCGCCAAGATTGTTCACATCGACGTTGACCCAGCGTCGATTTCGAAGGTCATTGCAGTTGATGTTCCGATCGTTGGCGACGTCGCAAACGTACTCGAGCAAATGATCGGCATCCTGAAAGAGAGCAGCAAGCGTGCTGATCCCGATGATCTGGCCGAATGGTGGGATCAGATCAACCGATGGAGGGCAACCGACTGTCTTGGGTATGACCGCGATAGCGATCTGATCAAGCCGCAGCTTGTTGTCGAAAAACTTTGGGAGGTCACAAAGGGCGACGCCTATGTCACGTCTGATGTCGGCCAGCATCAAATGTTTGCGGCGCAGTTTTACCCGTTCGACAAGCCGCGACGCTGGATCAACTCCGGTGGATTGGGCACCATGGGCTTCGGCCTGCCCGCAGCGATGGGCGTGCAGCTAGCGTTCCCAGACGCACCGGTTGCGTGTATCACCGGTGAAGCCAGCATTCTTATGTGCATTCAGGAGCTTTCAACCTGCGCACAATACGATCTGCCGGTGAAGGTGATTAACCTGAACAATCGCTACATGGGAATGGTTCGCCAGTGGCAGGAGTTCTCTTACGAAAAGCGCTACTCGCATTCCTATGTTGATGCGATTCCGGATTTCAAAAAACTCACGGAAAGTTTCGGTCACGTCGGCATGGTCGTCGACAATGTCGCGGATCTCGATGGCGCGCTGAAAGAGGCATTCGACTTGAAAGATCGCTGCGTGTTTATGGACATTCAGGTCGATCCCGCCGAAAACGTTTACCCCATGATCGAGTCGGGTAAGGGCCATCACGAAATGCGCATGAACCCCGCAAGAGAGTTGGCCTGATGAGACACATAATTTCGATCCTGTTGGAAAACGAATCGGGTGCGCTGTCGCGCGTTGCGGGGCTGTTCTCGGCGCGTGGCTACAACATTGAGTCGCTGACGGTCGCACCCACACATGACTCGTCACTGTCTCGCATGACGATCGTGACGTTTGGTTCGGACGAGCGCATCGAACAGATAACCAAGCAACTTAACAAGCTTGTTGATGTTGTTCGCCTCAGCGATATGACCGAGTCGTCACACGTCGATCGCGAAATGATGCTGATCAAAGTCAAAGCCGCGGGTGCGCATCGCGAAGAAGTCAAACGCCTGTGCGATATCTTTCGCGGTCGTATCATCGACGTGACCGACACCAGCTACATCATCGAACTCACGGGCGATGCCGGCAAACTCGACGCCTTTATCAAGGCAGTGGGTGAAGACGGGATTCTCGAAGTGGTTCGCTCGGGTGCGGCAGGCATCTCGCGCGGCGAACGCTGCCTTAAAGTTTAACCTATCAAATTCAATAAACCGCCGGTACACCGGGGAGTATGTGGAGAACACCATGAACGTTTATTACGATAAAGACGTCGATTTGTCTGTCATTCAAGGCAAGACCGTATCGATTATTGGCTACGGCTCGCAGGGGCATGCGCACGCCAACAACCTCAATGATTCAGGCGTCAGCGTGATCGTAGGCCTGCGCGAAGGCTCAGCCTCGGCAGTCAAAGCTGAAAATGCAGGCTTGACCGTCAAGTCAGTCGAGGATGCTGTTGCGGCCGCAGACGTGGTCATGATTCTTGCTCCAGATGAGCATCAGGCGGCGATTTACAAGAATCAGGTCGAACCGAATATCAAAGAAGGCGCAGCAATGGCGTTCGCGCACGGCTTTAATATTCACTTCGGTGCGATTGAGCCAAGAGCTGATCTCGATGTGATCATGATCGCGCCGAAAGGTCCGGGTCACCTCGTGCGCTCAACCTATGTCGAGGGCGGCGGTGTTCCTTCTTTGATCGCTATCGCGCAGGACAGCTCCGGTCAGGCCCGTGAAATCGCGCTCTCCTACGCATCGGCAAACGGTGGTGGACGCGCCGGGATCATCGAAACCACTTTTCAGGAAGAAACCGAAACCGATTTGTTTGGCGAGCAGGCGGTTCTGTGCGGCGGCACAACCGCGTTGGTACAGGCCGGTTACGAAACACTGGTTGAAGCGGGCTATGCCCCGGAAATGGCGTATTTCGAATGTTTGCACGAGCTGAAACTGATCGTCGATCTGATGTACGAAGGTGGTATTGCCAACATGCGTTACTCAATTTCCAACACAGCCGAGTACGGTGATTTGACTCGAGGCCCGCGCATCATCACCGATGAAACCAAGGCCGAAATGAAACGCATTCTTGCAGAAATCCAGCGCGGTGAATTCGCTCGCGAGTTCATTCAGGAGAATCAGGCGGCCGCAGTCACATTAAAAGCGAAGCGTCGTATCGGTCGCGAGCACTCCATCGAAGAGGTCGGTGAGAAGCTGCGCGGAATGATGCCGTGGATCGCGGCGTCGGCAAAAGTGGACAAAACCAAAAACTAATCCTCCGCGTAAAAGCGTGTGCGGTGGCATAATCACCGCACACAACTCAACTTTCAATCAAATCCGCATGAGCGATTCAGAAGAAAAGCCAGCCAAGCAACCTCGTCGGGCGATTTATCTACTGCCCAACCTTTTTACAACCTCAGCTCTGTTCGCGGGATTTTACGGCGTCATTTCGGCAATGGACGGCAACTTTAGCCGCGCCGCAATCGCCATCTTCATCGCGATGATATTAGATACACTCGACGGTCGCGTCGCGCGATTGACCAATACCTCAAGTGACTTCGGTGCGGAGTTTGACAGCCTTTCCGATGTTATTTCGTTTGGCGTTGCCCCGGGATTGATCGTGTACGAGTGGTCGCTGCAATCGCTCGGTGGGCTTGGTTTTGGGCAGCTCGGACTACTCGCTTCATTTCTTTACGCTGCGTGCACCGCGTTGCGTCTGGCGAGATTTAACACCCAGCTTGGCATTGCGGATAAGCGCTTTTTTCAAGGGCTGGCAAGTCCGTCGGGAGCCGCACTGGTCATGGGTATGATTTGGGTTGCAGATGACGTCGGTTATCAGGGCGAGCAATTGGCACTTCTTGCGTTTGTCGTCACCATCGCGGCGGGACTGCTCATGGTATCCAACTTTACCTATTACAGTTTCAAAGACATAGGCACGCACAAGCGAGTGTCGTTTATGGCGCTGACTGCGCTGGTACTGCTGTTCGCGTTCACCTCAATCGATCCGCCAAAGATTGTGCTCGCGTGCTTCGCAATTTATGCAGTATCGGGTCCGGCGTTCAGCATTTGGCGCTGGTCACGCAAACGCGAGGCACGGCAGTCGTCCTGAGCATCGCGCGGGTGCAACTGCGTCACTCCAGCAAAAACAGTTGGATGTCCTAAACTCTCTACAATCAAAATCTGGAAAGTGGGGAGCCAAGCGATGCAAGTACCACTTGAGAATGATCGCCGTGAAATCAAGCGTCGTCATCTGATCTTCCACCTGCGTGTTTTTGACAGAATAACCAACGAAAAACTGGGGCATATCGTCGATATCTCGCCGGAAGGCATGATGCTGGTGAGCGAAGAGCCGATTCCCGTCGATCAGAATTTTCAACTGCGAATGCACTTGCCCAACCACGAGGACGCAATTGAACCGCACGATTTTGAGGCGCGCAGCTGCTGGAGCAACAACGATATCAACCCGATGTTTTACGACACCGGTTTTCACGTCATTCAGGCAACGTCCGAACACATACAACTCGTGAAAAGACTTGTCGACGACTATGGCTTTCGCGATTGATTAAACACTGATTGCTCAGCATTAATCCGCGCAACAAAATTCGTTGCGCAACGCTGCTCTGCTCGCGACAATAGGCCAATTAGAAACCTGAGCGCATTCTCCTCTTTGGTGATGGATTTATCACGCCGACAAATCAATACGCTGACCGCGATGGGCATCGATCTTTGGCAGCAGCGCGTCCGCGCCCAGTTGCCAACAGAGCAGTCTAAGCCAGCGACAACGCTCGCAGATCAGTTAGCCCAACACGGTGTGTCCATACACGCACCGGCTACTGAGGACTATGCGCAGCTCACGGTTGTCGGTGAATGGCATCAAGAAGACGAACAGGCGCAAACCGTGTTTGCCGGCGCATGCGGAGAACTTTTTGAGGCAATGCTAAAGGCGATTCGGCTGACACGCGCACAGATTGAACTTATTGGATTGTCCCGTCCCGATGCCGGAGATGGTCAAATGATCGGTGAGGTTATGCAATCGGGCACGCGTAAAGTCGTATTGTGGATGCGTTCAGACAAAATTGAAACGGCGTCGTTTGATCGACTGGACGGCGCTACGCTCATCGCGACAGTGCACCCGCGAATGATGCTCGAGAACGCTGAATTGAAAAGATGCGCATGGGAAGATCTCAAGCGCGTAAGGTCGATGTTGGATTGAAAGTTATGGTCGCGGTTCGCACGCAAGAATCGATTATTCGAAATATGGAAATCGAGGATCTTGACGATGTCGTCGAGATCGAAAAGCGCAGCTACAACTACCCCTGGACTCCGGGTATTTTTCGCGACTGCTTGCGAGCTGCTTACTCCTGCCTCGTGATCACCCTCGACGATCACACTGTCGGCTACGGAATTTTTCAGTTTGCCGCTGGTGAGGCACACATTCTTAACATTTGCGTTGATCCTTCATACAGGCGACAAGGCCTGGCGCGGCAAATGCTGCACGGTTTGTTTTCGGCAATGCGCAATATGAGGATAGATTCGGTCTACCTTGAAGTACGTCCGTCTAACACCGCTGCGGTCGATCTCTATCTGGAAGAAGGTTTTAACGAAATCGGCACGCGCTCCGGCTACTATCGAAGCCGGGCGGGCAGGGAAGATGCGTTGATAATGGCGAAGACGGTTATTTGATAGCCGCTAAAGCTCGTTTCGCTCGCCTGAAGATTAAATCCTGTTCCCACTAATTGCATAGCGAGCGAGTCACTTTTTGTTCGCCCAAAAAGTGACCAAAAAGTGCGTTTCCGGTTTTTCGATCTGCGGCGTTCAGCGTGGTGAGCGCGTCGAATCTGGGCGCCAGAATCAAACTATGCATGCGCTCACAACAAGAAATCACTGCTCGCCGAATATGAAACGACTGACACGCGCTATCGGTTCGTTAAGCATCTCAGGGTGCACAAATTTGTTTTAGTTAAATTAACTAGCCAAACCGCTCGCACCCTGAAATCTTTCGGTGTACGACAAGCTTGCTTTACTGGCTTTCTATTCGAAGGAACGATAATTCATTGGGCCGCGACGGATTTTCAAGCAATGCGTGGAATTAATCGCGGCGCGACTCAGACGTTTTGATTAAAAAACCCGAAAAGCGGTTTTTGCCTACTTTTCACCGCTGGGAAAAGTAGGTCGCTCGCCGTGCACGTCACGAATGAACGTTACAAAACATTAGTGAGCGATACCCAACTTCACCCAGTTTAATCTCAGTAGTCACGACTCCCCTAATACCGGTGACGGCTTCTCAACCTTCAACTCCGACTCGGAAAAAACAATCGGCGTGCGAATGCCCGGGACACCATCCAGATTGACTTTCAGACCGCGTGATTCAATTTGCGGATCGTTCAAGATTTCCTCAACCGTATTGATCGGACCAGCGGGAACACCAGCCGCTTCCAGCGCATCCAGTAGATCGTTTTTCTTCCACTGCATCACGTAAGCGCTCAGAGACTCAGTTAGCGCATCGCGGTTTTGTACCCGCAGCGGATTAGTCGTAAAGCGTTCGTCCGAGGCGAGTTCGTCGCAGCCCAGCACACTACACAGCTTTTGGTACTGGCCGTCGTTGCCAACGGCAATAATCAAATGCCCGTCTGCACAGGCCATTACCTGATATGGCGCGATATTCGGATGCGCGTTGCCCATGCGGTTGGGCGATACGCCCGAGGTCATATAGTTCATCGCTTGATTGGCGAGCACGGCGGTCATGCAGTCGAGCAAGGCCATGTCGATGTGTTGCCCGCGCCCGGTTTTTTCGCGCTCTGCCAACGCTGTCTGAATGCCGATAACGCCGTAAAGGCCGGTAAAAATGTCTGCGATCGCGACACCGGCTTTTTGCGGCTGTGCGTCAGGCTCGCCACACAGCGACATAATCCCGCTCATGCCTTGAATCAGAAAGTCGTAGCCCGCGCGATGCGCGTAAGGACCAGTTTGACCAAAGCCGGTGATCGAGCAATACACCAGCCGAGGATTAATGGCGGCGAGCGATTCGTAGTCCAGTCCGTATTTTTTCAGGCCGCCGAGTTTGAAGTTCTCGACAAGCACGTCGGATTCCATCACCAGATCACGAATTTTTTGCTGGCCTTCGTCGCTGCGAAAGTCGACCACAATTGATTGTTTGCCGCGATTGGTCGAGTGGAAGTACGCAGCGGTTTTGTCGGTCCTGCCATCGACTTCGCGCTCGATAAACGGAGGTCCCCACGTACGTGTATCGTCGCCCTGCGGGCTTTCAACTTTGATGACCTCGGCTCCGAGATCAGCCAGCGTTTGGCCGATCCAGGGTCCGGCGAGGATGCGCGCCAATTCGAGTACGCGCAAACCTTCGAGCGGCGCACCCATCAGAAAAACGCCTGTATGCCGGTTTGCGCGCGGCCAAGAATGAGCGCGTGCACATCGTGGGTACCTTCGTAGGTATTCACGGTTTCCAGATTCATCATATGGCGGACCACCTGATATTGCTCTGAGATTCCATTGCCACCGTGCATATCACGCGCTTCGCGCGCGACAGCCAAAGCTTTGCCACAGTTGTTGCGCTTCACAATCGAGATCATTTCCGGCGCAGCGTTGGCTTCATCCATCAGGCGACCCACGCGCAACGACGCTTGCAGACCAAGTGAGATTTCGGTTTGCATGTCTGCAAGTTTTTTCTGAAACAACTGTGTGCCTGCGAGCGGTTTATTGAATTGCTTGCGATCGAGCCCGTACTGGCGCGCGGCGTGCCAGCAAAATTCCGCAGCGCCGATCACGCCCCAGGAGATGCCGTAGCGCGCGCGGTTCAAACACCCAAACGGGCCTTTCAAACCGGATACGTTTGGCAACAGGGCGTCCTCGCCAACTTCAGCGCCGTCCAGCACGATCTCGCCAGTGATTGAGGCGCGCAGGGATTGCTTGCCCGCAATTTTTGGCGCGGACAATCCCTTCGTGCCTTTCTCGAGGACAAAGCCGCGGATTTTGCCATCATGGGCATCCGACTTGGCCCACACGACAAATACATCGGCAATCGGACTGTTGGAAATCCACATTTTTGAGCCGCTGAGTTTGTACCCGCTGTCTGTTTTTTCTGCACGGGTTTTCATCCCGGCGGGGTCGGAGCCTGCGTCCGGTTCGGTCAGCCCGAAGCAGCCGATCCACTCGCCGCTGGCGAGCTTTGGCAGGTATTTTTGTCGCTGCTCTTCGCTGCCGTAAGCGTAGATCGGGTACATGACAAGAGACGATTGCACCGACATCATCGAGCGATACCCTGAGTCGACGCGCTCGATTTCGCGCGCAATCAAACCGTAGGCGACGTAGTTCGCGCCCGCGCCGCCGTATTCTTCGGGGAGGGTCGCGCCAAGCAGTCCCAACTCGCCCATCTCCCGAAAAATACCGGAATCGGTCTCTTCGCTGGCGAAGGCGTCGATTACGCGAGGTTGCAATTGGTTCTGCGCGTAGTCGTGCGCGGTGTCGCGAATCAAGCGTTCATCATCGCTCAACTGTGCGTCGAAACGAAAAGGGTCGTCCCATTCAAACTGCCCGAGATCAGGCGCGTCTTTGGCCTTTAGTGTCATTCGGTTGCCTTGTGGTGAGTAATTGTAATGATTGGCGGAATTCTAGACCGCATGATTGGCAGTTTGAAACGAAAAAACGGAATTAAGTCATGATAAAGTGGAATGACTATGCTATCCCCACGTCGATTTATTCCTTCCACAGCGTATCTTTTGGCGTTTGAAGCCGCGGCGCGAACCGGCAGCTTTACGTCTGCGGCTCAGGAGTTATCGGTCACCCAAAGCGCGGTGAGCCGCCAGATCAAAGCCCTCGAAGAACAATTGGATGTGTTGCTTTTTGTACGCGAAAAACAAACCGTGCGCCTGACGCCTGCCGGTGAGACCTACGTCCATGAAGTGCGCGAAGCACTTAAGATCATTGCCAATGCATCGATAAATCTTGCCGCGAACCCGCTCGGTGGCGTACTCAACCTCGCCGTATTGCCTACATTTGGGACTCGCTGGCTCGCGCCGCGCTTGCCTGACTTTTATGCGCAGAACCCGGGCGCCAGCATCAATATCGCCACGCGGCTGCGGCCAATAGACTTTCGCGCCGAACGACAGGATGCGGCCATCTACGTCGGTACGCCCCATTGGTCTAACGTGGAGTGTCACTTTCTTTTGCCTGAAGTAATGGTGCCGGCGTGTGCCCCTTCATATCTTGACGGTGGAAGCGAGCTAATCCCGGATCAATTGACTCAATTACCGTTGTTGCATTTGGAAACGCGGCCGGATGGATGGCGCCAGTGGTTCTCAGAACAAGGCTTGATGAATGCGGGCTCTGCGGGGATGATTCTCGATCAGTTCACGACAGCGACGCAGGCCGCGATCGCAGGACTGGGTGTAGCCTTGTTGCCCGAATTCCTCATCGAGCGTGAACTTGCAGGCGGTGACCTGGTTATCGCAAACGCTTCGCGTATGACCAGCGACGGTGGTTACTATCTGGTTTGGCCACCCGAGCGGCGAAATCACCCGCCGCTGACGGCATTTCGCGACTGGCTTATTCGTATCGCCGAATCAACCGATTCAAGCACCTGAATCGCGCCTGACGCCATCGACGGCTTAAGCTAGAATACGCGGCTTTTTGCGGTCCAAAAACGCGGCCGCACCGAAATCGGAATTTCAGATGTCTTCAAATGGCCTGACAAGCGAGATTCAACGCCGCCGCACCTTTGCGATTATCTCGCACCCCGATGCGGGCAAAACCACGCTAACGGAGAAGCTCTTGCTGTTCGGTGGCGCGATCCAACTTGCCGGAACCGTCAAGGGCCGCAAGGCCGCGCGGCATGCAACATCAGACTGGATGGCGATGGAACAGGAACGCGGTATCTCGGTTACCTCATCCGTGATGCAGTTTCCGTACAAAGAACGTATGGTGAATCTGCTCGATACACCGGGGCATGAAGACTTCTCCGAAGACACTTACCGCACGCTGACAGCGGTTGACTCCGCGCTGATGGTGATCGATGTGGCCAAAGGTGTCGAGCCGCGTACCGAAAAATTGATGGAAGTGTGCCGCCTGCGCGACACGCCGGTCATGACCTTCATCAACAAGCTCGACCGCGAGGGTCGCGATCCGATCGACCTGCTGGACGAAGTTGAAAACATGCTTGGTATTCGTTGCGCACCGATCACCTGGCCGGTGGGCATGGGCAAACGCTTCAAGGGTGTGTTTCATCTGCACAACGATGCGGTGCATTTTTTCAGCCCGACGCACGGAGGCAAAGTGCAGGAAGGCGATATCGTTTACGGCCTCGACAATCCGCAACTCGACGAGATGCTTGGGCCGATGGCGGATGAGCTGCGCGATGAGATTGAACTGGTCAAAGGTGCAAGCAACGAGTTTGATAAAGACGCGTATCTGCGCGGAGAGTTAACTCCGGTATTTTTCGGGTCGGCAATCAACAACTTCGGGGTTGCCGAACTGCTCGATGACTTTGTCGAATACGCACCCGCGCCGCAGTCGCGCGACACCCAAACCCGAGCAGTCGAAGCCGGCGAGGAAAAATTCAGCGGTTTTGTTTTCAAGATCCAGGCGAATATGGACCCACAGCATCGCGACCGCATAGCGTTTTTGCGTATCTGTTCGGGTAAGTATCAAAAAGGCATGAAAGCCAGGCACGTCCGCATTGGCAAGGACGTTCGCATCGGCGACGCAATGACGTTTTTGGCGTCGGATCGCGGCGCGGTCGAAGAAGCGTTTTCCGGGGACATCATCGGCCTGCACAACCACGGCAGCATCAGTATTGGTGACACATTTACTGCGGGCGAAGCACTGACTTTTACCGGCATACCAAACTTTGCACCAGAGCTTTTTCGTCGAGCGCGTTTAAAAGACCCCTTGAAAATGAAACAGCTTAACAAGGGACTCGATCAGCTCTGCGAGGAAGGTGCAACGCAGTTGTTCCGCCCGAAAACAAACAACGATTTGATTCTCGGTGCTGTGGGTGTGTTGCAATTTGACGTTGTTGCTCAGCGCCTGAAAGATGAATACAACGTCGACTGTCAGTTCGAGGCTGTCAACGTACAAACCGCGCGCTGGGTGCGTTGCAGCGACGACAAAAAGCTGCGCGAATTCAGTGATAAATACGCCACTAATTTGTCTGTCGACCACGCCGGTGCGCTGGTTTATCTCGCGCCGACACGAGTAAATTTACAAATGGCCGAAGAGCGCGCGTCGGATGTCGAATTTTTGGCGACGCGGGAGCAGGGTGGGGTGTAATTAAATTTTTCGGACCTTTCTACCGAAAAACAAAAATCGGACTGCTCCACGCCTGAAATCCATCTTCAGTGGTGACGCACACCCATAGCGGATTGTCGCGGCCGGCTTCGATTTCGACTGGTATTTGAATATCAGTCTCGCGACTCTCGAGTTTTTCCGGCAGGCGGAAAACGCGAATTTTCTTTTCCAGA
This sequence comes from Pseudomonadota bacterium, assembly GCA_039029275.1. Classification (GTDB taxonomy): domain Bacteria; phylum Pseudomonadota; class Gammaproteobacteria; order JBCCGL01; family JBCCGL01; genus JBCCGL01. The sequence continues at coordinate 103,946 of JBCCGL010000012.1, read as the reverse complement.
CCGCCTGCGTCCAGCGTTGTGTCATCAAGTCCGATCTGATCCAGATCACTGTGCAGACTGCCGTTGTTGGTGGTGATGTCGAGTGACGATTTCTCTCCCGGTGTTATCCACGCATCAAAGCCACCGAAGTTGCCGGTGGTGATTGCGTTCCACTCGACGGTGTCGCTGCCGTTTATTTGCAGCTTGCGCTCACGATTCCATGCATTGATTTTGGCAATTTTGGTTATCACGCAGTTGGCGAAACGCGCGCGGCCGATCCAGGTGGTCTGACGACCCCGGCCGCGATATTCGGCACCACTCCAGATCACGCGAATTCGATCCCCCAGATCTTTTTCGTTGTACGGACGATGAACGTGCAACACCTCGTTAGCATTGCGAATTTCAATGCGCTCAATTGGGGTATGCGCGATCACGTTCACACTAAGCTCAATTTTTGCATCGCGCGTTTGCACAATATCACCCATCATCGCTTCGCGAACGGAGTGGGTTTTAGGGTTTTCGTAGGCGTGTGGGTCGTGCTCAAACAGCGTTGAGTCAGATTCAAAGTGCGCGTTAACTTCGAGATGCATTCGGCAACCGGTGGTGCCGAAATGATGGCGTCGGCGTAGGCATTCGAATATGCCGTCGCGCGAAAGATCATCAGTGTAGAAGCACGTTAGCCCGCCGTAGGCGCCAAATGTGGCAACCCCCGGATAACTCGCACCGGGGCGGCCTTTGTGTCCGTCGCTGTTGCAAACCACGCCCGAGCGATGCCCAAGCGGGAATCCGTCGGTCAGCATCCATTCGAACGTGCCCCACGCGGAGTGAATTTCCATCGCGGTTTCAAGGCGTGGGTCGTGCGCTTGTGCGATATCTGCGTAGCGGCCACCAACGTGCGCGTAGATTACGCAGTCTTCACCTTGCATCGCGTTAAACAAATCGTTTGCCGTTGGTGCGTCTGTGTCGATGTCAGAACGGTCGGGCAGCAGCGCGTGCGACGAGCGCCGAATTTGCCGTCCTTCCTCGCGAAAGAAAACGTTGCGGTCACCGCCGACGGCAGTGTTGCCTGACCATTCGTAACCGGGGAATACAACGAAGCGGTTGTCTTCGTGGTACTCGGCGGTTAATTCATTCAAGTAATTCCAAAACGCGTTGTTAACCTGAAAGTCGTTGGCCTGGTGCCCGCTGACGTCGAGAAAGGATTTGTTGCGGGCAAAATCAAAATACTGGCGCGACGTTGTCACGCCAATCGACTCGCCGCTTTGCCCGTGTAAATCGCCCCAGTATCCAGAGACGCCGTCGCGAATCAGCAATGGGCCGGCATCAGCAATTTGAGTGCCCGAATTATCCAGAACACGCACACGCAGCAGGCCCGGTTCATCGATCGTTAAATCGTCGATGACAATCGACTTTTCACCAATCGGGTAATCCAGTGACTCGGGCAATCCGTTGACCGCGACGGTCGACTCGAAGCGCAGCGTGCCGCTTGCGCGCGGGGTAGGATTGCCCCATTCGTCTTCGCACTTCAAACCCAGTCGAAACTTTTCACCGGGGCGACGCAGGGTGGGTAAAACGGCTTTCCATTCCTTGGGTTCGCTCGGCACGATTGAGATGTACGGCGTTTCTGGCAAGGGCACGTAATGGCCGACGGCGCACACATCGGCGAGTACTTTGAATTCGAATCCCGCCTCGCAAAATGTTTGCAGCTGCATGCCGGGTGATCCCTTCTCGGTGTCACCGAACACAATCGTGATTGTGTCGCCTTCGCGTAGATAGCCCCCGTGAAGCTTTACAGTCAGTGACCGAAACCATGGGCGCTGATGACCGGTTTTTGCGTATTGTAACGAGAGGCGGCTGTTTGTATTGGCGTGAGCGGTAACGTAGTTGTAGGCGAGCGGATCGGTTGTCTGAAAATCGCCCCAGTCACCCATAAAACGGAACACTACGCGAATGCCACCGGTGTCGTCGATGCCATAGCGTCCTACCGTGTACACGAGTTTGAATGTCTGCACACTGCGAACGGCGAAGTCGCCGCGCGGCTCCAGGGACGCATGGCCATACAGTGCGGGGTCCTGTCCGGGTTCGGCTGACGGCCATGCGTCGCCCATCAATTCCGTAGCTACCTTTTTCCCGTCGTCGGTTTCAAACGACATAGGCGTTTCTCGCTGGTCGGTTATTGCTGTTGGAGTGTATCGAGAAAGTCGAAAATTTTCTGCATCGCTTGATCCCGATATTCGTCGGACTCGTTCAGCAGTTCGTGACGGCCATCGACAATCGTGAACGGTTTGCCGCCAACGCAGTGCGTACCGATAGCCTGGCAAAAACGATCCTGCCCGTCGTTGTCGATAATCGAGTCGTCGCCGGCTTGTAAAATCAGCGTGGGTTTACGTATGCGATCTGCATGGGCAAAAATTTTGTCCATTGCGGCGTACGCCATTCGCACCCAGTGCATGGTCGGATCGCCCAGTCGAGCCAGAGGATACTCGCGTGCAATGCGGCCAATATTCTCAAACCGTTCACGGCTGTGGGTGAGGCTGTTGTCTTCGAATGCAACGTTGGTGTACTGCCCGATTCCTGGTACGTAGTGCGATTCAGTGTCGAAGATCGCCTGCAGGGCTCTTTCTACTCTTGAAAGTGTGTTGATCAAAAAGCGCCCGAACACACCGGTAGGGAGTGCCAGCATCGGCGATGACAGGATTAGCCCGTCGATATCATCGGGATACACTTGCGAGTACAGCGCCGAGACCGTGCCGCCCATTGAGTGCGCCAGAATCGCAACGGGTTTGCCTTCTTCAATTTCGACGTGTTCGTCAAACAGCGTTTTGAGATCGCTAACGTAATCATCGAAGGTCTCAACGTGGCCTTTGCGCGGATCACTCAGCAGGCGACCCGAAAATCCCTGGCCTCGATGATCGAAAATCAGCACGCTGTAGCCTGCATTGTTCAACTCAAATGCGACGTCCTGGTACTTCAGCAAGTTTTCGGCGCGACCGGTGGCAACAATGACAAAGCCCCGTGCATTCTCGACAGGCAGCTTTGCAAAGGCGATCGGAACGTTGCCAACACCAGTAATTTCCTCACGCACCGCGCGCTCTTGCCAGTGGTGTTGCGCTTGCTTGAGGAACTGCGGATAGGAATCGCCAAGTGAATCGGTGATTTTTTCGCTGGGCATTGCCATGACAACCAAACCTGAGAAGAGATAAAGCAGTGTCGTGATGGAAAGTGTCGCGACGAACACTCGCAAATAACGCGTCGTTCGATGCATCTCGCTCACAAATCCCGCCTACCTTACCAGCAAAGAGCGAGAATTCGCTAGCGCGATCGCTGACTGCTAAGCAGGATGTAGATGGCGCCGGTGCCGCCGTCCTCCGGGCGCGCAGAACAAAACGCGATGATCTCTTTTTTGCGTTGCAACCAGTGATTGAGAAAACCCTTGAGTCGCGGCGCACTATCGGCCTGTCGCCTTCCTTTACCGTGGATGATGCGCACGCAGCGATGTTCGCGTTGCAGCGCGACTTTAAGGAATTCGCGAACCTCGCCGCGCGCCATTTCCACCGTCATCCCATGTAGGTCGAGTTCGGCTTGCACTGCAAAATTTCCGCGTCTTAGTTTGCGCAGCACGGCTTCCTGTACCCCGTTTTTTCGAAACGCGAGGTGTTCGCCGGTCTCCATCAACTCGGATTCACTCGGATCGCTCAACAGCTCATCCATCACGGCGCTATCGTCCAACGCTTGTTGTCGCGGTTCCGGGCGCGGTTTTTTGTTGTCGCGGATGCTGCGGCCATCGTTTATCCGGCGCACGTCGCCAATCGCCTGCCGGAATAGATCCGAATCTTCGGGAGTGATTGGGGGTTTATTTCGCATACGAGATTGAATCTTTGCTGAATATCACGATCATAGAACCCTAAGTCACTGCGGGAAAGAGCAAATCATGAATGATAAAGATCACGATTGGCGCACTAAACTCTCAGCGGAGCAATATCGCATCACACGCGAACATGGAACTGAGGCACCATTTACCGGTGAGTTCAACTCCAATAAGGCGGAGGGCAGTTACGCGTGCGTTTGCTGTGGAGCATCACTTTTCGATTCGAAGGAAAAATACGACTCCGGAAGCGGCTGGCCGAGCTTCTGGCAACCTGCAGAGTCTGAAAATGTAGGCGAAACGCGCGACACCAGCCACGGTATGATTCGCACCGAAGTGCACTGCAATCAATGCGAAGCGCACTTGGGGCACGTTTTTCCGGATGGTCCTCAACCGACCGGATTGCGCTACTGTATCAATTCGGCGTCGCTGGATTTCAACCCGCGCGATCTGGAGGACAAGTCCTAGGACCTTGGCCGGTTATACCCGCGAGCTTGCAACCGTCATACTACCGATTCTGAAGGTGCTTCTCACGTAGGTCCCTCCTTATCTTCTGGCGTCGTACTCCGCGGCTTTTGTGCAGCATTCCTTCGAGTTTTGTAAGAACGCGGACAGCCTGTGCGTACCATGGTTTGACAGTGCCGTCTGCCACACGTTGCCGTTCACTGTCGGCAAATTCTTTCAACTGTTTGTACTGACGGATGTAATCCTCCGGCGCAGGCGATACTTTTGTGGAGTGCATTTCGCCAAGCGGCACTTCGTCCAGTCCGATAAACTGTTCGATCTCGCGTCGCGTACCGGCATTGTCTTTGTCAAACTCTTCGTAGCTGACGTCAAGCACGTCGTGGTTTTCGCGTAGCTTGTCGAGTTCCGCATAGGTTTGTTCAACAACGTGGACAAATCTTGCCAACAGATGCTTGTTGATGCTTACAGTGGTCGATGGTTCGCTCGATACATACTTCGTATCCCAGGAATGAGCAACACCGGTTAGACGCGCCTTGGAGCGCGATCCGTACTGCGCCACCAGGTCATGTCGTCGAACGAGTATAATTTTCATCTCCGGAATATTTTTTGTGATTGATTCAGCGAGCTTCTTTGCTGACTCAGGTGAGTTGCACACCACTTTCGCGCACAAGCAGCGTGTTTCCTCATTGGCCTCCAGTCCGCAAATTGTGTCGAACAGCGCGCGAATGCCGCGCTCGCTGGCGGCTTTTGATTGATACCCTATCGTGAAGCTGGCAAATCCTCGCGTAAAAAACGGGTTGATTTGCAAGTCGCCACCAAAATACGCAACTTGCGGGTGTCTCGTGCAAATAGTTTTGACCGCTGTTGAACCACTGCGCTGATAGCCAATTAAGAGTAATCTAGTGACCATTGGGGGAGATTGAATAATATTAATGATGGAAACGTTTGAGGCATAAAGTCTAGCATCGCGTCATCAAAATGTTATGTGAAACCTGTCAAAAGTGATTTCTAAATGGTCTGGGACAGCGCCTTGCGCTATTGATCTTGAACAGCCTTCGATGAAGTCGGGCAGGATTACAGTTATCGCCAGAACGACGCGTAATCGAAAAACGAACTTTGACAAGGCAAAACCTTAATGCAATCAGAACAAACACTCTTTTATTTTGGCTACGGCTCGAACCTTTTCGTGCCGCGAATAGTGGATCGGATCGCCAGTGCGAAAACCGTTGGCACAGCGGCCGTCAGTGGATATCGATTGAAATTTAACAAACAAGGGCACGATGGATCAGCCAAAGCCAATATGTGTTTCACTGGTAATTCGATCGATGTGATTCGCGGCGCGATATACGAAATGGATGCGAGTCAAAAGCCGGTTTTGGACGCCATTGAGGGTATCGAAACCGACCGCGGTTACACACCAAGGGAGTTGAACATCACTACTGACAATGGCGATAGCATCAGTGTGTTCGTGTACATTGCAGACCAATGGATGCGCGATTCATCCCTTAAGCCTTACACATGGTATCGGGACTTGTGTCTGTTTGGCGCGCGCTCGCACGGCTTTCCAAAGGAGTACTGTGAGTCTGTTGTCAACGTCGCGGCAACGCAGGATTTGGACAACGAACGCGACAGGCTCAATCGCTATGGTCAGATTTAATCAGGCTTCGAATTTTGTCCAGAATTAAAAAAGCCCCGACCGACTGGCGGGGCTTTTTAGTGGAAGCGACTTTGAATGCCTATTTGTTGGCGCGATTGTCGATCAGGTTATCGACAACGCTTGGATCGGCCAACGTCGAGGTATCACCAAGGTTTTCCAGCTCATTTTCAGCCACCTTGCGCAGGATGCGGCGCATGATTTTGCCCGATCGAGTTTTCGGCAGGCCGGGAGCCCACTGGATCACATCAGGCGATGCGATCGGGCCGATCTCCGCACGCACGTGTTTAACCAGTTCTGCGCGCAGTTCTTCGCTTTCCGACACTCCGTTCATCAGTGTCACGTAAGCGTAGATACCCTGACCTTTAATGTCGTGTGGGAAGCCAACAACAGCCGCTTCGGCAACCGCGTCGTGCAGCACGAGCGCGCTTTCGACTTCGGCGGTACCCATGCGGTGGCCGGAAACGTTAATGACATCGTCAACACGGCCGGTTATCCACCAGTAGCCGTCCTCGTCACGACGCGCACCGTCACCGGTGAAATAGCGTCCGGGGTACATGGCAAAATAGGTGTCGAAAAATCGCTGCTGGTCACCATAGACGCCACGCATTTGACCGGGCCACGATTGAGTGATCACGAGGTTGCCTGAGGTTGCGCCGTCCAGCTGATTACCCTGATCGTCGACCAATTCCGGTGTAATCCCGAAGAATGGGCGTGTCGCCGAACCCGGTTTGGTTGCGGTTGCGCCCGGCAACGGTGTAATCAGGATGCCGCCCGTTTCGGTCTGCCACCAGGTATCCACAATTGGGCATTGGCCATTGCCGACCACTTTGTGATACCACTCCCATGCCTCAGGGTTGATTGGCTCACCCACCGAACCCAGCACACGCAAGGATTTGCGCGAGGTCGCGTTGACCAACTCGTCGCCCTGTCCCATCAGAGCGCGTATTGCGGTCGGTGCGGTGTAGAAGATGTTGACGCTGTGTTTGTCCACGACCTGCCAGAAACGACTGGCGTCGGGGTAGGTCGGTATCCCCTCAAACATCAGGCTGATTGCCCCGTTGGCGAGCGGGCCGTAGACGATATAGCTGTGGCCGGTGACCCAGCCGACATCCGCGGTGCACCAGTAGACGTCGCCGTCGTGATAATCGAACACGTATTTGTGCGTCATCGCGGCATACAAGATGTAACCACCGCTGGTGTGCAGCACTCCCTTGGGTTTGCCGGTTGAGCCAGAGGTGTACAGGATAAACAGCGGGTCTTCGGCCTGCATCGGCTCTGGTGCGCAATCGCTGCTCGCCGCATCGACCGCCTCGTGATACCAGACGTCGCGGTCTTCGTTCCAGTCGATTGTCTCGCCCCCGCGTTTGACAACGACTACTTTTTCGATCGACGGGGTGCCTTGACAGGCGACATCTGCATTGGATTTCAAGGGGACGTTTTTGCCGCCACGCACGCTTTGGTCGGCCGTGATCAGAATCGAGCAGGCCGAGTCGTTGATGCGGTCGCGCAGCGCCTCGGCCGAGAATCCACCGAACACAATTGAATGAATCGCCCCGATTCGCGCGCACGCCAACATGGCGACAGCGGCTTCCGGAATCATGGGCATGTAGAGGCAAATCCGATCACCTTTTTTCGCGCCCATATCTTTAAGCGCGTTGGAGAATTTGCAAACCTCAGCGTGCAATTCTCGATAGGTAATGGTTTTGTCTTCAGTGGGGTCGTCGCCTTCCCAGATGATCGCGGTTTGGTCGCCGCGTGTTTCGAGGTGGCGATCCAGACAGTTGTAGGAAACGTTGAGGGTCGCACCGTCGAACCAGCGGATGTGTGCCTTGTGATAGTCGACGTCACGCACGGTATGCCACGGACTCATCCAGTCGATCATTTCATTGGCGCTATCCGCCCAGAAACCCTCCGGGTCATCGATAGACTGCTTGTACATCTCCAGATATTTTTCGTTGTCGATATGGGCATGAGCGGCGACATCGTCGCTAACCGGGTACATTTTGGCGTCCGACATAATTCCCCCTTGTACACTGCTTTATGTAATGACACAGACTAAGCGCCAACCGTATATCGCGCAGGGTTAGCTTTCAAGCCGACAATGGTCGATAAAACGTCGTGTACCTCGGGCGGCGAGATCGTTTTTGGGGAATCAGGAGATGGGGCGCCCTAAGCGAGCGGGGGTTTTATGTTCTAGTCGCTGCCGAATGTGTCCCAAATTGCGCGTGCAATTTCACCTTCAAGCGGGAATGAAAGCATACCCATGACCGAGTAGCCGAGCAGCCACGGCATAAGGTAAAAACGAGCAAGATAGAAAAACCAGGCGACGTACAACGGAATCACGATGGGCAGAAGGAATCCTGGCGTAATTGGTTTAAAAAACTTAAGAATTGGATCTGTCGATTTGACAAAGACCTTCATAAAAAAAAAGTTTGAATCTTCCGGAAGAAAAATATTCATGGCCGAGCGGCCGATTAGCGTCCACATGACGATCCCGATGAGATAGTCGATTGCCAGAATCCAGGGAGCAATGCCTACAAATGTGTCAGACATGGATCAGGGGTGGGACGTGGGTGGCGCTGTATAAAAAAGGGGCGGGTGTGATACCCGCCCCGAATCAAGACACTGTTAGTGAGTGGCGTCGAGAATTTCTTTGCCCGAAGGCTTGCGAATTTCGTCAACCATAGCTTGCGTTTCTGCATCCGGTTCTTCGGTTGCCAGACTGACGACGATCATCAGGATCAGGCTAACCGGCATACCGATAATGCCGAAGCGCAGGTGGTTTAAACCAAGAATCGGCTCGCCTCCACCATACACGTGGAGCAGGTATATCGTACCGGCCGCGAATCCGCCGATCATGCCAGCGATTGCACCGGCGCGGTTTGCGCGCTTCCACCAAACGCCGAGTACCAGCGGGAAAAACAGACCAGAACACGCGAAGCAGAATGCCCAAGCCACTGCCCCGAGGATACCGGTCAGCTTCAAGCTGGCCACCGCCGCGCCAGCGGCACCGATTACGATCAGGAGTACACGTGCAACGATCAGACGGGTTTTGGTTTCCGCATTTGGATCGATGATTTTGTAGTACAGATCGTGGCTCAGCGCGTTAGCGATAGCGAGCAGCAGGCCGTCTGCGGTAGACATTGCGGCCGCCATACCACCTGCAGCAACCAAGCCGGAGATGACATACGGAAGACCGGCGATTTCCGGCGTTGCCAGCACGACGATATCTGCGCGCATGAAGAACTCATTGACCTGCAGGATGCCGTCACCGTTGCCGTCAGCGATCGCCAACATACCGATGTTGCTCCACTTCTGGATCCAGTCAAGCTGCATCACGCTGGCGATTTCTGTTCCGATGATACCGGTTGGCAGTGACGGGTCCAGAATCTGCAACTTCGTTAAGGTTGCCAGTGCGGGTGCTGTGAAGTAGAGCAGGAAGATGAACAACAAGGACCACGCGACTGATTTACGCGCGTCGCGCACAGAAGGCGTGGTGAAGTAGCGCATCAAAATATGTGGCAGTGATGCAGTACCGCACATCATGCACAACACGAGTGTGACGAACAGCCATGAGTCCATGCCGGTCCCCGGTGCATTGTGCAACGTGGTCAGCACCTTCAATCCTGCCGGTATGTCTCCTGCAGCCGCAGCTCCCACTCCATGTACTTGCTCGAGCTCGGCAATTTTCATTGCCGCGTCGCCAAATCCAAAGTGGGGGATGATGCCAAAGCCCTGAACATTAGACATCCAGATTACAGGTACCAGGTAGGCGATAATCAACACGATGTATTGCGCGACCTGTGTCCAGGTAACCGCACGCATGCCGCCGAGCATGGAGCACAGCAGAATGCCGAGCAGGCCAAACCAAACGCCGACTTCAAACGGAATTTGCAGCGCACGTGCTGCAATGGTCCCGGTTGCGTTAATCTGCGCCGTTACATACGTGAATGACGCAACAACCAGAATCAGAACCGCAACAAAGCGAGCGAGGTTACCGCCGTATCGGGTACCGATGAAATCCGGCACTGTGTAGCAACCGAATTTACGCAGGTACGGTGCCATCAAAGAGGCAACCAGAACGTAACCACCGGTCCAACCCACGAGGAAGGCCAGATAGCCGTGACCGCCGAAGTAGATACCACCCGCTAACGCGACGAACGATGCACCTGACATCCAGTCCGCTGCGGTTGCCATCCCGTTGAAAACAGGAGGTACTTCGCGGCCCGCGACGTAGTAGGCGTCTACCTGCATAGTGCGCGACAGCCAGCCGATGCCTGCGTAGATTAAAACAGTAAACGCGACGAACAGAATACCGATCATTTCGGCACTCATACCTAACTGCTCACAGATCGCCATCAGGATGATGAAACCGATGAAACCACCAGTGTACATCCCGTAGATCTTGGGCAGGTTATCAATAAATCCACCTTTCATGATCAGACCTCCTATTCGCCCATGCCGTGTTCATCGTCGATCTTGTCCTGACGCCAGTTCAGGAAAAAGATCAGCAAAACAAACACAATCAGTGAACCCTGAACAGCCATGTAATAGCCGAGCGGGAAGCCGATGAACGAAACTGCGTTCAAATCTTTGGCGAAGATGTGTACTACGAACGAAAAGATTACCCAAATCCCCAACACTAAAAATGTCAGGTTCCGGGTTTTTTCCCAGTGTGCATTATTCTCAGACATAAAGTCCTCCTATATAGTTACGCCTTTAAGCTGCGGCGTAATTACCTCGGTGTGTAAAGCTTGTAATTGCTTGGGTCTTGTATTCAACCTAATGCAATTACGCTAAGCATACAGATTTGTAATGTATTGAAAAGAAGAAATATGGTTATTTCGCCCATATCAAGGCTTTTGGGTCTCATATCCCCGCAGATCAAGAAAATTGCGGGCGTAAGGTTCGACCAAAGTCGTATTGACTCTCTTGACGCACTTGTGCTGTTCACGCACACGCGTTCCGCCTATGTCGCGCAAACCTCCTTGTACGGATATCTTAAAGCGCGAATGGGAACGAAATACCGCACGATTTTTTCTGACCCGGTGTTTCAGGAGCCACTTAACACATCAAAGTGGAAAACCTATGCGGCTTGCCTGACGGATTTGACAGTGTTTTGCGTTGGTACGATATCGGCGCGATCGAGCCTCTCAAAGGAATCGAGCATCAAGCTAGCGGAGTACTGCCTCACCAATGCGCTCGATGAAACATTCGATGACTGTTCGGTCGACGGCTTGCGGCGTGATGTGGAGGACAAATTTCGTCAACGTATACAGTTCGTTGATTGGGTCTTCGCATCGGAAATGGAAAACGCGTTTACCCACAGTCCGAACGAGTTGATTAACGCGGCGCCGGTAATTGATGAGTTCAAGGATTCTGACCGGGAAATTGTCACCAACTCGATTCGTTTTCGCTGGCGCGATGTGCGGATGCAATTTCGTAAACGTTGTGATGCGGCGACTTTGTCCACCGCGTGGCAGAAACGTGACACGTCCTGATGGCGTCTCTGGGGCTTATTTTTTATCTGCTGACAAACGCCTGCCAGCCTTGTCATCCTCCGAGTATTTTCCACTGGGTCTGTGTGTCTTACAGCCTTGCTTTGGGCACCGTAAAGCCATCGCAAGGTAATGCGGGCTTTTTAGGTACACGGTTGATGTCCCACAAGGCAAGGGCGCGCTGCCAAAATTCACCCGTATCAACCACGCTTGCATCGATATTTGTCTGACCTAAAAATTCCCACGCGCTGCGTAAGGCGGCAGGCGGTGAAAATTTTTCAATCGCCGGAGCAAACGTTTGTTTGCTCAGTTTCTCGCCATGCTTGTTAATCGCGACAGGTAGATGGCAATACTGCGGGGTCGAAACCGCAAGCTGTCGCTGCAGAAAAATCTGTCGCGCCGTGTTCTCGAGTAAATCGGCGCCGCGCACCACGTGAGTAATATCCTGATCGGCGTCGTCGACTACCACAGCCAACTGATAGGCAAACAGTCCGTCGCGACGTCGCACGACAAAGTCGCCGCATTCGCGTTCAAGCGTCTCACTGCAGTTACCTTGAATCGAGTCCACGAAATCAATTTTTCCGGTTACTCGCAGGCGAATACTCGTGCTCTTTTCGCGCAGGTTCAAGTAACGACACGTGCCGGGGTAAATCTGCTGTGCCGCGAGTTGCCTGCGCGAACATGCGCATCGAAATGTCGCACCGTCGCGCGCAAACTTGTCGAGCGCGTGAAGGTAAAGCTCGGTGCGCTGGCTTTGATAGGTGATCGAGCCATCCCATTCAAATCCGAGTGCATCGAGTGTGCGAATGATGCTTTCGCCGGCCCCCGCAACTTCGCGCGGCGGGTCGAGATCTTCAATTCGAAGTAGCCAGCGGCCGCTCTGTGATTTTGCTTCGAGGTAGCTGCCCATTGCCGCAACCAGCGAACCGAAATGCAACGGGCCGGTGGGTGAGGGTGCAAATCGACCTATGTAGGCGGTGGTCATAGCGAAGCGCGAGCTGCCTGCTCGCGCAATCGGTGTTTCAGTTTGTTGATACTGACCCAGATCAAAATCCTGGGCCGTTCAGAGGATGATGAATCAGGCGGATTGTTTTTCGCGGATTTCTTCGAGCGTTTTGCATTCAATGCACAGTGTCGCTGTTGGGCGCGCTTCCAGACGGCGAATGCCGATCTCGATCCCGCAGCTCTGGCAATAGCCATACTCTTCGTTGTCGATCTCATCGAGTGACTGGTTGATCTTTTTAATCAACTTGCGCTCACGGTCGCGGGTTCGCAACTCGAGGCTGAATTCTTCCTCCTGCGTCGCGCGGTCATTAGGATCAGGGAAATTCGACGCATCGTCTTTCATATGATCAACGGTGCGGTCGACTTCCTGCATCAGCTGCACTTTCCACGCGTTGAGGATTTCTCTGAAGTGCTCCTGCTGACCCTCGCTCATGTAATCCTCGCCCTTTTTCAGTTTGTAGGGCGTGAAGCCTTTAGCCTCAGATTCTGCGCTAGCGGCTTTTTTCTTTGCTGCCATTGCGTTGCTCACTGCAAATTAGAAAGCCGGACTTTTTAGCAGAAATTCCCAGCTTTGTAAAATCAATCGACGTTTAGGTTTAACGGCTCGAGATCCTGTCTCGTCCGCATAAATAGACTGTATAACAAGGGGATAAGGAACAATGTTAACAGCGTAGAGAAACCCAGCCCCCACACTATCGAAGTTGCTACTGGCCCCCACAGCAACGAGTGCCCCCCAAGCCCTGTCGCCAGAGAAAACAACCCCGCAATGGTACTCAAGGACGTGATCAAGATCGGCACGACGCGGCGCCGCGCCGCGAACAGCGTGGCGTGTTTGACGCTCATGCCGTTGGCAAGGTGACGATTGGCCGTGGAAATCAGCACGATGGCGGAGTTCACCGCAATGCCGGCGAGGGCGACCACGCCATAAAGCGTAAACAAGCTCAGCGGGTTACCGTTCAGCAGCAGTCCGGCAGTGACGCCGGCAAACGCCATCGGCACCGTTACGAGGATCAGGAAAGGTTGAAAGTAGCTTCTAAATTGAGTACCAAGAATGATGTAGATCAGACCTACACCAAGTCCGAATAGCACAGCCATTGCTTGCAGGCTCTCTTCAATGTCGTCGAGCAGCCCGGAAAAGTCGAGATCGATGTCGGGGAACTCGCGCTGGAGTGATTCACGCCAGATGTCCTTGATTCGGTTGTTGACCTCAACCGTGTTGATCACCTCTTTATCGATGTCAGCCTCAACGGTGATGGTGCGTCGAAAGTTATAGTGGAAAATGCTGTTTTGGCCCGTTCCGTATTCCGCGTTTAGCAAGGTTGAAAGTGCTACCGGTGCGCCCGCCGCGGACGGCAAATTCACCTGCAGTAATTCGTCGATGCTGTTCAGGTCTGGCGTTTGCGCGAGTACGCGCACGTCGATTTCCTCGCCGTTGTGTCGCAGACTGGTGACGACTTCGCCGTCGACCAATAGTCTAACTGTGCGAGTGAGCAGGGTCGGGTCGATGCCGGCGCGGCGCACTGCGTCTGAATCGATACGCAATGTCAATGCGCGCTGGCCGCTCGCATCATCGTCACTGATGTCCTTCACGCCGTCGATTTGATTGAGCGCGTTTTTCAAGGCGGCGACGGCGGGGCGAATTTGCTCAATGCTATCCCCCCGCACTTTGACGCTAATCGGCGCCGTTGTTGGGGGCCCGCCCGCAATCGTTAGAAAGTACACCTCGTCCGGGCCTGCGATATTCACGACATCCTCACGCATCCCCTCGACCATGTCGTAAACACCACGTAATCCGGGTGCTTCCGGGTTGAGTGCGACAGCAACTTGGCCGAATTGGTCGCCGAAGAAGGGCGCTGTATCGGTAAAGAGCAGACCGCTGTAGCTGATAATCTGACGCACTTCACCGGGCAGGACATGCGAACGCACGCGCGACTCGATTTCCTCCACAACCGCGAGTGTCTTCTCGAGTGGCGTGCCAACCGGCATTTCGACGTTGACGTAATAAAGCCTGATCGGGTCACTTGCGAAAAAATCCAGCTTGATCGCGTTGCGTTCGATCCAGCCGGCCGCATCTTCGGGCAAATTTTCCGTCAGTGGTTTGGGTGGAAACGCGAGGAGCGCCATGCTGATGACAACGACAATAATCGCGACAATGGTTTTGCACGGATTGCGCAACACGTTGATCAGGCGGCGAGTGTATCCGCGCCGCAGCCAGCGCAGCGCACGCTGTCGTTTGGGATTAGCGTAACGATCGATAAAGTCGCCAAATCGAACCGGAGACTTGACGATCCAGATAATCAGTCGAAACGGGAGCTTTATCCAGTCCCCGAACGTTACCGTCGGCCACCGCCTTGAAGGTTTTGCCCGCCCCCAGTCCATCGAGTGCGATGGCAGCATCCAGTAGGACTCGACCAGACTCAGTGCCAGCGCGGTCGTCACTACCAGCGGAATAATCAACATAAACTGGCCGAGAATGCCGGGCAGCAGCATCAGCGGCAGAAACGCTGCGATTGTGGTCAGCACTGCCGTGGTGACCGGTGTAAACAGTTCTTTGACCGCCTCGACCGCGGCACGCGATGCCTCAAAGCCGCGCTCAAGTCGAAAGCTGATGTTCTCGGCGATTACGACGGCGTCGTCGACCAGCATGCCCAAACTGATCACGATGCCGAGCAGCACCGATACATTAAGCGTTTGGTCGATACTGCTGAGAAACCAGAACGTGCCCGCGAGAATAAACGGAATGCCGATGCTGGTCAGCAAGGACATTCGCGTGCCGAGAAACAGCCAGGTCACCATCAGCACCAACATCAACCCGAGCAGCATATTCGTTTCCATCACCTCCAGCGCACTGCGGGTGATTTCGGTTTGGTCGTCGATTAACACGATCTCGACGCCGCTGAGGTCACTGTTTGCATTGCGTTGATCGATAAATGCGTTAATGCGCTCGACCAGATCAAGCGTGTTGGCGCGCGCCTTTTTGTTGATCGACAGCATAATGCCGGGTTGACCTTGATAGCTCACCATCTGGCCGGCCTCTTCGCGCGAGCGTTTAACGTCGGCGATGTCGCCGAGCTGAATCTCGCCCTGCGCGCCCACCACCGGTAATCGGGCGAGGTATTCGGGGTCAGCTGACGTACCGTCGAGACGCACCAGCCAGCGCTGTCCGCCGACCTGCGCGGAACCCGCCGACACATCGCGGTAGTAAACCGCGACCGTATCGGCAATATCGGTTGGCGTGATACCCAATTCGCGCAGACGGTCAGTGTCGAAAGCGACCTGCAGTTCGGGGTCCTGAAGTGCGGTGCCAAGAACGGTATCGACACCTTTGATCGACTCCAGTCCGGTTTTTATGCTTTCTGCTTGTCGACGCAGGTTCTCATCGTTGGCCGGCGCCACCACGGCGACGATCGCCGTCGGAAACGCGTTTGCCGTTGTGATTTCAGTAATGATCGGTGTGATGGCTTCTTCCGGCAGTTCGTCATCAATCGCTTGCACTTCACGACGCAGGTCGGCGAGGCGCTTTTCAAACGTGCGTTCGTCGATTTGCTCGAATCGAACGAGAATGCGTGAGATCGATTCGCGACTGCTGCTGCTGACAAACTTTGTGTCCGCGACGTTTTCAATGGCATCTTCGAGCGGGTCCGTCAGCAGTGTTTCGACATCTTCTGCCGATGCGCCCGGCAGGACCCCGGTGATTTCGATCCAGTTGAAATTAATCGTCGGGTCTTGTTCGCGAGGCATCGAAAAATACGATGCGATCCCAAGCGACAGAATGAGGACGAACGTTAAGTTGGCGAGAACGCCGTTCTGGATAAAACGCTGGTACATGATGGGCTACTGCGCGGTAGCAACGGTAATCTCGTCACCATTGGCGAGATTGTGACGGCCATCGACCACAATCATGGTGTCTAAAGCCAGATCGACTGCGACCGGGCGACCTTCGAGCGCACCCGGGAGTTCGACAAATTCGGCGACGGATTGATCGCTTGCGTTATTGGCGATCAAAACACCGAGCTTGCCATCGCGTCGGGACAGCAAATTTGCCGGCAATAGATTTCGTTCCTCCCATTGCAGTCGACCGCTGGTGCCCGGGGTCAGCGGTTGCGCGGCGGTCAGCCGAACTTCGCGATTACCCGAGGCTGCATCGATCACCGGTGACAAAGCGCGAATCTCGACCGCGATCCCCGAGCCGTTGTTGACAAAATCAAGCGTTTCGGAACTCAGCAGTGCTGCGATCTGTTTGGTGGGCACTTGCGCTGACAATTCAATTGCGTCGAGGCCAACCAGCGAAAACAAAGGTACGCCGGGCGTTGCCATCGTGCCTTCGCCTACGAGTCGGCTGGTGATGGCGGCGCGATAGGGAGCTGTCAGCGAACATCGCTCGGTGGCAAGTTTGGCGTCTGCCAACGCCGCCTGTTGCGCGCGCACATTCGCTTTAATGATGTCCAGATCTGCAACGCGTTGATCGCGAATTTCTGCGGAAAGGTTATTTTTGGCTGAGAGTGATTCAGCACGCTCCAGCTGCTGCTGCGCGAGTTGCTCCTGTGCATTCAGCGAGGCAATTTGTGCGTTGGCGGCGGCAAGCGCATTTTCGTAACTGCGGCAATCGAGTGTGGCCAGCGAGTCACCGGCCTCGACGATATCGCTCACCTTGACGTTGATGCGTTCGATTCGCGCGGAAATTTCCGCGCTGATCTGGCTTGTGTTAATCGCAACGGCTGTTGCAGGCGCAGTGTAAGCACGCTCGATTAGCACGTCGCGAAGCGACTCTGTTTTTACGACCTTCGGAGAAGCAAACGCCGGAGCCAGAACAAGGCCGAAGAGCAAGGCAAGCCAGACGTGTAATCGCATACTGTGCATCATCTTTCGAACTTAAATCCGTCATTATCTCATGTCTGTGCTACGCATGTACGCACTCCTTGGACTTTACGGAATTACAGTTTCATCAAAAAACCCGGAATTTTTCGGAAACTATTTCGTTGTAATAAATTCCAACGACAACACTTAGCAAATCCAGAGGAAAACAGCATGGCCAATCGACGCGCGTCAAGGCGAAATTTTCTCGCTGCCTGTGCATCCGCTCCCGTAGCTGCGCTGCTGCCACCCGTGTCCAGCGCAGAAACGCGAGGAATTGTTGGTCAGATGGCACCTGAACTGGATGTTGAATTCTGGCTGGATGGTCAAGGCGAGTCGGGTGAGTTCAGCATGCTCGCGCAACGCGGCAAGTGGGTGTACCTGAAGTGCTGGCAAAGTTGGTGTCCGGGCTGCCACTCGCACGGTTTTCCGGCGCTGAAAAAACTCAGCGACGCATTCGCCGACGAACCAATGATTGTCCCCGTGGGTTTGCAGACTACTTTTGAAGGGCACATGTTCAATACCGGCGACAAGGTACGCAAAATGCAGTTGCGTTACGACCTCGAGATTCCAATGGGGCATGATCCCGGCAACCGCAACGACGACGGCTATCCCAATACGATGCGCAGCTATCGAACCGGAGGTACGCCGTGGCAGGTGGTCGTAAACCCGGAGGGAAGGGTGGTGTTTAACGGTTTTCGTCTTGACATCGATAAGGCGATTGCGTATTTGCAGGAGCAGGTGGCTTTATCAAGAATCGGCTAGGCCGTTTGTGTCAATCGCTCTGGCTCGAGCCCGGAGCGTTACCGTTTAACCGGTATCTCAATTTTCCGAGCTAATATCGACGACTTCGCTTACTACCGTTCCATTGGCAAGGCGGGTGCGCAGCGAATCGCCGTTTTCCAGATTTTCGACTGTCATCAGTGGCGCATCAGAGTCGCCACGATGGGTGATCGAATAGCCACGCTCCAGGGTCGCCATCGGGCTGGCAACGTGCAGCGCGTGCATGTTTTCAGATAGACGCGATCTGGCAGCACTGACTTTTTTCTCTGTCGCTGTTTTCAACCGACCGGATAATTGTCTGAGCGCGTTTGATTGCCGTTCGAGCATACGCCGAGGAGATTGCGCGACTAACCGCAGCCTGACTTCGCGCAGACGGCTGCGCTGCGAGGATGTCTGCTGAGCGATGGCGCGATTGAGTCGACTCAACAGTTCGTCGCAACGCTGGTGGCGCTGCTCGAGTTGTCGCTGTGGATGCTGTAAGTGCAGACGTTTAACAATCGCACCAAGGGTACCGCGATTGCGTGCCAGATTTTGCGCGAGTCGATTTTGCAGTGCAGATTGCCACGCGCGAAATTCGCTCTGCAGCTCGACGTGATCGGGGCATGCGAGTTCGGCTGCCGCTGACGGCGTAGGTGCGCGCAGGTCGGCGGCAAAATCTGCCAGAGTGAAATCGGTTTCGTGCCCGACACCACTAATAATCGGTGTTTCACACGCGGCGATCGCGCGCACGACCACCTCTTCGTTAAATGCCCAAAGATCTTCAATTGAGCCGCCGCCGCGCATTACCAGCAAGGTGTCGCAGGCACCGTCGGAATCGGCGTTGCTTATTTGTTTTGCGATCTGAGCGGCGGCCGAATTTCCCTGGACTTGACTTGGGTAGATAAAAATTTCAGCGATTGGAAAGCGTCTCGCGAGCACGTCGAGTGCGTCGCGTACCGCAGCGCCTGTTGGTGACGTCACTATGCCGATTCGCTGTGGCAGTTCTGGTATTGCCTGCTTGCGATCCTCGTCGAACAGACCCTCAGCTTTGAGTTTTTCAAATCTCTGCTCAAACTGTCGTTGCAGCGCGCCGCTCCCGACTTCTTCGATATGCTCGACAATGAACTGGTATTCACCGCGCGCTTCGTAAAGCCCGAGCCGCCCGCGCGCGAGAATCTGCACACCGTTTTCCGGCATGAAGTCGAGGTAGCGGTTGCGGTTTTTAAACATCGCGCAGCGAATCTGCGCGAGGCTGTCTTTCAGCGAAAAGTAAAAATGGCCCGACGCCGGGCGGCTAAAGTTTGAGATCTCGCCTTGCAGCCAGATCAAACCAAAGCTTCGATCGAGCAGAACCTTGACATCCTGATTCAGACGGCTGACTGTCCACACATCGCGCGCAGGAGTAGTGTTATTGGCGGGCGGGTCAAACAGATCGGCGGGCATGCACGGATTTTAGCGGCAATCGTTCGTTTGATCGACTTGTTGAACGATTTGTGTGCATGCTTATCAAACGTGCAGTTAATTAAGGGCGAACATCATGCGACGACTCGAGCGATTTTTTGCCGCCGCGACTTTGGCGCTCGCACCGGTATTGGGGTCTGCACAAACCGATCTCGCCGAGGTGCGGGTTGAAGTCCAGGACGACGCGAATCATGTACTGACGATCGACGGCAGCCGCATCGAGGTGCATTTCTCCGACGAATCGCTCTACCCAAACCGCGATATGTTTCTGGAGTGGATCAGCTATTCGGCGCAAGCCGTGCATCACTACTACGGGCGCTTTCCGGTCGATCGCGTAGCGCTGGCGCTGCTGACATATAACGGTGGAGGTGTCAGCGGCGGCAAACAGTTCAGCGGCAAACTTCCGCTAATTAATGTCACAGTCGGCAATCGATCCACCGCCGCGGAGCTGCGTAATGATTGGATCATGGTGCACGAGATGATTCACCTCGCGCTTGCTGATCTTCCGCAAAAAAATCGTTGGCTGGAAGAAGGATTGGCCGTGTATGTCGAGTCGATTGCGCGCGCGCAGGTCGGACATATCGACGAGGAATTCGTCTGGCGTGGATTTCTGGGTGGCATGCCGCACGGTATTCCCAAACAAGGTGATCGTGGCCTTGACAACACTCCGACCTGGGGCCGCACATACTGGGGCGGGGCGCTGTTTTGTTTGCTTGCAGACGTTGAAATACGTGAGCGAACCAACAACCGGTACAGTCTTCAACACGCTGTGCGTGCGATAGTCTCGGAAGGATATTCATCCAACGTGGATTCGCTCGTAACCCCGGTGTTAGAGGTCGCGGATGCGGCAGTTGGCGTCGATGTGCTTTTGCCGATGTACAGGAAAATGAGCGTTAATCCGGAAATGCCTGCCCTTGATGAACTGTGGCAGTCACTGGGAGTTTCGGTTGTCGACGGTGAGATTCGCTACGACGACAGCGCGCCACTCGCCCATGTGCGCGAAGCCTTGATGAAGACGCAGGCACCGGTTTCGTAATCAAAACATAAGCAACTTTATTGTGCTCCGCGTTGTTGTTTACGGGCTTGGCAACTATAATGCTCGGCTAATTTTTTATCGGCCGGGATGACATAATGCGCCTAATTCAGGAAGCCCTCACTTTTGACGATGTGCTCCTGCAACCCGCGCACTCAATCGTCCTGCCGCGCGACGTCAATCTTCAAACGCAGCTCACCCGCAACATAACGCTCAATATTCCGCTACTGTCTGCCGCGATGGATACGGTCACCGATTCGCGCCTGGCTATTGCCATCGCGCAGGAAGGCGGTATTGGTATCATCCACAAAAACATGTCTGTTGAGCAGCAGGCGGCCGAAGTCATCAAAGTTAAAAAATACGAAAGTGGCGTTGTTGCGGACCCGTTTACGATTACACCCGATACCAGTATCCGCGACGTGATTGCGCTCACTGAGCAACATCGTATATCCGGTTTGCCGGTGGTTAATGGCGAGGGATTGGTCGGCATCGTCACGCAGCGAGACTTGCGGTTTGAGCAACATATTGACCAGCCGGTCTCAGCCATCATGACTCCCAAAGAAAAACTGGTCACCGTACCCGAAGGGGCCAGCAAGCAGGATGCAATTGAGCAGTTACACAAACACCGAATTGAAAAAGTGCTTGTCGTCAATGATGCGTTTGAGCTTCGTGGAATGATTACGGTCAAGGATATCCAGAAAGCAAAAGACTATCCAAACGCGTGTAAGGACGAACAGGAACGACTGATTGCGGGCGCGGCGGTTGGCACCGGTGGAGACACTGAGGAGCGCGTTGAAGTTCTGGTAAAAGCCGGCGTCGATGTGATTATTGTCGATACCGCACACGGCCATTCGCAGGGTGTGCTCGATAGCGTCTGCTGGGTCAAAAATAACTTTCCGAATGTGCAGGTGATTGGCGGCAATATCGCCACCGGCAAAGCGGCGACCGATCTCGTAGATGCGGGTGCCGATGGCGTTAAGGTGGGTATCGGCCCAGGTTCAATCTGCACCACACGCATTGTCGCGGGTGTGGGGGTCCCTCAGATCACTGCAATCGACAATGTTGCCAGCGCGCTGCAGGGTACCGACGTGCCCTTGATCGCGGATGGCGGAATTCGCTTTTCGGGCGATCTCGCCAAAGCGATTGCGGCGGGTGCGAACTCGGCCATGATGGGCAGTATGTTTGCCGGCACCGAAGAAGCGCCGGGCGAAGTCGAATTATTCCAGGGGCGTTCGTACAAATCGTATCGTGGTATGGGATCTCTGGGCGCGATGCAGAAAGGCTCCAGCGACCGATACTTCCAAGACGACGAGGGCGAGGTGGAAAAACTGGTGCCGGAGGGAATCGAGGGTCGAGTGCCGTACAAAGGACCGATGTCGACAATCGTTTATCAAATGCTGGGCGGTCTACGCTCGAGCATGGGTTACTGCGGTTGCGAGTCAATCAGTGCAATGCGAGAGCGCTCTGAGTTTGTCAAAATCACCGGTGCCGGTATGAAAGAAAGCCACGTGCACGATGTGTCGATTACCAAAGAAGCGCCAAATTATCGGGTTGGGTAGCGGACGCACACAAGAACAGACCGTAAAGTTTTTAAACTGACTGCAGCGTTTCGCTGCAGTTTTTTTTTTGCCCGGATTGCGCAATGCAAAATATCCATCAGGACAAAATCCTTATTCTCGATTTTGGCTCACAGTATACGCAGTTGATTGCCCGGCGAGTTCGCGAGATTGGCGTTTACTGTGAACTCTATGCCTGCGACGTTGATTTCGAACAAATCGCCGCGTTTGCTCCAAAGGGAATCATTCTATCCGGCGGGCCTGAATCGGTCGCTGAAGATAACACTCCCCGCATAGCGTCAGAAATTTTTGATATGGGCGTGCCGGTGCTCGGCATCTGCTACGGCATGCAGGCGATGGCAGCGCACTTTGGCGGCGCTATCGAGACCGAGGCGCACAGCGAGTTTGGATATGCCGAAGTGCGCGCGCGCGGGCATTCGCGATTGTTGAGCGATATTCAGGATCGGCAAAACGATCAGCAACACGGCCTGCTCGACGTATGGATGAGTCACGGCGATCGCGTTTGTGAGATACCCGACGGCTTTAAACTCATCGCCAGTTCGGACAACGCGCCTATCGCCGGAATCGCCCTTGAGGACAAGCTCTTCTATGGGCTGCAGTTTCATCCCGAGGTAACGCACACCACGCAGGGCACTGCGATTTACCGTCGATTTGTGCGTGACATCTGTGCCTGCGAGGGACTGTGGACGCCAGGCAATATCGTCGATGATGCGATTGCCAGAGTGCGCCAGCAGGTCGGCCGCGATGAAGTCGTGCTCGGGCTATCCGGAGGTGTCGACTCGTCCGTTGTCGCGGCCATTTTAAATCGCGCGATCGGCGACCAGCTCACCTGTGTGTTTGTCGACAACGGCTTGCTGCGTCTGAACGAGGGCGATCAAGTGATGCAAACCTTTGCGCAAAACATGGGCATTCGCGTGATTCGCGTTGATGCCGAACAGCGGTTTCTGGATTCGCTTGCCAGCGTCACCGACCCGGAACAAAAGCGTAAAGCGATCGGCAATTTGTTCGTCGAAATTTTTGAAGAAGAAGCGGCAAAACTCAGCACCGCGAAGTGGCTGGCTCAGGGCACGATCTATCCGGATGTAATCGAATCTGCCGGTGCGAGCACCGGAAAAGCGCATCTTATAAAATCGCATCACAATGTGGGTGGCTTGCCCGACGATATGGTTTTGCAACTGGTCGAGCCATTGCGAGAATTATTCAAAGACGAAGTGCGCCAAATCGGGATCGAACTGGGTTTGCCGAAAGAGATGGTTTATCGACACCCGTTTCCCGGGCCGGGTTTGGGCGTGCGCATTCTGGGTGAAGTCAAAAAGGAATACGCCGATTTGCTCAGGCTCTCGGATAACATTTTTATCACCGAGCTGCGCGCGCACAATCTTTACGACACGGTCTCGCAGGCGTTCGCCGTTTTTCTGCCAGTCAAGTCGGTTGGTGTGGCCGGTGATGGTCGGCGTTACGACTACGTGGTCGCGCTGCGTGCGGTTGAAACCATCGATTTCATGACCGCGCGCTGGGCGCACCTGCCGTACGAATTTCTCGATCATGTTTCACGCAGAATAATGAACGAGATTACCGGTGTCGCGCGTGTGACCTACGATATTTCGGGTAAGCCGCCTGCGACTATTGAGTGGGAATAGAACAAGTAGATTCCTCACAACTCGTTGTTCAGATTCGAACAAATCGCAGCTCCCGTTTTTTATAATTCTCGTCGGTGATAGTGTTCGCGCAGATTTTTTTAAATGGGTGCAGGGTTGCTTGAAAAAGCAACACCGTTTCTTAGTGCATGGTGCGAGAGGTTTCGCCCTGCCAGCTGTCATCCGGCGGTGTAGCACGCATATCAGCCAGGCGTGAGAGATAAATTTCATAAACCTGGGACTTTTCGGTTTTGTTCAACGTCTTGAACATGCTCTCGGCTTTGCGCCACTGGCGTTCGCGAAAATAATCCAGTGCTTGACGGTGCATTGCCAGTTCGGTCAACTCCCCGCTTGAGGCGAGCTCTTTGTGGTACATCGGCTGATAGATTTTTACGTAACGCGACCGACCTTTGACCTTGACGATATCCAGTTCCCGAAACAGGTGATCGGGAATCAGACGGCTGGTCAGGTCGCTGACAATAATCGGCACATTGTAGTAACGCGTTTGCCGCTCCAGGCGTTCGGCGACATTCACCGTGTCACCGACCACGGTGTAAGCCATGCGAAATTCTGACCCCATGTTCCCGACGTTTGATATGCCGCTACTTATGCCGACGCCGACATATAAATCCGGCATCCCGTCGCCGAGTAACTCGAGACGAAACGCAGCGAGTTCACGCTGAATTTCGAGTGCGGCGGCGAGCGCATCGGCGGCGTGGTTTTCGTTGCGCACCGGCGCACCCCAAAATGCCATGACGCTATCACCCATGTACTTGTCAATCGTGCCCTTGTTGCGCACGATGATTTCGCTGACAAGATTAAAAAAACGGTTTAGCCACAGCGCCAGCTTGCGCGGTTCGAGTTGCTCTGAAACGGTTGTGAAGCCCTGGATATCGCAGAACATCACTGTGACTTCGCGTGCCTCACCTTCGAGATTGATGCGTTGCGGATCCTTGCTGTAATCCTGCGCGATCTCCGGCGGGACGTACTGGCTAAAAACGCGAGTGAGTTGTTTTTTGTCGACCAGCTCGCCGTAGAACGATAACAGTATGTAAACGGCAAACAGGATGAACACCATGGTTAAGCCAAATTCCAGCGAGAGGCCGCTGCCAAACGAACTGTGGAGATTGATCGCGAGTAACGCGATTGATGCGGTGAAGGCCGCGAGCGATGCTCTAATCGGGCGCAGAAACGGCAAACTGATCGCGAGCAGAAAACACACCAGCTGCGACAACCAGAAGTTCTGACTTTGCCTCATCAACGCGCCCAATGAATCGCCGAGGTTGGCCGTCGAAAGCGAGCTATCCACAGAAACGTTAAATCGGATATTGAAAAAACCGGAGACCGACAATAACAGGACAACAAACACGCAGCCGAGTATCACAACGTTCACACGGCTGCGTTTGTTAGGTTGCAGTAGTCGCCCGCGACGCATCATTGGCAGAATCGATCAGAACTTGAGAGTGAACGTAAAAAACAAGACATTTGCGCGTTTGCTTATTAGCTGTTTTCCCTACGCCGGGTTTAAGGCGCGCTAAGTATCTAATTCTATTGAGCTACATACAAGTGTGATTGTTCACGTAACTGGATGTAACGCGCGTATTTGCGCTAAGGTAAAACGTTTCGCGAAAAGGCAAAAATATGGGTTCTGAGTCAACAAAAAAAGCACTGGTGACAGGCGGCACCGGGGGGCTCGGAACTGCGATTTGCAGGGCGTTGGCAGATATGCGGCTCGATGTTGTCGCCAACTATCATCCGGACTATGTCGCGCAGGCCAAGGAGTGGCAGGCGAAGCAGGCAGACGAAGGATATTCGTTTGCGCTTTTCGCGGCCGATGTCAGCGACCTTGAACAGTGTCGTGGTATGGCAAGCGACATCGGTGCAATCGATTGTCTTGTCAACAATGCTGGTATCACGCGTGACTCGCGCTTTCAAAAGATGTTGCCCGAGCACTGGCAAGCGGTCATCGATACAAATCTGAATAGCGCTTTTAACGTCACTCAGCCGTTTCTCGACGGCATGATTGACCGTGGGTACGGGCGGATCGTAAATATCTCATCGTTGAGTGGACAAACCGGCAATTTCGGCCAGACCAATTACGCGGCAGCCAAAGCTGGCGTGCACGGGTTTACCATGTCGCTATCGCGCGAAGTCGCGTCAAAGGGTATCACCGTCAACTCGGTTTCACCCGGCTTTATCGGAACGGAAATGGTGCGTGCAATGCCGCTTGACGTGCTCGACAAAGTCTCTGCGATGGTGCCGGTCGGACGCCTTGGCGAACCGCATGAGATCGGTCGTACGGTCGCATTTTTGTGCGACGAGCAATCCGGCTACATCACCGGCGCCGATATCAGCGTCAACGGCGGGCTGTATATGTAAGTGGCGTTAGTTTGCCCAACCCGAGAGCGTCATCAGTGCCAACCCCGCGAGGCAAACCACAATCGAACGGACAACCAATTCACGCGCGCTGAGCACATCATCTATTTCCAGCTTGTTATCGCGCTCTAAACCAGACGCGCAAAAACCGGATTCTGCGAGTGCCGCATTGGTGTCATCAAAAATCGTTGAATCGGATTGAATTTCACTGGGACCCAATAGACTGTTTAGCGTGCACTCGAACTTACCCGCGAGTGCGTACGCGACGATCAAAATTCTCGCAGGTAGCCAGGTAAAAATTCCGAGCAGCATTTCGATACGCGCTGCGGCTTCTTCTGAGATCTGATCGGTAATCGATGGGCTCGACACTATTTGCAGCGCGAGTCGATACAAAACAGCGCCAAACGGACCCAGCACCAAAAACCAGAAAACGGGCGTGAGAATCTGGGTGTTGACCTGCGCGTATACCCCTGCGACCACACTGGCGTTGCGCTGCTCTGGCGATTCGAATTCAGCATTTCCACTGATTTGACTGGCGCGGTCTTCAGCGACATCTTCCGATCCGTCTTCAACCGCTCCAGTGTACTCAGACAGGACCCGATCCAGCGCAAGCGGACCCAGGCAAAACAACAGTACGACGACTGACCAAACCAAACCCAGCAGACCGAACATCACACCTTCAAAACTCTCTGACAAGGCGTGAATAATCAGTGCCGGAACCGCAAGAGCAATCACCAACACAAGGATAAGCTGCCAAAATTTATCGCCACAGCGCTTGATTGCCCAGACAACGCCCCGGTCGAACCATTCGAACGAGCGCAATCCGCTGTTTGAGCCGAAACGGTGGTCGATGAATAGAGTTAGCAGTACAACAATTAGATTCATAGCGGTGGTGTTCGTATCCCGGTTTTTTGATTTGTAATGAGGCTTCGAGTGCCTATTTTTCGGCGAGCCGATTGAGCTGGCCGTCCAGCAATCCACGAAAATGCGCCCAATTGAACGCGGGACCAGGATCGGTTTTGCGCCCAGGTGCGATGTCGCTGTGACCGACGATCCGCTCGCAAGTGATTGTAGGATAAGTGTTTATCAGAGTCGCCACAACCGACGCGAGCGTTTGGTACTGGGACTCCTCAAACGGGACGTGGTCTGTGCCTTCGAGTTCAATGCCAACGGAAAAATCATTGCAGCGTTCGCGCCCAGCGTAGTGAGAGACACCGGCATGCCACGCACGCTTTTCAAACGGCACATATTGGACCAGCTCACCGTCGCGTCGAATGAGTACGTGCGCTGACACCCTGAGTTCGCAAATTTCTGCGAAGAATGCGTGTTGCGTCGGATCGAGCGTATTGGTGAACAGAGCGTCGATGTGCGCACCGCCAAATTGTCCGGGTGGCAGGCTGATGTTGTGAACGACGATCAGGCTGATCTCGCCATCGGGGCGCTCGTCCGCGTTTGGCGAGTTGCACTGTCGTGCAATATCAAGCAAGCCGCGTTCGATCTTCATCGCAGGTAAACTTTGTCGCTCTGATTCAATTCGTGCAGTCAAACTGTCGTGACCGCGCACCGGCAAGTCGGTAAAATTGCCCGCTTTTTTTCTCACCGATATTCGATTGCATGCGCCAGCTCAACCCTCAACAAATCGCCGCTGTTCATCACACAGATAGCCCGCTTCTGGTGATCGCCGGAGCGGGTAGCGGCAAAACCGGCGTCATTACACACAAGATCGCGCACTTGATCAATGCGGCCGGGATTCCCGAGAAAAATATCTTCGCCGTCACCTTCACCAATAAGGCCGCGCAGGAAATGAAACAGCGCGTCGCTGGACTGCTTAAATGGGGTAACGGCACGCGCTCACAGTTGAACATTTCAACTTTTCACACGCTGGGTTTGCGCATGCTGCATCGCGATTGCGAGCATCTGGGATATAGAAAGGGATTCACGCTGATGGATACCACGGATTCGATGACCGTGCTGAAAGAGCTGCGGGGTGATGCTGGCAACGCGGACGATGACAACGCAGTACGAAATCAAATCTCACGGTGGAAAAATGATTTTGTCTCGCCGGACAGTGCGCTCAAAACTGCGGAGGACGCTCAGAGCGCACACGCAGCAAAAGCATACGCGCGCTATTGCGAATTACTACACGCGTATAACGCGATGGATTTTGATGATCTGATTTCGCTTCCGGTGCGCTTGCTGCGCGAATTCGACGACATACGAGAAGCGTGGCAGAACCGCGTACGGTACTTGCTGGTCGACGAGTATCAGGATACCAACGCAGCGCAATACGCTCTGGTGCAGATGCTGGTTGGTAAAGTTGGCAATTTTACTGCGGTGGGGGATGACGACCAGTCAATCTACGCCTGGCGTGGCGCGCGCCCGGAGAATCTCGTGCAATTGCAGCGCGACTATCCGCGCTTGAAAGTCATCACTCTGGATCAGAACTATCGCTCGTGCAGCCGGATCCTTGGCAGCGCAAACACCTTGATCGGCAATAACCCGCACATCTTCGAGAAAAAGCTGTGGAGCGACCTCGGACTCGGGGACAAGGTACGCGTTATGCCCGTTGCGAGTGCAGAGGATGAGGCCGATTGGGTCGCTGCAGACATCGCAACGCGGGCGTTTCGCAATCGCGCAAAATACGGTGATTACGCGATTTTATATCGCGGTAACTTTCAGTCGCGCCAATTCGAAAAAGCCCTGCGTGAAAAGCAAATTCCCTATCAAGTCAGCGGGGGCACTTCGTTTTTTGAACGCGCTGAGGTCAAAGACATCATGGCTTACCTGCGACTGCTGGTTAATGATCGCGACGACGCGGCGTTTCTGCGAGTGGTCAACACACCGCGTCGCGAAATCGGCGCCTCGACTTTGGAAAAACTGGGCCACTACGCGCGTCAACGCCACACGAGTTTACTCAACGCCTGTCACGAGATTGGTCTTTCACAGGTTGTCAGTAGTCGTGCTTACGGCAAACTACAGGACTTTGCAAACTGGATTACCCTTATTGCGGACAATGCTGAGCGCGGTGCCAACCCCCTTTCGATTGTCAGTGACCTGCTGGACGACGTCCACTACGAGGCGTGGTTGCGGGATGTTTCCAAAGACTTGCGCGCGGCTGAGTCGCGCTGGGCGAATGTGCTCGAATTGCGCGACTGGATCGGTGACCTTACCAGCGAGCAAAAAGGTAACGCCGATCGTTCATTGAGCGAAGTACTGAGCCAGATGATGTTGATCGACATTCTCGAAAATCAGGAAGAGCAGCAGCAAGATGCTGTGAATCTGCTCACCTTGCACGCATCCAAGGGATTGGAGTTCACACATGTCTATTTGGTCGGGCTTGAAGAAGACCTCTTGCCGCATCGCACCAGTATTGATGAAGACACAATAGAAGAAGAACGCAGACTGGCTTACGTCGGGATTACCCGCGCCCAGCGTACTCTGAGTTTGAGTTTTGCGCGCCAGCGAATGAAGTTTGGGGAGCAGATCGATTGCGAACCGAGTCGCTTTCTCGACGAGTTACCCGCCGATGACTTGCTCTGGTTGCAAGGTGAAAAGTCGGATCAAAGCGCGGAGGAAAAGAAAGAGGTCAGTCGCGATCGGCTGGCTGAGTTACGCGATTTGCTGAAAGCACCCTAGAGACGCAGGCGTCAACTGAACAAGCCCTTGGTGATGCCGTATTCGTCGATAATGTCCGCCAACGCGTGCGACTGCTCCGGATCCATAGACACCACACGGAAACCGTTGTGAACGCTGTCTGTACTGACATCGCGGCGCGACCAGCGACATTCGCAGTCTGCATAAATATCGCTGCAACCTCGCGTTTCAACCGGGATAGGTACGCGCACTCGAACCTGATTGCCGGGTGCGATACTGCGTTCGCCGACAACGCGCATGCCGTGTACTGAAATATCAGCCAGAATGCCGATGACTTTATCGTTGGTGCAATCAAGCACCTGCGCGTGAAACATCAAGCTAACGCGCTGTTCTTCGCGCTGCTCGGCGTAAAGTTCTAGACCCATTCAAAAACAACTGCAGTAGTAAAACCACCTGAGTGTAGTTGGTGAACGGCGCTTTTCTAGCGACAAGCGGTATTATTTTCCGTTTTGTCCGCGCAGAAACCGCACCATCCATCGAGCGACTGTCGAGGTATCGGGGTCATTCATCAGTGATTCCATCCCATCGCAATAGACCTGCTCGCCGATCATCTCGCGACGCATGTCCATGATCGCGCGTGAAAAGTCTTTACTGAATTCGGGGTGCCCCTGAAAGCCCAGGGCGTATTCGCCGTATTGAAACACGGCGTTAGCGCAGAAATCGCTGCTCGCAACCCGCGTGGCGCCCTCTGGCAGCGCAGTGACCTGATCCTGATGACTCACCAGCAGCGAGAAGTGATCGGGTTTTTCTTCCATCCACCACGGCAAGGTCTCGATTTCCCATCGGTGCAAGCCTTGTCCCCAACCGCCGCTGAATTTTTCCGAACGCCCGCCGATCGCCTGTGCAAGCAACTGGTGGCCAAAACAGATTCCGACGACAGGAATGCACGCTTCAATCAGGGTTGCGAGCAATTGCCGAGCGGTGCTGATCCAGGGCAAGTCGTCGTAAACACCGGCGCGACTGCCGGTCATTACGTAGCCATCACACTCGTGAATATCGTCGGGAAAAACCTCGTCGATCATCCGGTAGACGCGGAACTCGAGTGAGTCGTCCACGGCCCAAAGCAGTTGCTTGAACATGTCGGGATAATCGTCGAATTCATCAGACTGTGGCTCGCGAACGTAATCGGCTTGCAAAATTCCAATGACCATTTCGTTTGTCTTATTACTCAACATCCAAAGTATATTCGAATAAAGGCTAGTAAATCAGTGTAGTGTTTGCGGGAAATAAATGATTTTCACTAGTCAAGTTAACGGATAGAGAATGACACACGTTAAGAACTGAATTACTGTTGCTCGCACTCGCTCCGATAATTTTTGTGAGCACAAGGTGGAGGATAACGTGGAACTGGGGTTACAAGATAAATCGATCATGATCGCTGCGGCCAGCAAAGGTCTTGGGTTCGGTATAGCGCATCAATGCGCGCTCGCGGGGGCCCGTGTATCGATTGCGGCGCGCACGCTCGAAGACGTCGAGGCGGCAGTCGAAAAACTGCGCGAAACGGGTGCAGACGCAATGGGCTGCGCTTTCGATGCGCGCAATCCCGAATCCATCACACACTGGCGTGACGCAACGCTTGAGCGCTTTGGTGACCTCTACGGGATGGTGGTGAACGCGGGAGGCCCACCGCCGGGCAAGTTTGATGATTTCTCAGACGACGATTGGCAAAGCGCTTTCGAGCTCACCTTGTTGAGTTCGATTCGAATGATCCGTGCCGTGCTGCCCGCGATGCGCGAACGCGGCGGCGGTAGCATTGTGACCTTGACTTCATCATCGGTGAAAGAGCCCATTGACGTGTTGCTGTTGTCCAACGTGATGCGCTCCGGCGTGGTCTCGCTGGCGAAGAGTTTGTCACAATCCCTCGCCAGCGAATCTATTCGCGTGAACAATCTGGTGCCAGGTGTCATCCATACCGATCGCATCGACTCCTTGAGTAACGCGAGAGCCAAGGAATATGGAATCTCAACCGATGAGGTGATCGACCGGATGAAAGGCAACGTACCGATGGGGCGTCTGGGGACGGCGGACGAGTTCGGCAAGGCCGGTGCTTTTCTGCTTTCTGAAGCGGCGAGTTACATCACCGGTGAAACGCTGGTCGTTGACGGCGGCACCATGCGAACGGTTTGGTAGTGCACATGAGGCGAGTCCTGCTTTTGATTGTTGCCACCGCGGTCAGCTGCGCGTTTTTAACGACACCAGCGTCGGCGAAGAAACTCTACAGCTATCAGGATAAGTACGGGCGTTGGCAGTACAGCGACACGCCTCCCAATACCGACGCCGAGGTCACCGTCCAGCGGATCAAGGTTCGCGAAAATAAAAAGAAAATCAATATTCGTCAGGTCGGGACGCGTGAAAACCCTGTTTTTCAAGTTCAGAATTTGCTTGGCGGTCCGATCGAGATCCAGTTTGAACTCACCGAAGCAGACAACATTCTCGCCGAGCCATCGCTTCCGCGATCGTTTGTGATTGAGGGCGGGGAGACCAAACGATTGTTTTCCCTCGGGCCTGAAAATCCCGATCAGCGATGGCGCTACGCGTATAAGTACAACGTCGTACTCGGCTCGCCCGAGGCGCAACACGACGAGCGCGAGCAGTATTTTTTGCCATACCCCACGGGGCGAAAGTTTGCGATTTCGCAGGGCTTCAACGGCCAGTTCAGCCACTTTGGGCCGCAAAGCCGGTACGCCGTGGATTTTGCGATGCCGGATGGCACGCCAGTGCACGCTGCGCGTGGCGGCGTTGTCATGGACATCGCGCGCGATTTCTATAGCGGCGGGACCAACGCGGAAAAGTTCGGATCGCGCGCCAACTACGTGCGAATCCTGCACGACGACGGCACGATTGCCCTGTACGCGCATCTTCGCTGGGAGAGCGTGCTGGTCGTGATAGGTGATCGCGTTCGCAAGGGTGAGGTGATTGCTAAATCCGGCAATACGGGGTTTTCAACCGGACCACATCTCCACTTTGCCGTGCAGTTAAACGAGGGCATGCGGCTGGTCTCAGTCCCATTCAAGTTCAAATCGGCAGACAAGGCGGATCTGGTGACTCCGCGAGTCGGCGATTTTTTGATCGCACAGTAGGGGTTGTGATTAAAACGCGCCTTTCAAAACGTTCGTTTCGCGCTTGGCGCGATCAGCTAATCTCGTGTCGCGGGCAAGTAGCTGGTGTGGAGCTTAATCACTGATACTTTGCACCATTCGGTAGATTCATACCAGCTATGAGAAATAGTTAATGTCAGAACGAAAAAGACGGAGCGGAGGCGGCCGTGCCGCGCGTCAACACGCACGCGCGGTCAGCACTGCGCCGGTTGCCCCCTTTATAGAGCGCAAGATTCCGTACTTCGAACTGTTGTCCGACGAGCAGCTCGAACTGATCGAAAACAACGCCGAAACCGTTCTCGAAGAAATCGGGATTGAATTTCGCGACGATCCGGCAGCGCTCGATATGCTGCGTGACGCGGGCGCTGACGTACAGGGCGAGCGCGTGCACTTTCCGCGCGGTATGTGCCGCAAAATCATCACCGAGAACGCGCCCTCGGAATACACGCAGTTCGCGCGCAATCCGGATAAAAATATCATCATCGGCGGGAAGCGAACCGTGCTGGTGCCGGCTTACGGCCCTCCGTTCATCCGCAATCTCGATGAAGGCCGGCGCTACGCAACCATCGAAGATTTTCGCAACTTCGTGAAAATGGCATACATGGCGCCTGGCATGCACCACTCGGGCGGCACCGTGTGTGAGCCGGTCGACCTGCCGGTCAACAAACGCCACTTTGACATGGTGTATTCACACCTCAAATACAGCGACAAACCGTTTATGGGGTCGGTGACGGCACCCGAGCGCGCGCAAGACACCATCAACATGGCGGGTCTGGTCTTCGGCGAAGACTTCGTCAAGGACAACTGCGTGACCACGAGTCTCATCAACGCCAACTCGCCGATGACCTTCGACGACACCATGCTCGGCGCCGCTCGCGTGTACGCGCAAAACAATCAGGCGACAGTGGTGTCGCCGTTTATCCTTGCCGGGGCAATGTCGCCGGTCACAGTCGTCGCGACGCTGACGCAGATTCTGGCTGAAGCGATGGCCGGCATGACGTTTGTGCAGCTTGTGCGCGCGGGCGCACCGGTTGTGTTTGGCACCTTTGCCAGCTCGATCTCGATGCAATCGGGTGCGCCTACATTTGGATCGCCTGAACCTTCGCTGGTACTGTACGGCGCCGCACAACTGGCGCGCCGCCTCGGTGTGCCATTCCGCTCTGGCGGCGGTCTGTGTGGCTCCAAGATACCGGATGCGCAAGCCGCCTACGAAGCAGCGAATACAATGCAAACGGCTGCGCTCGCCGGGGTCAACTTTATGCTGCATACCGCGGGATGGCTCGAAGGTGGTTTGGCTATGGGCTACGAAAAGTTTGTGATGGACTGCGATCAGGCCAGCATGATCGTGCGCCTGCTGGAGGGTGCGGACTTTTCCGAAAACGGGCAGGGTATGAGCGCGATTCGTGAAGTGGGTCCCGGCCAACATTTTCTCGGTTGCCAGCATACGCAGGACAATTTTGAGTCCGCGTTTTACATTTCCACCGTAGCTGATAACAATAGCTTCGAACAGTGGGAGGCCGATGGCTCGATGGACGCGGCCAAACGCGCTAACAAACTGTGGAAAAAGTGGCTCGACGACTACGAGGCACCGGCAATCGATCCGGCTGCCGACGAGGCACTCAACGATTACATGGCGCGCCGCAAGGCGGAATTCGCAGACTCGAACGTATAAAGGCAAGACTCATGGCCAAATTCCCTGAAAAAGCTAAAGTTGTCATCATCGGGCAGGGCGGTATCGTCGGCGCATCCGTTCTTCACCACCTGATCGAACGCGGTTGGGAAAACATCGTCGGTATCGATAAG
This sequence comes from Pseudomonadota bacterium, assembly GCA_039029275.1. Lineage (GTDB taxonomy): Bacteria > Pseudomonadota > Gammaproteobacteria > JBCCGL01 > JBCCGL01 > JBCCGL01. Next base: position 69,222 of record JBCCGL010000012.1, on the reverse strand, counting down.
AGCGCGATCCCGACCGACATCGGTTCGACGTCACACGCCTCCGATTTTTGTTACGCCACCGATCACAGCAATTTCGTGTGCTACACCACGCGTTACAGCATCGACTTCTACGAGAATATGGGTCACTACGCTAAAGTCGGCGGGCTTGAAGTTGCGCGCAATGGCGACGAAGGTCGCATGCTTGAACTTAAGCGCAAGGTCGCGTCGGGCAAAGCGTTTGGTACCAACGTCGAAATGGTCTCGGCTGCCAAAGCGGCTGAAATTCACCCCCTGCTGAATGAAGATGCCATCGCCGGAGCAATGTGGGACCCGGACGCCGGTCTGGTCACGCCGCGCTCACAAACCGTGACCGGTATTCTGGTTGAGAACGCGGTGGCCACTGGCAAAGCGCAATCCTTTCCCAATACCGCGGCGACGGGGCTGGATATTCAGGACAGCCGCATCGTCGGCGTCGAAACCTCGCGTGGATATATCGCCGCCGATCACGTTGTCGTTTGTGCAGGTTTGTGGGGCCGCTTGATCGCCAATATGGCTGGCGAAGATTTGCCGATCATGCCCGTCGATCACCCGCTTACGTTTTTTGGTCCCTATGAAGAATTCGCCGGCACCGGAAAAGACATCGGCTATCCGCTGCTTCGCGATCAGGGCAACTCGGCCTACATGCGCGATACGGGCGACCCAAAGACGCCGGAGGGCGGCCAGATCGAGTTCGGCTACTACGAAGAAAATGATCCGCGCCTGTGTCATCCGCGCGATTTGCTGGAGGCGGGCGAGTCGGCGTGGTCGCCGTCACAGCGCGACCTCGAAATTGAGCACGTAATGGAACCGATGGAACGCGCGATGGAAGTGATGCCGATTCTGGCCGAACTCGGGTACAACGAAAAACACTCCTTCAACGGTCTGTTGCAGGTGACTACAGACGGCGGTCCGTCCGTGGGTGAATCCGTCAACACGCGCGGCCTGTGGTACGCCGAAGCGGTTTGGGTAAAAGACGGCCCCGGCATCGGCAAGGTACTGGTTGACCTGATGACCGATGGCGTTGCCGACATGGACATCAACGGCATCGACACCGCGCGTCACTACCCGATCCAGAAAACCGAGTCGTACATTTACGACCGCTGCTACGAGTCGGCCTTCAAAATTTATAACCCGGCGGTGCACCCGCGTGAGCCTTACACCAAGGGCCGCAACCTGCGCCGCAGCGCATTCTGGGCGCGCGAAAACGAACTCGGCGGCTACTTTATGGAGTTGGCGGGCTGGGAGCGAGCGCACGGTTACGCGAGCAACGAACACCTGCTGGAAAAATACGCTGACCGGGTCCCGGTGCGAGAGCACGAGTGGGACAACCGTCACTTCTGGCGCGTGTCTAACGCAGAGCAACTGGCGATGTCCGAAAACGCGGGCATGATCAATCTGTCGCACTTCGCGGTTTACGATATCTGCGGACCGGACGCCGAGGCACTGATGGAATACACCTGCGTCGCCAAAGTTGGCGGCGACACCGCTATTGGCAAGGGTGTTTACACGCACTTCCTCGACAAGCGCGGCGGCGTACGTGCGGATCTCACCGTGATCCGAATGGCCGAAGATCGATACCGCGTGATCGACGGCGCCGACGCGGGGCATCGCGATTACATCTGGCTGAAGCGCATGGCCGAGAACAATAACTGGAAGGTCTACATTGATGATCGTTCTGACCACATGGCCTGCCTTGGCGTGTGGGGACCAAACGCGCGTAAGATTCTGCAGGCAATTGCAGACAATCCGGAAGAACTGGACGATGCCAATTTCCCGTTTGCATCTACTAAAAAACTCACGCTTCAGGGCATTCCGGTCGAGGCATTTCGAATTTCCTATGTGGGTGAGCAGGGCTGGGAACTGCACGTCGACTTCAGCTATGGCATCTCGCTCTGGGATCTCGTATTCGCTCAGGGAGCGACGCCAGTGGGTGTTGAAACCTACGCCAACAGCCGCCGCATGGAAAAAAGCCTGCGCCTGCAAAACGCCGACCTGCTAACCGAGTACAACCTGTACGAGGCGGGTCTCGCGCGACCGAAAGTGAAAGAGGCGGACTTCTACGGCAAGGAGCCGTACGTTAAACAACGTGAGCTGGAAAAGCAGGCGGCCTACCTGTGTACATTCGTTATGGATGACAACGTCGATTCAAACGGTATCGCGCGCTACCCAGTCGGACAGTGTCCGTTGATCGATCCGGCCAGCGGCGAAGTGCCGGTCGACTCGCATGGGCGTCGGTCCTTCCTCACCAGCATCGCTTACGGACCGACCATTGGTAAAAATATTGGGCTAGGCTATCTGCCCAACGATTTGTGCGAAGAGGGTCGCGCATTTCAAATCGACTATATGGGTGAAATACTGACCATGACGGTCGCTGGCGTTGGTTACAAGTCCATCTACGATCCCGAAAACAAACTGCCGCGTAGCTAATCGCGGCGGTTACCTTTTCGACGGAAATTAACCCGATGTCATACGTTGTCGCCAACCGTGTTTTCGTCAAAGACGCTTTTCGGGACGAATTCGAACAGCGGTTTAAAAAACGTGCGGGCGAAATAGACAAACAACCCGGATTCGAGCGAATGGAGATTCTGCAGCCCCGCTCGAAGAAAACGCCATACGTCGTGCTCACATACTGGCAAGATGAGAAGGCGTTCCAAAGCTGGGTGCGCAGCGATGACTTTAAAGTCGCTCATGCGAATCCGATGCCCAAAGAAGCGTTTGATGAAGGCGGCGGCCTGGAGCAGTACAGCATTATTATTTCCGCATCTTCGTAAGCCGATTTGTCGGCGCGGATGTCAATTGCTACCCGCTTTCCGTTTCCATACGTTTTTTGGCCAGCCCCTCGCGCCACGAAATCACCACTCCGCCAGCGATAATCAATGAAATTCCGATCATGCTGCTTAGCGACAGAACCTCGGCAAATACCAAAAAGTCATAGAGCGCGGCGAAGGCGGGTGTCGCGTACCAGAAAGGTGCGATAAAGCTTGCATCGCTGCGTTGCATCGCGAGTATGTTGGTGTACTGCACACCGAGCATCAGCGATCCGATCAAACACATGAACAACCATTGCTGTGGCGACGGTGTCTGCCACACAAAACTTACGGCGATGATGGAGATAGACGTGCCAATTGTGTTGTTGATCAACAAGATCCGCATCGGGGCTTCGCGCCCGCTTAGCTGCTTGATAAAGATCATTTCAAAACCAATAAACACTGCGGCGGCGACGGCGATTAACGCGGCGGGCTGAAACGCTGTCGTACCCGGTCGCGTAATAATCAGTGCACCTAAAAGCGCGATGACGGCTGCCGCCCATCGATACGGGCCTGTGCGTTCGCGCAGCATGATCATCGACAAACCCATCGCCACGATCACGCTCAAAAAGCTGACTGCGTTGGCATCGGCCAGAGGCATCACGGTGACGGCCGCAAATAAACAAGTGACCCCGCACCACCCGGCAATACTGCGTTTAATATGTAAACGCCAGGGTGTGTCGTTGAACTGAACGGGGTTAAAACGCACGACAAGGAGCAGGCACATTAATGCGACTGTAAAGCGCGCGCCTGACACCTGCATTGGGTGCAGTGGGTCCCCCAGTACGTCGGTACCAAGCATCTTTCCCATAAGCGACAGCGCTGCCAGCAGCGCGACAGAAAACAATATCAGCAACACACTTTGCGTTGTGCGCGAAAGAGCCACTAGTGCACCTCACTCTGGTGTGTCGAGGATGCGAGCTGTTGCTTTCGTATAGCCTCTCGGTAAATCATAAAAATTGCCGAGGCGATGACAATCGCTGCACCAACCCACGTCCATATCCCGGGCAGCTGGTTAAAAAACAGAAACCCAAAAAACGTTGCCCAGATTAGACGCAGATAATCGAGCGATGCCAGCATTGATGCTTCGCCATTTTTGTAGGCATGGATGTTGAGCTTTTGCCCGTAAAAGGACACCACAGTGACAAGCGCAATCAGCGCATATTCTGTTCGGTTTAGTTCTTGCCAAAAATAAATCCCTGGGATCAGCATGACCGCACCGACGCCGAGTGAGCCATAGGTCATGATTGTTTCCGGGCTGTCCGTTCGTGTGAGAATCCTCAACAAAATCATCACCGCACCTGCACCCGCCGCACCGATTAAAGAGAGCACACCGAAAATCGAGAAATTATCCGTACCCGGTTGCAGTACAATCAGGACGCCCGCAAATCCGACAAAAACAGCGCTCCAACGATAGACTCCAACGACTTCTGATAAAAACCAAACAGCAAAAATAGTGACAAAAAAACTTTTAGCAAAAAATAATGCAGTCGCATCCGCCAATGGCATATAGATTATCGCGGTGAAACTGCACAGCATTGCAACCAGAGAAAACGCAATTCGCGCTGCCTGCAGTCCGGGGCGCGTGGTTCGCAGCGACCCCGGAAAGTTTCGCAAAATAGCCGGACTGATCATCAATATCATCCCGATTTGACGCACAAATAGAATTTGCGTGATATGGATTCGTTGTCCGAGGATCTTGATCAGCAAAGCCATGATCGAGAAAATCAGCGATGCGAGCATCAAAAAAATAATGCCCTTTGTGTTATTCGGCAGGCGATGGAACCAATGCAACAAGATGTGTCTCAGAAGTTGTAACACGCCTCAGAAACAGGAGGGCGATATGGCGGCGTAACTATGACATACTTTGCCCATGCATATCGGTGAAATAATTGACCTTGCGCGCTACCCGCTTGACGACTTGACGTCCACTCGAGGGCAGGAATTGGTAAAGGCGTGTCGCGATCAACTGGACGAGTCCGACTCGTGCTTGTTGCCGGGGTTTGTCACCGAAGGGGCAATTGCCAGGACGAAGTCTGACGGCTTGGGCAAGCTCGGCTCTGCGTGGCAGGTCGATCACAATTTTGCCTATAACGATGTGAATGATGACACGCTCGCGATCCCGCTGGAGTCGTTGCCGCCGGATCATCCCCGCCATTTCAAATCCCTGACACGAATCCGGTTTCTTGCTCGAGATTTGCAGTCTAAAGAAAACCCCGCGCGCGTGTTGCACGCATGGCAAGGAATGTCCGAATTCATCGGATCGGTGATGCAGCAGAGCACCTTCCCATCCGCGTGTCCTTTATCCAGTTGCATTCTTACAATCGCAGAGGAAGGTGAACTTCAAGACTGGCATTTTGACGGTATCGACTACATCGTCACCATCATGCTGGAAAAACCCGAAGCCGGCGGCGCGTTTGAGTATGTTTCGGGCCTGCGCTTTCCCGATCGTGAAGACGACTACGACGGAGTTTCGGATGTTTTCAAAGGTAATCGCGACAACGTTGTGTCGTTACCTGTCGAGCCCGGGACTCTGACGCTGTTTCGAGGCAAGTACAACCTGCACCGTGCTGCGCCGGTCGCTAAAGGGAGTCGGCGGATTATGGCAATTTTGTCGTTTGAGCAGGTGCCCGCTAAAACCGGAACAGATAACTACCTGAATTTATTTTACGGGCGCTCGCTAAAAGATTTAAACGAAAGCGAACGCGTCGTGCAGTACGACTGGATTTAGCCGTTTATCCAGATCCATTTATCCCTGCCCATTTATCCAGGCCCATTACATACGCGATTCAAATAGCGCACAAACTGCCAGAGATTTCGTTCGATCGGGTGGTAAACGCCCCTTGGCAAAAGCGGCGACTGAGTCCCCTTGAACAACGCTTCGACCAGCGGTTTGTCTTCATCATTTGCAACATCCATGTATCGGCGAAAGTCTGCCAACCACTGATCGTAATCCGCCTCGTCAACATCGTTCAGATTTTCAGGAGGAACAGCCACACCCCACGTGGCATTCATTTTGTTCACGCCGTCGGGCTGCACGCTGATGTACCAGAGGTAATCAGGCATCAGTGTCACCAGATGACAGGGAAAAACACAAAAATCGACCATCATCCTGCGCCATTCACCTTCAAGGCGCGTGTTCTTTGCATGCGCTGCACCGGGGCCAGTGTCACTGGGCTGCGGTGCATAGTGATAGCCGTAATAATCGCTGTCTTCCCCGCACGCGTAGTCGGTGAGAGGTTTTTTATGCCCGGCGAATGTTTTACCGTGAGCGATGGGTACGTGATAGCTCTCAGTAAAATTTTCGATTAGATTCTTCCAGTTGGCGTTCCATTGCATACTTTCACGCATGACGGTTTTGTAGCACGCCATATCAAACCGCCCGACAACGTTGTCGGTAAATGGCTTGAGCACATCGTTTAACTTTGTTGCGGGTTTATCTGCGAGCGAAACGTAAACAAACCCTTGCCACACATCACAGTGCAGCGCGCGCAGTTCGTGTTCCGAGATATCGAAGCCGTCTTTCATTTCCATGTAGGGCGCGCGCAAGAGTTGTCCAGACGCGTTGTAAGTCCAACCGTGATATCGACAGGTAAGATGTTTGGCGCGTCCTTTTGATTGCGGCATAAGACACGCGAATCGATGCGCACACGCGTTGACGAAAGCACCGATATTGCCGTCTTGCTGGCGTATAACAATTGTTGGCGTGTCTGCAATGGTATGGGTCAGGTAGTCGCCATGTTCGGGAATCTCATCCGTGCGACCAACGCAAACCCACTCGCGCGAAAATATGCGCTTTTTTTCGAGCGCAAGAAAATCAGACGAATGGTTTACCGCCGACGGTATCGGCCGGGCTGTTTCAAACGGTGAATTCGCTGTTTTTTCGAGCGATCTTAGCAGCGATTCGAACGGGGTTTTATAAGTTATATCGTCCAATTTTGCCGCCCCCTTGCACGCTAAGTAAGTGGCTCCTTGCGCCTGATGCGCGGAGCTGAGCGAATCAACATCTGCGTGTAATCGGACTGTGGTGATTCGATCAGCGCTTCGGTCGCTTGTTCCTCGACCAGTTTTCCTGATTTTAAAACGCCGATATTGTGTGCCATCACGCGCACCACCGCAAGGTCGTGCGTGATAAAGAGATACGTTAATCCCAGTTCCTGCTGCAGTTCTTTGAGCAGGTTGAGCACCTGTGCCTGGACCGAAACATCGAGCGCCGAGGTGGGTTCATCGCACACGATAAAATCCGGTTTTGACGCAAGTGACCGCGCAATCGATATTCGCTGTCGCTGGCCGCCAGAGAATTCGTGCGGAAACCGCTTCGCGTCCGATGCTGATAACCCGACTTGTTCAAGCAGTTCGGTGACGCGCGCACGTTCGGCATCGTTGTCATCAACGAGCTCAAAAACTCGCAGCGGCTCGGCCAGAATACTGCCGACGCGCCAGCGCGGATTGAGCGAGGCGAATGGCGATTGAAACACCATTTGCATGCGTTGGCGAATCTTGCGGTGCTCGCTTTGCGTCATGTTAGTGTCATGTAGATTGTGCCCGTCGATCAGCACTTGGCCAGTGCTTGGCGCCAGCAATCCAACTGCCATCCGCGCGATAGTTGATTTACCCGAGCCGCTTTCGCCAACCAGGGCGTAAGTCGTCCCGCGCTGGATTTCGAAACTGACATTGTCAACCGCGTCGAGAAACTGCTTGGAGCGTCGATACATCACGCGTGCCAACCACGGGTCGGACAGATCAAAGCGACGACTCAGATTTTCAATACGGATAAACGTTTGGTTGCCGTTTTCCTCACTCGGATTTATCTCGGAAGTTGGCGTCGCGTTCTCGAATCCCGAAGGGGGCTGATCAACGTTTTCGTCTCCAATTTGTGCCAGGCGCGTCGTAATATCACCGTATTCGACCGACGGCGTGCACGCGATCAGGCCACGCGTGTAGGGGTGTTGCGGATTTTCGAGCACGGTTTGAGTATCACCAATCTCGAGCAGCTCACCGCCGTAAAGAACCGCGACACGATCGGTGGTCTCGGCGATCACGCCCATGTCGTGTGTGATCAGAATCACCGCGGTGTTGTGCTCCTGGCAGAGCTGGCGCAGCAGTTTTAATACCTGCGCCTGCACCGATACATCCAGCGCGGTGGTGGGCTCGTCGGCGATTATGAGTTCCGGTTCGGCGCACAGCGAGAGTGCAATGACCACACGTTGGCGCATCCCGCCAGAAAATTCATGCGGATAAGCGTTGAATCGGTTTGCAGGAATTCCGACTTCTTCCAATCCCGCGATGGCTTTGCGCTTTGCCTCGTCTCGACTCACGCTGAGATGCGTAGTAATCGTTTCGATCAGCTGATCACCAATTGTGCGTAGCGGGTTCAAACTGGTGAGCGGGTCCTGAAACACCATGCTGATTCGGCGACCGCGGATGTTCTGTGAGCTGCGTGCGTCAAGTTTATCGATGCGCTTGCCACTTAATTCGACCTCGCCGCGATCAAGATATCCCGGAGAATCGATAAGCCCGATAATCGCCGCTCCGGTCATGGATTTTCCTGCGCCGGACTCGCCTACCATCCCCAGGATTTCGCCTCGTCGCACGTCAAAGCCGACGCCGTCCAGGGTCACGATGTCGCCGTGCCGGTGTGGGAATACGACGCGCAAATCACGCGCGCGAAGGACAATCTCGTCGGAGTCCGCCCTGGTTGCATTCGACTCGGCCATTATTTCAATCGCGGATTGAGGGCATCTCGCAACCAGTCACCGAGCAGGTTGACTGATAGTGCGAGCGCCAAGAGCGTTACAGCGGGGAAAAGCAGAATCCACCACTCACCGGAAAATAAATAATCCTGACCGATTCTGATCAAGGTGCCAAGACTCGGCTCAGTTGGCGGCGCGCCAACGCCAAGGAAAGAGAGTGTGGCTTCGGCAATAATCGCGAGTGCGAGGGTGATGGTCGCGATGACCAAAACCGGCGACAACACGTTTGGCAAAATATGCCGCAGCATAATCTGGCCGCTGCCCAGCCCGATCAGTCGCGCCGCCTGCACATACTCTTTTTCTTTTTCGACCATGGTTGTGCCGCGCACCGTTCGCGCAAACTGCACCCACTCGGATAGCCCAATCGCAATGATCAAGACACTGATCGCCAGCTCATCGCGCAGGTCTGGAGGAATCAATCCACGCGCAACACCAAAAATCAGCACCGCGATGAGTATCGATGGAAACGTCATCTGGATATCGGCCACGCGCATGATCACGGTGTCCACCCAGCCGCCGCGATAACCGGCTAAAAGACCCAGACTGACCCCAAGCACCATTGCGAGAATTACTGCAGTTAATCCCACAAACAGCGAGACTCGCAAACCGTAAATAATCGCAGACAGCAGGTCGCGACCCTGGTCATCGGTTCCGAATACAAACGACTCGCCGGTAAACGCATTCGGCTCCATTGGCGGTGTAAAACCATTCATCAGGTTGAGCGATGCCGGGTCAAACGGGTTGGTCGGTGCGACCAGGTCTGCCAACAAAGCCATCAATATCAGCGCAACGACAATTGCAAATGAAACGATAGTGACAGGTGACCGTTTGAAGTCGTAAAAAAAGTCGCTGGCGAGAAAACGTTGCCAGTTGCTGCGATCACCGTTCATGTCGCCTGCCTTTTCAATTGTCCGTCGCGCAGGCGCGGATCAATAGCCAGGTACAGCAGGTCAACAATCAAATTAATCACAACGAACACCGTGCCAACCAAGAGCAGGTAGGCTGCCATAACCGGAATGTCGACGAAGAAAACCGCGTTGATAAACATCAAGCCGACCCCCGGCCACTGAAAAACCGTTTCGGTGATAATGGCAAATGCAACGATCGAACCGAGCTGCAAACCGGCAACGGTAATCACCGGAACAAGCGTGTTTTTCAATGCGTGTGAAAAGTAAACCACGCGCTCTGACAGTCCGCGTGCGCGCGCAAAACGAATAAAATCCTGCCGCAGTACTTCCAACATTTCAGACCGCACCAAACGCATTATGAGTGTCATTTGATACAAGCCCAACGTGATCGACGGAAGGATCAGCGATTTAAGCCCGGAGGCGGTCAAAAAACCGGTTTGCCAGAAACCGATCTGCACGGTTTCGCCGCGACCAAAACTCGGCAACCAACCCAACTCAACAGCGAATAGCCAGATCAATAAAACACCGATCAAAAACGTCGGAAGCGATACTCCAATAAGCGAACTCGACATAATCGTGTGGGCGACAAAACCGTTTCTGTATATCGCCGTGTAAATACCTAAGAGTGTGCCGAGCACTATCGCCAACAAAGCCGAAACAAATGCGAGTTCCAGAGTCGCCGGCAGTCGTTCGGCGATTAGCTGTGATACGGGTTCGGCGGTGCGATAGGACACGCCAAAATCTCCCTGAATCGCGTTGCCAACAAATCGAAAATACTGGACCGGAATCGGATCTTCGAGGCCCATTCGATCGATTAGTGCCTGGCGGTCGGCGACCGTCGCTTCCTGTCCTAACAGGCTTTCGACCGGGTCACCGATGAAACGGAAAATCGTAAACGCGACCAGCGCAACCAGCAGTAATACCGCTGCGGATTGCAGCAAGCGGCGAATAATGATGAATAACATTGCTTAAGTGCGGTGTAGAAGCTGCGAGCGTTTTGCAACGCCCGCAGCTTTAAGGACTGACGACTAATTAAAACGTCAGGTATTTGATGTGAGGCTGGTCTTCCGGTTGCACGTCGAACGTGATGCCGTCTTTCATACCCCAGTTAAGTACTTGATTGTGAATGGGCAGATAGATCTGGTCTTCCTGCACTTGATTCCAGATTTCGGCAATGGTTTCGTTGCGTGCATCCAGATTGGTTTGCGATTCGAGCTCGACGATCTTTTCATTGATCGCGGGATTGTTATATCCGGTGTTATTCCATGAACCGCGATTCTCGGTCGTCGCATGTACCAGAAAGTTGAAGATGTAGTGCGAGTCAAATGTCGGAACACCCCACCCGAGCATGTAGAAATCGGTGGTTTTGTTTTTGATCAACGGAAAGTGTTGTGCTTTGGGTTTTGCATCCAGGTTCACTTTCACACCGATCTGACCGAGCATGCCGACCGCCGCCTGACATATCGCCTCGTCGTTGATGTAACGATCATTCGGGCAGTTCAGCGTGATAGAAAAACCGTCACCGTATCCGGCGTCATCCATCAGCGCTTTCGCGTCGCTAACGCCACCGGACGGCACTTTATCCAGATCTGGTGTCCAGCCGTTTACGAACGGAGGCATGATGACATTAGTTGGCGAAGACTGCTCGCGCATCACGACTTTTTTGATTGCGTCGCGATTGATCGCCATGTTCATTGCGCGGCGAACACGAACGTCTGCAAACGGATTTTTACCGTCGACGTTATCGGTTTCAAGGTCGTCGGAACCGCTGTTCATTCCGAAGAAAATCACGCGGTTTTGCGCTGCGGTTACAACCTTCAGACCAGACTGGCTATCCACGCGGGTCAAATCCTGCACCGGTACGTCCTGAATAAAGTCAACCTCGCCTGACAGCAGCGCTGCAACACGGGTCGCAGCCGATTGAATCGGCGTGAAAACAATTTCGCTGACTTCGAGTGGGTATGTGCCTTTGCCCCAGTAGCTCGGGTTGGCTTTCAAAACGGTTTTTTGATCCGGGGTGCGGCTTACCAGCATGTATGCGCCGGTGCCGTTGGTGTTTTGCGAGGCAAACGTTGTTTCGCCGCCCGCAACATCCTGCGGTTCGGTTGCGCCGTTGGCTTCGGTCCAACCGCTGTCCATAATGAACAGGTTGGTGAGGTTATTGATCAACAGCGGGTTGGGGCCGTTGGTTTCGATGTCGATAGTGTGATCATCTACCTTGCGAACTTCTTTGATGCTTGTCAGCAGTTCTTTCATCGCTGAAGTCGGTTTTTGTGCGCGGGTAAAGCTGTAGACAACGTCATCGGCGTTCATTTCGGCGCCGTCGTGAAACGTCACGCCCTTGCGCAGCTGAAAACGCCACACATTCGGATTGTCGTCGAGCGCCGCCCAGCTTGTTGCAAGCGCAGGGGTGATCTGGCCCGCCATGTCACGATGCAGCAGTGGCTCATATATTTGATGCGCCATGGTATGCGTGGGCCCTTCGTTTTGTGCGTGTGGGTCCATCGTCAGTGAATCGCCCGAGCGTGCCCAGCGCAGTGTTTCTGCGTTCGCAGCACTTGCGAGTAGCGATAGGGTGGCTACCGCAATAAGTGTGGATTTCATCGTTAGTCCTCCGTTAAGCGGCCTCGTACTTAAGGCCATAAATGGTGTTTAAGGCAACCCAGCTACGGTTGGTTTGCACCGAGGCACTATACTGCCTTTTTTCAAAATTTGTAACTACTCACATTTTTTGAATTACTCCATGCGAGCGCGGAGGTCTTCAAGCCTGCGCTGGAACAGAAAATCCAGTGATTCGGTTTCGGCGATTGGCATCTGGCTGATTTCGGTTGCGCGCGCGTCACTTACACCCAGCATTACCAGGCAGCGGCGTGTGACCGTCGCGCCCAGATCTGATGTCGCACCCTCGCGCAAAATTAACGCGGCGCTCGCACCCAGTAAGCCAAGGGATAGATATTTTGACTCTACCGGTGACAGCAGAAACAGCCCTTTCTCAGCGCCACTGGTGAAATAGTCGATCGCATCCCGGTTCGATTTTGCGTTAGCCCGATGGTGAAACGCACCGTTGCGCATAGTGAATCGGGCAAAGCGCTCGTCGCGCGCAAACTCGGCGATCCAGCCGCGCAGCAGATAACCGAGCTTGACCGCTTCATCATCTGAACGTGCCTGTGCCTGTAAAAATTTCTCGCGCCAGGGGTACACAATCTCATCCATGATATGTGCCATCAGCGTTTCCCTGTCGCCAAAGTAGTTATAAAACGTGTTGAAGGCGAACTCGGCCCTGGCCATCACTTTTTTGATCGCCAGTCCTTCCAGATCGGTCTCGCCAAGTTCAATGAATGCCGAATAGCAGATTCGCAGAAGCGTCGCCTGACGCTTCAGCTCCATGCGCGATTCGGTTTGTTTTGCAAGGCTTTTAACGTTTGACATGCGTGTAATCATAACGCGGGTTGGATCAAATGGACGATGTTAAGATACAGCGCACCGTGTGAGGAAAATAGTCCCAATGACGTTTGTTATTCCGCAGCCTGACTGCACTTCATTGCCAGTCGCAAATTCAGAGCACGTATTCCCGGTTCGCCGAATCTTCTGTATTGGTCGAAATTATGCAGAACACACGCGCGAGATGGGCGGCAGCCCGGAAAAAACACCGCCTGTTTTTTTTACCAAACCGGCTGATGCGATTGTGCAAAGTGGTAGTGCGATTGACTACCCGCAAGCCACGCGCGATCTGCATCACGAGGTCGAACTTGTGCTTGCGCTCAAGTCAGGTGGCACCGACATTGCGCCTGATGACGCAGACGCCTGCATTTATGGCTATGCTGTGGGTATCGATTTTACCCGTCGCGATTTGCAGAAGGCCGCGAAAGACGCAGGTGCACCGTGGGATGTTGGCAAGGCATTCGATAATTCGGCGCCGTGTTCGGCAATTGTGCGAGCCGACGCTGCAGGTAATCCTGCGAACGCGGATATCTGGCTGAAGGTAAATGGAGAAACCCGCCAGTCATCCAACACATCGAAAATGATATGGTCGATTGGCGAGACTGTTGCCGCGCTCTCGCGTTTGTTCGAACTCAAGGCGGGTGATTTAATTTATACCGGAACGCCTGAGGGTGTAGCTGCAGTCACGTCGGGCGATCGTATCGAAGCTGGCGTTAGTAATGTGGGCGAACTGACAGTGGCAATCCGTTAGTTGTTTTGTTTCGATTGCCACTGCGCGATTTCGATGTCGTCGCCAAGGCTTTTAACCCGCGATTGCGATTGTAAATAGAGCAGCGTCGCCAGAACTGAACGAGCAGCGGCGCCGTTCATCGAGCGGGGCAAGTGTTGATAGAGTTGCTCGACCAATTCCATAACAGTCATCGGATGGCGGGCCAAACAGGCCTCTATCTGCTCCCCGCGCGCAAGGCGATGTTCGCGCAGATCGCGCACATAGCGCTGGGGATCAGTAATCGGTGAACCGTGTGTGGGGTAATAAATTGCGTCATCGCGGAGCAACAGCTTGTCAAGGCTGTTGATATAGTCGCTCATGTCACCATCGGGCGGTGACACAATTGTTGTATTCCAGCCCATGACATGATCACCGCTGAACAGCGCGTTTTGCTCATGGTGCGCAAAGCACATGTGGTTGGATGTATGTCCAGGCGTGTACACGCACTCGAACCGGCTTTCTGAATTCCTGATAACGTCGCCGTCGCGCACAACAATATCCGGTGCAAAATCGAAGTCCGCGCCTTCTTCAATCACGACCGTTGTATCTCTCATGCCCGATCCGTGTGGACCGAACCCGACAGTCGGTGCGTGGGTTGCCCGCTGCACGGCAGCGGCTGCCGGTGAGTGATCCAGATGCGTGTGCGTAATCAGAAGATGACTGACTTTACACCCGGCGACCGCGTCGAGAACTGCGTTGATGTGTGTATCTTGATCGGGCCCGGGGTCGATAATCACGACTTCGTCTTCACCGACAATAAAGGTGCCGGTACCGTGAAAAGTAAAAGCGCTGGGATTGTTGGCAACGACTCGGCGAATTGCGGGCGCGATTTCCTCGCACTTCGCATACTCGAACGAATACTCCGGATTAAACGTAATTGTCGGCTCGCCCACGGATCACGCTGCCGGGCGAATCGATTCGACAAATTGCATGAGCTCGTCAAACACCGCACTCTTCTCGGGCATCTCGCTGCGGCATTCGTTTAACTCGGCAAGAAATTTCTCATAGGCGGTCTGGCCGTATCCGTCCTGCTCGTAAAAACGTGCGTGACAATGAGCACTCCACTCGCGTTTTTCATCCGCGCTCAAGGTGTCACCAAAGTTGCGAGCGCGATAGCGAAACAGCATTTCGGCAATGCGGCCGTCGTCAAACATCATTGCATCACTCGCCAGCTGCTGTGGTGTTTTCGAACGCAGGCTGTCCATTTTGCGGCGATCGTCGGCGCTAAAAAACCCCCCGCTATAGAGCATTCGATCAGGATCAGTGATCGGCTCAAATGCTTGTGATGCAAACACATCGGAAATTTTTTCGGCCACGGCATCAATATTTTGGATTAGCAGTTCGCGGTGTTTCTCGCACTGAATTTTGTCGATACCAATGCGCTCGGCCGATGCGGCGTCGAGCACGTTTATCGGCGCGAGCACGGGGCATTTGTTTGTGTGCACCTGCTTAAGTGGAATACGCTCTTCGCCCTCTGGCAGGTCTGCAACCGGCGTGAACACGCGATCGGCGATATCTTCACTGTCAAACTCAATCAGTGCGTTGGGATTGCCGCGAAGATCAAACACGATAACGCCGTTCTTGTTAACTGGATGCCGGCAAATCGGCAATACGACGGTTGTGTTGAGTGAGTCGTTCGGGATGCGGCCACTGCTGTGAACGAGCATGTTGCGGTCGCGTACGTTCAGCATCGCTGCGGCAGGCTGCTTGCTGCGATTTTCCAATAAGAATGAATACAATCGCGGTTGTTTGTCACGAATCAATCGCGCGACATCAATCGTCGCGTACACATCAGAGAGTGCATCGTGCGCCGCTTCGTGACGGAGTCCGTTGGCCGCAGTCAGATGTTCCAGGCGATTGCTGACACTGCCATCCTCGTTGACCGGCCATTCGATACCATCGGGTCGCAGCGCGCGCGTCATGCGCACAACGTCGAGCAGGTCCCAGCGAGAGTTGCCGTTTTGCCATTCGCGCGCGTAGGCGTCAAAAAAATTTCGATAAAGTGCGAAGCGCGTGAATTCATCGTCGAAGCGGATGTTGTTGTAACCGACAGTGCAGGTGCCGGGTTGCGCGAGTTCGGCGTGAATTTTTTTGATGAATTCCGGCTCGATAATTCCGTGCGTTTGCGCGTGCTGTGGTGTTATGCCGGTAACCGCACAGGCGCGCGGCGAGGGCAGGTAGTCGTCGCTTGGCTTGCAGTACACAAGCAGCGGTTCACCGATGACATTGAGGTCAGCGTCGGTGCGAACGCCAGCGAACTGCGCTGCTCGGTCGCCTGCAGGATCAGTACCGAATGTCTCGTAATCGTGCCAATAAAAGCTTTGAGGAATCGCCTTGCTCACCAGGTCAAGTCATCCGGAACCTGGTAGTTCGCGTATTCGTCATCTTCTGCGCTGGTCGATTTTTCTGCGCCCGGCCTGGCTACAGACCATTCCGGGTTCAGCCCGAGAATTCGTTCCGCCGTTTCGGTTGGAACGAGAAACGTTTTACCATTGAATCGAGTGACGGCGAGTTTGTCTTTGCTAAGCCCGGCATGTACCGCTTCGGTCACGAACAGTTGGCGTATCTTTCCATTAGATTCGTAGTTAAAAACGGTCTCACCCTGGTACTCCTTTACTCCATGATCGTCGATCAGCACCTTGATTTGTCCTTTGATTTCGGCGCGCCGCTTTTTCTCTTCCAGTTCGGCATTCAGCTCGCGATCGCGTTCTTTTTTCGCTTTGGCAGCGGCTTCGGCCGCTTTGTCCGAGGTGGATTTCTTGCGAGGCTTCTTGTGCTGCTTTCGCGATTTGGCTTCGAGCTGATTGGCACTCTGCTTGCTCGCAAGACCAGCTTTTACGAGTTGGTCGCGTAGGGAGTTGCTCATTGTTTTGGTGGTTGGTTGGTATGTAAAAAAATATTGACCGTATCGTAGCGGTTTAGGCCGTGTTTGCGCAATCGCCACGATCTTTGTGTTGGCCCGCTTATCTAAATGCGACGCGACATTTTTCAGGGCCGAAAAGTCGCACCCTGAAAAATCGACCGTGCACTCCACTCATAGACTTGCCTCGTCTTTGGAACAACTCTCGAGAGCAAGGTGATGAAGCAGTTGCTTGAATTTCAAAATGGCGAAAAAGCACGCGGAACGTTTTCTGACGCGGAAATGCAATCGCGCCTGGAAAAGCTGCGCGCGCACATGGTGCAAGCAGATATTGACGCCGTGTTGTTCACATCAATTCACAACATCAACTACTACGCCGATTTTATCTACTGTGCGTTTGGGCGGCCTTACGGGTTGGTGGTCACTCAGAGCGACAGCGTGACCATTTCCGCCAATATAGATGGCGGTCAGCCGTGGCGTCGCACGTTTGGCGATAACATCGTTTACACCGATTGGCAGCGCGATAATTATTTTGTCGCGATTCGTAAGTTGATACCGAAAACAGCGCGGCGAGTTGGTATCGAGTTTGATCACATGAATTTGGACAACCACAACAAGTTACAGGCAATCCTGCCCGATGCGGAGTTGGCTGATATCGGCAAGGCGGCGATGGGAATGCGAATGATCAAGTCGACCGAAGAAATTGCCTGGATTACCGAAAGCGCTCGCATTGCGGATATCGGCGGCGCCGCGTGTGTCGAGGCGATCGGTATCGGAGTGCCTGAGTACGAGGTCGCCGTGCACTCAACGCAGGCAATGGTGCGCGAGATCGGCCGCACGCATCCGCACGTCGAGCTGATGGATACGTGGACGTGGTTTCAGTCCGGGATCAACACCGACGGCGCGCACAATCCGGTCACGAGTCGTCGGATTGAGCGAGGTGACATTCTGAGCTTGAACTGCTTCCCTATGCCATCGGGCTATTACACTGCGCTGGAACGAACTTTGTTCGCGGGTGAGTGTTCTGACGAACATCTGCGCCTGTGGGAAATAAACGTTAAGGTTCACGAGGCAGGGATTAATTTGATCAAACCCGGCGCGCGTTGCTGCGATATCGCCGCCGAACTAAACGACATATACCGGGCGGAGGGATTGCTCGACTACAGAAGTTTTGGATACGGGCACTCGTTCGGTAGCTTGTGTCACTACTACGGGCGTGAGGCCGGTCTGGAATTGCGCGAGGATATCGAGACTGTGTTGCAACCAAACATGGTGGTCTCGATGGAACCCATGATCGCGTTACCCGACGGTGTGCCGGGCGCAGGCGGGTACCGCGAGCACGATATTCTCGTGGTGACCGAAAGCGGCGCCGACAACATCACTCGGTTTCCGTATGGGCCGGCGCATAATATCGTGAATTGTTAGCGTATTTGAGCGGGGCCTAAGCAGCTGCGGCAGGTGATTCGCGTTTCGTCATCTTTAACCAGATCAAACTGGCGAAAACAATGGCGATCGCGGGTACCACACCGCTATTAACGCGCTCCCAACCGACAGTTTGTTGCAGAACACCGGCAGAGAGCGCGGCAATCGTGACCGTACTGAAGACGATCACATCGTTCAAACCCTGAGCGCGCGCCTTTTCACCGGGTGTGTAGGTATCTGTGAGCATGGTAGTGCCGCCAACGTATAGAAAATTCCACGCGATGCCCAACAGCACCAGCGCGCTCCAGTAATGCCACAAACTGTGCCCAGACAAATTAATCAGCACGCAGGCGCTGAGTGCAGCGCCACCCCACAGCATGATGTTGGCGCAACCGAACCGTTTGATCAGATGCCCGGTGAAAAACGATGGCACGAACATTCCCAAAACGTGACACTGAATAACAAAGGCGACGTCTCCGAATGAGAATTCATGATCGCTCATCGCCAAGGGGGTCGCAGTCATGACCAGCGCCATTGTCGCGTAACCGAGGGTTGCACACAGACAAGCGACCGCAAAGCGCCCCTGGGAGGCGATTGTCAGCAGCGATCTGCCTGAGTCCGCTTGGGTTTCGGCCGCCGGTTTCGGAATCACTGTGAGGCTAACCAATATCCCGCTGAGGATGTAAAGGCCGATCAGTGCCGCGTAGCTGCCGGCAAAGCGTGCATCGCTGATCCAGGCCTGTGAGATGTTCGCCAGATTGGGTCCCGCCAATGCGGCGAGAACGCCACCCGCCATCACGTAAGAAATCGCGCGGCTTTTGTAACTCGGCTCGACAACTTCGGCAGCGGTAAATCGGTAGTAGTGGCCAAACGAGGTGAAAAAACCGAATCCCACGCTGGCGAGGCAGAACCACCAGAATTCACCCTCGATTATGCCCCAGGTCGCGAGCACACCCGCCAGCCCCCCGACCAACGCAGCGAGGAGGAAGCCCGCTTTGCGTCCGATTTTGGCCATCAGCAATGACGCGGGAAAGCTGGTCAGCATGGTCGCGAGGTGGGCGATCGCAATTGGCAGGGTCGCCAGCGCCTTTTGCTCGGCCAGCGCATAACCGATCAAGCCTCCTGTGGTAATCATTAGTGAGCTGCAGGTCAGCATCAGGGCCTGACAACCGCAGAGAAGAAATAAATTTCGTTTGGCGTGCAGCATTAATCGTGTCGTGCGAGATGCAAAAAACTACCGTTGATTCGCGGCTCCGGAGCGCGAATATACGCGATGAAACTGGATTCGACCATTAATACCATTTATCTGACAAAATCTGCCAGTTGAACGGCACATCAACGATTAACGCCCTTTATATCGCCTGCAAAATACCGCCGAAAATCGAGCGCAACCCGAAAAAATCGTGTATTTTCAGTTGCTAAGTGTGCACTGTGTCGGATAGGAGAAAGCGTAAAGCGCAGTATACTGACGCAAAGAATCGCTACAGGGATGCGAAAAATTGCCGATAAAATTCCCTGTAATCAGCGTTTTATTTGAACTTGTTTCGGACTATTATTAGCCTTTAACGAGGCTGTGCGAGGTGCAACAACATGGCAATGGTTGTATTACTGGTCGACGATGTCGAAATCAGAAAGTACCCCATTGAAGGCGAGCGGCTATTGATCGGGCGTTCGGGCGATGCACAAATTCATATTGATGATGCCACTGTCAGCGGCAAGCACGCTGTTGTCGAGGGTGTTAAGAACAAAGAGGTCGAAAACGTTTTCGACTACTTTATTCAGGATCTGGGCAGCACCAACGGTACCCACGTCGGTGGAAAAAAAGTTCGCCGAGAGCGCTTGCTCAACGGAGACGTGATCAAAATCGGCTGGAATACCTTCAAATTCATTGCCGATGAAAACGAGCAAAGCGGCTCGCAGGCATCCGGACTGGGTGCGTAACACCTGCTTTTTGTGGTAGTTGCGTTTGCAACTGCCGCCATCCCTGATATTCGCCTTTACAATCACATCGCCAAAATTCTAAGTCGTTAACCGTTCGGTGTTGCGCGGTTTGTAGCACAGCGCTAGAGTGTCGCCCTTTTTCAAGTTCCGACTTATGAGTACACACACTGACACAAGCAAAAAAGTCACGCTGGAGACATTGCGTCAGGCCAAACGCGATGGTCGCAAGATCCCGTGCCTGACCGCTTACGATGCCGCCTTCGCGCGCGTGCTTGACGACGCTGGTGTTGATATTGTGCTGGTGGGCGACTCACTAGGCATGGTAGTGCAGGGGCGTGAAAGCACCATTCCCGTCACAATGGACGAAATTGCCTATCACAGTCAGATGGTCGCTCGTGGCTTGTCACGCTCGATGCTAATGGTCGACATGCCGTTTATGAGCTATCACAGTGCCGACGAGGCGTTATCAAACGCTGCGCGTTTAATGAAGGAAGCTGATGCCCAAATTCTGAAGCTGGAATGGGGAGCGCTGCAACTGTCGATGGTCGCGCGCTTTACTGAATGCGGTATCCCCGTGTGTGCACACTTGGGCCTCACTCCTCAATCCGTCTACAAAATGGGCGGCTATCGCGTACAGGGGCGTGACAACCCGACTGCACAAAAGATGCTCGACGACGCCAAAGCGCTGGAGCTTGCAGGGGCCGACATACTCTTGCTCGAATGCGTGCCGGCCGCGTTGGCGAAGGCGATTACCCAAAGCGTAGGAGTGCCGGTAATCGGTATTGGTGCGGGCGCCGATGTCGATGGTCAGATTCTGGTGCTGTATGACATTCTGGGCATCGCGCCAGGAAAAAGAACCCGGTTTTCCAAAGACTATATGGAAGAAACATCGAGTATTCACAGCGCCGTACAGATGTATGTTGAGGACGTGCTGGAAAAACGTTTTCCGACCGACGAACACGCGTTCAGTTAGTACTGACATGCGTTAATTATGCAGATAGTCCAATCCATTGAAGAGTTGCGCAGCAAGTTGCGCCAGTGGAAGCGCGAGGAGCAGCGTGTGGCGCTGGTGCCAACAATGGGGCATCTTCACCAGGGGCACGTTTCATTGATCGAACGCGCCCAGGCAAGCGCGGATAAAGTTGTCGCCTCCATTTACGTCAACCCCTCGCAGTTTGACCGTCCGGACGATCTTGGCAACTACCCGCGAACGCTGGAAAGTGACATCGAGCAACTGAAGGCGGTGTCCGTGGATATGCTATTCGCCCCAACTGATGCAATTATTTATCCCGGTGGACACTCCAATAAAACGCGCATCGATATTCCCGGAATGACGAATATTTTATGTGGTGCGCATCGTCCGGGTCATTTTATTGGCGTGGCAACAATCGTCTGCAAGCTCTTTAATCTTGTTCAGCCGAACATTGCCGTTTTTGGCAAGAAGGACTTTCAGCAATTAATGATCATCAGGCAAATGACGTCAGATTTAAATTTGCCTGTAGAAATTGTCGGCGCGCCGACTTGGCGAGAAAATAGCGGTTTGGCCATGAGCTCACGCAACAGCTATCTCAATGCTGATGAGTTTGAAAAGGCGTCGAAGATCTACCAGTGTCTATGCGAGTGTGCGCAAGCAATGCTTGATGGTAATCGACACTTCCAGGAGTTGGAGTCGAGGGCAATATCGCAATTAAATGACGCCGGATTCGAATCGGATTACGTGTCGATTCGCCGCGCGATTGATTTAACAACACCTACTGATCTTGACGAGCCGGAATCGCTGGTTGTGCTTGCAGCAGCGTTTTTAGGAGACGCCCGACTTATCGACAATCTGCAAATCCGCGATTATTCACGCAGCGGCAATATCGCCCGGGCAGCGGCCCGCGCTTCAGAGATTGTGCAAAGCGTGTAACACCCGTCATACCAACTGGTCATCAACTGCTAATATTGTCTGATAAATCAGCAATTTCCGGAGCAGTACACGATGCTAAGTCAGTCCGCAGCATGGACAGCCCTTAAATCCCACGCCGACGAAATGCACGCGTTCAACATGCGCGAAGAGTTCACGCGTGATCCTGACCGCGCAAGTCGATTTCGTGAACAGGCCTGTGGAATATCGCTCGATTACAGTAAAAATCGAATTTCAGACACGACGCTTGCACTGCTGGTCGACCTCGCCACACAAGCAGGCGTTGTTGATAAACGTGACGCCATGTTCCGAGGCGAAAAAATTAATCTTACTGAGCAGCGCGCTGTGTTGCACACGGCGTTGCGTTCACCCGATTCGTCACTGGTGTTTGATGGCGAAAATATCATGCGTAGCGTGCACGCTGTGTTGAAGAAGATCGATAAGTTTGTCGATTCCGTTCACTCCGGCAAGCACCTTGGGTACACAGGCAAAAGAATTGAAAACGTGGTCAATATCGGTATAGGTGGATCCGACCTTGGGCCAAAGATGGTTGTGACTGCACTTGAAACTGGTTCACCGAATAACGCTCCTAAAGTGCATTTTGTTTCGAATATTGATAACGCCGATTTTGAAAAAGTCGCCGCGCAAATCGATCCCGAAACCACGTTGTTCGTAATCGCCTCCAAGACTTTCACAACTCAGGAAACCATGCTCAACGCAAACACGGCGCGGGACTGGTTTGTTGCGCAGACCAGTAGCAAAGGGGATGTAGCGAAACATTTTGTTGCCGTATCCACTGCGCTCGACAAAACCCGCGCGTTTGGTATTCAAGATGACAATGTTTTTGAATTCTGGGATTGGGTTGGCGGTCGCTATTCGTTGTGGTCTGCGATTGGATTATCAATCGCGCTCGGTCTGGGAGCGAAACAGTTTCGGGACCTCCTGAGCGGTGCGCACGCCATGGACAACCATTTTTGTGAAGCTCCACTGGAGCGCAACATGCCGGTCCTGATGGCGATGCTCGGTATCTGGTACAACAACTTTTGTGACACGCGCCAGTATCTCGTGCTGCCGTACTGTTATTCCCTGAGTGAATTCCCGTCTTACGTTCAACAGCTTGATATGGAAAGCAATGGTAAATCGATTGACATTGACGGCAACGCGGTTGATTACGCAACTGGCCCTGCTGTTTGGGGCGGGCTTGGGTCTAACGCGCAGCACGCGTTTTATCAGTTAGCGCATCAGGGCACACAGTTTATCCCGGCTGACTTTATTGTCGCGCGGGATACGGGTAACGAGTTTCATCACCATCCCTTGGTGGCCAATTTTATCGCGCAAACGCAAGCCCTAATGCGCGGCAAACGCGTTGACGAGGTGTCTGCTGAGTCAAGTCTACCCGCCGAAGACGGCCTGCATTCGCACCGGTATTTTTCTGGAAACCGCCCCACAAACGCAATCGTGCTGGAGTCATTGGACGCAAGAACCCTGGGTGCATTGATCGCTTTGTACGAGCATAAAGTGTTTGTGCAGGGTGTGGTGTGGCGGATCAACTCATTTGATCAGTGGGGCGTTGAACTTGGCAAACAGCTGGCAAAGGCGCTCGAGCCGGCGCTGGCGGGTGAAACTGAATCTACGAATCTCGACGCATCAACCCAATTTCTGGTGGATGTACTCCGCGCTTGATTTTACGACTCCCAACCCTATGTTTTGAGTATTCAAACTTTTAGGTAAGGGGTTAGACCATGCGAATGGATCGACTAACCAGTCAATTTCAACGCGCACTATCCGATGCGCAATCACTTGCTGTTGGCCGTGATCATCAGTTTATCGAGTCGGTTCATATACTCTCGTGCTTACTCGAGCAACGCGATGGCGGGGCGCGTCCTTTGTTGGTGCGTGCGGGTGCTGATATCCAAACACTTCTTAGTCGTGTTGCCGCGAAACTCGACAGTCAACCGCAGGTCCAGGGTGGGAACGGCGAGATTCATGTATCAAACGAAGTCGGGCGATTGCTGAATCTGGCGGACAAGCTTGCGCAGGACAACAAGGACAAATTCATCGCAAGCGAATGGTTTTTAGTTGCCTTGTTGCGCGACAAGAATGACACCGGCCGCCTGTTGCTTGAGGCAGGCGTTACCGAAAAGTCCTTAATCAGTGCAATCGAATCACTGCGGGGAGGTGAGTCAGTCGACGATGCCAACGCGGAGGATCAGCGACAGGCACTTGATAAGTATTCGATTGATCTGACCGAGCGCGCCGAGATGGGCAAGCTCGACCCTGTTATTGGGCGCGATGATGAAATTCGTCGTGCGGTTCAGGTCTTACAGCGCCGAACCAAGAACAATCCCGTGTTAATAGGTGAACCCGGTGTTGGCAAAACAGCGATCGCCGAAGGTCTGGCGCTTCGCATCGTCAACGGTGAGGTTCCTGACGGTATCAAACACAAACGACTTTTATCGCTCGACCTCGGCGCTTTGGTCGCCGGAGCGAAATTCCGCGGTGAATTTGAGGAACGATTGAAATCCGTCCTGAACGATCTTTCCAAGCAGGATGGACAGGTCATTTTGTTTATTGACGAGTTGCACACAATGGTTGGCGCGGGGAAGGGCGAAGGTTCGATGGACGCAAGCAATATGCTCAAGCCTGCGCTTGCTCGCGGTGAGCTGCATTGTATCGGCGCAACGACACTGGACGAGTATCGCCAATATATTGAAAAGGACGCCGCCCTTGAACGTCGCTTTCAAAAAGTTGTAATTGATGAGCCCAGCGTTGAAGACACCATCGCGATTCTTCGCGGTTTAAAAGAGCGTTACGAAGTGCACCACGGTGTCGAGATAACTGACCCGGCAATTGTTGCCGCAGCAACGTTATCGCATCGCTATATCACAGATCGACAATTGCCGGATAAAGCCATTGACCTGATCGACGAATCAGCGAGTCGTATTCGAATGGAAATCGATTCAAAACCCGAGTCGATGGATAAACTTGAACGCAAGATCATTCAGCTGAAAATTGAACGCGAAGCCCTGGGTAAAGAAAGTGACGGCGCATCGCTTAAGCGTTTGCAAAATCTTGACTCTGATCTCGCACAGTTTGAGCGCGAATTGGCTGATCTGGAAGAAATCTGGAAAGGTGAAAAAGCAGCGGTGCAGGGATCAGCCCACATTAAGGAAGAGCTTGAACAGGCACGCATTGAACTTGAAAGTGCGCGCCGTGCAACCAACTTGCAGCGGATGTCTGAGTTGCAATACGGGCTTATTCCTGAACTGGAGCGCAAGCTCGAGCAAGCCGCGAATTCGGATTCTGACAACAATCAATTACTCCGCAACAAAGTGCGCGAAGATGAAATCGCTGAGGTCGTGTCAAAGTGGACGGGGATTCCCGTCTCGAAAATGCTTGAGGGTGAGCGTGACAAACTGCTTCGAATGGAAGATGAATTATCTGCGCAAGTTGTCGGACAGAGCAACGCGGTGAGCAGTGTGTCGAATGCAATTCGACGCGCGCGCGCTGGGCTATCTGATCCAGATAAACCTAACGGCACATTTTTATTCCTTGGTCCAACAGGCGTGGGCAAAACTGAGTTGTGCAAAGCGTTGGCGAGTTTCCTGTTCGATTCGACCGATGCGATGGTTCGCATCGATATGTCTGAATTTATGGAAAAGCATTCAGTCGCGCGTTTGATCGGTGCGCCTCCCGGTTATGTCGGTTACGAAGAGGGCGGCTATCTTACCGAGGCGGTGCGACGCAAGCCGTACTCGCTAGTGTTACTCGATGAAGTTGAAAAAGCGCACCCCGATGTGTTCAATCTGTTATTGCAGGTATTTGATGACGGTCGCCTAACGGATGGTCAGGGTAGAACAGTTGATTTTCGCAACACGGTGATCGTGATGACGTCCAATCTGGGCAGCGATGTGATTCAGCGAATGACTGAGAGTGACTACTCCGAAATGCGCGACGCCGTGATGAATGTGGTTGCCGATCATTTTCGACCCGAATTTATTAACCGCATTGACGATACGGTAGTGTTTCACGGTTTGGGTCGCGGGCATATTCGGGACATTGCGCGTATACAGATGCAATCGCTAATCGAACGATTACGCGAACGCGATTTATCTTTGGATTTAACCGATGAAATGCTCGATGTGTTGGGTGAAGCTGGTTTCGATCCGGTTTACGGGGCGCGCCCGCTCAAGCGAGCCATTCAGCAGCGCGTTGAAAATCCACTTTCGCAACATATTTTGTCCGGGCGTTTTGCGCCGGGTGACACAATTGCGGTAACGGCAAAAGCAGACGAATTCGAATTCGCTGTCTCTTCAGTCAATAAGAGTAACGCTGCGTAACAGCTTTACGCAGCGTTCCGAGAACTACTTTCGCTTACACATTGATTACGGCCGGCATCCTTCGCCTGATAAAGCGCATTATCGGCACGCTGATAAATCGTTTCGGAATCGTCCTCAGCATTCAGAACAGCTAAACCGATGGACGCCGTTACGTTAAATGTCTGCCCTTTGTAGCTGAATTGACGAGATGCCAGCGACTGGCGAATCGTGTTGCACAGGCTTTCGCCCTCTTCGATACTGGTTTCTGGCAAAAGCACAGCAAACTCTTCGCCACCTATGCGGCCGACAAAGTCTGTGCGTCTGAACGATTGTTGAAGCTGCTGTGCGAAGGATTTTAAAATTTCATCGCCTGCCGAGTGACCGTAACTATCATTGATTGATTTAAAATGATCGATGTCCCAAAGTGCGAAACAAAACGGTTTGCCGCTGCGGTGGTACCTTTCTACTTCAAGGCGAACGCGCTCATTGTACGCGTGTCGATTCGCGATACCTGTTAGCGCATCGCGCAGTTGTTTTTCTCGGCTTTGTGAAAGTTCCGAACGAAGTTGATCTAATTCTGCACGCGTGCTTATGAGTTGTTGTTGCAGCGTTTGATTAGCGTGGCTGACTTCTTCAAAGATTGACGCTTCCTGAGAAAAAAATAAATCCATATTGCTCAGTGCCGAAGAAATTCGATCACTAACACTGCGTTTAATCTCGCGCAGATCTTCGCTTTTCGATACCTGATCCGCAAGTCCCGATAGAGTATTGGTCAAGTCTCCGTTAGCCGTTGCGCTACTTTCCCTGACCTTCTTCATACTGGCGAGGCTGGATTGTGCAATGTGTTCGTATCCCTCGAGTTTGTCTGTTAACCGAGATATAAAACGTATCAGGTTTTTTTTGTTTTCGCTGAGGACGTGTAACTCATTCGATACACAATCCAGAAGCGACTCAAATATTATTTGCCATTGGTTAGGCGAGTTTGTGGCTGCGATTTTTTCTGCAAATGTATCGAGCGAATTACCATCGATTTCTGGCGCCTCGATACTTTGCAAAATACCCAATAGGGTTTCCGCCAGCGTTTTATTGTTCGCACCATTTTGTGAATTGATCAGCTGTCCTATTTCTTTGATCAATTGCTTGAGCGCTTGTTGATCATCACCTCGTTGACAGGCTTTGTGCAATGACGTCTGTTGCCGATTGTCAAATGGCAATAACTCAGTGAGTGTTGCTATTGCGCTCTTGGCCGCAGATTTCAAATCGCTGCCGCTTTCAATCGAATCGTTTGAAATTAGGGCCTCGACGGCAGCAGCGAGGGCTACGTCGTTGTCCGTTCCGCGTGCGAGAGTGCGTACCTTGTGCAACTGGCGCTCCAATGATTGGTGCCCGTCCTGTGACAGGATGGCCAGACGGTTCAATCCCTTGCGAAGCGTATTCTCTATGCGGCGCCAGTCTCGTTCGCGGTCATCCAATGCCTGCAGCGTAGCGAAGTACTTTTCTTTCCAGTCTTTGGTTGCGTGTTTCACGAATATGCACAAGGTTTAACTGCCCGCATATGGTAGCGGCGGTTGTGCAAAATAGTTAAAGCGGTCGGATCGATCGCGTTAGCGGAGTGCGTCGGAGATTCTGTCGATCTGGTTCGCTTGGGCTTCGAGTGAGGCTTGCAGTGTGGAAACTTCCGCCAGTTCTCGTAACTCGGTTGCGCGTTCAACTGAGGACACGAGAAGTGAATTGTAACCTTGGTAGCGTCGGGCCGAGTATTGCTGCTCGTTAGTCAGTTTTTCCCACACGCTTAATATTTGCGCGATGTCATCTTCGCTCCACTTCTTTTTCTCAGCCATTTTTTGCGCTTCTTTTTGGAACTCGTTGGAAAGTTCTGATGAGTTTTGTGTGCTTTCTGCCGTAGCGCTGGATGGCACGGTTAACGCAAGTGTAGAGGTAAGTGCAGCAATCGTGGTGCGCGCGTTTGGCAACAATGACATCACGGCCGCGGTGAACGAGAGCACCGATACGAGGATGACATGACTTGGGGTTAGCGCATGATTCGACGACGTTTTTTTTCTTTGTGTGCGAATAGTGCCAAAGTTGGTATCGCTTAACAGTGGCGGCACACTGCGCGGAACACTGACCGACGCATGCATGGTAAGAATGTTGCGCAAAATTTGAGCACGTTTCTGGCGATAATCTTCAAGCGTGATTGCACCTTCAGTGAACCGCGTCGCGTGCTGACGCAACAGCGACGATGGAAGTTTCGCCGCCACTAAATTGAATTCACTGGTACTCATGATCATATAGCTTAGACGTATTCCGCCTGGACTACTATAACTGTGATGTTATCGCTGCCGCCTCTTTCGAGTGCAACATCGACAAGGTTACGAGCGGCTTTTTCCACCGGAATTTCGGTGCTCATCAGTTCGCAGATTTCCGCATCTCTAATGTCTTTGTACAATCCGTCACTGCACACCATAAACCGGTCACCTGGTTCTACCGTCGAGTATTCGATGTCGATGAAAAGCTCGTCGCGAACACCTATCGCTCGAGTGATAATGTTGGACGAAGGGTGCACTGCGGCCTCTTCAGCAGTAATCTCGCCGAGCGCGCGCATTTCTTGCACAAGACTATGGTCCTCCGTCACTTGCGTAAGTTCACCTTTGCGCAGGCGGTAAATACGGCTATCGCCAACCCACATAAAAAAGCAGAAGGGATCGTATGCAAAAAGCATCGCCACCGTGCTTCCCATTACTTTTTTTCCTGTGCTGTTGCGACGGCAGTCGCCATTGGCGTTAAACAAACGATCTTCCAGATTATCGATGTTGGCGGGCAGATCGTCGCGGCGGGCAAAATCAAGCAAATTTTCGATTACCGTCTGACTGGCGACATCTCCAGCCGAGTGCCCGCCCATGCCGTCTGCGACAACCCATAACCCCTGCTCACGGGCATCAAGGTAAGAATCTTCATTTGTCGAGCGCACAAGTCCGACGTGGCTAAGTGCGGACGATTGCCAAGTTAGTGGTTGATCAAGCACGGTGTCTCAGATTGTTGTTTTGAAATTTAAGTATAAATTTGAATTGTAAGAAACTGTAGCGCGTAAGTTTTACCCGCACGATTGTCGGCATGGCGGTTCCGCGAGCCGAATTTGAATTTGGTACCTACTGCGCCTAGAATCGCGCGCCATATTTAAGAAGTCTCTTCTAACAGAAAACTTCAAATAATCCCAGTATCTCGTTGTAGAAATTAGACATTATGCAAACTAAGACGCGATTCGCGCCAAGCCCGACCGGCTACCTGCACATCGGAGGCGCACGCACGGCCCTGTTCAGCTGGCTATACGCGCGCAAGTCCGGCGGACAATTCGTGCTGCGAATCGAGGATACCGACCGTGAGCGTTCAACCGATGCGTCAGTCCAGGCGATTCTGGACAGCATGCAGTGGCTGGGTCTCGAGTGTGATGAAGGGCCTTACTTTCAGACAAAGCGGTTTGATCGTTACAAACAGGTGATTCAGCAGTTGCTGGATGCAGATCAGGCGTACCTCTGTTATTGCAGTAAAGACGAGCTTGACGCGATGCGCGCAGAGCAAATGGCCAACAAGCAAAAGCCTCGCTACAACGGGTATTGGCGCGATCGCAATGAGGCGCCTCCGGCCGGTCTAGAGCCCGTTGTCAGGTTCAAAAACCCGACCAACGGCAACGTGGAGTTTGACGATCAGGTGTTCGGCAAGATCAGCGTTGCCAACAGCGAGTTGGACGACCTTGTCATTGCGCGCTCAGACGGAACGCCGACCTACAACTTTTGTGTGGTCGTTGATGATTGGGACATGGGCATTACGCATGTAATACGTGGTGACGACCATATCAACAACACACCGCGTCAAATCAATATCCTCAAGGCGCTGGGCGCCGAGTTGCCTACCTACGCCCATCTACCGATGATTTTGGGCGACGACGGCAAGCGTATGTCAAAACGCCACGGCGCGGTCAGCGTCATGAACTACAAGGACGCCGGTTATTTACCCGAAGCGTTACTCAACTATCTGGCACGACTGGGGTGGTCACACGGCGATCAAGAAGTGTTTGGTCCAAACGAAATGATCGAGCTGTTTTCGCTGGATGCGGTGAACCGTTCAGGCAGTCGCTTTGATCAGGAAAAGCTGGATTGGGTTAACAAACAGTACTTGCAGGCAGACACGGCGCGAGCAACAGCGGCGCTTGCTGAGCAATTTGAGTACGCAAATGTCGACATAGAATCAGGACCCGCGCTCGCGGACGTCATTGCGGTGATGAGTGATCGTTGTAATACCCTCGCAGAAATCGTCGAGCAAAGTCGTTATTTCTTCGGTGAATTTGATGAGTACGACGCGAACGCCGCGAAGAAGCAGCTGCGTGTCGTCTCGCGCGAACCGCTAAAGGCGCTTAGGGCGGCGCTTGAAGCATTGGACAACTGGGGACGTGATGCATTGCAGACGACGATTGATGCTACTGTCGTGGCGCTCGATTCAAAAATAGGAAAAGTCGGCCCGCCGCTGCGAGTCGCAGTAACGGGATCTGCTGCATCTCCGTCATTGGACGTGACGCTGGAATTGGTTGGCAAAGAACGCACCCTGGCTCGGATTGACCGCGCGCTAGCCTATATTGATGCACGTGAGTCCGGTGCAGTGTAACGCTCAATCTTGACAACGACAGGGGTGCCAACTAAAGTTCGCGCTCTCGCAAATCGACTCAATCGGGTCGAACTCGTGGGGCTATAGCTCAGCTGGGAGAGCGCTTGCATGGCATGCAAGAGGTCGGCGGTTCGATCCCGCCTAGCTCCACCAATTAATCTTCTGCAATCTGCATCTCAGTTCGAGTCGACGGCGATTCCGTAGGAGACTTTCGAAATAGGCTGGCGTTGTACTGCAACGAACGAATGAATAGAAACTACCAACGAGGCGTATTAAGCCATCGATGCAACTTCGATTTGAATACTCGCCTTTCGGAGATTAAGTCAGGCTTTTGCAATACTGCGGGACAGACGAGAATTTTTTAATTCGCCGTTGTTTGCATAGTCAGATTGACAATCACTCGCGACGCCGAGAAGAATTCCCAGCGCATTTTGGGTATGCTGCAACTGCCCGTGGGCGAGCACGCTATTGGAGTAATTCGTGAGCTGACATTCTGCAATAAGTTGTTTGTAGTCGTTCCAGATTTCTCCCAGAACTTCCTTTTTCTCATGCCTGGCAATCGCATCATGGACGGCCATTGACTTGGAACCATTTACCTTGAGCCATGCCTGAATCGCAGCGTTATTCGAATCCAACTGCGTAAGAATGCTGGCATTTGAATCGACACAGTTGTTGATTGCATCGGTGTTGCTCTCAGTTAAAGCGATGTGGAAATTGCTCAGGTTTTCTTGTAACCCACGCGCCAGAGAGAGCTGTTGTTGAATCAGCTGGGGTAATTCATCCGTGGAATCTTTCGCGGCGGGATTCGCAACCATTGTTAAATCTTGCCGAGTGCGCGTTCGACTTCGAGGAATTTTTCAGCAATTAAATCAGGGTCAATTTTGTATTCACCCGAATTAAGTGCCTGCTTAATCGCATCGACTTTCTCGCTGCTGATTTTCGCGTCAACTGCCAGCGACCGCTCGAGTTCCTGAAGTGATTCGGCAGTGTTAGTCAGGCTAACCGCATCCGCGGTACCTGTATTCGCATCGCCTTGAGCGCCGTCGGATTTTCCTGCAGCGTTGCTCTTACTGTTGCCAGATTGCAGCGGTACTCCGCCGGATGAAACGCCGTTAATTGGATTCGTCATCTTCTTTACTACCCAGGTGTTTATACCTTTAGCCTTACTACCGTAGCGGCCAAGTTATCGTAATCTTTAACTTAATTCTACATGTAACCGTCTACATTGAAATTTTTACCTTTCCTACGTCGATTACCCGGCCTTGCACGACACGCCCGGAGCTGGAATTTTTAACTTTAACCAGACTGTTGCGAGTTGCATCGGTTAGTGCGGTCCCTTTCATCTGAACGTCGATGCCACCAACGCTAGCGACAATTGTGACGACTTGTCCGCGTTTGATCAGCGACCTCTTGACAAGATACAAAGGTGACAGTGCATCCCCCGCATTGACCGAGCGCTTGAGCTGCAAACCCAGAAGTTGTTGCTTGTCGGCGTAGTAACCGCCGCGGAGGTTTGAGAGTTTACGTGTCGCGCGAATGATGTCGTGCTCGCTAACGATGTGTCCGCGCGTAAGCGCGTGATTTGCCACCCATACATCTGCGTGCGCGTCGACCGTTGCACCCACATAAACCGTCCACACTTTGCCAGTGGTGCAACTCACCGACAAAAATGTGCGACCGCTGTTGGCGGGGTTCGCGGCAAACGCAACGTCGATGGGCGTTGCGCATTTTTGCAGGCGAAGGCGGGAGTCAAGTTTGCCGACGACTACGCTTACCGGGTAATCGCTGCCGAAGTCGTAGCCTTCAACATACTGCTTCACAAGGGCGCGAATCGATTCGACGGATTCGTATGCAACGGCGTTGCCGATGCGCGGAAATAGCGCGAAAACACCCAGAGTCGCCACTATAAAAAAGGCGGCGGACGGTGTTCGTCTGGGCGTCAATGGATCGTTGCTCATGCACAGGAAAACGCAATTTCCATACCAAGGTTGCATTAAAACAGAGGTTAAGGATTCGCAGGGTTGACCGATACGTCTTCTAAATAAGAACAATCTGAATGAATTCTGGAGTATCGAATATGACTGGTTTTATCGCTGCAGTCGACGCGCGGACACAACTGGCTGGGCAAAACCGGATGGAATTGTTGTTGTTTCGCCTGCGTGGCGAGCAGCGCTTTGGAATCAATGTATTTAAAGTGCGCGAGGTGATCCAGTGCCCTCGTCTCACTACGGTCCCCGAAAGCAATCACATCGTCTGCGGTGTGGCGAACATCCGCGGCAAAACCATTTCTGTGATTGATTTGGGCGTGGCGATCGGGATGCCTCCAATAGAAGATACCGCTACCGCGTTTCTGGTGATAACGGAATACAACCGCAACATACAAGGCTTTCTGGTCAGCTCGGTCGACAGTATTGTCAACCACAACTGGGAGCAAATCCTCTCACCGCCCGAGGGCAGTGTCGCCAAAGGATATCTTGTGGCGGTCACCCACGTCGACGAAGAATTGGTCGGCATTCTCGATGTCGAACGCGTGTTAGCTGAGCTTCGCGGTTTTGATACGACCATGTCAGAGGAGGACATCGCAGCAAACACCATGGTTAACGAAGAGAGGAATCTGGTGCTGATC
Source organism: Pseudomonadota bacterium (assembly GCA_039029275.1). Classification (GTDB taxonomy): domain Bacteria; phylum Pseudomonadota; class Gammaproteobacteria; order JBCCGL01; family JBCCGL01; genus JBCCGL01. The sequence goes on along the minus strand of JBCCGL010000012.1, from coordinate 35,793 downwards.
GCAGACGATTCTGTGGTCGCGCGTACGCAGGTATCCAAGACCATAGAGCAACTGGGTGGTGAGGTGGTGGTGACCTGTGACGGCCTCGAGGCCTGGGATTTACTGAATAAGTGGGTGGAAACAGAATCTTCTGAATTCCAGCGCTTGTCATTGATTGTCTCCGATATAGAGATGCCACGAATGGACGGCTATACCCTCTGCACCCGGATTCGCGATCACGCGGGTTTGCGTCACTTTCCGGTCGTTTTACACACTTCGATGAGCGGTGGGTTCAATGAGTCGATGGTCGAAAAAGTCGGCGCCGATGATTTTGTTTCGAAGTTTGACCCCAAAGATCTGGGTGAGAGCATTTCGACACATATGAACAAAAAGCACGATTCGTCAGCTTCGAATGAAGCTGCGCTTGCACACGCCTCTTAAACCGGTTTCCTTTGTACTGCAGAACCTCGGCGCATGGACGCGCCTGCTTTTTCGCGACGGCAGCTTGCACACGGTTGCCGAGAGGCGGCAAGCATTGCCACAAACTTCCTCAGAAATCGGCCTAAAACCGCGACGATAACCCCCTAGACCCGCTCGTACGCTCAGTCTGCGTGTCTGGCATGGGTGCTGCTTATAGGCTCGTACATACGTTTTACGAGCTGCGGCACCATGCAAAATGTTATCGATCGAGCGCTGGGGATTCATGAGAACGCGCTGCGCATGCGCGATTATCGCTCAAACATCCTCGCATCGAACATTGCCAATGCCGACACACCGGGATTTAAGGCCAAGGATGTCGACTTCAAACGAGTGCTGATACGCGAAGTGCAGCCGACGGGCGTCGATCCCGTGCGCGTTCGCTCAACTCATTCGCGCCATATCGCAAACAACGCGCCGCTGGATGCAGCAACTCAATATCGCACCCCCCTGCAGGCGTCGCTGGACGGAAACACGGTAGACGCGCACGCTGAACATACGCGTTTTGCCGAGAACACCGTGCACTACCAGGCGAGCCTGCAATTTTTGGGCGGTAAGTTCAAACGTCTTATCTCTGCCATTAAAGGCGAATAGCCGGAGCCCACCGAATGTCTCTACTTAACAATTTCGATGTCGCCGGCAGCGCGATGACAGCACAGGCGCTGCGGCTGAATATCACAACATCAAACATGGCCAATGCAGACACGATAAGCGGCAGCGCGGAGGCGGCGTATAGAAGCCGCAATCCCGTGTTTCAGTCATTGTTGATGAATCCCAAGCAAGAAGCCGTAGGTGTTGAAATGCTGGCAGTCGTGGAGAGCCAGGCAGAGATTCCTGTGCGCCACGAGCCCGGACATCCATTGGCAGATGCCGATGGCAACATTTACTCATCAAACGTCAACGTCGTCGAGGAGATGGTCAACATGCTGTCGGCGTCGCGCAGTTATCAAAGCAATATCGAGGTGCTTAACACTTCGAAGCAATTGTTACTCAGAACGCTGACCTTGGGCGAATAAAGAGAGCACGCTAATGACTACGATTTCACAAACAGGCGCCAGTATTTACGAGCAGCTGAATCTGACCCAACCCGAGCCTGAAACTACTGACAACGAAACGCTTGGGCAGTCTGATTTTCTTGAACTCATGACAACTCAGCTGCAAAACCAGGATCCATTTGCGCCTTTGGAAAATGGAGAATTCATCGGCCAAATGGCGCAATTTGGCACCGTCACAGGGATCGAAAGTCTACAGGAGTCATTTGACAGCTTAGGTGCTGCGCTGCAATCCAATCGCGCGCTGGAGGCATCGGTCATGGTCGGACGCGAGGTGCTGGTGCCCTCGGCGGTTGGGAATTTAGCCGACGGCGGTGTGGTCCGCGGCGGTATTGAACTGCCTTCTGCGGCAAACAACACCACCGTCAAGGTCTACAACACAGCGGGTGAGCTGGTTTCATCGCAGGCGCTGGGTAGCGATGGGGCGGGTATCACCCATTTCGAGTGGGACGGGCTGGACAGTGAAGGCAATCCTGCACCCCCGGGCGCTTATCTGATCGAGGCCGAAGCGCAGATTGGAACAAACGTCGAACAGCTCGGCACTTACATTGCCGGCAACGTTGACAGCGTCACGCTCGGTAACGGTTTAAACGATTTCACCCTGCACGTTGACGGCATCGGCGACGTGCGCATCGACGACGTTGTGCAGATCACCTAGCCGCACGATTTTTCATTGAGATTTTACTTAGACACAAACACATTAGAGGATCATCCTTATGTCTTTTTCGATTGCGCTTAGTGGCCTAAACGCCGCGAGTTCGGAACTGTCAGTCACCAGTAATAACATCGCGAATGTGGGAACCGCCGGCTTCAAGGGTTCGCGCGCCGAGTTTGCCGATGTGTATTCGGTGAACCAGTTCAGCACGTCAAAAACCGCAATCGGCGCCGGCGTGTTACTTAGCCAGGTCAGGCAACTTTTCAATCAGGGAAGTCTGGAATATTCCGAAAACGGCCTTGACCTCGCGATTAATGGCCAAGGGTTCTTTATGACCTCGGTTTCCCGCGACACGCTCGACCCTTCGTATACGAGGTCGGGCGCATTCGGGGTTGATTCGCAGGGCTATGTGGTGAATCCACAAGGCCAGTTTTTGCAGGTTTTTCCGGTAGATGCTGATGACGGTTCAGTGGTGTCTACCAGTTTCTCAGCTGCACAGGCGCTGCAGGTGCCGGATTCGTTTGGCCCTCCAACGGCAACCTCGAATGTCGGTATTGGTGTGAATCTTCCTGCATCGGAACCACAGCTTGATCCGGCGTTGTTTGATCCAACCAATTCCAGCACATACACAAACTCAACATCCACAACAATCTTCGACTCGCTGGGTGTTTCGCACACCTTGCAAACGTATTTCATCAAGTCGAATGCGGCTGCGAACACGTGGGAGTCACGGGCATATATTGACGGGGTCGCGTTGGTACCGGCGGCAGGTGCGGATGAAACGCTGGTGTTTGATGCCAGCGGTGTGTTTCAGACGCCTGCAGGTGGCTCAGTTCAATACGATCCGTCTGGACTTGCCAACGGGGCGAATGCGCTGGCACTGACAATCGACTACACCCCGGACGACGGCAGCGACACGACGCAGTTTTCCTCCGGTTTTGTTGTTTCATCGTTGCTTCAGGATGGCGCCGGGACTGGCCGCTTGAGCGGGCTTGAAGTCACCGAGGACGGCCTTGTGCAAGGCAACTACACAAACGGTGAGTCACTCGCGCTGGGGCGAATCATTTTGTCCGACTTTCCTAACCCGCAGGGTCTCCGCCAAATCGGCAACACCATGTGGCGTGAAACCTCGGCGTCCGGTCAGGTGTTGGTCGGTGAGGCTGCCACGGGACGATTTGGTGCCGTGCAAGCGGGCGCGCTGGAAACCTCCAATGTCCAGTTGACCAACGAGTTGGTCAAGCTCATCACCGCGCAGCGAAATTTCCAGGCCAGCGCCAAGGCGATCGAGACCGCCAACACCGTGACCCAAACGGTAATCAACATCTAATTTTGGCGAAGCAGCGGAGAGTCCGACTGAATGGATAACTTGCTATACATCGCGATGTCCGGTGCGAAGAACGTGCTACTGGCGCAAAACACCAACGCGAACAATCTGGCGAACGCAAATACCTTTGGGTTTAAAGCAGATCTGGATTATTTCTCGTCCGAGCCGGTCTATGGGCCGGGTCATCCGTCTCGCGCTTACGCCGAAGACTCCCGCGCCGGATTCGACAAGACAGCCGGAAGTCTGATTCAAACCGGTAACCCGCTGGACATCGGGATTGGCGGAGAAGGCTGGATAGGGGTGCAGTCTGACGACGGCACTCCGGCCTACACACGCCGAGGCGATTTACGTGTCGATTCGTCGGGTTTGCTGCTCAACGGCGAGGGCCGCATCGTACTTGGAAATGGCGGACCAATCACAATCCCGCCAAATGAATCGCTGGTTATCGGTCGCGACGGGACGATCAGTATTCGTCCACTCGGTGGTGGCGCCGATGAGCTTGCGAACATTGATCGCATACTACTGGTTAACCCGCCTGCTGCTGAAATGTACAAAGGGCTTGATGGGCTCTTTCGCATGAAAAACGGCGAAGAGGCCGAACCCGACGCCTTCGTGCAAATTACCTCCGGTGCCATCGAGGCGAGCAACGTCAACGCAGTCGAAGCGATCGTCAATATGATCGAGTACAGCCGCAGCTTTGAATCGCAGGTCAAGTTTTTAAAGATCGCCGAAGACCTGGATACAGCCTCAACTCGATTGATGAGTTTGAACTAAATGTGCGCGTTGACCGCAGTTAGAAATACTGAGATTAAAATATGAACCCGGCTCTGTGGATTTCAAAAACTGGACTCGATGCGCAGCAAACGCGCATGTCGGTGATCTCCAACAATCTCGCGAATGTAAGTACCACGGGCTATAAGCGCGAGCGTGCAATTTTCGAGGATCTGTTTTATCAAAACGTTCGTCAACCCGGCGGACAAACATCGCAAAGCACAATATTGCCATCCGGTTTGACGGTGGGGACCGGTGTGCGTGTTGTAGCAACAGAAAAATTACACACGCAAGGGAACATTCTGCAAACGAGTAATTCACTCGATCTCGCGATCAGCGGGCGCGGTTTTTTTCAGATCCTGCTGCCCGACGGCAATATCGCCTACACCCGGGACGGCAGTTTTAATGTCGATTCACAGGGCGGCATTGTGACTTCCAGCGGCTACTCCTTACAACCGGGAATCAACGTTCCGTCGGGTGCGCAAAGCATCGAGATTGGCGCAGACGGATCGGTCAGCGTATTACTCGATGGTGCGGTCGCACCGACACAAATCGGCAATCTCACCATCGTCGATTTCGTTAACCCGGTAGGTTTGCAACCAATTGGTGAAAACCTGTTTCAGGAGACGATTGCCAGTGGCGCGGGTATTGCCGGAACGCCAGGTACGACAGGTCTCGGTGATATTCGTCAGGGGTTTCTGGAAACCTCGAATGTGAACATTGTGGAAGAGATGGTCAGTATGATCGAAACCCAGCGCGCCTACGAAATGAATTCGAAAGCGATTTCCACCACGGACGACATGCTGCAATACCTGAACAACAATGTGTAGCGTGACGATGGCTTCGCTTTTAACGCATGCACGATTGTTCACCGCTTGCCTGTTGCTTGGGTTGTCGGCGTGCGCACATATAGAGAAACCGCTGCAGCCAGATCCCGACTACGCGGCCAGTTACCCAACGCCGCAACCACAACCCAGTGCTTATCAAGGTGGAGCAATCTATCAGGCGCAAAGCGCGCAGGAGTTGTTTCGCGACGCGCGTGCGTATCGCGTCGGCGATATCCTCACGGTAAACCTGACTGAGCAAACCGATGCGGAAACGCGCTCGTCGACATCAACAGCGAAAGACGACACAGTCGGTGTTGGCGTCACCACACTGTTGGGAATTACACCCACAGTAAACGGAGATCCGTTTACCCAGAACTATACCGACGCAAGCCGTAACTTTACCGGCTCCGGCAATAGCACGCAAAGCAATAGTCTTGAAGGCAGCCTGACGGTAGTGGTCGCACAGGTGTTCGGAAACGGCAACCTGCTGGTGCGCGGCGAAAAAATCGTCTCGATCAATCAAGGCGAGGAATACGTGCGCTTGTCAGGAATAGTGCGACTGGCAGATATTGCGCCCGACAACACGGTATCGTCCACGCGGATTGCGAATGCGCGAATCTCTTACGGCGGTGGTGGAGCCCTTGCGCAGGCGAACTCCGCAGGTTGGTTGTCGCGCTTCTTCAGCAGTGAATACTGGCCATTTTGATGACCCGAATTTTTAACACAGTGGGGTGTGTGCTTTTAGTGCTCGCGACGCTGTGGCATTCAGCCAGCGCCGAGCGCGTTAAAGATCTTGCGTCAATCGCCGGAGTGCGAAGCAACCAGTTGTTGGGCTATGGCTTGGTTGTAGGGCTGGACGGCACCGGTGACTCGCCGAATCAAACGCGGTTCACTGCACAAAGTTTGCGCGCGATGCTCGCGCAATACGGGATAGGTATTCCCGATAACGTGACACCCGGGTTCGCCAATATTGCGGCCGTCATGGTGCACGCTGACCTTCCCGCATTCGCCAAACCGGGGCAGCAAATTGATATTACTGCTTCATCTCTCGGCGACGCCGAGAGCCTGCGTGGCGGCACGCTTTTGATGACGCCGTTAAAAGGTGCTGACGGGCAAGTCTACGCCATGGCGCAGGGTAACTTAATCGTTGGCGGCTTCGGCGTTGATGCGGGTGACGGTTCAAGCATAACGGTTAACGTTCCCAGCGTCGGGCGAGTTCCCAACGGTGCGACAGTTGAGCGTGGCGTGCCAAATCCTTTCGCGCAGGGCAATTCGATTTTTCTCAATTTGCATACGCCGGACTTCACGACCGCAAAACAATTATCTGACCAGATTAATCACGTTATTGGCCCGGACATCGCGCGCGCCGTGGATTCGGTGTCGATCGAAGTGAGCGCCCCGGCAGAACCGGATCAGCGCGTCGGCTTTGTTTCCTTTCTGGAAAACCTCGAAGTTTCGCCCGGCGAAGCAGCGGCCAAAGTCATTATTAATTCGCGCACCGGCACGATTGTTATCGGCAGTCATGTGCGAGTGTCGCCTGCGGCCGTTACGCACGGCAGTCTGACCGTTAGCATCACCGCAAACAATACCGTGAGTCAGCCCAATGCGTTTGCCGAAGGCGAAACAGTCGAGATCCAGAACAACGATATCGAAGTGGTTGAAGAAAACAATCGCATGTTCCTCTTCGATGCGGGCGTCACGCTTAATGAAATTGTTCAGGCGGTGAATCAGGTGGGTGCTGCCCCGGGTGATTTGGTTGCGATTCTTGAAGCATTGAAACAAGTCGGTGCGTTGCGCGCACAGCTTGTGGTGATCTAGGCGCAAAGGTCAAACCTGAATGAACCCCGTTTCCTCAGACCTGCCTTCGTTTTACTACGATCTGCAGTCGCTGGCCCCTCTCAAACAGGCTGCCTCGAAAAACCCGTCAGATATCGAAAATTTGCGCAGCGTTGCTGAGCAATTTGAAAGCATGTTTATGCAGATGGTGCTGAAAAGCATGCGCGCCGCGTCGATAGGAGAAGGCTTGTTTGATAGTAAGCAGTCGTTGTTTTACCGCGACATGCTCGATCAACAGCTCTCGGTAAAAATGGCGAATAACGGCGGCATGGGCCTGGCTGATCTGCTGGTTGAACAACTATCGCGTGATTCGCTGGTTTCTCAACGGCGCGATCCTTTTGCGCAGAGCAATCAAAGTAACGCATTGCCCTTGCCGCAAAGAGCCACAAATTTCACAACCTTATCCAGCCAACACGATTCGAGTGCTGCGATTCCGCAGGCCGCGGCGTTGCGCAACGCGCCGATCTATCCTCAGGAGGTCCCTGCAAATTCGATCAACAAGTCTATTGAAACAATCGACAGCGTGACGCTCAATAAAACGGTTAACGAAGTCACTGCGCAAGCGCCTGTTCAATCCACCAGCAACGGTTTGTGGGAACGCCCTGAGGATTTTGTGCGCGACATTTGGCCACACGCCGTTGACGCCGCACGCGAGTTGGGTGTGGATCCACGCGTACTTGTCGCTCAGTCTGCGCTGGAAACCGGTTGGGGCTTAAAAGTGCCGCGGCATCCAGACGGCAGCAGCAGTTTTAATTTGTTCGGCATAAAAGCCGGTAGCAATTGGCAGGGTGAAACTGTCTCGATCAACACTCTGGAATTCGAACAGGATGCATTCGTGCGCCAACGCAGTTCGTTTCGTGCTTACGATTCTATCGAGGCTTCGATGCGTGACTACGTTGACTTTCTGAAAACGCGGGCGCGGTACGCCGGTGCGTTGGAACAGGCCGCTGATCCGGAAAAATACACTCGCGCACTTCAGGATGCTGGTTATGCAACCGATCCAATTTATGCAGACAAGATATTGCGCGTGATGCAGAGCAAACCTATGGAGCAAGGTTTAGCGAGTCTTTCAGGGGATATTGATAATGCCTAGTGTGATGAAAAAAATCGGAGCCGCGCGTGTCTGACATTCTCAATACTGCGGTTTCGGGTTTATTGGTCGCCCAGCGTCAACTGGCGACCACCAGCCACAACATCGCCAATGCAGGTACGCCAGGTTACAGCCGCCAACGGGTTGATTTACAAACTCAGGATCCACAGGCAATCAATCGCGTCGCTTTAGGTAAAGGCGTGATTATTCGCGACATCCAACGGTATTTTGATTCGTTCACAACGGAGCAGGTTCGCGACGTTACATCTGAGCAATCACGACTGGATATGTTTCACCAGCTTGCCAGTGTAATCGACGATATCCTGGCGGACTCGCAGGGCGGAATCACGCCCGTGTTGCAGAATTTTTTTTCCGCCGCGCAGGATCTGGCAGACGATCCGAATTCTGCTGCCGCGCGCATAGCCATGCTCGACCAGGCCAGCGCGTTAACGGCGCGTTTTGGTTTTATGGATGACAGACTCAACGCATTGCAGCTCGATTTAACGGATCGAACCAACGGAACAGTTGGTGACATCAATCAACTGGCTACAGCGTTATATGAAACCAATCAGGATATTATCAACTCGCGCGGCACTGCTTTAACTCCGCCGCCCGACTTGCTTGACCGACGCGATGAATTATTGCGCGAGCTGAGTGAATTGATTCCGATCCAGGCGGTAGAAGTTCCCACGGGTGCGGTCAATGTGTTTGTGGGTCAGGGTCAGATGTTGCTGTCTGATACCGTGCTCAATTCGATGCAGACCAGTTTTGACCCTTCTGACCCGAGTTTGCAGCGCGTGTATGTGCAATCCGCAAATGCGCTCTCCGATATTACCGAGGCCATAGGCGGTGGCGAACTTGGAGGCGTGCTCGATTTTCGAAACGGCATGATCGATGACGTTCGCAACGGACTCGGGCGTATGGCAGTAGGCATTGCAACCTTGTTCAATCAGCAGCACCGTAACGGCATGGATCAGGGAGGTAATTTGGGCGGCGATTTTTTTAGCGTCGACGGGCCGCAGGTATTAACCAACGGCAATAATACCGGTGCCGCAACAGCGAGCGCAGTGGTGAGTGATGTTTCGGCCTTGTCAGGAGAAAATTATACCGCGACGTTTGACGGTGCAAACTGGACGCTCGTCAGCGATGATGGTGCGAGTAGCGTGACTGGCGCGGGACCCGTTTTATCGCTCAACGGCGTCGATGTCATAATCGGCGGCGGCGCGGCAGCGGCGGGAGATAGTTTCAAGATTAAACCGGTTGTGTTTGGCGCCGGTACATTTTCAGTTGCGCTCACGCGACCGGAAGATATTGCAACCGCGTCACCGATTCGCACATCCGGAGCGCTTTCTAACACCGGCGACGCCGTAATCAGCGTCGGCACTGTCACGGATGTTAGCGATGCCGATTTGCTCGATCCAATCACGATTCGATTTAATTCACCGGCAACCACTTTCGATATTCTCGACACCGGTACTGGCGCGGTATTGGCGGCTGCACAGGCGTTTACCTCGGGTGCAGATATCGATTACAACGGGTGGCGCGTTCAGATCAGCGGCACACCGCAGTCGAACGATACGTTTACGATTGAGGAAAATACCGACGGTGTTTCAGACAACACCAATATGCTTTCTCTCGCGGCACTACAAAATCTGGGTGTATTCGATTCGGGCGGTACAAGTTTTCAGGAGTTGTACAGTGAGGTTGTGGCAGATGTGGGTTCGCAGACTCGATTTGCCGAAATCAATCGCGATACACAAGCGGCTTTAAAAAGTACGCTTGAAGCGAGGCGCGAGTCGATTTCCGGGGTCAATCTGGATGAAGAAGCAGCCGACCTGATCCGATTTCAGCAGGCGTATCAAGCGTCGGCGCGCACCATAACCACCGCGCAAGAAATCTTCCAGTCACTGATCAATGCATTCTGATGCGGGTATCAACAGCACAAATTTATATGCAGGGATTGCGCGGATTTCAAACGCAGCAGGTCGAGATCGCGCGCATTCAGGAGCAGTTGTCGTCTGGGCAGAAAAATTTGCGCCCGTCGGACGACCCGGCTGAAGTGGCACGTAGCCTCGAGATCGAGCAGATTGTTCGTCGCACCGAACAGTACATGGATAACATTGATGCAGCTGAGAGCCGTCTGCAACTGGAAGAAACCACTTTAGCGGCTGTTAATGACAGTTTAATTCGCGTGCGCGAACTGGCCGTTCAGGGGGCGTCGACAATCCTGTCTCAGGATGCGCGCGATGCACTGGTTGCTGAACTGCGCGAGCGTACCAAGGAATTGTTTTCGCTCGCCAACACCGTCGATCCGTACGGCGATTACCTTTTTGCGGGCAATCAGGGCAACGCCTTGCCGTTTGTTGAACGCACGACTGCCGACTTTGATGTCGTCGATTTTGTTGGTGATCAGGGCAACCGCAGCGTGCAGGTCAGCGAATCCGATCGAATCGAAACCGGTGATTCAGGAAGTGATGTGTTTATGCGAATCCGCAGCAGTTACGCGGTGCATATGGTCTCGGACCTCGACAACACCGGCAGTGCGCAAGCCGCTCCGGTCTATCAGTCCGATGCGTCACTCATTACTGGCGATGAATATCGAATTGCGTTTACGTCTGCGACTACGTTTGACGTGATCAATGACACCACGGCAACAACCATCAGTACCGGAAATGCTTATGTCAGCGGCGCAGAAATCGAAATTGACGGCTTAAGAACGTCGATAACGGGCACTGCTGCAAATGGCGATGAATTTCGGATTCGTGACGGTCAATATCAGGATGTTTTTACAACGCTGAACAAAATGATCTTCGCACTCGAGTCAGGCACCGATACACAAACCGACCGCGAGCGCTTGAGCGCCAACATGCAGGTGTCGCTCGAGGATATCGACAATGCACTCACGCACTTCAACGAGTACCGTACACGAATCGGGGGGCGCATGAATGTGATGGACGCATACCGCGATCAAAACGAAGCGTATCTTGTCGATGCAGAGTCAGCGATATCATTAATCCGAGATGTCGATTACGCGGAGGCGATCACACTGCTGCAGCAGCATCAACTGTCACTGCAGGCGGCGCAGGCATCGTTTGCTCGAATACAGGGTAATAGTCTTTTCAACTTTATCTGACACGCTGCAATTCTCACGAAATCCGCAAAAGTTGGTGCTGTTTTTGTATGGTTTGATCGTGTAACAAAAACTGACAACCAGCGAGTATGTTTGATAATCAGTCAATTTTAATTACCGGTGGCACAGGATCGTTCGGGCATGCCTGTATCGAACGATTGCTATCGAATTACAAACCACGACGGCTGGTTATTTTTTCGCGCGACGAACTCAAACAGTACGAAATGCAGCAGCGCTTCAACGACCCGCGCATGCGATATTTTATTGGTGATGTCCGCGACAGCGAGCGCGTTCGCCAAGCTGTTGAGGGTGTCGATATTGTGATTCACGCAGCGGCTCTCAAACATGTGCCTGCCGCCGAATACAATCCAATGGAATGCATCAAGACCAATATCTCGGGTGCTGAGAATGTTATTAAAGCAGCGCTGGATGCCGAGGTATTTAAAGTCATTGCCTTGTCCACAGATAAAGCGGCTAACCCTATCAATCTATACGGTGCGACAAAATTGGCGTCAGACAAGTTGTTCGTTGCAGCCAACAATATTGCTGGTTCAAAGCACACTCAATTTTCAGTTGTGCGATACGGCAACGTAGTGGGATCACGCGGATCGGTTCTACCGTTTTTTCAAAAGCTGCTAGACGAGGGTGCACGCGAACTGCCGATTACAGACACACGCATGACTCGTTTCTGGCTCACGCTAAGTCAGGGTGTCGAGTTTGTTTTGCATAGCGTCTCGCGAATGCGGGGTGGCGAAATTTTTGTTCCCAAGATCCCGTCTGTGAGAATCGTTGATCTCGCGCGGTCGCTGGATGATTCGATAAAAACGCGCGTGATTGGTATACGACCCGGTGAAAAATTACACGAAGTTATGTTTTCATCCGACGACGCACGCCGCACGCTGGAATTTAACGATCACTATGTCATCCAACCGAGCATTCGCTTATTTCGTGAGACTGACTATACGATCAACGCGCTAGGTGTAGCGGGTAAATCGGTTAGAGGTGAATTTGAATATGAATCCGGGAGTAATTCGCACTTTTTGAATGTCGACGAATTGCGAAAAATGAATCGCACTTGCGTGCATCTGCAGAGCGTGTGCGCATGATCGAGTATGGCCGTCAGACGATTGAGCAAGACGACATTGATGCGGTCGTCGCCGCGCTGCAGTCGAGCCATTTGACCTCTGGCAGCCGTGTCGACGAATTTGAACGCGCAGTGAGCAGCTACTGTGGGGTTGAGAGCGCCGTGGCACTGTCCAATGGAACTGTCGCACTTTACCTCGCGTGTCAGGCACTGGGTCTAAGCGAGGGTGGATTGTTGTGGACATCTCCAAACAGTTTCGTTGCATCGGCCAACTGCGCACATTATTGCCGTGCTGAGGTCGATTTTGTCGATATTGAATCTGAAACCGGCAATATGGACATGCAAAAGCTGGAACAAAAACTCGAGAAAGCGGCGCATGCGGGTCGCCTTCCAGACATTGTAATCCCGGTTCACTTCGCCGGGCGCAGTTGCGATATGCAACGCCTCTCGGAGCTCGCCCGTATGTTTCGCTTTCGCGTGATTGAAGACGCCTGCCATGCGCTGGGCGGACGATTTCACAACGAAAAAGTGGGCAGTTGTCGTTGGTCAGATGCCACCGTGTTTAGTTTTCATCCGGTGAAATCGGTCACCACGGCGGAGGGCGGTATGGTGGTGAGCCGCTCACGCGGGCTGGTTGATCGGATCCGTACGTTGGCCAACAGCGGCGTTACCGTTAGCGCCGCACACGCACCGTGGTATCGGGAGATGCACGAACCCGGAATAAACGCCCGCTTAAGCGATCTACATGCTGCTCTTGGTACAAACCAAATGCACAAGCTGGATCAATTTGTCTGCGCTCGCAAGAAAATTGCAGAAGCGTATATTAATCACCTTTCGCAAAGCGAGGTACGTTTGCCGAAAGTCGATATAAACGTCGACAGCGCGTGGCATCTTTTTGTTGTTCACGTTGGTTCTTGTCGCGACGCCGTATGCAGCCAACTGCGCCGTGCTGGTATCGCCGCGACTGTGCATTATGTCCCAATTCATCGGCATCCCTGGTACCAGGCCAGGGGATTCCAGAAAGGCGAATTTCCGGTCGCTGAGCGTCATTTTGAAACGTCATTAAGCTTGCCTTTATTTCCAGCGCTTAAGCCAGAACAGTTTGACTACACCGTGTCGACACTCTGCCAGACTTTGAGCAATGTCGCGTAGGTAGACACAGTCTAATGCGACGTCTCGCTTTGATTCCCGCTCGCGGCGGAAGTAAACGGATCCCACGAAAAAATATTCGCGAATTCGAAGGCAAACCCATCATCGCCTATTCGATTGCAGCCGCATGCGACTCGGGTCTGTTTGATTCGGTTGTCGTTTCAACTGACGATGAAGAGATTGCCGCAATCGCACGTCACTACAACGCCAGTGTTCCGTTTCTTCGCAGCACCGACAACGCTAATGATCATGCAACGACAGTCGATGTTATCTGCGAAGTCATTAATTGTCTGTCCGAACGGGGTGAACAGTTTCAACAGTGTTGTTGTGTTTACCCATGTGCGCCGCTGATAACTGCAGAGCTTCTCAAGCGAAGCTTTGAATTGCTCGTAGAAACTCAAGCTGACTCGGTTATCCCTGTTGAAACGAGCGAAAAACAACTGCAGCGTGCGATGCGTATTCACAATGATCGGCTGCATTTCGAACGACCCGAATTTTCGGATTGCAGAAGTCAGGACCTTGCCCATTCATATTTTGATACCGGCCAGTTCTATTCATTTGAGATCGAGCCGATTGTCCGGGCAGCATCTATGCTCACCGCAAATACAGTCGCGTTGACGATTGATTCAATGCGCGTCCAGAACATTGATACAGAAGATGATTGGTTACTTGCTCTTTGGAAATACCGCTATCTGCACAGGGTCGCTGCGTGAGATTTCCGCACTCGTATCAGTGCATGCGACGAGATCGTTTTTGCAATGGCAAAATGGAGATCACGCCAATACGTTACTCGGAACGAAAACCGGTCATGCGATGGCGCAATCAGCAAATGGATGTTCTGCGCCAGTCAGAACCACTCACGGAGGAAGGTCAGGATAAGTACTTTTGCGATGTTGTGTCTACGTGGTTTGGTGAAGAGCACCCTGAGGGTGTTTTGTTCGCTATTCGATGGGATAAACGGCTCATTGGTTACGGCGGTTTGGTACACATCGACTGGAAAAACCGCAATGCGGAAGTGTCGTTTCTGCTTGGGAATAAAAATGTTGATCAGGACATTTATATCGATCGATTCTCACGATTTCTAGAACTCACCCGACAAGTGGCATCCGAGCTCGCTTTACACAAAATATATTGTGTCGGCTACGACATATATCAGTATCGATTCCAGGCTTTCAAACAATCAGGGTTTGAATGCGAAGCCCGATTACGCGCACATACGGTGATTGATCGGCAGGCTTATGACGTGCTGATTCACTCCTTGCGTGTACACTGATGTTATGTCTTGACGAAAAAAGCGAACCCGACTTCGCACAACTTGCCGCTTGGCGTGCGGATACTGAGTTGGCTTCGCTGTTACTTAGATCACCGAGCCAGGCGGATGAAGCTCTAACAAGAAAATGGTGGGAAGAATGCCGGAGCGATAGCAGTCAATTTACCGCACAGATCGTCCACAAAACCGATAACTGTTTCGAAACCGTCGGCATTGCGCGCTTAATGTTTATTGACCAAAAGGCATCGAACGCCGAGTTGGGTTTATTTATTGGTGAATCCAGTGAGCGAGGAAAGGGACTGGGCAAAAAAGCTGTTGAAGCGTTGCTCAAAATTGGTTTTTTCCGTTATCAGTTGAAAAAAGTGTTTTTGAGGGTTGCTGCGGATAATCAGGTTGCAATGAGTTTGTACGAGCGCGTTGGGTTTAAGCGCGAGGGAATATTGAAACAACACATTTCGCGTGAGGCCGGTTTTGTTGACTTGATTCTCATGGCAATCTTTGTGGTGGATTTCCAATGACTACCTGCGCCATCATGCAACCGACCTATCTTCCATGGTTGGGTTACTTCGACCTGATTCGACAATCCGACGTATTTGTTCTGCTTGACCACGTCCAGTTTTCGCGTCAGTCCTGGCAGCAGCGGAATCGAATACGAAACCGGCAAGGCGAGGTTCTACTAACTGTGCCTGTAAAGCGTAATGGAAAAAAGCCGTTGGCGTTGAATTGTGCGGAGATTGCTGATTCAACAATCATCGTAAACAAGCACTGGCGAACGATTTCTCAAAACTACGCCGCGTGCGATAGTGCAAGCGACGTACTGGAAAAGCTGGGTAATGTGTACACAAGTCCCTGGCAATATCTCGCGCTCCTGAACATACGGCTGATCGAACTTGGCTGTCAGTTAATGAATATCACGACAACGATAGTCAAATCGACGACACTAGGCGTTCAAGGTGAAAGGGTCGATGCCTTGATAGACATATGCGAAAAACTGAACGCAAATTCCTATCTGTCGACTCCCGGTGCTTCAAATTACATAAACGATGAAGCGATAGAAAAGTTTGGTAATTCTGGCATCGATTTTTCATACCATGAATTCGAGCACCCCGTATATCAGCAGTGTAATTATCCAGATTTCGTGAGTCATCTTGCGTTTATCGATTACTTATTAAATACCTACGATCATGGATCACATTGAGAGTATAAAAGTTCGCGGTTTTACAGTTCTGGCAGACTTGATTGATGCAGATCAGTGCGAGCGATTTAAATCAAACCTTGAGGATCACTATCAGCGATACTCACGTCACTATGCGTCCAATAGCATTGCCAGCACTCATGGGCTAGATAACAAGACCGGTGAGAAGGTGGTATACAACCTCCACAACAAGGGGCGGGATTGGTTTGAATTGTTTGACCACCCGCGGGTGATCAATGTACTTGACACAGTGCTCACCGAGGCATCATACAAAAACGCTGACCCGTATTATCTCAACAATATTTCTGCGCGTTGCCCAAAACTGGGCTCCGGTGAGCAGCAACTCCACATAGACAGTCGAGTCGCAGGACTTAACCATCCGCTTGTGGTCAATGTGATCTGGATGTTAGATGATTTTACCGAGCTCAACGGCGCCACGCGCGTGGTGCCAGGAAGCCACCGATACAACTCATTTGCTCCGGATGGAGAGCGTCATCACAACGAAGTTCTGGTTACTGGAAGAAAAGGATCAGCGATGATCTTTGACGCAGGGCTTTGGCATGGTGGAAGTAACAACATGTCTGGAGAGAGCCGCTGGGCTCTCGCGCTCGGTTACGCGCGCTGGTTTGTAAAACCTGCATTCGACTATGTCCACAACACGCCTCCCGAATTGTTTGGTCAGTTATCTGAACGCCAGCAACGGTTGCTTGGATTCGATAGTCTTCCTCCGATGGACGAGTTCACTCGGGTACGCCGACGCAGCGAGTTCCCCGAACCTCCGCGAGACTATCGATTACCAGTTTGAGTTCGTATGGGTGAGTTAAAGCATCAGGTCGTTAACGACCCAACGCACAATTATTTGCGACTTGATCCAATTCCGAGTCGGGAGGAAGTTGACAAGCTCTATCTCGACGAGTTCTACGCACAAAACACCGCGTATTTCAATAATTCCTCGCTGGAAACCCAAATTGAGCAGTCAGAGTATCAGCGCAGCCGCTGGCAGCGTAATCTCGATCTCTACCGACAATTCCGTCCAGACCTCACGCATTCTGATCCAAGCGTGTTTGATATCGGATTTGGGTTTGCACAGGCGCTGCTTTTTTTTAGAGAAAACGGTTTTCAAGTATCTGGCCTTGAGCCATCAAGTGAAGGGGTTGCATACGCGCGCGAACGGGGTATCAATGCTTTTCAGATGGGGATTGAAAACCTGAATGAACTGGATGTGCAAAAACAGGATCTGATTTTATTTCTTAACGTTCTCGAACATCTTCGCGAACCGGCTAAAACGCTGCACCGTATTCGCGACAAGTTGATGCACGATCGCAGCGTGCTTGTGGTCGAAGTGCCTAATGATTTCAATGATTTTCAAATAGCGGCGAACGACGAATTTGACCTGGAAGAGTGGTGGGTGCTTGCTCCTAATCACATCAACTATTTTTCACACACTTCGCTGAAGATATTGCTGGAACAGTGTGGATACAAAATACTTCACAATGAAGCAAGCTTCCCACTTGAGTTGTTCTTGCTATTCGGTGATGTCTATATTGGCGACGGCGCGCTTGGAAAATCGTGCCATGACAAGCGAGTCGCGTTTGAGTCACGCCTCGAAAAACACGGGAAGTCCGAAAAATTGAATCGCTTTAATCAGGCAATGGCCGATCTGGATCTGGGCCGGTCGGCCATTGTCTACGCAACGCCAGCGTAGATCAGGGATTACGTTTGAAAATTGCGGATAGACAGGTCGGAGACGGTTGTCCTGTTTTTATCGTCGCAGAGATTTCCGCAAACCATAGTGGCAGTCTCGAAACTGCAAAACAAACTATTCGCGCCGCCGCCAAGGCGGGTGCGGACGCTGTCAAACTGCAAACCTATACCGCCGATTCAATAACGCTGAGTGTACGGCGGGCTGAGTTTTTAATAGAGGGTTCGCCACCCTGGGGTGGGCGATATTTGCACGATCTTTATAAGAGTGCTCATACACCGTACGGATGGCACGCAGAGCTCTTTGACGTCGCTCATAACTGTGGCCTTGTATGCTTCTCTTCGCCATTTGACTGCGATGCCGTTGATTTCCTGGAAACCCTGAACACGCCGGCTTACAAAATTGCATCGCCTGAGATCAACGACGTTGGTCTTATCCAGCGCGTTGCAAAAACCGGCAAACCGGTTATTTTTTCGACCGGGCTTGCTGACCACGCGGACATTGATCTCGCGCTAGACGTTTGTAGGGACGCCGGTAATGATCAGATCGCGATCTTGAAGTGTACGTCGGCATACCCGGCAGAACCTGGAGATTCTCATCTCCAGTTAATACCCGAATTGTCCAGACGCTTTTCAGTGATTGGAGGTTTATCCGACCACACTCTTGGCGTCGAAGCGCCAGTCGCCGCCGTCGCACTTGGCGCCAGAATTATTGAAAAACACATCGTGCTGACAGGTGAAACGGAAAGCGAGGACGCGCACTTTTCAATGAAAGAGACGGAGTTTGCGCAAATGGTCAGCGCAATCCGACGAACCGAAGCAATGGTGTCCGGGCTTAGCGAACTGCCCGATCCAAAAGCGTTTGATGCGTACCGCTACCGGCGGTCTCTTTTCGTTGCCGAGGATATATCGAAAGGCGAACTGCTCACCAAAGACAATATCCTTTCTGTACGACCCGGTTACGGATTGCACCCAAAGTACCTTCAGGACGTCATCGGTTGCACCGCAAGCCGAAACCTAAATAAAGGCGAACCACTTGAGCTGGAAATGATATGCCGCGTCGACGCCGCTCAATATTCGACGGAGTAACCCCTTCGCAAATTTTGGACGAATTGATCAAAATCCTGCTTTGACCACGCCAAAAAATCGACAAAATGTTCAATCGATTTGCGCGTGTAGTCCATAGCATCCGCTGGATTTTTGATACTGCTCGAATACGCGTTTGTAAGTAACATGAAGTGCTTGTAGATTGCCTGAGCGATTACGTGAGTTGAACGCTGCATCGAACTATCTGACACGCGCAAATACCCCTTATCAGCGAGATCGACAAAATCGGATCGATTTTCGATCGGCGACGACAAAATGGCGATCAGATCGTTAACGGTACGAGTAAAATCGTTATTAATATGATCCAAGGCCTGCTCAAAATATTCTAACGATTTGGTTTTACTGCTGAAACAGTGTTTCACTTTCAGTCGTGATTTTCGTTTGTCGATTTCGGCGCGATTTATATCGACTTGATTGGGTCGCAAAGGTTCGAAACCCTTAATACGCGCGCCGTCACTGCAGTTAAAAAACTGACGGTTGTGCAGTTCACTGCTCGATATGCATTCGAAATGAACACGGGCCCAATTAAACATATCGTGTGAGCGCACCGTTTCCCTGAAGTTGCCGGGTAAGACTCGGTTTAGTGAGTCTTCTAACGTCGTCAACCACTCCTTTATATCTCTGTTTTCGTATGCAGTCGCATCAGCGTGGTGAGATTCAAGATCAGTAATTGAGAGATCGACGCCGAATAGATAAATCTGTTTAAAATTCAGAAACGTGCTTAACGCAACACCAAAGTTGGTCACCGTTGGATTGCTGTAATTGAGCTGTGGAGTCCCGGGGGGAAACATATGAGCTGCCGAATCGTGGCCTTTTAAGGCTATCGACGTTGACTTGAACCAGCGCGAAATTTCACCCGGCACAACGTTAAGCATGATCAGATCAATCTCGCTCAGCTGATCTTTTTGTTCCAGGGCTTCCAGCATCAGCTTTGTATGTTCATGACGCTCTTGTTCCAGATGAAAATCCGGTACGATCCCATTGGCCAACAGCGGTCCGATGGAGCTGCCGCAGGAGAAAATGATTGCACTGTCCTGGTGCTTTCGTATCGTATCAATCGCGCTATTCAACGATGGCCCCGAACCAACGATAAATGCAGGACAATCATTTTGTGTGGCAGGGGGGTGACGCAATATCGACGGCTTGGACTGCAGATTTTTGCGGGTTTGCGTTATTCCGGTCAGTTCGTCATCGTAAAAACCCATACCTTGAGGGGCGACGCTTAGCACAGCCTTCACTTGTGTTTTCAGCGCTTCATAAAATGGGCCTTCAAAATGATCGAACAGAAAAGTTGTGGTACTGAAAATAGGGCTGTACCGACGGATACTTTGTAATGCGGCGTCGGCGCTGACCTCAACATCGCAGCCAAGCACGATATCAAGATGGCGTCCCGGCTTGGAAAAGACATCGAAGATTTCCCACCAGTCAACGCAGTAGAGCGACGCTCTGAGAACTGCTGGACTCTGTTCAAATAGCACTAAATGGCGCAGGTTCAGGCGTGCGATCAATTGTTCGATGTGAAAACCGCAGCCAACCCCAAAACACAACATTAGGGGTACGTTTTGTCGATCAAATTCGTACGACAAAATCTGTGCTGGCGACAACTCCTCCGAGGGGATCAGCTTAGTCATCGCCTCGTGTTGTTTGATTCCGTCATGCTTCGGCGGAACCGGGTACAGCGAAAAGCTGCTCGCGTTATCGACGAACTTGTCGATCTGGTCCTTGCTCATCTCCCAAGGATCGTGCGGATAGATGTCCGCATTATCGAAAATGAGCCGCACGCCGGAGTAACTGATATCGACCGTCGCTTCGTTCGGCGGTAATGCCGCCAGCACCTTGTGGAGTTGCGGTAAATGTTGCCTGAATGTTTCCAGGTTATGGATGAAACGCGCCTGCATGTGTTGGGCTATGGCGGCGAGTTGATCTTGTTCTGCGAGCATAAATAACAGCCGGTGGGTAAAGTAGGTATCGTTATCCCAAGCAATTTGACTGCCATTGTTGGTGGACGACTAATGGAATGTCCGGTGGCTTTGACCGGATCAACTGCGGTGCCCTAAGCATCTGAGTGCAATACAAATAAGCGGTCAACTTTGTACTGTGCATGCCGTTATCTTCAACAGAGCAACCCAGAGTTCTACGGTCGGGGTCCCTTATCGGTGAAAAGAATCTTCCCGGCAAACCTTGACAGGATTAAAGATTTCTTCACACGGGTCGATAGCAAATTCACGAGTGACAACGAATTACGGGGTGAGAACCGTTGACCGTTGACTCCCTGTGACCCGATGGGGTTGCCGACAACTAGATAGTGACTTTGGAGAAACAAAATGGCATTGACAATTAACACAAACGTCGCCAGTTTGAACGCGCAGCGCAACCTCAACGGGACGCAGCGTGATTTAGGCACGGCGTTGCAAAGACTGTCATCCGGTCTGCGCGTCAACAGCGCGAAGGATGACGCAGCGGGCCTCGCCATCGCGGCTAGGTTTACTGCACAAATTCGTGGTTCCGACCAGGCCGCACGAAACGCAAACGACGGTATCTCCGTTTTGCAGATCGCAGAAGGTGCATTGAACGAAGTGTCTTCGAACCTTCAGCGTATTCGTGAACTGGCGGTTCAATCTGCCAACGCAAGTAACTCGGCGACTGACCGTCAGAAACTGAACAACGAGGCCTCGCAGTTGATC
Source organism: Pseudomonadota bacterium (assembly GCA_039029275.1). Classification (GTDB taxonomy): domain Bacteria; phylum Pseudomonadota; class Gammaproteobacteria; order JBCCGL01; family JBCCGL01; genus JBCCGL01. The sequence goes on along the minus strand of JBCCGL010000012.1, from coordinate 14,462 downwards.
GCTGAGATCGAGCGTGTTGCCACAAACACCAACTACAACGGTCTCAACTTGCTCGACGGCACGTTTACTGGTCAGCTATTGCAGGTAGGCGCGGATTCGGGTTCAAGCAACCAGATCCAGATTTCCAGCATCGCCAGTGCGCGCACGAGTTCTCTCGGAGTTGGCGGTAACTCGTCTTATTCGACCACGGTTACCGGTGTCGACGTAACAGCTGCTACAGCGCTGACCTCGGGCGGCATCACCATCAACGGGTTCGCGGTTGGTGCATCAGCCGACGACGGCGTGTCATTTAACAACGCAGCCGGCAGTGCCATTGCCAAAGCAAATGCAATCAACGCCATCACAACTGACAGTGGTGTGATAGCAACGGTCGAAGCGACAACGGCAACGGGTACAGTTGACACGCTCGCAACTGGTAACAGTACCGGAGCAACTTTGAACGGCGTAGCGCTGGGCACTATCGTTGCAGTGGGCGCCGCGAACCTGGATCAGAAGGTCACAAACTTCGTCGCTGCTGTTAACGCAGTAAGCGACCAAACCGGAGTGACAGCGACAATCAACAGTGTGACAGCGGGTACTTATACGCTTACTGCGGCCGATGGGCGCAACATTGATTTTGTCGGCGACACTGTGGCACTTGCGGGCGTTGGTGGCGCGGATATCGCTGCAACGGGCAACGTCGTTCTGACCTCAAGCGGTTCGAACGGCATCACGATTGGCGGTACTGTCGCCGAGTACACCGCTGCAGGCCTTGCCGCTAACGCAGGTGTGAACGCAGCAACCGTATCCGTTAGCGCGGGGGTTTCAGCTCTCGACCTGACCACGGTTACCGGTTCGACATCCGCACTGGACATTATCGATTCGGCGATTGAAAACATCGCGAATAGCCGGGCATCGCTGGGTGCATTCCAGAACCGACTGGAATCCACGATTTCCAACCTGCAGATTCAATCAGAAAACCTCAGTGCATCACGAGGTCGAATTGAAGATGCGGACTTCGCGGCGGAAACCGCACGTTTGTCCCGGGCGCAGATTCTGCAACAGGCAGGTACAGCCATCCTGGCACAGGCTAATGCCTTGCCGCAGAGCGTACTGTCGCTGCTGCAGTAAGCGGTACAGCTTGATGCGACGTGAGGTGTTGCGGTTAATGCGACACCTCACTTTCGCAGAAACGCAAGAGAGTGAACACCATGATAGTTGAAACTCAAAATTCAGGAATCAAAGGTTCAGCGGTGCAGGATCCTGCGGCTCAGGTCGCCAGTGCCTCGGTGACCGCGATCAGCGGTGCCGGTCGGCAAGCTGTGGCAGCGAATGACCAAACGTTGCCGCAGGGTGACGCCAATGGTGCAAATGTTGAGCCTGAAAAACTCAGTGCCGCGGTGCGCGACATTAATGACTATGTGCAACGTGTGCAGCGTACACTGCAGTTTTCGGTCGACGATGACACTGGCACGACCGTTGTCAAAGTATTGGATTCGGAAACCGATGAAGTCATTCGCCAGTTCCCGCCCGAAGAGGCGCTGGCGTTGGCTCGTCATTTGCAGGCCTCGCAGGACACGCAGGCTGTTGACGGAAACGGCCTGATATTAAGCGCGCGCGCCTGAGGTGCGATTAAGCGATGACGTTCAGCCCCAACAAAGTTTTCGGGTTTCTCCATGATTACATCGGCAGGTATTGGTTCAGGACTCGATATCGAAGGACTCATCACGCAGCTGGTAACTGCCGAAGGGCAGCCGGCTGTAAATCGTCTTGACCAGCAGGAAGCGGGCTACCAGGCCGAATTATCCGGCCTGGGCCTTCTAAGTTCAGCACTTTCGCAATTTCAATCCAGCCTGACCGATCTAAAGGATCTGGATAGTTTTCAACCCCGCACAGCCACCTCGAGTGACGAATCAGTATTTACTGCCTCAGCGAGTAACACTGCAGTTGCCGGCGAGTATCAGATTCAGGTTTTAGCAACTGCTGAAGCGCAAAAACTCAGTACTGCAGGTTTTGCGGATTCGGATGCCGAAGTCGGCACCGGCACGCTGACGTTTACGATTAATGGTGAATCGTTCGACGTCATCATCGATGAGAATAACAAAACGCTTGCTGGCATTCGCGATGCCGTCAATGAAGCCGGCGATAATACCGGCGTGAGCGCAACGATCGTCAATGTCGATGATGGATTCGGCGGTACGGAAAGCCGATTGGTACTAACCGCAACGCAATCCGGCACTGACAATACAGTTAACGTAACTGTACTTGATGATGACGGTGATTCAGCCGATGCCAACGGATTGTCTACGCTGACAAACGTCAACCTGACTGAACTCAACGCAGCAGTGGACGCGCAGATCGAAGTTGACGGACAAAGTGTGACGCGTTCCTCTAACACCATAAACGACGCAATAGAGGGCGTTACTCTTGAGCTGGAGAAAGCGGACATTGGAACCAATCGCTCGCTTTCCATCGAACTGGATAAGTCGAGTCTGACAAGTTCAGTGAACGAATTTATTGCAGCATACAATTCTTTAGGATCGACCGTTGCCCAACTCTCTTTTTACGACGCCGCGTCAGACACGGCCGGTGTGCTGTTGGGTGACGCCACACTGCGAAACATAGACAGCCAGGTTTCACTGCAAATAACCCAAACTGTCGCAGCGGTGACCGGCGGGTTTAACAGCTTGTCCAGCATTGGCATTACCACCAACGCCAATGGCGATCTCGAATTGGATTCGGAAGTGTTTGACGCCGCTGTCGACAGCAATTTCGACGATATCGGTACGCTGTTTGCGGATGAAACAGACGGAATAGCAGTCAAACTTGATTCGCTTTTAAGTGCGTATCTCGATACCGATGGCATCCTCAATGCACGCACAGAAGGCTTGCAAACAAGCATTGATGAAATTGACGAATCGCGCGAGCGACTCAGTGATCGGTTGATTCGCATTGAGGCGCGTTACCGCGCCGAGTTCACCGCGTTGGATGCGTTAGTTGCCAACTTTCAGGCGACCTCTGATTTTTTGACGCAACAACTGGCGGACTTGCCGGGATTCTCACGCAATGAAAGCTAAGCAATGCGCAGCATACGACGTGCGCGTAAATAGCAAAATCGATTGTGGCCAAACGATCGTCTAAAGAGAATGGGCGGACAAAAGCGCAAATCCAAAAAAAGCGGTCAGCGCAATGTATCCGCAGAACGATAGAGATTCAGCCGCTGCGCGAATCCGGTGCGCTGATGTTCGTCAACGATACAGACAGCGGCTCGACCTTGCGGATTGTCGAGCTCAATCAGCCGGCCTAGTGGTCGATACAAATAAGACAACGCGATTAAACGACGCGTGCAATTCAAATAAATGTAAGGGGTAGAGAATGAGTGCTTCTCAAAATGCGGCGATGCAGGAGTATCAACAAGTCGGTGTTTTTTCGGAGGCGGCTTACGCCGATCCTCACCAATTGATAACCATGTTGATGGAAGGCGCACTGGAGCGCATAGCGCTTGCGAAAGGTGCCTTGCTGCAGAAAGACATTGCCGAAAAAGGGCGACTGATTGGTAACACAGTGACGATTATCGAAGGCTTGCGCGGCTGCCTCGATATGCCGGTAGGGGGAGAGCTGGCGCAGAATCTGGCTGACCTCTACGATTACATGATTCGTCAGTTGCTGCGCGCCAATCTCGAAAGTGAGCCCGAGTTGCTCGACGAAGTGGCGCAACTCTTGCGTGAGATTAAAACCGCATGGGAAGACATTCCCAATGTGCATTCGACATCAAACACGCCCGAGGCCGCTGTAGAAAAACTGTGAGCAACCAGACGACCCAAGCATCAACTCGCGAGGCTGTTGAAGCCATCGTACTCATATCTCAACGCATCGACGAATTGGCGCAAACGCAGGATTGGACATCCATGAATGATTTGGTTGAGGAGCGTATGGGCAGGCTCACCGATCTTTTTGATGTTGTTCGGCTGAGCGGGCCCGAAGCGCTTTCTGCTCAAGACCGCGAAAAGCTCAGTGCAGTCGCCACGGCGAATCAGCAAATTCTGGAAAGCGCAAAGCTTCGCCGCGGTGCCGTTGTTAAAGATGCGGTTGGTCAGCGCATTCGCGCGAGCGCAACCAAAGCATACGCCAACTTTAATTCGCAATAACCCCGCTAAATATCTCTTTTTCGGACACTTCTGTCCGTTCACAGCTCAGATGTTCGTCTAACTTTCTTTGTATTTCGTCTCAAATTAACTAATACTACGGCTTCGGGTTGTGCGTAGCTGCTGCACCTGGTTAAAGAGTGCACGGTGAAGCGCAGCAAGCAGTAATTGATAAAATCGCGACAACGGATTCTGGTAGACCTGACTCTAGCCAGACCGCCAAAACAGATGTCGCAAACAGCTGATTAGATAATGGCCGATAAGTCCCCCAAAAAAGTGCTCGTTGCCGATTCGGATAGCGAGCGTACGCGTGAAATCGCGAAACTGCTGAATTTTGTAGATTACGATGCCCAGGTGCTGAGTAACCCTGAATTGCTGCGTGATATGACCGATCTCAGTGACTACGGAATCATTTTTTTATGTGAATCTGAGCGTTCGCTTGACCTGGCCGAGGAACTTTACACTCGCGTACAGCGTTGCCCTCCGATGATTCTGGTAAGCGATAACGCAGGCCACGAGGAGGTCGGTAATCCCTTGCCAGCCGGTTTTATCGCCTCGATGAAAACCGACATCAAATACCCCCAGTTAACCAACCTATTGCACAAAGCCGAAGTGCGTACCCCGAAATCGCAGTCGAAAGAGGCGTCATCGCAATCGCTCGAGCTTTTTCGCAGTCTGGTGGGTAATAGCCGCGCCATACGGCGCGTCCGCAAGATGATCGAGCAGGTCGCCAGTACCGAAGCAACAGTTCTGATTTTGGGAGAGTCAGGCACCGGCAAGGAGGTCGTGGCTCGCAACATTCACTATTATTCAACGCGGCGTAACAAACCATTTGTGCCGATTAATTGCGGTGCGATTCCGGGCGACTTGCTCGAGAGCGAATTATTTGGCCATGAAAAAGGCGCGTTTACTGGTGCTCTGAGTGCGCGCCAGGGTCGGTTTGAACTGGCCGAAGGCGGGACGATATTCTTAGATGAAATCGGGGATATGCCGCTGACGATGCAGGTGAAATTACTCCGCGTTATTCAGGAACGATCATTCGAGCGCGTCGGTAGTAATCGCAGCATTAAAACCAACGTGCGGATCATCGCCGCGACCCACCGCGACCTCGACACCTTGATTGAAAAAGGCGACTTTCGCGAGGATCTTTACTATCGCTTGAACGTTTTCCCGATTGAAATGCCGGCGATGCGCGACCGGCTAGAAGACCTGCCGTTACTGGTTAACGAACTGATTACGCGACTCGAGCACGAGAAAAGCGGTTCGGTTCGGCTCACACCCGCTGCGATGGTCACACTGTGTAACTACCGCTGGCCCGGTAACGTGCGCGAGTTAGCGAATCTGGTGGAACGCCTCGCTATTCTGTTCCCCTATGGCGTCGTCGATGTCAAAGATTTGCCGAGCAAAATTGTGCCTGAGCAAGTCAAGGAAGAATTTGGTGACGCGGAGCCCGCCTCGCCGGGGTACATGGTGGGTATGCCCAACCTTGAACTCCTGAATGAACCTCGATTACCGCGCGAAGGTATTGATCTTAAACAGCATTTGACCAACATCGAAATGAGCTTGATCCATCAGGCGCTGGAAGAAACCGACGGTGTTGTGGCTCATGCCGCCAAACGTCTGCGCGTGCGCCGGACCACCCTGGTGGAAAAAATGCGTAAATACAATATCGTGCGTAACGAGGAAATGTCGGAGCATTGACGTATTGTTTTTGACTATCTGCTTAAGTCTTTGATTAAAATAACAATTAGCCCCGTGGCATAGTTTCTGCACAAGACCCGATCAACGCTGTATTGTTGTCGGAGTCATGATGTTAAAGGGTGTTTCAACCCAATCCCACCAGGTTTCTGGTTCAGAATCGCCCCTTGCATGCGCAACTAACAACGCGTCTGTCGCTGGTCTGCACAAAGCCATAATCGACGCGCTTCCCGGCGCAGTTTTGCTGCTCGATAAACACGGTATTGTGATCAGCGCCAATCCGAATGCGGGTGATTGGCTGGGTTTGCCCATCGTTGGCGAAGCCTGGCGAGATATCGCCAAACGCGCATTTGACAGTGATCTCAACAAGGGGGAGCTGGTCACACGCGACCACCGTCTGCTAAACATCTCGACCCAGCCACTCGGCGGCGCTCCAGGGCAAATAGTCTTGCTTAGCGACGTCACCGAAACCCGCGCACAACAGGAGCTCAGCGAGCGCAACGCGCGCCTGGCATCCATTGGCGAGATGATGGCGCGGCTTTCGCATCAAATCAGAACCCCGATTGCCACCGCGATGCTGTATCTGTCGCAGCTACAGACAGGCGCGAATTCCAACGAGCAACATGCGGGGTTTGCCGACAAATCACTCCGGCGATTGCGACACGTCGAACGCATGATTCGGGATATGCTGATGTTTGCGCACGGTGGGCAAATGACCAAGGAACCGGTCGCATCATCTTTGCTTGTTGAGGATCTCGAATCTCAGCTTGCACCGCTGGTGGAGTCGATTGGCGCTGCCTACACAATAGAGTGCGAAACCGATTGCGCGGTCAACGCTAACCGGGTTGGTGTCGTAACTGCATTACTCAATATTTGCTGCAACGCGATAGAAATTGTAGGTGATTCCTTAAGCCTCAATATTCGGATGCGCGAAGCTCAGGGAAATCTCGTGTTCGATATCAGCGACAATGGACCCGGTATCGATCCGCGACTGCACGACAAAATATTTCAGCCATTTATCACATCTCGCAATAGCGGCACCGGCCTAGGGCTTTCGGTCGTGCGCTCAGTATTCGAAGCACACGGTGGGCGTGCAGACGTGCGTGCGTCGGCGTCGGGGGGTGCGCATTTCTCGGTTTGTATTCCACTTGGCGTGGCAGAACAATCGCGCGTCGATGCGCGTGCTGTTGCCTAGCGTTAAAAAAACAATCACTCGGTTTTTGCAGGAATGATGTTATGAAGAAAGTAAAAATATTAGTAGTTGATGACGATGATAGTTTGCGCTGCGCCCTGCGCGATACGCTGGAAATAGCCGGCTACAACGTAGCAGAAAGTGAACACGGCGAAGCCGCTTTGACACGACTCCTTCTGGAGCCTGATATCAAACTTGTCATTAGCGACGTGCAAATGAAACCAGTCGACGGACTCGCTTTGCTCGACTCGATTCGTGAGTCGCATCTCGACTTGCCAGTGATTTTGATGACGGCGTTTGGCACGGTCAACAAAGCCGTGGCAGCGCTGCACCATGGTGCAGCGGACTATCTGGCAAAACCGTTTGAACTGTCGGATTTACTCGAAAAGGTCGAGGGTTTGCTTTCACATTCAATTGAGCGCCGTGATCAATTCATCGCCGAAGATCCAATCATGCAAGAACTGATGGCCATGGCCGAAAGGGTTGCAAAGACCGATACCACTGTGATGATAAGCGGTCCCAGCGGCGCGGGTAAGGAAGTCGTTGCGCGCCATGTTCACGCCTGCTCACCGCGCGCTAAGCGCGCGTTTGTTGCGATCAATTGTGCGGCGATCCCGGAGAATATGCTCGAAGCGGTTTTATTTGGTTATGAAAAGGGCGCGTTCACCGGTGCCTATAAATCGACGCCCGGAAAGTTTGAACTCGCACAGGGCGGGACTTTGCTATTGGATGAGATATCTGAAATGGAATTGGGGTTGCAGGCAAAGTTACTGCGAGTGTTGCAGGAGCGAGAAGTCGAACGCCTTGGCGGCAATCAAACAATTTTGCTTGATGTAAGAATTCTCGCGACCACTAACCGTGATCTTAAGGGCGAAGTTGCCGAGGGTAACTTTAGAGAAGATTTATTTTATCGGTTGAATGTTTTCCCATTGCGGTTGCCTCCCTTGAACGCGCGAGTTAACGATGTGCCGTTGTTGTCGCAGTATTTTGTCGAAAAATATTGCCCGCCAAATGAAAAGCGAACGTTGACTGCAGATGCTTTAACAAAACTTGGCGAATACGATTGGCCCGGTAATGTTCGCGAGTTGGACAACGTGATGCAACGCGCATTGATCTTGTCTAACTCGCAGTCGATTCAAGCGGGCGACATTTTATTTGAAGAGTCATTCAACTCCGATGCAACGCATCCGGTTGACTCCGGCAACGCGCTTAGTTCCAACCTTCGAAACCGCGAACAGGAAATGATTCTCGATGCGCTGCGCAGCAACGGTGGGAGCCGAAAAGCCGCGGCCGAGGCGCTTGGTATTTCGCCGCGCACCTTACGCTATAAATTGTCGCGCATGCGTGAAGAAGGGGTCGCCGTGCCCGGGCATGGTACGGCAGCGGCCTGACAATAGGAGGTTTTTACTGTGGAAATATCACCCACGCATCAATCAATGAACACGCTGGTCGGTGAACTCGAGCGAATGCGCGCGATGGCGCAATCCGAGAGCGCCGGTGTGGCCCACACTGCAGGACCCGACACCGGGTTTTCTGAATTAATGAAGCAGCAACTCGACAGCGTTAACGCCTCGCAAAAACACGCCGCGAGCCTTGCTGAACTATTCGAAGTCGGAAACAAGGACGTGAGTCTGGTCGACGTCATGATCGCGGGGCAGAAATCCCGCGTGGCATTTACTGCTCTGGTAGAAGTGCGAAACAAAATGCTTAGCGCCTATCAGGAAGTTATGAACATGCAGGTGTAAAGGCAGGCTGAAGCATGGCGGAAGCAACCGCAGAAAACGATCTTTCGGCATCAACCGAACTCCAAGAAGCGTCGACAGCCGACCAGATCGCCAATCCCGTTCCGTGGCGCGAAGCGCCTGTCTATCGTCAGATTGCGGTATTGGTGCTGCTGGCATTGGCAATTTCCATTGGCGTTGCTGTTGCGCTTTGGTCCAAGGAGCCTAATTACACCTCTTTGTTCGCTGAAATGACCCACGAAGACGCGAACAAAATTGCAGAAGTACTCAAAACGGGTGACGTACCGTTTCGGGTCGATCAGCAAACCGGCTCGATAATGGTGCCAAGCTCGCAGGTTCGGCAGGTTCGCATGCGCCTGGCGGCGCAAGGACTGCCGGAGAGCAGCGGCGTTGGTTTAGAGATTTTGCAAAGCGAGCAGGATTTAAGCACCAGTCAGTTCATCGAATCGGCGCGTTACAACCACGCATTGGAAACCGAACTTAGCCGTTCCATTTCAACGCTCAAAAACATTAAGGGCGCGCGTGTGCATCTCGCACTTCCCAAGCAATCAATATTTGTGCGAAATCAGAAAAAACCCTCTGCTTCGGTCATCGTCCAACTGTATCAAGGCCGCGTACTTGAGCAGGTGCAGATCGCATCAATTGTGCATCTGGTTTCTTCAAGTATTGCAAATATGGAATCCGCGGCTGTCACTGTAGTTGACCAACACGGTCGTCTTCTCACCGATGGTAACAGCAATACCGATCTCGCCATGAGTGCGAAGCAGTTTGAATACCGTCGTGAATTGGAACGCGACTACAGTGAGCGGATCGTCAGTTTACTTGAGCCGATTGTGGGTTACGGAAAAGTGCGCGCTCAGGTGACCGCAGAACTTAACTTTACCCGTGTCGAAAGTACCGAGGAAAAATACAATCAGGATGAAGACGACCCGCGCCGCGTTCTGCGCAGCGAGCAAACCACTGAAGAAGAGAATCGTCTGGATCGCGCTATTGGTGTCCCGGGCGCATTGACCAATCAACCTCCTGGTGCGGGAACAACCGATGAAGAGGGCGCAGCCGCCGATCAAAATGGCTCGTCCAGTTCCAGCAGGGCTGCCACCCGCAACTATGAGGTCGATCGCGTTATTAGCCATCAGCAAAACTCACTCGGTGATATTCGCCGTCTCGCCGTTGCTGTTGTAATCGACGATAAGGAGATCACCGTTAACGCGCCTTTGGCTCGTGATATCGCGACGACGCCTGAAGGCAGCACGGCTGAAACCCCACAACTTGACGGTGAAAACGAGAATGCGGGTGAGGGTGAAGACGCTTCCGAAGAGACTACTGGCGTCGCAGAGGACACGCGCCCAAGCACGCGTCGGGAAGCTTACACGCCTGAGGAAATTGAGCGAATTACCAACCTGATTCGTCAGGTTATCGGTTTCAATGAAGCGCGCGGCGACACAATCAACGTCATGAACTCTGCCTTTTTCACACCCGAGGTTGGCGTGTTACCCGAACTCCCTTTATGGGAGCAAATCTGGGTACAGGATCTTATCAAGCAAGTGCTTAGCGGTATCTTCATTCTGTTGCTATTGGTGTTGATTGTACGCCCGATTGTGCGGGGCCTGATCCCGACAGCGGAAGAGGAACCAGAAGAGGATGACGATGAAGATGACGACGATGAAATTGACAGCGACGACGACGCTGTTGAGGGCGAACTCGAAGAGGCGGCAATCGTGTGGGGCGACGACGGTCGACCAATCGATACTGACGCCGATGCAAGCAAAATGCAATATGACAAAAAATTGAGCTACGCACGAATTTTGGTTCTGGAAGACCCAGCCCGCGCGGCCACCGTGATGAAAGTCTGGATGAACGAGACTGAAGAAGAAAAAGATGCCGCTTGAGAAACCTGAAGACATCGGTGGTGTTGAACGTGCCGCCATATTTTTGCTGAGCATCGGCGAAGACGAAGCGTCTGAGATTATGAAGCACCTGAGTCAGAGAGAGGTGCAGGTGCTGGGTGCGCGTATGTCAACGCTAAAGGGGGTGACGCGTGACATTGTCGATGGCTCGATAACCAATTTTGTCAACGAAATTCAAGATAAAACATCTGTCGGCGTCGGGGGTGACGATTATCTACGCTCGGTGCTAATAAAAGCGCTGGGTGAAGAAAAAGCCGAAAACGTAATTGACCGTATTCTCCTGAATGGGACCGGTCAGGGCATCGAGGCCCTCAAGTGGATGGACGCACGTTCGGTAGCCGAAATTGTGCGTTACGAACACCCGCAAATCATTTCACTGGTCTTGTCATTTTTGCATTCAGGTCAAGCGGCCGATGTACTTAATCTCCTCCCGGAAAATCAACGCACCGACATCATGATGCGCATCGCAACGCTCGACGCGATACCGCCCGCTGCCATTCGTGAGCTCGACCAGATACTCGAACAGCACGCAACGTCAGAGATGAACGTCGAATCAGCCAAGCTCGGCGGTGTCAAAACTGTTGCAGAAATTCTCAACAATATTGGGCCTAACTCTGAAACGGTGATGGAACAACTCAAGGAAGAAGACGAAGATCTTAGCGTACAGATTTCGGATCTTATGTTTGTCTTCGATGATTTGGTGGAGGTCGACGACCGCGGTATCCAGTCGTTGCTTCGCGAGGTTTCGACCGATCACCTTACTCTGGCACTGAAAGGAGTTTCTGAGGATCTCAAAAACAAAGTGCTCAAGAATATGTCCAGTCGTGCGGCGGAAATGTTGGCGGAGGACATGGACGCTAAAGGTCCGGTGCGCTTGAGTGAGGTCGAAGAAGCACAAAAAGAAATCTTGATTGTCGCGCGTCGCCTCGAGGCAGAAGGCACCATCATGCTGGGTGGCGGCGGAGAAGAATTTGTCTAGTTCACTCGACTCGTATGCAGGCGTGTCCGCTTGGTCACTGCCGACAGTCGGTGAAGGTCACAGCGAGGAGCTGGACGAAAACGAGGACTTACCCGCACCGCCTACAGCAGATGAGATAGCAGCGTGGGAACGAGAGGCTCGCGAGCGCGGTTACAAGGAGGGGCTCGAGGCAGGGCACACCGAAGGCTACACAAAAGGGTTTGATCAGGGGGCTGCTGAGGTTGCGCAGCGAACTGATCTTTTGATGCACCTAATCAATTCACTCGAAGCACCGTTTGCCGAATTGGACGAGCGCGTCGAGGAATCACTCGACACATTGATTGTCACGCTTGCACAACAGCTTGTTCGCCGCGAAATTCGCGCCGAACCGGGTGAAATTGTTGGGGTCATCCGCGAGGCACTTGCGCTGCTACCGATGGGTACGCAATCAACCACGATTCATCTGCATCCGGATGATGCCGAGCTTCTGCGGCAGGTGTTGTCCGGCGCCGAATCCAAAGATCAGTGGAAGTTGGCAGAAGACCCTTTGATCAGTCGCGGCGGTTGCCGAATTACAACCGACACTTCGCGTATCGACGCGACAACTGAGGCCAGACTCGCGGCCCTCGCAGCGACAATGCTAGGTGGCGAGCGCGAAGGTGACTGAGGCAGTGAACTGGTCGCTGCCACCAAACGGAGATCGGTGGCATCGGTACTTGAATTCGCGTTCAGCGAATCTGCCACGTGTAGCGAAACCGCCTGTTGAAGGCATCGTCACGCGAATGGTCGGGATGACGCTGGAGGCGGTCGGCTGTCAGGCGGCAATCGGCGCGCGCTGCAATGTGATTGCCCCGGGTATGGAGCCGGTCGAAGCAGAAGTCGTGGGGTTTGCCGCAGACAAACTGTTCTTGATGCCGACGAAAGACATACAAGGGCTCGTGCCAAACGCACGCGTGATTCCGAGTGATCGTGTGTATCGGGTTCCGGTTGGCGACAGTTTGCTCGGGCGGGTGTTGTCGGGCGGAGGTCAGCCGCTTGACTCGAAAGGGCCTTTGCATACCGTCGAAACGGCACCGTTGCAGAGCACCCCGGTTAATCCACTTAAGCGTAAACCAATTGACGAAATTCTTGACGTTGGTGTCCGCGCGATCAACTCCTTGCTCAGCGTCGGTCGGGGGCAGCGACTGGGACTGTTCGCGGGGAGTGGCGTCGGCAAGAGCGTACTGATGGGCATGATGACGCGCTACACGAGCGCTGATGTGGTCGTGGTCGGCCTGATCGGCGAGCGCGGACGTGAGGTGAAAGAATTTGTGCAGGATATTCTGGGTGAAGACGGATTGAAACGCTCGGTGGTTGTCGCCGCGCCGGCGGATACTTCACCGCTGAATCGACTACACGGAGCGATGCTATCTCACAGCATTGCCGAGTATTTTCGCGACCAGGGCAAAAGTGTTTTGCTGCTGATGGATTCACTCACGCGGTTCGCGCAGGCGCAGCGTGAAATCTCCCTGGCGATTGGTGAACTGCCCGCGACCAAGGGTTACCCGCCGTCGGTTTTCGCACGCCTGCCACAACTGGTCGAGCGCACTGGAAACGGTTTTAATAATCAAGGTTCGATCACAGCGTTCTACACCGTTCTGGTTGAGGGGGACGATAATAACGATCCGATTGCCGATGCGTCGCGCGCGATTTTGGACGGGCATTTGGTGCTGTCGCGCGATTTGGCGCAGGCCGGGCATTTTCCGGCAATCGACATTGAAGCGTCGATAAGTCGTGCAATGAATGCGATCACCGATGACGATCAGCAGCAGCTTGTGCGTCAGTTTCGCAGGCTTTATTCGCTGTATCAGGAAAATCGTGACTTGATTTCCGTTGGCGCCTACCAACACGGAAGCAGTTCTGAAATTGATCAGGCGATTTTGATGTTCCCGCAGCTTCAGGCGTTTTTGCTGCAAAACATGAATGAAGCGGTCAGTAGCGAGGCGAGCATGCTGCAACTTAGATCGCTGTTGCGTGGGGAGACGCCCGTTGCCACCAATGCGAACTTAAACAATGCGCACGCGTAAGCTCGAACTGGTTACGCGGATTGCTGAACAGCGCACCGAGAATGCCAAACTTTCAGTTATAACGGCGAAAAACCGTTTGCAGGAAAATCAGCAACAACTTGTGCAACTTATCGAGTATCGCAAGGAATACGCCGCGCGCTTTGTCAGCAATGGTCAGCATGGCATCAATGCAAAAGGAATGCAGGAGTTTCGTGAATTTCTCGTGAAGCTGGATACCGCAATTGAGCAGCAGCGCAAAATGATAGATGACGATCAGCGCAACTATAAAGACTCGCTGCTGATCTGGCAGAAAACCGAAAAACAACAGCAGGGCATGAATCGGATGCTTGATCGTCAGCACTCGCAAGCGCAGGTCGAGTTACAGCGGCGTGAGCAACGCGCCGACGATGAGGGCAGTAGCAACAAGGCATTGCGGTCGGGCTCCAATTCATAAACTCCGCCTTGAAAAGACTGGCACGGCGCTTGCGCTTTCGGTGGTGAATTTAAACACCATGACCCGATGCAAGCGATTAATCTGCCATTTCTGACCATTGACGCTACACAGCCTGAGACTGCGCTGTCTGCCGTGTCAACAAATGTGTCCGAATCAAGCGATTTCGGCTTGCATCTAATTGCCGCGACGAACAGTCAAGCAACTGAATTAAATGAATTTTTAAATCAGCAGCTATTGCATCAACACACAGGCAATGTTGCACTTCAAACATCGGCGAACCCGTTGTTTAGCGCCGTGCCAATTGCCGCCAGCCCGTTAGATAAACCCCCTGACGGTGAACTG
>JBCCGL010000011.1:0-187081 GCA_039029275.1 Pseudomonadota bacterium | reverse complement strand
CTGGCGTGCCGGACAACTGCCCGGTGCTGGTGTTGAAATTGGCCCAGCTCGGTTCATTGGTGATAGAGAAGGTGTGCGTATCGCCCACGTCCGGATCGCTTAAGGTGGGCGTAAAGCTGTAGGTGTCGCCCTCTTGCACCGAGGTGTCCGGAAACCCACTCAGGCTTGGCTCGTCGTTGGTATTCAATACGGTGATGTTGAAAGTCTGGGTGTCCGTTGCACCTTCGCTGTCTTGAACTCGCAACGTAATTTGATTGATACCGACCGCGCTGTTTGTCGGGGTGCCCTGCAGGGTGCCGGTTCCATCCCCATTATCGGAAACGACCAAGCCAACAGCATTGGGCAGCACAGAAAGCGTCAGGGTGTCATTGAGGTCAGGGTCGCTCGCGCTGATCGCGTAGCTAAAGGGTTCGTCTTCAGTCAGAGGACCCGTTGGCGGTGCGCTGGTAAATTCGGGTGGATCGTTGCGCGGCCTGATTGTGAGGGTAACAGTCGCTATGTTGCTGACGGCATCGTTGCTGTCTTTCGCTTCATAGCGGAATGAATCTTCCCTCGGCGTTTCACTGCCATCGTGGTCGTACGTGAAACTGCCGTCGTCGTCGAGATCCAGAACGCCGTGCTCCGGCTGCTCAACGATTCGAGAAATACTGAGCGCGTCATTTTCAGGATCTTCGTCGTTGGATAGAACACCCCGCCGTTCATTGAAGGAACTCGTGCGCCCCTCGTCCACAGTGTACGAATCATTCCGCGCAATTGGTGGATCGTTGACCGGTGTTATCGTGAGTTCAACGGTAGCGGGTGGCGACTGTGACGTTCCATCAAACGCAGAATACGTAAAGCTGTCACTCACCGATTCGCCGCCATCGTGCGAATAAACGAAGCTACCGTCCGGGTTGAGCGTGATTTGTCCGTGGCTGGGATTGCTTACAAGGATCGCGGATAGAGTCTGGTTTTCATCGTCTGTGTCGTTGAGTAAAACGCCATTTTCAATACCGATTGTTAAATCTCCGCCCTCCAACAGCTCTCCTGCATTTACAGGGTAGCTGTCCGCAAATGCGACGGGCGCATCATCAAATTGCGCGATCTCGAGAGTCACTATGGTCGCGACGTCAGGCAGTTCAAGGTCATCCCTTGGAAAGTAAGAAAACGTATCGATAGTCGATTGGCTCGTTCCGTTGTGTTGATACGTAAAACTCCCGTCGTTGAGGAAAGAGAGAGTCCCGTGTTCTGGCGCCTCCGCGAGAATCGCCGTTATGATCTCGCCCGGTCGAATATCAATGTCAAAGTCGTTGGACAAAACCCCGTCTTCCGGTGATACCTGTAAGGCTTCATCTTCGTTTAAAGCGTAGGAGTCAATAACGCCCACTGGTGGATCGTTGCTCTCAATGATCACGATTGACACGATACTTTCCACATCGTGGGTACCATCACTTGCGATGTATACAAAGCTGTCGCTCGCGTTCGCGCCGGTAGGCTCCGTTCCGTCATGAACATAGTTAAAGCCACCGTCGGGAAAGATCGTGACAGTACCAAGCCTGGGTCCAAAGCCGGATTTGAGACTGGCAACCAAGGGCATGTTGGACACATCATCGTCGTCTTCGTCATTCGACAGAAGGGTCGCTTCCCCCGAGGTTTGATTGCCGGCGTCATCGAATACGGGGGGCGTTACAGAGCGAACTTCACCTTCCTCAGCGAGGTAACTGTCAGGGGCTACAGTTGGCGGTTCATTAATTGAGTTAATCAAAACATCGACAATCTTCTGCGCCGTGCCACCGTCGTTATCGGTGACGGTCAAATTGAACTGCAACGCCTTGGGTTCACGTAAAGTCGGGGTGCTGAATGTGAAAGTCGGGGAAATGCTCGGAAACCCCAACATGGGTGAGAACTGTGCTAACGCGGTTTCATCGCCGCTCACCAATGTCCAGGTATATGACTCAATTGCGCCATCCGGATCAGAACTGGCAGAAGCGTCAATTATATTTCCGAGCGTTTCTTCGAATGTGGTCAAATTTTCGACGTCGGCAATCGGGGACTTGTTACCTTGTCTTCCGGAGTCGTCAACCCAGCCGCACGCCGCCCCCGCCGCGCTTAAAGCAAGGCAGAGAGAGAGACGCAATCCACTGGTAAAGACCTGTTTCACAAAAATTTTCCCGAATATACGCAGCAACTTTGACTGTCGAGCGTAAGTCCCTGATCGCATAAGCTTTGACGCGTTTCTAAAATAGCGTATTTCTTCGAAAAACTTAAGCGGAGTGTGAATGATTTCACGGTTTTTTGCGTTGCAGGAGAGACCAGGCACCTCCCGCCTGCTCAAAGTCTGGGGCGAACGGGGTTGCGTTAAAACGTCATTTTGATAACTGACTGTTGGAGCCGCTTTGAAGTGCTGCCCGACACGTCAGTGTTGAAATTTTGACGCTGATAACTGTCTGATGTTTTCTCGCTCGTTTTTCGGGGGCTGTCCCTATCGAAAAACCCTGAAAAGCGTAGTAGTCTTGGCGCTGAAACCAATTCTAATTACAAGAACAGTAAAAATTGCTTGTCTAAATAATCAGTTGCCAAAGGAGCATCCATGAAAGCAAAAGCCGCCATAGCGTGGGAACCAAAAAAGCCCTTGGAAATCGTTGAGGTCGATGTTGAAGGTCCTCAAGAAGGTGAAGTGCTCTTGAGGGTGCACGCTACCGGCGTCTGCCATACGGATGCATTTTCTTTGTCCGGCGAAGACCCAGAAGCGGCGTTTCCGGCGATTCTGGGTCATGAAGGAGGCTGCGAGGTAGTCGAGTGCGGCCCCGGCGTCAAAACACTCCAGCCCGGTGACCACGTCATTCCGCTTTACATTCCTGAATGTCAGGAATCCACCTGCGATTACTGCAGCACTGACAAAAACAACTTGTGTCAATCGATAGCGGGAACAATCTGGACCGGCTTTATGCCTGACGGCACGCGCCGTTTCAAAGCCGATGGCAAAGACATTTATCACTACATGGGCTGCTCGACGTTCTCTGAGTATACGGTTGTACCGGAAATTGCGCTGGCTAAAATCAGCAAAGAAGCGCCGCTTGATATGGCGTGCCTGCTGGGGTGCGGTGTTACCACCGGTATCGGCGCCGTTCTCAATACCGCCAAAGTGGAAGCGGGTTCGTCGGTTGCGGTTTTCGGACTTGGTACCGTGGGCCTGTCGGTGATCCAGGGTGCGGTAATGGCCAAAGCGGAGCGTATCATTGCCGTCGATATTAATCCTGGAAAAGAAGATTTTGCCCGCAAGCTGGGGGCGACTGATTTTGTCAATCCTCTTGATGTCGATGGATCGCTTCCGGAGTACATTCAGGAAATGACCGGCGGCGGCGTGGGGTACTCATTTGATTGCACAGGCAATACGCAAGTCATGCGCGACGCGCTGGAGTGCACGCACATGGGTTGGGGGGTCTCGTGCATCATTGGTGTCGCGGGCGCGGGTGAAGAAATTCGCACGCGACCCTTTAATCTCGTGGTTGGGCGGCGCTGGATCGGTACCGCGTTTGGTGGCGTCAAAGGCCGCACCGAACTACCCGGAATGGTTGATCAGTACATGAACGGCGATATCGAACTCGACAGCCTGGTGACACACACGATGCCAATCGAGGAGATCAATCAGGCGTTTGATTTGATGCACGAAGGCAAGAGTATTAAATCGGTCGTGACATTCTAAGCGACACGCATAACAAGAAGTGAAAGAGGGCGCTGAATGCGCCCTTTTTCATTTTGGTCGTCAAAACTAACAATCAAATCAAGCTAACTCACTGCTATCGAAGATCTTGATCCAGGCTCGCTTTCACGCTGTTCGGGCTTGGCTGACTCATTGCTACAAGGTTGCGGATCATGAATGCCCGCTTTCCAAAACGGCAAGCTGCCTTCGTGCATCGCATCCTCATACGAAACGCCAATGTCTCGGAGCGTATGGCTCTCCATCGAAAGGAGTTGCCGTCGCGATTTCTGCCGTAAATACAAAAACGCAATCTTGTTCAGGCAGCGATTGAAGAATTCCAGACTTTTCATGATTTTCCCCTATGGACTTGTTTGCCTGAAGAAATAATATGAGTTAATCTGAGACCGTGACAGATTCAGAATAAGGTATTTTTTTGCAGTACAGATATTAGATACAAAATCTGTACTGATGTGGATTGATCAATCTGTCATGAACGCATCGTCTGTGCTGGGAGTTGTTGATGAAACTGTACGAACAAGTTGCCCAATCGATGATTGAGCGGATTGAGCAGGGTTACTACTTTGACGGAGACAAGCTGCCCTCGATTCGCAGTTTGAGCCAATCCCATGAAGTCAGCATCTCGACCGCACAAGAAGCGTATCGCGTGTTGGAGGATGACGGGTGGGCTGAATCCCGATTCAAATCGGGTTACTACGTGCGTAAACCCAGAGATACAAGTCTGGAATTACCGGCACTCACCCGACCTAAACAAATGCCGCTGGAAGTTGGACAGTGGGATGACGTGCTCAATCTGGTCAATGCCAACAGCGATTACAGTGTTGTGAATTTGGGGCGCGGCAGCCCCAACTTTTCTGCGTCAACGCTTTCGCCATTGATTCGAGTGCAGTCGGAAATTAATCGCAAATCCCCGCTCGATACGCTCGCCTACGGCAATCTCCAAGGGCACTCGGAGTTACGCAAGCAAATCGTACGACTTATGGTCGATTCCGGTTGTCGACTTCACCCCGATGAAATCGTCACCACGACTGGGTGTCAGGAAGCATTGTCCGTGTGCTTGCGTACGGTGGCGCAGCCAGGTGACGTTGTGGCGGTGGACTCTCCCAGTTTTTACGGTTCGATGCAGGCATTTAAAGCGCAGGGCCTAAAGGTTCTCGAGATCCCTACGCATCCCAGCACTGGAATGAGTTTAGAGGCCCTTGAGCTCGCGCTGGAACAATGGCCGGTCAAAGTGATTCAGCTCACCCCCACATGCAATAGCCCGCTTGGTTACACCATGCCTGTTGAAAACAAAAAGACTTTGCTGAATCTTGCCGCACAGTATGACATTGCGATTATCGAAGACGACATTTATGGCGATTTGGCCTACCACTCGCCGCGACCCCCGAGCATAAAGTCGTTCGATACCGATGGTCGCGTGTTGTTCTGTTCATCGTTTTCCAAAACGCTTGCGCCAGGTTTTCGCGTAGGCTGGACATCACCTGGCCGCTACCTCGATCAAGTTTTGTATTTGAAGTACGTTGTCACCGCGTGCACATCAACGCTGCCGCAACTGGCGATTGCAGAGTTCATTGCGCAGGGGGGATACGAGCGACACGTTCGGAAAATGCGCAAGCAATATCAGCTCAATCGCGATTTGATGACGCAATGTGTGGAGCGCTACTTCCCGGGTGACACCCGGATAACCAAACCCGAAGGTGGATTTGTACTCTGGGTCGAGTTGAAGCAAAAAATTGATACTGTCGAGCTAAATGACAGGTGCCTGGCGAAGGGCGTAAGTATCGCGCCAGGTTCATTGTTTTCGTCATCCGGAAAATACAACAGCTGCATGCGCCTGAATTATTCCTTCGAACCGTTTGAGAGAAACGAAAACGCGGTGAAAACGATTGGCGAGTTAATCAGTGCGTCAAATTAGCCATGGATTGAAACACGCTGAATCAAAATTAATGCTGCGAATGTGCAGTTTGCAGGCCACAAAAAAGGGCGCATTTGGCGCCCTTTTTTGTGACACGTAATGAAGTCGCGCTATTCGGCCGGCGTTGTCTGATAACTGCCATCAACGCTGAAAAATTGTCCATCGCGGTAAAAGCTCGCGTTATCGGAGTCGAGAAGGGCGGCAACCATTTTTGGAATCGCGCGACCTTCGCCCTCGAGTTTCTCCGCAAACGCCCTGGCTCCGATAGCGTCGATCATCTCGAACGGGCCTTGTGCCCAGTTAAAACCCCAACGCATGGCTCGGTCAACGTTGACGATATCATCGGAAATATCGGGCACCAGGTCGGCAGCGTAGCTAAATACAGCGCTCATCAAATCCCAGGAAAATTTGCCGAGTTCACTATCGGCGAACATTAATGTCGTGAAGTCGCTGTGCTCTTCATCGAGTTCAAACTGCACTGCGGGTCGCCATTCGCGTGTCCGCAGATCGTAGACTTCCATGGTTTTGCTGCCATCGTCGTGGCGAATCAGTTTGTAAAAACCACCGCCGGTTTTGCGGCCGAGTTGTCCCGCGCCCATCATCGATTGTTCGGCCTCTGGAAAGCTCACGTAGTCGTGACCTGCGTCGCCAGCGGGCAAGTTGGCTTTCAAGTTCTTGCCGACAAAATCCATCACGTCGAGACCAATAAGATCAACCAAACCGTACAAACCCGTTGGCGGCAGGCCCATCGGTGCGGACATGGCGGCGTCGACTTCTTCCATTGACACCCCGTTATCTGCAGCTTCGCGGGCTTTATGCAGCCCGGCCAACATCCAGAAACAGCCGATACGGTTGCCGATGAAGTTAACCGTGTCCTTCGCATTTACCACACCCTTGCCCAGTGTTTTACCGCAGTAGTCGGTGAGTGCGGCGGTGACATCGGGATCGGTTTGGGTGCCGGGCACCAGCTCCAGCAAGCGCATGATGTGTGGCGGATTAAAAAAGTGGGTGACGGCAATATCGCGCGCCACGTTGCCTGGCATCTCGGCGTAAATATCCCGCAGCGGGATACCCGAGGTGTTAGTCGTAATGATTGAGCCGTCCTTGCGCACGGCCTCTAACCGTGTGAAGAGGTCGCGCTTGGTCGCGAGGTCTTCAATAATTGCTTCGCAAACCCAGTCGCAGTCAGCGACCATACCGAGATCCGCGTCAATCGCGCCGCAATGTATGCGCGCTGCAGCCTCTTCACTAATCGCCGGGTTGCGCCCGCCGAGCAAACGTTGAACAGCTTTTTCTGCCAGTTCGCTGGACATGTCCAGCAACACCACGCCGTTGCCCGCCATCGCGCATGCGCCGGCGATTCCAGCACCCATCGTGCCCGCGCCGATCACGGCGACCTTGTTGATTGTGCGTTGCATAGACCCGTGCCCCCTTGGTTTTTGAGTCACAAAAACGCGCTAATTTAGATATGATGGCGGCGTAAAGCAAGCGGCGCAGCAGCGCTTTTCGTCGGTTATTCATTTCAACGAGGTAACGCATGGCAGGGCCAAAATACATCGGCTTCGACACACTGAGTTTGCACGCAGGGCAGCAGCCCGATCCGACAACCGGTGCGCGCGCAGCGCCGATTTATCAAAGCACGTCATTTGTGTTCAAGGACTCCGATCATGCGGCCTCGCTGTTTGACGTTGCGCGCGCCGGGCACGTGTACTCGCGCATCTCGAACCCGACGGTCGGCATGTTGGAGGAACGCGTGGCCGCGTTGGAGGGTGGCGTCGGCGCAGTCGCTACCGCCAGCGGTATGGCGGCCATTCATCTGGGCATTGTCACCTTGATGGGGGCGGGCAGTCACATCGTCGCTTCGCGTTCTCTCTACGGCGGGACGCACAATTTGTTGGCGTACACGCTGCCGCGATTCGGGATTGAAACGACGTTCGTCGATCCGCGTGATATTGATGCCTTCGAAAACGCCATCAAACCCGAAACGCGATTGATCTTTGGCGAAACCGTCGCCAACCCGAGACTCGAAGTAATCGATATCGAAAAGCTGTCGAATGTGGCGCACAAGCACGGCTTGCCGTTGATGCTCGATGCGACACTGACCACGCCATACCTTTTACGGCCATTCGACCATGGCGCGGACATCGTTATGCACTCCCTGACGAAATTCATGGGCGGCCACGGCGTGGCGATTGGCGGCGCGATTATTGATTCCGGTCGTTTTGATTGGGAAGACTCCGGCCTGTTTCCCGGCTTAAGCGAACCGTACGAAGGCTTTCACGGTATGGACTTCGCCGAGGAGTTTGGCCCCAGCGCCTTTTTGATGCGCGCCCGCAAGGAAGGGTTGCGGGACTTTGGTGCGTGCATGAGCGCGAGCAATGCCTTTCAACTTTTGCAAGGCATCGAAACCCTGCCTATGCGGATGGATCGCCATATGGCCAACACGCGCGCAGTGGTCGAGTTTCTCGATCAAAACGATGCAGTCGAGTTTGTCACCTATCCCGAGTTGCCGGCACATCCGGATCATGATCTCGCCATGCGAATGATGCCCAAAGGCTGCGGTGCAGTATTCAGCTTTGAGCTAAAAGGTGGGCGCGAAGCCGGGCGTAAATTTATCGATTCTCTGCGTTTATTCTCGCATTTGGCTAATGTTGGTGATGCCAAGTCTTTGGTGATTCATCCCGCATCCACGACGCACAGTCGAATGGACGACGAAGCCTTGAGAACAGCCGGTATTTCGCAAGGTTTGGTGCGCCTGTCGATCGGTATCGAAGACGCGCAAGACCTCATCGGCGATCTCGGCCGTGCGCTGCATCGCTCACAAAAATAAATTGGGAGCAGATCATGTACGTCACAATCGACAACAACGAAATTTTCTATTCCACCGGCAAGCGCGACATCGTTGAAGGGCAGCCGAACATTATTTTTGTTCATGGCGTGTCGCTCGACAGTACCACGTGGACCCTGTACACCCGCTACTACGCGCGACGTGGTTACAACGTCTATACCTTCGACCTTCCGGGGCACGGTCACTCGCAGGGTGATCCGTCCGCATCGATGCAAGAGAAGGGCGCGTGGGTGGCAAAGTTTATGGATGCACTCGATATTCCATCCGCGATTGTCGTCGGGCACAGTATGGGCGGCTTGATCGCCATCGAAACCGCGATTCAGTTTCCGGATAAGGTTGAGAAGCTCGCGCTGCTCGGCGTTGCGTTGCCGATGCCGGTTACGCCCGTTTTCCTCGAGGCGGCAAAAAACGGCGATCAGCTCGCTATCGATATGTTTGTGCTGTTTGGATACGATTTTGCCGCGCAGCTGGGCGGCAATCCTGTATCCGGCATTTCGATGCTCAACACCGGTTTGCGAATTGTAGAAAGACAAAAAGAGGGCGTGATGCACGCAGGGCTGAATGTGTGCAATGAATACACACCCGAGCAGTCGCGCCTTGATCAGATTCAATGTCCGGTAACGCTCGTGATCGGTCGCGACGATGTGATGACGCCGTATAAGCGCGCGTTGCAACTGGCGGATAATTTACCCAATTCGCGCGTGTTAGACATTCCGAACTGCGGCCATATGCTGATTATCGAAAAGCCCGAGGATGTGCACGTTCGACTGCTCGATGCGGTCAAGAACTAAAGTTGGATTCGGTGGACGTTGCGATTCTAGGCTGTGGCTACATTGGCCAAAAGCTTGCTCACGCGTTGCGACGTGATGGCAGCAGTGTCCAGTGCTTTACCGCGTCACAAGCAAGCGCCGACGATCTGACTGCGCAGGGCTTGGATGTCGCAGTATGCGATCTCGATTCAAACGACCTCTCGATTCATCTTGGTCAAACCGAGACGCTTTATTACTTGGCACCGCCGCCTTCCACGGGTCAGCTGGACTCGCGAAGTCGTGCTGCAGTCGCGGCGATCGAAGGCGACGGCTTAAAGCGCGTCGTTTTAATCAGCACCACCGGCGTGTACGGCGATTGCGGCGGCGACTGGGTCGACGAGGCGCGCCCGCTAAATCCTTCGGTTGATCGCGCGCGGCGTCGGGTGGACTCTGAGTCCGTCTGGCAGGCGTGGGCGCATGAGCAAAATGTTGAGATCAGCATCCTGCGGGTGGCGGGGATTTACGCGGCTGATCGTCTGCCACGCAAGCGTCTCGAAAGCGGTGAGCCTGTTTTGGCGCTGGACGAGTCTCCGTTTAGCAACAGGGTCCATGCAGATGATCTTGTGCAGATTTGCATGGCTGCTGCGCGCTCCAAAAGTACGGGTGTCTTCAATGTCGCAGATGATGCACCCACCACTATGAGCGACTATTTTATGCGCGTTGCCGATGCGCTGGGTCTGGTGCGGCCGATCGAGATTTCACGTGCGCAGGCAGAGCAACGCTTTAGTGATCGTATGATGTCGTACCTGTCCGAATCGCGTCGAATCGATAACGGCAAACTAAAGCGTGACCTCGGGGTAACATTGCAATACCCGAATCTTGATTCCGGATTGAACGCGGTGTCGAAATCACAGTGCCGCTGACGCGCGCTACCCCTCGAGCGCGGTTAAAATATTTTTCGTGACATCTTTCAGCGGGGCGGCGCCATCCACCTTGACATAGCCCGGCGCTTTTTCGTCACCGCTCGCAAGCCAATCCTGATAGTACTTTATCAACGGCGCGGTTTGCTTATGGTAGACGCTGAGGCGATTCCTCACGGTCGCCTCGGAATCATCTTCCCTTTGAATCAGCGGCTCGCCGGTAATGTCATCGACGTCAGAATTTTTGGGCGGATTGAAATCCACGTGGTATGTGCGGCCAGATGGGAGGTGAACTCGCCTGCCACTCATACGGCGAATGATTTCATTGTCGTCCACTGCTATCTCGACAACGAAGTCGATATCAATGCTGGCTTCGTGTAAGGCCTCAGCCTGCCCGAGCGTGCGCGGGAATCCATCGAACAGAAAACCGTTTTTACAATCCGATTGTGCGATGCGATCTTTCACCAAAGCGATGATCACGTCGTCTGATACGAGATCTCCGGCATCAATCACGGCCTTGGCGGCGCGCCCGAGTTCTGTTCCTTCCTTAATTGCCACCCGCAGCATATCGCCGGTAGAAATCTGTGGTATTTCGTGACGTTCGACAATGAAGGCGGCCTGGGTGCCTTTTCCGGCGCCCGGCCCGCCCAGCAGGATGACTCTCATAAAAAACCTGAATAACCCGAAAAATGGACTGAATTAAGCGAACGCGGGAGCTTAACGCATAGCGTCAGGAAAGCAAATTCCACCAACGTCCATGATTGCGAGTCCAACTCGGTATTGATGATTAAAGAGATTCCTCAAGCCGCCGACTTAAGCGCTTATGAAACGGGGGTTTCTCAACATTTTTTGTGCTGCACTTGCATTGCTGGTGTCGTCGCATGGTGTCGCGAGCGTAGTTGAAAACGACGTACGCGTGTTGATGGACGTTTCCGGCAGCATGAAGCAAAACGATCCGCATAACCTGCGTCAACCGGCTCTGCGGATGCTGTCGGAGCTGTTGCCAAGTGGCACTCGTGCGGGCGTGTGGACGTTTGGCCGCTATGTGAATATGCAAGTCAAACTTGGAACAGTCGACGACGGCTGGAAGCAGCGTGCGCAACAGGGTGCGTCAGAGCTGCACTCGCGCGGCTTGTTCACCAACATTGAGGGCGCAATAGAACGCGCTTCACGTGGTTGGGTCGGCAACGACGCGCACGAAACCAATCGCAGCCTCATCCTGCTCACCGATGGGGTTGTCGATATCTCTCCAGACGACGCGAAGAATGCGGCATCGCGCGCGCGAATTCTGGATAAATGGTTGCCAGCGCTTACCGCAGCTGGAGTTCGAATTTACACGGTGGCCTTGTCGCAAAATACCGATACGGAATTGTTGAGCACACTGGCCGAGGAGAGCGAAGGTTGGTTTGAGCAAACCGTCTCGGCGGAGGGTTTGCAGCGCGCGTTTTTGCGGATGTTCGACAAATCGGTCAAGGCTGATACCCTGCCGCTAGAGGGTAATCGCTTTACCGTCGATGGCAGCATTCGCGAGCTCACATTGCTCGCGTTTAAGGCAGACCCGAACGACGAGATTGCCATTCGAGTACCGGGAGACCCCACTAAACGAACTGCGAATGATGCGCCGGAAACCTTTGGTTGGGTGCAGGAACAGGCGTACGAGCTCATCACCGTAGTATCGCCCGCGCAAGGCGAGTGGGAGATTATTGGCGCAGAAGATCCTGATAATCGCGTAGTTGTCGTCACTGATCTTAAAATGCGCGTTGCCGATTTGCCCAACCGACTGTTACCGGGAACGGACGTGGACGTGCGCGTGTCGATAGAGCAGGAAGGTGAACGAATTACGCGCCCGGACTTCCTTAATTTGGTGAGCGTAGGTCTCTCAGTATCGAGTGACGGTGTGCCAGCCACTGAAGTGATCGCATTAAACGATACTGGCGCGAACGGTGATGTGGATGCCAGCGATGGTGAATTTGGTGTTTCACTGCCAGCGCTTACGGACGGAATTCACACACTGTCGCTCGTGGTTGACGGTGGCACGTTCGCGCGCGCGTTTGAGCACCGAGTTGCTGTCGAATGGCCGATTTCTTACAAAATTGTTGACGAAGCTGAGGGGCAGGCACCCGTCCTGAAAATTACACCGCTGACCGATCGAATCGAAATAAAGAGTCTTTTGATCGATGCATGGGTTGAAGACGCAGCGGGAAACACGACCAGCTTGTCGCTTCGCTCAAAGGGTTTTAACGGATGGTCCGTAACACTGGATCAACTTGATCGTACACAGAACAATCAAATTCATCTACGCGCAAACGGTCGAACCGTTGACGGCGAAAACTTCGACTACGTGTTGGCACCAATAGAAGTCGCCGCAAACAAACCCGCTGTGGATCCCAAATCGGATCAAACCAATGCCGCAGAAAAATCCGTTGTTGACGAAAAAATCAACTGGTTGATTGTCGGATTGATCGCTGGTGTCGCCTTGCTTGCCGCTATTGTGATCGGTCTTGTTGTATGGCTAATTGTTTCGCGAAAAAACAGCCAGAGCGACGTCGGTGAAGACGACGACGAGGATGGTTCTGATTCAACTATTGTCGACGATCGCGAGGAAGTGGTCGACCAGGCCGCTGAAGTGATCGCCGAGACCGAGGCACAAACTAAACTGGCGCAGGAGCCAGAAGAGACTGCCGAGATTCTGGACGAAGACGTAACCGATAGTCAGACCGGCGTAACCGATTTCGACAGTAAAAACTTTAACGACTACGAAAACCAACCGATTGAAGGTGCAGTTGAGCCCACGCAAGTGAGCAATGGCGATGAACTCGCTGATGGCACCGAGCTGTGGGAACCGGAGCAACGCGATTCTGAGGATGACAGTCTTGACGATGGCAATGAAGGCGAAGCCAAAGTAGCCAACGGCTAAACGCTTGTTCGAGTAAACGGATATTCCCCAAAAGTTCTGCTTCGCAACCGTGATAGTATTCGTGCTCATCACGGATTTTCATTTGAGTTGCTTCATTGTCCGACATCGACCTGCAGCGTCTGCGCAACGATATTGAATTCAACGACACCCTGCGCGGAAAACCACTCACTTTTTCGACGACGTGGGGCTTATTTTCACCAAAAAGCGTTGATGAAGGCTCACGCCTGCTTCTGGACTACGTTGAAATTGCTCCGCATGAAAACAGCCTGGATTTAGGTTGTGGCTATGGACCGCTGGGTTTGACTTTGGCATCGCTGGCGCCGGAGGGCACCGCCGTTTTGATCGACAAGGATTTTGTCGCAATCAACTACAGCCAGAAAAACGCGCAAAAAAACGGCTTAGACAACACTCGCATCTACCTTAGCAACGGTTTCGATCAGGTAAACGAACATTCGTTTGATGTGGTTGTATCGAATCTGCCTGCAAAAACTGGCAAAGAACTCTACTACCTCTATTTCTACGATGCGCTGGAAAAAATGAATGTGAATGGTCGCTTATATGTCGTGACCATCAATGGTTTGCGTAAATTTGTCGAGCGTGCCTTCAAAGAAGTGTTTGGCAACTACAAAAAACTCAAGCAGGGCAAGACCTACACCGTCGCCCGAGCGATCAAAACCTGATGCGCCGCGCCTTCACAGGGTTAGCGGTGTTGACGGCAGTACTTTTAGTGTCGCCCGATGCGCACGCTGTATCGCAAAAAGAGGAGCTCCGAACCGATTCGGACTTCATGGTTGAACGGGTGCGCTTTCAGCAGGCGCGCAGACAATTGCAAACCGGCAAGCTGGATCTCTTTCAGGCGAACGTCGATGCGCTAAATGGTTACCCCATAGTTCAATATCTGAAATACAAACACATCCTGCGCGCGATGGAGACAAACGCCGGGGGAAATCAAGAACGCTCCGTGCTCCAGTTTGTTGATGAATATCACTGGTCGCATCTTGCAGGACAGTTGCTGGCTCGTTGGCGATCAACGCTGTTTGACCGAGGTGACTGGCAGGCTTACCTGAATCTGTCGCAGCATCCTTTGGCGGGTTCCGATGCATGCCGCAGTAAGCGCGCTCAGCTTGAGTCTGGCGTAATTAAACCGTCGGCCAAATTACTGGAGTCTGTCTGGCTCGACGACCCCTGGACTGCAGAAGCGTGCTTGGCGCTCGCGGATATTTTGGTTGGGCAGGTTGCGCCATCGCCGACGTTGGTTTGGAACCGCATCGAGCGGATCATGCAGCGCGGTGCGTGGAGAAGCGCTGAACCGATGCAGCGATTTTTGAACCAACGGGATCGAGCGACGCTTGCGCTATGGATCGACGCCTACCGCAACCCCGGCGACAATGCGGACAACCCGGCACTCAAGACGGATACGCGACTGAACAGAGTGATCGTCGCGCAGCAACACTCGCGATGGTCCACCTATGCTGCCGAGGCAGCCGACACGCATTGGCAAACTGTTCGCAATCGCTATGCATTTTCGGACAGTCTGCGAGCCAAAGTTGATCGCGATATCGCACTGCGAACAGCGCACGCCAACTTGTCAGTCGCGGCTGCGCGGTTAGCGGCGCTCGGTGAGCACGATGAAACAACACGCGCGTGGACGATCCGCGTGGCGTTGCGTAACAACCGTTGGCAGGATGTCTTGCACGCGATTGCACAGTTGCCGGAAAGTGAGCGCGAATCTTCTCAATGGCAATATTGGCAAGCACGTGCGTTGGAGATGCTCGGCGAGGGTGACCAGGCCAAAATTGCTTACCGGCAGCTCGCTGATCACGCGACTTACCACGGTTTTCTGGCGGCAGATCGACTGAACGTTGGGTACGCGATTCGCGACGAGGCACCCGCTTTAACCCTCGAAATGCGCTCTGCGCTGGTGTCAAACGCAGAAGCAATTCGCGCACGCGAGTACTTCTTGCTGGGGCTGCGTGTAGACGCTCGGCGCAGCTGGAAGCGGCTGACTCAAAACTTCAATGATGAACAACTTACCGCTGCTGCAACGCTGGCCAGCGAATGGGGTTGGCATGATCGAGCAATTTTTGCGATTGGAAAAACTCCCTTCAATCGAAACCTAAGCTTGCGTTTTCCGATGCCGTACGACGACAAGGTGATCGCAGTATCCAAGCGCAATGCGTTGGAGCCGGCGTGGGTTTACGGGGTGATGCGGCGCGAGAGTGGATTTATAGCGGACATTCGTTCGCACGCCGGCGCAATCGGGTTGATGCAGCTCATGCCCAAGACGGCGCAGTATGTCGCCAAACAAATGGGTCGGCAGGTGCGCATCGGAGATTTAATCGATGAGCATGTGAATATTTCGCTCGGTGGTCACTACTTGCGATATGTGTTGAACAAGTTCGACGACCATCAAGTGCTGGCCACCGCGGCCTATAACGCGGGACCAAATCGGGTGAAGTCGTGGCTGCCGGATCAGTCGAAACTCGCGGCGGATTTATGGGTTGACACGATTCCGTTCAGAGAGACGCGCCGCTATGTGCGAGCTGTATTGGCGTACACAACCCTTTTCGAATGGCGTATGTTCCAGCGTGTGACGCGTTTAAGTGAGCGTATGTCTCAGATTGCTTCGCCCTAGCTACTCGCATTTCCGTCACCACCCATACACGGTGGCGAGGTCGGGATCGTATTCTGGCTCGCCGCCCATTCGTCAGGCGTTTTAGTGTGCAGCGAAAGCGCATGCACGCCACTGGAGAGTTCATGCGCAAGCTCCGCGTTAACGCTGCGATGGCGTTGCAGCAATCGTTTGCCTTCGAAAGCGTCGGACACAATCAATACCTTGAAATGAGATTCAGACCCGGCAGGTACATTGTGTTTGTGACTTTCATTGATTACTGACAGCTGTTGCGGTGAAAATGCGATCTCCAGTTTTTTGCGAATCGTATTCTCAGTGGACATTTTATTTTGCCGGTTGTTGAAGTGCATCAGATTATCGGTCAAACGAGTAGTCATGCCAATGATCCGGAACGGCTCGGATCTTGCGTGTAACTCCTTGTCGGGGTACACGAGTGTCAAAAAATGTGCTTGATCTTCGTAGCCTACCAACATCACACGGACTACCCGCTGATTATTGCGGCGAATCGGGACGAGTTCTATGCGCGCCCAACGGCGCCTGCGGCAATCTGGGAGGATTCACCGGGTATTCTTGCCGGGCGTGACCTCAAAGCAATGGGAACATGGCTTGGAGTTACAGCGACGGGTCGTTTCGCTGCAGTGACCAATGTACGCGAAGGATCAAACTCAGATGCGCCTCAGTCACGAGGGGATATCGTTGCTGATTTTCTTCGAGGCGGTTTTACGACAGATGAATATTTTGAACAACTCGAATTGTCGCGCGAGAAATTTAACGGGTACAACCTGCTCGCGTTCGATGGTGTGAATCTTGGGTATTTCAGCAACTGCGGTCACGCGCAGAATCCTCAATTGAATTCAGGGCTGTACGGTCTCAGTAACGGCAAATTGGACGAACCCTGGCCAAAGGTTGCTCAAGGAAAGATCAAGTTCGAGAGTGTTGTTTCGAGCTCGACGCTAAACAGCGATGCGCTTATTTCTGCGATGCTTGACGGTACCGAGGCACCCGACGAAGACCTGCCCGATACGGGTGTCGGGATCGAGCTCGAACGTCGCCTGGCTCCAATGTTTATCGAGTCGCCAAACTATGGCACCCGCAGTACTACCGTCGTAATGTATTCAGATGATGGACAGCTTGAGTTTGTGGAACGCTCGCACGCTATCGCCGAACAAGATCCGGTTACGCGGCGATTCCAGTTTGAGTTACCGGTCGGGCCGGAGTTGGTATCGGGATAATACCAGTGTGACCTTCTCCAAAAAGAAAAGGCTCCCGAGGGAGCCTTTTCTCAATACTTCAATTGTAAGATTGTGTCTTACAGGATGTCGTATTTGAGTACCGCGTGAACTGCGGTGTAATCGTCGTCGCTGTCGTCTGTGTCAGCGTCGGTGTTGGTGAACTCGAACCACATGGTGGTGCGAGGACCAACACTGTGGGTGTAACCCAGAGTGAAGCTGGTCGGCTCAGCTGCGTCGCTATCGTCGAGCAAAAAGGTACCGAACTGCAGGTAAGCGCTGCCGATACCAACGTGTGCTTCGAGGCTAGCGTCGTCGTCGAGCATCTGGTAGGTAGCCGCAACGTAAGCTGAACCAGCGTTACCTGAAGCGGTGATACCGATGATGTCGTCGTCCAGAGACTCTTCAGACGTTACGCCAACTGCGATCGTAGCTACGCCAGCGTCGAATGATGCAGCAAGTTCAGTTGAATCGATATCGTCTTCAGGCTCAGAACCACGCATGTAGATGGTTGCACCAATGTTTACAGCACCGAAGTCACCCGCGTAAGACAGGCCTTCAGAGGTACGACCACGGTATGCGATCATGCCGATGCCAGAGTTCCACCATGGTTGGTCAACCGGAGCAACGATCATGTTGTACCAGGTGTGGTAGGTTTGACCGATAAATACGTTACCGAAATCACCTTTAACGCCAACTACAGCGTGGCGGCGAGAAACGTTCGGGCCAGTGCCTTCAGTGGCTACCGCGAATTCGTATTTGCCGTGACCGGTCATGCCATTGCCCAGATCGGTTTCACCTTTCATGCCCATGCGAGAAGCGTGGCCACGGATGCGCATGCTGTCGTCACCACCGGTGTCGGTGTACTGAACACCAATACGAGCAGATGCGTAAACGCTGCCGTCAGCTGAAGCAGCCAGCGGTGCGGCAGCGACACTGGCTACAGCCAGCGCGATTGCAGTTTTTTTCAAGTTCATGGAATAGATTTCCTTCGGTTTTATGTTTCAGAAAATACTTCTGCAGAAGTGGTCTCACAACCACGGCGTTAATTTAGTCACAATGTGTAATAAATGCAACAAAACTGCCGGGTTAAACAGGTGCGTATACAGATTTAAAAATATGTTTTAAAAACAATAATATATAAAATTTTCAAAGGTGTTCAGCGTGCATTATGTTGTATAAATACAACATATATTTCAATTATTTTGTTTCTTTAATACAACAGATTAACTTTCTCAACGAATAATCCTCGGGATTTTCAAAATTTCTTGTCAATTTTCTGTGGTTAAAAATTGGATTCATTGACAAATCTGCATACTTATCAACGGTGGCTCGGGGCCAGTTGAAGGTTACGATAGGTCTATCTGGCGCGACCGCGAGTGCGGCGGAATACAGATGCGCGACGCAATCTTCTCGAATCTATTTTTGAATGTTGAACTGAGTTGACAAGCAAAATCTTACACATCGATATGGATGCGTTCTACGCATCGGTCGAGCAACGCGACGATGCGTCCCTGCGAGGTAAGCCCGTTGTTGTCGGTGGCGACCCGCGCAGCCGAGGTGTGGTGGCTGCGTGTAGTTACGAGGCGCGAGCTTTTGGCGTGCGCTCGGCGATGCCCTGCGCGCAAGCGTATCGATTGTGTCCTGACGCCACGTTTCTTCGCCCCCGATTTGATGTTTACAAATCAGTTTCGCGCGACGTGCGCAGTGTTTTTGAATCGATTACGCACATCATCGAACCCCTGTCACTTGATGAGGCCTATCTGGACGTGACTCATGTTGATCTGTGTGGCGGTTCGGCCACGCGCATGGCACGAAAGCTAAAAAAAGACATTCACGAAGCGACGGGGCTCACCGCTTCGGCGGGCGTGTCATACAACAAGTTCTTCGCCAAAATAGCCTCGGCGATGAATAAACCGGACGGCCTCACCGTAATACTGCCTGAGCAGGGGGAG
The DNA here is from genome assembly GCA_039029275.1 of Pseudomonadota bacterium. Taxonomy (GTDB): domain Bacteria; phylum Pseudomonadota; class Gammaproteobacteria; order JBCCGL01; family JBCCGL01; genus JBCCGL01. Next base: position 168,216 of record JBCCGL010000011.1, on the reverse strand, counting down.
GCGTTTGTCGCCGCTCTCCCGGTCGGAAAGTTTCACGGCGTCGGCAGCGTAACCGAGCAGAAGATGCTCGAGCTTGGCATAGAAACGGGAGCAGATTTACGCGAATGGTCGCTGGATGAGCTCGTACACCACTTCGGCAAGTCGGCGCGCTACTACTTCAATATTGCGCGTGGAATTGACGAGCGCCCGGTTGAGCACCGCCGCGAGCGGCGGTCAATTGGATCAGAAACTACGTTCGAGCAAGACCTGCGCAATCCCGTGCAAATGCTCGATCAACTCGAGCAGTTATCGGCGCAGGTTAGTGTATCGCTGATTTCCATGAATTTGAGCGCGCGAACTGTCACCGTGAAAGTACGCTACGGGGACTTCACGATGGTCACGCGCAGCCACTCGCCGACAAATGTAGTCAGTTCGCTGGACGACATTGTCGCGTGCCTGCCTTTTTTGTTGGCAAAAACCGACGCGGGCCAGCGGGCCGTAAGACTGTTGGGTGTCAGCGTATCGGGTCTTGCACCGGCCAACGTCGAAGAAATGATTCAGCTACCCTTGCTTTAGTCGGCGCCACTTCGCCTTGGGTTCAGCGAGTTAAAGAATCCCCCAATTGCTTTTCCGACTAACTCGCTGCGTTCTGGATTTCTAAACGCCATTAGCAGTGGCTCGCGCATGCCGGGTACAAACATTAAATCGGATATCAGCGCATTGAACACGTCAATATCATCAGTGGCGGCAACGCATTCGAGAAACAGGCTGCATAGATAGTCGTCATGCAACGCTGGCCAGCAGCGCCCGCTTATCGCCGCGAGCAATTCGACGCCGCCGTGCCCACTCTTTAGCGCATCGCGGATGAGAAACGCGAGTCGCCGTTTTGCGCGGCTTCCGGCGCATGCTCTAACAAGCGCCGCGATTACATCACTTGACGGTGCGGATTTGGCTATCTCTTCTTTCAGGCGAGAGTGCATCGCAGCGGTGAGTTTGCCTGAGATACTTTCGCTATCGAGGCAACTTGCCAGTGTGATTAATGGGGTATCCGGCAGTTTGTTAACTGCTTTTCTAATCAGCTCTTCGTGCGTGCCAACCCGCACACAAACATCAGCCAAACCTTGAATACCGACAAACGCCCATTGTTCGTAGCCGGGGTTGCCCGCGAGATAGTCAAGCGCGTGGTCATAATGGCGCGACGGAGGCAAGCCCAGATCTTTGTTGGCACGGGCGTTGAAAATCGCAAGCGAATGCTCGTTAGGTTTCAGTGCAAAGCGGCTCTCGTTACTGGCCGTGCCAACCGAATTCTCGTCGTCCCCAACGTTTTCTGACTGCAACAGTAATTCGCGCAGAAACTCGTCGCGAGATACCTGCGAGAGCAAGCCGGTTTCATCCAGGGGAAAACGCAGAAACCATACGCTACGATCCGTCGTGTTTTCCTTCAACCAGAACACAATACCCACACAGATTGAGCGCGCAATCGGATGTGGCGCGACAGTTCTGGCATTTTCGATTTGTGCAAATAGCGAGTTATTGAGTTTGAGTGTGCGTCTGCCAATATCGTACACGCGATAGCGCGCGCCAATGGTTTGCAGAAAGTCCGAAATGGTGGAGACGTTGTCCATAGCGGGGGAGTGTTTTAATCGCTGCGAATCTTACACGAATCAGCACTCGATTTGCGTCGCATACGCTGGAGCATCACATTGCTATTATCGCGCGCTTGGTTAGACTGTGTCTGTTCACTGTTGCGCGGCTGTAAATGTAGTGTCGGTTGATTTCAAATTATGGAAAACACCGGAGTATCTGCTGTATCTGATGGCGGCGGCGGTGCCCTTGTCGTTTGCCACCTGGCAGACACTGCTGAATAACTTTGCTATCGAAAGCGCGCAGTTCACCGGTGCCGAAATCGGAATTTTACAAAGTCTGCGCGAAGTGCCGGGTTTTCTCGCATTCACCGCGGTTTTTATTCTCATCGTCATGCGCGAGCAAACCCTGGCTTGGGTCTCGCTGGCTGTGTTGGGTATCGGGACAGCAATCACAGGCATTTTTCCATCTGTAGTCGGCTTGTACGCAACGACAGTGCTGATGTCATTCGGTTATCACTATCTGGAAACGGTGCATCAATCGTTGACGCTGCAGTGGGTTGAGAAATCGCGTACTGCAGAAGTGATGGGTCGTGTGATTTCAATCAGATCGATGGCCGGTCTCCTTGTTTTTGCAGGGGTATACCTGTGTCTCGATTGGTTTGACCTGATGTACGCGTGGGTCTACGCACTCGGCGGAGGGCTCACATTTTTGGTGGCGCTGTTAATCGTGGTTCTGTACCCGCACTTTCCCTCAGCGGTTGAGCAGCGCAAGCAAATCGTGCTGCGGCCGCGTTACTGGCTTTATTACGCATTGGTATTTTTGTCCGGTGCACGCAGGCAGATTTTTATTGTGTTTGCCGGTTTTTTGATGGTGGAGAAATTCCACTATTCGGCGGGTTCCATCGCGATACTGTTTCTGATCAACGGCGTGATCAGCGTGTACATTGCCCCAAAGATCGGGCGCATGATCGCGCGTTGGGGCGAGCGACGCGCGCTAACGCTGGAGTACCTCGGGCTGATCGGGGTTTTCACGACCTACGCCTTTGTTGAAAATCACATTCTCGCGGCTTCCATGTACGTGATCGATCACGTATTTTTCGCGATGGCGATTGCCATTAAAACCTACTTTCAGAAAATTGCTGACCCGGCCGACATTGCGTCCACGGCAGGTGTTTCATTCACGATCAATCACATCGCCGCCATCGCATTGCCAGTGATACTGGGTTATGTGTGGCTGATATCTCCGTCCGCGGTTTTTCTCACGGGTTCGGTTATTGCGCTGATGTCGCTGATTTTATCGCAGCTGATTCCTCACGAACCGCAACCGGGTGTCGAGGTCACGCTCGCCGGGAAGGTAGTGGGTCCGCGTGGCGTAACTGCCAGCTAGCAAAATAAGCGCATCCCGCTGTTACACACAGCGCTGAAATCATAACGTCCCAACCAAAGTGCCGGAATATCAGCGGTGCCAGCCATGCGCCGAGCGACCCGCCTGCGTAGTAGCTCGCGATATACAGGCTGTTGACGATACCTCCTTGACCCGAGGCATGAGCGTTCACGCTTCCCGAAAGAATAGCGTGCAAGAGAAAAAAACATCCCGACGCGACGAGCATGAACAGTAAGAACGGTGTCGGGTTTGGAATCCAGAAGAGGCAAAGCGAGACAATATACGCAGCAAACACCAGCGCTATCGTGCGTGAAATTCCATCGAGGCGAGCCACAAGTCGCGTCGAATACACGGCGATTAATATTCCTACCAGATAGCCTGAGTAAACGATTGAAATCGAGAACTCACTGATTCCCGGAACAAGATTGACCATCCGAAAAGGCAGGGTGTTGAGCAGGGCACTGAATGTGCAAAAAAACAGGAAAATAGTCAGCAAAGCGCTGCGCTGAACACCGTTTTCAAAAATAGCTTTGTAATCTGAAATGCTGGCTGAATGGTGGCTTGGCGCATCCGAGCGACCAATGAACAACAAAAGCAAAGTATTCATTAAGAGTGCAGCACCCAGACACACAAAGCTCAATCGCCAGTCCCACCAGGTTGCGACCAATCCGCTGAACGCACGCCCGCAAAAACCACCCAGAATAGTCGTTGCAATGTAAAGCGCCATGTTTTGCCGCACATGCGAGGCGAGTGAAATAGAGGCAATATAAGACATCAGTGCTGTGAAAATTACGCTGAGCAACACGCCGTGAGCTGCTCTAAGTAATAACACCAGATCAAACTGTTGCATCCAAAACGCACAGAGATTGGTGATCGCCAAAATCGGGACCGCCGCGATCAACAAACGTTGGCTGGGAACGGTGGAAAGAGGAAAGCCAAACGCGAGTGGCGCTATGCCCAGTATCAACATGGGAACCGATACCAACAGCGCCGCGGTATCGGCAGTGGTGTTAAATTCCGCGCTCAGCAGCGGCAGCAACGGTTGCGGTAGATAAAGTGTGCAGAAAGTAAAAAAAGTAGTGGTGAGTGCTATCACCAGATTTTTAGACTGCATCGATTGGGTGTCAGTCGTCGAAAACTAGAATCACACGCCGGTTTTGGCGTCCTTTCTTTTCGATTTTGCGCACGCGAACAGAACCGATTTCGCGCGTCGACGTTACATGCGTGCCGCCGCAAGGCTGCAGGTCTATGTTGTGGATATTGATCAATCGAACCTTGCCTTGACCACTCGGCGGTTTTACCGACATGGTGCGTACCAATTCTGGACGGGCGGCCATTTCCTCGTCACTGATCCAATCGACGCTGATTGGTGCGTCAACGTCAGCGAGCTGAGCGAGTGATGCGGAGAGCGCTTCCTTATCGAGTGTCGATTCGGGCAGATCAAAATCGAGCCGCCCCTTTTCCGCTGAAATCGATCCGCCCGTCACCGGCGCGTCGATCAGCGAACACAGCAAATGCAGGCTGGTGTGCATGCGCATGTGACGATGACGACGCTCCCAGTCGATTTTTGCAGTGACCTTCGCGCCGACATTCGCGGATTCGCTTGCTCCCTCAGGTAAATGCAAAATGGATCCATCACCTTTGCGCGTGTCAGCGATGCGAATACGTTGGCCGTCGCTCAAGATCAGCTCACCGGAATCACCGGGCTGGCCGCCACCGTTGGGGTAAAACACGGTCCGATCGAGCACGATGGCGCCGTCCTCAATCGCGACTATTTTCGCCTCGCACTCCTTCGCATACGCGTCCGCGTAAAAGACGGCTTCGGTCATCGCTTCAAAATGAGCTCTAGTCTTGGCGTGAGGTGATCTCGATCAGGTGGTAGCCAAACTGCGTTTGCACCGGGCCGTGAACCTCGCCCACGGCGTCGTTAAACACTACAGTGTCGAATTCGCGCACCATCTGGCCGGGGCTAAACGAACCCAGATCGCCGCCACTTTTCCCGGAGGGGCATTGCGAATGTTCGGCAGCGACTGCGGCAAAATCCGCACCGTCGATAATTTGCTGTTTTAGCTCGTTACACTGCTCTTCTGAGCTGACGAGAATGTGGCGTGCGCTTGCTGAGGCCATATTGGTCTCCTGATTGTGTTGTTTAAAGTGAGAGAGTTTGCGAGCAAAATTCGATTAGCTCATGCCGGGCTTCCACACACCGAAGGGGTTTTGCTTCGGTGGGGCTGCGCGTTTTTGGCGTTCGACATCTTCTGCGACGTGTTGCGCGAATGCGAACAGCTGTTCAAGAATTTCTTCCTTGTCCTGCGAATCCATGTCTTGCTCGCCGAGCAGAAAACCGATTGTCGCCGCCATATACTGAGAGGCTACGCCCGGATCTTCCGCGTTTTTATCGTGCTGTGAGAGAAAGCCGTGTAGCTGTCGAACGAGCTGCGCGGATAATTGCAATTGGCTCATGGATTTTTTGTCAGTGTAAGTAAAGCGCGAATTGTACACGATCGCCAGATTGCGACGGTATCCGCTTTTCAGGTGCCCTTAAAACGACCGATCGATCTGAGTTTGAATGCATCGTCGAACTCAACCTCGAAATGCCCGTGGATTCCGGCATGGGTGACGAAGCGTCGCAGCGTATTCGCGGGCAGTTGCAGGGAGAGTCCGTCATCCGTTAGAACATGCACGGCTGACGCAATACCTGCGTAGTAATTCAGCCACTGATCGCGTGAAATTGAAACGTAAAAGGTCTTTTTCTGTGTCGTAAGCAAGGAGACACGCCCGCACAGTGCAAACAATATCGTTGAGTTTAGTGCAAAGCGATTGAATTGGATCGTACCCGGGATCGGGCCGCTTCCTTGAAAACGGAGAGGCGGAGTTGCATGCGCAAAAACAGCTTGGTACCGCGCATCCCGCCCTACAAATGATTCACGGAGGAGAGCGTTGTTATTAGTGATATTCCTGTTGTCGCAACTGGAAGTTGTTTTCGTCGTTGGCAACGGTCGGGTGGCTGTTAGCCCAGACGAACTGACTGAACGGATCGAGGTCGCAGTCGCTTCGGTCTTCTTCCAGAATGAGTTTGGTGCTCATGTGCTCAGCGTTGCAAACCGGGCAGCGGTGCCATTCGGTTTTGCTGCGGTCGCTGGATGCGGTTTTGGAAAGCGTCATCGTGGTTGAGCAATTGTGACATTTCATGCCGTTACTCCGCAGTTTTGGCTGGATTAAAAAAACGAACCGAGTGCGTTGTATAATCTACCCGCACTTCGAATCGCCACAGTTCAGGCAGGTCATGCATCCATCCATCAGAATGACCGCCTTGGTGCTGCATTTTTTGCACAGCTCGGCTGATTCGGGAAACATCATTTCCCCATGTGGCTCTTTGTGCTTTTCACTCGGCGAGGCGGTCAGCTGGAATTCACTGAGCTTCTCGTCGATCAGTTTTTTTTGGTGTTTGTCGAGTACCGGTCGCTTGATCATACCGATCTCGACCATGTGCCGTTCGATCACATCGCCAATCTCCGCAACCAGAGAGGGCATAAACACCCCACCTTTTTTGTAATAGCCCCCGTTCGGATCGAATACTGACCGTAATTCTTCAACCAGGAACGTGACGTCGCCGCCTTTGCGAAATACCGCCGAAATAATGCGAGTCAGCGCGACGATCCACTGAAAGTGCTCCATCCCTTTGGAATTGATGAACACCTCGAACGGGCGGCGCTGCTCATGCTCGGTACCCTCGTTAAGAATAATGTCGTTAATGGTGATGTAGAGCGCGTGCGCGGAGGCGGTTTCCGGTGGCTTGATTTTGTAGGTTGAACCGATGAGAAATTCCGGGCGCTCCAGGCTTTCATGCATCTGGATCACGTCGGCGGGTCGGTTTGTGACCTCAGTTGCGGCTTTGGTGGCGTCGCTCTCAGGCGACGCGACACGATAACCCACAATTTTCTTTTCAATCTTGGTCGTCATAATTCTGTCCTGTCTATTCGTGCGCGAGTGGGATAGTCGGCTTTTAAAACTTGCCGTAGTAACCCTCTTTCAGCGCGTCGTACAAATTGGCGGCCGAGTGCAGTTCGCCGTCGTACTCGATTTCCTCGTTTCCTTTCACTTTTAAGGTGGTGCCGTCGTCGAGTTGGAACTCGTAAAGCGTGTTTTCCAGATCCTCTTCTTTCACCAGAACGCCCTGGAAGGCCTCCGGGTTAAAGCGGAATGTGGTGCAGCCTTTGAGCCCTTTTTCGTAGGCGTACATGTAAATTTCCTTGAACTCCTCATAGTCGAACTCGGTGGGCACGTTTGCAGTTTTGGAGATTGAGCTGTCTATCCAGTGCTGCGATGCCGCCTGAATATCCACGTGTTGCTTGGGCTTTATGTCGTCCGCCGTTATAAAGTAATCCGGCAACTGTGTGGACTCGTCGGTCGCGTTGGGAACCGAGTCTTCGTTGATCATTTCGCGATACGCCAACAGTTCAAAGGAGTACACGTCAACTTTCTCTTTCGACTTCTTACCCTCGCGAATCACATTGCGTGAGTAGTAGTGCGCGAAGGTCGGCTCAATGCCGTTACTGACGTTGTTAGCGAGCGACAACGCGATTGTGCCGGTAGGCGCTATCGAGCTGTGGTGGGTGAAACGCGCGCCGGATTCAGCTAGCGCCTCGACCAGATCGGGATCCTGCTCGGCGATTCGTTGCATGTAGCGACTGTATCTGGCGTGCAGGATGCGACCTGGCACCTTGTCGCCCGCCTTGTAGCCATCGCGCTTCATCTCGGGGCGTTTGCGCAGCATTTCTGCATCGACTGTGAATTCTTCGTTCATGATCGGCGCGGGGCCTTTTTCGGTTGAGAGCTCCAACGCGGCACGCCAGCCCGTCATTGCCAGTTCGCGAGTGACCTTGTCGGTGAACTCAAGCGACGCTTTAGACCCGTACTTCATGCGCAACATCGTGATCGCGGAACCGAGGCCCAGGTAGCCCATGCCGTGGCGACGTTTGCGCTGGATTTCGTCGCGCTGACCCTGCAGCGGCAGGCCATTCGTTTCAACCACGTTGTCGAGCATGCGGGTAAAGATGCTCACCGCCGTGCGAAAGTTTTCCCAGTCGAAACTGGCGTCTTCGGTGAACGGTTTTTGCACAAAACGGGTCAGGTTGACCGAGCCGAGCAGGCACGAGCCGTATGGCGGCAACGGTTGCTCGCCGCAGGGGTTGGTTGCGCGGATGTTTTCGCAGAACCAGTTGTTGTTCATTTCATTGACTTTGTCGATCAGGATGAAGCCCGGCTCGGCATAGTCGTAAGTGGACGACATGATAACGTCCCACAGGCGTCGGGCGCGCAACACTTTGTACACGCGACAGGCGACCAGACCTTCTTCGTTGCTGATCAACCCCCTATTCGTTGGCCACTCGCGCCAAACGATGTCTTCGCCGTCGAGCAGTTGCTCGTCTTCAGAGAGTTCACTTTCCTGTAGCGGAAACGCCAACGGCCAGTCGGCGTCGGTTCGCACGGCCTGAATGAAGTCTTCGGTGATCAGGAGTGACAGGTTAAATTGCCGCAGGCGGCCGTCTTCGCGCTTCGCCCGGATAAAGTCGAGCACGTCGGGATGACGCACATCGAAGGTACCCATCTGCGCCCCGCGGCGACCACCAGCACTCGAAACGGTGAAGCACATACGATCGTAAATATCCATAAACGACAGCGGGCCCGAGGTATAGGCACCTGCGCCTGTGACGTAAGCGCCCTTGGGGCGCAGAGTGGAAAAATCGTAGCCGATGCCGCACCCGGCTTTGAGCGTGAGACCGGCCTCGTGCACTTTACCGAGGATGTCGTCCATCGAGTCGGCAATCGTGCCCGATACGGTGCAGTTGATCGTTGAGGTAGCGGGTTTGTGCTCCATGGCGCCCGCGTTGGAGACGATGCGACCGGCTGGGATTACGCCGTGGCGCAGCGCCCACAAAAACTTCTCATACCATTCGGTCTGCAAAGCTTCTGTCTGATCAACCTCGGCCAGCGCCTTGGCAACTCGCTGGTAGGTGTGGTCAATCGTCTCGTCAAGGACGTCGCCCTGGCGAGACTTAAGGCGGTATTTCTTGTCCCAGATATCGAGAGAGGCGTCCTGCATGGTGATCTTGTCAAATTGGGTTGTGGTTTTCTCTGAGCTAATTGCAATCAGATTGCTTTTCTTCATTTACTTTTCCTGCCGAGTGGTGCGTTGACACCTTCCGTGTCTATTGTTGCCCGCTGCTGCGACTCGTAGTTCACACTGCGGACGTTTGCGTATCGTTTATTGTTGTTTGGTTTGCATCGATTGTGAGATCGATTTTTTTGTTTGTTTATCGCCTCTGATCAGTCGTCAAAAAGCAGATATGTGGCTAAAAGCGCAGCTTTAAGCGCCTGTTGTTTTCATTCAAACCAAACACTACATAAGGTAGTCTAAAACACTGCGGAACACAAGATAATGTGATGTAGTTCTTATTTAGGCGCGACATGTTGTGCCGCAGCAGAGCCGCGCTATCGGGAAGAGGAGAAAGGTAAGGTCGCGTTGCGGTGTTAAATCCGCAACAAAACACTAACTGCGGGTTTGCAGATTGGGGTCTGCCAATTCTGCAGATTGCATTTGATCCTGCGAGGCTCGTGCTTGCAGTTGAACGAAGTTTTGAAAAGGATCGATGTCGAAGGGTTCGCCTTCGATATGAAGTTCAGAGCGCACCAGTTGATTGCCGCATTTCGGGCAACGCATCTCCTGCACGGTGACTGTTTTTTTGATCGCGGATTGAACGGATCGCATTGACGCTGCGCACGTGGGGCAAAACATAGAGCGCTATCCTCAGTGATACTGGTTTTTGGTTGTGGTTATCGGCAGCAGATCCAGGCGCGAAACCGTGGTTTGGATGCGATTATCCGCCGTCGGCAGTCGCCGTCAAGCCGACTGCGAGCGGGGTCGCTGTTCTTCTGTGGGTAAGTATTCAGGAAACTGTGTAAAAGCAGGAATAAGTCGTGCAACAAGCTGTGGATAATTTCTTAACACTTTCGTCTCGCCCATAATTCACGTGGCTTTTTCAAGGACGCCGAAATTAAGTCAATTTTTTTTGCAAATTGTGGATAACTAACAGCCACAAAACGCGGTGGCAGGGTTTGATTCAGGTGTTGCTGAGAAAGCGCAAAAGCGCTAATAAAATCCAGACGGCCGTTACGCTTTGGAGGCACACAATTAATACGGCAGCGGAGCGCAGTAGACGAAATCGGAACCCCGCAGATTCACCGACACCTGGGTACATCGCGCGAATCGCCCGCAACAAATGGGTGCGGCAGAAAACAAAACTGGCTGCGAGAATTGCGGACGCAAGTGCCATTCGCGCGTATCCGTCGATCCCTAAGAAAACCCCGGTCATAAGGGCCAAAACCGTATAATAGATCTGAGTCACAGGAAATAGACGTAACGTAAGCGCAGCTGCAATTTCCTTTTTAAGATAACGGTGCAATAGCGGTGCGACGAAAAATGTTATCGCAAGCAGTGCACCGACGAGCAGACCGCAAGACAAAGTCGCTAGCATGAGGAACGCAGAAAATTCATCGGCCGGATTCATTGACGCTCGTTCAGTGGGATTTGTTTTATTGCACTTATCGTTTGACCAGCGGGTGTCAAACGACTCCATGCGAGTGTGTAACGTTTGAGAAAAAACTATTTGCATGCAACTTTTGGGCATAGATTTAGGCGGAACCAAAATTGAAGGCGTTTTAATGTCGCCGGATGGCGATATTCGACGGCGGGAACGCATCGCCACGTCGCGGGACGGATACGCCGCGTTGTTGCAGCAGATCGCGAACTTCATCGATGAACTCGATCCCGAAGGAAACTTGCCCGTCGGCATCGGCACTCCCGGTGCTATCTCCCCGCACACCGGATTGTTGCGCAATTCCAATACGACATGCATGAACGGGCAGCGGTTACTCGAAGACCTTGCCGCGATCTGTCGACGCGAGATTCGCATTGCCAACGACGCTAATTGCTTCGCTTTGTCGGAGGCACGTGACGGTGCAGGCGCGGGCGCGACAACGGTATTCGGCGTGATTCTGGGCACCGGTGTCGGCGGCGGGATTGTCATCAACGGGCAGTGCTTGGCGGGTGCGCACGCCGTTGCGGGTGAGTGGGGTCACAACCCTTTACCGTGGCCGCAGCCTGAGGAGTTGCCCGGTGATGCGTGTTACTGCGGTCGAATGGGGTGTATCGAAACGTGGCTCTCGGGCACAGGACTGGCGATGCAGCATGCGCAGCAGGGCATCAGTTCAATCGACATATTCGCGCGCGCCCAGGCCGGTGACGGCGAATGCGAAGCCCTGATTAAGACTTACGAACACCGATTGGCACGCGCGTTGGCAAGTGTGATTAATGTTGTTGATCCCGAGGTGATCGTCCTTGGTGGTGGCGTCTCCAACGCCGGACGACTTTACGCCAACGTGCCCCGAGTGTGGGGCGAGTTCGTGTTCTCAGATAGTGTGCGTACGCGTCTGTTGAAAGCGCGATATGGAGATTCCAGCGGTGTACGCGGAGCCGCGCGATTGTGGGAATAGGTCGACTAAGCCGATCGGCTACCCGAGCAGGAAAAGTGTTGCCAGACCGAGGAAGGCAACGAACCCAACCACGTCGGTTACCGTTGTCAGTACCACTCCGCCGGCCAGTGCCGGGTCGAGCCTCAAGCTGCGCAGGATGAGTGGAATCAAGACGCCGGAAAGCGCTGCGAAAAGCAGATTGATGAGCATCGCCGCAGCGATTATCAGCCCGATTTTCGCATCGCCGAACCATGCATAGGCGATTGCTGCAACCACGCTTGACCAGATCACTCCGTTGAGGAGCGCAACCCACAGCTCCTTACTCAACAGCCAGCGGGTATTTGCGCGACCGACCTGCCCGAGTGCCTGACCACGAATAACGAGAGTCAGCGTCTGGCTGCCGGCAATACCACCCATGCTGGCAACGATCGGCATCAAGATCGCCAGTGCGACGACTTCTTCCAGCGTGGCCTGAAACAAGCCGATTACCCATGCCGCCAGAAAAGCGGTGGCGAGGTTAACGCCCAGCCAGATCGCGCGACGGCGCGCGCTGCGCACGGGAGGAGAAAAAATATCGTCTTCCTGATTGAGACCGGCCATGCTCAAGAGCGACTGTTCGGCCTCATCGCGGATGACGTCGAGCACATCGTCAACCGTAATTCGCCCGAGCAGACGACCGTCGGCGTCGATCACCGGCGCGGAAATGAGATCGTGATCCTCAAACAGGCGTGCGACCTGCTGCGCTGGCGTGTCGGCCAACACCGGTTTGACATCCGTGCGCATCAAATCGGCGACCGAGCGTTCCGGATCATGCGTCAGGAGTCGACGAATGCCGAGCACACCGACGTACTGATCGTAGCGATCAACCACAATCAGGCGATCGGTGTGTTCAGGCAGATCCTGCATTCGGCGCAAATAACGCAGTACCACGTCGAGGGTGACGTCGGCGCGCACCGTCACCGCATCGAGATTCATGAGTCCGCCCGCGCTGTCCTCGTCGTAGGATAAAACCGTTTCCAGACGTTGACGGTTTTGCTTGTCCATGCCGTGCAGGGTTTCCTCGATCAACTTTTCCGGCAGCGACTGAACAAAGTCGGCGAGGTCGTCGAGGTCGAGCTTTTCTGTCGCCGCACGAATTTCGTCGACGTCCATCGTGCGAATCAACGATTCGCGCACCTCGTCGCCAACCTCCAGCAGAACGTCGCCCTCGACTTCGTCATTTACCAGCTCCCACAACAGGATGCGTTGGGAGTGGGGCAAGGATTCGAGCAAATCAGCAATATCGGCAGGGTGCAGGGCGTTCATCAAACGCTTGGCGGAGGAGAACGTGCCGCTTTCAAGAATGCGCGACAGTTCGGCCAGGTACTCGTTGGGTTGAATTAGTCTGGCCGATTCGGACATGGCGCGCTCAGGGTAAGTGAAGCCTGGAAAACAATGCTTTTCGCATTATAGGCGAAACGCAGTTCGGTCAGTGCGCGATTGACTCGATCCCGGTATTCAGTTTATCGAGCAGTGCAATCTGCTTAAGAGGGTTGTCACATTTGGAGATTTTGCGCGCGTGAGTGTCCAGCTTGCCCAACGACGAGTTGTTGATCACGCTTTTTACTTCCAGCAGCGCGTTTGCCGGCATGCTGAAACTGCGCAATCCCAGCGCCAGCAAGAGGCGGGTATAGCGGCTATCGCCCGCCATCTCGCCGCACATCGAAACCGGAATGTTCTGCTTGTCGCCGGCCTTGATGATGTTGCCAATCAGCATCAGTACCGCCGGGTGTAACGGGTCGTATAGATAATTGACCTGATCGTCTACGCGGTCGATTGCCAGTGTGTATTGAATTAAATCATTGGTGCCAATCGAGAGAAAATCGAGATGCCGCACAAACTGCTGCGCGGCGATTGCCGTCGCAGGTACCTCAATCATTCCGCCCATCTGGATGTTTTCGTCGAATTTATGACCGTCGTTACGCAGGTCACTTTTGGTATTCTCCAGCAGTCGCTTGATCTGCATGACCTCTTCCACGTTGGTGAGCATCGGCAACAAAATTTGGATAGGGCCTTTAGCCGAGGCGCGCAGAATCGCTCGAAGTTGTGGCAGAAAAATCGCCGGCTCGTTTATACATAAACGCACACCGCGTACACCGAGGGCAGGGTTGTGCGCTACGGTGCCCGCCTGGGTGTGCTGAATTTCCTTATCACCGCCAATATCGACCGTGCGAATGGTCAAGGGCGCGCCTTTTAGTGCGCGTACCAGCTTAATATAGCTGTCGTAATGTTCCTGCTCGCTGGGGTAGACATCGGTGTGTCGCATATACAGGTATTCTGTGCGATAGAGACCAACGCCCTCGGCGTTAACCTTGCGAAGGGCAGCGACATCGGCTTCGGTCTCAATGTTTGCCTGCAATGAAATGCGAGTGCCGCACAGAGTCTGCGCAGGCGCATCTTTAATCTTGACCAGCTCGCGTCGTTTTCGCAGGTAGCGGTTACGTTTGCTGTTGAAATACTCCACGGCCTCGTAGTGCGGATCTACCAGTACAAGACCAATGTTGCCGTCGACAACAATCGGCTCGCCATCGCGGATGTAGCGTCGCGCCTCATGCAGTCCAACCACAGCCGGGATATCGAGGCTGCGCGCCAGGATCGCGGTGTGCGAAAGCGGGCCGCCGGATTCAGTCGCAAAACCGGCCACACCGTGATGCTGCATCACGATAGTGTCGGCGGGCGTTAGATCGTCCGCGACAACAATCTTGCCTTCCCAGACCTGTGGGTCGTGATCGTGTTCGGGCGGCCCAATGTTTTGCAGCGCGCGCATGATGCGTTGAATGACGTGGCTAATGTCGTTTTTACGGGTTGCGAGGTATTCGTCTTCCATCGCATCGAAAACCTGACCGATACGTTCCATCTGCAGTTTCAACGCCCACTCTGCATTGCACTGACGTTCTTTGATAATGCGTGCGGTGCCCTCCGCGAGTATGTCGTCGTCGAGCATCATCAGGTGTGCCTCGATAAACGCGCCGATCTCGACGTTGAGTGTTAGGGGTATGTTATCGACGATATTGTGAAGTTGGGTCCTTGCCGTATCGACGGCGGTATTAAAACGCTCGATTTCGGCTGGGATATCTTGCGAATTGAGCGAGATTTCACCGACCTCAATGTCGTGACGCTGGAGCCGGTGAACCGTGCCGATGGCGATACCGCGCGAGACCCCGACGCCGCTGAACATGATGCTCATCGCGCGCGATTACTCGTCTTCATCGAATCGATTTTCGAACAGCTCTCGAACCGCTGTATGCGCTTCGGTTTCGTCGTCACCTGAAACTTCGATTGCCAGCACGGTCCCTTTGCTCGCAGCCAGCATCATGATCCCCATAATGCTCTTGGCGTTTACCATTTTATCCGGCTGACCGATATTGATTTCGCTGGCAAACTCACCGCACAGCTTGACCAGTTTGGCCGCCGCGCGTGCGTGCAGGCCGAGCTTGTTAATGATTTCAATTTTGCTGCTTTGCATCTTGCTAACTTTTGTTCGTGTCAATTTCAGCTGGGGTTCTTCCACGACAACTCGCGGTGGGTAAGGGATACGTTGTCAGCGACATTTGAGAAGCGTTCGCGCAGTTTTTCAACCAGATAAACCGAGCGATGCTGACCGCCGGTGCATCCGATCGAAACCGTCATAAAGGCGCGATTTTCTGCTTTGAACTGCGGAATCCAGGTGCCGAGAAACGTCTCGATCGATTGCAACATCGCGTTCACCGAGTCGATACCGTCGAGGTATTCGATCACAGCTTGGTCTCTCCCGGATTGCTTGCGAAGCTCGGGTTCCCAATGTGGGTTTGGGAGGCAGCGAACGTCAAACACAAAATCAGTGTCGTTGGGCACGCCAAACTTGAACCCGAATGATTGGAACTGCACCGACATCGTGTTATTCGCGCGACCCACCACAATGTTGGCGATGCGGTGACGCAACAGATGCAGATTCAGCTCTGTGGTGTCGATGATGATGTCGGCACGATCAATTAACTCCGCGAGCAGTCGAGTTTCCTCCTCGATCGCGGCTTCGAGAGTCTGGTTCTTACCTGACAATGGATGCTTGCGACGCGTCTCGTTGAACCTCCGGATCAGCGTGCTCGTATCGGTTTGCAAAAACAGTATTTCGACATCTATTCCGCTCTCACGCAGTTGCTCCAGCGTCGACGAGATGGCCTTGAGGTCGGTGGTTTCGGCGCGCGCGTCTATCCCGACTGCAACGTTTTCGTGCAGGTTCAAGCGAGATTCGCGCAATTGCGCAATCAGGCTAGGTACCAGGTTGACCGGCAGGTTATCAACGCAGTAATAACCTTCGTCTTCCAAGGTGTGAAGCGCCACACTCTTGCCCGAGCCGGAAAGCCCGCTGACGATAGTGAGTCTCACGATTGCTCCAATGCGTCCTTTTGTTGGCCAATGAAATGATCAGACGCATTGTACCCGCCTTTACGCAGAAGATAATTTCGAACACCGGCCTCTACCAGCACGGCGAGGTTTCTTCCGGGCGCGACCGGAATGGTGATGCGGCTGATCGGCACTTCCAAAATGTCGATTGAGCTGTGTTCGCCGCTGAGGCGGTCGTAGTCAGGTACGCTGCCAATTTGGATCGGCTCGAGGTGAACGATTAACTTGATAATTTTACGGTAACGTGTGCTCGAGTCGCCGTACATTTTGTGTATGTTGAGAATCCCCAAGCCTCGCACTTCCAAAAAATCACGCAGGATTCCTGGGCAACTGCCCTCGATGGTATCGTGCGCTATACGGGTGAATTCGGGCGTGTCGTCAGCAATCAGGCTGTGTCCACGGGTAATCAATTCCAGTGCCAGCTCGCTTTTGCCGATACTGGCCTCGCCGGTAATTAAAACGCCAATACCGAGCACGTCCATAAACACGCCGTGGCGGGTTTCACGCCCCGCCAGGCTGTGCGCGATGTATCTTTGCAGCGAGCTGATCAGTTCATGGCTGGGCAGCGGTGTCTGCATTAGCGCAATCGCGTGTTCATCGGCGAGCTCATGGCAAAAATCAGGCACGGACTGATTGTCGCTAACAATAATGATGTTGCAATCGGCTTGAAACAGGTCTTTCGCCGCGTCCGCTTGGCCGAGCATGTTGTGGGTCTGCAGGTACTGCATCTCCGGAGGCCCGATAATCTGGATACGGTTGGGTCGTATCAGATTGAGATAGCCGATCAGCGAGGGCCGCTTACCGCGAATCTCACTGCGGCCAATCTGCGAGTCAGTGGCATTTTTGCCTGCGGTCCAACGCAGCGCCAGTCGTTCTCCCTGCGCCTGAAAGAGCGCGCCGACGCTAAGCGAACCGCTCAATGTTTGTTCTCAGGCGGACTGTGCAAGTGATGGAGCACTCTTTACGAGCGCTAGCAAATCCTGCTCATTTGTCGCATCACGCATTGCGCTGCAGGTTGACTTGTCACTAAAAAGTTGCGCCAGGGAGGCGAGGATCTGCAGGTGGTCGTTGCTACAGTTCTGAGGTACGACGAGAGCGAAAATCAAGTCGACGGGCTGCTCATCAAGGGAGTCGAATTCGATCGGGGATTCCAGAGTTATCAGTGCGCCGCGCGCTTCGGTCAGGCCGTCGATGCGTCCATGCGGCAGGGCGATTCCGTCTCCCATACCAGTGCTGCCAAGGCGCTCACGTTTTATCAACGCCTCAAAAATAATCTGCTGGTCATCAAAATCGTCGGTGGACGATTCCAGTAGTTTGCTTGCAGTTTCCAGAACAATTTTCTTGCTGCCAAGAGAGCGATGACACGCCACGCGATCAACGTGTAGCAGGTCGGCGATTTCAATAGTCATAGTGAGCGAAGAGACGCGTGAAGGTGGTGAGTTTCTTGGAGTGTTAAGGGCTGCCCGCGAAATAGCGGGCAGCCACGAGTTTACTGGAGTTCAGGTACTTTTTCACGCCGGTGGTGGTCTTTGATTTTTTCTTTGTGTTTGATGACTTGGCGATCTAGCTTGTCGGTCAGTAAATCAATAGCGGCGTACATGTCGCCGTCTGTGGTGTCGGCGTATATTTTAGCACCAGATAGATTAATCGTCGCCTCTGCTTTTTGACGCAGTTTTTCTACCGAGAGGATGACATGGACATTGGTGACATTGTCGAAATGACGTTCGAGGCGATCCATCTTGCCTGTGATGTAGTTGCGCAGTGAGCTGGTTACGTCAAGATGACGACCGGTTACGCTTAGATTCATATTATGCTCCTGTTGTTGGAGTCCACAGACAACAGCAGATAGTGAGACGTGATGCGACAATCGCAGCGACCCGTGTCTCGCGGCGTCACTGCCGGGTATTACATGGCACCCCCAAGGCCAGATTAAACGTTAAGCTATAAATCGTTCGTTCGCATCTCCCATCATCGTCACTGCGGACAATTGTGACTCGAATATTTCGAGTCTAAAAATCGTTCTAACGCTATCCTGCCAAATTTTGAACTTAGTTCAATCTCTTACGTTCGTTCGACGGCGGGATCGTCATACCTTCACGATATTTCGCAACCGTGCGTCGCGCGACGTTGATGCCGTTGTCTACCAACACGCTGGCAATTTTGTTGTCGCTGAGCGGTTTTTGCGTATTTTCCGCGTCAATAAGCTTGCGGATCATCGCGCGAATCGCGGTTGCAGAGCATTCGCCGCCATCGACCGTGTTCACGTGACTGGAAAAAAAGTACTTAAACTCAAAAATGCCGCGTGGAGTGTGCATGAACTTTTGCGTTGTCACTCGCGAGATAGTCGATTCGTGCATGTCGAGCTGCTCGGCGATATCGCGCAACACCATCGGTTTCATTGCCTCTTCACCGTATTCCAGAAAACCGCGCTGACGATTTACAATCGCGGTGGCCACGCGCAGCAGAGTCTCGTTGCGGCTTTGCAGGCTTTTGATAAACCAGCGCGCCTCCTGCAGGTGGTTGCGCAAAAACTGGTTGTCCTGACTCTTGTCGGCGCGTTTGATCATGCCTGAATAGAGCTGGTTTATGCCGATTTTTGGCGCAATATCCGGGTTCAGCTCCACACGCCATATGCCTTTTTCCTTGCGCACAAAGACATCGGGGACGATGTACTGCGGGTCACCTGAGATAATCTTGCGTCCGGGATGAGGCGTCAGGGTTTTGATCAGAGAAATCGCGGTGTAGAGCGCTTCATCGTTAAGTTTGGTGTAACGCTTGAGTTTGGCGTAATCGTGGGTTGCCAGCAGTGACAGATATTCACGCACAATCAGCAATGCGTCTGGTAATCCTTCGGTTGACTCGTCCATGCGCTCGAGCTGCAGCAGCATGCACTCTCCGACATCGCGAGAGCCGCAACCGAATGGGTCAAAGTTCTGCACAAGATGCACAATCGCCTCCACTTCATCCGATTCGTAGAGTTCGGCATCGTCGGTGTGGTCACGATTGAGGCCACCGATAATGTCTTCCATCGATTCTGACAAATAGCCGTTATCGTCGATTGAATCGATCAATGCGGTCGCGATCGCAAGATCGCGTTCACTCAGTGATCGCAAATGAATCTGCTCGAGCAAATGATCGCGCAGTGACAGGTCTTCCTCACGATAATAATCGGTAAAATCGCGCTGCGGCTCGGATGAGGCGCTGGAGCCACTGGTGTAGCTCGGCTCATAGATGTCGTCCCAGCGGCTGTCGACTGGCAATTCGTCAGGGATCGTATCGCTTGGTTCTTGAGCGCTACTGCCGTTGAGCTCCGACGTTTCGGATTGCTCCTGGTTGGCGATCGATGCATCGGCTGCGCTGGAATCTTCTTTCTCGCTATTGGACTGGCCGCCGCTGTCGTCGTCGACCTCGAGCATCGGATTTGCCTCGAGGGCTTCCTGAATTTCAGTTTGGAGTTCCAGGGTAGAAAGTTGCAGAAGTCTTATCGCCTGCTGGAGTTGCGGCGTCATAGCCAGTTGCTGGCCGATTTTGAGTTGCAGCGATTGTTTCATTAATAGCCAGTATAGCGCGTTGGTTGAATCGTTAAAGCATTAGTATCTATATAGCTGACTCTGCGAGCGACGTACAAATCATTCACTATTTGGAACGCGAGTTTTGCTAACGAGTCTGAGAAATGACGATTCAGTGTCTATTTTTGTGTGTTTTGAGTGACTATAAAACAAAATCCTTGCCGAGATAAACCTCTTTAACTTTCTGATTTTCAAGAATTTCATCGGAACGGCCTTCGCACAGCACAGCGCCTTCACTGAGTATGTAGGCACGGTCACAGATTCGCAGGGTCTCACGCACATTGTGATCGGTGATCAAAACCCCAAGACCACGCTCGCGCAGATGTTTGATAATGTTCTGGATGTCCGCAACAGAGATCGGGTCGACCCCGGCAAATGGTTCGTCGAGCAGAATAAATGCAGGATCGGTTGCCAGAGAACGCGCAATTTCAACGCGTCGGCGTTCGCCACCCGACAGGCTGATCCCCATCGTTTCCCGCAAGTGACTGATCTGAAATTCGCTAAGTAATTGATCCAGCGTGGTTTCTCGGGCGCTCCGATCCAGATCGACGCGAAGCTCCAACGCGGCCATGATGTTGTCCGCCACGCTCAGTTTTCGGAATACTGACGCCTCTTGTGGCAGATAGCCAATGCCTAGCTGAGCGCGCGCGTGCATTGGCAATTGGGTGATAGCCTGATCGTTTAATGACACTTCGCCGGCATCCGGCTGAATGAGCCCGACGATGCTGTAAAAGCATGTAGTCTTACCCGCGCCGTTTGGGCCCAGCAAGCCAATAATTTCGCCAGTTTCGACATGCAGCGAGACGTCGCTGAAAATGCTGCGGGATTTGTATTGCTTGGCTAAATTGACAGCTCGCAGCGTGCTCATTGGCCGTTACCAGAAGCCTCGCTTGCAGGCGGCTGGATTACAATGTTGACCTGTCCGCGGTCCGATCCCTGCGCGGCAGCGGCGTGCGAGTTAATGTTGTAATCGATGTGCTCAGCTTCGAGGGATTGCCGCGGTGCCTTCAGACTTGCCGTACCGTCCAGTGTCAGAAGCCCTGACCCGGCGCTGTAAGTGACACGGTCTGCGTTGCCAGAGATTTTTTCGCCATCGTCGTTGAGCTGTTCAAAGCGGACTGGGCTGCCAGTCGCATCGATTGCATGGACTGCACCGTCTTTGAGCTTGATGACGATTCGATCGGCAGTCATTTTCAGGCTGCCCTGGGTGATGACGACGTTGCTGGACAGAATCTGGTGCTGCTCACTCTCGCTGTATTCAGAGCTGTCAGCTGTTGCCAATAGAGGTTGGTCTCGATCTGATGTCTGCGCTTGCGCGTAACCGAGACCGAGCGAGGCGACTAACGCGAGCGCAGCGCGTGTCATGGCCGCAAGTTTACCTGGGGTGCTCATAAATAATCTTTACCTGATCGAGCAGTCTGAGTTCACCGGATTTCGCATCGCCGCTCAAACCCACGCCACTCGAATGCCAGTGCGCGGAGGTCATTTGGGTCGGGTCGGCACTGGCAAAGGTTTGCAAATCGGCGTCGAGATTCAACGAGCGGGTTTCCACCCTTAACGCCTGTTCCGAGTCGATGGTGTCGCGCTTAATCAACACGTCGCCAAGCAGTCGCATCTGGCGCGAGTCGGAACGCATGTCTCCGTGCACGGCCGATATGTGCCAATCGGGCGCCGGTGAGCGGTGAATGACCACGGCGACGGGCTCAATGCGAGCGGTATTACTGGCTGGGTAGTGTGTCAAGGTGTCGCCCGTGACCTCGCGCGCGAGCAATCCTGCTGCGTCGAAGGTGCGGATAATAAACGACTCCAAATAGTAATCCGACCTCTGTGCGGCCATATCGACGACAAACTCCGGTGCGGTTTCGATGTCATCGTCTCGTCGTAAGCCCAATACGGCCATCACCAACAACAAAGCGATCCCGATACCTTGAGCAAAACGGAGCACGGTTTATTTCTCGTAGACTGACAGCGCGGCTTCAAGCGTGCCCTGCGCGTGCATGATTAATTCGCACGCTTCGCGCGCAGCGCCGTGCCCGCCATTAAAACGGCTGACCCAGCAAGCGTTTCGCCTGACTCTCTCGTGCGCGTCGGCGACTGCCAGCGGTGCTCCCACCCTGCACATGACAGGTAAGTCGACCACGTCGTCGCCAAGATACGCAAACTGCTTCGGATTCAGTTGTAATTCCATTGCCAGCGATTCAAACGCCGCCGCCTTGTCATGACAACCTTGATGAACATGCGCAATGCCGAGTTCTGCGCAGCGGTTCGTCACCACTGGCGATTTTCGCCCCGTAATGATTGCGATTGCGACACCGGCTTCTTGCAACATTTTCATGCCGTGGCCGTCACGAGCATGAAAGCGCTTGAACTCCTGACCGTTTTCGTCGTAAATCAAGCCGCCATCGGTAAGCACGCCGTCCACATCAAAAATAATCGTGCGAACTTGCTCGAGTTTGGCCGAGACGTTTGAGTCGAGTTGGATCATATTTCGGCCTTTACTAAATCACACCTGCGGCCAGCAGGTCGTGCATGTGCAGCACGCCCGCGAGCTGAGACTGTTCATCAAACACCAATACACTGGTGATTTTGTTGGCCTGCATCAAGGCGACTGCCTGGGCGGTGAGATCCGTTGCAGCAACGCGTTTGAAATCTCGGGTCATTGCATTGTCGATCTCGACGTCGCGCAGGTCAAGATTGTGGTCGAGCGCGCGGCGCAGATCGCCGTCGGTAAATACGCCGAGCGCTTCGTCATTGGCATCCATAACCACTGTCATCCCGAGTCCTTTTTGGGATACTTCCACCAGCGCCTCGCTGAGCTTGGTGCCGCTGGACACGCGGGGAATTTTGTCGCCGCTACGCATCACATCGTCGACGTGGAGAAGCAAACGTCGACCCAGCGCGCCCCCAGGATGCGAGCGCGCGAAGTCGTCCGGCGTGAAGCCGCGTTTGTCCAGCAACGCGACGGCAATTGCATCACCCATTGCCAGCGCTGCAGTGGTCGACGCGGTTGGCGCCAATCCCAGTGGACAAGCTTCGGTGCTGACGCTTGTGTCAATATGTACCGTCGCCATCGTGGCAAGGCTGGAATCAGGCTTTCCGGTGAGAGCCACGATTGGAACTCCGCGGCGTCGAATGATCGGGGCAATCGTAAGTAACTCCGCTGTTTCACCAGAGTTGGACAGCGCAAAAAATACATCGTCTGGTTGAATCATGCCGAGATCACCGTGCGCAGCTTCGCCGGGATGAATAAAAAATGACGGGCTGCCGGTGCTGGCGAACGTCGCTGCGATTTTCCCACCGATATGGCCGGATTTTCCCATTCCGCTGACCACGACGCGTCCACTGCAGTTGTAAAGTATCTCGCAGGCACGCACAAAATTGTCGTCGATACGCGACTCCAACGCGGCGATCGCCTGAGTCTCCGTGCGAATGACGGCGGTGCCGAGTTGTTTGATTGCGTTGGAGTTCATGTGCGTAAAGCGCGTTGCGGTAGGTCGAGGGGAGCGGCGATACGTCAAGGATAAACGTATCCGTCTCGAGTGAAAACCGACAAAAAGGAAAATTATGCGTGGTGCTTATTTTGGGTTCGCAGACTTGTGACTGCGAGCAGTATGCGCTAAGCGCTCAATGCGGTATCGTCGGCGCCGTCGATCATCGAATCGATCGGCTGCGGTGAGTCAATCGCGTAGCCCTGCAAAAAGTCGACACCGCATTCCTTGAGAGCCGGTACCATATCCAGGCTTTCGACATATTCGGCGACGATCTTTTTCTTCATCACATGACCAATCTCGCTGATTGATTTGACCATCGCCATGTCGATCGGGTTATTCATCATGTCTTTGATAAAAACACCGTCGATTTTCAGGTAATCGACCTCCAAATCCCGCAGATACCCAAATGACGAAAGGCCACTGCCAAAATCATCCAACGCAAACTGACATCCCAGGGCTTTGAGCGTGCTAATAAAGTTAATGGCATTGGAAAGATCAGAAATAATCGCCGTTTCGGTAATTTCGAAGCAGATCTTTTGCGGTGGAATCTGGATGATTTGGAACTGTTCGGAAACAAACTTCAGGAAGTTATCATCGCCTATCGATTGGCCCGACAAATTGATCGAACAAGTATCGAGCGCGTTCAGGTGCGTTGGGTGCTTGTGCAGCCAAAGCAGAGTGCGGCTGAGCACCCAGCGGTCGAGATTGCCCATCAGGTTATAGC
Source organism: Pseudomonadota bacterium (assembly GCA_039029275.1). Lineage (GTDB taxonomy): Bacteria > Pseudomonadota > Gammaproteobacteria > JBCCGL01 > JBCCGL01 > JBCCGL01. The sequence goes on along the minus strand of JBCCGL010000011.1, from coordinate 144,526 downwards.
GCTCTGCCGCGGGCAGAAACGCGCCGGCAGAGATACTGCTTTCCGGTGTTTCCAAGCGAAGCAAAACTTCGTAATGGTTCCCGTCTTTGCGCGGGTTGTTTATTGGAACAATACTCTGGAAATACAAGCTGAATGAGTTTTCCTCCAGGGCCTGTGAAATTCGCGATACCCACTGCATTTCACCGTCGCGCTGTGCGAGCTTGTAATTGGCTTCGTTGTATACGACCACCCTGTTGCGACCCGAATCTTTAGCCGCGTAACAAGCCGAGTCAGCTGCTGCCAGAATGGCAGTGACACTTTGGCTCTGATGGCTGATAGTGACAAGACCGATGCTTGCGCCGACGGTGAACGTTTTATTCTCCCAGCTAAAACGAAACGACTGGATGTTGTACAGGACTTTCTCGGCGAAAAATTTTGCCTGATCCTCGTCGCTGGATTCCAGCAGCACACCAAATTCGTCGCCGCCCAAACGTGCCAGGGTATCTTCGGCGCGAACTTCGTTTTTCAAAATGCTGCCAAGCTGTTTGAGCAGAGCATCGCCAGCCAGATGCCCGCAAGTGTCGTTAACAACTTTGAACTGATCGAGATCTATGTACAGCAACGCATGCGCGCGCCGACGATTACGAGTCGAGTGGTAAAGCCGATTGAGCCGGACTTCGAATTCGTTTCGGTTGTAAAGACCGGTTAGCGGGTCGTGCCGCGCCTGATGCACCAACTTTCGGCTTAGATCCCGCTCGCGCGTCACATCGCGAAACGTAACCACTGCGCCCAGAATGTCTCCAACCCGGTTTCGAATTGGCGACATGATGCTGTCGATTGCCACCGTCTCACCAGCGCGCGTGATTATAAGTGTGTTGCCCTGATACAACACCACTTCGCCCTCTCGCAGAGTCTGCGCTTCGGGTGATGTCATGCTCGCACTTACTTCGCTGGAGCATATGTGAAACACCTCGCGAAGCAGTTTACCCATGGCTGCCTTACGGTCCCAGCCCGTGAGTGTTTGTGCCGTCGGATTGATATATGTCACATGCGTGTTTTTGTCGATGGCAATTACGCCATCGCTGATCGACTCGAGCGTAACGTCTGCCATCGAGCGGCCGGACTCATTTTCAAGGACGGGATCTTTCTTTGCAGATGGCGCTTCGCGTTTGCGTGGGACAGCGATGAGAACGACGCAGATGAATCCAATCCACAGTGCCCCGCAGATTGCGTACAAATTGTAGGGTTTGGACGGCACCTGATCGATGAACTCGTCGATAGCGCTGCGATAGTGCTGATGCTCTTCGCGCATCGCCTCAAGCGCAAGATTAGCGGTTCGCCCGGCCATGATGACCCGTCGAGCCTGACGGTAAATACGGTCGATTCGCTGGGCGCGCCAATCCAGATCGCGCATCTGCTGGCCGTCGGTGCGAACCAGTAGCAAGCTGCGTGCGGGCCGCCAGAAATCCTCAACCGTCGCTGTTGGAAGCTCGCGTACAGGTAAACCCAGCTCGAGCGCATTAATGCTTGAAAGCACTTTGTTTTCGCGCTGCAGGATGTGAGTATCGAGTTTCTTTAGCTCGGCCTGAATTTGTTCATCCAGCGTGGCTAAAAGGGTCGCTTGGGTCAGCGATGTAATCGTCGCGAACAACGCGCACGCCATAAGCAGCGCGGCAATCACAAATGCGACTGCACTTCCCCTCTGATCTCGCCTTTTTCTAATTCGTTGGCTTCCGCTCATTCTCACACATGGGCACTGTGGCCCAACCTGCCGCACTGTCGACGCGAACTACTTGCGGCAATGCGCAGCAGCTCAGCTTGCTAGCGGCAGCGAGGTTGAGTTCTTAAGCGGCGGAGCCGGTGAGAAGTAGGGGTTAGACAGCCAACAAAGCGTTACTCGAGGGCATCCAATTCATCGAGTTCATCGAGTTCATCGAGTTCATCGAGATCGTCGCCATCGTCTGATTGTGTTTGCGACGAATTGCCGTCGTTGACCAGAAATTCGCGGCGTGCCAGCCAGGCGTCGCGCACGAAGCTGTATTCGTCACCCAGTGCCGCCGCTTCGAGAACCGATTCGGCTTGCAACAGGCGCGCGCGTCCGTCGACGATAGACGTAAGCGTGTGGGCGGTTGACTCATCGCTGTCAAGTTGATCGCGAACCGGATCAACCGTGTAGTCAACAACGAAGCCGCCGGTGTCTCGGACGCTGCTGGGACCGAGAAACGGCAGAACCAGGTAGGGACCGGACTCTACGCCCCAGTAGCCAAGCGTCTGACCGAAATCTTCATTGTGCTTGGGCAGCCCCAGCGGCGTTGCAACATCAAACAAGCCAAAAATCCCGATGGTGGAGTTAAGCAGCAGGCGGCTGGCGTCTTGCCCAGTTTGTTCGAACTTGAGTTGCAGCAGATCATTAAAAATAACCAGCACGTCATCAAGATTGCTGAGAAAATTGCTCACGCCGGTTCGCGCGAATTGTGGAACGATATCGCGATAGGTTTCGGCCACCGGTTTGACGACAGCGCTGTCGATGCTTTTGTTAAAACTGTATACGCTGCGGTTCCATCCCTCCCAAGGGTCGCTTTCGCTCGGAGATCGTTGCTGGGGGCTTGCACACCCGATAAGCATGGCGGCAAGCAACGCGACAGGTACAAGTAACGTGTGTCGAACGATCATGGAATCAGCCCCGAGAAATGTGCCGCGAAGTGTATCGGTCGAACTAACGATTCGCCAGCATATTCAGGCACACCAGATTACGGCATCGATATACTTCATTCAGATTACGTTAAGTTTACTTACGTAAAGTGCGCGCGACTAAATCGCGCTTAGCGGTTGACGAAATCTCTGGCGGTGCCCACACTTCGCCCGACTGAATAGGTGGTTACTTTCTTGAACGAAAAATCCGGCAAAGACGTTCTGGTGAACGTCGATCAACTCGTTTTCAAACGCGGCGATCGTTCGATATTTAACGGCGTGGATATGGCGATCCAGCGCGGTAAAATCACCGCAATCATGGGGCCCAGTGGCACGGGCAAAACCACCTTGCTGAAACTGATTGGCGCTCAACTGAAGCCCCAGTCCGGAAAAGTAGAGGTAGACGCACAGGACGTGCATGCGCTGCCGCGTAAATCACTCTACGAGCTTCGCAAACGAATGGGCATGCTGTTTCAAAGCGGCGCGCTGTTAACCGATTTGACCGTGTATGACAACGTCGCCTTTCCGCTGCGCGAGCACACCAAATTGCCCGAGTCCCTGATTCGCCATCTGGTTCTAACGCGACTGCACGCCGTTGGTCTGCGCGGCGCGCGTGACCTCATGCCGAGTGAATTATCTGGTGGAATGGCGCGTCGGGTTGCGCTGGCGCGTGCGCTGATGATGGACCCAATGATGATCATGTACGACGAGCCCTTCACCGGCCAGGACCCGATATCCATGGGTGTGTTGGTTAAGCTGATTCGTACGGTTAACGATGCGCTCGGATTGACCAGTATCATCGTCTCGCACGACGTGGCCGAAACGCTGTCAATCGCAGACTATGTTTACGTAATCTCGAATGGCGTGGTGGTTGAACATGGTTCGCCCGATTCACTGCGCGCGAGTGAATCAGAGTGGGTGCAGCAGTTTGTGTTCGGGCAGGCAGACGGGCCAGTACCATTTCAGTATCCAGCCGCGGATTATCGCGACGATTTGTTCGCTCAACGCGGTGCGAGGAGGTAGCGCCATGCTCGACGCACTCCAACGCATCGGCCAAACCGGCCTTACATTTTTTCAGCGGCTCGGTCGCGGACATTTGTTTTTGCTGGCTGTGCTCGCGGGCTGTGGCTCTGCGTTCGTTCGCTTTCGCCTAATCATCCAGCAAATGTATTCAGTGGGTGTTCTAACACTGGTGATCATCCTGGTCGCAGGCTTGTTCGTCGGTATGGTGCTGGCCTTGCAAGGCTACTACACGTTAGTCGATTTTGGTGCCGAGGAGTCGCTCGGCGTTCTGGTCTCCTTAACCTTGGTGCGCGAACTGGGGCCAGTCGTTTCCGCCTTGTTGTACGCCGGTCGCGCGGGCTCTGCGCTGACAGCGGAAATTGGTCTGATGAAAGCGACCGAGCAGCTGTCTGGTCTTGAAATGATGGCGGTTGACCCGTACAAGCGAGTGTTCGCACCACGTTTTTTGGCGGGAAGTTTTTCTGTTCCGATGCTCGCGGCGATCTTTAGCGCGATTGCGGTGATCGGCGGGTATCTGGTCGGCGTGCCGCTTCTGGGCGTCGATGAAGGTGCATTCTGGTCGCAAATGCAGGCGAACGTTGATCTTACTGCCGACGTGCTCAACGGTGTAATCAAGAGCGTTGTATTCGGTATCGTCGTCACGTGGATCGCTATTTTCGAGGGCAACGACTGCGTGCCGACATCAGAAGGTGTGAGTCGCGCAACAACGCGAACGGTGGTCAACGCATCGCTCGCAATTTTGGGGCTCGATTTTGTGCTAACTGCGCTGATGTTCAGCGCGTAAATGGTTATGAGTTGAGGAAGACGAAATGACTTCGCGAAAAATTGAAATAGCCGTTGGGCTGTTTATGGCGCTCGGTTTCGCCGCGCTGGTGATGCTGGCGATGCAGGTGAGCAACCTGAGCAGTTTTGGCGGCAGCGACGGCTACAAGGTGTCGGCGTATTTTGAAAACATTGGCGGTCTCAAGGTGCGCGCGCCGGTTCGAGCGGGTGGTGTGCTCGTCGGTCGTGTCTCTGAGATTAGCTATGACGAGGAAACTTATCAGGCCGAAGTGACTCTTACACTTGAAGATCAATACCGTGCATTTCCACTCGATACCGCGGCCAGTATCTACACAGCTGGATTATTGGGTGAGCAGTACATCGGGCTTGAACCGGGCGCAGAAGAAGACTACCTGCAAGACGGCGATGAAATCACGCTGACGCAACCTGCATTGGTGCTGGAGCAGGTCATCGGTCAGTTTCTGTTCAGCCAGGCCAGCGAATAATGGCAATTGATCAGGTACGCACACAGAATAAAGGGGTTGCGTAACATGCAGATTTTTCGAACCGCTGTAGCGGCACTTTTTGTCATTTCGGGCGTGGTCAGCGCTGCCGAGGAGCACCCCGCGCAAACGCTGGTGCAAAGCACCACTGAAACAGTTTTACAGGTCTTGAGTGAAAACAGTGAGCGTGTGAAAACGGACGCAGCGTTCCTGCGCGAAACCATCGTAACGCATATCGAGCCTTCGCTCGATTTCACCTCGATGACCAAATTGGCCGTCGGTAAAAACTGGAAGAAGGCGAACACGGAACAGCGCGATGAGTTGGTCAAACAGTTCCGTTTGTTGCTGCTAAATACCTACAGTAACGCACTTACGCAGTATTCTGGTCAGGCGATCAACTTTTTGCCGTACCGCGAAAGTAAGCGCGAAGACCGCGCTGTCGTCAGATCGGAATTCGAGCAATCCGGCGGCGCGGCAATCCCGATCAGTTACAAACTACTGAACAAAGGCAGTTGGAAAATCTACGACATCGCCATCGACGGTATTAGCCTGGTTACCAACTATCGCACGGGCTTTAACAATAAAATCAAAAAAGACGGCATCGACGGGCTGATTCAGGAACTTTCGACTAAAAACGCCGGGAGTGCGTCGTAATGGCAGCCCTCGCTACACTGACAAGCGAGGGAGAAGGCAAGTTCGTGCTCTCGGGCGAGCTGAACTTTGATTCAGTTCCGTCGGTGCTGGAAGCATCCAGGCGTGAGTTTGCCGATAACGCAAAAATTGCGGTGGACTTGTCCGGTGTCACACGCGCCAACAGCGCCGGAATGGCATTGCTGCTCGAGTGGCGTGCGATCAGTGCGCTAAAAAATACGGCGCTGAACTTTGACAATATTCCTGAAAACCTGCGCCAGATCGCGCAGGTATGCGACGTGTTGGGTGTTATTGACGGCGATTGATGGTGCTGTCCTGATTACACTTAAAGTGCGGCTAAAATAGCCTCAGCGCTGCTGACTTCAAACGCCCTTGGCGCTTCGCGATTGAGCAGCGAGACCACACCATCGTCAACAATCATCGCGTAACGATCCGAGCGCACGCCCATTCCGAATCCGGTGAGGTCTAGCTCCAAACCAACAGCCCGTGTGAACTCGGCGCTGCCATCGGCGAGCATCAAAATGTTTTCTGCGTTTTGCTGTTCGCCCCAGGCACCCATCACAAATGCATCGTTTACCGCGAGGCACGCAATCGTGTCGACGCCTTTGGCAAAAATCTCATCGGCTTTGACGACAAACCCTGGGAGGTGAGAAACCGAGCAGGTCGGGGTAAACGCGCCTGGCACCGCGAACAGGACGACTTTCTTGCCCGCGAACACTTCAGCGGTAGTGAGACCCTGAGGGCCCGATTCGGTCAAATGGGAAAAGTTACAATCGGGAAGCTTGTCGCCTACAGAGATGGTCATGCGTGATGTCCTCGCTCGCAAAGGTTGAAAAAACGCCATAGTAACCTGTTTTGCGGCAGTCTGCGGACCCAGACCACTTGCCACAATCCTGCAGTCCTAATTTACTCCGCTTGCACCGAGCGGTTATCATACGCGGCTTTGCGCGCTCGATTCGCTTAACACAGATCTACAAAGCGCATCGAGCGGTTAATTTCGGAACTTTGATGGATAAACTGATTATCAGTGGCGGTGCCCCGCTTGGCGGGGACGTGCGCATTTCCGGCGCAAAAAACGCGGTGCTGCCGATATTAGCGGCGACGTTGCTGTGTGACTCCACCGCTACAATCGAGAATGTTCCGCATTTAAACGATGTCACCACAACGATGGCATTGCTGGGACGTATGGGCGTAACGCTAACCGTTGGCGACAAGCTCAGCATCGACGTCGATCCGACAACGATCAACACATTCTACGCGCCCTACGAACTGGTGCGAACAATGCGCGCGTCGATCCTGGTGCTTGGTCCGCTACTGGCGCGATTCGGCGCGGCAGAGGTTTCGCTACCCGGCGGCTGCGCGATCGGCACCCGACCGGTCAATTTGCACATCGATGGGCTACGTGCGATGGGTGCCGAGATTGACGTGACCGACGGCTATATACGCGCGCGCTGCAACCGTCTCAAGGGTGCACACATTGTGCTCGACACGGTGACGGTCACGGGCACGGAAAACCTCATGATGGCGGCCACGTTGGCAGACGGTGTGACCGTTCTTGAGAACGCTGCGCGCGAGCCGGAGGTCGTCGACGTGGCGGACTTCCTCAACGCAATGGGCGCAAACATTCAGGGGGCGGGGACCGACACGATCACGATTCATGGCGTCGAACGCTTGAAAGGCACGCGTTACAAAGTCGTCTCCGATCGAATCGAAACCGGCACTTTTTTGGTGGCTGGCGCCATCAGCGGTGGCAAAATTCGTGTTAAAGACACCGAGCCCAAACTGCTCGAAGCCGTGCTGCTTAAGCTTGAGGAGGCGGGAGCACACTTGAACACTGGCGAAAACTGGATTGAGCTCGACATGCAGGGTCGCAGGCCTAAAGCCATCCACCTGCGTACTGCGCCTTTTCCGGCGTTTCCGACTGATATGCAGGCGCAGTTTACGGTGCTCAACTCGGTGGCCGAGGGTGCTGGCACGATTACCGAAACCGTATTTGAGAATCGCTTTATGCACGCGCAGGAACTCGGGCGCATGGGTGCGGACATCCGAGTCGAGGGCAACACCGCAATCATCACCGGCGTTGAAAAATTGAAGGGCGCGCCGGTAATGGCCACCGATTTGCGCGCGTCGGCCAGCCTGATTTTGGCTGGGCTGGTCGCAGAAGGCGACACCACCGTGCAGCGCATCTACCACATCGATCGTGGCTACGAACGCATCGAGGAAAAGTTGCAGCAACTCGGCGCACAGATTCGCCGCGTGCCAGACTAGGATTACCTCGATGTTGACTCTGGCGCTGTCAAAAGGGCGCATTTTCGACGAAACACTGCCGCTTCTTGAGGCCGCGGGCATTTCGCCTGGCGATGACCCCGCAACAAGTCGCAAGCTGGTTATTGGTACCAGTAGAGACGACGTTCGGTTATTGATTGTTCGCGCGTCAGACGTGCCCACCTATGTGGAATACGGTGGTGCAGATCTGGGTGTCGCAGGAAAAGACGTGTTGATGGAACACGGCGGTGATGGGCTTTATGAGCCGCTCGATCTCGAAATTGCCAGGTGTAAGCTGATGACGGCTGGCAAGGTCGAAAACCAGCCGCGCGGTCCGGCACGTCTGAGGGTGGCAACCAAATTCGTCAACTGCGCGCGTCGCTACTACGCCGAACAAGGACAGCAGGTAGATATCATCAAACTGTACGGCTCGATGGAGTTAGCGCCCCTGGTCGGAATGGCAGACAAGATCGTCGATGTGGTCGATACCGGCAACACGCTCCGGGCCAATGGATTAGAGCCGGAGGAGGTGATCGCACAAATTTCGTCGCGCCTTATTGTTAACAAGGCCGCAATGAAAATGAAGCACACTGCGGTGTGCACATTTATCGACAAACTCCGCGCTGCCGTCCAGTCTCGTCGCGCTGACTGATGTCAGCAATTTCATTAACACCATAAACGCGAAAGACCATGAAGTTCGAAACAGATGATGTTCGCATCAAACAGATCAAGGAATTAACGCCGCCGGAAAAGCTGCTTGTCGAGTACTCGCTCAGCGAGTTTGCCTCGCAAACTGTGTTTGACGCGCGCAACAGTATGCGCAATATTCTCAATGGAGAAGACGATCGCCTCGCCGTTGTTGTTGGCCCGTGCTCGATTCACGATCCCGCAGCCGCGCGTGAATACGCGGGTCTTTTGAAAACTCTGGCAGACGCACTCGCCGATGATCTGTTTATCATCATGCGCGTTTACTTCGAGAAGCCACGCACAACGGTGGGCTGGAAAGGGCTGATTAACGACCCAATGCTTGATGACAGTTTCGACATCAACAAGGGTTTGACCTTAGCTCGCAGTCTGTTGCTCGATCTTGCAGAAATGGGGCTGCCCGCCGGCACTGAATATCTCGACTTGATCAGCCCGCAGTACCTCGCTGATTTGGTTAGCTGGGGCGCGATTGGTGCACGCACGACCGAGAGCCAGTCACACCGCGAGCTGGCATCGGGCTTGTCGTGCCCGATTGGTTTCAAGAATGGCACCAACGGAAGTCTGCAAATTGCCGTCGATGCGATCGGCTCGGCGAGTCGTCCACACCATTTTCTGTCGGTCACGAAACAAGGTTATTCCGCTATTTTTGCCACGGCTGGAAATGAGGACTGCCACGTCATTCTTCGCGGCGGCCAGCACACCAATTACGACTACGCCAGCGTCGATGATGCAGCCAAGCTGTTGGAAAAATCAGGCCTGCCGGCGCGCATCATGATCGATTGCAGCCACGCGAATAGCCGCAAGCAACACGCGCGACAAAAGTACGTAGCGCGCGATGTCGGCAACCAGCTGACGGACGGCGAATCGCGTATCATCGGCGTTATGGTTGAAAGTAATTTGGTCGAAGGCCGTCAGAACCTCGTTGCGGGTGAAAATCCGGTTTACGGTCAAAGCATCACCGACGCCTGCATCAACTGGGCAGACACCGAAGAACTCCTGCACGGTCTCGCTGCGGCAGTGCGCGGTCGTCGCCAGGCTAACGGGTAGCCGAATGGAAATTTCCCGACTCAACACCGCCGACCCGGGTTTTTCAGCCGATTTGGATGCACTGCTGGCGTGGGAGTCGGTGTCAGATGACGGTGTTTTAGGCGCGGTCACCGAGATCATCGCTGCGGTTCGCCGCGACGGGGACGACGCCGTATTGAAATACACCAGGCAGTTCGATAATCGGGAATTGAACCGCGCCGACGAACTCGAATTGCCCCTGCCGCAGTGTCACGCGGCGCTCGAACGTATTCCGCTCGAGCAGCGCAAAGCTCTGGAAACGGCGGCGCAACGCATCGCCGCCTACGCTGAGCGACAAAAGCTTGAATCGTGGGACTACACCGAGGCAGACGGTACCGTGCTCGGGCAACAAATTACTCCGCTCGATCGTGTTGGTTTGTACGTGCCCGGTGGCAAAGCGGCGTATCCGTCGTCGGTGTTGATGAACGCAGTGCCGGCGAAGGTCGCCGGCGTGCAAGAATTGATTATGGTCGTACCCGCGCCAGCGGGCGAACTTAACGACCTTGTGCTGGCTGCCGCTGCGGTCGCGGGTGTTGATCGCGTGTTCACGATCGGTGGTGCGCAGGCGGTTGCAGCGCTGGCGTATGGCACGCAACGTGTTCCGCAGGTTGATAAAATTGTCGGACCAGGGAACATCTACGTGGCGACGGCCAAACGCATGGTCTTTGGCACAGTCGGCATCGACATGATTGCCGGACCGTCGGAAATCTGCGTCGTCTGCGACGGCAAAACCGACCCGCACTGGATCGCGATGGACTTGTTTTCGCAGGCCGAGCACGACGAAGACGCGCAGTCGATTTTAGTCACATGGGACGAGGCTTTCATCGAAGCCGTCCTTGCAGCGGCTGACGAGCTTTTACCGACGATGCCACGCGCGCAAGTGATTACCGAGTCGATGCGATCGCGTGGTGCGGTCATTCGGGTTGCCGATCTTGATGATGCCATCCGTGTCGCCAATTACATCGCACCTGAGCATTTGGAATTGTCAGTTGATGCGCCGTCCGCTGTTGCCGGGCAGATCCGTCACGCCGGCGCCATCTTTATGGGACGATACACGGCAGAGGCTTTGGGCGACTATTGCGCCGGCCCAAACCACGTGCTGCCAACCTCACGCACGGCGCGCTTTTCTTCGCCGCTCGGTGTGTACGATTTTCAAAAACGCAGCAGTCTTATTCAGTGCTCGGCTGCGGGCGCTGCAACGCTCGGCAAAACCGCCGACGTGCTTGCGCGCGGCGAGGGGCTCATTGCTCACGCGGAATCTGCGCGTTACCGGACATGACGCTGCCGAGTGAACTCATCCGGCCCGAGATTGCCGCGCTCAGTGCGTATCATGTACCGCCATCCAACGGGTTGATCAAACTCGACGCGATGGAAAATCCTTACACCTGGCCGCAAGCGATGCGTGAGAAATGGCAGGATCGCGTGGCGAATATCGCGTTGAACCGTTATCCCGATCCGCACGCCAACGCATTAAAAGAGTCACTTCGAAACACATTTGCTATTCCGCAATCGCAATCGTTGTTGTTGGGTAATGGCTCTGACGAAATCATTCAACTGTTGGCGATGGCGCTGGCCAAACCGGGCGCAAAGGTACTGGCACCAGAGCCAGGTTTTGTCATGTATCGAATGATCGCTACGTTTACAGGCATGCAGTACGTGGGTGTGCCGCTTAACGGCGATGATTTTTCGCTCGATATGCCGGCAATGCGCGAGGCGATTGGTAAGCATGATCCCGCACTGATCTTTATCGCCTATCCGAACAACCCAACCGCGAATTTATTCGACGATGCCGATATCGACGAGATCATCTCGCTTGCGAATGGCCTTGTGGTGATCGATGAGGCGTATTTTCCTTTCGCGGAACGCAGCTATCTCGCCGGGCTCGAAGCGCATCCAAATTTGCTGGTTATGCGGACGGTGTCAAAAATGGGATTAGCCGGTTTACGGCTTGGGTATTTGATTGGCGATCAGCAATGGTTGCACGAATTCGAAAAAGTCCGCATGCCCTACAACATTAACGTGATGACGCAGGCGGCGGCTGAGTTTGCTCTGGCGCACGCCGATGAGTTTGACCGTCAGGCGGCGGAGATTCGCGACGAACGCACGCGCGTCGGCTTAGCCCTCGCCGAGTTCGAGCATCTGCAGGTTTTTCCAAGTGCAGCGAATTTTATTCTGGTTCGTGTAAACCGCGGCGCGCAGGTGGTCTTCGACCATCTTTTAGCAAATGGCATCCTGATTAAAAATCTGGCCACGGCCGGTGGCGCCCTCGATCAATGTTTGAGAATTACCGTCGGCACTCCTGAGGAAAATGACGCGCTGCTTAGCGCACTTGCATCGGCTGTTTAGCCAGCGTTGCCATCACCGAATAGCCTTTGCCGTTGCGCAGCCCGCTGATCTTCACGCGCGTTGACGGCGGTCGAATCTTGGTTGTGTTGAGAAGAGCCTGAGTCGAGTGCAGCGCTTGACCTTCGATGTGCGTGAGAATGTCGCCGGACTGAATGCCGGCGCGTTCAGCGGGACTGTCATAAAACACCCCAGTCACAAGCACGCCGGGGCCGACGAATTCGAAACGCTCGCGCATCTCCTGAGTGATGTCGTAGGCCTGCACCCCGAGCCAACCGCGAATGACTTCTCCGTGCGCCAGCAACTGCTCCATCACGTTTCGCGCCAGACTGATCGGGATCGCAAAGCTAATCCCTTGCGCGCCCTCGCGGTTGGTGAAAATCGCCGAATTAATCCCGATGAGTTCGCCACGCGGATTGATCAATGCGCCACCTGAGTTACCGGGGTTGATCGCCGCGTCGGTCTGGATAAATTCCTCGAATGTGTTCAGTCCAAGCCGGTTGCGGCCGGTAGCACTGACAATCCCCTGCGTGACGGTCTGTCCAACCCCAAACGGGTTGCCTATGGCGAGCACAACGTCGCCCACGCGAATATCGCTTTCGACCGTAATCGGAACGGCAGGAAAAGGTTGTTCGCTGCGAATTTTGAGCAGCGCGAGGTCGGTTTGCGTATCCGTGCCGATCAGTACAGCCGGAAAGCTCCCGCCATCGGTGAGGATGACTCGGATCTCCTCTGCGTTTGCGATGACGTGGTGATTGGTGATGATGTAGCCGTCAGCGCTGACGATGACGCCCGAACCGACGTTATTTTCAACCGGACGGCTTTGTCCGCTTTCGGAGTCGCCGAACAGCTCATTAAACAGCGGGGATTGTTGCGCATCGTCGATCCGATAACGCACGCGGGTAAATATATTCACAACAGAGGGTGCCGCTCGCGCGACCGCATCTCGGTAAGAAAAAACCTCCGTGCGGGGCGAGTTGTCTGCGAGCGCAGCATCGCGATGACGAGTATCGGATTGTTGCGACGAGAGTATAAAATAGTGCAGTAAGATCGCAGCGACCAGACCGACGCCCGCGCATTGGGCGGCAAACAAAAGATTGCGGCGAGAAAAAATGTCCATCAGTGTTCGCGTTAATATCCGTCGACCGGCCTGTCGAGCCCCGGCATTAGCAGAGGAGTAACAAAGCGCCATGATATCCCGAGATGAATTGCTCGCCTACTGTGATGCGCTTCTTGATGTTGCCAGCTTTAAGGACTACTCCCCAAACGGATTGCAGGTTCAGGGTCGCGAAAGTATCCAGACAATTGTGGCGGGTGTGACCGCGTCACAGGCCTTGCTAGATGCCGCCATTGCGCGACAGGCCGACGCGGTGCTGGTGCACCACGGCTATTTTTGGCGTGGTGAGGATCCTCGAATTATTGGTATGAAGGGCGCACGCATCGCATCCTTGATCAAAAATGATATCAGCCTGATCGGATATCATTTGCCTTTGGACGCGCACGCAGAGTACGGCAACAATGTCGGGCTTGGTCGCGCGCTCGGCTTTAACGACGCGCGGCCCGTGCCGGAAACGGACATTCCAGGACTTCTCTGGTACACCGACTTACCCACGCCGATAACGGCGAGTGAACTACACACAAACATCCGCAACGCGCTCGATCGCGAGCCGTTGTACGTTGAGGGCGGTCAAGCGATCAAGCGGGTCGTATGGTGCACCGGGGGCGCGCAGGGTTATATCGATCAGGCCGCGGACTTTCATGCTGACGCCTATATTACCGGCGAGGCCTCGGAGCAGACCGCGCACATCGCGCGTGAGCGCGGGCTTCATTTTTTTTCCGCGGGTCACCATGCGACAGAACGATTTGGTGCTCGAGCTCTGCTCGATCATCTGGCCGGAAAGTTCTGTTTGGATTCGCACTTTATTGACGTGCCAAATCCTATCTAAAGTTATCGGCACCGGTAATGATCTGTGCTTGCGAAATTACAGTAATAACTTGCATCAAGCCGGTGAAAAACCAGCCGCTACCGTGCTTGCGACTATACTTTATATGATAATATTCGCAGCTTTATGTTGGTCGGCATCGAATCTTGGGCAGTTTGTCTAATTTCCGCGATCCGTCCGATGATAATACGAGTCAACCCAGGTTTTTCGGAGATCTCCAATGTCATCAGTAGATGCGACAGAAGACAATGTCGCTGAACCGAGACGGCGCTTTCTGACCCAGGCGACAACTGTTGTCGGGGCAGCGGGAGCTGTGGCACTGCTAGTGCCGTTTGTGACATCCATGTCCCCAAGTGCGCGTGCCAAGGCTGCTGGCGCACCCGTCGAGGTGGATATCAGTAAGCTGGCACCGGGTCAGATGGTTACTTACGAATGGCGCGGCAAACCCGTGTGGATTGTACGCCGCACGCAAGAGCTGCTCGACACGTTAACTGAATTGGAAGGCGATCTGGCTGACCCGAACTCAGCCGTCGGGCAGCAGCCCGAATACGCGCGCAACGCCACCCGCTCACGCAAGCCTGAGGTCCTAGTCATGGAAGGCGTTTGTACGCATCTTGGGTGTTCCCCCAAATTTCGTCCAGAAGTGGCGCCAGCGGATCTCGGCGCCGACTGGAAAGGCGGTTTCTTCTGTCCTTGTCACGGCTCCAAGTTCGATATAGCCGGTCGAGTCTACGCAGGTGTTCCCGCTCCGACTAACATGGTGGTCCCACCGCACACCTACATCTCCGACAATGTGATCATCATCGGTGTTGACGAAGAGGGGGCAGCCTGATGAACGGATTAATCGGTTGGATTGACGAGCGCTTCCCGCTCACCAAAATGTGGGAAGAGCATCTATCGAAATATTACGCACCAAAAAACTTTAACTTCTGGTACTACTTTGGATCGCTGGCACTGCTGGTGTTGGTGATCCAGATTGTGACCGGGATTTTCCTCACCATGCAGTACAAGCCGTCTGGCGAGCAGGCGTTCATTTCGGTCGAGTACATCATGCGCGACGTCGAGTGGGGGTGGCTGATTCGCTATATGCATTCGACAGGCGCATCGGCGTTTTTTGTCGTTGTCTATCTGCATATGTTCCGCGGGCTGATGTACGGTTCGTACAAAAAGCCGCGCGAGCTGATCTGGATATTTGGCATGCTGATTTATTTGTGCCTGATGGCGGAAGCCTTTATGGGCTACCTGCTGCCGTGGGGTCAGATGTCGTACTGGGGAGCACAGGTTATTATCTCACTCTTCGGCTGGGTCCCTTTCGTCGGCGATGACATCACGCTCTGGTTGCGTGGTGACTACATTGTTGCCGATGCGACCCTGAACCGCTTTTTCGCGTTACACGTGATTGCGATGCCACTGGTATTGCTTGGGCTGGTTGTCGCGCACATTATCGCGCTGCACGAAGTCGGGTCGAATAATCCCGACGGCGTAGAAATTAAAAAGAACAAGGACGAAAACGGCATACCGCGAGATGGAATTCCATTTCATCCCTACTACTCAGTCAAAGATCTGGTGGGCGTTGGTGTGTTCCTTTTTGTGTTCTTTTCCATCGTGTTCTTCGCACCGGAAATGGGTGGCTTTTTTCTGGAGTACGCTAACTTTGTTCCTGCGAACCCGCTGAAGACTCCTGAGCACATTGCTCCTGTGTGGTATTTCACGCCGTACTACGCAATGTTACGTGCAACTCCGCCGCTTTTTGATTCGGCGCTGCCCGGCGTAATCGTCATGTTTGCGGCAATTATCGTTCTGTTCTTTCTGCCTTGGATCGATCGCGGTGTCGTTAAATCGATTCGCTATCGCTCGCAGGTTTATAAAACGCTGCTCGGGCTATTCGTCGTATCGTTTGTCGTGCTCGGTTACTTTGGAATCAAGCCTCCGAGTACCATAGGGACGCTGGTTTCCCAGATTTGTACCGTCTATTACTTCGTGTACTTCATCGCGCTGTACGTGATCAGCAAGAATGAAAACACCAAGCCGGTACCGGAACGGGTGACGCACTGATGAAAACGATGAAAACTGTATTCGCCGTGCTGGCGCTTGGTATCGTTTCCTCCACTGCGTATTCGGCAGGCCCGAAGTTTCCGCTCGACTCGATCGAAGTCAATCATGCTGACAAAGCGTCGCTGCAGCGAGGTGCGAGCACTTTTGTCAATTATTGTATGGGTTGTCACAGTGCTTCGTATCACCGTTACAGCCGCATGGCAGTGGATTTAGGCCTGCCAGACGATCTTGTCAAAAAGAACCTGATTTTCACAACCGACGAAAATGGCGAGCAGACCAAAGTCGGTGCTCTGATGACAAACAATATGGATTCAGATTATGCCAAGCAGGTTTTTGGTACCGAGCCGCCAAACCTTGCGCTGATTTCCCGCTCGCGCAATGCCAACTGGTTGTACACCTACATGCGTACGTTTTACGAGCAACCCGAGCGCAGCGGTCTTGGTTCTAACAACCTCGTGTTTCCGGATGTCGGTATGCCTAACGTACTGTGGGAATTACAGGGCAAACGCGAAGCGGTTTTCGAGATAGTCACCGATGAAAACGGCCAGGACAAAAAACAGTTTGTCGAGCTGCGACAGGTAGGGGACGGTAAATTGACCGAAGACGAGTTCGATGCGTTGGTTTACGATTTGGTCAACTTCCTCGACTACCTCGGCGATCCAATCAAATCCGAGCGGCATCGAATCGGTTTTTGGGTACTGTTGTTTTTGGGTGTCTTCACCGCGTTTGCCTACATGCTAAAACGCGAATACTGGAAAGACGTGCATTAATTTTCTCAGTAGATAAACAATATGTAATTGTGCGGTTGCCTTTTTCTCATTCGACGAGGCAACCGATTAGCTTTTCGGGTGTACACTTGCGACGCCCCAATTTGGAGATTTTTGAGTGAGCACAATCGCCAATCGCCGTTCGGTGATGACGCTTTTTTCCAATCCTGCGAGTCCTTATTGTCATCGAGTGCGCGTAGTGCTTTGCGAAAAGGACATCAGTGTTGAGATTGAAAGCGTAGATCCGTCTAACCTGCCGGAAGATCTTATCTATTTGAATCCCTACAGTTCGGTTCCGACTCTGGTAGACCGTGATCTGGTGCTTTACGACTCGCGTGTTATTTCCGAGTATCTTGATGAGCGCTTTCCGCATCCGCCGCTGATGCCAGTTGATCCCGTTTCGCGAGCGCGTTCTCGATTGGCTTTGTATCGCGTTGAAAGCGACTGGTATAGCCTGCTTCCTGCACTTGAAGGCGGCGACAAAAAGAAAAAAGAACGAGCTCGCACGCAGTTGCAAGAAAGTCTGATTGCGTCCGCTGAGGTTTTCGCGGCCAAGCCTTTTTTCCTAAGCGATGAGTTCACGCTTGTTGATGCGACTATCGCGCCGGTGCTGTGGCGTTTGCTCGAGTACGAGGTTGAGCTGCCCAAAGAAGCCGCTGCGGTGAAAAAGTACGCTGATCGGATTTTCGCTCGGGATGGCTTCCAGCTGAGCCTGACTGAAGAAGAGCGCGAGATGCGCTAAGCGCTGTTGGCCCAACCCAGCTGCTGCAATGACCTCTAGCCGCCCGTATCTCATTCGCGCAATCTTCGAGTGGATTGTCGATAACGACAAAACTCCCTACTTGCTGGTTGATGCAGCTTACGAGGGCGTTGTCGTGCCCGAAGCGTACATCGAAAACAACCGCATCATTCTGAATATCAGCCCTGTGGCCGCGCACGATATTAATATGACCGATGAAGACGTCAGCTTTAGCGCGCGTTTCAACGGGCAAGCGATGAATGTGTTTATTCCGGTTTTGGCGGTGATGGCGATCTACGCCAAGGAAAATGGGCAGGGCATGTTATTTTCGGACGACGACAACGATGATCCGCCGTCAAATGCGGACGATGGCAAACCCTCTGCCAGCAAACGCCCGGCTCTCAAAGTGGTCAAGTAACGCTAAGTGAATCACCTTAAGCGCCTGCAAACAAGGTGCGATCAATGACATCACACAAGGCGTGAATAACGAGTAAGTGGGTTTCCTGAATTCGTGCGGTCACTGATGACGGAACGCGAATCTCAACGTCTGCCTCAGCCAGATAGTCCTTTAATTGCCCGCCGCTTCCGCCCGTGAGCGCAATCACACGCAGACCGCGATCGTGCGCTGCGATTACCGCTTCGATCACGTTTTCTGAGTTGCCGCTGGTGGTAATGGCCAACAGGATGTCGCCCGCCTGTCCGAGTGCTCGAACCTGTCTTGCAAAGACCATTCGATACGCGTAGTCATTGGCTATCGAGGTGAGGGT
This sequence comes from Pseudomonadota bacterium, assembly GCA_039029275.1. GTDB lineage: Bacteria > Pseudomonadota > Gammaproteobacteria > JBCCGL01 > JBCCGL01 > JBCCGL01. The sequence continues at coordinate 126,268 of JBCCGL010000011.1, read as the reverse complement.
GGGTGTATCGGTGGTAAGTGAAACCGCAGGCAGCGCAGGGCGCTCCATCTCGAAACGGTTAATCATTTCCGAGGAAAAATGGCTCGCGTCACCGGCCGAGCCGCCGTTCCCACAACTCAGTATCTTGCTGCCCGCAACCAGCGCCTCACACATTACATCCGCTGCCAGTGCAATCTTGTCGACGATCTCGTGCATTGCACGTTGCTTGACCGCGATGCTGTCGGTGAACAGGGATTGGATATGTTCGTCGGCGTTTTGCATGATTCGTATTCTTAGCGGGTGGATCAATGGCACTCGAAAGCGTTTTTGATCCAATCGATGGCAAACTCGTCAGGCCCGGCTTTTTGGGCAATTGATACAACGTCAAATCGCGCTGGCGTATTCGCGCGCGCATTGCTGGCCAGATACGCTGCGGCGGTTTTGCACAGTTTGCGCTGCTTACGCATGTCGACACTGAGCGCCCCACTGGTGAAGCTGCCCGTGCCACGAAAGCGAACCTCGGTGAAAACCAGAGTATCTGCATCGCGCATAATCAAATCGACCTCGCCCCAGCGGCTGCGAAAGTTCTCAATGATGGGCGTCAAGCCTTGTTGGCACAGATAGGTTTTTGCCATCGATTCGAAAAATTGTCCGCGGGCGCGTTTATCCATCGCCGCTTTGCAGGCTCGTTGACTCGGCCAGATCATCGTTTGGTTTTCTGACCGGAACTGGAACGCCGTCAACAAACTGTGCCCAACTCAGTGTTCGCTGAATTCGATTTTGATTAGACAGGCGCAACTCGCCGGTTCGACCGGGATAGCTGAACTCCGGATCGAGCGCGAGAAACTGGATTTGAGAAATCAATGGGTAGGCGTCGATACCCATCGCATAGAGTCGGGCCAAACTACCCTGCTGCGGCCAAAGCGCATTTACGTGCTGAAACAGGCGAGAGCCTCGGGTGGTGTCATCCAGAAACCACGGAATATCGCATATGTAAATCGACTCCATGTCTGCGTCCTTTCTGGTATTTCGAGTGCCGCTAAAGGCACGCGAGGTAGCGAAAACGGGAATATCGCCGCCGCGATGAAACTTGAGCTGCGGTTTTATCTGTCGCGCCAGTTTGGCGTTCGCGGCCAAAAATAAAAAATCGACATCCTGTCGTCGGTGCGGTTCGAACTCCAGCTCAGTGCCCAGAATTGACTGCAATATGGTCTTGCGCGATTGGCTGCGATCGAGGTTCAGTAATCGGCGAATGGGTTTGGAAAAATCGTGACTCCCACTCGAGAAAGACTGGTGGTCAAGCAATGTGCCGCCGAGTTCGACCAGTCGTTGGTTAAATGCGGCGAGCAAACGTGTGCCCCAAGCCGAATCCGATGTCAGAGCAACCGCGCGCAGGTATCCCTGACTCACCGCGAACTCGGCGGCGGCGCGCGCCTCGTCCTCGGGTAAAAGTCCAAACTGGTAAAGGTTGTCGGGAAGCAGCGATGTCGGCGTCACATTTGCGTAGTTCAGGGCTAATGTTGGCACTGGTAAGGCAGGCAGGCTCGCCAGCTCGTTCACCCGGTCCTTGCTCAGCGGGCCGACAACCGCGAGGGCGCCGTCGTTGACCGCCTGCGAGTAAAGCTGTGCGACGCTCGCACACGATGCCGCGGTGTCGTAAATACGGACAGTCGGGCGCTGCGCCGCGTCGTGGGTGAAGTACGAAGCGAAAAATCCGTCGCGCACGGCGATGGCAAGTTCGCTTAGCTTGCCGGACATAGGCAGTAGAAGCGCTATTTGATCGCGCTCTATAATCGGGGCAACTTCCTTCTCCTCAATCAGCGAGACAGCAAACTGGTCCGCCGCCGGATGGTTGGGAAATTTCTGCAGCCATCGGGGCAAAACTTCGTCAAGATTGCCTGTACCGCGTCGCGCGTTATCAACGATTTGAGAAAGCTCGATCCAACCCTGATAGGTCGCGCCGCGACCAAAACCCTCCAGTGCGGCTCGGTCAATATCGGGCAAATTCTCGAGCATATGCCAGATTTTCTTGTGGTTGAGCTGAACGGAATCGGGTCCGGTCAGCCACTGTTCAAGTTTGATCCGGGTAAGCAGGGCATTCTCAATGTCGCCAAGTGCTTCATGCGCTTGCGCGCGTGCTTCCTCAGCGCGCGCTCTCAATGCCAGCGGTAGCTCAGTTGTATCGGCAGGCAGTGCGTCGATTGCCTGCTGCGGCTCACTGAACTCAATGGCTGCGCGTGCCTCGACAATACGTCGTCGAATCGCGAGTGTGGGCGTTAGACTGGGGCGCGAGAGTTGGCCCAGACGATCAATCGCGAGCTCCGGGTAGCCGCCGTCAAATAAGGCTTCGATCGCTTTGAGCTCGAAATCCTGCTTGTCGCCCTGATCGCGCGCCTCATCTGCAAGTCGCGTGTAGATGCGCACAGCGGCTAGGACCCGCCCCTCAGTGATAGACTGCTGCGCCTCGGCTTCAGACAGCGCCGGTTCGCTCGGCTGTGGCTCACTTTTCTCCACACTGCCACTGCACGCGAGTAGACCTATGGCGATCAGACTCGCACACAGGCTGTTGCGAACAAAAAGACGGCGTAGGGAGATTGAAGTCATCTTTGACTTGTCTGGCTCTGGCGACGCGGGCATTCTATCAGTGTTGAATTGGCATCGCGCGACTTGTTGTGTTGCCTGAATTAACTGCAACAAACCCTGCGAAGAACAAATCGTGTCAGTCGAGAAAAGCTGCCTTTACATTGTCGCAACACCGATCGGTAATCTCGGTGATGTGACTGCGCGCGCCGCCGAGATACTGAAAGATGTCGATGAAATTTGGGCCGAAGATACGCGCCACAGTCGCAAGTTAATGCAGCACCTTCGAATCAATACCAAACTGGTCGCGTGTCATGATCACAACGAGGCCGAGCGCGCAAAACAACTGCTGACAAAACTCGCGGCCGGATTCAGCATCGCCTTGATCAGCGATGCCGGAACTCCGCTCATCAGCGATCCTGGCTATCGCATTGTCTGCGCGGCGCGGGAGAATGGATTTAACGTGTATCCGATTCCGGGCGCGTCCGCCGTGATTGCGGCATTATGCGCATCCGGCATGCCAACCGATCGTTTTAGCTTTGAGGGATTTTTGCCGGCGAAAACCAGGGCCCGATCGCAGGCGCTTGCCGAGTTAGCGAGTGAATCCCGTACGCTGGTGTTTTATGAATCGAGCCATCGAATTGCCGCCTCCATAAGTGCGATGCGCGATGTCTTTGGTGCCGACAGGCAGGCTTGCGTCGCGCGCGAACTCACCAAGTTGCACGAGTCAATTCAGACCGGACGATTGGGTGAATTATGTGAAAAAATCGACGGTGGAGAAATTCCAGCTAAAGGTGAGTTTGCTGTGGTCGTTCGTGGCGCAAATCCGAGTGCAGAAAACGAGAGTTCTCGGGAGCTTGCGCGTTTACTGCCCCTTTTGTTGGCAGAACTTTCGCCCAAGCGGGCAGCCAAACTTGCCGCCGAGATAACGGGAGTCAGCCGCAATGAGGCTTATCAGGCAGCAATCGAGTTGAAGCAGCCGAAGTAGTTGGGAAGACACGCGAGGTCGTGCTATTGTCAGCGACGGAGTCGACCAGACAATCGCTGCGTGCGCGACACGTGGAGGAAAGTCCGGGCTCCAAAGGGCAGGGTGCCAGGTAATTCCTGGGGGGCGTAAGCCTACGGCCAGTGCAACAGAGAGCAGACCGCCTAAGCGGGTAATGATACTCGCCGGTAAGGGTGAAAGGGTGCGGTAAGAGCGCACCGCGCGAGTGGTAACACAAGCGGCACGGTAAACCCCACCTGGAGCAAGACCAAATAGGGAGGCAATGCGCGGCCCGCGCAGTCTCCGGGTAGGTCGCTAGAGAGTTGTGGTGACGCAGCTCCCAGATGAATGATTGTCCACGACAGAACCCGGCTTATGGTCGACTCCAACTTCACCTCCACAGTTAATCCTCAATAGCTGGTTGATTTAACTGAAAAAATTCACTTTTTATTAAAGTGAATTATCATCATGTGCTTGCAACGCCATGATTGCAAAAAAGATTCAGCTATCTTCTCTTTTGTAATATTCCCCACATTCTATATCTTATTGATATTTAAGTATTTTTAGTTCTATTTGAGAGCGTCTTTTTGCTTGACCGGGGGTATTTTGACTCCTATAGTGTGCTGAAGTGGGGAACAGTGGGTAATTGTGGGTTAATAGCCCAATCCAACAATCATGCGATTTCGCGGCGTTAAACATCTCAATCTCGACGCAAAAGGGCGCTTTGCCATGCCTCCGAAGTACCGTGAGTACTTCGCCGCAAGCTGTGGTGGCGAGATCGTGATTACGATTGAAAAAGCCGGTTGCTTAATGATTTTTGCGCTCCCTGACTGGGAGGCGCGCGAAGAAGAGTTACTCGCTGCTCCATCATTGGATCCCCAGGTTCAAAGCCTGCAGCGCCTTTACGTAGGTTATGCCAACGAAACCACTTTTGACGCGCAAGGCCGCGTGCTGATTCCCCCCTCGCTGCGCGAGTTCGCCGGCCTCGAAAAACAGATGGTGTTAGTTGGGCTGGGGCAAAAGTTTGAGTTGTGGGATGAAAAACGCTGGAACGACAATCAAGCCGTTTGGCTGGCGTCGGTTTCACAGGACAGTGGGGTCCCGCTGCCCGATTCCTTAAAAAACTTCTCCTTTTAGCAGTGACTGCCCAAAACGCACATATACCAGTGTTGAGAAATGAAGCGCTGGAGTCCCTGCGTATTTCGCCGCAGGGGATTTATCTCGACGGCACGTTTGGTCGTGGTGGTCACTCCAGCGAAATTCTCAGACAGCTTGATTCAGCGGGCCGATTGCTGGCGATGGACGCGGACACGCAAGCTGTCGAGCATGCCCGTGAATCCTTGGGTGTCGACGCGCGATTTACTATTCGGCATGACAACTTCGCCAACCTTGCGTCTTTTTGCGAAGACGAGGGATGCGCAGGTGATGTTGACGGTGTGTTGCTCGATCTGGGCGTATCGTCTCCGCAGCTTGATCAACCGGAACGCGGGTTTAGTTTCCAGCATGACGGGCCGCTCGACATGCGACTCGATACGAGTGCAGGTGAATCGGCCGCCGAATGGATAGCGCGTGCAGGTGAGGCCGATATGGCTGACGTGTTCTGGCGCTACGGCGAAGAGCGATACAGTCGCAAAATTGCGAAAGCTATCGTGCAGCAGCGCACGCAAAACCCCTTTCGCACAACGCTGTCACTGGCCGAATCGGTGAAGGCGGCGCATCCGCGATGGGAGCGCAATAAGCATCCGGCAACGCGCGTGTTTCAAGCTATTCGTATTCACATCAATCGTGAGCTCGAAGTGTTGGCGAGCGCGCTCGATGCCGTCGTCGAAGTACTCAAGGTTGGAGGGCGGCTGGTAGTGATCAGCTTTCACTCGCTGGAAGATCGAATCGTCAAACGTTTTGCACGCGGCGATCACCGCCGGGTTCAGCAGCCTCGCGGGCTGCCCGTGCCTCTCGAGCAAGAACAGTGGCGCATGCGCCCCGTCGGAAAAAAAATCACGCCGTCAGCGCGCGAAATCGAGGCAAATCCTCGCGCTCGCAGCGCTGTGTTGCGCGTCGTGGAGAAGATCGCTTGAACACGCGCGCTTCGGTTATCGGCGTTTTGTTGGTGCTGATTTTTATCAGCGCGATAGGTGTTGTTTACAGCAAGCACGTCAGCCGCGGTCTGTTTGTCGAATCGCGACGCCTGCAAGCGACGATAGACGAACTTAATATCGATTGGGGTCGCTTGCAGCTGGAGCAGAGCACGTGGGCGACGCACAGCCGTGTCGAGCAACTGGCGAGTGAACGTCTCGGAATGTTCGTGCCGGATTTCAAACAGCGCGTGATGGTGGCGAAATGAAGCGCGCTACGGGTAAGAAAGTTGTCGAAGTTAACGTGGCTGCCGGTCGTCGTTGGCTGGTTTACATCGTAATGCTGGCAATGGGCGGGTTGCTGATTGCGCGTGCGGTCGATTTGCACGTGCGCGATCGTGATTTTCTTCGCAATCAGGGTGAGGCGCGCCAACATCGGGTGGTGTCTATCCCGGCGCACCGCGGAATGTTGCTGGATCGCAACGGCGAACCGCTGGCCATCAGTACGCCGGTTGATACATTGTGGGCAGAACCCGAACGCCTTGCGCAAAGCGACCAACTTGGCAAGCTGGCTCGCGTTCTGGATATTTCCACCAGCGGATTAAAAAAGAAGCTGGAGGGCACGAAAAGCCGCGAGTTTGCGTATCTGCGTCGTCACGTCGATCCGGAATTGAGCAAGTCTGCGATGGCACTTGAAATCGATGGTGTTCACGTTCAGCGCGAATACCGCCGCTATTACCCGTTTGGTGAAGTCACGTCTCACGTTCTGGGATTCACCAATATCGACGATCAGGGACAGGAAGGTCTTGAGCTCGCGTATCACGAATGGCTGGCCGGTAAACCCGGTGCGCGCCGCGTGATCCGAGATCGTCTGGGTCGGGCGATTGCCGACATTGAGAGTATCCGCCCGGCACGCCCTGGGCGAAATTTAACCCTGAGCATCGACAAGCGATTGCAGTATGTCGCGTATCGCGAACTGCAGAATGCCGTGCAGACGCACAAGGCGCGTTCGTCGTCTGCTGTGGTCCTCGATGTCAACACCGGGGAGGTGCTGGCGATGGTTAATCAGCCCGCCTATAACCCGAATCGTAGAACCGGTCGCACCGGCCCGCAGTCGCGCAATCGCGCAGTCACCGATGTGTTAGAACCGGGCTCGACGATGAAGCCGATTACGCTGGCAGCGGCACTCGAGTCGGGTGAATTTGACCTGGCCTCCGTGATTGCAACCGAACCGGGGTTTTACTCGGTGGGTAGTCACGAGGTGAAAGACCATCGCAATTACGGCGATCTCGATCTCGCCGGTATATTACAAAAGTCGAGTAACGTTGGTGCGAGTAAGATCGCGCTCTCCCTGGATCCTCAGCAAATGTGGTCGGTGTACGATCGCTTTGGATTTGGACAGCCGACCGGAAGCGGCTTTCCCGGTGAGGCGACAGGCACGCTCAATCACGCCTCGCAATGGCGCAAAATCGAACAGGCAACGCTGTCGTTTGGCTATGGCGTCTCGATGACACCGTTGCAGCTTGCGCGCGCGTACGCAGCTATTGCGGCGGGTGGCGTGTTGCCTGAAATCAGTTTTCTAAAACAGGACGATGTGCCGCCGGGACGTCGCGTGATCTCGCGCGAGGTTGCCCTGCAACTACACGAGCTGATGGAGACTGTTCTCGAACCCGGCGGGTCTGGAACTCGCGCCCGAGTCCTGGGTTACCGGGTTGCGGGAAAAACCGGGACATCCTGGAAATCGCGCGCAGGTGGTTACGATGAAGATAGGCACATGGCATTGTTTGCCGGCTTCGCGCCTGCCAGTCGGCCAGAGGTTGTCGTGCTTATTGTGGTCGATGAGCCGAGCGTGGGCGGGTTTTACGGTGGCGTGGTCGCGGCTCCGGTATTCTCAAAACTAATGTCGAGTGCATTGCGTTTGCGCGGCACACTACCCGATGACTGGCAGCCAGATAACGGATTGCAACAAGCGCAAGCCGTACCTGACGGGCAGGGTGACGTATGATGGCCCGCCTGAAATCACCTGCCGCGTCGGTGAGCCTGTTGGAATTACTCGCCGGCATCGATGTTGATGGCCCGATTACGTCGATGCCAATTCTGGGTGTCGCTGCCAACAGTCGATCAGTAGGGGAAGGGTTTCTCTTTTTTGCACGCGCGGGCGAATCGCATCACGGTCTCGACTATCTGGAAGCTGTTGTGGACGCCGGGGTCGTTTGCGTGATTGTCGATATTGCTGACCCGCGCATTACCGCTGATTTGCGTAAAAGTTTAGAGCAGAACCGCGTTTGTCTGTTAGCGCTGAAAAATCTCGCGCACAACATGGGTGAAATTTGCAGCCGTTTTTACGGACACCCTTCGCATGCGATGTCGATGGTTGGAATAACCGGGACAGACGGAAAAACGTCGGTCAGTCAGTTTGTTGCAAAAGCACTTAACGCGATCGGTGCTAAATCTGCAGTTATTGGAACGCTCGGCAACGGAATTGTCGATGCAGACGACGACAATTTTCACGATACTGGACTGACCACTCCAGACGCAGTTGGCCTGCAAACAAGCCTCGCAGATTTTCGCGATCAAAACGTTTCTGCAGTGAGTATGGAGGTATCCTCGCATGCGCTGCATCAAGGTCGCGCTGGAGGCGTGGATTTTGACGTTGCCGTCCTGACTAATCTTGGTCGCGATCATATCGACTACCATGAGACTCTTGAGAATTACCACGCGGTTAAATGGTCGTTGCTGCGCAATCAAGACCTCTCTGCTGTCGTCGCGAATGTGGACGATCCGTTGGTGCGTGAGGGGCTCGCACAAGTGTCGAGCAAAGCAGTTTTTCGATACGCAGCGCAAACGCAAAATGAGCAGCTCGCTGATGTCGTAGCGCGCTCAGTTCGTATGTCCTCGACAGGGCTTCAGTTTGAAATAGAAGACGACGAAGGTCGATGGACTATCAAAAGCAGTTTAATCGGTCGATTCAACGTCGAGAATCTGCTCGCAACGTTTTGTGTTTTACGCGCGTTGGGATACAAAAGTGCAACCGCCGCATCGGCGTTGAACAAACTGCGCGCTGTCCCAGGGCGTGCAGAAAGTTTTACCCGAGCGGGATTTCCGTCTGCGGTTGTCGATTATTCGCACACGCCGCAATCACTCGAAGCCATTTTGCGCAGCACGCGTGAGCACTGCGAAGGTGAACTCTGGTGTGTTTTTGGTTGTGGTGGCGATCGCGATAAAGGCAAGCGCCCACAAATGGCACGCGCTGCAGAGTCGCATTCCGATCACGTAATCGTGACCGACGACAATCCCCGCACCGAAAACGGGGATGCAATCGTTGAAGATATTCTCAAGGGATTTTCAGATCGCAGTTCGATTCTCGTTGAGCGTGATCGCCAAAAGGCGATTGGTAGTGTGATGGAAAATGCTAAGTCATGCGACTGGGTAGTGATCGCAGGGAAAGGTCACGAAGACTACCAAATCGTCGGCGTCGATAAATTGCACTTATCTGATCGCGAAATTGTTGCAGATATTTTACTGGAGGCAAGCCATGGTCGCGCTTAGTCTTCAATCGTGCGCAAAGAAAATGGACGCGACACTGCATGGTGGCGATGTTGTGTTTGATAGCGTTAGCACTGATACACGTACGCTCAGAAAAGGTCAGCTTTTTGTAGCCCTTGTCGGCGAGAAGTTTGACGCGCACGAAAAAATTGACGCAAGTGTGTGCGACAGGGCGCTGGGTTTTGTTGTGAACCGAGAGCTTGACGTCGACGTCCCTCAGTTAATTGTTTCCGATACGCTGCGTGCGCTGGGTGACCTCGCGCGTCAATGGCGTGAACGCATAAATGCGCCGATTGTTGCGATCACGGGTAGCAACGGAAAAACGACTGTTAAAGAAATGACTGCAGCGATTTTGCGTCAGCGCGGAAACGTCTTTTCCACTGTCGGAAATTTAAATAACGAAGTGGGCATGCCATTGTCAATGATGTCGACCAGCGAATCACACGAGTACATCGTTTTAGAGCTTGGTGCAAACCACGCGCGCGAAATCGAGTACCTGACCGAAATTGCACGACCGCATGCGGCAATTGTCAATAACGCCGGGCCGTCTCATCTGGAAGGTTTTGGTTCACTCGATGGCGTCGCGCGAGCCAAAGGTGAGATTTATAGCGGTCTGGGTGATGACGGTATCGCGATCGTCAATATCGACGACGACTATGCGGATTACTGGCTTGGGCTCACAGCTGATCTTACGTGCATTACGTTCGGGATGTCTCAGCAGGCTGATGTGCGCGGGGAATTAGATGAAAACCAGCGGTTGCGGATTGACTACAAAGGTCATTCGTCGACAGTAACCTTGCCGGTGCCGGGGCGGCACAACGCGATGAACGCGCTGGCAGCGTCTGCTGTATCGTTTGCGGTTGGTGCGACGTTGAAAGACGCGGTGGCCGGACTTAAATCGATGCGTGGTGTGAGCGGGCGACTGCAGTTCAAGCCCGGTCAAAACGGTGCGCGAATTATCGACGACAGCTACAACGCGAACCCCGGCTCGCTCGCTGCGGCAATCGATGTGTTGGCCGGACTCCCCGAGGGGAGAAAAATTTGCGCACTGGGGGAGATGCGCGAACTTGGCGAGAACGCAGCCGGTATTCATCGTGAAATGGGTGCGCTAGCGTTTGAAAAAGGAATTGATTCGCTCTTTGTTACAGGAGAATTCGCGCGGCACTACGCGACAGGTTTTGGCAAGGGCGCAAGTGAATTTTCAGATCATGAGTCACTCGCTAGCGCCCTGATTAACGAATTGGACGATCAAACTTATGTTCTGGTGAAAGGATCACGTGGAGCACGAATGGAACGCGTGGTTGAGCTACTGGTAGACCCGATCAATCACAATAACAAGGGCGAACAACAATGTTAGTTTGGTTAAGCGACCATTTGATCGAACTCGATCGCGGGTTCGCTGTTTTTCGCTATTTAACGTTGCGCGGTGTCCTTAGCGCCCTTACCGCGCTGTTAATTTCGCTGCTAATTGGCCCGTGGCTGATTCGCAAACTCAACCAGGCGAGTGTTGGTCAATCCGTGCGCGAAGACGGCCCGCAAAGTCATTTGCAAAAAGCCGGTACGCCAACAATGGGTGGTGCGCTGATTCTTATTGCCGTCGTTTTCAGTACCTTGCTTTGGTCTGACTTGACCGTGCGACAGGTATGGGTTGTGTTGTTGACGACGGTCGGCTTCGGTCTTATTGGGTGGGTCGATGATTACAAGAAAGTCTCACTTGGCAACTCCAAGGGCTTGTCTGCATTCAGCAAATATCTTGGTCAATCACTGATCGCTATCGTTGCTGCGTGTTACCTGTTTTTTACGGCGGCCAGCGTCACCGAAACCACATTGATCGTTCCGTTTTTTAAAGATATCGCGTGGAATATGGGTTGGCTGTTTATCCCATTTGCTTACTTTGTGATCGTCGGTAGCAGTAACGCAGTCAACTTGACAGACGGTCTTGACGGTCTAGCTATTTTGCCAACCGTGATGGTTGCAGGCGCACTCGGAATTATCGCCTATGTCACCGGTCACGTTTTGTTCTCGGAGTACCTGGTTATCCCTTATGTTGCCGGTGCCGGCGAGCTGTTGGTTCTTTGCGGTGCGCTGGCAGGAGCGGGTTTGGGTTTTCTCTGGTTTAACACCTATCCCGCGCAAGTGTTTATGGGAGACGTAGGAGCGCTCGCACTCGGCGCGGCGCTGGGCACTATCGCAGTGTCTGTGCGGCAGGAGTTAGTGTTGTTTGTCATGGGGGGCGTTTTCGTGATGGAGACGGTTTCCGTCATTTTGCAGGTCACCTCATTCAAGCTAACCGGTAAACGCATTTTTCGTATGGCACCGTTGCACCACCATTTCGAATTAAAGGGTTGGCCAGAGCCGCGTGTCATTGTGCGATTCTGGATCATAACTGTAATTCTTGTATTAATCGGGTTGTCCACTCTGAAGATTCGCTGATGTTAGAAATTGACCGACATAAACGTTTCTTGATCGTGGGTGCTGGAACAACCGGACGGTCGGTTGCACGCTACTTAAAGCGTCATGACGTGAGTTTTTCTATTGTTGATTCGCGCGAATCGGTGGAAGGCTTAGACCTCAGCGAATGGGACGGAGTTGAAATTGTATTGGGCGGATTTGAAAAAATTGAGTTCAGTCGTTTTGATGCTGTGGTCGTGAGTCCGGGTATATCACTGAAAACTGATGGGGTCGCGCACGCAATAAGTAAAGGAATTGAGGTCATCGGAGACGTCGAGTTGTTCGCGCGCGATGTCAGTGCGCGTTCACCTAGCCCCGAAGTCGTTGCGGTTACAGGTTCAAACGGAAAGAGCACTGTGGTGAGTATGGTCGCCGCGATGTTGCTGGCGGGCGGAATAAAAACTGCGGTTGGAGGCAATCTTGGTACGCCGTCCCTGGATCTGCTAAACCAACACGAGCAACCTCAAGTTTACGTTTTGGAATTATCGAGTTTTCAGCTGGAAACGACACATTCGCTCCATGCATCTGTCGCGATCGTTTTGAACGTTAGCGAAGATCACATGGATCGTTACGATAGTTTTGACGACTACGCAGCAACAAAACGAACGATATTCGAAAACGCGAACGCATGTATCGTTAATGCGAGTGATCCACGTACATTTGTTCAAGGCGCGTTAGCTAATTTTTCCGTAACAGATTCAGGTGCTGACTACACACTCAAGGACAACGAACTTCTCCGATTTGGAGAACGGATTTTGCCTGCGTCGTCATTGAAAGTTGAAGGTTCGCACAATATTGAAAACGCACTGGCGGCCATTGCGCTGGTCGATGCCTTGGGCTTGAAAGCGCTCGACAATACTGCTGCCCTTCACGGATTGAGCGCGTTTTCCGGCTTACCCCATCGCTCGCAGTGGATTGCGCGCGCCGATGACGTTGACTGGTACAACGACTCAAAAGGCACAAACGTCGGTGCGACTGTCGCCGCGATCAATGGTTTTTCCCGACCGCTCGTTTTAATCGCAGGTGGTGAAGGGAAGGGGGCAGACTTCACAGAGTTACGGCGTCCGGTTTCGAACACAGCGCGCGCAGTAGTTTTGATCGGCCGCGACGCGTCGCTCATTGAAGACGTTTTGCACGGAGACGTCGATATCTACCATGCCGTTACGATGCGTGATGCAGTTGTGAAGGCACGCGCGCTTGCGCGACCAGGTGACGCCGTCCTGCTCTCACCTGCGTGTGCGAGCTTCGACATGTACGAGAGTTACATGGCCCGCGGTGACGACTTTATCCATAAAGTGCACGAGGTGTTGTCGTGAGATCAACATCGTCGATGACGGCAAATGCAGCATACGCGGCAAGCGCGCACTCGAGTAAATCACTGTGGCGTCCGCAGAATGCGACGATCGATTGGCCGCTGTTATTCATCGTGAGTGCGCTGACACTGCTTGGGCTTGTGATGGTGACATCGGCGTCGCTCTCAATTGCCGAGCGAAATTTCAACGACGCTTTTTATTTTGCCAAGCGTCAGTTTTTCTTTGTGGTTCTGGCCGCTTTGCTCGCGTGGTTTGTTTTCCAGATTCGGATGAATATATGGGAGCGATTGAGTTTTTATTTGTTGCTTGTCGCAATCGTGCTCGCAGCCGTCGTATTGATTCCCGGTGTTGGTAAAACAGTAAACGGCAGCACGCGCTGGTTGAACTTTGGCGTATTCAATTTTCAAGTCTCGGAAATGGTTAAATTCATGGTGCTGGTTTACATCGCAGGTTATTTGGTTCGACACGGCGATGAAATCCGAAGCAGGTTTTTCGGTTTTATCAAACCAATCGGCGTGCTTTGCGTTATCGGCGTTTTACTGATGCTGGAGCCCGATTTTGGAGCCACGGTTGTCGTAATGGCAACCGCTATGGGTGTGATGTTTCTTGGCGGCGTACCCTTTAGTCAATTCTTTATTCTGATAGTTGGCTTTATCGGTTCTGTTATTTTACTTGCGATGTCGTCCGAGTATCGAATGGAGCGCATCACCAGTTTTCTAAATCCCTGGGCAGACCCGTACGGCAGCGGTTTTCAACTAACACAATCTTTGATCGCGATCGGAAGCGGCGCCTGGACCGGGTTGGGACTGGGCGGAAGCGTGCAAAAACTCTTTTATCTTCCTGAAGCACACACTGACTTTTTGTTTGCCGTGATGGCCGAGGAACTTGGGCTCGTTGGGTCTATTGTGATCGTTGTGCTTTACGCTGCATTCGTGTGGCGCATTTTTGATATCGCCAACCGAGCGCGTCAGGCCGGAAAAGCATTTTCAACGTATCTGGCTATGGGTTTTGGACTGTGGTTGGCGCTTCAAGCTTTCATCAATATCGGTGTCAACATGGGGATACTCCCCACCAAAGGACTAACGCTGCCCCTGATGAGTTACGGCGGCAGCAGTATGTTGATGACGGCGGCGGTCGTGGGTGTTTTGTTCCGAATCTCACACGAGTCTGCTGTTGCCGATGTTCAGGCGATGCGGCGCACGCGTGCGACAAAAACGTCAAAAAGGGCGAAAACATGACGGTGCAATCCCCATCTGTGTTGATCGCTGCCGGTGGCACGGGAGGACATGTCATCCCTGCGCTTGAAGTCGCGCGCGAGTTGCGCGAACGCGGTGCAAATGTGGTTTGGATTGGAACCAGACGCGGGCTGGAGGCGCAACTAGTTCCCGCTGCAGGAATTTCGGTCGAATGGTTAAGCGTTGAGGGCATCCGCGGAAAAAGCGCGCTTTCACTTCTGCTTGTGCCAGTTAATCTTGCTCGCGCGCTTTGGCAAACATTGTTTATATTTTCTAGACAAAAACCGCATGCGGTGCTGGGTATGGGCGGGTTCGTATCAGGGCCCAGTGGACTTGTTGCCTGGCTTTTGAGATGTCCGCTTGTACTGCACGAACAAAATGCCGTTCCTGGATTCACCAACAAATTGTTAAAGCCCTTGGCGACACGCGCACTACAAGCGATGCCAAGTGCCTTAGGAGCCAATTCCGAGACTGTCGGTAATCCTGTTCGCTGTGAAATTGCGCAACAGGATATACCAACAGAGCGTTTCAAAAATCGTGATGGCGCACTACGGGTGTTGGTTATTGGCGGCAGCCAGGGTGCTCGCGCGTTGAATGAGATCGTTCCGCAAGCGGTAGCGCTATCCACCATTGAGATCGAAGTGCACCATCAATGCGGTACCAGCAATCGAATGGCAACCGAATCGGCTTACGCAGGCATCACTGGTGCAACAGTGCGGGTCAAAGAGTTTATCGATGATATGGCGCACGAATACGCGTGGGCGGATTTAGTTGTTTGTCGTGCTGGGGCGATGACCGTAGCTGAAATTGCGGCAGTTGGAGTCGCTGCTATTTTTTTTCCGTTTACCAACGCAGTCGATGATCATCAAACCGCAAATGCGCAAAAACTCGTCGATACTGACGCCGCAATTTTAAGGCAGGAAAATGAATTAACCCCGGAATGGTTAAAAGACACAATCGACTCGTTCGCAAATGACCGCATCGAGCTGATTCGAATGGCGGGAAATGCCCGGGCTCAAGCCAAAGTGGATGCGGCTGAAATTGTCGCAAATCATATTCTCGAGGTGGCGCGATGAGCGCGCACGACTACTCCGAAAGCGGCGGCATGCATCGTATGCGCAAGTTGCATTTTATCGGAATAGGCGGCGTCGGTATGGGCGGCATTGCTGAAGTGCTGATCAATCTTGGTTACCACGTCAGCGGCTCGGATCAAGCGGCAAATGCGCTCACGTCGCGGTTGCAGTCGCTGGGGGCAAAAGTCAGCATTGGCCACGATGCGACACACGTGAGCGACGTTGACGTCGTCGTGATTTCGAGTGCAATCGCAGACGACAACCCGGAACTGATGGCGGCGCGTGAACAGCGGGTGCCGATCATTCCACGTGCAGAGATGCTTGCCGAACTGATGCGTTTTAGACGCGGAATTGCAGTCGCCGGAACGCACGGAAAAACCACGACGACGAGTCTCGTTGCCAGTGTGCTCGCCGAGGGCGGTCTCGATCCAACTTACGTGATTGGCGGTCGACTAAACAGTTCCGCGAGTAACGCGAAACTGGGTCGCTCACCGTGGCTGGTGGCAGAAGCGGATGAAAGCGACGCATCGTTTTTGTATTTGCAACCCGTAATTTCAATCGTCACAAACGTTGATGCAGATCATCTTTCAACGTACGACGGCGATTTCGAGCGCTTGCGTCACACCTTTGTTGAGTTTTTGCATCACTTGCCATTCTATGGTTTGGCGATCATTTGCATCGACGATGAGCACGCACAAGGCCTGCTCCAGGATTTAACGCGCCCCGCGTTGACATACGGCCTGGACCCGGAAGCTGACATCCGTGCAGAAAAAATTTCACAGCGCGGTATGCAAACGCATTTTGACGTACTGTTGCCCGACGGCCAGCGCATGGTGGACGTCGCGTTGAATATGCCGGGGCAACACAACGTGCTCAATGCGCTTGCAGCAATCGCGGTGGGATACGAGTTGGGTGTAAAGGGTTACGTGATGGCGCATGCTTTGCGCAACTTTGAAGGAGTGGGTCGTCGCGTACAAATGTGCGGCAGTTTGTACTTCGACGGTGGCGAGGCAACTCTGATCGACGACTACGGCCACCACCCGCGCGAAATTGAAGCCACGATTGCGGCGATCCGGGCGAGCCACCCGGAACGACGCCTGGTTGTCGCATTTCAACCGCATCGTTACTCGCGAACTCGCGATTTGTTTGAAGACTTTGCTGCCGTGTTGGCGGAGCCGGATGTGTTAGTGCTCAGCGAAGTTTACGCGGCGGGCGAGCCACCGATCGCCAGTGCTGATGGTCGCGCGCTGAGTCGCGCGGTACGCAATCGTGGTGTTGTCGATCCAATTTTCATCGAAGATGTGAACCAGCTGTCCGACACGTTAACGAGCATCCTGCAAGACGGAGACGTTGTACTCACCTTAGGTGCAGGCAATATCGGTGCTGTTGCCAGCGATCTGCCTCAAGCAATGTCGAAAGGAACAGCTCATGGTTGAAACACACAAAATCTTACCCGCTGAATTTGGCCGCGTTGGTGTAATGATGGGTGGCTGGTCGGCAGAGCGCGAGATATCGCTCATGAGTGGTAAGGAAGTGTTGCAAGGTCTGCTTGATGCGGGGGTCGATGCTGTTGGCGTTGATCTGGATCTGGATACGCTGCGCGCGATGAAACGCGAGGATTACGACCGAGCATTTATGATTTTGCACGGCCCAGGTGGAGAGGACGGAATCGTACAAGCGTTTTTGGAAACCATCGGTGTTCCGTATACGGGCAGCGGCGTACTCGGTTCTGCAATCGCCATGAGTAAATTCGCGAGCAAGCTCGCCTGGCGAGGTGTCGGGCTCCCTGTGCCCGATTGGCACGTGGTGTCATCTGCCGCAGAAGCGCAATCCGCAGCGGATGAATTTGGGTTCCCGATGATGATCAAACCCAGCAATGAGGGCTCCAGTATCGGTATTGAACAGGTGAATCAGCGCGAAGCACTCGTACCCGCATTCGAAACCGCCGTGAAGTACGGTGAAGTATTAGCGGAGAAGTTTGTGCACGGCCGCGAGTTGACAGTCGCTGTGCTCGGAGGGCAAGCATTGCCCGTGATTGAAATTGAAACGCCACGTGAGTTTTACGATTACAAAGCAAAGTATTTTGTCGACAACACGTCGTATCACTGTCCTGCGAAAATCCCTGAGTCCTTGGCGCGACAGTGTCAAGAAATCGCATTGTCAGCGTTTGACTCAATCGGATGCAGGGATTGGGGTCGGGTTGATTTTATGGTCGATGGCGATGGGCAGCCCTGGCTTATTGAGGCGAACACAGCGCCTGGGATGACCACGCATAGTCTTGTACCGATGGCAGCCAATGAAGCCGGAATGACATTTTCTGATCTCGTCTACCGAATTCTCGAATGTTCAATGGAGCGCGAAGCATGAGTGTGAGCGGCGCCAGCATCAGGGCTACTCGACGTCCAGCGGAACCAAATGCGCCAAGCGAGTTTGTGCAACTCATGCGGCGCACGCTTTATCGTGCACTTGTCGTGTTGATGCTGGCGGGGATTGCGTTTTGCGTTTGGCGCGTGCACGCGTATTTACAATCGCCCCACCATTTTCCGATTGATTCGGTCAAAGTCGAAGGTAGCTTTCAGTATGTCGATAAAGCTGCGGTACAAGAGCGGGTTGCGGCTTACTCGCGCTTCGGATTTTTCAGTCTCGATGCGAGCGCGCTGCAAAACGAACTGAACGATCTGGAGTGGGTAGAGCGCGCAAGCGTGCAGCGCATTTGGCCCGACGCGATCGTTGTAAATCTAATTGAACATTCGCCGGTAGCACGCTGGAATTCAGACAATCTGTTTACTCGTGAAGGCGATGTGATCGAACCGCCGCAGCTTAATGCTGAGAAGAGAACACGCGTTGCCTGGCGTCAGCATTTTTCCAGCCTGCCGTTTTTGCAGAGCGAATCGGAAAAACCGCAGGCAATCTGGCAGCGATTCGTGCAGGCGCGAGAAGCGTTAAGCGCTATCGGCGTAAAGCTGCATGGCATTCACAGTGATCATCGCCACGCGGTCACACTGCTGCTCGACAATGGTCTTTCGATTCGCCTCGGTAAAGGCTGGTTTGACCAACGACTGGCTCGATTTGTTTCGGTCTACTCACGTTACATTGCCCCTCAAATTGAAGCAATCGCATACGTTGACATGCGGTACCCAAACGGTTTTGCAACCGGCCAACTAACGGGATCGGAGAGTTAGCCATGGCTAAAAATGGAGACAACCGAATGATCGTCGGCCTTGATATTGGCACCTCAAAAGTGGTGGCAATTGTCGGTGAGGTCAACGAGAGCAACGAGATCGAGATTATCGGCATAGGCAGTCACCCCGCGCGCGGCATGAAGAAAGGTGTGGTGGTGAATATTGAATCAACGGTGCAGTCGATTCAGCGCGCGGTTGAAGAGGCGGAGTTGATGGCGGGTTGTCAAATTAACTCGGTGTTTGCCGGAATCGCGGGAAGCCACATCCGCAGTCTTAACTCGCACGGCATTGTTGCCATTCGTGATCGAGAAGTTGCGCAAACTGATATTGAGCGGGTAATCGACGCAGCCAAAGCAGTTGCGATTCCGGCCGATCAGCGAATTTTGCACGTTCTGCCGCAGGAGTATGTGATCGATCAACAGGAAGGTGTGCGCGAGCCCATTGGTATGTCGGGTGTGCGACTCGAAGCCAAGGTGCATTTGGTCACCGGTGCAGTGAGCGCCGCGCAGAATATTATCAAGTGTGTGCGGCGGTGCGGGTTGGAAGTGGACGACATCATTCTTGAACAAATCGCATCCAGCCATTCGGTTTTGACCGAAGACGAAAAGGAACTTGGCATTTGTCTGGTCGATATTGGCGGAGGCACGACAGATATAGCGATTTTTACTGAGGGCGCAATCCGCCATACGGCGGTTATTCCCATAGCGGGCGACCAGGTTACCAATGACATTGCAGTTGCTTTGCGCACGCCGACACCGCACGCAGAAGAAATCAAAATCAAATATGCGTGCGCATTGCGACAATTGGCCAATCCCGACGACACGATCGAAGTGTCTGGCGTCGGAGACAGACCGCCACGCAGACTCGCGAGGCAAACCTTAGCCGAGGTCGTCGAGCCGCGATACGAAGAACTACTGGGTTTGGTGCAGGCGGAATTGCGCCGCAGCGGGTTTGAAGAAATATGCGCCGCGGGTGTTGTACTGACTGGCGGCAGTTCAAAGATGGAAGGTGTCGTTGAACTTGCTGAAGAAGTCTTTCACATGCCGGTGCGTCTTGGAGCGCCGCAGTATGTCAGCGGTCTCGCAGATGTGGTGCGCAATCCTATTCACGCCACCGGCGTGGGGCTGTTGCTGTTTGGCGTCAAAAACGAATCCAGTGGAGCGTTTGGTGGCAGCGATGCCGCACGGGAAGTGGGAATATTTCGCAGGATGAAGGAATGGTTTCAATCCAACTTTTAGCGGGTTGTTGGAGTTTACGCATGTTTTATAAATCGAAGTGAGAATGTAAAAGAGGAGACGACGTATGTTTGAACTAATGGAAGGCAAACCGCAAAACGCGGTAATCAAGCTGATCGGTGTCGGCGGCGGCGGTGGCAATGCAGTGGGTCACATGATGCGCTCAAGCATCGATGGAGTTGACTTCATCTGCGCGAATACCGATTCGCAGGCATTGAAAAGCATCCCGTCGAAGGTATCGATCCAGCTCGGTGGAAACATCACCAAGGGGCTTGGCGCCGGGGCAAATCCCGAAATTGGACGCCAGGCGGCGCTTGAAGATCGTGAACGCATACAAGAGTGCATCGAAGGCACCGACATGTTGTTCATCACCGCCGGAATGGGGGGCGGAACCGGCACGGGCGCGGTACCGGTCGTAGCGCAAATCGCGCGCGACATGGGCGTTCTGACAGTTGCAGTTGTGACCAAGCCGTTTCCTTTTGAGGGCGCAAAGCGCATGCAGATTGCCGAAGCGGGCCTTCGCGAGCTGAGTCAACACGTCGATTCGCTGATCACAATCCCAAACGAGAAACTGCTCTCCGAGCTCGGTAAAAATGTTCCCCTGATCGAAGCCTTCAGTGCTGCCAACGACATTTTGCGTGGTGCGGTTCAGGGAATTGCTGAATTAATTACTTGCCCGGGTTTGATCAACGTCGACTTTGCCGACGTGCGAACCGTGATGTCTGAGATGGGCATGGCGATGATGGGGACAGGTGTCGCGGTAGGCGAAGAGCGCGCACGCGAAGCGGCCGAGTCGGCAGTATCGAGTCCGCTCCTCGAAAACGTAAATTTGGCAGGCGCTCGGGGTATTTTGGTTAACGTAACCGCTGGCATGGACATGGCTATCGGCGAGTTCGAAGAGGTCGGCAACGCAGTGAAGGAATTTGCTTCCGAAGACGCCACAGTTGTCGTTGGGACTGTTATTGATCCAGAGCTCGAAGGCGAAATGCGCGTGACTGTCGTGGCGACCGGTCTTGGTCAGTTGACGCCTCAACCGGTTAAGGCGGTCTACACGCGAGGCGACGGGAAGGTAGACTACGAGAGTCTCGATCGGCCCACCGTGATTCGTAACAATGTTACGAACTCGGAGCCCGCGCCCACCCGAGACGGTACGAATGGCGACCTCGAGTATCTGGACATTCCGGCATTTTTGCGTCGGCAGGCAGACTGAAACCAGCGGCACTTGTGTGCCGCTGTGTTTGTTACAGCACTGTTACCAAACTGGTTAAGCCGTTGTTGGTATTGTAGAATCGCGCACCAGTCAGCATGGTGCGCCTTGCACCCGTTAAAATCGAGCGACCGAGCAATTCCGATGATCCGCCAAAGGACATTAAAAAATACAATCCGGGCAACGGGCGTCGGTCTTCACACCGGTAAAAAAGTCTATTTGACACTGCACCCTGCAGATATCGATGCAGGCATCGTATTTCGCCGTGTCGATTTTGATGATCCCGTAGTCATTCCGAGTCATCCACTCAACGTAGAAAATACCGAGCTCGCAACTTCGCTCGGCAAAAACGGCGTTCGCATCTCAACTGTCGAACACTTGATGGCCGCGCTTGCTGGATTGGGTGTCGACAACGCCTATGTCGATCTGAGTGCCGATGAAGTGCCAATCATGGACGGTAGTTCTGGGCCGTTTGTCTTTTTGGTGCAATCTGCCGGAATCGAAGAACAAGATGCGCCTAAAAAATTTATTCGAATCAAGAAGCCGATCCTGACCGAAGACGGTGACAAGTGGGTGCGATTTGATCCATTTAATGGGTTCAAGGTCAGTTTTACGATTGAATTCGACCATCCAATGTTCAAAACCATGAGTCAGCAGGCTGAGATTGATTTCTCGACGACTTCGTTCGTAAAAGAAATCAGTCGCGCACGTACTTTCGGTTTCATGCGGGATATCGAAGCACTCCGACGACGCGATCTGGCGCTTGGCGGGAGCCTCGATAACGCGATCGTGGTTGATGACTATCGCGTTTTAAACGAGGACGGCCTCCGCTACAGCGACGAGTTTGTCAAACATAAGATTCTCGATGCGATTGGTGATCTTTACTTGCTGGGACACACACTGATCGGTGCTTTTTCCGGGTTTAAATCCGGCCATGCGTTGAATAACCAGTTGCTTCGGGCATTGTTGGAAGACGAGTCGGCTTGGGAACAGGTGACATTTGAAAACTCAAAGGATGCGCCGATTTCCTACGTGCAACCGATTGAAGCAATTGCGTAGACTCGTTTAGTCCTGCGCTTCGCGCGGCGAGCGCTATTCAACTAAACCTGTTTCGTCAACTTTTACTGACTTTTGCCAGCCTTTCCAACGCACTTTTCAGTCTCGGATCATCAACGGATTCAGCGGTCGCCTCAAACATTGCCCCAACGTTCTCGGACGGCACAGGTTTTGAGGTCTTTCGCGCAGGTATTTGTCTCGCTGATGCCAAGTCAGAGTCAGTCGTGATTCGAATGTTCTCCACATTCAATTCCCCCAGCTCTTTACACGTATCTATAATCGTTTGCATGAAAAAGCGTAAACGGGTCGAAGTTGCGGGGCTATCTGTGCATAAATTAAGGGTTTTTTTGTGCATACCGATACAATAAACACGACCATCAAGCTCCGCTGGAAGTGCATTTGACACGATGCGAGCCAAGCGCGTGTTTTGATCGAGACGCTGGAGAATGTCAGGCGAGATGAAATTATTTAGCTGTTTCATAAGGTTTCAGCCTAAGCCTTTGATTCAAAAGGCTACCAATGAATTTTAAATTCGATTAATATGGCAAGGATTGTGCGTGCGATTTCGCATACCTTATGAACATCATTCTACTATCAAATTCTAAAGGAAAGCCGCGTCGGCTCCAGATCAGCACGCGCTTTCAATTTGCCGTTCTGGGTGTGCTCGCGCTTTCGATATCGGCGGGGCTTACTTACGCCGGTTTCTGGTACGGAAATAGTGTCTCTGCGCCGAACTATATTACGTCACTCGGTACCGAGCTGGATACTCAGCGCGAGGCGCTCGATTTGGTTCAGCGGGAAACACGCGCCGAGATTGACGCGTTGACGCGCCGACTGGGTCAGTTGCAAGGCCACATTACCCGCCTCGACGCGCTCGGCCAAAAATTAGTCCACATGGCCGATCTGGACAGCGGCGAGTTTAATTTTGACACGGTACCCGCTTTGGGCGGCCCTGAGAATCAGGACATTAGCCAAGAGCTTGAAATTACCGGTTTAGATGAAGTGATTGCCAGTCTTGCTGAGCAAATTGCGAGTCGCGAGCATCAGCTCAGTGTGCTGGAGCACCTCGTGATGAACCGCAATCTCGCAGCTGAAGTCTTACCATCGGGGCGTCCAATAAAAAAAGGATGGCTTTCCTCAGGGTACGGGATGCGTACCAGTCCATTCACCGGCAAACAACAGTTCCATAAGGGGGTCGATTTTGCCGGTCGCGAGGGCACCCAGGTGATTGCCGTTGCGGGCGGCGTTGTTACCTATGCGGGCAAACAAGGCGCGTATGGGTACATGCTGGAAATCAGCCATGGTGATGATTACGCCACACGGTATGCGCATAACGCAGAATTGCTTGTCGCAGAAGGCCAAGCAGTTAAAAAGGGTCAAACCATAGCTTTGATGGGCTCTACCGGTCGCTCAACTGGGCCGCACGTTCACTTCGAGGTGCTAAAGGGTGGTCGTCAAATCAATCCTGCGAAATTCATCCAGCGTTAGATTGAGTTCCCGGCGTTGGGCGCTTGAATTTTTGGCGCTTGCCTCCATCTAACAATAGCGCTGAGCCACCACAGAAAGTACCATTACTCGTTTTTCGTGGAGTTCTGCGGGCGCGCATCTTCTTTAGCCTGTAACAATCCTAAATTAGAATGATCAGCAAAGTTTTCAAGTCCGTTTTTGGCAGTCGCAACGACCGCATCGTCAAGCAGCTCAATAAACAGGTGGCCGCCATCAATGCGATGGAAGGCGAAATCGAGGCGTTGAGTGATGATGACCTTAAAGCGCGCACCGAAAAACTCAAGCAGGCGATCTCCGATGGAAAGTCGCTGGACGATATTTTGCCCGAAGCCTTCGCTGTCGTTCGAGAGGCAGGCAAACGAGTCCTCGAGATGCGCCATTTTGACGTGCAGTTTGTCGGCGGAATGGTGCTTCATCAGGGCAAGATCGCCGAGATGCGCACAGGGGAGGGGAAAACGCTTGTTGCAACCCTCGCTGTTTACCTCAACGCGCTAAGCGGAAAAGGCGTTCACGTTGTTACGGTCAATGACTATCTCGCCAAACGCGATTCCGAATGGATGGGGCGGCTTTATACATTTCTTGGTCTGTCGGTGGGTGTCATTGTCGGTGGGTTAGATACTGACCAGCGGCGGGAGGCCTACGCCGCCGATATCACTTACGGCACTAACAACGAATTCGGCTTTGACTACCTGCGTGACAATATGGCGCACGAACTCGAAGCGAAAGTTCAGCGCGGACTCAATTTTGCGATCGTTGATGAGGTCGACTCAATCCTGATCGACGAGGCGCGTACACCTCTGATCATTTCCGGACCGGCAAGCGACAGCAGCGACGTTTACGTCAGCATTAACAAACTGGTACCCAAACTGGTCGCGCAGCAAGATGAGGACGGACCAGGCGACTACTCGCTGGATGAAAAGTCCAAACAGGTACTGCTGACAGAGAGTGGTCACGATCACGTCGAAGAACTGATGGTCGAAGTTGGGATTCTGGAAGAACACGACAGTCTTTACGATCCAACTCACATTGGTTTACTCCATCACCTTAATGCCGCACTGCGCGCTCACGCTATTTTTCAACGCGATGTGGATTACATTGTCAGTAACGATCAAATCGTGATTGTCGACGAATTCACCGGTAGAACGATGCCGGGGCGGCGATGGTCTGAAGGACTACACCAGGCCATCGAGGCGAAAGAAGGTGTCACAATCCAAAAAGAAAACCAAACGATCGCCTCGATCACTTTTCAGAACTATTTTCGACTCTACGAAAAGCTCGCCGGCATGACCGGCACGGCCGACACCGAAGCGTTCGAATTCCAGCAGATTTACGGACTGGAAGTCATTGTCATTCCAACGCACCGCGACATGGTGCGCAAGGACGAGTCCGATCTGGTCTACCTGACAACTCAGGAAAAATTTGACGCAATCACCGAGGACATTATTGATTGCGTTGAACGCGGGCAGCCAGCGCTGGTTGGCACGGCGTCGATTGAAACTTCTGAGCTGCTTTCAGCGCAACTCAAAAAACACAAAATTGAACACGAAGTGTTAAACGCCAAGCAGCACGAGCGTGAGGCGCAAATCGTCAGTCAGGCGGGTTTGCCTGGTGCAGTTACGATCGCGACGAACATGGCGGGCCGCGGAACGGATATCGTGCTTGGCGGAAACCTGGACGTTGAAATCAGCGCGCTGAGTGATTCCGATCAAGAGAAAATAGACCAGGCGCGGTCGCAATGGCGAGAGCGGCACCAAAAAGTACTCGATGCCGGCGGTCTCCACATCATTGGGACTGAACGCCATGAATCGCGCCGAATTGATAACCAATTGCGCGGTCGCTCGGGGCGTCAAGGTGACCCAGGATCGTCACGGTTTTATCTGTCCCTGCAGGACAACCTAATGCGTATTTTTGCATCTGATCGTGTGTCGTCGTTGATGCAAAAACTTGGCATGGAGGAGGGCGAGGCTATCGAACACCCATGGGTGACCAAAGCCATCGAAAACGCGCAACGCAAAGTTGAGGCGCACAATTTTGATCTGCGAAAACACCTGCTTGAGTACGACGACGTGGCCAATGACCAGCGCAAAGTCATTTACGAGCAGCGAAATGAATTGCTGGGT
Organism: Pseudomonadota bacterium; assembly: GCA_039029275.1. Lineage (GTDB taxonomy): Bacteria > Pseudomonadota > Gammaproteobacteria > JBCCGL01 > JBCCGL01 > JBCCGL01. The sequence continues at coordinate 100,728 of JBCCGL010000011.1, read as the reverse complement.
TCTGAAGAAGTCAGCGACGCTGTAAAGGGTATGCGTTACGACGTGGTCAATAGTTTAATTAGCCAGCATATCGCACCGGGTTCGCTCGACGAGAGCTGGGACGTCGCCGGTGCAGAGACAAGTCTGCAACAGGAACTCGGCACTAAACTCGATTTGCAAAAATGGCTGGACGATGACGACGAGTTGGACGAAGAGGGCTTGCGCGAAAAAGCCTTGGTTGTTCTCGAAGAGTCACATGACAAAAAATCACAGCTCGCCGGTGAGCAGAATATGCGTTTGCACGAAAAGGAAGTGATGCTGCGCAGGCTCGACTACCATTGGAAGGAACACCTTGCGAGCATGGATTACTTGCGCCAGAGTGTCGGTTTGCGCTCGTTCGCGCAAAAAAATCCCAAGCAAGAGTACAAACGCGAAGCGTTTGAGATGTTTTCCAATCTGCTCGATCAGATCAAGCTGGACGTTGTTCGAGTGCTGTCGCGCGTCGAAGTTCTGAGTCCCGAACAGATTCAGGAGCTGATGCGACAACAGCAGGAGCGTGCGCAAGCAGAGCAGGCAATGGAATTCAAACACGCAGCGGCTGCTAATCCACTGGCCGATACGCAGTCGCCAGCACAAGGCAATCCACAAAACGCACAGCAAGCTCCGCAACAGGCGCCATTCGTGCGCGAGCAAAAAAAGGTTGGACGCAACGAGCCTTGTTGGTGCGGATCCGGTAAAAAATACAAGCACTGCCACGGCAAGCTGACTTAGCGCTTCACGATGGCTGTCAATTTAACCGAGCCTGAAAAACTGCACCCCGTTCAGGGTGTCGCTCTTGCGGCTTGCACAGCGGGGCTGAAATCCAACGGTAACAGCGATATGGCATTGATCGCTTGCGAGGCGGGTACCCAAGCTGCGGCTGTATTCACGCAAAACGCATTTTGTGCAGCTCCGGTGATAATTGCCCGCGAGCATATCGCACAGTCCAGTCCTCGATTTCTTTTGATTAACGCCGGCAACGCGAATGCTGGAACCGGCAAGCAAGGGCTCGAGAATGCGTTAAATACATGCACGTGTATCGCGGAGCATTTCGGTCAAACTTCGCAACAGGTTTTGCCATTTTCGACGGGTGTTATCAATCAACAGCTCGATATGGATGTGATGCATTCGGGGATCGAATCATTAGTGGACGGGTTAGGTCGTGATAACTGGTCTGACGCAGCCGCTGCAATAATGACGACTGACACAGTCGCGAAGGGTTTCAGTGAACAAATGTCACTGGCCGGAGCGCGAATTACGGTCACCGGGATAAGCAAGGGATCTGGAATGATTTGTCCCAATATGGCGACGATGCTGGCGTTCATCGCGACCGATGCACGTGTCGAGGCGAAAAGTTTGCAGCGCCTGCTTGAACGCTCTAACGCCCGATCATTTAACAGTATTACTGTTGATGGTGATACATCGACCAACGATGCGTGCGTGTTGCTCGCGACTGGCTCTGCGGGCGGCGATGAACTAAGCGACGATCATCCGCAGTGGCCAGAATTTACCGTGCTAATCGAGCGCGCGTGCAAAACGCTGGCGCAGGCAATTATTCGCGACGGGGAAGGTGCTACAAAATTCATCGAAGTATCCGTGCGCGGGGGCATCGACGCAAACGAGTGCCGACAGGTAGCCTATACCATCGCACACTCCCCTTTGATCAAAACCGCATTTTTTGCCAGTGACCCAAACCTGGGCAGACTGCTGGCGGCCGTTGGGCGCTCCGGCTTGAACGCATTTGACATTAGCAGCGTCTCTATGCGAATAGACGAAGTTGATATCATTGTCTCGGGAGAACCTGCGAGCGACTACACCGAAGAGCGCGGCCAAGCCGTCATGTCGCGCGACGAGATAACAGTGTTTGTTGATCTCGGAAGGGGTGACGTTGAATGGACTATCTGGACAACTGACCTATCGTACGACTACGTGCGAATCAACGCAGAATATCGAAGTTAGTTTTCGATCCTCGATCGCACGATTAAATTGTGCACAACGCCATTTCGAAGTTAACACGTCCCGTTGATTGACTGGGTCTTGCATCGACCGATGCAAACTCAAAAAATCGAATCGACATGCGATGTTTGCTGCCGGAAATTTCCGGGTAAGTATTGTCGGTTGTTTTTACACGAATCAGCTGTGGTGCACGAACGCTGCTGAGGGCTTGTTGGAAAAAACCATCCTCAGCAGTCAATGACTCAAACCCGGTACTTTCGCGAATAGTGCAGAGGATTAAGTCAATTGCATTCAGCGTAGTTTCAAACGGCTGCATCCACTGTTGGATATCGTTTTGAATGGCCTGATGTGATTGATTAAGCCAGTGATGATAAATCGGTAAATCGTACGAACATGCGCTGCCACTGGCAGCGCAGCGTTGACGCACATTATTCAGGAATTCGCTCGTTTTGATGTGTTGTGTGAGTTGTCCCTGCTGCTCGTGAAGCTGTTGAATATACGCGCGCTGTTTTTCGAGAATATCAGACAACTGATTTGAGTCGATTTGGTTTGAACCCGCAAACTGTTGCAGTACTTGCGCTTGTCGCTCAAGCTCCTTCATTACTTCGCTTTTGAGGTCGATACGTGACGTCAGTTCGTACATATCAAGTATTAACAGCACAGCGACGTGTGAGTTCCAGCTGTATTGGCTGCTTGCTTGTGAGTGAAGCCGAATTCGCGAATTGAGCTGTTCCAGCCGCGAAAACGCACGAATTCTTTCATTGAGTGGTTGTTCGAAAGTAGCCATCTTAATTTTTGTAGTGTGGGTGGGCGAGACTTTCAGTGGACTGTTTTTGGATTACGAACACAAGAATACACAAATCTTTTAGATGCGACTAGCCATGCGCGTTGGCGAGTTCGGTGTATTGCGAATGCAGCCTGGCAACTTGTATTTTGATTGAGGGAATTGAACCGCTGTTTTCTATGACATCATCTGCGTGTTGTAATCGCGTTTGCCTGTTCACTTGTGCTGCCAAAATTTTTTGTGCTGCTTCTTTGGTGATCTGATCGCGAGACACGATTCGGTCAAGCTGCGTGTCTTCATCGCAATCGACAACCAAAACCCTGTCGACGTTCCTGTGTTGCTGTGTTTCGATCAGCAGCGGAACGGCTCGAATGCAATATGCGTGGACACTTTCAAGCGAGGACACTTGTTCGTCCATCCAGTCGCGAATGCGAGGATGCAGAATTGATTCAAGTGTTTCTTTCGCATTTCTGTCTGCGAAAATGACATCACGCAGCCGTGCCCTGTTCAATGTGCCGTTATCCTGCAGCATATCTTCACCGAACGCTTTAACCACATCGTCAAGGCCACTGCTACCGGTTTTGACTACGATACGGGCGGCCTCATCTGCGTCGATAACGGGAACGCCCAACGCAACGAAAAAGCCACAAACCGTCGATTTGCCACTGGCAATCCCGCCTGTTAATCCGACTGTGTACATTCATGCACCAATGATGCCTTGGTAAAACTCGCTAATTTGATGTCCCCAGATAAGGCTGACCCACCCGGCGCCGGCGAGATACGGGCCAAACGGAATGGGGATGTTTCTATCACGACCCATTACAATGATCAGCGTGATTCCAACGATCGCACCTATCAGGGAGGAGAGCAAAATAACCATCGGCAAGTGTTGCCAACCGAGCCAGGCGCCGATAGCGGCAAGCAGTTTAAAGTCCCCGTAACCCATTCCTTCTTTTCCGGTTGTTATTCGAAATGCCTGATACACCAACCACAAAATCAGGTAGCCGGCCATCGCACCTAAAACAGCTGAATGCAGATCGGTAATCAATCCAAACATATTGCAGGCTAAGCCGAGCCAAATCAGCGGTAAGGTGATGTCATCGGGTAATAATTTTGTATTGAGATCAATGCCGCTGAGTGCAATGAGTGCCCAGGTGAATGCAATTGCCCAGATCGCTTCAAATGACACCGAAAAATTGAACGCAACTGCGAATGTCATTGCGGCGCACATAATTTCGAAAAGCGGGTACTGGATCGATATCCGTGTGTCGCAGTGTCGGCACTTTCCGCGTAACCATATCCAGCTTATTACAGGAATATTGTCGCCCGCGGACACCATCACCTGACATTGCGGGCACCGGGAGCGCGGAGTGATAAGGTTGAATTTGCTGTCGTCTGGTTCTTCTGTTGACTGCGAAAGCAACTCTTTACAGTCGCGCTGCCATTGGCGCTCCAGCATTAGTGGAAGTCTGTGAATGACTACATTGAGAAAACTGCCAACCAGCAGTCCTACAAATGTGCAGAGACTTAAAAATAACCAGGGTTCTCGACTGAGTAGGTCAATGAATTCCACAAGGTGTGAGTTCCGAAACCAAAAGACTAACTAATGATATTAGCGTGAAGATAAGATGGTTTGGATTATTTGGCGAAAAAATATTTCGCCAACTCAATATTGATTGTTGCGGGTATCAGTGTGGACCTAGAACGCATCGCCCATTTTGAATATGGGTAGATACATTGCGATTACGAGTCCACCGACCACTACACCCAGGAAAGACATGATCGCCGGTTCCATCAAGCTGGTCAGGCTATCAACTGCATTGTCTACTTCCTGTTCGTAGTAGTCCGCTACCTTGGCCAGCATTTCATCAAGCGCGCCGGATTCCTCACCGATTGCCACCATTTGCACAACCATGCTGGAAAACAGCCCGGACTGGCGAAGGGATACCTGAAGTCGCTGACCGGTCGATGCCTCGTCTTTGATCCGCATTATCGCGTTATAAAACACGGTGTTGCCAGCGGTGCTGGCTACCGAATCCATCGCCTCAACCAACGGAACCCCAGCAGAAGACATTGTCGACAAGGTGCGGGCAAATCGAGCAGTAGCGGCTTTGGTTAAAATATCGCCGATCACCGGAAGCTTTAGCGAAACTCTGTCGATCATCGCCGCAAAGGCTTTCGATCTCTTGCGCATTTGCACAAACAAAATAAATGCGCCCGCGACACCACCAAATATGATGTACCACCACTGCTGGAACATTTCAGACAGGTTAACGACAAACTGCGTAAATGCGGGGAGATCGGATCCCATGCCTTTAAACAGGCTTTCGAACTGCGGAACCACAAAAATCAGCAGAATTGCAGTGACAATAAAAGCGACGACCAAAACAGCGGCAGGGTAGAACATCGCTTTTTTAATCTTGGCCTTCAGTGCTTCTGTTTTTTCCTTGTACGTCGCGATTTCATTCAGCAGGTTTTCCAACGTACCGGATTGCTCACCTGCGGCAACCAGACTGCAAAACAGATTGTCGAATTCGTTCGGGTGTTTTGCCATTGCAACTGCCAAACCGCTGCCCGATTCGACATCCGCTTTCACATCAAGTACGAGCGAGCGCATGGCTTTGTTGTCCAAGCCGTTGCCGACGATTTCAAATGCCTGCACCAGGGGAACGCCTGCACTCATCATTGTGGTTAGCTGGCGCGCAAAAATGGCGATATCAGCGGGGGTGATCTTGTTGCTGCCGCCGCCGAACCGCGATTGCGTTTTCTTGCGTACTTTTGTCGGAATAACACCTTGCCGCCGTAGTTGTGCCTTAACCATGTCCTGGTTTGGCGCATCGATCATGCCACTGACGCGCCCGCCTTTGGCGTCTTTGCCCTCCCATTCGTAAGAGAATTTTTTTGCTTTACGTTTATCGTTACTAGAAATTGCAGCAGTAGCCATGATTAATCCCTGGTGATGCGGTTAGCCTCTTCAAGACTAAGAATTCCCGCTCTAACTTTTTTCAGTGCAGATACACGCAGGTCGTCGACTCCGTCGCGTTCAGCCTGGTCTGCGATTTCGAGAGAGTTACCGCCCGACATAATAATTCGACCGATTTCCTCGGTGACAGGCATAACCTGATAAATTCCAACACGACCCTTGTAGCCGTTGTTGCATTGACTACAACCAACCGGCTTGTATATTTTGAGGCTCGCGAGTTCGTCTTCCCTAAATCCTTCCTGGACCAGGGTTTCTGTTGGCAAATCTTCGGGTTCTTTGCAACTTTCACATAATCGACGGCCCAGTCGCTGCGCAATAATAAGCGTGACGGACGTTGCGATGTTGAATGGCGGTACGCCCATGTTCACAAGTCGCGTCAGCGTTTGTGGCGCGTCATTAGTATGCAACGTTGACAGCACGAGGTGGCCGGTTTGTGCAGCTTTAATCGCGATGCTGGCGGTTTCGAGGTCGCGAATCTCACCCACCATAATGACATCGGGATCCTGGCGTAAAAACGACTTAAGCGCTTCAGCAAACGTTAGACCGACTTTCTGGTTTACGTTAACCTGATTTATGCCGGGCAAATTAATTTCTGCTGGGTCTTCGGCAGTTGATATGTTTACGAGTGGTTCATTTAGAATATTCAAGCCGGTGTACAACGAGACAGTTTTTCCGCTACCTGTAGGCCCGGTGACAAGAATCATTCCGTATGGGTTTGCGAGTGCTTTTAGATACAGCTCTTTCTGGTCGTCTTCGTAGCCAAGCATCTCGATACCAAGCTGTGCGCTCGTCGGGTCAAGAATCCGAAGAACAATTTTTTCGCCAAACAGCGTGGGGCAGGTATTGACGCGAAAATCGATCGCGCGCTTGGCCGATATTTTCATTTTAATGCGGCCGTCCTGCGGGACACGGCGCTCGGAAATATCCATGCGCGACATCACCTTCAGGCGAGAGGTAATTCGCGATGCCATGTTTAAAGGCGGATTCGCCACCGATTCTAAAATCCCGTCGATTCGGTATCGAATTCGGAACGTTTTTTCGTACGGCTCGACGTGGATATCGGAAGCACCACGATTAATCCCGTCGAGTAGAACTTTGTTAACGAACCTGACAACCGGAGTATCGTCAATATCCGAGCTTTCATCGTCTTGTGGGGGACCGTCGTCACTGGAAATATCCAGATTATCGAGGTCTTCATCCAGGCCTTCGCCCAGGTCAGTTGTTTGCTCAGTGAGCGCGCGTTGAATTGTGATTTCGAGTTTGTCGTCTTCGACCAGAACTGGTTCGGTCGATAGGCCAGTGCGGAATTTGAATTCGTCCAGCGCAACCATATTGGTCGGGTCAGAAATGCCGACGTACAGCTTCGACCCTTTCCTGGAGATCGGCAGCGCGTGGTGCTTGGATATCAGCTCTTCATTCAGTTGTTCACCTGGAATGTTATCGACATCGAAAACATCCAGATCAAAAACCGGAAGGCCAAATTCCTGACCGGCAGCGTTGGCTAAATCATTTGCCGCAACGCCATAATTTTTAATCACGACAGAGACAAATCGTTCTTTCGTCTCCTGTGCGGTGGCAACGGCTTCGATTGCGTGTTCTTCGGTAATCAGCTCGTCCCTGACCAAGCGGCGCGGAAGACCGCTAAGTGAAGACTTTGATGTAGACGTCGCCATTTGTTGAGGTGTTTGGAGCAGAGAAACGGAAGCTCCTTACGGAGCTTCCGTTAACTCAGTCTGCCATGAAAATAATCAGCAGGTTCCGTTCGCTCGGCATGTGCCTGATTCAACCCACTCGGTAATGGTCGTGGTGCCCGCTGTAACCGTTGGGGTTAAAATAAATGTGTCACCGCCGATGCCTGCTACTGCGGTTCCAGTGATTGCACCGGTGGTTGCGGTAACCCCTACGCTGGCTACGTTAGAACCAGAGGCAGCAGCAACGACGTCAAAACCTGCCTCAGCTGCGGTGTCGCACTCAGACGCGTCACCCGTATTCGTGCCTCTTGTTTGCATGCAAATCTCAATAGCACTTTTAACCGGGTTCACGGCTTGCACTACTTCAGTGAATTGCGCGCGCTGTGTATAGGTTTGATACTGCGGCACAGCGATCGCTGCCAAGATACCGATAATCGCGATCACGATCATCAGTTCGATAAGGGTAAAGCCTTGTTGGACTTTCTTCATGGTAAATCTCCGTACGGTTACATATATGAGTGGATCAATAAATCGGCTTTCGCCTTAAATCGTTGTCTGTGCTCAGCCTAAAAAGCTGAATGCAAAACAGATACCAACGCTGAATTTTAATCGTATAAATGAAAAATAGTTATTAAAAACAATAAGATAAATAAAGATAAAAGAGTGTATTCTATGCTCTGGCTTTAAGAAAAGTGACAGATATGTCACTTTGTGACTATCGAGAGTGGCAATTGAGTACAAGGTCTCGGCAGGTTTTGATCGGTGCCACAGTATTTCTTACAAATCCAGCTTTTCCACCTTGTATCGCAACTGCCGGTAGGTAATACCAAGCAGTTTCGCAGCGGCCTTTTTGTTCCAGCGCGTTTTTTCAAGTGCCTCGATAAGCGCGTTGCGTTCGCGCTCTACCAGTGACGCCATCGAGGTTAGCGATGAACTCGACGTGCCTTCGGCTTGCGCGTCTGCTGCGACGGGTGCAGGCGACTTTCTCAGGCCCAAATCTGTCGAAGCGATGACATTGTTCTCGCACAGCGCCATCGCGCGCTCGAGAATATTTTCAAGCTCGCGCACATTCCCGGGGTATTCGTATTCGCACAAAGCGTTCAGGGCGTCGGATGCGACAGTCGGCGCTTGTTCGGGTTGACTCATTCGTGCGAGCAAAGTGCTCACGAGTTGTGGAATGTCATCGGCGCGTTCGCGCAGACTTGGTACCGCGAGTTCGATCACGTTGAGACGGTAGTACAAATCTTGCCGGAATCGACTGGCTTCCACTTCACGCGCCAGATTTTTGTGCGAGGCCGATAAAATGCGCACATTAAGTAGGATTTCGCTGTTACTGCCAATTGGCCGCACCGCTTTTTCCTGAATTGCGCGCAGCAGCTTAACCTGCATCGCCAGCGGTAAATCGGCTACCTCGTCGAGAAACAAGGTCCCGCCTTCGGCGCTTTGAAAAAGCCCAACCTTGTCACTGGTTGCGCCGGTGAAGCTGCCACGTTGATGACCGAAGAATTCGCTTTCCATCAGCTCGGATGGAATCGCGCCGCAGTTCACTGGAACAAAAGGCGCGTCTTTGCGCGGGCCGAGCTCATGAATGATTTTTGCAACCAGTTCTTTCCCGGTTCCAGATTCGCCCCGAATCCACACTGGCGCCTGACTTCTCGATAATTTGTTCATCGTGGCTTTGAGTGACTTCATGACCGCAGAGTTACCAACTAGCTGAGTCTCACTACCTGTCGCATCGCCGGACAGCGTTTCCGATGCAACCGGATCGGCGACAGTTTTATCGACGCGCACTGCGTGATCAACGAGGTCGCGCAGCGACTTCAAATCAACGGGTTTCGAAATAAAATCGAAAGCGCCAGCCTTCAAGGCACGAATAGCAGCTTCCATGTTGCCATGTGCGGTTATGACTGCAGTTGGCAGCGGGCGCTTGAGTTTCTGAATATATTCGACCAGATCAATACCGTTGCCATCAGGCAGGCGCATGTCGGTCAGGCACACGTCGAACTGATAATTGCGCAACAGTTCGTGTGCTTCATTGATGTTACCCGCCGAATGCGTATCGATGCCCATGCGGTTCAGGGTCATCTCGAGCAACTCGCGAATATCCGGCTCGTCGTCGACGATCAGCGCTGTGTACATAGAATTTACGAATTTAAACCGGCAATGGGTTGAATGTTATGCGAAAGCAGGTGCCACTGTCACTTGGCTGTAGGTCGAGACGAGCGTTATTAAGCTCGCACAACTCGCGCGCAATGTACAAGCCCAGGCCGGTTCCTTCATGACTTGACGTGTAAAACGGCTCGAAAATTTCTTCGTGTAATTCGGGACGGATCCCCTTGCCGTTGTCGCGAATTTCAAGGTAAGGATTCGCTTCGCGGCCGATAAAATCTGCGGCAAGATCGATCACAATACTTTCGCGACCGCCGTGGTTTGCGCTGTTGCTACACAAATTCCACAACACTTGATGCAAGTGGTTTGGGTCAATGAATACGCGTAATTCAGCGGGAACGGTAAGTCGGATCGAATCGGCTTCAAGTTTGTTTTGCACGCAAAAATGTGCGGCGAATTTTTTTAAATGCTCGATTAAGGTGATTTGGTCAGGTTCAACCTTGTGGCGTCGTGAAAGCTGCAAGACATCTTCGATTATCGCGTTCATTCGTTTTGACTGTTCGATCATTATGTGTGTCAAACGTCGATCAGACTCGTCCATTGATGTTGATTCTTCCAATAGCTGCGCGGCATGACTGATGGCACCCAGCGGGTTTCGAATTTCGTGCGCGATACTGGCAGTCAATCGCCCGAGCGAGGCCAGCTTCAACTGCTGCAGTTGTTGTTTTAGCTCTGAGTTGTCTTCAATACGAATCAACGTCCCCATTTCGCCCATCGGTAAAAAGTGGGGCTGGATTTCAATGCCGAGTTTACGATCGATGACAGGTTCCTGCTCCAGTGAAGGCGATTCGAGCCAGTCCTTGAGCGCCGTTGCTAAAGGTTTCGATGTCATCCAGAGGTTGGGGTTAGGCACGCTTGTTGGAATATTCAGAAGTTGCCGCGCGCTACCGTTAGCCACCCGGATTTGCCACGAGGCGCTGACGAACAGTAATCCGGATTCAATTTGCTGGATAATCTCCTCGTTGAGCTCGGCCAGATTTTCAAGATCCGCCTTGCGCTGCAGTGCAATCGCTTCGGTTTCCTGGTTTCGTCTCGCCAGTACCATAGCGGCCAAAGCGGTCACAAATAGCGTCGCGCCAAGGATGCCCGCTTGCACGTAGGCGGTTTGTGCGTTGTGGTACGTCAGCTGGGTGTAGAGTTGTTCAGCCAGAACCGCGAGCGATGCAATTGCTGCAAATAACAGCGCAAAGCGATCGACAATAATCAGCCCGCTGACGGCTATTGTGACCACTAACAACATGCCCAGACCGCTGCTCACCCCACCACTTGCATGCATCAAAAGAATGATGGCGATGATGTCGGCGTACACCTGACAATAGAGCTGCGTTTCAAACCTCGGCCATTTCCAGTGTAAAAAACCGATGAAGAGAAGACTGAATGCGGTGTAGACCAGTGTGCTGAGAGTGAACAGTCCGGCGTCTCGCTGACCGAGAACCGTGTCTTCGGTCCCGACAACGATCAGGGTTGCCACCAGCACTAAGCACAAAAATACCCGGTATAGATTCAGCAGGCGCAGCGACGTCCAGTTTTCGTCCGTGCGCTCGCTGGATGAATGCGACAGGTAATCGAGCCAGTTGCTTGAATAAATACGCTGAAACATGCGTTAAACGGCTTTTCTTCGTGGCGGTTTGTTCAAGTGCGTTTTCCGGGTCATCGAGCGCAATAATAGCCGTAAATAGCGGTGTTATTTCATATACACTTTACGTTTTTTTGATTCATCCGCCCAATCATTGATGCTGCTAAATAGCTGTCTACACGCGTATTTCGGGGTTAGAATCGGGCGCGTAATGCACAGTTACTGTGCGTAAGCGGCGCTTTCCGGCCCGATTTTGCCTTGCGTAAGATGCCTCCAAAACATTATTTACGGGCCCTTCGGGCGACACTGCATTCAAGATACACATGACCAACGCTGTACTTCGCATCGCGCTTGCGCAAATCAACCCAACGGTGGGTGATATTGAGGCCAATGCACAACTGATTATCGATGAGACCACACGCGCCCGCGAGACGCACAATGCGGATTGTGTGGTGTTCACCGAACTGGGGCTCAGCGGCTATCCACCGGAAGATTTGTTATTGCGGTCGGGTTTGTATCCTCGAATCGAAAACGCGCTTGCCACGATTGAATCCGCGTTGCGTGATACCGCAGTCATCATCGGTACACCGCTGCGCGAAGGCGATGATATTTTTAACTCGGCGGTAGTGTTACACCAGGGGCAACGCCATGTTTATCGCAAACGCGAGTTGCCCAACTACGGGGTATTCGACGAGAAACGGCATTTCACGCGCAGCGAGCAACCACTTGTGGTTGCGATAAATGGTGTCAACGTCGGCATCACGATTTGCGAAGACGTCTGGTTTTCGGATGTGGCTAAAGCCGCCTGTGGCGCGGGAGCGCAAGTGCTTGTGTCATTAAACGCATCGCCCTTTGATCTGCACAATCAGCAGCAGCGTGACCTGCAGGTGCGCGCGCGCATCAACGAAAACAACGTTCCGGTGGTTTACGTGAATCAAGTCGGCGGGCAGGACGAAGTCGTGTTCGACGGTTACTCGATGATCGTGGATAAATCCGGCGAGGTGGTTTGGCGAATGCCGCAGTTTGAGTCGGCAATGGCCGCTGTTGACGTAGCGAATGACGGCAGTTTATCGAATGCCGCGGGGGACGCCGCGCCGCTTCCAAAGGAGTTGCGCACCATCTACAACGCGCTGGTTTGCGGAACGCGCGACTACGTCAACAAAAATGGTTTTGCGGGTGCGGTTATTGGTCTTTCCGGTGGCATAGACTCGGCGCTCACGCTTGCCATCGCGTCTGATGCCCTGGGCGCGGAGCGGGTTCAAGCGGTCATGATGCCATTCGATTACACCTCGCAGATGAGTCGCGACGACGCTGCGCAACAGGCGCAAACCTTGGGCGTCGAATACAGCGTTATCCCGATTAAGTCCGCTTACAACTCGTTTGTTGACGCGCTTGCCGACGAGTTCGCAGGACTGCCGCGCGACACGACAGAAGAAAACATTCAGGCGCGATGTCGCGGTGTGTTGCTAATGGCGATCTCGAACAAAAAACGCCGAATCGTGCTGACGACTGGCAACAAAAGCGAAATGGCGGTGGGCTACGCAACACTTTACGGCGACATGGCCGGTGGATTCGCACCGTTAAAAGATGTGCCGAAAACGCTGGTGTATAGACTGGCCGAGTTTTGCAATCAACAGGCCGGAAAAGAAATCATCCCGCAGCGCGTAATCGATCGTCCGCCTTCGGCGGAGCTTGCACCCGATCAAGTCGATCAAGACAGTCTCCCGCCGTACGATGAACTCGATATCATACTGCAGCGTTACATTGAAGAAGATTGGTCGGTGGATGATATTGTCAATGATGGGTTTGACCGCGCGACGGTTGTGCGCGTGGTGCAGATGGTGGTGCGAAACGAGTACAAACGTCGGCAGGCACCGCCCGGTGTCCGAGTGACAAAGCGGGCTTTTGGAAGAGATCGGCGGTATCCGATTACATCCGGCTTTGAAAAGAACACCTCGAATCACTAGCTTCGACGCGATTGCGGCGTTAAAACCTGCGTCAGCTTGGTTCATTTATTCAAATTAAACTCGCGCGCTTACTCGGCGTTGGCACTGCGCTCGCGACCTCCCTGACATTCCTAAACTTTTTTCACTCGATATCGCAGTGCTAATTCTGTGTATTAGTTTTTTCGATTGTCGCTGAGGTGGTCTTAACATCATCGCGCTTGCAAAGTAGAGTGCCGGCGGTGAGGTGAACGATCAGTCAGATGAAATCGCATGCAGAAATAGTCATTATCGGCGGCGGCGTGATGGGCGTTTCGCTTGCCTATCATCTGACCAAGCTCGGTAAGACCGACGTCGTTTTGCTGGAAAAAAACGAACTGACAGCGGGGTCAACGTGGCACGCGGCGGGCTTGTGCACCCATTTTGCGCACAACGCGACGATACAGTTTTTGCGCGCACACAGCGTCGATCTGTACAAAAATGTTCTGCCGAAAGAGACTGGAATGCCAGTTAGCTTTCACGCCTGCGGAGCGATGCGGATAACGCGCAGCGCCGAGCGCATGGCCGAGTTTCGCCACGTCAAAGGGCTGGGCAAGTTTACCGGCTACGACTTCACGGTATTTGACGCGGATGAACTGTACGACTTTCACCCGCTAGCCGAAAAAGGCGATGGTCTGATCGGTGGGATCTACGAGCCGCTCGATGGCCACGTCGACCCGAGTCAGGCGACCCACGCGATGGCGGCAGCTGCTAAGTCGCGCGGCGCACAAATCGTTCGCAATAACCCTGTCGAGAAAATTGAACGTACCGCGCAAAATCATTGGCGCCTGGTTACGCGCCAGGGTGTTATCGAAGCAAACACCATCGTGAACGCGGCGGGCACATGGTGTCGCGAGATTGGCGACATGATGGGCGTTGATTTGCCGGTTGTACCGATGCTGCACCAATATCTGGTTACCGAAGGCATCGATGCGGTGCGCGATCTCGACAGGGAACTGCCGATTATCCGCGATCCGGAAGAGTCCTGGTATGTGCGGCAAGAGCGCGACGGTCTGATTTTGGGGCCGTACGAGACGCAGGGCACGCCCTGGTCAGTTGACGCGGTGCCGCCCGAATTCGGAATGGAATTATTGCCACCGGAGATGGATCGCATCGAGCACATCGTCGAAAAGGCAATGGCACGCATTCCGGCGTTGGCCGACGGCGGCATAAAATCCGTGGTCAATGGCCCGATTACATTTACACCCGACGCCAATCCTCTAATCGGCCCAGCGTACGGCTTACCCAATGCCTGGCTTTTGACCGGCTCGTCAATGGGCGTGATGGAGGGCGGCGGCGCAGGGTGTTTTCTCGCGCAGTGGATGGTTGATGGCGAACCACCGATGGACGAACTCGCGGTGGATCCAAGGCGTTTTGGTGACTACGCAGACCGCAATTATCGTGTCACCAAAGCGGTCGAAACCTTCGGCAAGCAATTTGGTGTGCACTTTCCGTTTGAGGAACGCGATGCCGGTCGTCCCGCCCGAACAAGTGCACTGCATCAGCGCATGCTCGATGCAGGCGCAGTGATGGGGTGCGCCTACGGATGGGAGCGGCCAAACTATTTTTACACCTGTGAGCGCGATCGCGAACAGTCCTACAGCTTCGGTCGCGCAAACTGGTTCGATGCAGTCGCGAATGAATGTCGCCACGTTTCTGAATCGGTTGCGCTGGCTGACTTGTCGCCGTTTTCCAAGTTTGATGTAACAGGACCCGACAGTGTCAGTTTTGTCGATTCACTCGGTGCCAACTCAGCACCCAAAAAAGACGGCCAGATTGGCCTGACTCACTTTTTGACGAAAAGTGGTGGCGTCTATGCCGAATTCACGGTGACGCGTTTTTCTGACTCGCACTTTTATCTGACCAGCGCAGCGGCAGCGGAACGCCGCGACGAAACGCTGCTGCGCGATCACGCAAATCGCTTTGATGTAGAGATCACAAATTGCACGCAAGCAATCGGGATTATTGGTGTGATGGGCCCCAAAGCGCCGTCATTATTGCAGCCACTGACCGATTCAGATCTGTCGATCGCGCAATTCCCCTGGTTATGCGCACAAAAATTGACGATTGCCCGATGCGAAATTCGGGCTTTGCGTGTTTCTTACATTGGCGAAAGCGGTTGGGAGTTGCACGCCAATATGGAAAAACTCGGTGAAATATTCGATGCCTTACAAATTGCGGGAGCTGAATTTAACCTCGGTTACTACGGCGCCTTCGCGGCAAACGCGATGCGGCTTGAAAAAGGTTATCGCGCCTGGGGAATGGACTTCACAACCGAGCGCTCGCCGCTCGAAGCGGGAGCCGGGCGTTTTGTTAAATCCGAACCGGATAGTTTTGTCAAAAAGGGTTGGGAGATGGTGTTGCTCGCGCTCGATACCGACGCGATTAATGCAGACGCATTCGGCGGACATCCCGTCTTCGCGGAGAGTCGTTGCGTTGGCGTGGTCACATCCGGTGCCTACGGTGCCCGTGTGCAGCAGTCGCTGGCGCTCGCTTATTTGCGCGAGCCGTTCGATTCGTTGACCGAACCACTGTGCGTAGAAATAACAGGGCAGCGCGTTGCGGCAAATGTGCTGAAGCTAGCGCCGTACGATCCGGAAAACACGCGAATGAAATCCTAAAAACGAATTTTCTTCATTTTCGCAACTGCGGAATTGGAACAAGGTGCACTTGGTAAACCACTATTGCGGGTAAACACTATGGTTACAGCAACACAGCATTCATCAGATTTGTCGATTGACTGGAACGAAGATGCCATCGTCGACCGACGCGAAAAATACTACGCGGCATCGCAGCGCGCGTTCGTGCCCTATCAAACACCGCAGATTTTCCAACGTGGTGAAGGGCAGTATTTATGGGGCGTCGACGGGCGCAGGTTTATCGATCTTCTGGGGATGAACGTGTGCGTATCGGTCGGGCACTCGCACCCGGTCGTCGCTGCCGCTGTAGCCGAGCAGGCGCACACGTTGCAGCACTGCACCACCATGTTCTACCACCCCGTACCCGCGCACTACGCAGAAGAACTGACCGCAACATTGCCGCAAGGCCACGACTGGACGGTGCACTTTACCAACTCGGGCACCGAGGCAATCGACCTCGCTTTGTTAATGTCTCGCGCTTACACGGGAAACACGGATTTCATCGCGTTGCAAAGTGCGTATCACGGCGCAACGTTTGGTGCGATGGCGTTGACGGGTATCGCGAACTTTCGCCACAACGTTCCGCAGTTAGGGGGTGTCGTGTTCACGCCTGACCCCAATATTTATCGGGGCGCTCACGGCGACAATGTCGAGGCGTATCTTGATGATCTCGACCGCACCGTGACGGCCGGCACCAGCGGGCATCTGGCGGGAATGATCATCGAGCCTGTGCAAGGCTACGGTGGCATTGTGGAAATGCCGCAGGGTTATATTAAAGGCGCGTTTGAACGCGTACGTGCGGCTGGCGGCGTGTGTGTGATTGATGAAGTTCAAAGCGGCGCTGGACGCACGGGTGAGACCTACTGGTCATTTATGCAGCACGACGTGGTGCCGGACATCATTGTCATGGCCAAGGGCATTGGCAATGGTTTTCCGATTGGCGCGGTCGTCGCCAGGCGCGATGTGGCAGAGTCGATGGCGGGTAAGTTTTGCTTTCACACCTACGGTGCGAGCCCAACCGCGTGCGCCGCCGGTCGCGCGGTCCTCAAGGTGATGCGCGACGAACAATTGCCCGCCAATGCAAAAAAAGTTGGAGCCGCGCTGCTCGAACGCCTGCGCGAGTTAAAAACCCGCTACCCGGTAATTGGTGACGTGCGCGGCAAGGGCCTGATGCTTGCCATCGAACTGGTTAAAGACCGAGAAACCCGGGAGCCAGACCCCGATACCGTCGCGCGCGTGTTTGAACTGGCGCGCGACAACGATCTGATACTGAGTAAATCGGGCCCGCATAAAAGCGTGTTGCGTTTCGTGCCCCCGCTGTGCCTTTCGATGGACGATGTTGATACGATTGCCGATGGTTTAGATGCGAGTTTCAAGGCTCTCTGACTGAGGGCGCAGCAGTCGCTCAGACCTCTTCGGCCAACAGCATTTCGAGCAACGATGCCTTGAGATCGTCGACTTCATAGATGCCGGTTGGAGACTCAGCGATTGCGTCATACCAAGGTTTGATCAAGGGTTTTAATTCTGCTGAGTTAGCTGCGCTGTCAATGCTGCTGACAAGCTTGGATACCCGCACACGGTTGGCAAACCGAAGCAGGCTGTTGCGCATAAAGGTCTGCGCTTGCGCGGTTATCGGGCCGGATGACGCGACGGGCACATCGACAGGTGTCGGCGCATTAGCTTGACGGGGCGTTTGAATTGGAGGTTCGACCGCGCGCTGGGGTGCCGTTTTGGTTGCGGGTTCGGCCAAAGACACATTTGATGTTGGCGTGCGGCGTGAATTCGCGCGCAGCGGTTCGATCAAGTCCAGGTCGAGAAGCTTGTCGATCACTGCTTCGATAGTCTCGACCAGCGACATTTGCTGTACCTGCCCTAGCGTACGCTGTCCGTTAAGCAGAATTAGCACACGGCGCTCGCGCATCGAAAGCCCGGCGGACTTTTCGTTCACCTCGTATTGACCGCTTGCGGTTTTTTGAAACACCTCGTCCGCTCGCATTGACACCCTCAACCTTTTCTAATGACCACCATTTGAGCCCCGGAGTAAATTCAGCCGTCTGGCGGGTCTTGTTCTATTTGATTTGAATCCATTCAAATTCAGTCTAACGCAGTTGCGAAGTAAAACGAATAGTCACTCCAGGCTGGCTCGTTTTGTTCGGTGATGCACCGTTTGTGCTAATCTCTCCCCGGTTTTTCAAGCAGATAGCGCTTTGGAGGGTCAATTGAGCCGAGTTCCAGTGCCGTTGTTCATCTCGCTGAGCATCCTTTTGGCACCTCAATCTGTTCTCGCGACAACCGAGACAAACGAAGTGCGCGCATGCGTGGCACGCGTCGATGGCCGCGTGCGAATCGTCTCGGACATCAGTAAATGCGCCGGCATTGAGGAGCCGCTAATTTGGAACAAACAGGGTGTTAAAGGCGATCAAGGAGAACCAGGTCCGATTGGTTCGCACGGCCCTGTCGGGCCACCCGGCCCACGCGGCAAACAAGGCCCTGCCGGCCCGCCAGGTCCGATCGGTTCAGCGGGCCCTCCGGGTCCGGTCGGGCCTCAGGGAGATTCGGGTGATCAAGGTTTGGCAGGTTTGCCCGGAGCACGCGGTGCAACTGGGCCATCCGGCATTCAGGGTATCGCCGGGCCTGCAGGTCCGCGCGGTGAAGCGGGCCCTCCCGGGCCAGCGGGGCAGTCAGTCGTCGGTGCCGCAGGCGAAGCGAAATTTGTCTACGCAGGCCCGTCGTCGACTCCGGTTGTACCTTCAGTGGGGCCGATTGGGATGAATCAAGTCTGCGCGTTTACCTTCGAAAACAGCCGCATGTGCGACACGCGCGAAATCATTGAAACGCCGGGGAAAATCGAAACCCCCACCGAAGCGATGTGGGTTAGGCCACATGTGGTGGGAAACCAGGGCGGATTGGTGATCGATTTCAGCGGTATGGCGCATGCAGTCGACAATATGACATGCGCAGGGCCCTCGGCGATGGGTACAGGCGTCGGCACCATGCCGTGGATCAGCAATACCAAATCTGACACTGGCCTCGTATTCAACATCACGCACATTGACTACGGCTCCTGCGAAGCCGAACGCCCGGTCGCGTGTTGCTCTATCGCTGAATAAGTCGCGCTGGTTCGCTTAGCGGGTTATTAAACGCCCGGATTCGAGAGTGCCTACTACACTCAGAGGTTGTTTCTGGTGTTAGGCTGAGCCTGCGTGTCCGTGCTACAAAATAAAGATCTCCCTCATCACGATGCTCACCTCGCAGCAATCGTTCAGTCCTCCGGCGAGGCAATTATCAGCACAACGCTCTATGGGGAAATTCTTAGCTGGAATTTGGGTGCGGAATCTCTGTTCGGTTTTGGAGCAGACGAGGTCATCGGCCTCAACATGTCGATGTTTGTACCCCCGGACTTGCACTCGGAGTCGGACGAGTTTCGCGCCATGCTCCGGCTCGGTCAAAAAATCGAGAATTTTGAAACTAGGCGCATGTCAAAAACCGGGGAGCCGATTGACGTATCGCTGTCGTTATGGCCGACATTGTCTGAATCCGGAGAGATAAAATCGTGTTCGCTGATTTGTCGCGATATCACACGGCAAAAATACTGGCAAAACGCTGTGCAGGAACTTAATGAGAAGCTCAAGGAGTCCAACGCCGCGCTGGCGCAAAGCAACCTCGAACTGCAGCAGTTTGCTTATGTTGCCTCGCATGATTTGCAAACGCCGCTGCGCCACATCAGCACACTGATCGGTATGTTGCTCAAGAATCATCACGATCAACTCGACAATGAAGCGCAAGAGTGGATTTCAATGATCGACGCAAGTGCCAATCGCATGGGCCTGTTGATCGACGATCTGCTTGAATACGCCCGAGTTGACTCTCGAAAATCAGCATTGACTCAACTGGATTTGGCCGAGTCGGTCAACGACGCTGTGCAGGTTTTGCAAGGTTCAATTCAGGAATCCGCAGCAAACGTAAATATAGAGGCGCTGCCTCAAATCCAGGGTGATCCCGCTCAACTTTCTCAGTTATTTCAAAATCTGATCGGCAATGCCATCAAGTATCGCGGTAGCGCGCCACCTGAGATAGCAATCGCCTGCCACTCAACCGACGACGAACACATCGTATCGATTCGCGACAACGGTATTGGTGTAAAGCCGGAGTACCACACAAGGATTTTCGAGATATTCCAACGACTGCATTCACAAAGCGAGTTTCCCGGCACCGGTATCGGGTTGGCCGTGTGTAAGCGGATTGCCGAACGCCACGATGCGCGCATCTGGGTGGAATCTGAAGTCGGCACAAGCAGTACGTTTTTTGTCGCATTCCCAATCAGCATCCTCACAACTGTCTGAAATTCCTTACGTTGCGCCCTCGTGTTGCGGGCGTATACACTCGCCTGGTGTAGTTCGCTACGCCTTTACGAGTCAAAAGAGGATGTTTGCAATGAGAATAGAAACCAAAGCGGTTCACTCCGGTTATAAACCAGACCCGACCACCAACTCGGTGGCAGTGCCCATCTACCAAACGACCGCCTACGCGTTTGACGATACCCAACACGGTGCTGATCTGTTTGACCTGAAAGTCCTCGGCAATATTTACACGCGCATTATGAACCCGACGCACGATGTGCTCGAGCAACGCGTGGCGGACATGGAGGGTGGAGTTGCAGGTCTTGCGCTCGCGTCCGGGCAAGCCGCAACCACTTATTCGATCCAGACTATTGCCGAGGCCGGCGACAATATCGTAAGCCTGACCTCTCTTTATGGCGGTACGTACAATCTGCTCGCGCACACCATGCCGCAGTTTGGCATTGAGACCCGCTTCGCCAATCACGAAGACCTCGATTCGATCGCGTCACTGATCGACTCGCGCACCAAGGCGGTATTTTGTGAATCGATTGGCAACCCTGCGGGCAATGTCGTCGATCTGGAAAAAATTTCTGACATCGCGCACGCGCACGGAGTGCCAGTGATCGTCGATAACACAGTGCCGTCGCCGTACCTGTGTCGACCAATCGAGCACGGTTGCGATATCGTGATGCACTCGCTGACCAAGTACATCGGTGGTCACGGAACGATCATCGGCGGCATGATCGTGGACTCGAACAACTTTGACTGGACCGCCAACAAGACCCGATTCAATCGCCTCAATGAGCCAGATGTGTCCTATCACGGGGTCGTGTACACCGAGACCGGACTCCCGCCGTACATCCTGCGCGCTCGGGTCGTGCCATTGCGCAACACGGGTGCTGCAATCTCGCCGATGAACGCGTTTCTCACGTTGCAAGGACTGGAAACACTGCCGCTGCGAATGGATCGAATCTGCGACAACACGCTTGCCGTGGCCAAACACCTGCAAGGACACTCGCAGGTCGAGTGGGTGCGCTACGCCGCACTCGACGACAGCCCGCATAAAGCACTGCTCGACAAATACTGCGGTGGACGCGGTTCCGGGGTGATGAGCTTTGGCATCAAAGGCGGTGCCGAGGCGGGCGCCAAATTTATCGATGCGCTTCAGCTGGTCACGCGACTGGTGAACATCGGCGATGCGAAATCGCTGGCCTGTCATCCGGCTTCGACCACACATCGCCAGTTATCGGATGAAGAACTCGCTTCTTCGGGTGTTTCGCGTGATCTTGTCCGCCTGTCGATTGGCATCGAGAATGTCGAGGACATCATCGAAGATATTGAACAGGCTTTGGCCGCTGCTGCATAGAGTTTGGTGTTTAGCTGGCCGGGTGCTCACTCCGGCCAGCCCTTCGATCTTCTTATCTGCATGCAAATCTGGGTAGACGCGGACGCCTGTCCGGTCGTGATTCGCGAAATTTTATTCAAGGCTGCGCGCCGCACCGGTGTGCCACTAATCTTCGTCGCCAATCGCGCGCTCCCGCTGCCTAAGCTCAGCAACGTTCGCATGCTGCAGGTCGAGCACGGCTTCGACGTTGCGGACGATAAAATCACCTCAGAGGTACGCAAAGGCGATCTTGTGATTACCTCGGATATACCGTTGGCGTCGGATGTTATCGATCGCGGTGCGACGGCGCTCAGCCCGCGCGGGGAACTGCACACGGCCGATACGATCAAGGCGCGCTTGAATATGCGCGATTTTATGGAGGATATGCGCAGCACCGGCGCACAAATAGGCGGTCCTGCGCCGTTCGGTCAGCGAGAGAAGCAGGCCTTTGCCAATCATCTGGATCGAGCAATCGCACGGGTTTCGCGCAGCCAATGAACGGGCGTTGGCGTGTTTCTTTCCGCTGATTTCCTGTGACTTGCCGCTAAAAAAACGTACCGGGATCAACGGTAATCGTCTGCACCAGCGTATCGGTCTGATCGCGATCATCGGTGACCGTTAGGCTCACGGAATAAGTACCCGGCACTGTGTAGATAAAGGTGTCCTGAGGCTCGAAGGAATCCGCAACACCGTCGCCGTCAAAGTCCCAGGCGTAGACGACGATGTTGCCATCGTCGGTACTGGTACTGGTGAAAGTCACACGGCTATTCTGTACCGGGTTTTGCGGGGGCAGATCAAAACCCGCCGTCGGTGGCGCATCAACCGTCAGTTGGATAAACACTTCGTCGGAAACCAGGCCATCGTCGTCAATCACGCGCAACCCGGCGATGTAGTTTCCACCGAACTGATAGGCAAAGTCGATCGTTGGCGATGTGCTGATTTGATCGACTTCAAATACCTCAAAATTAAACGTGAAGTCCCACTCGTAGGTGACAACGACTCCGTCGCTATCGCTGCTTTCGTTGCCATCGAAGGTAACCAACTCTCCCAGCAGCGGGGTTGCTGTACTCACCGAAAATGCCGCGTCGGGTGCTACCAGTGGATTGACGGTGATCACGCTTGTCACAATCGGTGATACCAGGCCGTCGTTGTCAGTTACGCGCAGCGCGACGGTATAGTCACCCACATCGGCATAGCTGCTGGTCGCAACCTCGCCCGAACCGGTGGGGTTGAAAACCTGATTGTTATAATTGAAATCCCACTCCCAACTCACGATAGTTCCGCCGTCGTTGTCTGCACTGGAGGAGCCATCGAACGTCACATCGGTACCAACCTTGACTGAATCCGCATGGGTGAAATTTGCAGTCGGTGGGAGTAAGGGATCAACCGTTATCGAGCGCGTTGTGCGGGTTGTTTGATTGTCATCGTCTGTTACTTCGAGCGCAACCAGGAACTGACCGGGTCCAGAGAAGGTGTAGGTTGGCGTGGTGGCATCAGGGCCTTCCACGTCAGCGATAAAGTCTTCGTTGTCAAACTCAAAGTCCCATGCGTACCTTTGAATTACGCCATCGCTGTCTGCGCTTTGCGATGCATCAAAGCTAACAGTATCGCCGTCTCTTGGGTTGGTCGGATTTAATGTAAATGTGGCAGTCGGTGGGACGAGCGCATTGACGGTAAACGTCTGTGTGTAGAGCGTTGACTGAAGATCGTCATCATCGGTGACTCTCAGCGCCACGGTGAGCGTTCCAGCGGATTGATAGGACAGCGACACGTTGGGACCGACAGCGTCAGGCTCAGGTAAAAAGCCATCGTCGCCGACGTAGGTGAAGTCCCATTCATAGGCGACAACCTCGCCATCGGCATCATCACTGTCGTTTGCGTCAAACTGCACGAGCTCGCCGACCTTTGGCGAACTGGGCGACAATACAAACCGTGCTACGGGTATGGCCAATGGCTGAACACCGATGTCGCTAACGGTAATCGTGCTGAGGCCGTCGTTGTCAGTCACGCGCAGCGCGACGACAAAATCTCCGGCCGGAAAACTGGTGCTGACAGTCTCGCCTGTAAGGATCGAGTCGGGGACAAAGTTAATGCCATCATAATCAAAGTCCCATTCGTGGGTTTCCACGGTACCGTTGCTGTCGGAGCTTTCTGTGGCGTCAAATACCACGGTTTCTCCGGCGCGAGGTGAGTCAGGGGTGAAGGAAAAAACGGCAGTCGGCGGCGACGTCTGTTGCTCGAATTCGGCGGTACATACCTTGGCGCTGTCCATGGTGACAATCGACTGATCGGGATTGTCAGGATTGGCTGCGGTGCAATCCAGCCCCCAGGCAACGAACCGCGATGACCGATCCGCGCTGGCAGACAGTTCCACCACCGATTCACGCTCGTACGCGGCTGCGCAATCTGCGCCGCAATTTATGTTGTTGTCGTTGCTGGTCACAGTACCCGCGCCATTGCCAAGCTTGGCGATAAGCAGGGAGACATCGGCGCATTCGCCCGTTTCGGCGATCCCAAAGACAGGAACAGGGGTAACGCTGGACTCAATCGCCGCAATTCCAAGATCGCCGGACGAGTTCGATCCCCACGCCAGGACTGATCCGCCACTGGCGCAGTTGGCGCGCAAAGCCATTGAACGATTGGCCCCCGCGGAGATCGAGCGCACGTCCGCCAAACCGTCAACTTGAATTGGCCCCACCGCGGGTGATTGCGTTTCGATTCCCAATTGACCGAACGAATTATCGCCCCAGGCCATGACTGTACCGTCGTCGATCAAAGCCATTGCGTGCGCGTCTCCAGCGGTAATCGCGATGGCATTTTGAATAGCGTCTATCCGAATTGGCGTTATGCTGCGATCAATGCCTTGCACGCCCAACAATCCGCTCGTATTAAATCCCCACACCCAAACTTCGCCATTTTGGAGTAGCGCCGCGCTAAATGTGCGGCCAGCCGCCGCCTCCACGACGTTGCTAAGCTGGGTTACCGGACGAGGCGTAGCGCTGTCTTCAGTATCACCGGTACCCAGTTGCCCAAATTCGTTCGCTCCCCAGGTCCAGAGGGTACCGTCTTCAAGAATCGCCATGGAGTGATTGCCGCCTGCGAAGATGGCGACTACAGAATTGATACTTGATACCTGAACAGGGTCCGAACTTGAATCTGTCGACCCATTGCCCAGTTGTCCAAACTGGTTATCACCCCAGGCGACAATTGCGCCGGTCTCGAGTAAGGCCAAGGTGTGATTGTTACCTGCCGCGATAGACTCGACTGCGCTAAGTGAATTCACAAATTCTGGCGTCGGGGTGCGTGCGAGGTCGGCTGCGGCGAGTGATTGGCTCGAGGGGCGACCCAGTTGGCTGAATTCGTTGCCGCCCCAATTGAGCACACTGCCATCCTCCAACAACACCACTGAGTGAGCGTCGCCTACTTCAAACTCCGTTACCCGCTCTGCCGTGGGTAATTCCACTTCAGTGGGAGCGATGATACTCGGGAAAATTGCTGGATCACTGCCGGTTTGGCCTTGCGAGTTTTTACCCCACGCAAGCAGTTTTCCATCGGACAACAGGGCCATCGAGTGATCACCTGTGGCGACCGCCAAAGCCGGTGCAGTGCCGACCGCGGGTAAAACCAATAGCGACAACTCGCCCGCATTGTTCTGGAGAGTCAAAACCTCCGAGTCGTTCGCTGACGCCGTAATTTGAATGTCGTAAATTGCGGGAACCGCTGAGCTATCCGGGGTGACTTGCAATTCCTGACAAACATCGCTGACGGGAGAGCAGTCGTCCACGGCGATGCTGACGCCGGTGGCGTCAAGATCGGCTTCAATAGTCAGTTGCCCGAAATCCTCAGGTGCATTTTCGAGTTGAACTACTGCGACACCGGTGTTGCCTTGTCGCACGGCAAGTGAACTGACGTTGATAACGAGAGAAGGCGAGTCGTCGGCTGCATCTCCAGATGGCTCATCACTTCCGTCGCCGCCGCTGCCTCCACAAGCGTGCAATAAGCCGAACAAGCTCAACACCAGTGCACTCAATAATGTGCGGTGCGCCGTTGCGCCAATCCCCATGAACTTCCATCGCGTAGACTGATTCATCGTACAGCTCTGATACGCCACGATCTATGTGGCTTAGCCCGTTATACCAGAGCGCCTGTGCAGAAACATGGTGAAAAATAACAAAACTGGACAAATGAGGACTTCGTTAAACAATCCCATAGTTTTCATGTTTGTTTAGGTTTGTGGGCGTACCGCGCGCGTTTGCAGATAGAATTAGAGGGTCTACGGTGGTTAGATCAGCTGGAGAAACAGGTTCTTACCAGTCACCTTGAACAAACGTTATTAAGACGAAATCCTACCTGATCGATATACATCTCGGTAGCATCGCGGTTCAATGCGGCTTATGCATCGAAATCAATCTCTTTTTTTCCTGTTTGCGCTTTGGCTTGGTTTTGCTGCGCAGGCCACAGCGCAGTCGCTTGCTCATATCCACGTGAATCCTGCGAATGCAAACAGCGACGATGCAAATTCCGCGGCCGAATCCGCGCCGCTAAAAACGCTGGCCGCAGCGGTCGACCGCGCTACAAAAAATAGAAAAGCCGGGCGCGGTAGCCATATTTTCTTGCACCCGGGAATCTATCGAGAAGGCTTGTGGCGACACTTTGATGCGTCTCAATCTGGCTTGCCGCTGGTGATCGAGGCAGTCGAGCCGGGAATGGCGATTGTGACCGGTGCTGACATCGTTGACGTCAAATGGACACCAAGCAAGCGTGCAGGCATTTATCAGCACGAACTGTTTGAGCAGTGGCAGGGTTGGCGCGCGCGACCGATACACGCGGGCTGGCGTTCTGAAATCAACGAAAGCAACTTTACCGAAATCGGCCGGCGGCGGGAAAACATTTGGATTAATGGGGAGCGTTACGAACAAAAACTCTTGTTAGAGGACGTTTACGAACAAGAAAAAACGTTCGGAATTTTTAAAGGCACCGTAATTATCCATCCACCAACCGGTTTCGATCCCAATAACGCCGATATAGAAATTGGCGTGCGCGATATTCTCTTGCGCCTGCAAGGGTGGAATGACTTTACGCTAAGAGGTGTCACATTTGTCCGTTCCGCGTCGGGGTCGCCGGTCGCGGCGTGCCAGACGAAACCGCGAAATAGTTCGAATTCGTGCGTGATGCGTGGCGAGCAGCCTGCAGCGTCTGTCTCCAATGCGGCGCTTGGTATTGTCGAGCAGCGCAACGTTCTTGTTGAGGACGTAGAGCTTTATGAGAACAACTGGTTTGGATTGTATTTATGGGATACCAAAGACGTTGTCGTTCGCAATGTCGTTGCAAATGAAAACGGCGCGGACGGAATTACCGGAGGGCGTTCCGAGCGCCTGCTCCTCAGCGGCAGCGTAACAAATGGAAATAACCGGCGCGGTTACGCAGGGGGATTGACCCACTGGGCGCCCGGGCAAAAATTTCTTTATTTGATCGACAGCGACATCGTGAATCACACGGCGATGAATAACTGGTCGCGCGGATTCTGGCTGGATATGGGCAACAACAACGTGCGCATTGACAATTTGCACAGTTGCAACAATCTTGAAGACGGTATTTTCATCGAGGCGAATATCGGTCCGATTACGCTTGAAAACAGCACGGTGTGCAACAACGGGAGTAACGGCGTAAAACTCGCCGCATCGCGAGGAGTGACGCTGCGCAACGTGACGACCTTCGGTAACGCACTGGCGCAAATTGATTTGTCCGGGTTGCAGCGCGACAGGAAAGTGGACGGTGAAGTCATTAACAACGAAAACTATGTCTTTGAAAATCTCACTGTCACCAATACGAATTCAAGGCAGTTGTTAATTCACTACGCAATGGAAGAACGCTTCTGGGATCAGTTAACTGCACCGGGAAGCTTTATTGCGCATAACAATCAATACTCAAGCGCTGGTAACGAAAAACCGTTTTTAATTACACCGGGCGAATATTCCGGGTTTGATAGATGGCGGAGTCGAACGGGGTGTCAGGAAGCCGGGAGTGTGTTTGATGGAAAATCGGTGCCGAATTGTAATTCTGAGTGACGCTGAGCTTCGCTGGTTAAACTCGCCGTCGCTCAAATAGCGACGCGTTAGAAAAATTTAGCAAAATTTGCGCTTGATCATGCTGTTGCGCGTTGCCGCATCTACAGAGTACATGCAGTTGTCAGTACGAACGCTATTTGGAACCGCTCACCCCCAGCGTTCGTACAGCCAGTAGTCGCAGAAGGCGTCACCATTACGATTCGATGCTTACTCATCCAAGGGTGGCACTCTCGCAATAAAATGCCCCTTTACCCCCTGCGGCCATGTTTTGTAAGGCACTTGTCCGGTCTCTGACTGGATGTATTTTTCAAAGTATTCGCCAATCGCTTCTGCGCTTTCTTCCGTCGGTTCAAACCGGCCCATCACGTAGGCCATCTTTCCGGGCGCGCGCAAATGGATGTTGCAGTGATTGTCACAACCCATGAGGCAGCGAATAGTGCGAATTTCATGCTCACCGCTGATCGCGCCATTTGCTGATAGCGCCTGAATCTTTTCATACAAAACTTGCCCACCTTTTCGGCCATCCTCGTCAAGGTCTTGTTCTTTGCTGAAACGGCAGGTTTCACAAATGTAGATACACGGTTTCACGTTGCTACAGTTCGCTGAGTGAAGTCCGAATAGTAACGCTTGACGGGGTGTGTGCACAGGCAAAAAAGTGCTTGTTGCGAGCCCATCTTTGCTCTAACGTCACCTCAAAAACAGGTGAGTGGAACAGCGTGTCCGATCTTTCTCCCACCCAGCGATTTAATCGTATTTCCGAGTGCGGCCTGTGCATCGGCTGCGGCGTTTGCCAGAGCATTGCCGGCGAGTCACGAATCCAGATGAAAGTCACAGAGTTGGGTTCTCAGCGACCTGTGGTGCTGCGCGATCTCGATCATGAGGTCGTTGACCTGATTTATGACGTGTGCCCCGGCACGCGGGTCGAAGGCTTGCCAACAAATCTGCACGACGAAAACACGGTTCACGATCCGGTCTGGGGCGAATATCAGAATATCGTGATGGCTTATGCGAGCAACCCTGAGGTGCGCTTTAAAGCATCCACTGGCGGGGTGCTAAGTGCACTGGCCTTATACTTGATCGCAGAGAAAAAGGTGGATTTTATCTTGCACGCACGAGCATCAACGAAATACCCGAGTTTTGGTGAAGCGCATATCAGCGAAAATGTTGACGACGTGATGCAGGGAGCCGGTTCACGCTACGGACCCACGGCATCGTTGATCGACGTGCACAGTGCGCTGGATCGCAACCAGCCCTTCGCGTACATCGGCAAGCCGTGCGACATCGCCACACTCCGAAATTTGGCCCGCCACGACGAGCGCGTTGATCGGCTGGTCAAATACTGGCTCGCGCCGGTATGTGGTGGATTCTCGCCACCGCCCGCGACGCAGCGTTTTCTCAACTCGATCAGTGTCAGCTGGGAACAGCTCAAATTCATGCGCTACCGTGGGCATGGTTGCCCGGGCCCCGTGCATGTTGAAACCCATGATGGGCGCAAAATCGAAAAAAACTACATTGATCTTTGGGGCGAGGACGAAACCCAGTGGTCTTTACCGTTTCGCTGCAAGGTCTGTCCCGATGGAATCGGTGAAGCGGCCGACGTTGCGGCCTCAGACAACTGGCCTGGCGGCGGGCCGGAGCGCGAAGGGCAGGAAAAGGATCCGGGCACCAACGCGGTGATTGCGCGTACGGCTGCAGGCGCGCGGCTGATGAGTGAAGCAGAGCAATCCGGATACCTCACGATCGAAAGCACCATTGGTATCGAGGAGATGAACCTGTATCAACCGCATCAGGTCAATAAAAAATACTCTGTGTGGTCGCGGCATAAAGGTTTGCGAGAGGCCGGGCAACTCGCGCCTGAGACATCGAGGCTGCGTATAGCGGAGCTTGCCTCCAGCATGGACGATGAATTTAATCGCTATCAAACCGAAGGCACCAAGAAAAGGGTGATGGACGGCAAAACTCGCGAGCCGACGCCAAGTGCGCCTCAGAAAATCTAACTGCCTCGTATACGCTGCGTTAAAAAGCAGGTTCTGTTCGGTTATCCAATATGTATAAACACCCGTATATGCGCTGTTTTACAACTTGCAAATACTGCGTCGTTAAAGTGTTTAAGAGGCGCACCGCGTGAAACAAGACGACAACCAAATCCAGAGCGCCATGATCATGATGGCGGTGGCGATGTTGGTGATTCCGGGCATCGACGCAATCGCCAAATGGATGTCGGACTCGATTGCGGCAGGTCAGGTTACATGGAGCCGGTTTTTGTTTCAAACATTGTTCATGTTTCCGCTGGTAATCGGCTTGAAAGGGGCGCCGTTCGCCTCCGGTGTTTGGGTGCACGTGGCGCGGGGTGGAATGATTGCGCTGGCAACTCTGTTGTTTTTTATGGCGCTTAAACATTTACCGATTGCCGATGCAATTGCGATCTTTTTTGTCGAGCCATTATTGGTCACTTTACTCGCAGCCGTGTTTTTAAAAGAGGGCGTTGGTTGGCGCAGGTTGTTGGCTATAGCATTTGGATTTATTGGAGCACTGCTCGTTATTCGTCCCAACTTTGAGCAATTCGGGTGGCCAGCCGCATTACCGCTGGGTACCGCACTTGCGTTTGCTATTTATATCTTGTTGACCCGCCGGGTGTCGCAACGCGAGGATCCGGCAACCATGCAGTTCTACGCCGGTATTTTTGGTTTTGTTATCATGACGATAGCGCTATTGATAGGTGAGCACACACAAATCGACGTGCTGCGGGTTACGTGGCCAAATTTGACCGAGTTTGGTTTATTGATACTGCTGGGGCTAATTGCAACGGTTTGTCATTTGCTTGTTGTGAATGCGTTTCAACGCGCTCCCGTGGCGGTTCTGGCGCCATTCCAATATATCGAAATTATCAGTGCAACGGCGCTCGGGCTGGTGTTTTTTGGTGATTTTCCCGACTCGCTTACATGGTTGGGAGTCGCGATTATCGTCTCATCCGGTATGTTCGTTTTTTACCGCGAACGCAAGTTGTCGCAGCAAGCATAATGACCGTGAAATCCTACCCGGTTTTGATTCCGTTGGTCGCCGGGCTGTTCTTTTTACTCGGGTATTTAGGCGCCTTTCAAGCTATCGGCAAATCGGCGACCTATTGGTTTAACGCCTACGCCGAAGCCGAATTGCGAAAGCTCGAAGTCGCAGGATTTCACAATGAACGCGGCGAGCCCGAATACGTTGTATCGATAGTCGGCGACGAGTCGGATGGGCGTGGATTTTTGTCTTCGCAGTCCGCAGTAACAGATGTTCGCGAAACGCTTTTCGACGGCTGGTTTGTGATCAGCATGAAGCCAGGCAGCACGCAATCACTGGAGAAGATTCGTTCGTCTGAGCAGGTTGATTTTGTATTGCCCAATCGAGGTGTGTGGTTCTGTCACTGACGGGTTTTTGAAAAATAATCTTTCTTGTTTGTGCTGCCTTGCCGACGGCCTAAAAATGCGCGTTTGCTGCGCTCGAACTGTGATCTGTACAAGGTCCGGGTCTAGTTCGAGAGCCGTGACTCAATGTCTGGGATTGGTTCTAGTTATAGTTTTTGAAAACAGTGTCATCAGGGTTTTCGAAAAAGCCATCTCCGACTTCACCAAATAATCTCGATGCGAGGTACTGATGAAAGTCGACAACCACGCGCTCCATCTCGACCAGTTTTCCACCGCTACCGTTTTGCGAGCGCATTCCGCGCTGGACGCGTTCGCAAATCCATTTATCTTCTTCAAAAAACGCCTGGGTAAATTCTTTTGCGGTGCTGTCTTCGACTCCGTGCCCACCTGAGAAAATGGCACCGGCGCGAATCTCACATTGATCGAAGCTTGTCGGATTAACGCTAAGCCAGCCGAATGAATCATACGTCATGATACCGACAAAGTTCGGCGGCAGGCTGACCAGCAGGTAGTGCTCGTAAGCTTCCGGATAATCGCCGCGAAACCATTTGGAAAATGCACTGCTGTTGTCAATCATCTTACCCCCAGTTAGCGTCCACTCTGCGCTGCCGGCAACGTAGTACGACTGTTTCGTCGGCGTAACCGTTTCCAGTGTTTTTGTGTGCACCTTGAACAGGTGATAACTCTCCATTGCGTTTTCCATCGCCAGTTTCCAGTTTGCCTGCCAGATTTCGCGGGTGCTCTCGCTTGCGGAATCAAATCGCTCAGGTTGAAACACGGCGGCAAACTCGGCCAAGCCGGACAGGCGCGACTCAAGCGGTGTCACCGCATCGCCGAGGTGTACAAACACCATGCCCAAATGAATGCCCAGCAAAAACTCGGGCAAGCAGTGTTCCTCCTTTTCGATCTTTACGGTGCCGCTAAACGGCGCCCCTTTGAGCGCGCCTTTATCGTCATACGCCCATGCGTGATAAGGACAAACTATTAACTTTTCGATTGAACCAAACCCTTCATCTAACAATGGCGTTCCGCGGTGGCGGCAATTGTTTGAAAGAGCACGAATGTGGCCGTCATTGCCTCGTATAATCGCAATCGATTCGCCGGCGAGTTCGAGAGCGAAGTAGTTTCCGACATCAGGAATTTCCTGTTCGAAGCACACAAAGACCCAGTCATTGCGAAAAATTCGCTCCATTTCCTGCGTGTACACGTCTTGATCCCGGTAAACCGAAAACGGAAGGGAGATTGCATTTTCAAGCGACGCAGATGCGGTGATTCGATAGTTGTCCGTTAACATGTCCAATAGTTTCTCCTAGTAGTATTCATACGTATCGATGAAAAAGATGAAGTAAACGCCAAAGGCAGCCCACATCAGTACGATGATGTGAAACAAAATGGGATTAGATCGTTTGGAGATAGTTTCAGAGAGCCACGTTTGCGATGTAATAAAATCATTCACCGCCCACAAAAGGAGTAGCAGGCCCCATAGCCAGTACCAGTTCATGGCGGTGGAAATAGCAATAACGATCAAAGAACCTATTGCTCTGCCTTTATTCTTGATCAGCCACTGAAAGCACTGATTAGCTAAAAATTGTGCTTTGTGCATTGGAATTATTAATGATCTATATAAGACATACGTGTATCATAGATGCAAAACAACTGTGGGTCAACTATGTCTCGTAAAAAAAGTATCAATGTCAGTGATCCGCGTGCTCACCGTTCTCGAGATGCATTGCTGAACGCGGCAATCGAGTTGCTGTTGGAAAATCCTCGTGCGTCAATGAGTGACATTGCGGCGCACGCCGGTGTGGGGCGGGCGACACTGTATCGTCATTTCGAGTCACGCGATGAACTGGTGCTTGAGCTTGCTGCGGAGTCTATGAAGGCATCAGAGGCTGTTCTTAAATCGTTGAACGTTCCTGAAAGGCCGGCGGTTGAAGTAATCACCGAAGGTATCCGCGCGATTATGCCAGTGGCAGATCGATTTCACTTTCTGATGTTGCTGTGGGTAATTGCCTCAGAAAACGATGAAGCGATCAAAATTTACTATCGGCAACTTGACGAACTCGCCCAAATCGTGGAACGCGCGAAAATTGAAAAATCAATCAACGAAAGTTTATCGACAGACTGGATCGTCATGTTGATCGATAGCGTGACGTACGTGGGCTGGTGGTCTATTCACTCCGGTCAAATGAATCCCAAACAGGCGGGCGATCACGCCGTGCAGAGTTTATTTGGCGGAATCTCGCCGTGACAAGTCGGATTTATTTATCACATCCCGGCGGCGCAAGATTCAAGGCAGGGTTGCGCTCGAAGAAGCCAACCGGCTTTAACATGAATCCAGTGTATTCAACAGGCATAACTGGAAAATCCTCTGGACGCGGAACGTGCATAACGCCAACCGTGTGCCAAAGGACGATGTCGGTATCAACAATCGGGCGATCCGCCTTTACCCACTCAGAAAGCCCGCCACCTTCGTTCTGATTGAGGTAGTCGCCCGGTGCATGCAGTTCTTTTTCATCAAAGGCGGTGACCCATACGTCGTGCGCAACAAACCCTGCGCGGCGCATAAAAGGTGAGCCGGGTTGGTGCATGGGCTTGACGTTATTACCGGGCATCAGCTTGTAACCGGACGGCCATCCAAGTGAATTGACCTTAGCGCGATTAATCACTTTCCAGTAGCGCGCGTCCGCGGCGTTTGTGTCTCGGCCGGAGTTTAGTTCGCTGTCAAGAATCGTTTCGCGTATCCCGTGGGCATTGCCGTGTGGGTTGTCTGGGCCTGTGGGAACCCGCTTGGCCTCAACTTCAACCACGCTGTTGTTATCGCCGTCGACACACATATCGAGTCGAATATTGAAGTAGTGCTCGTGAATCATGCCGCACAGGTTTGGCGCGACCTGTACGCCGTATTTCGCGCTCTCGCCGTTTTCCAACGCGCGGGTGTAGAGCATGCCCGTAAGCTTGGCCTCAAACTCAATTGTGCCGTCCAGGTACAAATACCAGAAGATGCCGTAGTCGTAGTTCCCAATTGTAAAAAACGACGATACAACCAGTCGACGCGACCGGCGCACTTCGGTCGTGTTGTTTTGTGTATCTGTATGCTTCCACAATACACCGTAGTCTTCTTCGTGCATGCAGATAGCGTTGGGCAGATGCTTTATGTTACCGAATGCATCGGTAAGGTTTACATCAAAATAGTAAATTTCGCCGACGCAATCGCAGCCAAGCGTGAGTGAATTCACCGCGTTGCCAAACACGCCTTCGCCAAGGTCAAAGGAATGATTGAGGTAGTGGTCGCCGTGCGTTTCGGCGTAAGGCACAACCAACTCGCTTAAGGACGCGCGATGCACAACCGGCCGCAAATCGCCATCATCACTGATCGACAAGGTGTGCAGGACAAGACCTTCGCGCGGGGTAAATCCGACCCGAAAATCCCAGTTTTGCCAATTGACATGATGGCCGTTGACTGTGAATCCGGGACCGTCAGCTTGGGTAATGTCCAGTCGCGCCGTGGGCGGATCTACGTGCCCCAATTTGCTCGCGCGATATTCGCCGCGATCAGAAGGAATCGGTTTCGACCCGTAATCCTCGATCCGTAATACGCGCATTGCGCCGAGATCGACAACTGGCACCAAACCCTCAATCGGCCGCGCGTGTGGATTGTCATCGGGTGCTTCGATGTAGAAACAATGCGCGCGCGCCAGGCGAAATTGTTCTTCCTCAGGATCGGCGAAGTTGGCCATGCTCAGCGCCTCCACCACAACCTTGTTTGTATCATCGATACCTCTTGCTGCCAGGGCCTGCAGGAAGGCGTCATCTGCTTTGACCAAGGAAGATAGCTCGTCGCACTCTTCAAGTGTTATCGGAATTTGTACGTCCGGTATGCTGCTCGCTTTAATTGTCTGATTCTCGAGACACACTCGTGCCTCGAACACATTGCCGTTGTCACGGTTCTGAAACACAGCGAGCGCCGAGCGTGAAATCGGATCGCCTGGGTTAAAAGTGCGGACGTTATGCTTATCGGGTTCGATTAATCGGATCTGTTCGAAAAGGATAGAGTCACGACCAATATCGGATTGTCGAATCAAATCGACAACTTTTTTCAGTTCGCCAGGCGTAAGCGGATCGAGAGGGTGATCGTGCGTACCAGTATCGAAATTCATATGGATGATGAAATCGTCAATTAGAAAACGATTTCACTATAGCGCGGGCTGCACTTTGTGTCTTGCGCTATGCGTCGTGTTCATCCATGCGAGGTGTTGATACGATTTTGCTGACTGCGTGAGCAACGATTAATAAAAATGCGCTAGGCGGATAATGTGAATACCGAAATCGCTTTATCCAGATCTGTTGATAAACGGTTAATGTCCTCGCTCGCTTGTCGCACGTCTTGAGCACTTCGGTTGGTCGTCGTTGAAATATGCCCGATAACTGAGAGTCGCTCGGTAATCTGGTTGGAACTATGCAACTGATCATTTGCGATTTTGGCAACGCGGTCATTTGATGCTGCAAGTTTTTCAATCGATGCAGCGATTTCAGTTAACGCATTTGAGGTTTCTTGAGCGCGATCGACGCAATTGCGACCTTGCGAAAGACCATTTTCCATTGTGTCCACCGCGTCCTGTGCGTGTTTCTGCAAGGTGTCGACAATTTTTCGGACTTCTTCGGTCGACTCTTGCGTGCGGCTTGCCAGTACTCGCACCTCGTCAGCCACGACAGAGAATCCGCGCCCTTTGTCGCCGGCTCGCGCCGCCTCGATTGCCGCATTCAGAGCCAAAAGGTTGGTTTGTTCTGCAATGGTGTTGATGACACCGAGAACCGAGCTGACCTCGGTGCTACTTTTAGCCAACTGACCGATCACTTCAGACGCGCTGGTGATCTCGTCGTTGAATTTTCCAACTGAGCTTGTGGTCGCCTCAACTGTTCCTCGACCACTGTGTGCTCGACTTGCGGCAGTAGTCGCTGCGACTTTCGCTTCGCCAGCGTCCTGATCGCTTTGCTGGATCGACTCGATCATTTTGCCAATCGACTCTGTAATATTGTTGGTTTCGATGGTTTGCTTTTGAATGTCCTTGCAGGTTTGTTCGCTTATGCGATTAATATTCTCAGCCGCGCCAGACAGTTCCGCGCTTCCCTTCGCTACCGTACTGATAATATCGTGAAGTTTTCGCAGCATCTTATTCATCGATGTCACGATATCGATGGTGACGTCAGACGGATGACCGCTCAGGTTAACTGTGAGATCTGAGTTCGATTCGATGTAGTCAATCTCACGTGTTAGCTGATCAATCGGGCGAACCAATCGCGATGAAAATAGGCCTCCCGCCAGAACGGCGATCAAAGTGACTGCAGTTGCTGCGGCGGCAGTTATGGTCAGTATTCGCTGGGTTAACTCGACAGCGGGTGCGTTTGCTTCGGTCTGCGCCATTTCAGCTAATATCGCCCAGTCGAATCGCGCGTGCCCCAGAGGTGCGTAGGCGGACAGAGTTGTGCCGCTGGAATTGGACTGCAACTGCGCAAACCCGGACTCTCCCTGCAGTGCCAGATCAACTGATTTCGTATCGACCACCTGTATATTGATGGGATGGCGATGTTTGCGAATCGCCTCGATCGACTGCTCGCTTACGCCCGTTTGCTGCAGGTTTTCAAGGTAATCTTCGGGCGCTTCTACGAATCTGCGATCGATGCTGCGAACTGTCTTGTCTCGCCCCACCAGATAGGTTTGTCCGGTCTCGCCCAAACCTGCTGAATGCCAATCACCGTGATTGGTCAGGATGTTGTCGATGGCATGGGACGTCAGTTGGAAGATAACTATCCCTAAGGGCACGGTTCTGTCGGTTATCAGGGCGCCGATAAACAGTGTTTGTGTGTCGCCCGAGGGCTGGTAACTAAAAAAGTCTGAATTTAGCGGAAACTCACCCTTGTATTCCTTCGATTCGAGTTGCGTGAATAGCTCACCGAGTCGGCTATTGGCGAAGGGTCCGTCCAAAAGCGACGTGCCAAAGTCAGCTTTCTTGCGCACTGAGTAAACAATCGTTCCTTCAAAATCGATGATATAAATATCCTCAATTCCATTCGACGCCATGTAATCGATATTTTCCTGTTGAAAGCGTCGATGGGTCTCAGAATACGATGAGTAATCACCGGGATTGATGAGCTTCTCCCGCTCTTGTGCCGGGTTTTCGTTCAACGCAATGTAACGGTACTGCATGACAGCAGAAAAATCTTCGAGGGATGCCACGTGTTCGCTGGCTGAAAATTCGCCAAGCAAAGGATTTGCTTCGTAATAGGTAATCAGCGTCTGCCGCGTTTCTTCAATTGGTACATCCTGATTTTCATCAACGTATTCCTCCGCGTTGTAACCCAATTCATCTAACAGCTCGATTGCCATTTTGCTTTGGGAATAACTTTTGAGCAGAAGTTCTATCTGATTTAGATAGTTGTTGACGTTTTGTCTTTGTGTGTCGCGTATCTGCGCAAGCTGTTGCTCTGTCTGTCGAACCAATAATCGGGTTGCAGAATCCCCGGAAACCCAGGCGCTCACGCTAACCGTTACGAGCATCGGCACAATCGCCAACAGGCTCAGTGTGATAAGTAGCTTTGTTTTGACATTCATCTTGATATTTTCACTATCGCCGCATTAGATGAGCGTTGTTCCCTCTCCTAGAGAATCGGTCAATCCATCAAATTCTTTATCATTTTTAACTCCAGGTTTTTAAGGTGCATACAGTCATCCGGTCACCGCGTGCCTAAGACGAGACGCTGAAATCACACGTTGTTGTAAGCGCAACAATGTGTAATGCTCGGGGGACAACACAACTAACCGGAGGAGTGGTATGTCGACAGACAATGAATCTAATAGTAATTATGAGATGGGGTCGGACAATATCAGACCTTTTGGTCTTGATATTCATAACCCTGTGTTTCTTGTATCCGGTGCGATTATCATACTGTTTGTTGTTGTTTCCCTTTCGTTTCAGGAGCAGTCCGCTGAATTTTTCGGTTGGTTGCGACCGTTTTTAACCAGAGAATTTGACTGGTTTCTGGTCATCGCCGTTAACATCATGTTGATTTTTTGTCTGGCGCTGATTTTCCTGCCCGTTGGATCTGTCCGTATCGGCGGCAAAGACGCGACGCCCGATTACTCCTACGTTGGCTGGATCGCGATGCTCTTTGCCGCAGGGATTGGTATCGGCCTGCTGTTTTTTGGCGTGCTTGAGCCTGTTTACTACACCTACGCAGAAGGCGGCGCTGCGCGGCCGCTGGGCATCGACCCAAGCGAACCGGGCAACGAGTACATCGGCATCGTTGGTACTGTTCACCATTGGGGACTTGGTGGATGGGCCGTTTATGCCGTGGTTGGATTAAGTCTCGCTATTTTTTGTTACAACAAAAAACTGCCGCTCACCTTGCGTTCTGCGTTTTATCCCATTCTGGGTGAAAAAGTCTGGCGCTGGCCGGGGCATGTGATCGATACGCTCGCCGTGTTCGCAACTTTGTTTGGCCTTACTACCTCGCTTGGTCTTGGTGCGCGCCAGATCGCCGCTGGCTTGGGCGATGTGTTCGGGCTCGAGCCGACCAATACGGTTGTGGTTTTGCTGATCGTCGGAATCACGATTGTCGCGCTTGGATCGGTAATGCTGGGTATGGATA
Source organism: Pseudomonadota bacterium (assembly GCA_039029275.1). GTDB lineage: Bacteria > Pseudomonadota > Gammaproteobacteria > JBCCGL01 > JBCCGL01 > JBCCGL01. Next base: position 62,081 of record JBCCGL010000011.1, on the reverse strand, counting down.
AAGGCGTCAAACGCCTTTCCGAAATCAACATGGTGATGGCTGTGTTGTTGTTCTTCTTTGTTTTCTTCCTCAGCGGCGCGGTCGATGCGATTGTTCGCTACGTCGGCGTGATGGTCGATTACGTGATCCTGTTGGTTCCGTTATCCAACCCGGTCGGGAGGGAAGACACCAGCTTTTTCCATGGCTGGACGACATTCTACTGGGCCTGGTGGATAGCGTGGTCGCCCTTTGTCGGCATGTTCATCGCGCGAATTTCTAAAGGCCGCACGGTGCGTGAATTTGTGCTTTGCGTTTTGATTGCGCCGACATGTGTATGCGCGCTGTGGATGTCAACCTTCGGCGGAGCTGCGATCGATATGATCGAAGCGGGCGGTGGTCAGGGTATTACAGGCGTAGTGGTTGATACCTACAAGCCGGAAATTTCACTGTTCCGATTCCTCGATCAATACCCCCTCTACAGCATTGTGGCTCCGATCTCGCTGATTTTGATTGTCGTGTTCTTTGTCACGTCATCTGACAGCGGTTCGCTTGTTATCGATACGATTACGGCTGGCGGAAAAATGGACGCGCCTGTGGTGCAACGCGTTTTCTGGTGCACGCTGGAAGGTCTGGTCGCCATTGCATTGTTACTCGGCGGAGGTCTTGCAGCCTTACAGGGCGCTGCGGTTTCGACCGGAATCCCGTTCACGCTTGTGGTTCTTGCGATGTGCTACACGGTGTATAAGGCGCTCAAGACTGAAGAGGTCTAAAAACACGTAACGAAATCTCACAACACCCCGGCGTCTGTCGGGGTGATTCTCGCAGCAGCCTCGCTATCGCGAAATTTTCTCTGCCAATTTTAATTCTTGTGTTCCTGAAAATAGTCCGCCGTTGTTTGTTCTCACAGGATTCGCTGCATTGGGTTGTTAAACGCTGAATACTCGCGACCTAATTGGCGAGTAGTGTTTATGATCAGAAGCTGGCAATAGGTTCGCCGAACATAGCTTCATCAGGCGTTACGCCCAGACCAGGACCGGTCGGTCGTTGGATATGACCGCCGTTGATACTGATACCGTTTTGAGAGTCGTAGTGTCCTTCGATATACGGCGCAGCCAGCCATACGCCTTCGCAGAGATCAGGACGCATGGTAGATCCGATCTGAGTGCACGCCGCAGCAATTACGTCGCCGCCCCAACTATCGTCGCAGGTATGAGGCAAGTTACGCGCCTCGCAAATATCGCGAAACGCGCGCATATTCTGTAAGCCGCCAATACGCGTCACTTTCATGCCAAAACCATCCACCAGCCCTGTGCCCGCGGCTGATATCACCGTATTTAAATCGACGCTGTTCTCATCCATGTATATACCGTGACCGACTTGCGGTCGTATCTTCTCAAGATCCTGGTAGGTGTTGCACGGCTGTTCCATGATAAAGGGTATATCCGGGCATTCGCGACTCACTCGCAGCGCATCGCGCGTGGTCCAGCCTCGATTGCCATCGACGGCCATGCGCATTCCCCAGCCCCCGATCACTTCCCACACTTTTCGAATGGTTTCGATATCAATTTCAACCGGTCGCCCGCCAACTTTAACCTGTAAGCGCGGATAACCTTCGTCGCGCTTTTCGCCGGCCAGACGCGCGATATCGTCGGGTGCACCAACACCCGTTGCGTAGTACGACGGAACTCGATTCGTGACTGCTCCACCTAGCAGATCAGCGACATTCATCCCAAAGTGTTTTCCCATGAGATCGTGTGCGGCGATATCCACGGCCGCTTTTGCATAGTTATGCCCATTAAGCAGACTGTTCGCTTTGCGTTGCAGGCTCAGTGGCCAAATATCGGCACCGATCAGACCCTCGGCCAGCAGATGAAGCGCGGCGCGCGCGCCCTGCGCGTGAGATTCAGCGTAGGTTGGGCCGACCGGACAGGTTTCCCCCCAGCCCTCGGTGCCATCCTCAGCGACAAGCTTGATCAGCGTGCTGTCAAGCGCGTGCACCGTGCAACTGGCCATCGTATAGGGGCCATTTTTCACCGGCAGATCGTGCTGGTAGATATGGATTTCTTTTATTTTCATCTTTTACTTTTCTAAACGTAGTCAGGTCAAAAACATCAGAGACGGCAATACAAATCAACCGCTCACTTTATCGCACTGCGGCGATATTCAGGAAAACCGGTCAGGGCTGTAGGCCGCAATATCCAGACGGGGTTTGCGACCTGTAACGACGTCTGCGACAAGACCGCCCGTTGTGGCACCCAACGTTAATCCAAGCTGGCCATGACCGGTAGCCAGCGTGAGGTTTGCCAGCTTTTTAGTGCGCCCTATGATCGGCCGCGTATCAGGCGTGAAGGGCCGCCTTCCCATGCGACGCTCAGCCTGATCATCTCGCAGACCCGGCAATACACGGTGCGCCTGTTTTACCAGTACCTCGGCCCGCCGCCATCTGGGTGCAGCATTGGCGCCGGCAAATTCAATTGTACCTGCGACAGCAAGCGCACCATCGTAAGGCGTAATCCCAAAGCCGCCTTTTGGATAGAAAACAGTGTGCTGCAAATCAACACCCGCGTTGCGTAAAGCTGTGGAGTAACCGATTAAGCCTTCCAAATGCAATGTCAAACCCAAACTCCTGGCCAGTGCCTTGGAATGAGTGCCTGCCGCAAGAACGACTTCGTCTGCTTCTACCACGCTGCCCTGTTCAAGACGCACGCCGACTATTTTGTTGCCCTCACGATCAAAACCGGTTGCAGCCGATGGCTGCACCGTGCCTCCCCGTCGGGCAAACGCATCAACCAGCGCTTCAACCAGATACTTTGGATCGGTCACGTAGCTCCAGTCGCGTAGCACCGCTGCGTATTTAAAATCAGCTGCAATCGCGGGATCTATTTCATGCGCCTCCTGACCCGAAACTTCATCAATCGTACAACCCATTTCACGCGCCAGTCCAAACGCAGCTCCCATGGTGTCGCGGTCGGATTCGTCGTCAAATAACTTGAGCACGGGACGTTCAACCAACAACTCGGAGCATCCAACGTCGGCAATCTGTGTCTTGAAATCTGCAGTTGCACAGAACGTGAGCGCAGACAAGTCTTTCGCAATCGCGCGCATACGCGACGGACGCGCATTGGCAGTGAAGCGTGCAAACCATGGCAGCAGCGACAGTGCAGTGGCCGGGCGCAGAGACAAGGGCGCGTCGGGATCGATTAACCAGCCCGGGACTTTCGCCAACATGCCGGGCTGCGACAAGGGCACGATTTCACCCACGGCGATGCAGCCGCAGGAAGCCCAGCTGGCACCCTCACCAATTGGTCCTGGTTCCAACACAGTGACGTGGTGGCCATCGGCCTGTAAGGACAACGCGCAGGATATACCGACGACGCCACCGCCAACGACAACGACTCGCTTCACAGGTAGTTGACCTTATTCGTAGCCCAGTTGCGCCAGGAGTTCTGCGCTTGCCACAATGCCGTCCGTCTTTGCTGTGGCGCGACGTTGCAAGCGACCGTCTCCCGGTACGCGCACGCCGGGTGCAGCACACATATCCTCGACCATTTGCCCGATCTGCTTGAGAAATCCGGGGTTGCCCCACTTGTGCGGATCAATCGCGATGGTGGTCACACCGGGCTTAACATTAAGTGAGCCAAAGGACTCTTTTTCCTCGGTTTTAATCGAGGGTGTGCCGCCCGCCAACGCGGCCCCCATGATTTCAACCATCATGGCAATACAGGTTCCTTTGTGCTCCGCAAAAGGCAGCAGGCTCAGGGTTTGGCTGATCTCGGCAGCATCGGTGGTGATATTGCCCGCGCGATCCAGCCCTCCCGGCACATCAAGATCATGGCCTTCAGCGGCGGCCAGTTTTATATCCATCAATGCCACGACTGATGACGATTGGTCCCAAACGATCGGTTCATCGCCTTCGCGCGGGCAGGCAAACGACATCGGGTTGGTGCCGAAAACGGGTCGGTTGCCGCCGTGAGGCACAATCAGTGCGAGTGAGTTGACAACGCACATGGCGACCAATCCTTCATTGGCCAGCGCTTCAGTTTCGAAACGCAGGCCTGACAAATGATGTGTGTTGGCACAGGTAAAGCCGGCAATGCCATTTTCGCGCGCCAGTTCGATTAATTTTGGACGAGCTACGTCAGAGGCAATCTGGAAATACCCGTTGTCGCCATCGCCGCGCAGCACGCCCGGGGCGATCTTTTCGACACTCGGGCGAGCAGCACCATTGGCGTAGCCCGACTCAAAGCTCTGCACATAGCGCGGCAGCATCGCCAATCCATGACTGCGCGGCCCGTCGCGCTCGCACATTGTCACGAGGTCAGCGATAACATCGCTACCGCGTTCGTCCATTCCGCCTGATACAAGCACGCGCTTGGCCAATGCCCGTACGTCTGCGAGCGAGATTGTTTTTGTCGTCACGTTAGTCATCGGCCCCCTCCGGTTACATGCGCCAAATTGTTGCCTAGTTGATGTATTCGACGCGTTTCTTGGCGACGAATTCTGCCAGTGCGCCGGCCTGACCGTCGGGCATTGGCGGCTTAACATACGCGCTCAGCATACGCTTAGCCTCTTCGCGTCCAACCTCGTCCGCGTTCCTGGCGCCCTCGTCATACCACTGCTCAAAGCTGTCGTTATTTTGCAGGGGATTAACCTGCAGCGGATTCTCGCGGGTGTGATCGGTGCCGAGGAAGTGCCCGCCGGGCCCAATCTCGGCGATGTCACTCAGCAGGTCACTTATATTTTCTTCTTTTAGCCCGGAGAAAAAACGATGGTAAGCCTCCAACTGGTAAGCATCATGGACCCATTTCGAGTAGCTGATTCCCAGCGCACCTTCAAGAAAGCCGGCGGTGTGAACCAGAAAGTTACACCCACCCAGCAGTACCGGCCACATCGTATTTGCGCTATCAAATCCCGCCTGCAAGTCGGGTGATTTGGAACCACTCCACATGGTACAGGAACGCCATGGCACCTGGTAAAATCGCGCCATCTGGCCAACCAGCAGATTCATCAGACCGGGCTCGGGTGACCCCATCATTGGTGCGCCGGTCTTCATCGATACGCCCATAATCGCTACACCCATCACCATCGGGCATCCGCGACGAATAATCTGGCTGTACGCCATACCCGCCAGTGATTCAGCAATCAACAGCGCCACACCGCCGAACGGGCTGGCGGGTGTGCTGGCACCTGCCAATACAAACGGTGAAAGCAGACAGGGCTGATTGGCGGCCGCGTAGACACGCAGGCTTTCCAACATTGTTTCATCCCACACCAGCGGCGTATTGCAGTTGAGCAAAGAGGTCAGCACGACGTTTTGATCGACGAAGTCCTCCCCGAAAACAATGCGCACCATTTCCACGGTGTCGCGCGCCGCGGTCTCAGACAGCACAGACCCCATGATGGGTTTATCGGTCAATGTCAGTGCCGAGGAGACCAGATCCAGGTGGCGTTGGGGTACCGGGACATCCTGCGGTTCAACCGGCAGAATACCCGGAACGTGCATAGCCTGACTCGTCTGCGCGAGCTTGAAAAAGTTGTGCGCATCATCGAGCATGGAAGGTCGTCGGACCCCATCCAATCCGTAAACGAAAGGCGTTCCATAGGCGTTGGCGAAGATCGAGTTGCGCCCGCCCACATCAATTGTGTGCTCCGGGTTGCGCGCATGCATGCGATACGTTGACGGAACGCTCGAAATCAGCTCCATCAACATATCGCGCCCGATGCGCACTCGTTGATCCTGTACATCTGCACCGGCTTTTTTCCAATCGGCCAGAGCGACCGGGTCACGAAACTCGATCCCCGTTGTTTCAAGGATGGTCATCGCGGCGGTATGGATTTTTTCGACGCCCTCGGAATCAAGCAGCTCAATCGGCCCGATCTTGCGGTTCAGCGTCGGCAGATAGACTGGAGGCGGGTTGATGCGAGCCTTTACCCGAGCCGAGCGGCCGCTGCGTTCGCCGCGTGCCTTTACTGTCATTTTTTATTTTCTCCCGATCAGACGCGTGCACGCGCACTGCTTGGATCGTAGAGGCAAACATCCACAACCTCAGCGTCGCGAAGTTCGTTATGGATTTTTACCTGCATTCGGGTGCCATCGGCTGCGAATTCCTGTGGCACCAGCGCCATGGCAATATCGTGGTCGCAGTGGTACGAGAACCCCCCTGAAGTCACGCGACCGATTAACTCGCCGTCTTTAAAGACGCTTTCATCGGCGATAACTGAGGTATCACACGAGGGCAGTTTCAGGGTGACCAGTACGCGGTAATCCTCTTCTTCCTTTTGCTTGACAAGTGCATCACGTCCGATAAATTCGCGGCCTTCGAGCACGACGAACCGATCCAGACTCACTTCGAATGGAGTCAGATCCTTGCAGATTTCGCGGTTGATCGCGCGGTAGGATTTTTCCAGTCGCATGGACTCAAGCGCTTCAAGGCCAAACGGCTTGACGCCCGCCTTGAGAAGCTGATCGACCAAATGGCGGTTATACCCAATCGGGTGGTGCAGTTCCCAACCGAGCTCACCGGTATAGCTGACACGCAGCAGGTGAACACCCTTGGCGTAACCCACTTCACCCATTTGTGCCGAGAGCCAGGGGAAAGCCTCGTTGGAAAGGTCATTATCGGTCAATGGCTGGAGTATCTCGCGTGCCTTAGGTCCGGCCAATGCAATCACGCCGAATTGTTCTGAGATATCCTGCATTTCTACAGAGCCATCGGCGGGTAAGCGATGCGATAAATAATCCCAGTTATGCACCTGACCGGTCGGAGTGCTGACCAGATAAAAGTCATTTTCTGCGTAACGCACAACGGTGTACTCACCTTCCATTCCCCCGCGTGGGTTGAGAGCCAGCGCTAGAGTCATGTGACCCACTTTGGGCAGCTTGTTGGCCATAATGCCGTCGAGCCACGCGGCGGCCCCGGGACCGCGCACGGTAAATTTGGTCATCGGCGACATTTCGATAAAACCGGCTTCTTCACGCGTGGTTTTCACTTCCTGCTGAACGTACTCCATATGCTCCGTGCGGCGAAAACTGTGCTCTGGAATCGCCTGTTCCGGTGACGGGGCAAACCAGCGGGGGAATTCGTAGCCATTGAGCGAGGTCCAGACGGCGCCGTGCGCGGTGAGTAAATCGTAAGAGGGCGCTGTTTTCATTGGGCGAGCCGAGGGAAAATCCTCACCGGGCACATGCGCGTGCATATGGTTGCCCCAGGTTTCGCGCACGACATCCATGGTCCAGCGTTTGGAGGCAAAGTCGCCAAAGCGGCGAGGATCAATTTCAGACATATCAATGCCTGGATCACCATTAATGATCCAACGGGCCAGGCGCTCACCCAAAGTGCCTCCCCAGAATATGCCGCCAGGCACGCCTTCAGCCAGCCACAGGTTTTGACGCTTTGGCGCAGGACCACAAAGTGGCAGTTCGTCTGGCGTCATCTGGAAGGGGCCGCGCGTATTGGCCTTGATGCCCACTTCGCCCAGTGCAGGTACGCGTTCGATTGCGCGTTCCCACTGGGTGGATACTGCCTCAAAATCTTCCGGCAGCAGGTCCGCACCAAAATCGGGGGGTACTCGGTCTTCGGCGAACAGCTTGAGGTCTTTTTCGAATTCGTACGGGCCAAACTGGAACCCGCCAACATCCTCGCGCAGGTAGGCACCGTAGTCCTCGTCACGCAGGATTGGAAATTCCGGCAGACCTTCCTTGCGACGTCGCAGCAGCTCAGGGACAGGCTCGGTTGTCCAGTATTGGTGCACGATCGGAATGCAGGGCAAATCCAGGCCAACTCGGCGTGCGTTTTCGCGGGTGTAGTTACCTGTTGCAAAGACCAGATGCTCACAGGTGATATCACCCTGGTTAGTGGTGACTTTCCAGAGGCCGTCTGCCTGGTGTTCGTATGCTGTGGCCTCGGTATCCTGGTAAATAACCGCGCCCTGTTCGCGGGCGAGTTTGGCCAGACCCATGGTGATGTCTGATGGATTCACATAGCCATCTTTGTCATGCAGGATGCCGCCACGAATGTTTTCGTTTTGCGCCAGCAGCGGGTGCGCTTCAGCCACTTCTTGCGGTGTCAACAAACGACACGGTATTCCGGCCGCTTCGGCGATTGAGATGTAGCTTTGAAATTCATCCCAACGCTTTTCGGTGTTGGCGACGCGCAACTGACCGACCTGACGCAGCCCCACTGAGGTCCCCAGTTTTTCTTCAACTTCCTTGTAGATGTTGATACTTTCCATCGCCATTTTCGAGAGATTGAACGAGCGGGCAAATGTCACCAAAAGGCCCGCCGCGTGCCATGTCGACCCGGACGTCAATTGTGTGCGCTCCAACATCACGACATCACTGCAGCCATGATTGGTTAAACCGTAAAGGATCGATGCGCCCACGCATCCACCGCCCACTACAACGACTTTGGCGTGTGATTTCATTTATTTGCTCCGGGAATTAGTTTTATCTCCTTACTCTACCAACTCTGAGCGCGTTTTTGCTCCCCAAAAAAAGTTCCATCGGGCATAATTTAAAGTTATGCGAAACCTGCGCCGAATTCTCCCGTCACTTAACAGTCTCTACGTCGTCGAGGCCGTTGCCAGACATCTGAATTTCACCAATGCTGCTGATGAGCTGTGTATTTCCCAGCCAGCGGTTAGCAAATCAATCCGTCAGATTGAACAAAATCTGGGGGTAAAACTGTTTTTCAGACAACACCGAGGGTTATCGCTAACCAGCGAAGGGGAAGCCCTGGCTGCACAGGTGCGCACAGCATTGACCAGCGTCGATCAGGCAGTGCGGCAGATTATTCCCAGTAGCGACAGCCAGAAAATCCGGGTCAATTTTTCGTCCAGCTTTGTCTCGATGTGGCTGGTGCCGAATATCGCCGAGTTCAAGGATGCAAACCTGAGCGTGTTGTTTGAAATCACCGAAAACCACGGTGATCTGAATTCGTTTGAGTTATCCACGTGCGATTTCAGCACCTGGATCGGAATGGGTGAATGGAGCGATGTGGAGAGCTGGATGCTGGCGCGTGAGCGCGTCTACGCGCTGGCGTCCCCCGATTATGTCAAAGCACACCCTGAATGTATGGAACTGGAAACCCTGCAGCAGGCAAATTTACTTTACGCCACCGAGCCAAAGCGATCGCGCATGGGATGGTCCGAATGGTTCGAGGCCACAGGGATAGACGCTACGAGCAGTCCAGACGTGGTTTTCTCGGACCACCACTCGGCGATTCACGCGGCCCTCGTCGGGCAAGGCGTGGCGCTGGGTTGGCAGCATTTGGCTGGCGGTTATCTGCAGGAAGGTCGTCTGGTGCGCGTGGCCAATACGGTGGTTCAGACACCACAGAATGTGTACCTGATCTCCCCACGAAACCGCACCATGCACCGTCACCACGATTTGTTTCGCGAATGGGTGCTGGACAAGTTTAAACAATACGATCAAATACCCGATGGCATGGACCTGTACGAAAGTAGCGCCAAACGGGGCAGTTAATCCTGCCTTTCCTGCTCGATCCGCCGGTTGAGCGAGTTTGAATCGTCGTCGCGCAAAATACGATACGCCGGTCCCTCAAGATCCTCAAACTGTCCGCTCCTTACCGCCCAAAAAAATACCCCAACGATCACACATGCAAGTAAAACGGCGATGGGGATAAGAAAGAAAAGAATATCCATGACTTAACTCCAGCGATTTACTCTGAGCAAGCGTGTGGAATTCACCACCACAAGTAACGAACTCAAGGACATTCCAATGGCTGCCATCCATGGGGCGACAAAGCCGGCGGCTGCCAGCGGTAGCGCGAGCGTGTTGTATGCAATCGCCCAGGCGATGTTTTGGCGAATGATGCATCTCGCTTGATCAGACAGGGAAAATGCGAGAATGACGTTTTTTAATGAATCGCCGGTCAAGATCGCATCAGCACTGATGCGCACAATGTCGGTTCCGGATCCGACCGCAATCGACACATCGGCGGCTGCCAACGACAGTGAATCGTTAGATCCGTCTCCGATCATCGCGACCACGGCACCATGCGATTGCAGCAAGGTGATCTCGGACTGCTTGTCTCGCGGTGCTAAATTTGACTGCCACGATTTAATCTTAAGCTCTGCAGCAACAGGCGCAACCGCCTCGGCGCAGTCTCCCGAAAGAATGGAAACTTGTTTTCCACTATGCACAAGCGCAGCGATCAGTGCTTCGCTGCCTTGACGCAGTTTTTGCGAAAAATAAAAACGGGCAACAACAACTCCGCTGCGCGCCAGCAGGACCTTGGTTGTGCCCAGTTCAGACAGTGAATTGGACGAGCCCGGAACCCACGACAACCCGGCGTTACTGGCGACAAAATCAGGTGACCCGACGCACCAGGTTTCGCCGTGAATCTCGCCGCGCACCCCGGTGTTTTTAACCGCAATATTTGTCGCGGCAATCTGCTTGCATGCTAACGATTGCAGGGTGCGAGCGACGGGATGCAATGCGTGTTGCTCAAGCGCGGCGGCAACGTTGAGCGCTTCGTCGCGCGAGCAATTATTGAAAAGTTCGATGTGCTCGAGTTGCAGCTCATTGCTGGTCAAGGTTCCTGTTTTGTCAAACACCACATGAGTCGCCCGCGCCAGAGTTTCGACTGTTCGACTGCGCGTCGGCAGAACGCCGCTATTGGATAAAGCGCCATTGGCAGCGGCCATGACCGTTGGTGTCGCCAGTGAAAGCGCACAAGGGCACGTGACGATTAAAGTCGCGATGCAGATTGCCAGCCAATCGTTTGAACCACTATGCAACCAGTACAGCGCCACGGCCGCACCGATCAACAAGACGGCAAAAACAAATTTGCCGGCAACGCGATCCGCGAGTTGTACGGCTGGCGGTTTTTCATTTTGCGCGCGTGCCAGCAGTCGTTGTAACTGGGACAGATAGCTATCCTTTAATTCGGCGCTGACCTTAATTTGCGCCGTTTCTCCGACGATGACTGAGCCGGCAAGCAGGGTCTCTCCGCCGCTACGCACGACGGGATTCGATTCGCCCGTCAGTAAGGCTTCATCCACGCAAGTGGACGCGTTGATGAGGACACCGTCGCATGGAACAGCTTGCCCGCGCAGTACTCGAACGTGATCCCCCACGCACAGTTCAAATACAGGCACGCTCTGCCACGATGAGCCGCCCGCATCGGTGTCTTCCCGGCGGCTGGCAACCTCGGGTACAGATCCGGTGGGGTTGAGCAGGCCGGTCTGAGATTTGCGACGCGTGACAAGCTCAATGTGCCGAGCGAGCAACAGCAGAAACGTAAACATCGCAACCGAGTCAAAATAAACGTCACCCGAGCCCTGCCACGTGTGCCATACGCTGGCACTGAACGCGAGTCCAATACCCACACTCACCGGCGTGTCCATGCCCGGATAACGCGCCGCTATCTGGTTCGCAGCAGCGCGAAAAAAGGGCGCTGCAGAGTAGAGCAGTATCGGAATGCAGAGTGCGAGGCTTGTCCATCTGAACAGCGTTTCGTAACGCGCGTCCATCGCACCGTCAGCGAGATACATGGCGACTGCCAGCATCATCGCCTGCATGCCAAAAATTCCGGCCACAACCAGCCTCCGCAACGATACGGCGTATTGCTTTTGTAACCTCGCTGCTTGTTCGTTCGCTTGAAACGGGACTGCGTCAAAACCAATCGATGCAAGCTGGTCGATGATTGTCGACAGCTTTGACTGATACTTGTGCCATTTAACGTGCAATAGATGCGTTGCAAAGTTTAGTGAAGCGAAGCTGACGCCGGGCATTTTTGACAGCTGTTGTTCAATCAACCACCCGCACGCAGAGCACGTGATTCCGTCGATACTCAGCATGGTTTCAACGATACTGTCATCCAGTTCATCGACGAAGCGACGTTGCAGCGACGGGTTGTCAAACACGCGATTGTCGACGAGAAATTCGGGCACAAGCGTATTCGCGGTACGCGAAAGCTCGGTTCGATGTCGATAGAAATCACTGTGGCCGCTGGCGATAATCGTTTCGGCAACTGCGCGACAACCCGCGCAGCACATGGGGCGCGGTTGATCAAAAATTGTCGTTGTGATTTCAACGCCCGAAGGCACGGGTAATCCGCAGTGATAACAAGTTGAATGCGACGAAGCCGCGTGCTCGATGCTTGCCGTAGTCGCTGCGCTACTCAATGGTGCGCTCCCGCCAGCAGAGTGTAAACGCCCAGCAACGACAGGGTTGACCCGCTGATCCGTCTGAACACGGGATTACGCGCGAGCGAGCGAATCTGATTCGCAAGCAATCCAAGTGACAACAGCGCCGGGAGGGTGCCGAGCCCAAAAAACAACATCACTTGCGCACCCATTAATGCGTCGCCCGTCGTGGTTGCAGACAGTACAGCCGAATACACTAGACCGCACGGTAACCAGCCCCATACAAGGCCAAACCTCAGTGCATCGATGCCGCTGCGCACGCGCAACAAATGCGTAACTCGCGGGGAAATTTTTGACCACATTCGGTAACCCAGTTTTTCAATTGGTGCCAATAGCTGTGGCCAGCCGCAGAGGTACAGTCCTACGGCGATCAGCGTGAACGCAACCAGTGCGCGTGCAAGACTGCGTGCGGTCTCGATTTCGAATAAATGCAGCGACGCAGACCCGAGCGCACCGGCCACGCCGCCCGCTACCATGTAACTGAAAATTCGACCGACGTTGTAATTAATAAACCACGAGAGTGGCCGTCGGTTGGCACCGCTTAATGTGAATGCCGATACAAGCCCCCCACACATCGTCGCGCAGTGCCCTGCGCCTAACAGACCAATGAGAAAAGCGGAAAACAGAAGTGATGCGAATTGCGTCGTATCGATCACTGCGAGTCCGCGGGTTTTAAGCGTTCGTTTATCGTTAAACCTTCGCGATAATAATCGCCTGAAACCAATCCGTCGTCGGTCTTGATCGCCAGCGTTATCATAATGATGCAGGCGACGACGGTGGTCGCAGGGATCGCTATGATTGCCCACGGCCAGAATTGTTTGTACCAGGGCGTTGTGTCTCTGTTGTCTAGCGAGTGCATTTTGATTTTCCTGATTTAAAAATCATCGGGACCCAGAAAGCGTGCGGGTTCGCGTCGTGTCAATTCAGCGTTGGATTGGGATGTAATCGAAATGAAAATTTCGTAATTGGAGCGCGTCAAAGTGTAGGGGTCGACCTGCAAACTGATGGCGCGAGAGGCGACTTCTCCCGCTGGAACCTGAATGTCGATTGATGTGTTTTTGCCGTTTATAAAAAAATCGAGTTCGCCGTCAACGTTCAGCGTGTAGGTGTGATCGCGCTCTTCCATATTCATCACGCGCACGGTGTAAACATTTTCCAGATACCCGTTAGACGCTTCCCGAAACAATGCGTTGCGATCACGAATAATGTCGAGCTCCAATGGAATTCGGTTTGCCAGACCAAACCCGAGGACACTCACTAATACCACCAACAATACGGTATACACATATATTCTTGGGCGCATTATGCGACTTGGCTTGCCCTGAAGTACGCTTTCAGTTGTGTAGCGAATTAATCCTTTCGGCTTGTCAACTTTTTCCATCACCTCATCGCACGCATCGATACACGCTGCGCAGCCAATGCACTCGTATTGCAATCCGTCGCGTATATCAATTCCTGTCGGGCATACCTGCACACAAAGCTGACAGTTCACACAGTCGCCGGGTGGGTCATCGTTGGCATTCCGCCCGCGTTTGCGCGGTTCGCCACGCGCCTCATCGTATGAAATGATGAGCGTTTCGGCGTCGAACATTGCGCTTTGAAATCGCGCGTATGGGCACATATACAGGCAGACTTGTTCCCTCATCCAACCGGCGTTGCCGTATGTGGCAAACCCATAAAACAAAATCCAGAACAATTCCCAAGGTCCGAGCGTCGCGGTCAACGTTTCGTGCGTGAGCACATCCAGCGGTGTGAAATAGCCTACAAATGTGTATCCGGTGTGAAGGGATAAAATCAGCCAGACCGCGTGTTTCGCACTTTTGCGCCAAAACTTTTCGCTGCTCATCGGGGCTTTGTCACGTTTTATTTGCTGAATGCGCGTACCTTCGATCCAGTTTTCGATCCACATGAATACTTCGGTCCAGACGGTTTGTGGGCAGGCGTAGCCGCACCATAAACGCCCGGCCAGCGCGGTGAAAAAAAACAGTGCGAGCGCACAAAGAATCAAAAGCCCGGAAAGAAATAGAAAGTCTTGCGGCCAAAAAACCCACTCAAATAAGTAGAATTTTCTGTTGGGCAAATCGAACAGAACCGCCTGACGTTGCTGGTCGGCGAACATTGGCCACGGCAACCAGGGCAAGCCGTAAAATATGCCGAGCAACACCAGAACACCGGTGATGCGAAAACGCGCAAAAATACCGCTAACCGCGCGTGGATAAATTTTTTCGCGCTTGCGATAAAGCTCGATTGGCTGCGCGCTAGTCATCAAAATCCCGTTTGTTGGGATTCAGATGATGAGTAGGTGCAACAAATATCAGACAAAAAATACTCGCCAGAATAGCCTGACCCCAGAGGAACAAAAAGCTGATCGAGTACATGTCAATGCGCTCGGTAATCGGCAAACCGAACACGTTCGCGATCATCAGCGGGTCAACCCACACGTAAAATGCGGTCAGGGCAATGCCGGCGCTGATGAATGACGGCCACAAAATAGCGATCAGCACACGCCTCAAATTAAAGCTACTCAGGAACTGTTGATTAATCATTCCGCTTGGCTTGTATTTTCAATCGCCCTATCCAAAATTAATCGTTGCTAAGGCTGTAGATGTAGGTACTGAGTAAATGCACCTTGTCGTCACCCAGAAAGTTTTTATGCGGTGGCATTTGACCGTTGCGTCCGTTACGAATGACGGATTGCACTGAAATTGGGAAGCTGCCGTACAACCAGACATCGTCGGTTAAGTTAGGCGCGCCCAAGGCCTGGTTGCCGGTGCCGTCTGCACCGTGGCAGCCCATGCACATGGCAAATTTCTTTTGCCCTTCGCGCACCATATCGGGATATTTGCTGCGACCGGAAAGGCTTAGTACATATTCAGCCATCTCTTTAACGCCTCGCTCACCCAGTACCGCGTCGAATGACGGCATCACGCCGCTTCGACCGTTGGCAATGCTGGTTTTGATCGCGTCCGGAGTGCCGCCGTAAAGCCAGTCGTTGTCGGTCAGATCGGGGAATCCACGCGCACCTTTGGCGTCTGAACCGTGGCAGGTCGAGCAGTAGTTCAGAAACAATCCTCGGCCTATTTCTACGGCTTCGGGGTTTTTGGCGAGTGCCGGGATATCAGTATTGGAGAACTGCGCAAACAGTGGGCCGAATTTTTCGTCGGCCGCCTCTACTTCGTTCTCATACTGCGACGTCTGCGTCCATCCCAGTGTGCCTTTGAAGTGCCCCATGCCGGGAAACAGAACGAGATACGCGATTCCAAAAAAAAGCGTGATGTAAAACATCCACAACCACCAACGCGGCATCGGATTGTTGTACTCGGTCAGGTCTCCGTCCCAGTAATGCCCGGTACTTTCACCCGCTGCGGTGTCGTCGGCGCGTGGGCGTTGCGTCCACCAGATGATCCAAAAACACGCGACGATATTGACGACGGTTAGAACAATAATCCAACCGCTCCAGAAATCACTCATCATCAATCTCCAACGCCGAGCGGCGATGCATTTCGTCTTCTTCTTTGCTGAAGAGCTGATTGGCCGTTTGATCAAATTCGTTCTTGCGGCGCGAAGACCATGCCCACACCCACACGCCGACAAAGGCGAGGAAGGTCAACAGCGTTAGCAGGGCGCGAAGTTCGTTAATTTCCATCTGTTTTTCCTCAATTTACTGGCGTGTTTTGATGATGGTGCCGAGGTTTTGCAGGTATGCGATCAACGCTTCCAACTCGGTTTTGTCAGCTACGTCTTGCGGTGCTGCGGCAATCTCTTCCTCGGTGTAGGGATGTCCGAGCCGTTTCAGCGTGCGCATGTGCGTCGCGATCTCTTCACCGTCTACAAGCTCATCTTTTAACCACGGATAGGCCGGCATGTTGGACTCCGGGACAACGCTGCGCGGATTGAGCAAATGAACGCGGTGCCATTCATCGCTGTAACGACCACCGACGCGCGCGAGATCCGGACCGGTGCGTTTTGAACCCCACTGAAACGGGCGGTCGTAAACGAACTCACCGGCAACGGAGTAGTGACCGTAACGTTCGGTCTCGGCGCGGAACGGACGGATCATCTGCGAGTGGCAGTTGTAACAACCTTCGCGCACGTAGATGTCACGACCCGCGAGCTGCAGCGCCGGGTAGGGCTTGAGTCCGCTTACGGGCTCGGTCGTATCTTTAAGAAACATCAGCGGGACAATCTCAACCAGCCCACCAAAACTGATCACAACAATGATCAGTACGATCATCAGACCAATATTTTTTTCGACGACGGAGTGGTTCATTGTGCTGTCTCCATCGCGGTATTTGCGCGGGTGACGGGGCTATCGGAGATTGTTTTGAAAATGTTCCACGCCATCACCAGCATGCCGCTTAAAAACAAAGCACCACCCGCGAGGCGAACGACGTAGAAAGGAAAGGTGACCTCGAGTGACTCGACAAAACTATAGGTGAGCGTTCCGTCTTCATTGATCGCGCGCCACATCAGTCCCTGCGCAACGCCGGCGATCCACATCGCGGCGATGTAGAGGACAATCCCAATCGTGGAAACCCAGAAGTGAACTTCGATCAATTTGATCGAGTACATTTGTTCTTTGCCGATCAATTTTGGAATCAAGCCGTAAATCGCACCGATGCTGATCATCGCAACCCATCCCATTGCGCCCGCGTGCACGTGGCCCACGGTCCAGTCGGTGTAGTGCGAAAGCGCGTTGACGGTTTTGATCGACATCATCGGGCCTTCGAAAGTCGCCATGCCATAAAACGACAGCGACACAATCATGAAGCGGAGAATCGGATCAGTACGCAGTTTGTGCCACGCGCCCGAGAGGGTCATGATGCCGTTGATCATTCCGCCCCACGAAGGCGCCAGCAGGATCAGCGAAAACACCATACCGAGAGACTGCGCCCAGTCCGGTAGCGCGGTGTAGTGAAGATGGTGCGGACCGGCCCACATGTAGGTCGAGACCAGCGCCCAAAAGTGCACGATAGACAAGCGATACGAATACACCGGTGCCTCAGCTTGTTTTGGGACGAAGTAATACATAATCCCGAGAAAACCGGCGGTCAGAAAAAAGCCAACCGCGTTGTGGCCGTACCACCACTGCACCATGGCATCCACCGCACCTGCGTAGGCGGGGTAGGATTTCCAAAAGCTTGCGGGCAGGCCTGCGCTATTGACCAGATGCAGTACCGCAACGGTGACGATGAAGGCACCGTAAAACCAGTTCGCGACGTAGATGTGCGGTGTTTTGCGTTTGATAATCGTGCCGAAAAATACAATCGCATACGCCACCCAAACCAGCGTGATAAGAATATCGATCGGCCATTCGAGCTCGGCGTATTCCTTGCCCTGTGTGATACCCAACGGCAGTGTAATCGCGGCTGCCACAATCACTGCCTGCCAGCCCCAAAAGGTAAAGGCGGCAAGACCGTCGGAGATCAGGCGTGCTTCGCAAGTGCGCTGGACCACGTAGTACGACGTAGCGAACAGCGCCGATCCGCCAAATGCAAAAATGACGGCATTGGTATGCAGAGGGCGCAGCCGACCGTAGCTCAGCCACGGAACGTTAAAATTGAGTTCGGGCCACGCCAGTTGGGCGGCGATTAACACGCCAACACCCATGCCGACGATACCCCACACCACCGTCATGATGGCGAACTGATAAACTACGGTGTAGTTGTAACGACCTGCTGCGTTCATATCGCGCGGTTTCCTGCTCAGTTTCGAATGAGTGCAGGATGCCGCTTTGGTTATTGATACGTCTTGATCTGGATCAAGTTGGCCCAAAATCGGGCGTTGGCGCGGTAAACTAGGCGCGAATCGCGCGAAACTCGACGACCTCAATCACAGGTAAGCAGGAGAACCCAATGGTAGTGGACCCGATGACGCCAAGCCCAATCACGCCAAGCCCAATCACGCCGGGCAATAGATGAAACTCGACGATCTAAAAGTTTCCTGCAGCTCGTGCTCGCTCTCCGAGCTGTGCCTTCCGCGCGGTTTGTCATCCGCCGAATTGAACGAGCTGGATAATTCGATTGAGCACAAGTACAAGTGCGAGAGGGATGCGCATTTGTTCCGCAGCGGCGATCCCCTGCGTGCGATCTACGCAGTGCGGTCGGGTTCGTTCAAAGCTACAGTCCTGACCGGGGAGGGTGCCGAGCAGGTCGTCGGGTTCTATTTGCCTGGTGAATTACTGGGTCTTGACGGATTCGCGGAGCAGCAGCACACCTGCAATGTCATCGCGCTGGAAAGTGCCAGTGTTTGTGAGTTGCCGTATCCCGACTTCGAATCACTGTGCGGGCAATTTGCGGGACTGCGCAAGCAACTGATGCATTTGGTTGGACGCGAAATCAGCAGTGGCAATCGAATGCTGTTAGCACTGGGACAACTGAACGCAGAAGAGCGATTGGCGACGTTTTTGATGAGCATGTCGAAACGCTTTGCCGAACGGGGTTTTTCTCCGACGGAGTTTAATCTCAGCATGCCGCGTCATGATCTGGCTAACTACCTCGGGATTGCGGTTGAGACGATCAGTCGCCTTTTCGCGAGATTGCAGAAAAACGGCTTACTGGAGGTGAACCGGCGAAACATTCGTATTGTCGACGCGCAGCGACTAAGCCAGCTCGCGCATGAGCGTTGCGTGCCGGTAACGGGTATTTCACCCTAGACGGTTAAATTGCCCGTTCATTTTTGAAACCGTTTGAGCGACGAGGCAGTTATATCAACCTTGAGAACCCACTCGACGTTGCAGGTTGCTGGTATTCGTCGAACACTGCACAGATATTGCGGATCAGTAATCGCCCTTTGGCGGTTACGCGCCATTCGCCGTGCTCGTGCTCGACAAGCCCGTCCTTGCTTAATTTTTCAAGTTGATCGACCTCCCACGCAAAAGACTGTTTGAAGTTGATGCCGAATCGTGACTCGACGTCTATCGGGCTGAAAGAAAAGTAGCAGCTCAATTCTTGAATGATCTCCGCGCGGACAAGATCCTCATCGCTCATTTTAAGTCCGCGCTCAATCGCAAATGCGCTGTTGTGGTCGCTGGTCCGATCCAGCGCTGAATAATAGTCATCCAGGCGTTTTTCATTTTGATAAAAATCTGAACCAACTTTGCCAATTGCACTGACACCGAGGCCTATCAGGTCGCACTTGGAGTGCGTGGTATAACCTTGAAAATTCCGGTGTAGGGTGTGGTCATTCAGCGCACTGCACAAGGCATCTTTCGGTAGTGCAAAGTGATCCATTCCGATATGGATATACCCCGCATCGGTCAGGGTAGTGATCACTTGCTCAAGAATTCTGAGCTTTTGGTCCGGGCCGGGTAAGTCTAATTCATCGATCTGCCTCTGGGTTTTAAAGCGTTCGGGCATATGCGCATAATTGAACACTGAGAGACGGTCGGGACGAAGCTCATGGGTGACCATTTGCAGCGTTTGTGAAAACGTTGTTTCGGTTTGACGGGGCAGTCCGTAAATCAAATCAATATTTATTGACGATGCATTGGATTTTCGGCAGGCATCAACAATGGCGTGAGTTTGCACGAGCGGTTGAATGCGATTTATGGCGCGTTGCACATTTAGATCGATATCCTGCACGCCCAGACTGAATCGGTTGAATCCCAGATCCGCTAATTGCCCAATCCGTGAGGGTGTTACCGATCGCGGATCAATTTCGATTGAGAAGTCTCTGTCGCTGCCGCACGTCAGCGTAAATGCGGAATCGATCTCGCGCATTATGCGTTTGAACTGCACATCGCTCAGGAAGGTCGGTGTGCCACCGCCAAAATGCAACTGCACGACTCTGCGGTCGCCGTCGTAAAGTTCTGCGTGCATGTGCAGCTCGCGAATCAGATAGTCCAGATATTTTTCCGCGCGTGCGCGGTTTTTAGTCACAATTTTGTTGCACGCGCAGTAGTAGCAGATGGTGTCGCAAAACGGGATGTGGACGTAAAGCGACAAATCCGAAGGGATGATTAATTCATTGCTACGCTGCGCGGCGATAATGTAGTCGTCGCTTGTATAGTGACTGTCGAATTGTGCAGCGGTTGGATAAGACGTGTAGCGCGGGCCGTTGCCGGAATACTTTTTGATCAGCTCCGAATCAAACAGAGGGACTTTTGGAGCTGAATGCAAGTCAATTACACGCGGGCGCATTGAGTAACCCATTAATGCGAAAATAAAACGGGTAGGGGTGCGTGCTGGATCGCATATTTCGTCGCCCCGCCGAGTACAAACTCCCTGAATCGCGAATGCCCGTAAGCGCCCATAATGAGCAGATCGCAGTTCAATGACTTCGCGGTATTCAGTAGCGTTCGCTCTTCGTCAAACGGGACGCAATCGAGTATATGAACGTCTGTATTCAATCCATGCCGGGAAATGTGCTGTGCAAAATCATGCGACGATTGCTCACCATCTTTGCCGGCCCGAACAACGTTCACCTGCTCTGCATCCGCCAACAGCGGTAAGGCTGCGTGGAACGCACGCGCTGACTCACGCCCTCCATCCCAGGCGATCATTGCCCGCTTAATCGGAAAAGACGGCATGTAATCAGGCGGCAGCAGGAGCACGGGGCAGGCGGAACCAATCAGAACATCGGGTACGTCGTAGCGAAAATTTAGATCGTCTCGTTCAGCAATTCGCTGCGGTACGACCACCAGATCGGCGAGCCGGGACAGAATGTTCAAGCTGTCGACCGGTTCCGATTCCGCACAGTGAAAATCGAAACCGTACTCGAGCGGCGCCGCTACCTCTTCATAGACAGCTTGCGCATCGCGTTGCAGATCATCGGTTTCTTTCTCGGTTGCATCAAACACGTGTTGGGGGATATACGGCCCGGCGTAGGCGGGGATCACGACTCGTCTGGGAGAATAAACTCCTTTGAGGCGCGCTTTGTAATAAGTACATAAATCGACACACGCGCGAACACGAGCGCTAAGGGCTTTATCGTTGTCAACGTAAACCAGCACGTCTGCGATTGCCATGAATACTCTCCTGTCAAATGTATGGGGAGAGTGTTGCGGATTAACCGTGCTCGCAAATTGATCTGGATCAGTTAACGCGTTGATAAATTCAATCGCTAATACTCAAAATGTTGTCGGGCGGACTCCCGCAGCGACAACTGCCGGTTATTTGATCCAGATCAATATGATGGTGTTTCCTCACACGTACTCTGAAATCATCAACTGGATTGTCAGAAATGCAGGTTGCGAGCTTAGGGGCTGTTTTACAGTCAATCGATTAACTCCTCCACGCATTGGCCACGGATGGCCCGTTTATCCTGTAACGCTAGTCACGGTATAGTGAGCTTATGCAAATCACAGCGCATTCAACGGCTCTCTCCCGCGCAACGCCGCTTCTTTCGCTGCCAGCAGTGATTTTGGATCTCGAAACGACCGGGCTTGATATTGAAAACGACCGCATCGTGCAAATTGCCTGCATGCCGATGAATGGAGGGCAGATAGCAGATAACTTAAGCATCGATAACCTGGTAAATCCCGGTGTCAATATCCCTCCAGAGTCGACGCGCATCCACCACATTGATAACGACGATGTTAAAGATGCTGGTTCGTTTGAAGATCAGTGCGCTACCTTGACCCGGCAAATTTCCGGCCGGGTCGTTGTTGGTCACAACATTGCGTTCGATCTGGCCGTGCTGCGCTTTGAAGCCGCTCGTGCGGGAATCGAGTGGCAAGAACCCGTCTCGCTCGATTTGGCTAAGCTGGCGCGAGCGCTTGCACCCTCGCTTCCTGACGTTGGCTTTGAAACGATTGCGAGGTGGCTGGAAGTTGACGTGATCGATCGTCATACGGCGTCTGGAGACGTGAAAACAACGGCGGCGGCGTTTTCAAAATTGATCAGCCGCTTGCGCGTTGCCAACGTTCGCACGCTGGGCGAAGCCCTGACGCTGCAGACCACAAGCAGCGATATGACACTGGATCAAGAACGGGCCGGTTGGCACAAGCAACCAGAGGTGTTTCGATCTGGCACATCGCACACGCTGTTACCCGGTGTCGACAGCCATATTTATTTGCGCAGGCTCGGCGATGTGATGAGTACGCCCGTGCACTTTGTTGATCAACAAGAAACATTGCGCGGGGCGGCGAAAATGATGGTGGCCAACGGGATTGGATCGGTGCTGGTTGGTGATCCGGCTGAACCACCGCTTGGAATTTTGACCGAACGCGATCTGATGTGTGCGGTCAGTGAACCCGATGCGGACATCGACCACCAAAGCGTCGCGGCGTTTATGAGCGCTCCGGTTGAGTGCCTTGGCGAAAACGAATTTCTATACCGTGCGCTTGCACGCATGGCGCGCTGTGGTGTCCGCCATCTTGTTGTCACCGATGCGAATGGAATTGCGGTAGGCGTCGTGTCAGAACGCGATCTGGTTCGGTATCGTGCGGACGCTGCCAATATTCTGGGAGATCGACTCGCACAGGCAGTAAACGTTGCGCAACTTGCCAGCGCCCACGGTAGCCTTTGCGAAGTCGCGCGCACGCTGTGTGATGAGGGGCTAAGCGGCGTGCAAATTGCTGCAGTGATATCGCATGAGATGCAAGCGCTCACTGCGCGTGCGGCGGAAATGGCGGAAAATGCGATTGCAAAAGATGGTCACGGGCGTGCACCGGCGCCTTGGTGCTTGTTGGTACTGGGATCAGCCGGACGCGCGGAAAGTTTGCTCAGTGCGGATCAAGACAACGCTGTAATTCATGCGGGATCAGAGCAGGACGATGCGTGGTTTGCGCGGTTTGGCGAATGCATTGCGAATATTCTGCATGAGAGCGGATTGCCGCGGTGCACGGGTGGCGTGATGGCGTCTAACTCTGCCTGGCGGGGCACACAATCGCAGTGGCAACAGCGCGTTGATACATGGCTGACACGGACCAAGCCCGCGGATCTTCTGAGCGTTGATATCTTTTACGATCTGTACCCCGCTGCCGGTGACGCGCGTCTGGGTGAAGAACTCAAGCGTTACGCCCTTAGTCGTGTCAATCACCGCGGACCATTTCTTGGCATATTGGCGAACTCGGTCGTGGCCAGCGGTTCGCCATTCGGGATTTTTGGACGCTTGCGAACAGTTGACGGTCGTGTCGATTTGAAAATGCAAGGTCTATTGCCACTCGTAAGCTGCGCAAGAGTGCTCGCTTTGAAGTGTGAATCAGTTTCAGCTAACACACCTGACCGACTTCGCGACGCCCAGAAAGCAGGGCTAATTGCCGGTGAAGACTGTGAGCGCCTGATCCAGACACAAAAGGTGCTGTTGTCGCTGATATTGGCTCAGCAAATACGGGACATCGAGTCGGGTATTCCCATCTCGAGTTCCGTTCATGTTTCAACGCTCAACCGGCGCGAGGTCTCTGATCTGAAACAACAACTGTCGTGGCTGAGTGACATTGTGACGTCGTTACGAGCGGTCATTGCGAACTAAGATCTACGTGGGCCAACAAGCCTCTCGGGATAGCTTTCAATGCTGGGTTCGGATTCGCTCGCAAGCTTACTGAAGATGGAAATACCCGTTAAAAATAAAGGCAAAGCCAATTAGGGCAATCAAGCTGCTGGAAAAATAGGGTGCCCGCGAAGACACCCATGCAAACACGCTGGTTTTTTCCGAAATGTACTTCAGGCCAAGCGCCGCCACCGCGCCAATCACAACCAGAATCACCGCCAGGCCAATAGAAAAGGCACCGACCAGTGCAACGCCCAGGTAAAATTGCCCGAGGTTCATGCAAATAATGAACACGGTGATCGCCGCCGGGCAGGGTAATAATCCGCCGGTCAGGCCGAAAATAATGGTCTGCCAGTTGCCTTTTTTACCGCTGGCAAGTTGCGCTTCTATCTCTTTTGCGTGGTGCTCTGTGTGCGCGTCCATGTGCGCGCGATCGCGATGATCGTGATCATGCAAATGGTCACTCCGACCGTGGTCGTGCTTCTGATTGAACTTGCGAACAAACCGGCTTAATAATGGTTTGGCTATCCAAAGCGCCATTGACAGAATAATCAGACCCGAGACAATCATAAACCACGGTTCCAGCTCCTCACCTATCAATTCATTGCCGAAAGTCAGCGCGATAAATGCCAGAATCCAGACGATTATCGAATGGCTAAAAGCGGCGGAAATACCAAGCAGAAACGCCTGCACCACGGACCCTTTGATTGCAATAATGTAGGCGGCAATCATCGTTTTGGAGTGACCGGGTTCAAGGCCGTGCAGTGCGCCAATCAGCATGGCGACGGCAAACAAGACCAGAGGATTTCCAGTGCTTTCGTTTAACAGCGCGGTGATGTCAATAACTGCTTACCCTACAAAATTTTGGTGATTCGCTGAAACTCATCGATCTTCCTGCCTCGACCGGCTGCATTTTCGATCGCACATAGTATAGTTTTCGCAGTCAATCATCCCTTGGTTTTTAATCCGATTCAGAAAATTCTAAATGCCTCGATTATGGTTGGTTGATCGCAGCATCAAAAGTAGCAATTCGTTTATACTTGATAAATAACCACTCCTCAGGAATAACAATATCAATGAATGATAACTCTTTCCTTCGAGACAACGTCCCGCCGATGGGGATCTATGAAACTCTTTATGCGTTCCGCGATGCATTTGGCGCGTTCATGGGTACCGAGAGCACTCACCCCTGGTCGCAGGGTTTTCCACTAACGACCCGACTGGAAAAATTCGACGGCCCAGAACTGCCTTCGTCGGTAGACGTGACCTGGGAGGATCGCTTTTATCCTAAAGCCTGGGGGCATCCTTTATTACGCGAGACCATCGTCGATTACTACAATACGTATTACGGCGCGAATATTGAACCCGAAAACGTCATCATTTTTGCCGGTGGCCGACCGGGTATCTTTACGGTGCTTTCGTTTTTGAAAAAGGATATTCAGGTGCGTATCGGTAACGTTGAATGGCCTGCGTATCTTGACATTCTCACGCAAACCGACACGGATTGGAAAACCGTCGAGATGACACCAGGAAACAATTTCCACCCCAGCAATGCGGAATACTTTGACCGCTCCGGTCTCAACCACAAAACGAAATTGTTTCCGGTTATTTCTAATCCAAGCAACCCTACGGGTCACGCCCGGTCGGGAGATGAGCTAAAAGAACTCATGGCAATGGCAGAGGAAACACAAAGCGGCATTTTGCTGGACGAAGCCTACGAGATGTATCACTCGCCCTCGGTTAGCGGGCTGCAGTACGTCAGTGATCTGGACAACTCTAATGTGTTTCTATCGGGTGCCTGCACCAAGGGTTTGCAAAGCCCGGGAATTCGAATCGGGTGGATGATCGCGTCTAAAAAGAACATTGAAACCTTGTCCAACTTTAGCTCATTCGGCTTGGGTGGTGTATCGCATCCGAGCCAGCTTTATGCGGTTGAGCTTTTTAAGCCTGAGCGCGTCGCGAGACAGCGAAAAGCGATCGAGGCACATTACAACTGGCAGCGCGCCCGCTACGGTGAGGCATTTGAAAAAATGGGTTTAAAAGTATTCACGGGTAATGGCGGCTTTTACCATTGGATGCAATTACCCGAAGGCTTGAACTCCGACGAGCTTAATCGACGTTTGTACCCACGTGGAGCGGCGATTCTTGCAGGTCGCGATTGCGATATGGGACGACCACACTCTAAAGATCCGAGTTACGTCAGTCCCTATATGAATATGTTCAGATTCAGTTTTGGGCCGCTACTACCAGAAACTTTCGAAAGTGATATCAAACTTATGACGGATGTTCTGGAAGAGTATAAAGCTGACGTAGAGAAAAATGGTTCATGATCCGTTAGCCGGCTGCTAACAGTGCTGCAAAAACGGTTCCGCTTAATCGTCCTGTCCGTGAACGGCGGGGTAGTTCACTTTGGTTTTCCCTATCGATTTGACCCTTTTGATTGTTGTGACATACGCGATTGGAAAAGGTTATTCACTTGGGGCTGATCCATCAAACGTAATGTTAACCTGACCCCGATTATTGACCCCGATTATTGGATTATTCCTGACCCCGATTATTCCGAATCAATCGCCATTGATTAAAATGCTAAAAAAGTACTCCTGTCACCAGTGCGAAATTGGGACTTACGGCTGCACCGTCTGTCTGCATCTGATACACAGCGTTTTAGAAAAACTGACAAGCTGGCAAACTGAGGTGAACTAAAAAGATATGCTCAAAAAAACCAAAAAAGTCGTAGTTGTGAGCCATCAACGCTCGGGCACACATTTTCTTATGAAAACTTTAGCTAACCATTTTGAGTTAACCGATAATCCAGTTTGGTTAATGGACTTTAATCTTGGTATTGACATTTGGAGCCCTCCTGCGCTTCTTCATTATCTGAGAAAGTTTGAGGGCAAATCAAATAAACACATAATGAAATGCCATTTTTTTGCAGATTTTTTTCTGGATTTTGTTGAGTATTTTACCGAAGAGTACACGGTATTTTATGTAGTACGCAAACCGGAGGATGTGCTTGCATCATACTATACATTTTCTAATAAACTGAAATGGGGTGTATCTGCAAAAGCAAATTCTTTATCAGAATATATCCGCTCAGAACCTGCAGGATCGTGCTTGCGGTTCCAAAAAAAACAATACGAGACAATGCTTCAGCGGTGGATCGCACATGTGGAAGGTTGGTATGTATTAAGTCAAAAATATAATATACATATTGTCCGTTATGACGATCTAAATTTGAAATTCAATGATACGGTCGAAAGAATTGCTACCATATTACAGCAACCCATCACACGTATTGAAAAGCCAGATTTAACCGGCTTGTTACCTTGGACATCAGGAATGCATAGAGATCTTTATAGCCTAAAAGATATGGCATATATAGAAAAACATGCCGGCAATACCATCAACAAAATTTGGCCATTTTGAATAAAGTAATTGGGTTCAAATTGAACCACCCTGAGTTTAGGGGATACTTCTATTGAGAGTCATAGTGCTCTAGGAGGTGTATGTGTAAAAACGACAACTCTATTCAGCGGAGTTCAAACGCGAAGCGGTTCGTTTGTTGGAATAAGCCGATAAACCGACTGCTGAAATTACCCTTGATCTGAATATTCGCCGCAATCAATTTACAAATGGCGTGATGAGGTGAGCGCTAAAGGCGATTGTGCTTTTCGAGGCCCGGGTCGTAAACCGATTGATTCGCAGACCCCATTGATTCCCCCTCTTTGTTTTTTAAGACTTTCTTCAAATCTTCAAAAAGCGGCAGGATGAATTCACCCAAGTCTGGCGCGCGCATGTCCTGCATGGGCACATTCATCGCCATCCGAATGGATTCTTGAATATTGGTGGAGCCGGGGATAAATAAATGGTTGCGACCTTGCGTAGCGTGGACCCCCAATCATTAAAATCTTGTGCTCGCTGTCTTCCATTAAGGACGCTTCGCCCTGAATAATGGGGAATCGTTATATGTCTTTTTATAACTAATAATTATGATTGTTAATTTTGATATTTACATTTTTTATGATTGATTAGCTATAGATTAGCGAGATTGATGAGTTGCTGCAGCTGGCATTTCCGCTGAGATGGGTAATTCGGCTGTCGGTTATTGCCTGATGCAGGCAATCTAACAGATCGGTGCGATCACCAGTTAGTATCGTGTGCGTATCCGAGTTCGGTCATTAGTCGCATCGCGATTTCATCTGCTTTGAATATCTCCTTTTCCTCGCCGGTCATCTCCTGCTTCCACTTTCCTGAACCGTCAAATAATTTCTGATTGATCTGCCAGTTTCTAAATTCGGCATGCTTGATTCCTTCGCCGGAACCAGGATTTCGAATATTCTCTGCGAATATATAAGCGGGTTTCTCATGGAAGTCGATAATGCTCTCTTCAAACTCCTCGTCTATGAACGTGCAGGCCTCTCGCATCGTGTTCTGAAAATTACCGACCAGATCTTCATATCGGACCTGCATAACCCTTGGATCGTCTCGCCAGGCAACGCCATGACTATTGTCTAGTCCCCACACCTCTAAACCGGTTTCGAAATCCCCGAATCGTTTGCGCATCGATACGGTTACGTCCCGCCCGTCCCGAACCATACAAAATACTCTCGCATCCGGGTAATCGGCAAAAATACGATCAATAAAGCGGATATGCTTTGGTGTTTTTTCGACCCATCGGTGATTTTCACTCGCTATCGCATTGCGATTCCATATCATCGCAGTCAGCCTGCGTTTTAAGTAAGGGTGTGTAAACAACTTGCTTTCGAAGGGCACACTGTAGATTTGACTGTGCGCACCGAGGAGTCGCAGTAAAACCGTCGTCCCGCAATGTCCGCTACCGACTATGAATACAGGCGCACTCAGAATGCGGTGTCCCTGGCTTCTCCTCCGCAGGTAATTCCAGGTGAAGTGAGCAAAGCGCTCGTTGTACCAGAGCTTCGCGGTAAGTCCGTAATGCTTTGAAGTATTGTGGCGCAAACTTTTCCTCTGAAGATTTGCAGGCGGGTAACCAATATTTTAGTATTGATGTTGTCGGACGCGATATGCTACCGAAACGCTAGTGATTTGTTAACGCATTTTGTAGACTATAGTCTCTGTTCTACATAGGCCAAATAATTACAACACCGCCGCGTTTCATCAATGATCATTCCGAAATCTATCGGTGGCAGTAATAACCCTGATTCGCAATCAAGGGATTTGCCACAAAAACTTGAACCCTACGTAAATGTTGTTACCTGCCTGATTCTAGCAACTTCGTTTTTATTTTGGGATATCTCGCGGGCGATCTACGTTCTATTGTCGCTCGCATCATTACTCTACATTGTCGTATTCAGACCGAAAATGCCGAGTGATCACAAGCTATATTCGTGGCCAATTATTATTTTCCTGTGTACAACTGTGCTTTCTCTACTGTTCCATGGATTTAGCGATAGCGGGGTCAACAGTGTCATTTCGAGATTTTTTTTGCTCCTTTTAGCTATACCAATAGCGGTCACCTCGTTTATTACTTTTGATAAAAGCTCCAATACCTGGGTAAAATTTTCGATTGCCTGCATTATCATGGGCGTAATTGCGTTGATCGATTCCTTTTATTTAGATAAGACTGCCGCGAATGGTGGGTATAACTCAGCAATGTTTGGTATGGCTGCATTGTCAATGACTGCTGTCGCTGTAGCCTCGTTTCACCGATGCGCTGAGCTTCGTTGGGGCAAATTTTTGTTCACTACATCAATTCTGTTGGGATTGGTTGCTATCATCTTATCGGCCAGTCGTACCACCTGGTTTTCAAGCGTGATAATTTTCCTCATCGCTGGGTATTTTCTCCTTGATCGTTATAATCTATCCAAACGATTTCTAATAATCCTCTTATCACTTGCCGCCGCTGCGACTGTCGCTGCAACTCAACCAAAAAGTCAGGCAAGATTCTTCAACATGATAGAGATAATCACACCATATCTTAAAGGAGATGAGCAAACGCAACATACCAGTCTTCGTCTTCGGGTCGAGGTATGGAAAATGGGGTGGCAAATTGGAATGGAAAACAAGTTGATTGGATACGGTCCTGGAGA
Source organism: Pseudomonadota bacterium (assembly GCA_039029275.1). Lineage (GTDB taxonomy): Bacteria > Pseudomonadota > Gammaproteobacteria > JBCCGL01 > JBCCGL01 > JBCCGL01. Next base: position 32,430 of record JBCCGL010000011.1, on the reverse strand, counting down.
GACCAAGCGAGTCATCAAACATTACGCAACAGAATATCCTCAGTATCACGGTTTGCAAAGTTTGAGAAACTTCCACAATCAATTCATTCAAAGCTTTGCAATGTGTGGGGTTCCCGGGCTAATTTCCTATCTGTTATTGGTGGTTTGCCATTTCTGGCTGTTTTTCAAATATCTTAATAAACAATATAATAGAGAGGTTCGTATGTTAGCCCTATCAGGCCTGCTCTTGGTTGTAACTTATTTACTAAAAGCATTTCTGGGGGTTTCGTTTTACGACAAACAGCAACTTTTGGTTTACGGAATTGCCAGTGCAACACTCTGGGGTTCTTTATCAGCCGCAGCGAACAAAAGCTTGCTATCGGCAAAACCCAGTTTCGGTTAAGTCTCCGAAAGGCTTTTCTCACAGACGAGTCAAACAGAGTATGTTTGAGCATATCGAGGTATTTGCAGTCAACCGCGGCGACATTCCTATCTGCACTATATGAGCTCAGTCGATTATGAAAGAGCTAGTGCTCTTTTACTTTTACACCGCTTTTTGTGGGAACCTCAACCTAAGTAATCGGCGCCCGCAACACGAAAACAACCGATATGGCAAATCGCGATTGATTGAGTTATGTTCGACCCGGCTACCGATTTAGTACCTTGCGTAAAAAAACAATCTAAATGAAAATTTGTATCTGGACCACATCCCTACAAGCCGATACTCTAGCGCTCGCTTTAGCGCTGGATCGGGATCCAGAGGTTGAACTGATGATCGTAGCGGCCAACCTCAATGCATACCGGAACGAGCCCGTTGCCAGATTGTGTCCCTTGAGCTGCGAGTTAATCGACCGTCACGACGATGCGCACGAAAAACAGGTAGTAGCTTTCGGGGCGGACATTGTGATCGCCGATAATCACCTTCCAAAATTCAAGGCTGGACAGCGTCTGGTTTTTCTGTGGCACGGATTACCACTCAAAACCCAGCCCAAACGCGACATCAAGAGTTTTCATCGCCGCACTCGCCGCCTGGTTGGCGATGCTCGTCGGCCAAACGCACAATTTTTGGCTCAATGTTACGGGGAGATCGACTACCGGCATAGAATCGACCACTGGCGAATCGATGAATCGAACTGCCGAGTTTGGGGTAGCGCGTTCAGCGACCTCCTGCTCGACCCTCCTTACACGCGCGAGTCGCTATCCGACTACTATGGGCTGGACGTCGCCGCACGAAAAAATGTGTTACTGAGTTTAACCTGGAATTTCGGCGACAAGGCATTCGGTGTAGTCGGTGACGATGAAAAAATATTTGAAGGATTGTTTCAAACTGCAGCCGCCGAAGACGCTAATGTTATTTTTAGCCTGCACGACCGATTTCGCTATCATCCCTCTTTCGTAAAAAAAATTGAAGATTATGCCCGAGCCTTCCCTCACTCGAGCCTAAAATTTAAGAATGAGCACGCAGACAATTTGTCAGACCTTATCGTTTCGGATGTAATGATTTGTAATTTTTCGTCCTTTATCACGTTCCACTACTTCACTGGCAAGCCAAGTATTCACATTAAGCCGTTTGAAAAAAACAATCTTTTTGTCAACTTGCCTACTCTTAGGGGTGGTGGCCTCAAATCAGTATTTAGATTAAACAACAAAAAGCTGTGGATTTATCCATTTGAAGATAACGGCGGCGTAATGCCGCTCGATTACGATGAACTCATGAGTGATCTCAAGTACGCACTCGCTGACCAAAGTTACGCTAGTGAGCAGGCAAAAAGCTTCATCAGCCGCCGAATATACAAACCCGATGGGGCGAGCTGTAATCGAATCATTGCAGACTTGAAGCAATGGCTGGAGTAAGTATCGCCAGCAGCGCTGAAGATTTAGAGTAAGTCCCGCTTGATGCGACATCAAACAGAAGTTTGTGAAAAATGAATTTGCGCCATGATCAAGTTGGTCAAATTCGATTCGTATGTCAGTAAATAGATAGGTATGTATACATTCGCTTACGATTAGAATGGCCGGTGATTGATGTTCTCTCTGGATTGTGGCTTAAAGAATTTCAAGAAAAGCATCAACACCATCGTCCTCGACCGCTGACTTGTAACGCCAAATTGTGTCGCGCGAAAAATCCATGACTCGGCAGGCTTTGTACACATACCCAACTCTTCTACCAGATTTGTCAGGCCTAACTTGTGTTTGATAATTCGCTTGTTACTATGAAGCATGAGGATTAACTCTTGTTGATTCGATTGAACGTTTGCACTGCCATCAAATCCGGTAACCCTCAACCTTTCAAGCGAAGTGTCAGATCAAATCTTGACCACTACACCTTTTGCGGTCGGCTTCGCTACGAAAACAGACCAGATTGTATCGACACTCGAGCAGGCCACTACTAACCTCACCTTCGCACCACTAATTACAAATCAACTAGCTCGATGCATTCTCTATTTAAAACATCTTCATGTCGTTATCCACTATCTCGAAGAAGCCATTATCACTAAATCATCCTGCCAGATGAAGTAGGCTTGATTGTCATTTGAAATCGCTACATCAGGTCTGTATTGGTAACCTTCGCTACTAGAATTAACTTGTCCTGCCGTGCCGCCTAACTCATACCGCGAGTAGCAGAAGCTGGCCGCTGCGAAGCCTTGTCGCCAACACAGCTCGTTCATAGGCACCCCCGATTCGGCCTCTATTAGTAATCAAATGATCTGTTCTTCACTTAGCGTTTCTTCATGTGCAATCTCCAAATATCGGTCGGACTCTAGATCATAACGCTACTCAATCTCTGGGTAACGTTGAGCTGCCAAAAAAGGCACGAAGGCTGTAACAACTTTTCCAACTATTTGTTTTTATTAAAAAATCTGACGCGCTCGGAAGGATTCGAACCCCCGACCGCCTGGTTCAACGTTACAGCGATGGCGCGTAGGATATTGACATTCAAACGATAATTCTTGTGACGCCCGTGACGTTGTCCACCGTTTCCAGGTCAAATCGTGGTGATAGTCAAAACGAACTGCTACGCGAAAGATACCGACGATCCAGATAACCTCTTGTACAGCGCATTTGGCATGGGTGAATTCCATCAACTCACAGTGTATCTGTTTGAGCCAGTAATAGACTTTGCCACTACAGGGTACTGATACCTCAACAGTTTTTGTCAACTTTGGTGCGATTTTTATGCTACCTCAAGGCTAGGCAACTTTATCTTCGCGAAAAGGCTCCTTTGTTTTGAGATTTCACGACGCTTTTTGTTATTGGTGAATCTGATCCAACTTTCGCCGCCAATTTCTTGTAATAGACCAACTTATCTAAAGTACCGATCTACCTTGCCGCTAGAAAATGAGTCTACTGCCACAAACAAATTTTTGAGGATTGCGTAATTGACTCCCGGCAAACGCTGAGGAGTCAAGTAACTGATGTAAAGAAAAAAAATAAGAATTAGTCCCCGCCGAAACAGGTGATGGACATAGCCATAGGCTAACGACAGTGTAATCCAGTTAACTATTAAGGTGTATTGAATGCAGCCTGATAAGTCAAACAATTGGACATCACTTGATGCAGTCCGTGAACAGTCCGTATCAGGCGATTCGACTCCACACTGTGTAACCCCCCCTAATAGCCATCGAAACGATGACGTTTCGGATAAGCAATTTCGCACTGAGCGCCCGCTCATACTCGTGACAGATGATGACCCAATGATCCAGCTATTATCCCGCAACATGCTGGAAAGTATGGACTTTGACGTAATTCAAGCCAGTGACGGGAATGAAGCACTAAAGATTTTCGACAGCCAAGATCTCGATCTCATTTTATGCGACGTCATGATGCCTGAAGTGGATGGCTTCGAGTTTTGCGAGAAGATCAGAATGTCACCCCGCGGGCGGCACGTTCCAATAGTCATGCTAACGGGTTTGAATGACACAGAATCAATTGAAAAAGCATTCAATTTGGGAGCAACTGACTTTTGTGTAAAACCCATTAATTGGGAGCTTTTGCCCTACAAATTGAACTACATACTAAGGGCTTCTGCTACTTTCAGCGCACTAAAAATTAGCGAAGAGCGTTACAGCCTCGCCGCACATGGTGCGAATGACGGGCTTTGGGATTGGGATCTAAAAGAGCAAAAAATCTACTTCTCACCGCGCTGGAAGGAGATGCTTGGATTCAGGGATGACGAGATTGGTTGCGATCCAAATGAATGGCTTTCGCGAATCCACGCAGACGACAAGAGCCGTGTGCTGGCCGAATTGGAAGCACACTCGTCAGGAAAAACCGAGCACTTTGAAAGTGAATACAGAGTGATGAACTCGGACGGTCGTTATCTCTGGATGATGTGTCGGAGTCTGGCAGTAACCGATGACTCGGGCCTCGCGTATCGAATGACGGGATCGCAAACAGACATCACGAAGCGCAAAGAAGCTGAGGAGAAACTTCTTTTCGATGCAATGCATGACTCACTAACAAAGTTACCTAACAGAGCTCTATTTTTAGACAGGCTCGCTCACTGCATCGAAATCAATTCGAGAAAGCCAGATTTCAACTTTGCAGTTTTGTTTTTAGATTTAAACAGATTCAAGTTAGTGAACGACAGCTTGGGACACGTTGTCGGTGACAAACTCCTTATTGAGTTCAGCGCACGAATATCCGAGGTGATCAGACCAGGAGACACGTTGGCAAGATTTGGGGGCGATGAGTTCGCAATTTTATGCGAGGACATTGATGATGTTTCAACTGTAACGAAGCTAGCGGGCCGGACTCAAAAACAACTGAGCAAACCCGTTTGTCTCGACGAACAGGAAGTCGTGATTGACTGTAGTATGGGGATCACATTGAGCGGCTCAGGGTACACATGCCCAGACGACATGTTGCGTGATGCCGATGCTGCGATGTACCGGGCCAAAGCAAAGGGAAGCAGTGGCTATGAGATATTTGACCCATCAATGCATGAGCAGGCGCTCAATGAACTTCAAACTGAATCTGATCTTCGACTAGCGCTCGAATACAAGGAATTTTGTATTCATTACCAACCAATAGTTGAAATTCAGAACAACAAGATATCAGGCTTTGAGGCGCTGCTGAGATGGAATCATCCACAGCGCGGTTTACTCTTCCCAGATGATTTTATTGATGTGGCGATCAGCTCTAAGCTTATTGTTCCGATTGGGCGTTGGGTGTTAAAGGAGGCGTGTAATCAGCTTAGTGTGTGGAAGCGCGAAATTGCCGACGCAAAAAACTGGGAAATCAGCATTAACCTCTCGAGTATCGAATTGTCCCAACCCGATCTGATAACAGCCGTTAGCAGGACGCTTTGTGAAAGTGCGCTGCTACCGGAATCCCTTAAGTTAGAAATAACAGAGTCTTCGATCATCGAGAACAACGATCACGCCTTGAAGACAATGAACTCGCTAAATGATCTAGGTGTTCAGCTTTCTATAGATGATTTTGGAACCGGGTATTCATCATTTAATTATTTACATCAGTTCCCTTTCAATTCTCTCAAAATTGATCACACGTTTATCGCGGAAATTCATGAAAAAAAGGACAAAAACGAAATCGTAAAAACGATAGTCGCACTTGCTCATAATCTGGGGATGAGTGTGGTTGCCGAAGGCAGCGAATCTACCGAGATATTTGAAAGCTTACGCAACTCGCGTTGTGAGTACGCTCAAGGTTTCGGAATAGCAGAACCGATGCCCGGAGTGGAAGTCAGTAAGATTTTTGAGAACAACAAGCTTGCCTCAAGCTGAATATTGCTTAGTTCTGAACTTAATGAAAGAGTCAACTCAAAAAAACCCATCTCCTAAAATCGGTTTAATCGTTGATGACGACCCCAGTATTAGGCTAACACTGCGGGCTACCTTGCTGAAAAACGGATATCAAACACTGGAGGCTGCGAACGGTATTGAAGCGCTGGAGATCTTCGATTCGCAGGATCCTGACTTTGTGCTCCTCGACGTTATGATGCCGAAGATGGGTGGCTTTGAAACATGCGAAAAGCTTAGGCAAAGGAAAAATGGAAGGTTTGTTCCCATTGTTTTTATGACAGGGCTTGACGATACAGAATCAGTCCGCAAAGCATACGAGGTGGGTGCGACAGATTTTGTGTCGAAGCCGATTAACCTTCAGTTGTTTGCTTACCGTGTTGAATTTGTCCTTCGAGCGACGCAGGTCGCCGGGGAATTACGTGAGAGCGAATCGAGGGTTCGCAACGCTCAGAAGATTGCGAAACTTGGGCATATTGAGTGGGATCAGAATCTGAACGTCATACATTGTTCAATTGGTGTTAAGGACATCGTTCAACTTTGCAAGGAGGCGTCGATTTCAGATATTTCAACGTTTCTCGACTGGGTCCATCCCAATGATAGAGATGCCGCGGAAAAAGCAATCAGGGATTCAATAACCGCGAAAGACACCCACGTGATGGAATATCGAATCGTACGAGAAAGTGGCGAAGTTCGACATGTTGTTCAAATTGGTGATACGGAGAGCTTAAAGTCATCTGGACAGTCAACAGTCATCACCCTTCAGGATGTTACCGAACGTAAGGAGACGGAGAAAAAGATTCATACACTGGCATTCTATGACGAACTGACCGGTCTGCCTAATCGGACTCTGCTCATCGATCACATGAACAAGTTCTTGGAAAGTGCTGTCCGTTACAAGCGCAAGGTCGTTGTGATGGCGTTGGGCATTGATAATTTTAAGCAAATATCAGATACCCTTGATAATGAAGCTTTGAACGTGTTGGTTAAATCAATTGCGAACAGAATAAACAGTTGCGTTAGACGAAGTGATCTGCTCTCACGAAAAACACCGATATTTGACAGCTCGGTCGCCGAAACCGACGCCAATACTACAGCGAAGCTTCGTAACGACGAATACATTGTGGTTTTACCCGAGGTGGAGAGTCTTGAATCCGCCCAGATATTTGTCCACCGACTTAGTGACAAGCTCAGCGATCCATTCAGGATTAACGATGCGAACATTTACATTACAGCAAGTGTTGGCGTAAGTACGTTTCCCGAGGATGGGGGCGATGCCAACGAACTTATAAAAAACTCCGAGGTGGCAATGGGGTTCGCGCGGCAGTCAGGAACGGGCAAGCACCGATTCTTCAAGCAATCCCATAACAAAGAAATAACCAGGACATTTTCACTGCAGCAGGATTTGCGAAAAACATTGGACGTTGGAGACCTTCTTGTGCACTACCAGCCGCGATACTGCATAAAAGAAAAACGCGTGATCGGGGTGGAGGCATTGTTGCGCTGGAATCATTTCGAATACGGTTACATCCCCCCAGGTGAATTTGTTGGAATTGCCGAAGATTCAGGAATCATAGGCTCGCTATGTGAATTTGTTATAGACACGTCATGTGACGATATTGAAGTACTCAATAAAAAATTGCAGGAAGACTTGACTGTGGGAATCAATCTCTCCTCCAGGCAGTTTCAGGAACCGCGCGGATCGCTAAGGGTTGTTGAGGCATTGCAGCGTTCACGTCTAACGCTCGATAAAGTAGTGCTCGAATTGACTGAAGGTACGATTATCGAAAATTTCGCTGCAGGCATGAAAGACATGATTCGTTTTCGAGAAATGGGCTGTAATTTGGCGATCGATGATTTTGGTACCGGATATTCATCGCTTGCTTATCTTGGGAGGCTCCCATTCGATATTTTGAAAATCGATAAATCGTTTATCGATCATATTGAAACGCATTCCGAATATAAATCTATTGTTAAGGGCATCATACAACTCGGTCATAGTATTGGCATGACAGTGGTTGCTGAAGGTGTAGAGTCCATAGGTCAGAAAGAGATTTTAGAAACGGAAGGTTGTGACGAAATCCAGGGCTACCTGATCGGTAAGGCACTGCCCTTGAGTGATCTGGAAAAACTTATCGTTGACACGCGAGATGACAATAGCAACTCCTTGGACGACGATGTCCGTATGTTCGGATCGTAACTGATTGAAATAAATATCGACTGGCAGATCATAGATGAAAAGTAACATATTCACATCAGTTTATTCGAAAATCATTTTCTTTATAAGCATTGTTCTGTTAATGACCGCGAGTGGCGTGATGTATTTCACGCAGCGAGACGTTGGTCAGGCAATGCTGGAGGCCGAAGAAGCCTCCGCAAAAAACGTCCTTGAACTGGTTGAGCTGAACATACGGGGCGCCTACAACAGATTGATTTCGGACAAGATAGGGATATTGAATCGAATGAAGTCTGATCTAAAAAATATGGGACAAGTCAGTGCGTCGGTTATCGATGAATATGTTCTATTGGATCAGGAAAATAAACTCCAGACAAATGATGCGAAGGACAAAGCGAATGAATGGTTAAAGAAGGCAAACTTTGGGAATATTTCTGTATTTGTATTTGATGAAAACGGTGTTGTCGTTGGTCACTCTGACTCGCGCAACGTTTATCAAAAGTTTGACGATGTTTATGACTTGAAGGGACGGTTGCTTGCTGAAGTTATGCACCCCGACAATCTCTACGATGAAGGAGATACAGCAGTTTTTCACTGGAATGACAAAGAAGGAAATGAGTCCAGGAAAAAGATGGCCTATTTCATACCCGTAAAAGCCTGGCGATGGACTCTAGGAGTTGCTGTTGATTTTGATGACATTGAAGCGGAAAGCGAGAAGGTTCTTAACAGCATAGTTAAGGTACTAGCAAAAACATTTAGCAAAATAAAAATTACAAGTACCGGGTACGCATTTCTATTTACAGGTGACGGAGAAATTCTGATAGCGCCCCCTGATCTTGATGCTGGTGACTATTCGAGCGTAGTTAACCCTGATTCGGGAAACCTGGTAATCGATGACCTAATTGCGGCGCACAAATCAGGAGTTGGCGACATTCTGTACACGGATCCATTGAGTGCTGATCAGGCCATTCTTGAAGCACATGTCAAATATTTTAAGGCTTTTGATTGGTACTTTGCGGTTGTTGTTCCTGTAGTAGAGGTTCAAGCGCCCGGAAAGGCACTACTAAAACGGCAGATAATAGTTATTGGGTTGATTTTTCTAGTAAGCACGATTTCAACATTTATTTTTGTATCCAAGATATCCAAGCCTCTGCGTGTACTCACGGAATATGCAAAAAAACTCCCTTCGATGGATTTCACAAAACAAACAGATGTGACTGACTATATCGCTGAGTTACCAAACAGATACAGAGACGATGTCGGGAGGCTGGCGGAATCGTTCGTTTTTATGGAGCAGGAGTTAAAAAAGAACGTCAAATTTGCAATTGATTCAACTGCAGCAAAGGAACGCCTTGAGCGAGAAGCGGCAGAGGAAGCGAGTCGCGCAAAAGGCGAATTCCTTGCCAATATGAGTCACGAGCTGCGCACTCCTATTAATGGGATGTTGGGCATGTCCGAACTATTGCTCAATTCAAAACTTGACAACAGACAAAGAGACTTCGTCGAGACGCTGATGGAGTCAGGAAAAAATCTACTCAATATTATTCGCGATATCCTGGACTACTCAAAAATCGAAGCTTCAATGATGGAGCTTGAAGAAACGTCGCTTTGCCCGGCCTCAATATTGGAATCAACGGCGACCATCTTTGCTGAAAGGTCGCAAAATAAAGGGTTAGAAATTATTTGCTCTCCAAAGTTAGGAGCATTTGGGGCTTACTTGGGCGATGCGTCGCGGTTGCAGCAAGTACTTACCAATCTTTGTGGGAATTCGATCAAATTCACGGAAAAAGGATTCATCGAACTTGCGGTAGAGGTGACAGAGAAAAAAGATGGTTTTTCTTTGGTGAGATATTCCGTTAAAGACACTGGAATAGGAATTAATCCCGGAGCTGTCGAAACAATATTCGACTCTTTTGCACAAGCAGATGGATCGACGACACGGCAATTCGGTGGGACGGGCCTCGGATTGGCTATTTGCAAGCAACTGATTGAGCTGATGGGCGGTGAAATCGGCGTTGAAAGTGAAGTAGGCGTGGGATCAACATTTTGGTTTTCAATTCCATTGAAGCTGGACAACCAAGAATCTGGTGCTACTCGCTCAGACGAGCCCGAGGAAACTTGTGATTCAGCAACCGACGAAAAAATTCTGTTGGTTACACAGACGCCAGAGTTTGCACACAGTTTTACTCACGCAGTATCTGAAGAAAATTGTCGGACGCCTGATGTTTTTATCCGTTCAAGTTCACAGTGGGATGAGACATCCGTTGCAAGCCTTGCTAAAGAGTACGATGTGATTTTGCTCGACTTACCCAATGGTTCAAATCTTGAAAAAGAGTGCGACTATTTGACAAACCTTGCTTCATGTTTGCGAAGTTCTGGGGCGCACTTAGGATTTGCGGTACCAACACAGTTGAAATTTTCCGACCCTGTTGAAAACTGCAAGAATCTGGACTTTGCAATCTCAAAGCCAATTCGCCGTGCATCACTCAGAAAACTGTTGCAGAGGACTAATCAGTTTTGGATTGATGCAAACAGTGCGTCAGAGGATCACAAAATCACTTCAGAGTTGAGTTTGTGTGCGGACATTCTTGTTGCTGAGGATAATGCTATAAACCAAAAACTGACTCTTGAAATACTCAACATTCTGGGCTGCAAGGTCACAGTTGTCAGTAACGGAAAAGAGGCGTTGGATCAGCTTGAGAAGTCGAGCTTTGATCTCATATTGATGGATTGCCAGATGCCCCAAATGGACGGCTATCAGGCGACAGGGATCATTCGAGAGCGCGAGAGCGAATCAACAGCGAGAATCCCTATTATTGCCCTGACTGCCAACGCAAGAAAAGAAGACAAGGAAAAGTGTCTTGCTGCTGGAATGGACGATTATTTGTCAAAGCCGTTCAAGATGGAGGAATTGCGAGATATTGTAAAAAAATGGTGCGAACCCGAGGTCAGCTCATCTGGCGCGTCATCGGATAACTCTCATTTACAGCAGGATTCTGCAGCTCAGTTTGGAAGATCTAAAGATGCACTAATCGATTCCGATACTCTTAACACCATTCGGTCAATGGAGAGTGCACAAACCCCAGATCTGTTGAGGCAGTTAGTAGAAATATATATTAAAACGGCATCAGGGTTACTTGATGATTTAAGGGAGGGAATCGCTCTAAAAGAAGAAGAATCAATACGGTTTGCCGCTCATAGCCTAAAGTCATCCAGCGGGAATATCGGTGCAATTACGATTGCCGAGGACTCCGCAAAAATCGAAGAGCTGGTGCGAGATCAAAAGACTGAAGGATTTATTGAATTGTTTGAGAACATCGAGCGCGATTACCCCGATGTGTGCAAATTCTTAAAGCAGGAATGTACCAAGTCAGCCGCTTGAATGACTAATAGAGCCATATCGTATGAGTAAGTTGAGTAACATGAGATCTAGCATTGATTTACATTTTACAAAAGCCAATTCTTTTGGGAACAACTTCATTATTTATGATCAGTCACGTTCGCAGGTTTTGACAGACTTTCAGTTGAGAGAGTTATCAGGCCAGGTAACCGATCAAAATTTCGGGATCGGTGCTGATAACTTGCTGGTTGTTGAAAAATGTAATAATGATACGTTGCTGCGTATAAACGCAGAATCTCAATATTGGAACGAGCTACCGCAAACAGAAGCGAATTACATTTTTCGAATGTTTGAACCAGACGGAGAGGAAGCGCTCTGCTGCGGAAATGGCCTGGTGTGCGTCGCGAACTATTTGATGAACTCGCAGGGAGTAGCGCAAACAAAGATACTTACGGAAATTCCGCTAGATTCTCCCAAGTGTACCTCCATCGGATCAAAGAAATACGACACATCTTCCTGGGTGAATCTCGGTCGCCCGAGATCACTTCCGAATGAAATAAAGGTTTATGGCTCAGAGAGAAAATCTCTTGGCGATTTGCAGTGGATGCAAAATATGAAGATACGATTTAGAGAGCATGATTTGCAACCGTACAGCACCAAGACGGAGCTTGACCTCTCCGGGTATTTGATATTTACGGGAGAACCCCATCTCGTTTTCGTGATAGATGAAAATTCCTCTTTGCCGATTGAACTTTCAGATGCGATCTTCGCAAATTCTACCAGTGTTCTAGGAGCAGGTCCGATCTTTCGAAGACGTAAAAACACTGGTACATGGCTGGTTGAACATATAGGCAGATACCTTAACCGTGAGTACAAATCTATCTTTCCGATAGGTATCAACGTGAATTTTGTCAGAAAGAATCCCGAACGTGGAGTGATTGAATATCGTTGCTACGAAAGAGGAATCAACAAAGAGACGCTCGCTTGCGGAACTGGCGCTGTCGCTGTTGCCTACACAGCGAAAAAGCATTTTGGTGAACAGGACTCAGAATTTCGAGTATGGCCCCATCGCTGTCGCTGGTACAAACCAGACGCAGAAATACTTGTCACCGAGAGTGAAGAAGGGTGGACGTTTTCCGGGCAACCGCGGCAGGTAGCGGAAGGAAAACTGACGTTCGACTGGTTTAAGGATCTGGACAAGATACCGAACCGCTGCGCCGCAGTAGTTTAGAGTTAAAGTGGGGCGGGGTAGTGAAGAATCCACCAACAGAGTTAATGAGCATCACGGATACTCTTGAGGAGAAATCAAGGGCAATCCACACTCGATGCTCACCAATAGAGCTTGGCCCGTGGCACTGAGAATTTCAATCACTCTTGGTGCGGCTTTTCTGCTGCTCATTGTATTTGGTTCAAACGTCTTTTTTCTTGAATCGACCTTGATCAAGAATTATGAGATGTCGGAGATCTCTCGCTTTATCGCTCAAGCACGGAAGACTCGCGTAACCGTCGAACAAATGCTCAATAGCGAACGGCGCCGAACCGTCACCCAAATGAGTGAGGCGCTTGAGGAAGAACGTCTGAAGTACGTGTCAACTTTATCAGACATGAGCGGAGCCATAATTGACGCTCGAGATGTACACATAGATTTGCTACCCAACATGTCGATTCTTTTGAAGAACGGCACGACACTGATCAGTACTGACAAGCGGGATTATCCCCAGGATGCTTCAAAACTATTCGCGGAACAAATCGAGCGACTGGCCAACGGAGGATTTTTATCTAACGAAACTATAGTCGAGTACGATGATACCTATTTTATTCCCCAACTCCTCTACAGTGATAGCGGCGCGTGGATTGGCTCATTAATGGTGTTAGTCAGCAGAGACACGCTGGCAATATCTACAGGGCCAAAAAGTGACAAACACCTGGAAGCAACCCTGGTTATTGGGGCTTTTGGCTTTATCTATATCGTCGTTATCGTTCTCATTCTTTTTTATTCAAAGGACCAATCCAGAACCTTCCGCAAAAAGTTTGTGCTGTTCTTTTTATTGGTAATGATCGCCACAATGCTATGGTCGATTTTGCATAACCTGGATATGTATCAGCAGACCTACCTGGCGATCTCCAAAGATGTTGCTGCAACAGCTATTTCAGAGATTGAAGACGCCAATGTGCTTGAAAACAGTGCCGTAGAACAAACCAGCAGCCTTAGTAATTTGGATGAGCTCGGTGACTATGCCCACATGTATGCCGAATTTGAAGCCATCAAGGTCGTAAACAACCGAAGTGGCGATGTAGTGTTTTACAAGCAGGTTCCTAATGAAAATCAATCTTTGATTGAAAGGATGGCCACCGAATATCTGGTTCCGGGTATTGATGATAAAGATTTGTGGGTATCGCGAAATATTTCTTTGAACGACGCTCCTACACCGATGAGTGTCACGGTTTTCATAAAAGCGTCTCAAGCCAACATAGTAAAAAAATCCAGTGAATTTGTATCAAACGGACTTACGCTGCTTTTGGTTTCTGTATTTCTTGCAGTTGAGTTGTTGCTCTTCTATGTACATCTTTTACGAAAGCATTTTAGGAGTAAAGAAAAGCCAATGCCGAGAAAGCTGGGTTTTATTCGCCCTGCAATTTTTATGTTTCTTTTTGGAATAGATCTCTCGATGGCCTTTGTGCCTTTGCATATGCAGTCACTCAGTACAACGGATTCAAACTTCTCTCAGAGCTTTTTATCGGGTCTTCCTATTTCCACAGAATTTTTGTTCGTCGGCATATTTATTCTGATTGCGGGCCTTTGGGTTGATCGCCGTGGCTGGTTCGAACCCTTTTTGACTGGTCTTTTGGTCGCCGGGTGTGGAACGATGCTGTCATGGTTCGCGGCGGATCCGATTCAGTTTGTAATATCGCGTGCGTTTGTTGGGGCGGGTTTTGGATTGACCTTGATGGCTTCGCAGGGGTTTGTGATCGAACTCAGCGGCAGCAAGGGGCGCGCCACGGGCCTCGCCAATCTATTCGCCGGCTTATATGCCGGGAGCTTGTGCGGTGCTGCGACCGGATCGATACTCGCAGAGCGAATGGAGTATAGCTGGGTGTTCCTGATTGGGGCGCTGATTGTGTTGCTTGTTGTACCGTACGCGTTGTTTCTGATGCGAACACCACCCACTGGTGTCAAGAAAAATGAGAATACGGAAGAGACTGCAAAGCCTTCGTTCATTTCGATCACCAAGTTCGTTTTCCATCCCTTTGTTTTGGGATTGTCAGTACTGAGTAGCTTACCGTCGTCTATCGCAGTTGCAGGCTTTTTGAATTTCTTTACGCCGGTATATCTCGACGAGATCGGAGAAACTGAATCGACGATTGGGCAAGTGCTGATTCTTTATGGAATTTGCCTGATTTTTCTGGGGCCGACTATCGGTAAGTACATCGATAAGTCCCATGACAAAAAGAAGTTCATGGTAGTTGGAGGAATATTGGGGGCGATTGCCTTTATCGCATTTGATACTTCTCAGGGCGTCTATTCAGTGGTGATGGCGGTATTACTGTTAGGACTTTCAACTAGCTTTGTTCTTCCCTCGCAGAGCACAATTATGCTTGATCTTGAAGTATCAAAAACGCTCGGAGCCGGGAAAGCCTTGGGTATTTTCCGTTCGATCAGTCGCATCGGGCAGGTTGTTGGCCCATTGATTTTTGGCTGGGTTATGTTTACCGGAGAGATCACAGAAACGCTTAACTATATTGGGCTTATATACCTCGCGGCAATGTTGCCACTGCTGCTTTTCACGTCTACCCCTGTCGCACAGGTTGATCATGAGAAAACTATCACCCAGCCAAAAAGCGGATGATGTCATTGACCGATGTCTCGCTGATGTTGCTTCGATTTTTCCGGCAATCGAGCAAGTGCTTATAAGACACAGCGACACTCCTCTGACTCACTATCTGGACAGATTCAATGATACCGCATTGGTTTCTTATCAAAGCCGAAATGATTTTATTGAAGCCTACGTAGCCGAAGCCAGTACCGCGTTGGGCAAATCTGAGTGTCGTCAAATACGCGAAGAGTTACATGAACTTCCCGCAGTACTAACCGCCAATCATCACGGGATCGATACATTTTCACAATCAACTCAAACAAATCTTTTATTTTCAATGCGTCAACTCCCGAATGGAGATAAAGCCAGAACCGTTCCTGTGCTAGCGTGCGGCAATGTGCCGTTGAACAATCTTACCTATCCGCGCGGTTTAATCCTCTACGGAGTGCAGTCTCAGTCGAAAAATTGTACTGAGTTAAAGGTGCCAATTTTCCCCGACCGTTTGAAGCGTCGGATGGTCAGCGCTGTGCTTCCGATAAACGCTGACATGTTAGAAAGAGCAGTCGGGCGGGTTAAGCGCCTAAGTGATAAGGGGGAGGTCTCGGCACCGATGCTACGGGCACTGGAAGGTGTTTTTTCTGATATTTGCGAAACAGTGAATCAGGAACACGCCAGCTACTCGCGACAAGCTACTGTAATCAACTACAAACTTTGGCACCGACTCTTCGATGACACGAACACACGCTCAAATTTGTATTACGTTGAATTAGAGAGAATTACCTTACATCTGCTAATTAGAGATCTGGCGGATAAGTCCAGCGTCGCCTACCAATTAATGTTCGACGATGACATGAGAAAATTGCTCACGGAAGAACTCGACGGGGTTCAGGGCTGTTGGGATTATTCGGCGCTATGCGAAATGAATTTGAGTGGTACTTCCGACAACAGTCAGTACACACGCTCTAACAGCTGTGGCACGATGTTTTTCTGGGGGCACGACGATTCGGGTAGTCGAGTTCCACTGTTGTTGGACAAGAGTGCCGATGGGTCACTCCAGCTCGAAGGTGTTGATGATAGAGGTAATTCCTGGAAGTTACCTTTTACTGTGGAGTCAATCCTGGAAAATCTATCGAAGCAAAGGCTGATCCCCTCGCTGTTTACATCATATTTATTGATCTCGATAGCACGCGGAATAAGAGCGGTGGGTGGTTATTATCAATCTGAATACCTCCCCAGAATGCGCGAAGCAGTAATTCGTACTCTTGGTCACAGGTCATCGAGCAACATAAACACCAATTTTATCGCTACCGCGGGCGCCGATTTGTATCTATCTGGAATGCAGACAGTCGTAATGGAGACAATGACAGGGTGGGGACCCGCCGGCCCTTTGGAGATCATCGCATCGGGGGGCTTGAACGACAATCAGCTCCAACAAGCCGAATCGATGACTGTTCACGATGCGCACATCGCATCTCTAATCGATACGCTGGTTGACGCGCGTCCCGATGGGATCGATCTGAGCCAAATCAGACCAGAACTCATGGCCAGTACCAAGGATAAACTGGCAGGAAAGGTGGTTGAAATTTGCAGCCGTTGAATGTCACATGACGATCATTATTCGACTGCACAAATTCATGCGTCTCAGTTGCCAACTTATTTTGTTTAAATCCTGAATTGCAATAAAGAATACCTCTGAAGTGCCGATTAAGTTAGGCAAGGCATCCCTCTGGAACTACGTGATCTCGAGTCAGGATTGCCAGTACATTTTAATTTGGGGAATACTAATGAGTATCTTTCGATCGTTTCTGTTAATAATTTGTGCAGTTTTCGCGCTGGCATCGCCAGTAACTTATGCTGCAGACAAAGGTTTTTTTAGCACCGAACCTAAAGACAACGAAGGTAAGAAATGGCGTATCGGATACTATGAAGGCGGTGAGTATATCGCCTACCAAAAACACTTGATAAACACGGTCAAAGGATTGATGGAATTGGGATGGTTGGAAAAAACGCAAGTTCCGAAGCCGGAAGGCGAGGAAACAAAAGCGATTTGGGATTGGCTCGCATCCGAACTCAAAAGCGACTACATCGAGTTTGTTTCAGACGCTCACTACAGTGCAAACTGGGACGATGTTATTCGAAAAGAGACGGTTGACAATATCGTTATCCGCCTTAACCAGGTGGGTGACGTTGATTTAATGATCGCGATGGGAACCTGGGCGGGAAGAGATCTGGCCAACTACCGCCACAAAACCGCAACGCTGGTGTTTTCTTCGAGCGATCCACTTGAAGCTGGAATCATAAAAAGTGTCGAAGACTCAGGCTACGACCATGTGCACGCGACCTTTGACCCGGATCGCTTCGCACGGCAGGTCCAGGTTTTTCATGAGATGGTTGGCTTTGAACGTTTGGGTGTTGCTTACGAAGACACCATTGCCGGGAGAAGCTACGCTGCGATAAATGCGGTCGAGGTATTAGCGCAGGAACGTAACTTTGATATCGTGCGTTGTTATACGCAAAGCGATGTCAGCGATACCAGCCTGGCTGAGCGAGATGTCATTGACTGTTTTAATAAGCTCGTTGAATCCTCAGACGCGGTGTATGTTACTCGTCAGGGCGGCGTCAATAGTCGTAGCATCCCGTCGCTAGTCGATATAGCCAACAGAAACAATGTGCCGACATTTTCTCAGTCGGGTTCTGAGGAGGTAGGTTATGGTTTCCTCGCCAGTCTCTCCCGTGCAGGTGGAAGATACGTCGGTGAGTTTCATGCTCAAATCATTGCAAAAGTGTTCAATGGTGCAAAACCTAACGATTTGAACCAACACTTCAGAGAACCGCCGAAGATTGCTCTCAATTTAAAAACTGCCGAAATTATCGGTTTTGATCCACCTGTTGTTTTGCTTGGCGCTGCTGACGAATTGTTTAACGACATACACTCGCCGCAATAGCTGATTGCAAAGTCAATTCAATCAACGTTATTTGTTAACGCGGTTAGGGAGAATTCCAGGTATGCTTTCAATTAAGCAGTTAACACGCATTGTTGCTACGGTTTGTTTGGTTTCGGTTACCAGCGTCAGCTGGGCAACACTCAATACTTCAGAACGGTTCAGCACCGAACCCAGTCTCAACAACGGTAAGAAGTGGCGAGTGGCCTACTATGAGGGAGGCCAGCACGGTAACTATTACCAGTATCTCGAAGCAACTGTTCATGGTTTGATGGATCTTGGTTGGATTCGAAAAACCACGATTAGAAAAATTGAGGACAAGGACACCGCCCAGCTATGGGATTGGTTGGTGAATTACGCCGATAGCGACTACATCCAGTTTCTCGATGACGGATATTACACAGCAAACTGGGACGACGGTTTGCGAACACAGGTCAAATCCAAAATTCTCAATCGTCTGTCGAAGCGGAACGACATTAGTCTGATTATCGCGATGGGCACCTGGGCTGGTCTCGACTTGTCCAACAATGAGCACTCGGTGCCGACAATTGTAATGTCAACCAGCGACCCGGTTAACTCCGGAATCATCAAGAGCGTGGAGGACTCGGGATTCGATCACGTCCACGCACGAGTCGATCCCTATCGTTATGAACGCCAGGTAAAAATATTTCACGACATTGTCAAGTTTAAAAAACTTGGTGTTGCTTACGAAGACTCGCTATACGGACGGAGTTATTCTGCTATCGACTTAATTGAAAAAGTTGCAAATGAGCGGGGCTTTGAAGTAGTAAAGTGTTACACCAAAAGTGACATTGCTGATGCAAGTGCCGCATCGGCAAGCGTCAAACAATGCTTCCAGGAACTGGCGAAAAGTGTTGATGCGATTTACGTAACAATACAAGGAGGAGTAAACGCCAATTCGATACCTTATCTGGTTGAACTCGCGAACCGCAATAGAATACCGACATTTTCACAGCATGGTGCTAAAGAGGTTCAGTCCGGATTTTTACTCAGCATTTCACGGCCTGGTTTTAAACCTGCAGGTTTGTTTCTTTCAGCGACCATAGCCAAAGTGCTCAACGGCGCGAAGCCAAGGCAACTTACCCAGCTATTTGAAGAGTCGCCTAGTATTGCGATTAATTTAAAAACAGCTGAGTTGGTCGGCCTGTACCTATATGCCGACATACTCGCTGCGGCAGACAAAATATACCGTGACATTGTGCCCCCTGAAACGCGAGAGAAATAGACTGCGGTCAGCAGTTCCCCGTATAAGAAATTAGTGTGTAGTTATACATGTTAACTGCTGCTCAAATGGTAGATGAGACAACGACTATTGTTTCGTTGCCTGAGACCTACCTTCGTACAAAACAGATTATTGATGACCCGGATGCCGGAATTACCGATATTGCTTGTTTGTTAAACAGGGATCCTGGATTGACTGCGAGATTGCTCAAAATGGCGAACAGCGCCTACTTTTCTCTGCGAGCAACAGTCGATAACACATTACATGCGGTGAATATTCTCGGTCCCCGTATGGTGCATGATCTGGTATTGGCGACCTCTGTTACGCGTGCTTTCTCTGGTATTTGCAGCAGTGTTATGAACATGGATATTTTTTGGCAAAATAGCATCTACTGCGCGACGTTGAGCAAGCTGCTCGCTGAGAAGCGAGGTGCAGTGAACAGCGAGCGGCTTTTTATACAAGGGCTACTGTACGATGTTGGACATTTGGTCATGTACCAATGGGTGTCAAACGCGTGCCAGGATGCCTTGCTAAAATCTAAATCAGAAGACATCCCACTACACGAAGTAGAGTTAGACCTAATAGGAACCCACTACGCTGAAGTTGGCGGTCTTCTACTCAAGTCTTGGGGTTTGCCAGACAGCATCAGTGAGCCAGTCACTCATCATGCGACCCCGGACTGTGAGCAACACTACTACCATGACGCAGTTGTGATAAACATCGCTTCACGCATAATTTCCAGCGCTGATGTCAATACGCCACTGGAGGATCGTCAAGTTAATCAAGATTCAAATATTAGTGAATTGCTCAATTTCACTGATCGCGAGTGCACTGAGGTGTTAGCGAGCGCAGATCAAATGGCATCGGAGATGCTAACTGCCATCTTCCCGGGTCACAGAGAAGTGGCGTAGCAACATCAGGTTACCGTAAAACCTCTGCAAACGCCGAAAGCTACAAATCTGTCCGACTTTGTTTGGTAACTCCGGTTTTCCCACGAAGCAGGGAATTCTGTGCAAGCTCGGCGCGAATGTTATAGTGATGTATTTGGAATGTACCACCGAACCTGCCAAGCTTCCCTCCCAGTGCGGACGTACCACTAAAACCAAAAATAAAATTTTGTGAAGACAACTTTTCCCTTTCTCACATTTAGAGAGCAAAATGTGCCGTCGGGATGATTACTTTGCGAAACACGCGAAGTGATAGCAGCGCACGTACGTGGGAGTTCTGGTCTACTGGCTTGAGAAACAGGGCCTCAAATTCACCAGTCGAAGAACGAAGAAGGAATGAAGCAATGTGTTACTTAAGTTTTCGAAATGTAAAGGCCGTGCTTTTTTTTGTAGCCGTTGGACTCACCCTCAGTGAGGGTGCGGTAGCAGAGATACCTATCGCTCCCGTCGGAGACCTTCGTGGGGGTGGTAAGATACACGACAGTAAGATTGTCAAGCTCCGCCGTGAGCTCTCCAATCCCGACTACCTGGTGGCTGCCAGAGTCCAAGGTAAAAAACTCAAGTTGATCGGGTTCGAAATCGGTTCAACATATATGTGGCGCAGGAGCGACAGGCAAACGGGCGGAGGAGTGAACCGGTTCGACTTGGACGCAATTGATGGCATGGTCCTGACGGCCTTCCAGGATCGTGAACGCGATTTGCGGATCACGACGTGGGATGCGAAATATCCTCGAGACCGCATCCGTAGGCTAGACGACTGGGAAGCCGGTAGGGTGAATCGCATTGCGGTATCTTATTTGCGTGACGTGGATGGCTACCACCGATTCGTGACGGCGCTAAGTGATTCGGAGCAGAAACACCGGATCATCGTCTGGGACATTGAGCCAGATACAGGTCGGATTCATCGCCGTGGCACGGCCGTTGGGGGTGTCGTCGGGGAAGTTTCGCTGACAGTTCTTAATGCCTCCCTGTCCCTTTCCGCCCCATCGCTGATTGTGACAGCAGTGACCGATGTCGAAAACAACCTCTGGACGCGAGTGTGGAAGATCGACCGCGCTGGTAACGTATCGTTTGGTGCCGGTGTTGGGGCGGGGCGCATCTCCCAAGTTGGAGTTGAACGGGCGTCTAGCTCCATAATTGTGGCAGCAGTTCGCGAGAGCAGCGGGCAGCTAAAGATGATCTCTTACAAAGTCGGAACGGGTGGCGACTCCATCGAACGGAGAGGGGACTACCTGTTACCGGGTCGGGTGGGTGTTATGTCGATGTGCCGGACCAACAATATGGGTATCTACACTGCCGTAGAAAATTCTGACAAGTACCTCGAGATGCATAAATGGAGTGTGTTTGACGATGGACGCGATATCCGTCTCGATGACGCGTCCCGTCCACGCATCCAAATAGACCGAGTCGCGTGTGCAGGCAACTCGAGTATAAATGTCGTTAGTGCTCGAAACATTCAAAGGTCCGTCGACTTAGGAAGTAACAATTTATCGGTCGTGCCCTATCTGCCCTGATGGAAGGCCCTGCTAGCCAAGTTCATCACATATTCGATGGTTCCTTGATTCCGGCTCAACGCCTTGCAACGTTTTTGAATCGATTGGGTCAGACTCGATTGATCCATACTCGTATCAGGGTTATCTAACAATTCCTAACGAATTCTCGGCGCACCTGGAAGGAGTATTCGCAACTGCGTTGCTCACGCCTCTAAGGGGCCGCGCGCGCGTGGGCTTGCTGCGCGTTTGTAGTCGCGCTGTGCGGTCTTCGGATCGAGCCTCAGGCAACCTGGTTCGAAGTTCGAGTCGTAAAACATAGCTCATTTTTTTAGTTAAATTCGGTGACGCCCGTTGCAAAAGAACTACTATGCACAATGATGCATAACTGAGCCCGCCAAAAGTACGGCACGAAACTTTGGGATCCGATTTACCTTTTACTAGAAACGGATTCAAGTTGTTAGTTGAGGCGCTTTAGCATTTCCATTCAAATTGAGCGGGCATTTTCTGCACATATTCTGGAAATTGTACTTTAGGGTTGATTGCTTTGTGTGCAAGTGACCAGTGGCTTAACGCGCTGCGTGTTCGTATCATGTAGTAAAAGATTTGCCATAGCTCTATAAACATCTGCGCTTCTCCTGAGTGTAGGAGATCGCCCCATTCAACAACTTGCAAGGATTATCCGTATTGAAAACAACCTTCAAAAAACTCACTTTCTACCCATCAATGCAGCGACTTGGCTGGATACAAGAAAATTAGTTTCACATTCCCTAAGCATCAAAAATAGCTTGGCTGTTTCTTCCAGTTCCTCGGTCGCATAGACCGCATCTTCAAGGCTGTGTCCGGCAACAATGGGCCCATGATTCGCTAACAATAACGCATGATGCTTTGACGCCATTTCACCTACCGCTTTTGCGAGAGAAAGATCGCCCGGTGGGAAGTACGGGATTAACGGTAGCTGCCCAATTTTCATAACGTAGTACGCGGTAATTGGCGGAATTGCATTACAGCAATCAACATCAGCGAGACAGCTCACGGCCACTGAATGTGTGGAATGCAAGTGGACAACCGCTCCGGTATTGGGGCGTTTGTCGTACATGGTCACGTGAAGAAAGCTTTCTTTTGTGGGTTCGTCTCCTGACACCCAGTTACCTTCATCGTCGACCTTAGAAATCGATCCCGGATCTAGATCTCCAAGAGAGGTGTTGGTTGGGGTCATCAACCAACCGTCATCGACCCTCACGCTTATGTTACCCGATGACCCGAACGTAAGCCCTCGATCAAACATTGATTTAGCTAGCATCGCGATTTTTTCGCGTACCTTGGATTCACTCAATTTAGTAACCTAAACGCTTTTTCAAAAAACTCCTCAACCCCAAAGTTACCCGACTTTAGGGTGATCGCTAGATTCTTCCCTCTAACAGTTTGACACCACGGTACGCCCGGATCGATTTCTTTGCCAACTTTTAGCTCATTAATTTTTAATCCGCGCACAACGCTTCCCGATGTCTCGCCTCCAGCGACAATAAACTGGTCAAAGCCGGATTCAGATAGTCGTCGCGCGATCCTCCCGAACGTGATTTCAATACTTTCTGCTGCTAACTTACCATCCAGTTTCGCGTGAACTTTTCTCAATGTTTCAGGGTTAGTTGAAGAATAAATCACGACTGGCTGAGTTGGATTTTGATTCGATACCCAAGTTGATATGTCGTCTACAATGCTGTGTTCTCCTTCCAAACGAAATGGATCAATATAATAGGAGGGCCATCGCCCGATGACATTCGTGAGTTGCGTCAGAGAAGTGGAAGAGCAACTGCCTGACAACACGGCTTTTCGACCCGGGTAGGACGACAGTTCTGAAACGTGGATTGGATCGATCAATCCCGCCTGATGGTAATTCGCTGGCAGTCCAGCTGCGACAGCGGACCCTCCGGTAACAAGTTGATGATCACTCAGGGACTTGCCGATTTCTTGAAGGTCATCGTTGGTAACTGCATCGACGATAGCGTACCGCACACCTCGATTTTGCAAACAGTCGAGCTGTTGGCGGATTGCTTCGGCGCCTTGTCGAACGTGCTTGAGGTCAACGAGCCCTGATTTTCCATCAGATTGCTGCCCTAACAGGCGTGCCAGATTCGAATCCTTCATTGGCGTTAGGGGATGATCTTTCATACTGGATTCAGACAAGAGCAAATCACCAACAAACAACATGCCTTTGTACACTGTGCGCTCGTTGTCAGGAAATGCTGGGCAAACCGTGCATATGTCAGTATCCAAGGCTTCAACCAATGCATCCGCTACGGGACCAATATTGCCTTTCTCGGTTGAGTCAAACGTCGAGCAGTACTTAAAAAAATATTGCTTACAGTTTCGATTCTTTAACCATGTTAACGAGTCGAGCGACCAACGAATTGCGTCAGCTGTTTCGGCCGTGCGTGATTTCAACGCTATGACAACCGCCTGTGCATCACTTACATCAGTGTTGCAGTTGGGAACCCCGATCACGACGACTGTGCGCACACCTTCTTTAACCAAGGTGCTGGCTAGATCCGTGGCCCCGGTAAAATCGTCAGCGATACAACCGAGAATCAGTGACATTTTTTACTCATCGCTAGAGCGCGATGCGCGTTGACTATTGGCTTTTCCTATCAATGTGACCCACATTTTCTTTTGTAAACGTTTAGCAATCGGTATCTGAGTCAAAATTGCAAACGAGATAATCGTTAACAAGCCGATGCACCAGGGCCGCACAAAGAATTCGGATAAATCGCCATTGGCTACCATCAATCCTCTGCGAAGGTTTTCGTCCGCCATTGGCCCTAAAATGACGCCGATCACTAACGGCGCGATGGGATACTCCATTTCCGTTAAAAAATACGCTGTTATTCCTACAGCAACCATGAGATAAACGTTCACCATCTGCAATCCCAATGAATAGGATCCGATTACACACAACACACCAATGACGGGCAAAAATAGGGTGGGGGGAATGTGTAGCACTTTGACTACTTGCCGAGCTAAAGCCATGCCGCATATCCACATTGCAAGTGCTGCCAATAATAAAATGGCAGTGAACCCGAGAATAAATCCTGGTTGCTCAAACTCAATCATTGGTCCTGGCGTTACATTGTGGAGCATCAACGCACCAAGCAGCATTGCAGCAGGAGGACTTCCGGGTATTCCAAGCGTAAGCAGAGGAATCAAGGCGCCACCAATACACGCATTATTCGCGCATTCCGTCGAAACCACCGCAGACACTTCACCTTTACCAAACGTTTCGGGATGACTCGACGTGTTTTTTGCGACGCCGTACGAGACCCAACCGGCGATGTCCTCTCCGATTCCCGGGATCGATCCGATGAACACTCCGATGCTAGAGGACCGAAGAATGTGGTGCATATTTTTAGCGATCGTTTTCAGTTCGGGCAAGATTCTTTTTAAGTTGGTCGTGACATGTTTGCCTACGTCATGCCCCAAAACCTTGATTATCTGAGGAATTCCAAACGCGCCTATGAGTACCGGCACCACCGCGATACCAGCCTGCAATTCTGGGAAATCCTGCGTGTAACGCGGGAATGTTTGCAGCTGTTCTTGACCGATCGTTGATAGCCACAAACCTATAAGTCCGGCAATCCAGCCTTTATAGACAAGGTCTTTACTGGTTAATGTTCCACTGATAACAATGCCGAACATGGCAAGCCAAAACTTTTCAAAAGAAGTGAATTGAAGTGCGAGATCGATGATGACTGGGGCGATTATGACCAGACAAAGAAGGCCGAACACAGTTCCGACTAGCGATGCAGTGGTTGTCATACCAAGGGCGCGTGCCCCTTCACCACGAAGCGCTAGCGGATAACCATCCACGGCTGTGGCTGCAGCCGCAGAAGTTCCTGGTATATTGAGTAAAATTGCCGAGTAGGACCCACCGTAAACTGCGCCCACGTAAATAGACAAAAGCGCGATAAATGCGGTGTTGTGATCGATGCCATAAGTCAGTGTTGTGAGCAGCGCAACACCTAGGGTGGCAGTCAACCCCGGCATCGCACCGAAGACAATTCCGAGAATCGTACAACCAAAGAGAACCGCAACGTTGACTGGAGTAATGAGCTGCGCGATCTGGTTACCAAACGCAGCTAATTGATCAGTTGCAAATACTCCGAGCCCTACAAGTGCTTCAAGTGACTCCATCGTCTATCAGTTCCTGATACGAACCACTACCCAAGAGTGATGGCGAGCCTAATCACATGCATGAGCTCAATTACCGCGCCTTCGTTAGGTAGTGGTACCAACAGGCCAAATCGAAACACGGGCACGAGGATTAGAGGAGTTAGCCAGGAAACCAATAGGCACTCTCTGGATTTCATCCGCGCTACAGGGTCAGAAAAGCAAGTGACGTGGACCCAGATAGAACAACTCAGGACCCCAAGCAAAATTGCTGAGTCGAGCGCGTATCGCATCGCTTTCTGTTCTGCGGCATATTCGATGGCAATAGCAATCACAAAAGCTATCAAACACATGCAGATGTAACAACCGAGTGCAACTCTTGCGATTCGTTGACTACCAACATGAAAGCTCAGTGTGAATGCGGTTAAAAACGAGAGCGTGGCAACGAAAAAATCGATGTTCGGCATCAGTATGTAAACTAAACCACAAAATAGAATAACGATTATCGTAAAGCGGGTTTTTAACTCTCGATTAGGTTTTTCAAACTCACGACTCTGTAAGTGAGCTCGACTGGGTTTGTTGATTGCTGTAACCGTAGTCAGGCTGCCGGTTACCATTGCCATTGCCCCAACTAGCGTGACGGGAATAAACGCGAGTGGATCGGACCAGCTCAATTGTTCTGCGGTTGAAGGGTCAGCCAGCCATTTCGCCTCCTCAGCAAGCTGAAGGATTTTTTCGTTGATTTTGACGACAAGGTAAACGCAGCCGGAGCAACTGAGTGCACAAATCAACCCGAGCAGCCAAATGCCGAGATTTGAAATTTGTGGAAAACGTCCTTTTTCAAGACCGCCTATAAATATGTCTTGAGCGCCTCCGCATTTGACAGCGTTGATCGTTAAAAAAATGGCGAGTATCAAAAGCAGTGACAACACCACCGCCGGAAAAATCCACGGTGATACGTACCAAACGTTGTTCACGCCGCCATAAGTCTCTCGAAAAGGCATGAATACGAATGTGATCAGGAGAAACCAGATGCAGAACAGCACGAGAAAAATGCCCGTTTTGAAATCGGATTTTCTCAGTGATGTTTCGTTCATTGCGTTTCTTAGTTAGCTAGTGTTAAGGGATGTTGCAAAATAGTTCTAGGAAAAACAGGGTTGGCGTCGTGATGACCGCCAACCATCAGTGAGGAACGATTTCCTACTATTTGTGGTTTGCAGGTAAACCGTTAGGGTTTCGGTATTCCGAACTTTTCCGGGCTGAATTTAGACGCACCCAGTTCATGAAGCTTCCACGTGAACTGTGACTCCAACGAATTGAATTCATCCTGCGCTTGCTTGCCATGCTTCCCTGAGAGAACGTAGTACTGTGATTTTGCGAATGTAGCTATTTCATCGCTGGCCATCGCTTTTTCAAAAGCGTCGCCTAGCACTGTTTTTGTCTTCTCGGGGGCATCGTTTCTAATCGCGAAACCAATGGCCTGCATAATGGGGAGGAAATTGGTAAGGTCCGGATAATCGTTAAAGCCCGATGGAATTGTGCCAAATCCCTCGATGGTGAATTCATTCTCAACCAACATAGCAAGAGGAACAAACTTCTTTCCTTTGATTAGCTGCTGTTGTTCAGCGACGGATGTCACCACCACTTGCATTTCACCGCTAAGTGCTGCGTTTTGACACGGTGCGGAACCTTTGTACGGGACGAACTGAAACTTTGCGCCTGTACCATCTTCTACCGCCAACAGATTGAGGTGGTGAATGGAGCCTGCCCCGCTCGCACATGCTTTGATTGTGTTCGGCGATGCTTTTGCTTTCTCCACTAATTCTTTCAAAGTGGATATCCCCGTATCCGGAATTACAGAAATAACGTCTGGAGAGCCACCCACAATAAACGGATGCCAAACATCAGTGAATTTATCGGTAAATCCACCTTGTACGGCGGACGTGACGTTGGACTCTGACAAACCCACCAACGTGTAACCATCAGCTGGTTGAGCATTGGCATAGTTCATCCCGATCGAACCGGCGACACCACCTGTTTTGTTGATGACATTGATGTTTACTCCGAGAACCTTCGACATCTCTGCCATGATCGTTCGATTCACGACATCAGTGCCACCGCCCGCACCCCAGACAACCGCGTCGGTAATATCCCGAGCAGGGTATTCAGCAGCGGATGCGGTAGAGGCCAAAAGCACACACCCGGCTATCGTTGTTAAAACGTTTTTCATATCAAATCCTCCGTACCAGTCGTATTGTGATGAACGTTTTTATGGCCTGCCGAAACGTCGGACTGCCATCGCTTAAAACTTGATCGCGTTGCCCGCTCTGCCTCGATTAATCCGGTGTATCGAGGTATAAGGGCGTGGAATTTATTGTATACATTAATAAATACGTTTTGCAATACGTTATTCGGTCGGTTATGGTTAAACACGCTGATAAGCGTCTATTTCGCTGTGAAATTATCGAATAACCGAGATCCGTTTGAGTTGCTTGTTTTATTAGAGTTTTGATGTAAATGATTGACATAGATGACATAAAACCAGTTGGTTCATCGTTACAGAGACCGGAGTGCGTGCTCGCTGCTGCGAACGGCAGGGTATACACGTCTGACTGGCGGGGCGGGGTTACTGTGATCGAACCTGATGGTCAACAGTGGTCATTGCTGGCTAATGAATCGACATTTAAAGTGAAGCCAAATGGCATCACGCTAATGGCCGACGGGAGCCTGTTGCTGTGTCATCTTGGCGACGAGACTGGTGGAGTTTACAAGCTTGATGAGCGCGGGGAGCTATCGCCGTTTTTACTGGAAGTAGATGGTGCGCCTCTACCCCCGACAAACTTCGCCCATCTTGATATTCATGGGCGGGTGTGGGTCACCGTGAGCACCCGACTGCTACCACGGGCGCGTGGTTACAATAGCGAAAACGCAGATGGATTTATCATCCTGATCGATGACGCAGGTGCACGAATTGTTGCGGATCGGTTGGGATACACCAACGAATGCGTGGTACATCCCGACGGTTCACGGTTGTTTGTGAACGAGACATTCGCGAGAAAGTTGACCGCATTTGATATTGCGGACGACGGGCGATTGTCAAACCGGAACACTATCATTGAATTTGGTGAAGGCACTTTCCCCGATGGATTAGTTTTCGACGAGGACGGAGCAGCATGGATAACCAGTATCGTAAGTAATCGTGTGATCCGCGTGTCCTCTGATGGTAAGCAGGAAATTATTGTTGAAGATTGCGACAAGGAACACCTTGAATGGGTTGAGCAGGCCTATACGGAAGGCGGAATGGGCAGACCGCATTTGGATGGTGTAAAGAGCAAACATCTTCGCAATATTTCCAGCCTTGCGTTTGGAGGGCCGTCCCTAAACGTTGCGTATATGGGATGTCTTTTGGGGAATTCGATCTACAGGTTCTCTTCTCCGGTAAAAGGCCATCCGCCGTCGCACTGGAATTTCAACGGACCCAAGAATCACAATATTAAAGAACAATAATAGAGAACAGAACCATGACGACAAACGCAACATTCACGATTGCGGTCTTTCCCGGTGATGGGATAGGACCTGAAATTACGCCGCCCGTTCTGACGCTTCTCAGCAAAGTTCAATCTCACGTCGGGGGCTTCGCTTTGAATTTTGATGTTCTGCCCGCAGGGGCGGGACATTACAAAGAATACGGAAGTGCTTTTCCAGATTCATCAAAGAAACGTGCTCAAGACGCTGACGCAATTTTGCTGAGTGCAATGGGGTTACCCGATGTACGCTACCCCGATGGGACTGAGATTTCTCCCCAGCTCGACCTTCGGTTTCAACTAAATTTGTATGCGGGGGTGCGGCCCGTCAGGTTAACCCCAGGCTTGCAACTCCCATTAGCTGACGCTCGCGCCTCTGACACCGATTTCGTCCTCATTCGAGAATCAACAGAAGGCCTGTTTGCCTCGCACGGCAAGGGTGTTGTTGATCAGGACAGAGTGGCAAAAGATACGTTAGTTATCACGCGTGAGACATCAGAACGATTATTCGACTTTGCATTCGCACTCGCGCGTACGCGCAAAGCGAAAGGAAAGAAGGGAAGAGTGACGTGCGTTGATAAAGCAAACGTTTTTTCATCGTTTGCTTTCATGCGAAAAATTTTCGACGAACGTGCCAAAGACTATCCGGACATCGTCGCTGATCACAGCTACGTTGACGCGATGGCACTTAACATGGTCAGACAGCCGTGGACGTACGATGTGATGGTGACCGAGAACATGTTCGGTGACATTCTGTCCGATTTAGGTGCCGCTCTCATGGGTGGCATGGGTATGGCACCTTCGGCAGATATAGGAGACGCCCACGCGGTCTTCCAACCTTGTCACGGAAGCGCCCCCGACATCGTAGGTCTTGGCAAGGCAAACCCAACTGCAATGATCTTGTCCTCCGCGATGATGCTGGAATGGCTCGGTACACAACACGGTGTAGAGAGCTGCGGGGTTGCTGCAAGTTTGATCCAAGCCGCTGTAGATCGAGCCTTCGAAGGCGGTTCTGTTGTTCCTGGAGAATTAGGTGGTGATGCCGGAACCGATCAGATTTTCGACGCAGTAGATGCCGCGATCGAAAGCCTTACGCGAGAGCGAACAGCGGAGTTTTCCACGGCATGAAAAGAAAAAAGCTACGTGTAGCCACAGTGGGTGCCGGTTTTTTCAGCCAATTTCACTACAACGGCTGGCAGCGACTGGCCTCAGATGATCTCGTTGACCTCGTTGCGATTTGTAATCGTTCGCGAGCGAATGCTGAGCAATTTGCACGTCAATGCGATATACCGACTACCTACGACAATTTTGAGGAGATGATCGAAAAGGAAACTATCGATCTCATCGACATCATCACACCCCCAGAGACCCATGTTCAATACGTCAGCGCCGCTGTTGATCGTGGCATAAACGTTATTTGCCAAAAACCGTTCACGCCGTCGCTGGAACAAGCTATCGAATTAAACGAATACATTGCGAACAAACAAGCTGAAGTGTTCGTCCACGAGGATTTTAGGTTTCAACCCTGGTATACAAAAATCAAAGCGTTGTTGGACAGTGGTGAGCTTGGACAACTTTATCAAATAACGTTTAACTTAAGACCAGGTGACGGACAAGGCGAAAACGCTTACATGGATAGACAACCGTATTTTCAGAAAATGCCAAAATTTCTTGTGCATGAAACGGCCATCCATCTGATTGATGTTTTTCGTTACCTGTTTGGCGAAGTGTCGTCGGTTTACGCTCAGCTGACGCGCGTAAACCCGGTGATCGCAGGTGAGGACGCAGGTTTTATTTTGTTTACCTTCGCAAATGGCAGTCGCGGACTATTTGATGGCAACAGATGCTCAGATCACAAAGCTGATAATCGACGGCTCACCATGGGTGAAATGCGGATAGAGGGCGAGCGAGGGACCTTGACCCTTGACGGTGACGGATCCTTGAAATTACGAAAACATGGAAGCAACCAGATAGAGATTATCGAGTATGAGTGGAGTGATCGCGATTTTGGAGGAGATTGTGTGTACTTAACGAACAAGCATATTGTCGATCACCTTGTTTTCGATTCTCCTGTGATGAATACGGCCGCAGAATATCTCAAAAACATCGTTATTGAGGATGCCGTTTACCGATCGAATCGAGATAAACACGCTATTCAGGTAAGTGTCTGATATCCTCCGGTGAATCCCAAAATCGTAGTTAGCTGAAAGACCACTATGTGTGCAGCGCGGGCAAAACCAAACGATAAAGTACCGCTTTCGGATATTGCTTATCGAGAACTGAAAAAATTAATCTTGGAGAATCAGCTGCCAAGTGGTAATCAATACATGGAGCAGGAGGTTGCAGAACTCCTCAACATGAGCCGAACGCCGATCCGCGAAGCTCTAATTAAGCTGTCCAATGAGGGTCTTGTAGAGGTTCGCGCACGTCACGGTATGCGGGTCAAACCGGTATCTGTCGACGACATGCGAGAAATTTATGAAGTACTCACAAGTTTAGAATCCACTGCGGCTGAGCTGGCCGCTAAACGCGGGCTAACGCTAGAAGAAACACGCGAACTTTCGAATGCGGTGGACGAAATGGAGTCTGCATTACAAAGAGATGATCTAAATGCCTGGGCTGCGGCCGATGAGCGATTTCATCGTCTTCTCGTTAAGTTCAGCAACAACGCTCGTTTAATTGCATTGGTGGACAATTTTATTGACCAATCGCATCGAGTTCGCATGATGACACTTCGGCTACGGCCAAAGCCTGTGGCCTCTGTCGACGATCATCGAGCTGTGTTGCAGGCGATTCTGGCAAAAGATGCGGACGCCGCAAGAGCTCGACACCATGAACACCGCGAAGTCAGTGGAGAAATGCTGGTCAAACTTCTTAATACCCACAATCTTACTAATCTTTAGCCAATACTAATATTCATGAATTCGTGATGAATCGCTTGAGAATGCTGCGCGTTTGTCGTCGCGCTGTGCGCTCCTCGGATCAAACCTGTGGAGCTTCTCACCCAACGCGGACACACCACTAAAACCAAAAAACGCCACCACAAGG